>NZ_JACSQM010000010.1 GCF_014836645.1 Fictibacillus norfolkensis
CATTTTTATTAGTCTACATAAAAATACCCCTATAGGGCAGACCTTTTTCAAGTGTCTACTCTATAGGGTACAGTCTATTTACTGGTTGACCTTTTTCTATTTGGTCTTATTATAGCGGTAGTCGGGGTAGAACGCAGCACCCGTCGGAATATATCCCGTCAGCAAAACTGTTCACCCCCTACTTGTATAAACATGTTCAGGCTGGTTGGGACAAGAAGGATTCCGTTTAACAAGCGAACCTATGACATTACAAGGAGCTTAGGGGGTTACCGACTAATTTATTTCTAGGAGGAGAATCATAGATAAATCCAGTAGTAGGTCTGGATGTTTCAAAAGGTGAAAGTCAGGTTCAAGCCTTTTTGGATAAAGGAAAACCCTAATTCATTTTCATCAAATCAGGTATCTATACTCTCCAACAATTCAATGGAATTGCCATCCGGGTCTAAGATTCCTATTTTGTATTGAGTCTCTTCTTGAATAATTTCCTGTATTGGTACACCACCATACTGCAAAACTTTAGCAAGGACTTCATCCAAATTTGATACTTGTACAGTAAATTGAATATTATTTTTTTCAGCTTTAATCCCTAACATCTCATTTGGGCAAAACAACAAAACAACTTCTCCTAGTTTCCCTTTATAGAATGTATAATCTCCCGACTTGAAAGAGCTTAAATTCGCGTTATAAACCTCATTATAAAAGTTAACCATCTCTACTTCTCGTTTATAAGCGATTGTTATTTGCGAGATTACAAAGGATATTTCATTCATAAAATAGCACCTCCAATAGGATATTCTCTTCACATTTTAATAACCCTTCTTCTAGAATCGCACCCGAGTGATGAATAAGTCATATATACTGACCTCTTACACAGATCAGCAACTCAAATTTATTGAAATTACAAACGTTAATTAAAAGATTTTAAAATAGATGTTATATCCGTAACGTCTGTAATTATTTCAGCTGCAGGTACTTTTTCAAGGAAGCTTTATTGAATTGCCTAGCAATACTTCCCTAGACAAGTTTTTTTCAATAAAAGAAGCAACATCAACGTCTTATTTTGTAGGATTTTCTGATTAATTAGGGAATATCAATAATAGTTAAAATAACGGGGGATGAAAAATGTTCTTAACAAAAGACGATTTCTTTGAGATGTTGGAAGGAAACAGAAGATTAACGATGCGTATCGTAGAAGTCTTTCCGGAGGATAAACTGTTTAGTTACTCTCCTGATGAGAAGCTTAGACCGTTTGCAGAGATGATCAAAGAGATTGTGAACATTGAAAATGGTTATATGAGTGGTGTTGCATTAGATGTGTGGGAGTATAAAGATGTTTTTGAAGGAGTCTCCACCAAGATAGAACTCATCAAGATCTGTCATGATGTACGGGACAATACGAGAAAGCAGTGGCATGAAATGTCCCAAGAAAGACTTGAAATCGTGATGAAGGATTCGTTCTTCGGTGAAGTACAAAGTCATTTTGCGAGACTTCAGTACGGCTTAGAAAATGAGATACACCACAGGGGACAAGGGTATACATATTTAAGGATCTTAGGGATAGATCCGCCAGCATTTTATGAAAGATGATCATTAAAGTCAGCTTGCAGAGAAAGTATTTCTCTGCAAGCTGATTTCTTATCGACTCATATAACCTACCACTAATACCTATTAAAAAATATAAAGTTTTAACAACTTGATAAGGTAGCTTATCAAAAAATAGCAAAAATAAACCTTCGAATAACAATGATAGTATTAATGAATCATGTATGCCAGCCAGTAATGTAATCCTCTTTATTTTAGGTTAAACATACCTTTTCCTGTATGCATATCTATTGGCAACGATGAATGTTCGTGTGTTATGAGCCAAGACTCATTTACTTTTTTTAAGCCAAATGTAAAACGGTTTGTCATTTGACGAAGTTTTTCTCCAGATGTTGCGCTGTATGCAACAAACGAAACCGCACAATGAACGAATGCAACATTAGTATTTTCTTCAATGGTTACATCATTAAAATCTACTTTTAATAAGTTTCCGTCTTCACTCACACTATTAAACCACATCACCACATTCTCTCTCCATGAAGAAATACCCTTACACTCCCAGTTTCCCCAGCAATCATAAATATGTACATCAGAAGCATAGGTTGTTAGAAATTTATTAACATCTTTTTCATATACGGAGGATTTATAATTTTCGAGTACGTCCTGAACTTTACTAATTCCAATCATCATAAAAACATCTCCCTGTAAAAGTTCGTTTGTTTGAATACGACTAGCAATACGTCTAAATACAGTGTTAAGTAGTATATTTATTACAAAAGTTAGAAAATATATACGTAATTGCTTCCTGCAAAATGGAATGTTGATTTTCATTGTTTCGGATTCGTAATAAAAACTAAATTACCTCTAGATCTACTCGATGACTCAATTTTCATTCTTAAAGAAATGAACAGGACGGATCTCGATACGCCATCCAAACTCTTCCCCTCTACTTATTTGTGTTGTCGGATGAAGAGAAGCTAACTGAATCGCCTCTTCCATATTTTCTGCTTCAAAAATGAATACGCTGCCGACAAGCTCCTTCGTCTCTGTAAACGGACCATCTGTTACGATTATCTCATCGTTTACTCGACGTAAGCTTTTGGTCTCAGAATCCAAGCCAGCATCAAGCAGTACCTTGCCACTTCTATAAAAATTCTCAACGACAGGTTGGCATTCATTCATAACTGCTTCAATTTCCGCCCTCGGGCGTGCATCCATTTTTTCAGGACTAAAATAACCCATACATAAAAATATCATTGTCATCTCTCCTGTATCACTCAGACTTATATTTTTCTCTCTTTATTACCTCACTATAAAGAAAACGAATAAAAATTTTTTATATCCACTTAGCCGTACTTCTAAATATTTGTAACCTACTCTTTAATTCAATAAACAGTTACCATATCCCTTTAAGGAAGTATGCATCCATTGGTTTTCATCCTTTATATCTAGAGCATGCATTCAAATACACCTCTATCATAATACTGGTGTCTAAAAGTGAAAGAAGAGACTAGTACTTTCCTGTTTCTAAGTACGCTATTTTAATCTTTATGTTGTAGATTATATATGGCCTTTGAGCTGTGCCGTTATCGTATCTTTTCCCTCTAAGTAAGCTTGAAAAGTAGCCAGCTGGATATCCAAAGAATGTTAGTAATAAAAAACTGCACCTCCAATTGTTAGCTGTGAATAACTATTGGGGAGCAGTTCAAAATCGCTTTAAATTTGTATAAATTTTTTTAATAAAAGCCGTTACTTTGAACAAAAAAAGCTTTCAAGGGTTATCTAAGTTTTAAGATGAATCTATAAACTCAAATCAGCTATTACACCATAATGGTCACTTGGAAAAACTTGTTGTGTTAGGGATACTTCGTTAGCAAATAGTTCTATATTTAGAAGCTTTGGTTCTTGCTTGGGATAGCATGATTTTAATAGTATCCAATCATACCTTACGGGAACTCTGATACTATTTAAGTTTTCTCTATTCAGTAGCCATCTATTTTTTTCATAGTCTAAGGTTGGGGATTTATCTGACTGTCCTAGATCCACCCAACTTGTATCAAATGATTCAATTGAAAGTTCGCCAACTAAAAAATTATAGATACTTGATAAATTGGGTTTACTGTTAAAATCACCACAAAGTAGCTCATAGTCAGTATTTTTACTTTCCGAAATCCATTTTACCACTTCCACTATTTCCTTTTCTCTTTTATAAGCACTTTTCCAGGTTAAGTGGACATTTGTCAAACCAATTGTTAATTCATTTATTCGAACAATAGTCCTCATCGAACAATTATTTAAAACGTCATTTTCCTTACTTACCTCTTCTATTGGAAATGTTGATAAAATAGCAAGACCTTCGTCATCACCTGGATATTTATGAAAAGAGTAATGATCTATTCCAACTTGCTTTATAATAGATTGAAGTTCCTTAAGATTTGGTACTTCTTGAAGAGCAATGATGTCTGCATTTATTCTTGTGATTTCCTGGATAATAATTTCTTTTCTAATATCCCATGTCTCGTTATTATTCCAAACATTAAATGTTGCGACTTTCAATTGATTCACTGCCTTCTATATTCATCTACTTCTATCCGTTCACAAATCATGCATTCTTTCTCTTGTAGCAACCTCCTGGATCACTCACTTGTGTCCAACCTTATAGCAACACTTAAAAGCAATGCAGCCGTTTTGTTGAATAAAAATTTGTTATGACAGTTAATGTTAAATAAGTAATGACTAGCTATGAAACTATGTTCATAAAGCGACAGTATTCTTAGCGATACTCTTTTATTCCGTTTTCAAATGCACGAGTGTCGTTATTTATTAAACCATGCAAAGCTTCTTGTAAAGCAAATGTGCTCTTATAAAATGTAACACGCTTAGCTACTTCGGAACCATTTGGATAAAGATCTATACACTTGTTAAAAAAATCCTCACCGTAACTTGATAGTATCCCTGCAAAATCATATGCAGGATCACCAATACCAGAATTACCAAAGTCTATTATTCCTGGAATTTCACAATTTTCGGGGTTCCATAAGATATTTGAAGCTCCAAAATCTCCATGTATAAGGGTTGTTTTAAAATATTCTTCATTATTAAGGAAACTCTCAAACGAATAAATAATATCCATTTGAGCTTTCTCATTGATAAATTGAAAAAGCTTGTCCTGTATATTAAAAAATAGTTCTTTCATTTCTTCATAAGGGTTACTATCTTTTAATTTTAGATCCTTATGCAAATTTTCTCTTGATATAGAATGAATTTCAATTAGAAATGTTACGAGTTGTTTTGCAATTTTTATGGAATCCACTTTATTAACTTTAACTAAATGTTCATTCCAAAGTGGATTACCTTCAATTCGTTTACAGCCAGTAAATACTTTACCGGGTTCTAACAGTTCAAATGACTTATATTTTGGAAATGGAATTGGGATTGATATTGTGTCCCTAATATGTTCTAAGATTTTAGTTTCTTCTTCTAAACTTCCAATTCCTTTTTTGTATTTGGGAAATCTGAATACAAGAGAATTGTTTATTATTAGAACATCGTTATTTTGACCAATATCATTAAGATAAACATCCTCAATTATAAGTTCAGGATAGACTGCTTTGATACGTTCAATATAATCATTCATTAGTATACTCCTTGTTCAGCTACAGTAATATCTCATATTTGGGCAAAAGGCGGTAAATCCTTCCTGAATTAACGCAGCTATTACTAATACAAAAAGCTCCCTATAATATAGTAAACATAAGTTAAGTAACTAGTAATAAGTAGGATCATGGAAAAGATGTTTATGAAATTTGAATAACCTACCTTTTTAAAATGACGATAGTTAAAAAATAAAAGACAAATAATAATTAACTGTAATACAAAGGTTATATAGAGATATGCATGTAAAGAATCGCCTATTCCAATGAAAATACCTGTACCTACTATAAAAATCCCTGATATCCCAGTTATCCCAACAATATTATTTAGAGCACTTCTTTTAAATTCAACTATTCGACCTAGAACTAATGTTATTCCTAACACCATGAAACTTATCAAAATATGAAGTAGAAATACTAACACGATTATAATATCCCCTATCTCTTCCAAATATCATTTAAGTCCTAATTAAGTTATTATATTTATCATTCACAGAGTCCTCTTGTAAATTATTTTTCTAGTCAAAACGCACCCGATTATCGAAAAAGAAGTAGACTCCTTTGTAGTCGTTCCTTCTCCTCCTGTAATGGCTTTTCTTCTACCTCTTCTGATACAACAATGAAATATCTGCCTTCAGAAATAACAGATTTCTCAATATCCAAAAGTACCTCCGCATCCTCTAATTTCACATCTCGAATTATGTATTCTACGTTATCTTTAGACAGTGGCATTAAATTCCTCCTAAGTGATGATCTTTTAGAAATAAATACGACATCTGATTTTATTATCCTTTTTCAACAATCTGGCCGATTGTGATGCAGGAAAAAAGCCCCTTCAAAAAAAACGCAACGATTAACGTTGCGAGGTCCTTCAAACTATTTATTTTATGAGAAATCCCTTTTATATTGAACGGCTAAATAAATACCACCTGCTAAAATGGCTAGCCCATATTTGTATAAGAAGAATAGGTTCACCATATACTCTGTAGGAAAAACGATGTCACATAGAATGATAGTCAACAGCATAAAGTAACTGCTCTTCAGATAAATATTTTTTGTGCGTTCATCTTCATTCCCCATCTTCTTATAGAACACATAGGCGAATACCATACTAGCCATTAACAATAAAAAACCAATGCCTAAGAGAATGTTCCAATTTCCAGTAGACTGTTCCGCCCATGACTTCAAAGGGTAAAAAGCTGCAACAGGGATATCTGAGATCGACTTAATTTCCATCTTTATCAATTCCTTTCATATAAGTAAAAACATCATTTACATCAACTTTAAAGAATTCAGCAATTCGAAAAGCTAACAACAGAGTGGGTACATAGTTTCCCTTTTCCATTACAAAAATGGTTTGTTTGGAGACCCCGACTTTTTCTGCTAATTCTTGCTGCGACAATCTGGCAAGTACACGATATTCATAAACCTTATTTGAAATGGAATCACCAAAATCTTTCTTCATGACATCACCTCTTCTGATTAATTATAAATTAATTTCTTACAAAAAGTAAAGTAAACTTATACTTTATTATAAATTGCTTATAATTTAACTTAAATTAACCAAAATTAGAGGCATGAGCTGAAGCAGCTCGCTGAATAATACTGTGAATTCACACCTATATTCTAATTGCCCGAGTTGACGTCTAAATAAAAAAGTAACCACCCTGTGTCCATCCAGACAATAGGGTAGGTTACTTTATTCAAAATTGATATGAGCCATCGTTCTTCGTGAAAAGTTATACTGAGCTCTGTTTTTAATAATTATGTTTGGAACAATACTCCATTTAGCGCATCAACGTACCTTTTCGCTGATCGTTGAACCGACTCTGCAGCATCTTCTTTGATCACTCGGTTAAAAGCATCATAGATACGATTAAAGTGTAGTTCTTTCATACGCTGAGCGATCCTCTCAACCGTAGCACCTGGTAAAGGAATAAAGTTAGGATAACTATACATAAAACTGACCCATTCCCGGTCCGCTACTATACGAACAATATCACCACAAAGAAGAACACCTTGTTGCTGGCTCCCTTCTTTCCATTCAAGGATGGTGCCTCCCTTAAAATGACCACCGATTCTCTGAAGGACGACGCCTTCACTGAGTTCGAGCGTGTCACCCGACCAGAACACGATCCTTTCACTCATTCTCGTTACCCACTTCTTATCATCTTCGTGAATATATAGTGCAGCATCAAATGTTTCAGCCCATTCCACTTGAGTGGAATAATAATGAGGATGTGATAGTGCGATCGCATCAATTCCACCGAGCTGCTGAATGGCTTTAATCGTACCTTCATCTATGTAAGTCACACAGTCCCATAACACGTTATATCCCTTACCCTTCACGAGGTATGCCGTCTGGCCGATTCCAAAGCTAGGACTCGTCTGAACACGATACAGATTCTCTTCTTCAACACTAACTTCTGTTTTATAGTTGCCGCTTTCCACCATCGCTTCTAATGTTGTCCACGATTGTCCTTTGGAACTCACATACTGTCTTTCTTCCTTACAGATGGAACATGATGTTGGTTCATGTAAAGTTGCTTCATATTGAACCCCGCACGTCTTACAAATATAGTTATGCATGATATTTCCCCCTCCTATCTCTCTAACTCAGATTATAATCACAGAAGGAATTATTAGAAATTTTATGCTTGTAGTTAGTATCACAAGAAGAAAAAACCTTACGAAAACATGATCTCGTAAGGTTGAAAATCCATAATCATTGCATATGTTAGTACAAAAGAAATTTATAATAGTTCCTTATTCTTCTGATAAGAGCGTTTTAATGAAATATATGTAGATAAAAACTTTACTACACTAACACTTGCTAACAACCCCGATATTTCTAGCCATTTGTTTAAACTCGTAGGCACACCAATAATTATTAGATAGATTGTTAAAAAGATAGCAATAAAACCAACTGTTTTCATGATTGTTGCTTTTAATTCTTTTTTATAGGCTCTCTCCGTTGAAATATCTGTGTATTCAATGCCAGATAAGATATATCTGCCTGACACATAAAAAAGGAAGATACCCATAGCTACTAATAAGATCGTTTGTGCATCCAGATGTAAAGACTTGTTGCCGATAAGCATGACAAAAAGGGAAAGAAAAAGAAGGATTGCACCCTCAGAGAAAAAATATAACATCTTTCTTTCTTTGTATTCATCATCCGGTAGTAAAAAGGACATCCAAGATTTCATTTCGCATCGACCTCCCAAAATAATTCATCCAACGTTTTCTGCAGTTCTTTAGCTATTGCAATACACAATTGAAGACTAGGATTAAATTCGCCCTTTTCTATAAGACCGATCGTTTGTCGAGTCACACCAACTTTTCTCGCTAATTGTTCCTGAGTAATGGAGGCATTCATTCTAGTCATTTTAACGTTATTCTTCATTTCTCACCCCAGCTGGATGTTAGATATAGTTTACATATGCAATTTATATATTACATAAACCTTAAAATTATGTCAACTTTTACATTTTAAACCTTTAACACAAACATCCTCACCTTATCAGTGAGGATGACAGAGCGTAAGACAAACCCCATTTCAATTTAATCTGAAATGGGGTTGTCTAAAAATCTATAGGGAAATTGCTGTATCTAATTAATCTATTTTAAAAGTTGTTAATCGTATATTACATTCTTACCTTGTTCAGTTAAAGTCTTCAAGTGTGTAAGCATTTGATTGATTTCTTCCTCTGAATGCCTTTCCCATGATTTTAATTCAGCTATGATTCTCAATGGGGATTTGGATCTGTAGGATCTTGTTGGGTTTCCGGGGAATCTTTTATCGGTCAAGTTCGGGTCGTTTTCAAATTCACCTAGAGGCTCTACGATATAGATTCTCTCTTTCGATTGAGATCGTGCCAATTCAGCACCCCATTTTGCAGCATCTAATGTAGCAGTGAAATAGATATAGTTAGATTTTTTGTCTTGATAATTTGATAGGTATAGCGGTTCTAATTGGTCTCCAATTTTCAATTCGGTTTTAGTACCATGAAAGAAAGGACCTTTATCTAAGACTTCTTTTTTATCATTCATCCATAGACACCTCTAACTTTTTTATGATTTGTTTACAACAGTATATGAGTAAAATCCTAGAAAGAGTAGTCTATTAATTATCTAACATTCGGAGTATAATTAAAGTAGAAAGAATGATATTGCATGTTTTAAGATGATTTGGTTACATCCAGATCATCTTTTTTATATTTCCCGTATAGGTCATTATAGACAAATAGTAACCTGTCATTTTAATTCCACTCTATAATTAATTTCCAACAACTTAATTTAAAAACTCTTTACTTTACCACTATATATTTGGTAAAATTATCCACAATTAAATGAAATGCTATGAAGAGAAGAGTATAATCAGCAATTCTTCAAAGAGAGCTCCAGTTGGTGAAAAGGAGTAAGGATTAATGGTTAGAAGCAAGCCTCTGAGCAGCGCATTGGATCCTTGAAGGTGATAGTGTTACAGGAGCTCCTGTTATAGAGCTAGGGTATATGTATGGAATTTTTAATGTACCTAAAAAGGGGAATATGGTGACATATTTCCAAACTGAGGTGGCACCACGACGCGCAATAACTCGTCCTCAAGACAAATGTCTTGGGGGTGAGTTTTTTTATTGTCCAAGTTTAGAGTCATGGAGGAGTGAAAATAAAAATGCGTTTAAACAAGTCTATTAGGTCGTGGAAATACCCAACCATTTTATTGTCCAGTATTGGTATTTCGAGTATTGGAGCATGGGTGTATTTTATAGCACTCAATTTAATCGTTCTTGACAGGATGGGTGTCCTTGCTGTTTCAGGACTCTATATACTTAGAGCTCTATCGACATTATTTACTAACATTTGGTGTGGCAGCATAATAGATCGCATGAACAAAAAGCATCTTATGGTTGGGCTAACTCTATTCCAGGCAATGCTTATTGCCTTATTGCCTTTACTATCCTCTCTTTGGGGAATGTATGGTATTGTCTTTTTCATCAGTGTGGCTAGTTCTATTTATGAGCCGACATCAATGTCTTACATTACGAAGCTAATTCCCGCTGATAAAAGAAAACGATTCAATTCTCTCCGTAGCTTAATTGATTCTGGAGCATTTGTTACTGGACCCGCGATTGCTGGGATGATTTTTATGATCGGCACTCCAAATTCCGCAATTTATATGAATGCCATCGCTCTTTTTTTGTCAGCAATGATTATATTGGTCATGCCCAATATCGAAAAGAATGATTTTATAGAAACAGAAGATGAAAGAATCACCTTAAAAGTATTGAAAAAAGACTGGAGATTAGTAGTTGATTTTAGTCGTAAGCGTGTTTATGTTATGGTCATTTATTTACTTTTTAGTGCAGTAATGGTCTTAGCAACTGCCGTAGATTCACTGGAAGCAGCATTTGCTACAGAAGTTCTGTCGTTATCCAAGGGAGATTATGGTTTACTTGTAAGTATTGCTGGTGTTGGAATCGTTGTAGGCGCCTCAATAAACATGATAGTTGTTGAAAAAGTAGCTACCTCCTGGCTAATTGGTCTTGGTGCCATATTGGTTTCCAGCGGTTATCTAATCTATGCATTTTCGAGTACTTTTGTAATTGCCGCAGTTGGTTTTTTCGTTCTATCATTTTCGATGGCATTTATTAACACAGGATTTTACACATTTTATCAAAATAATGTTCCTGTCGAAGTCATGGGGCGGGTTGGTAGTTTATATGGTTTCATCGAAGCCTTTTTCATTATTATTGGAACCATGATTTTTGGAATCTTAGCAGAATTAATATCCATTCGGTTTGTGGTCATATTAGGAACTTTAACCATGTTTGCAGTAACATTGATATTATTTATCTTTAATACGCAGCCGACTAAAAAAGAATATTATACTGAGAAACAACAGTTTCATGTCTCCAGTAATAATTAGAAATACAGAATAACATAACCCTATTTAATTGGATAAGAAAAAACATAGGAAGCATTCGTTCTTCCTATGTTTTCATTCTTATTATTTATCTGTTTGTTTTTGCTTTTTTTTCAAAAACTCCGTGCGTAGTTTTTCAAGATGCTTCTTTTTATCAAATCTGGCAGGCGTCTGTTTTTCATGAAACTTTGTAACGGCTACCTGAGCTTTGTCATCCAATTGATATTTCCCCAAAATGTTCACCTACTTTTTCATCTTCAATTCACCTTATATACTATACCTTAGTTTGCTAAAAGAAACCTTATAATTATTTGTTGAACAAATCAACTTCAAAAGATTATTGTGTTATCGTGTCTCACTTGAATATAATATTCTCCCCTATTCATTTATTGGTTTTCAAGTAATGCACAGGACGAATTTCTATGCGCCAACCAAACTCTTCTCCCTTGCTCACTTGAGTTGTTGGATGTAAAGAAGCAAGTTGGATTGCCTCATCCATGTTTTCTGCTTCAAAAATGAAAATACTTCCTATCATTTCTTTAGTTTCTGTAAATGGCCCATCTGTTACGATTACCGTGCCGTCTACACGGCGCAAGCTTTTGGACTCTGTGTCGAGACCGGCATCAAGCAGAACCTCACCGTTATCATAAAATTTCTCAATGTGCGGCTGACATTCACTCATGATTGCTTCAATCTCTGTCCTTGGTCGTGCATCCATTTTTTCAGGGTTGTAATAGCCCATACATAAAAATATCATGATCATCTCTCCTCGATTACTCAAATTGTGTATCCACTCATACGACGATCAACAATCTGTATAATCGACAGGATGTTAATATTTTTTCTTATAACCTTTAATCTTTTCATTAGACATATCGCTAAGTAAGAGTTAATCCACCATCAAATAACAACTGAATTTTTCATCTGTTCCTATGTGCTGTAATTACGAAAAGCATTATTTCATATTACATACGTATAATAATCCTGTGCATGTACTACTTTGAACCCTACTGCTTGATATAAGCCAAGGGCATTGTCATTTTTGGTTTCTACCTCTAAGTGTACCGAATACCCTGCTGAAATCTGCTCTTTTATAACCTGACGTAACACTTTCCTGCCGATACCTTTCCCTTGATGCTCTGGCAAAATGGAAAACCCATAGATCCATGCCTCTCCATCCTTCCGTGAGACACGTATTTTTCCTACTGTACTTTCGTTCACATCGATCATTAACATATCCGTGTTTCTTTCTTTTTTAAATGAACGTTGCATTAATGTTGCATCTTCTCGGGTCATTCCGAATGCTTCTATCGATATACGAATGGACATGTCTAAATCTTCTTCTTTTGCTTGTCGAAGTGTGATTCCTTCTACTGATTGTATGGATTTCTCTTCCCACACCATTTGATTTTCTGAAAATGCATATTCAGCACCTATTTTAAGTAAAAACTCTTTTGCTGCCCATGAACCAGCTGGGGCATTTAACAAGATTTTTTGATATCCGCATTGTTTAGCTGATTCCATCCCTTTTTGAAACAAATTCTGAAAATGTCCCTTACGTCGATCACTTGGTTTCACCATGCCGCAAGCTTCGACTGTAGAACCAAAAGGATACATGCCAAGAAACGCGACGAGTTCGTCGTTTTCATAGTGAAAATAATCTAGTTGATTTGATTCACGATTCTCTAGCATATTCCAGTTAAGTTTAAGCTGTATACGATCATGAATCTCACACTCTTTTTGTAATTTTTTTATATCTAGAAGTTGTTGTTTTGTTAACATAGTAATCTCCTTTATTGCGAGTTAAGTACAAGCCTTTATACATTCAATAAAAAAGAGTACATTCCTTTTCTTAAAGAAATGTACTCATCCTTGAAATTAAATATATCTATACTAGAACTACTTAATTAACTCTATGGCCGCGAAATGATTTGGAGCGTGTTGTGTTTAGTTCAAAATAAGTTAAAACTTTTTTTCGTTATAAAGACTGATAGAATGTACCTTTTCTTTTAGTAAGTTATCGATTATTTGATTTAATACCTGTGGTTCTCGTAAATCCTCTTTTTTAAATTTTGCAAGCTCATTCACCATAATCCACATACTTTCAGTAATCCCCTCTTCTTCAAGGTTTATGTGACCATCAGTGACTTCACCAATAAAATGAAATAGGATTACTTGATCGTTCGTACTACTAATAAAATTGTAGACACCAGTGGTACCTACCAGTTTTAAGTCCAAACCTGTTTCCTCTTTTACTTCCCTCTTGGCCGCAACAAGAATGTCCTCACCATATTCAATATGTCCACCAGGAAAAGTCCATTTATTTAAGGCGTTTGGTTTATTCTCTTTTATAATTAAAACTTTATCATCATTTATAATCGATGCCATTACAACTAAAACAATGCCATCGTGTGACATTCATTTCGCCTCAGTTCTTAAAAAAGATGTAATAATCTACTAACACCATATAGTTCAATAAAAAAGGCACTTCTCCTTCTTAAAGAAATGCAAAGTTGTAACCCCTTTTAAATTTTCTTCCGCAACCCTGCCCCTTTTGTTCTTTAATACAATAAAAAATGCAGCTCTCTATTAAAGAAATGCATCTTTTATGAAATGAAGTATATTTCTTTTTGAATTTTGCCTTTCCAATCAAAGATCGTTCAACATACGGTAAGGTTTTAAGTCTTTAGAGATACAATGGACTTCATTATCTGTCATGTAATAGCGGTGACAGCTTAATAGAGTTTGTCGGAGTTCATCTGTAACTCTTATTTGATCATAAGCACAAATAGTCGTTAATCCGAATTCAATCACCGTTTTATCGACTTCCTTCTCATATTCACCTACGTAATAAGCCAATTGCTCCTTATCAGCCCATTCAACATGCGCCCAAGTTCGAATAGAAATGTTCTTTTCCAGAAAAGGTTCAACGTACTTTTTAAAATACGAGATGACGGTTTCAGTATTAAAATCACCTTTGAAACAATAAAAATCAAAGTTGTTTACACGGTGGATTTTATGTAGATCGTCTTTACTTACTTCCATTTTTATTGCTTCTTCAATCAGTGGATAAAGACGATCGTTCTCTATAACGATAACATAATCTCCCTGTTCAATCCCTGCTAAAACATAAGAAACAGTGTTGTTTATATAAGATTCAATATTCTGGTACTCGTAGAAGATATGACCACCGTTGGATTGCTGAAGTTCTTTAGTTTGTTGAGTAATTTTATCCTTCATAGGTTGTCCCCTTCCTTCATTAGTAATAGGAATACAATGATAAAATTTAATAATTTATTTCCATACATTTTAATATCTATTTCATTATACTTCATAAATTGCATATGGTAGTATTTTTTCAGAATCTCCGTGCTTATTCAATAATCCGAATCATTTGTAAATAAGTTCCATAAAAAAAGGCGGTAAATCCTTCTTGTATAAACGGCTACGATTGCTTAATAGTGGTTAAAGATGCTTTTTATTAAGCGGAATATCATTCTTGGAATAAAAGTTAAGATGCTCCATAGCAATTCAAATATTAATTCACCTCTAATTTCCCTGATTACACCTCTAATAGATCTCCTGTATCTGCTTTTGTTCATTTACATACTTTCTCCTACTTCATATGTCATTTTCTTCCCTTAATTCACTCGTGCTGATTCAACAATCCTGTTACTTTCTTCAATTAGTTCAATAAAAAAGTGCAAATCTCCTTCTTAGAGAAATGCACCCATTTTGTAGGCTGAAAATCCTATTAAAAATTATAACGTGACTATAATCGGACCATTTTTTGTAAGGATGATCGTATGTTCTATTTGTGCTACATAGCTTTTTTCTGTAGCATAGGTCCAACCGTCTTCTTTTTGGAATACTTCTTCTTCCAAGGTTGAAATAAATGGTTCGAATGCGATAACCATCCCATCCTTTAATATTTCATTATCCCAAGGATCATTATAGTTTAAAATATGGTCTGGTTCTTCGTGTATTCTACGTCCGACACCATGTCCTGTAAGGTTTTTGATAACCGTGAATCCATGCTGTTTCGCTGTTTCATATACTGCTTTTCCGATTCTACTTTTTTTGGAACCAGGTTTAGCTTTCTTAAGACCTGCTTCAAATGCTTTTTTTGCAACATCGCATAATCTAGTTAAAACTTCTTCCCCTTCTCCGACTACAAATGAGATTCCTGTATCTGCGAAATAACCGTTCTTTGAAGCAGATACATCTATATTTACTAAGTCCCCTTCTTGAATAACCCTATGACCTGGAATACCATGAGCCACTTCATCATTAAGGCTTATACACGTATAGCCTGGAAAGTCATATTCACCTTTAGGAGCTGACACTGCCCCTGCTTTTTCTAAAAGTTCTCCGGCTATATCATCAAGTTCTTTGGTCGTTACGCCAGGAATTGTTCTTTGTACTAATTCATCTCTAATGGAGGCAATAATTTTGCCGATTTCCTTCAAACCATTAAAATCTTCTTCTGTTTTTGCAATCATTTTTTTCCTACCTCATTTTCTTTTATCATCAGTAATTATATAAGTATAAATTGTACCTTTACTTTCTCAAAAAATAATAGCAATGTAAATTAATTGGCACTACCTCTCAGCTTCTTTTTCCTAAGGTTAATTACAAAAAGAAGCTACTTTTCTTATATCGTAATAAATAATTTTACTAGCAAGGCAAGTTGACGATAGTCTAATTAGACTCTATAATATTTAAGTCTAATTAGACTATTATGTAAAGGAATGAAAATTAAATGATAAAATCTTTTTTGATGTTAGGGCAATCAAATATGGCAGGTCGTGGATTCTTGCATGAAGTAGAACCTATCTTTAATGAAAAAATAAAAATGCTCCGCAATGGACAGTGGCAAATGATGACAGAGCCAGTAAATTATGACCGTCCTGTTGCTGGTGTAAGTTTAGCAGCATCTTTTGCAGAGGCATATTCGAAAGCTAACCCTGATGAAGAAATTGGTTTGATCCCTTGTGCTGAAGGTGGCAGTTCCTTGAACGATTGGCATCCAGAAGGTACTCTTTTTCAACATGCTTTGTCTGAAGCTCGATTTGCTCTTGAAACTAGTCAAATTTGCGGTATACTTTGGCATCAAGGTGAAAGTGATAGCAATAATTCTCTACATGAAACGTATTATGAAAAGTTATCTCTTATCATTGACACTTTACGTAAAGAATTAAACCTTCAAAATGTCCCATTAATCATTGGTGAGCTTGGTGATTTCTTAGGAAAAACAGGCTTCGGAAAGTACTCATCAGAGTTTCAAGAAATCAACGAGCAATTACGTCGATTCGCTCATGAGCAGCAAAATTGTTATTATGTATCGGCAGAAGGTCTAACTTCCAATCCGGATGGTATTCATTTAAACGCCGTTTCCCAACGAAAATTCGGTTTTCGGTATTTCGAAGCTTTTTCGAAAAAGACGCATATCTTAGAGCCCCTTGCTGATGAAAATCAATCACTAAAAATAGACAATAACTATTCGAAAACTGAACATATTTATATTCACAGTATGAATTTGGCTCTAGGTAAAATCACATACGAGGAATTTGAAGCACAAGTGGCGAAGGTGATGCAACCTTGATTCCCTTACTAATTCTTGGCTTACTTATTCAAAACCCCGGCGCTCATGGATACGAACTATTAAGTTTAATGGAAAAACGACATTATCAATATATCGTTAACTTTACTAAAGGATCCTTTTATTACAATTTGCAACAACTCGAAGAAAAAGGTTTGATCGAACAAACACATCAAACACGTCCAAACAATGGTCGTGAAATTCATACCTTTAAAATCACGTCTTTAGGATTAGCAGAATTTGATAAATTAATGGCCAAATATGGAACTAAATCCGAGTATATTAAATTACCGTTATATGGAACGTTGCTGTTTGCAGATGTATTCGATACAAATAAATTATTGGAATGTATTCAATCCCAGATTGATCAGACGGAAGCGAGGATTGCCCTACTTGATGAATACTTAGCTAACAATAAGGAATTACCTGGCAGAATTGATTACTTTCGCCGTATGAACGAAAATTCTCGTTCCCACCATTTAGTGAACTTAAAATGGTTTAAAGAATTAAAGGCAGACATCGAGAAAGCTACAGTGTAAATATAAAAAAAAACACCCATCAATATTTAACAGATTGATGGGTGATTTTAAGTAGAGTAGCCACAATATGGTCCGATTGTATCATCATTGTAAATGAGTAGGGACATAAAAATAAGTCACTAAATTCATAAATGAGCAAGCTTGCTATCTTTAGATAAACTCAAGAACTTCTCGCTTCAAAAAGGAAAAAGCTTTAGGCGGGTATACATTTTCTAATTCAACAAACCTCCAGTTTCGCTTTCCACTTTCTTTCTCAAGCACTCCAACAAAAATCATTCCATAATGTACGGATTCTTGGGTTAGCATTTCCTTTGGGATGGAAATCGTAAATTGGTCACCACTTGTCAGTTCAATAGTCTTTATGGATGTTGCTGTCATGTCATTTACAACAAACCATCCACCTTCTTCAACAAGAGGGCCGACTCTGTTACTACCAAACCATTTGTCCTTTGCATTTTGCATCAAAACTTCACGCAACAGGAAATTATAGTTATATATGGCATCCATTACAGCATACCGATTCTTATCGGTCAGAAATTTAACCAGCTCTCCATTATCCAAGCCATATTTTTTATCTGTCCACTTGGTAAATTGTTTGAGAACAGAGAACAAATTTTCTGCTTGATTATAGCTCGGTTCTAGGCTCATTACAAAGAAATCATACACAATCAATTGTTCCCAGAATTCCGGACTCAATTCAATCCATTGGTTTGCATATTTATGATTAGAAAGTCCACACCCTATACTTTCGAGCGAGTTACGATATTTTAAAATAGTTCCCTTAGATTTACCTTTTGTTCTCTCAAGATAGAACTCTGTTAAATCACTTGCGTAGTAAACTTCTTGATCCAAATGAAGAAGCTCTGCAATTTCAATTTGTTCAGGTGTTAAAGGGGTAGAACGAACTGAGTTCCCCTTACCACCTGTTAGCACTTTAAAATTACTATCCTTCGCCAAACAACACTTTTTATACTTTTTTCCGCTGCCACAATGACAAGGTTCATTTCTGCCAGTCATATGAACATTCCCTTCCTTGTCTAGTTTCCTCCTTTCATCCTACAACATTCAGCTTACATACTCTAGTATTCTCAAATCTAGAGCATCCACTCTACCAATCTGTATCTTCGTATCCCAAAGCGTGATCATTGTTGTTTCAGCATTCTCAATAAACGGTTGGACCTGTCCGACTTCAGAAAAATACACTGGATTTCGTTTAATGAATCCATTAACTATATTCTTTGAAATTAATAGACCTACTAAACAGAGTTCTGCAACCCTTTGTCCCGTTTCCTCAAAAAGCTCTCTAACTGCACACTCTTTTGGTGTTTCACCCGTTTCTCTCTTTCCGGCTGGCAATTCCCATTGCTGCCTCAAAGAGTTAAAACACATAAGATATTTGCCTTCACATTTGATGACAGCATATGAGCCTGAAAGTGGAGCGAAATTATGTAACTGTTCTTCCGTCACACTAATAAAATCAACAAACTCATAGCCGTTATGCACTAGGTACTGTGGGTCTATTCTCATTCTTACAACTCACATAGGTAATCTATTAATTTCTTTGTACTCTTATCAGTTGAACCTGCAGCTAATGCACGTTCAAAGAGATTCAAAGCCATAGGATCGTTCTCTTTCAACCATCTAAAAGAAACCTTTGGTCCGAGGAACCACTCACCTTTTAATTCAAAATAGATTTCCAAACTGTCTTTTAGCATCCAATGAAATCGATAGTTTCCTTCTATATCATTTTTAGCCGATCTCACCTGCATCTTTTTAAGCCAACTTTTCTGGAAGTCTTTTTCATCATCAGTTAACTGTTTCGGACCTTGCTCAAAAGTGTTTTGAATACCAGTCAAAAAGTCTTCCGCTAGACCTTTTTTGTTGATCCAAATTTCGCCTTTATGTACCCGCAAAAAGGGTTCAGACTGCTTCATCTTTTCTGTCGGATAGATCCACGCATCTAGTTGCTTTCCATCTATAAACTCAACTTCATTCCTATCCTCGGTAACGGAATCCGAAAAACATATAAGATCAACATCGCTTTCTTTTGTATGATCTCCACGACTATATGATCCGTACAAAATGATGGTGTGGCAATCATATTTCTTCAGTAAATAAGCTTCAATCTCTTTTAACTCGGTATGTGTATTCATGAATGACATCCTCTTTTTATGTAATGACTAGCGTTTTAACTATGTATGTGACTGAAACCAAGTTCTAAGTTTTGTTGCATAAGCCGCACGGTCTGCTGGGTCGCTAAGACTGCCATGGGTCAGATAAAGATCATCGTTAAAATACCGCGGGTACACATGCAGGTGATAATGCCATACATCCTGACTTCCACCTGGTTCGTTATGCTGCCTAGTGGAGATTCCATCGCACTTTGTAGCAATCTTTAAGAGCGTAAGAAACTCGCTGAGCAATCTTATGGATGTGAGCAGCAATATCGAGTGGCAGATCAAAAATATTTTCATAATGACGATTAGGGATGATGATCACGTGACCTTTGTTGTTTGGCCACCATAACGCTGCGATGAGTGCCGTCACATACTCATCCTGATAAATAATATCTTGCTGCTTACTTTGAACCAGTTTGTTATTGGGGTCCTCAATTCCTTGAACTACTAAACAAAAAGGACACGTGTAGTCCGGCGGCATATGTGTGTACATTACAACTCTCTCCTAAGCGATTACACTAGATTTTCATTTCAACAACCTTGTTCATGAACTTCTGAATTTCTTCTTTAAACAAACGTGATTCCTCAAGAAAAGGATAGTGATTACTTTCGTTGAAACGAACAAAAGTAGATTGAGGAATCGCCTCTTTCATTTCCTCTGAAAACGCTATAGGACATTGAACATCATGCACTCCACCCATAATTAATGTGGGAGTCGTTATGTTATGCAGTTGCCTCGAAACATCAAATATCATTTCTTCTCTAATAAAAAAATTCATACGAGATGCCGACATTTTTTTCGTAATTGGTAAGGAGAAATATTCGTCATACTTCTCGGGAGTATGTAGAGAAAGCTTTGTTCGCTTTTTAGAAATGGTAGCCCTTTCGACTGGAGATAAATCTGGATCCTTAAGTGTTTCAATGAGTTGTTGCATGTAATCAAACTTCGGGTGCTCACAATGATAAATACACGCGGGAGAAGAATTTGCATATTTTCTCGCAGCCGATCCGACGATAATTAAAGACGAAAGTGATGAAGAAAAGTGGATACCGTATAACAATCCGATCATGCCACCAGTTGAGTGCCCAGCATATGTCCAGACAGAGATACCTAACGCTTCTCTAATAGCTTCTAAATCGTATACAGCGTCAAACATGCTCAACTCGTGAGGATGAATAGCTTTTGAAGTATTCCCCGCTTCTTTTAGGTTGACTAAATACACTTGATAACGGTCTGTAAAAGAGTCCGCAAAATAATCACCAGAATCGTTAAACTCCGAATAATGGTGAGTCACGCAGACTGGTTTGCCCTCACCTTTTATAAATAATTCAAATGTTCCTCTTGATGTAGGTACTAATTTCGTCTGTCACTTAGACATTCCATAGCTCCTTCACTTTTACAGATTTCTTAGCTTTTTTATCGAATACTTTTATGTGAGCCGTCGCAATTAGGCATTCGTTTGGATAGCCCGCACGTGCAATCATTTAACCCTTTTCCATCAAGGATCTGGTCCATATATTTTTCGATGCGAGCTTCTCGCGTTTTAGACTGTTTTGCTTCAGCAAAATACCGAATATAAGCTTTTTGCCTCCCTGGTGTTAAACCTTCGAAAGCTTCTTTTAAATCTGAGATCTCATCCATTTTATTTTGGAATTCAACGGGTATAGAATAATCCGCCGTTTTCTTCAATTGCACTTCTACCCCAGATTTTTCTACTTCAATCGCTTCATGTATATAAGCTTTGAGCGTGCTTTCTAAATCAAGGATCTCTTGAACATTCGTAAATCGAATTTGACGAGCTGATTGCACATTCTCTGTTTGTTGAATCAAAATCTTCTTTTCGTCTTTCAACAGAACGCCTTTATGAAACAATAGAGCACAATATTCTTTGAATCCATGAATCAAAACAACATTCTTGTTATTTAACGTATAACACGGGTGCATCCATTTAAAGTCTTCAGTGAGGCCGCAGTCTAATACGATTCTTCGCAACTGTTCAAACTCTTCTTTCCACGATTTTGCTTCCTTCAAAAATTCATCAACTTTAGGATTCAACATACTTTTTGGCATAGAGCAGCCCCCTAATCATTTTTTATTTGATCAACTTCTATCATTTCTATGAAAACACAATAATTCCTTTTGAAAAAGCTAACTTCATTAACAATCTCTCAGAGTTGACGTCAGATCAATAACTTAATACGATAGAACATATTTCAGATGGAGGTTTTTGTTTGATCAACTTATGTTTAGAGCTGCGTAAGTAAACCTTCTTTCTTCGTTTACAGAAAGTAGGTGCCATTCATAGAAGATAAGATGAGGAGACTACAAATGGATTGGAAAATTCGCATCGAACGGATTGAAGATTTTAAAAAGACTGAAGAAGTGGTTAGAAAAGCATTTGAAACAGAGGAATTCAGTGATAAAAAAGAGCATATTCTCGTAAATCGAATCAGGGAGACAGGAGCATTCGTTCCTGAACTTTCTTTAGTCGCTGAAAATGAGAAACATGAAATCATCGGGCATGTTCTTCTTTCAAAAGTGAAAATTGTTAATGATAAACAGTTCGTTGAATCACTAGCACTTGCACCCGTTTCTGTTGTTCCCGTGTATCAAAATAAAGGTATCGGGAGTCAACTTATTAAAGCAGCCCTAACGTCTGCCAAGAGTTTAGGCTATCAGTCAGTCATCGTTTTAGGTCATCAAGATTATTATCCGAAGTTTGGATTCAAGAGGGCCAGCACATGGGGAATTAAAGCTCCTTTTGATGTTCCAGATGAAGTCTTTTTGGCGCTTGAGTTAACTGAGAATTCCTTAGCTCAAGTTCAAGGTGTTGTGCACTATTCAGAGGCATTCTCGTAATAATTGGATATGTAAATACCATCAAAAACACCGACCAGAGTTTGGTCGTTTTCTAATGCCTTTATCAAGGTAACCGCTAGCTGAATAAGATATTAATTCTTTCTCCGTTAGAAAGGACTCCTAATGAGAAAGTTACTAAGATCATTAATAAGAAATAGGATTTTTTCAAGTGAGTTTTCTTCCACAAGTATTTGTTTGTAATAACAATTATTGAGAAGTAAATCAAACTTGCAAATATTGTTGCAATGAGAATTGGAATTAATAAACCTTTTTCTAATGTAGGATCTAATGTCCAGCCAAGAGCTTCTGCAATGTACAAATAAAGTAACACAAATAAAACAGACATATAATGAAATAAATACCCAAAGAGGAAATTAAACACAGCAGTTAAAGAAAATCCTAAGATTCTATTCACCTTCCTATAGAGTTATCCTAAAGTCACCTGTTCGTTTGTGGAATCAGAGACACCACTTCGCTTTACATTCGCAAACATGAATCCTTGTAATCATCAATCACAATTTCCGCTTATGCTTTTCCTCAATAATCTTCTTATTCAAGATCCGTACTTCTCCCACCATCAACAGTCTCATATCCTCCACGATATATTTCGCCAGCTCTTCATCTGAAATATCATCTCCATGGAGATCCAGACGAAATTCCTGTCCTTGTAATCCCCCGCCATTGGTAAAATCAATTTCAAAATCGAATTGAACACGTTTATCCATCTGTTAGCACCTCGCCATAATTTTGTACGATTTATTTAAATAACGACAAAAGGAAAACAGTGATCATCCCCACACTCATCGTTCCAATGAAGAAATAACCGAGTATACGGATAGGCAGTGGCAGCCCCTGGAGATTTACCTTTGAAAGATTCTTAGTTGGATAGCCCTCGATCTTTCCATAGTGTTCCATGGCATCGTTAAATGGCACTTCACTATGTTTAGGATTAGCATGCTGTTCAAGACGCTTATCTACACGTTTTTTCACTCTATCCATTTCTTCATCCATTGAAATACCCCCTAGCATATCTTCTAATTTCCATATGCTATTCTCTATTCTTCTATAGTAATTTTAATAGATTCAACAAATGTACAAACCAATAAGACAAGCTCACATATGATATAAGGAATAGAGATTTTAGTCTTTATTCTTTTCTCAACATGGGATAGATGGGGGTGTCTTCTTTGAGAAGTTTCATTAGTATTTTAGATGGCTTATTGGCTTGCAAGAAAGCACGTAAGAGCAAGAAAAACAAAAAGCGAATCGGTTAATCAATGAGCTGCCTTTCAGGGCGGCTTTTCATATTACAAAACACTACTACATACATTTTTTCATACAGGTTTAATTGCCCTCTCTTTAAGGGAAACATAGTTTTATCACGATTTTAGGGGGCACGATTCATGAAAGATCAAATCAAAAAAGTACTCAGCAATCCAAAAGTGCAAAAAGGAATTAAAGACAAAGTCGTTCCTTTAGTTAAAAAAGAAATGGAAAAAAGGAAGAAGAAATAAAAACGTTAAAAGTCTATACAAGTAACCCATCCCTAGCAAACATTGATGGGTTACTTTTTTGTTTTACTCTATTGCACTATAATAAAGAATACTTGTGAGGAAGATCCTCTTTTCCAAGTTCCGTTCGTACTAACAGCATAAGTGCCACTTTCGCTTGGAGCCACATAAAGATCTCCATCTAGTAAAGTCACAGTTTTAAAATCAGACTCCCCCTTGGTCCATACATTTACTTCTTTTGATACTTTAATCGGTTTGCGTTTATACGATATAGCAATCTTTTCGCCTGGTGACACGGAAACAGCTTTTATTTCATTCATCATAAATGGCTCGGCATAATCTACACACGCACCACTTAAAAATCCATCCCAGCAATAAGTGCTTTGCTTAGTTGGAATCGTGACGTTTGTTTCTGTTTTAGCACTTGCCGGTGGCGGCTTTGCGTTCATGATGTAATACGTAAAGAAACTCGTGATGAATAAAAATGCCAGCACAAGAGCAAGAACCCCTTTTTTGTTCATCCTAAAACCCCCTATTTTAAAAACTCTATATACAAGTAGGCGTTATAAAACTGAAATTGGTTTCATCAGGTTTATCATGATTGCTCTTGATTTGTACCTAATATCAAATATAAGGAAGATGCGATTTGAAACAAGCCCTTTGTGTAGTATGCATCTACTTCATTATATGTTTATTTCTTCTTCCCTTTCTTACATTTACAAATTGGTTAATACTCACATCAACACTTCTCCTTTTAGCATTTATAGTAGGCTATACAACATTTAGAATAAGAAAATGGTGGGTCTCGTTTACAATTACAGCAGCATTAGTTACTTTGTACGTATATCTGATTAACAGTAACTCGTCTATAAAAATTCCTGTGCATGTTGTGTTTATTATTGGCGTGATTTACTTAATTATTGGTGTTAGCAAGCAGCTTCGAAACAAGTGTTGACTTATTAAAACCAATCTCCAACTAGTTGTTGAACAGTTTTTCGCTGCTCAATATGTAGCATATGACCTGCTTCATTTAAAATCACTAGGTTTGCTTCATGTCGAAAAGTTCTTTTTGAATATTCCTTTACAAGAATATTCCTTATGAGTTATATTATATGTGAAAGGAGGAACAGTTTATGGGCGAGAAACTAACAACTTTGCATGCACTTGCCGAGCCCAATCGCTTTCACATTGTTGAGCTTTTGAGAGTTGGTCCTCTCACTGTAGGAGAAATTGCCGACAGCCTCAAGCTGCGCCAACCGCAGGTATCGAAGCATCTACGTGTACTTAGTGATTCTGGACTTGTTGAGGTTCAACCTATTGCGAATCGTCGAATCTATAAGCTGCAGTCACAACCTTTCTTAGAACTAGAAGAATGGCTTGATACCTTTCGAAACATTTGGGAAGATCGGTTCGACCGCTTAGATGATTATTTAAAAGACATGAAATAAACGATATTTGGCACTACATAAATGAAGGAGGAACTATTAATGACTGTTGAAAATAAAACGAATCAATTAACTTCTAAAGTAGAAGGAAATGTACTGGTGTTAGAACGTACCTTTAATGCACCTCGCGAACTTGTGTTTAAAGCTTTTTCTGAAGAAGAACATTTGAAGCGCTGGTGGGCTCCTGGTGGCTGGACAATGTCGATCAAACAGTTCGAATTCCGTCCTGAAGGTGTTTGGCATTATTGCATGAAATGCACAGATGAGAGTCAAGAATACTTCGGACACGAATCTTGGGGCAGAGCGGTATTTCATGAGATCGTGGCACCAGAGAAAATCAAGAGCGTAGACGCGTTTTCTGATGCTGAAGGTAATGTTTCTGAAGAATTGCCTCAAACCGAAGTTACATTAACCTTTGTTTCAGAAGGCAACCAAACAAAACTGATCAACCGTGCAGAATATGCATCTGCTGATGATGTGAAGACAGTTCTAGACATGGGTATGCTCGAAGGTGTAACAATGACTTGGAACCAGTTAGAAGAATTATTAGCAGAGATGAAATAAGTGTTGAAGCGAAGAAAGCTAACTGCTTTTTTCGCTTTTTCCTTTACTCTCTTTCCTATCCTCCTTGTTAAAAAGGTAAAGAATTGCCCTAACACTTAGATAAAGCGCAGGAATTCCGATAACCAAGTAGAGTATTCCTTCTGGCATAAATTTATCATAATAGTAAAGAAACAATACAGCCCAAATAAAGATAGTAGTGTATTTGATTACATTTTTCATTTCTAATAAAACATCCCTTTTTCGCTCAAATGATTTACAAGTTTATAAGAATCAACCTTCTAACGATCCAAATTCTTTTAGGAATTCATTAATATCATTACGAGCTTCCTCTTCATTCCCATAGTAGCCATCAACTGCCATTTCCCACCTATCTGTTAGATTAATAATCGACCTTTCAATATCATCACAGCTCTCTGGAATGTGACCAACAAGACGATACATATAGGTACATATTTGCGTTACATCACTTGTTTGAATTAGTTCGTCATTAAGTAGACTCAGAATTCCTTGGATCGGAAGCGCCTGATCATACTTTCCTTTTACATCGGTTAACTTTGAACATACCGAAGCTATTGTTGAGTTAGAAGATAACGAGATTTCAAGAATTTCGTATGGAGGTTGATCCAACTTCTCTATTAATTGATCGGCCCATTCGATGACATTTTTCACTTGAAAGAAGCCGATAAAAAGACCTAGACGATAGATTTCTGCTTGAACTTTAATTTCCATAACATGCACCTAAACCATTCAATATTTTTCATTGATCTCTTTCAACAACTCTATGATTTCTTCATTTTGTTTATTATTTTTTCTCAACTGTACGTCAATACCAAGCAAAGTAAAAACCACGATAACTAAGATTGAGACTCCAGCGATAAACATCTCATTTCACCTGATCTTTCATAAATTTTATCATCTGTTGCATTGCGCCAAGGTGATATGCAGAGTGCGCCAACGAACCTACTACTTCATTTGCTAAATCCTCATTCCACTCTATGTGATCAATCTTTTCTAAAAGGCGATGATATTCATGCTGCAACCCTGCTTGAAAGGAAAGCCACTCTTCTTCGCTGACACTTTGAATTTCCCAACTTTTATTCCAATCCATTGTTGGAAATGTCCCATCATACAACCATTCATTAGTTCCCCACATATGATATCGAACATGATCAGTATGAGCGGCGAGTGTTGATCCATAGATTTGTTTTGATGCATCAGCAGCAGATAGTTGAGATAAAACTCCAAATATGCCTGAGTCTGGTTTTGTATTCGTAAACCAGCTAACGGTCACTGGTTTTTGTGGTCCATCAAATGCTTCTTGCAACATTCTTTTTAATCCCGCTTCTAACGGATGATTCATACTAACCACTCCTCACATAATCTACTAACTCTTTCCATAAAAAAGTGCACTTCTCCTTCTAGAAGAAATGCACGTTCTTTGTTACGCGTTGGATTGCTCTTTCGTACTATGATTACCATCTGACATATCGATTACAAACGTATTGCCTTTCGCATTCTCGATCGTCTTCATCAGGCGAAGTTTTGCCAGCTCTGGGTTATTCTCCAGCATTTTAGCCGTATTCGCCAGACTTCTTAAAGTTGCTGCTTCTCCTCTTGCTCTTTCCAGTGAAGACTGAGCTTCTTTTTTCGCTTTGATTACCTCAAGGAATGCTTTTTTTAGTTCAGCAGATAACATAATATCTTTTATGTCTACTGAGAGGATGGATAAACCAGCAAACGCATTATCAACAAGCAGTTGTTGAAGCGCATCATTTACTTCATTCCTCTTTCCTAACAGATCATCTAATTCTAATGATGATACAACATCACGCAGTTTGAGCTGCACGTTCATATAGATGTGTTCTTCATAATCTTCATATTCAGAGATCAGAATCTGCGGATCTGTAATTTGATATTTTACGGCAACACTAATCTTTACACTAAGTTGATCAGCCGTTAATAACTCTTGTCCGTTCAGCTGCAGAATTGTTGGTCTCATGTCAAAAACCATGATTTCCGTAGAAGACGGAGAATACTTATGCTTACCAGGACCCACAATCTTCTGAAAAGCTCCATGTTGAAACTTCACACCACGTTCATACTCATACACTGTAACCGAAGCAAAAAATTTCTTGATAATCGATAGAATGGCAAACACAACAATAGATACAAACCCAATGACTACAAGATATTCTAAAAATGATTTCATCCCAATTCCCCTTACTTAATACATAGGAAACCACCCAACAGACATGGAGAGAACAATGGAGGTCTTACCTGCAAAATTGTTCAATCCTAAAAGTCTGTGAATGGCTTCATTTAGGGCTTCGAACCCAAAACTGGTTCCTCAGCGGTATACCAGTTACCATAGGATGAGAAAGCCGATCAGCAACATGGTTTAAAGATCTTAAACGGAGGCTTTGCATTTCTCCAGATGTCATTATATCAACTGTTTGTTAGGAAAAGTAACTATTTTTACTAATCAACCTATTTTTTAACATGTACAAGCACTTATACAAAAGCGTCATACACTAGTATTAGAAAGGGGGTGATAATTTGACTCAATTTCTAGATTTAAGAACAAGTCAGAATGCTAGTTATGCCAACTCTATTGCCATTCCGATTCTTGCAATTAATACTCCACAATTAGTTGGACAAATTGGCTTAAACACTGAGAACGCTGGTCCTAACCTTCGTGTAGTTTTACAAGGTACGATCGCATTACAACTTCCATTGGCACTTCTTGGGATTACAATTACAGTTGTTCGAGGTACACTTCCTACAGATGAAACGATATTCTCAGCGACTCAAACATTTAATTTAGATGTTCTAGCGCCTCAACTCATATCTTTCAACGCATCTGACTTCAATCCACCTGCAGGTCCACAACAAATTTACACAATGTTCGTCTCTTCTAATCTTTTAGGCACAATTCGTATTGGACCAGAAACTTTTTCAGGTACAGCCATTAGCGATTGATAAAATGAAATGGGCACATCATTAATTTGATGTGCTTTATAGTTTTTTCTTATAATCTTTATTAATCATCCCGAAGAATTCCATACACCGCACAATCCTTATATTGATTCTTCGCATTTCGAATCATGTGCCGGATTACGCCTTCTGGTTTCATTCCTACTTTGGCCATAATTCTGCCAGAAGCGGGATTGTCAGTGTTATGTGCAGCTGAGATTTTGTGGATGTTCATCTGACGAAAGCCAAACTCTACAACAGCTTGCAGTGCTTCGGTCCCATATCCTTGATTCCACCACTTGAATCCAAGCGAATAACTTACCTCGCAGTTATCTGTCGAGCTATCAAAATCGTAAATATCAATTTCTCCAATCAGTTCACCTGTATCTTTCAACTCGATTCCCCAATAACAAAAGTCCTTATTTTCATAATGACTCACAATCTTTTTCACACGCTCTTCTGTTTGAGCGATGCTCGTGTGAGCTGCGTTCACTCGATTGTTTGCGACCCGTTCGTCTGAAAGCCAATGGTCAAATACGCTTTGAGTGTCAGATTGTTTCAAAGGACGAAGAAGTAAGCGTTCTGTTTCTATTACGGGTGTTCCTGAGTAGTTAATCATTTTGGCACCTCATATACATCTATTCAACCACTATTTTGTTATGTACCAGTATATAAACAAACCAATTGCGATTAGTGCCCAAACAATTGATTGCAAATATCTTCTCATATTGAAAAAACCCTTCCATAATAATGCTGAAAACAGCGATAAAACTATTCAATTCACACTCCAGCTTTCATCTTCTGAAACCAATTCCGCAACCAATCCTCAGGCATGAATACGGTGTCTTTTAAATGTTTAAAGGTATACGTATTGACTAATTCGCCCAAAAAGTGTGAAATACACTTTCACTTGTGTTTCGTCATAAAATTTCCTAGCAATCCTCTGTTTCTTGCTTTTTCTATTTAAAGAGGTGGATTTTCTACACCTAAATGAATCCAGTCTTCTTTCGGTGGTCCATAAACCCCAAATGGCTTAATTCCTGCTTGACGCATTAGGATTGTTACTTGTCCACGATGGTGAACAATGTGCTTGATGAGTCCCATTAAAATTTGAGCGTTTGACTCTTCTCTACCAAAGGCCATTTGCACTTCTTTCAAAGTTTCGTCTGTCCACTGCTCTTCGATAGCTCTCTTTGCAGCAGAGCTTAATCCTTTAAAGGTCTCAGCAATCTCTTTCGCTGATGTTGGAACCTCTTCCGAATGTTTTACTTCATCAACTTTTAAACCAAAATGAGCTAAGTACTCTGGAATGTTAGTCGTTAGATGCCACGCGATTCTTCCTAACGTACGTCCTTCCGAGTAAACTTTTTGTTCCAACGATTCATCGGTTAAACCATCTAACACCTTTTGCGTTAGCGTTGCTTCGCGATTCCATTCTCGAATAAAGTCCGCAATGGTAATATACATATGTAAGACCTCCTGTATCTGTATGATATAGACCTTTTTCTTGAGAGAAAGTAGAACTTATTCTAAATTATCCAACAAAACCACTTCACCTGTTTCAGCGTTCACTCCGTGATGACAGTCTAATTTCCCACATAGAATATACTGCTTCTCATCATCGTCATACACATAAAAAGGATGGAGCTCAAACAAACCTTTCAATTTCTCATACGCTTCGTCTTGTGTGACCGTTACATCGCCAGGTGCTTCAAAGGAATCATACATCTCTACCATGAACTGGTTGTCGATGTAGTTCACAACATCCATGGTATGAGGGTCAAGGAATACTGACAGTTTTCTTTTAAAAACCCGTGTTTCATGTTGATCCGTTCCGAGTGTCGCAACTAGAAACTTCTTGTCTCGATGTAGAGTTGTCACACACCATATCCCAGAGTCTTCCGGGTATTCCTGCCTTAACAAGCCTTCTACTGCTTTCACACACTTCTTCTCATCTTCCTCCGTAATAGGTCGGGTTGTTGGAGAAGGCGAGCAGGAAAAGGCTTCATCTGCCGTAATCTCTTCTTGCCAATCGATCTCTTTACGTTCAAAAGCACCAGAGATCGGTTCATCCCAATGCAAAATATGATTCACTTTTTTAGAAGTCCCGCCATCTTGAAGCATTTCAAACGGTTTGGTTATCTGATCTTTGTTTTTTATGTAGATCTCTTCTACCCCATACACGAAAAATACCTTCTTTTGTTCAAAAGACGGAAATTCTAGTCTCCTCACTTGTTCCTTAGCAACGTGTTTCGCTTTCTCTAATGAAAGATTATAGGTTTCACGTATTACTTGATCACATGTCGGAAACTCTCCATGAACCGAAAAGAAGGTCAGCTCTCGATTATCATTCCATTTCACTTCAATGTAACCAGCCGGTGAGACTGGAATACCGTCTATAATAGCTCTAAACTCTATTTCATTTTCTGTTTCGTTATGTAGTTGGAACTGCTCGTTATATGTTAAACCTGTTTTTTGTTCGATCCACTTAATGACTTCCTCTGTTCCACCATTAAACGTGATTCCATCTTGTGCATAAGTCTCACCCATAACAAAGATCGCATTCTTTAATTTTCCGGTGTTCACGTTGTATTCAATGCTTGCTGTACCTTCTGGATTGGAACCATCTTCATCAGACTCCGTTCCATTCGGAAACCACTCCAAACAAAGTGTGTAACTCGTTTCGCTAAAATGATTCACGTCCCGCCAGAGACTATGATGATGTAAATAGTAGTTTCCTAGTCCGAACGTTGTTTTGGCTAGATCTACGAATGCTTGTATTCTGCTATCCACTACTCCCGCTCCTTTTGTGATTCATCCCCAAGTTGTCCCATGACTATGAACAGGATCCAAACTCCGAGAAAGACCACAACTCCGTAACCTACATAGAACAATATGGCATTTATAAAATAAAACAGATCGCCAAATGCACCATAACGTCCAGCATCCACTATTCCTAATGCTAGAAACACAATACCTACTAGAAATCCAAAAAGCAGGTGCTGCAGTCTGTTCATCGGAAATCCCTCCTCATTTCCCTTACTTCTTTTCTAAATAGATGTACTCATCCACCGTGTTCATAGCAGAAGAGGCTTTCAAGATCTTCATGCCCTTCAATCGGCTGCCGCACTGAAAATGAACCGTGTCATCTGCACCGACCTGAATTCTGTGCGTTGCGCTTTCCACCCAGTCGATCTGCATCTTCACGATATACTCGCCAGGTGCTACGTCCAGTTGTTTCGTTTCTCCGTCCTTGATCTGTTCTGTCTTGCTCTCGTTCAGGTAAATATCAAACTTTCTCATCTTGTTCATGAACTGACTGTCTCTCTTAAATACTAATTTCGCCATTTTCGTCCCATCCTTTTCTATGAATCTTACAAGTTATTACATTCTTTAATTATATACTTCATATAGTTCAATGCATCATTTCTTCTCTTCCTCATAGAGCCGTAACGCGAAAATTTATTATCGTTTCGGATGCGCAGCGCTTCTCGGATGATTTGATGATATTCTTCAGGTACCTTTTGGAGTGCGTATTCACCGGCACCCGTTTTTGAAGTAATATCTTCCTCTCTTAACGAATAATAAAGACGCGTCACACCGAGCACTCCCCACTCGGTCATGTTCGCACTCATGTATAATCCTATATATTGAAGAGACGGAAAACGCTCACCGTTCTTCACCCAGTTCAGCCAATAACCGTTAATGTTTTCGACCAAGTTTGATTTCAATTCTGTCCAATCTACAGATAGATTGTATGTTTCAATCGGCAGTCCTTTAACGACGATGCCATATGTCTGAAGTTGGTACGTGTCGATCCAATTACGGTGAAAAGGTCGATAACTTTGAAGCTTTCCTTCATTAAAATAGGGACATGAAGAATTACCGTTGTTTTCACTCTCTAGATCTTCTCGCGTCAGATACATGCCATCTAAGCTCGGCTTCAGATACTCTTTTCTCATCTCATGGTGAATTTCTTTTAATTTCTCAACATCTGATTGTGTTAGCTTTTCTTTTGTTACCGCGTAAAAGTCAATGTCACTTAATCCTTCTTGATAAGCTCCAATGGAAACAGAGCCGAATAGATAAAGGGACTCTAATTTATTTGGCAGCTTCTTCTCTATTCTTTCAAAATAAAGGTCCAATACTACCTTTACTTCTTCAGGTATACGTTTTGGTTCATTTCTTGTTTGCGTTTGGGTCATTCCGTTAGCCTCTTTTCATGAACACGTTGTATTCCTATATTTTAGCATATTTATCCAATCACCTCAGAATGAATTGGCATACAACCAAATGGTTACATATTCAGACTAGGAGATGAATGCTTGTGTCAACACTACCAGATATTAAACAAACCGCAACCTTTAACGCACCCATTCAAAAAGTGTGGATGAAAATAAATAACCCGTAAAAAAGCTTAAGGAGACACTTGCTCCTTAAGCTTTTTTTATCTAGGTAATGAAAAGAACTTTCTGCTCTCGCTATAATTACCAGCTAATCGACCCAGTGGCTGTAACTTTTCTAAATCCACTTTATAGTTACCGAGGTAATAGTCATCATTAATATGATAGCGAACCATTCTTCCGATCACTAAATGATCGCTTCCAAGTTTGATGATCTGGTCTACCTGACATTCCATTTGGATAGGCGCTTCTTTTACTCGCTTTGGTTTGACGATGGTGCTATCCATTGTAGTAAGTCCCGCTGCATTAAATTCATCTACATCACTTGGGAGATTTTCAGATGTTTTTTGCATCTCATTTCCCAAATATGATGGTACGACGTTAATAACAAACTCCTTTTGATTCCGAATATTTACAAGCGTGTCTTTTTCTGTGCCTTCTCTCTCACCCACGCCAGGTCCAATCGATATACAAAGCATAGGAGGGTTTCTAGACGCTACGTTAAAGAAACTAAAAGGCGCTAGATTTACAATACCATCTGTTGATATGGTCGATACCCAAGCAATAGGTCTTGGCACAACAGAACCAATCAAGAGTTTGTATACGTCTTTTTCATTTAGCTCCTTTGGGTCAAATTGCATGTTCATTCACCCTCGCTTTTTTGTTTTTATTTATTTGAAGCAGAACGATTAGGATCGCCATTACAACACCTAATAAGCACGTTATGAATAACCATCCAGAAGAATAGTTTCCGTTTAAATCAACCATGAGTCCAAAGATTGGCGGAGCTGCCATGACACCGAGTGAACCAATCGTTATACTTAACCCGCTTGATATACCAGCTTGTTCTGGTGGAACGAGTTCACTTGCAAGATTCATCCAAATCCCGTTGAACCCAGACACAGCAAAACCGAAGACAGCTACGATTGGAACAAGAACTCCGAATGGCGTATGATTTGGCAGAAGCGCCATTGTCGTGCTAGCTATTGATGAAACAATCGCGATGACAATGATAATGATTATTCGTTCTCCATTAAAAATCCTGTCGCTAATCACACCCCATGCTACCCTGCCAAATGATCCGAACGCTTCAGAAATAACGAGCAACAAACCGGATAGAAACAACGAAATTCCTAATTTTTCATAAGCGAAAAGAACAAGATATGTGTTCAAACACATCTGTGCTCCGTTAAGCCCGAGTGCACTTAAACTGACGAGGAGCAATGACTTGTTACGAATCATCCCCCACATCGATCTATAAAATACTGACAACCTCTGCTTACTATTGTTTGCAGGAGCGTTCTCAGAGTCACGATAGTGGAAGAAAGATAGAATACCTGTTACGATCAGCAGCATTGCTGCACCGATCATCGCCGTTCGCCACCCGTATGAAACAGCTACAGGAAGTAAGATAACTGCTGAAAGTGCCGAACCTAGCGTTACCCCCATCTGTTTGATCCCCATCGCTGTGCCTCGCTGCGTTTGCGAGAACCAGTAGATGATGCCTCTATTAGAGACGGGATGCATCGCACCATAACCTAGACCACCTATTACGACGAAAAGGAGCATGGACCAAAAGTGGGTGAAAAATGTCGAGAGGATAAACCCTGTTCCTAAACATGTCGACAGAACGAGGAGGAGTCTCCGAGATCCAACCCTGTCTACTAAGAATCCTGCAGGAATGGACGCTAATGCTTGTCCTAAAAAGAGACCCGCAGGGAGCATGCCGATCTGAGCTTTTGAAAGTGACAGATCAGCTCCAATCAATACACCAAGGGGGACTAAGCCTCTTCCGACAAAGGCAACTAATACTTGAACAATCAATAGCCAAATTAACATCTGCCAGTGTGGCTCGATTAGCATTCGTTTCATATTCATAATCAAATTTGCCATGTTTACTTCAACTCTTTTTGTCTATAGTATTATGCCTTTAGCTCCAATACTGCTAACTCATCTTTCTTCAATGTTTGTTCCGATGATACTGGAACAAGAATGGAGCCGACTACACAGACGATAAAGTTAAGAGTCAGCCCGAGAACGCCACCATGAATTCCGTATATGGTTTTATACCCAGTAAGTGTGAGCAGTCCCGCAAGAATCGCACCGAGAAGCATTCCCCAGAAAACCGGTTTTGCCGCGAGACGCTTCCAGTACAACCCGAGCACGAAACCTGGGAACACTTGCACGAGCAGCTCAAATTTCAAAACAAAGATTTCATAAAGCGTTCCTGGAGGATTCCATGCAATCCATAAAAGAAAGAAGATCGCAATGATACCTCCGATTTTCCCGACCATCACTTTTCGATGTTCTGATGCGTTAGGGCTGATAAACTTTCCGTAAACATCGTTTGATAACATAGATGAGAAACTTAATAGAACAGAGTCAGCGGTCGAGATGATTGCCGCTACTATTCCACCGAAGAAAATGATCATCATCCAATAATAAAAGCCATTGATCGCAGCGATCTTATTTGCCATTAACCCTACGAGCTGTTCAGATCCCGCTGCATCAAGTCCAGGAAAAAGCATGATTCCAACGATTCCGACAACAAATACAAGACCCGTTGTGATCGGCGGCATCCATGCCATTCGAGCGAATGATTTTTTCAGCGTCTTTTCACTTTGTGCTGAATAAATCCGCTGAACCGCATGTGGATAGATCGAGGCCCCTAGTCCAACGAGCACTAACATGCTAAACCAGTTCACCGATACCTCCATTGCAGGCACACCTAGCTTATCGGGCTCGTTTGTGGCAATATACTTTGTTACTTCGGTAAAGTTTCCACCTACTAAATACAATGCACCAGCTAAGAATACAAATATTCCTATCATGAGCACGATTCCTTGCATAACATCAGTGAAGGCTACTGCCTTCATGCCTCCCATCCACTCATAAGCAAGCATGACCAGTACGAATACAACAACAGCTATCTCATAAGGAATCGTTCCGCCAGTCATACCCGCTACCGCTTGTCCGATCGCGACCAATTGTTCTAATAGATAGTTTCCTAGCCCCCATAACATGAGAAAGATACTTAATAACGTTACGGCTTTCGACTTAAAACGAAATTCCAGCCAATCCGTAGGCGTTACGAAGTTCCTGCGCTTTGACACCACGTACAGTCTTGGTGCAAACAAAAGATAGATTCCGATGATGATCGTCATAAAGGAGATCGACTGCAGCCAAGAGAAACCTGTCCGGTATCCGGTCGGTGCATACCCAACAATGGTGTTTCCACTGTACTGCGTCGCATAGAGAGTAAAGAATAACGCGATGAATCCTAGATTTCGTCCTGCCAAATAATAACCTGAAAGACTATGATGCAGGTTCGAGTCCCCTTTACCAGAGAAATACCCGATTAATAGCATAACTATCGCGAATACACTTAATATGATGATGCCGTCCATACCGGCAAACGTTAAATTATCCATGCTTGACCTCCTCCTCTCTCTTTGCCGCTTCTTCTTCCTCTTCCACGATGTTCCATTGTGAGATGCAAAGCCAGCTCAAGTAAGCTCCCATAACAAGGGTGAAGAATGTAGAGATGAACGCCCAAAGTGGAAAACCGAAGATGAACGGTTCCACTGCACCTTCAGGAAAATACCACGGGACGATTAGTACAACATTGATGAAGAGTAAGACCCATATCCACTTTTTGCGGATCGGTTCTTTGATAGACTTGGTTTTCATAAAATTACCCTCCTTTTAACTTTTGAGTTCCTTGGAGCTGATAATCTATGATGCAAAGCTTAGTGTGTCAGATTGAACCGTGTTCTAATTTGTAATAGATGCGGTGACGATCTTCAAAGCTATCAATCTTGCTTTGATGTTCGAGCGTAGAACCAATTTCATCGAGCCCTTTTAGCAATAACCTTTTCCGATAAGGAGTCACTTCGAAATGCGCTTGAAATTCATGGGAATCAGTAACTGTCTGATTCTCTAGATCGACGGTGACTTCATAACCTGATTTCGTTGTTACGAGCTGAAACAGTTGGTTGATTTGGTCTTCAGAAAGAACGATCGGCAACATTCCGTTTTTAAAGCAGTTGTTATAAAAAATGTCCGCAAATGATGGCGCGATGATTACTTGAAATCCATAATCGGCTAATGTCCAAGGTGCGTGTTCACGAGACGAACCACAGCCGAAGTTCTTCCTCCCAAGCAGAATGGACGAACCCTTATAACGTGGTTCATTTAAGACAAAATCCTGTCTTTCCTCTCCGTCCTCAAACCGCCAATCATAGAACAGAAACTGGCCATAGCCTGTTCGCTCTGTTCGTTTCAGAAACTGTTTTGGAATGATTGCATCCGTATCGACGTTATCCACATCAAGGGGTGCAACGGTACCTGTTAATGATGTAAATGGCTTCACCATGAGCGCACCTCCTCACGTTCTCTTGTGACCCAATTTCGAACGTCCACAAAATGCCCTGTAATCGCAGCCGCTGCAGCCATCTCAGGACTAACAAGATGTGTGCGTGCTCCCTTTCCTTGCCTGCCTTCAAAATTTCGGTTTGACGTAGATGCGCAACGTTCACCTTCCAATACAATATCTTCATTCATCCCGAGACACATGCTGCAGCCTGATTCACGCCAATCAAAGCCAGCCTTTATAAAAATTTGATCTATGCCTTCTTCCTCCGCTTGCCGTTTCACCCTTTGCGATCCTGGCACAACAAGTGCTGTAACAGAATCAGCTACTTTGTAACCGCTTACGATTTTAGCCGCTTTTCGGAGGTCTTCGATACGGCTGTTCGTGCATGAACCGATGAACACCTTATCAAGTTTAACTTCTTCAAAAGGCGTATTAGATGATACCCCCATGTATTGTAGAGATTTTTCTCCTGCTTTTCTTTGGTCGAAAGGAAGGCTATCTATTGACGGAACCACATCTGTAATCCCTGCTACTTGACCCGGATTCGTTCCCCACGTGACTTGAGGCACGACAACACTCACATCAAAGTCCACCGTCTTATCAAAAACGGCATCATCATCTGTGTACAATGACCTCCATTCTATAAGTGCGTCATCCCAAAGCTCGTCTTTTGGTGCGTACTTCTTATTCTTTATATAGTTAAACGTGACGTCGTCCGGCTGGATTAGACCCGCTCGTGCACCCATCTCGATTGACATGTTGCATACAGTCATTCTTTCTTCCATCGTTAAGTGACGAATGACTTCTCCTCGGTATTCAATCACATACCCTGTCGCAAAATCGTGACCAAGCTTTCCGATCAGAGACAAAATCAGATCTTTTGCGGACGTTCCTTTTGGAAGTTCTCCTTCGATATTGATCGCCAGTGTCTTTGCCTTATCTTGTTTCAGCGTCTGTGTAGCGAGAACGTGTTCCACTTCACTCGTTCCGATTCCAAAAGCAAGTGCACCGAAAGCACCATGTGTGGATGTATGACTGTCTCCACATACAATCGTCTGACCGGGCTGTGTGATCCCTAGTTCAGGCGCTATCACATGGACGATTCCTTGATGCTCACTAGTGAGATCAAACAATCGGATACCAAAGTCATGGCAGTTCTCTTCTAACGTTCTTACTTGCTTTTTCGCCACGTCATCCCGAAACGGTATCGAACGATCTGTTGTCGGAATGCTATGGTCCATCGTTGCTACGGTTAAGTCTGGTCTCCGGACATGTCTATTGTTCAGCCTGAGCCCTTCGAACGCTTGCGGTGATGTTACTTCGTGGATAAGATGCAGATCAATGTACAAAATTGAAGGCTGATCTTCTCCTGAATAAACCACATGTTTGTCGTAAATTTTATCGTATAGTGTTTTCCCCATTATGTTTTCCTCCTTCCTTTTTTAGATGACGTTCGTTTCTTTCAACCTTTGAATTTCGTTCTCGCTGTATCCGAGCCAATCTCGATATACTTCTTCATTATGCTTACCCATCACTTCAGGACCGACATGCTTTACTTTTCCTGGAGTACGGCTTAGTTTCGGTACGATACCTGGCATCGAGAAGTCACCGAGTTCTGGATGTTCGATGTTCAAGATCATCTCGCGTTCTTTATAATGAGGATCTTCTAAGATCTCTTTTGCTGTATAGATCAACCCGGATGGAACGCCTTTTTCATCTAAAATATCTAACGCATCTTGGGCGTCCATCGATTTCGTCCAATCTTCAATCAGCATGTCGAGCACCTTCATGTTCTCGCCTCGTGCATGATGGGTCGCAAAACGCGGATCATCGGCAAGATACGGCTCTCCCATGGCTTCACATAACCGGCGGAACACACCGTCTGCATTCGCCCCAATTACGATGTACGTCTTATCTTTCGTAAAATAAATGTTTGAAGGTGCGACACCTGGGAGAATGTTGCCCATGCGTTCGCGGATATAGCCGGCAAACAGATAATCTGGAATCAGACTTTCCATAACTGAGAAAACCGATTCATAAAGAGCTGTGTCTACCACCTGCCCCACTCCTGAACGCTCTCTTTCGTGGATAGCGACTAAACAGCCGATCGTTGAAAAGAGTGCAGCGAGCGTGTCCCCAATGGATACTCCGATTCGTGACGGCGGCCGATCTGGGAAACCAGTGACATTACGCAGTCCACCCATCGCTTCTCCGACACTTCCGAAACCAGCGCGATGTTTGTAAGGTCCAGTCTGTCCGTATCCGGATGTCCGGACCATAATGAGCTTCGGATTGATTTCAGATAACACTTCATAGGAGATGTTCCACTTCTCCATCGTTCCCGGTCTGAAATTCTCGATGATTACGTCAGCGTCTTTGACCATCTCTTTTAGGATGGACTGACCCTCTTCGACCCTTAAGTTTAGCGTGACGGACTTTTTGTTACGTGACTGAATCGGCCACCATAGTCCGACGCCGTCCTTGGACTGTCCCCAGTTTCTCATCGGATCTGATTTTCCAGGGGGTTCCACCTTAATAACTTCAGCACCAAAGTCCGCGAGAAGTCTTCCCGAAAAAGGTCCGGCCAAAAGTGTTCCAAGCTCGATTACACGAATGTTTTCTAAAGGAAGTTGATCGGACATGTTATCCCTCCATTGCATTATTTTTATAATAATCATAATTTTCTTAATATTTATATCAAATTAACGCTTTGTATACAAACAGTCAATGGGTAATTTTGATTTTATTTTAAAAACTTCTACAAACCCTTGATTTTACTGAACTCAAAATATTAGTTTTCAGAAAATTATTGCAACTCATTTTATGTTTGTATACAATACGATTAAGGAGTGGTTATATATGGATGCCTATAAATATATAAAAGAAGCTATCATACACGGAAAATACGAGCCTGGGATGAGGCTTGGAGAGGAGTCTCTCGCGAAAGAGCTAAGCTTGAGCAGAACTCCGATCAGAGAAGCGATTAAGCAGCTGGAATCAGAAGGTCTTGTGATTCCTTTAAAGCGCGGCGTGAGTGTACGTAACTTTACACGCGAAGACATTCAGCAAATCTATGACCTTCGTACACTCTTAGAAGGATACGCGGCAAGCCAGGCTGCTCTTCACCGTACAGAGGAAGATATCGAAAACATGAAAGAAGCAAATTCACGATACGAAGAAGCGATTGAGCGCTATAAGGAAGCAGACCTAGATTCTATTAAAGAGATCGTGAACTTTAACCAGCAGTTTCATGAAGCTATCATTTCAGCATGCAACAACCCCCACATCTACTTTCATCTATCAAAAGTAGTCGTAGTACCTCTGGTGTTCCGTTCGTTCTATTGGTATGAATCATTTGAACTGAAGCGTTCTTTAGAGGTTCATAAAACGATTCTTTCATCGATTCAAAATCAGGATTCAGAACGCGCACGGGTTGCGATGACTGAGCACATCTATCAAGGTCGTGATCAAGTCCTTGCTCATCTGGAGGAAATAAAAAAAATCCATGTATTGAAGGAGGATACTCATGATTGAAATCTGTGAAGTAGGACCACGCGACGGTCTTCAGAACGAACCAAAGCTCGTCTCTACGGAAACAAAGGTTGAACTCATCAAGAAGCTCATAGACTCTGGCATCAGAATCATTGAAGCTGTATCATTCGTGAACAAAAAAGTCGTCCCTCAGATGGCAGATGCCGAAGAAGTAATGCGTCTCGTTCCGAAACGTGATGATGTTCGTTATGCAGGACTTGTCCTAAGCCGATCAGGTCTTGAACGTGCGCTACATACAGACGTAGACTTCCTTCATGTCGTCACAACAACAAGTGACTCTTTTAATCTACGAAATGCTAAACGAACGGTGGACCAGGCAGTTGAGGAACTGACGAAGGTCATCGAGGAAGGTGCAACTTCAAAAGGAGTGGCTGGTGTGCTCGGAACCGCATTCGGATGTCCGTTTGAAGGTGAAGTTCCGCTCTCTAAAGTTTTAAATGTTGCGGAATCATTCTTAAAAGCTGGGTGTACCGAGATCACACTTGCAGACACGACTGGAATGGCTAATCCCCTGCAAGTTCAAAACGTCGTTTCAGCCTTTCAGCAAGAATTCGGTAAAGAACTAACACTCGGACTTCACTTCCATAACACGCGAGGACTGGGATTAGCCAACATTCTTGCCGGCTATCAAGCTGGTGTCACCCGCTTTGATTCATCAATCGGTGGATTAGGGGGTTGTCCGTTCGCACCTAAAGCTGTAGGTAATGTATGTACTGAGGATATGATTAACATGTTTAGAGGGATGAATGTGGAGACAGGGGCAGACCTAAAGAGTTTGGTAGAAGCAGCTAAGTGGCTAGAACATAGTATGGAACGGCAGTTGGATGGTATGTTGATGAAGGTAGGAATTGCCTAGTTCCCCTTAATAAATACCACTCGTGAGAACGGATGGTCAGGCTGTTGAGAAACTCTCGACAGCCTAAGCTTAAGGATAATTATTCTTTTAACCTTACCTTTTATAATTGAATATTCTTTTGAGGAGTCCAAATATCAGTAAACCCATTTTCTTTAGAGTACTGATAAATCTCTATTAATTTTTTTTCATTATAAACCTTCATGTCTGGTCTTTGATTTAAGGATGGATTATTTTTTAATTCCACATTTCTATCTATGAGAAAGTGTAGAAATGTATCTACTGCTAACTTATCATTTTTAGATAAATTACAAGGACTACAGGAAATGACCAAGTTCCATAATTGATCAGTTTGAACAAAACTCCAAGGAATAAAATGATCAACATGGATAGACCCTTTTTTCTTAATTTCTTTACCACAATAAAAACACTTGTCATTATAAAAAGATGATAAAAGGAAGTAAAATTCATTCAGTGAAGATCTTTTAGATACATTTTCAACTTTCATAAGAAGATTAGTAATATCACCTTTTTGGTTGAACTTTTCTAAAAATAATACAAGGTGATAGTTCGTTAAATATGTTAGCACTTTCTGAAACCGTTGCATAAACGAGTAATAGCTAGGATTTATTTTAATAGATTCTTTCTTATTATCAAAATCATAGATTGTACTATTAGTATCACCGTATATAGCACCCATAACATTCAACTTTGCCTTCTTTTTTACTTTTGTAATGATTTCAAGTTGTAGCTCTTCAGCTAGTTTATAAAAAACAAATGTATTTGGTACATTATACTTTTCTTTAATCTCTATAAGTAATTTTTGTACCTCAGCTTTTTTTCCAGTCATATTAATTTGGTTAAGGTTATGGTGAATTACTAGATTCCAATATATTTTAGAAAAGCTGTTAAATAAAAGATCATAGGTTAATTCTAATTTTTCATTTACATTATAAAGATTCTCCAAAATTGATTTAATCAAGACGAATTTATATGTTGTGGAATTTTTAGATTTTGGAGAAAAGATATAATTGAAGTGTCCCCAGATTTCCTTGTCAGTCAGATATTTAACTGTCATTTCACCTACTTGTAATTTGTGGCTCAATGCCAACATCTCTTCCCTGTTTTGACTTTAATATCGCAATATTTATAAGTATAATTAAATACAATGTAAATAGGATTTATTCTGCATCGATTAGAAAGACACGTTCCTGAAATCCTCCGCGTTTTTCTGCTTTTTCCTGCCTTACTTTTTCAATTTCATAGAAGTCTACTCCATGAACTTTGGCTAATGCATACATTAATTCAAGAAGGTCAGCCAGTTCTTCAACAGCATCCTTGTCATTATCAGCTGCAGCATACTCATCTAGCTCTTCATAACATTTTCTCTTTAACTCTTTTATGTAGTCAGTTTCAGATAGAATAGTAGTGTTAAAGGAAGCACCAGTTCTTTCAATGATTTCTGGAATACGATCACGGACAAGCTTGTTGTATGTAGGCATAGTTATTTCCCCTTTTATTGTTTTATTTCAATAATACCAGTAAATGCATACCAGAAAAAGTAATCCAAAAGAAAAGCACTTGTCCACCAAACAAGTGTCAGTTTGATAATTATTCATCTAATCATACTTGTTTTTTCACTTTTCTTAAGGCTTTTTGATTCAGCAATAAATGTTGTAAAATAACTTGTAAACTCTGATTCTCCTGAGTAAGAAATACAAAGGTAGTTTTGTGCTCTTGTCATAGCAATATAAAGCAACGACACTTCTTTTTCTTTACTTTCTTCTAGAGGGAAAGGCATGCTGTCGGTGTTCACTACGAAAACGGATTGAAAGTCTAGTCCTTTACTGCTTTCAATTGTACTGATCTTTACTGATTCTTCTTCTTTTACAAAATTCCGTTTGGAACCTTCATGTTCGGTTAACCAATAGTAAGGGATATTATGCTTTTTAAATGTGCGAATAATTGTATCGGTTACAGCGAGCTTATTCGTCTTTCTAACTCGATAAAGAATCAACATTTCGGAATATGGTACTTTACGAATTTCATGAAGCTTCTTTATGGTTCGTGCTACTTTTTCCATTTCTTCAGTGAAATTGGTAGCTTCCAACACAAATGGTTCTGGTCCCTTACGTTTCGTTCCTTGTGGATGAATAATTTCAACGCCTTCAGTCTGGCCTTGGATCACTTTTGTATTTAACTGAGAATGTTCTCGGTAAAAATCCCAGGCAAACTTTACAATTTGAGCTGAATTTCTATAGTTGATATTCAAAATTTTAGATCGCCCTTGGAAACTCATTCCTGTGTCTTGGACATAGCTTGTTTTTCTTTTATAAATGTTTTGTGCACGATCTTCTACGATTAACAAAGACTGTGTATACGGATTTAACAAACGGCTAACCAATCCTAGCCATGACGGTTCAAAGTCTTGTCCTTCATCTATTAACACCGCATCATATTTGGGTAAAATAGCTTCGTTTTGATCGATCTTTTCAAGTATAGTCGGAATTTGATATTCATTAATCTTCAAATCTTGCTTCAACCATTGATGGAAGTTACGAATCATAATGTTGTCACTCACTTCCTTTACTTCAGGCATTTGTACAAAATCAAAAAGATCCTCAGGCTCCGAAAGTTTAGCATGAACCATTTGACGAATGCTTTGAGCGAGTGAAATGTTATAGCACAGAATCAATACTTTCCAGTCAGGATGTTCTTTCACAATCATCTTCGCTCTCGAAGCTAGGATTAAGGTCTTGCCACTACCCGCTACTCCTCGAATGAGTCGATTCTTATCTCCTAATTGTTTTGCAAGATTCTCCTGATGAAGATCCATGACTTTAATATCTTTTAAAGACAACAACAGCTGATCTTGATAAGGAACGGCTTGTTTAAATTCCGCACTAATTCGCACCTCAGGGAACAAATGATAACGTATGGCTGCGATCTCTTCATTTGATAATGGTTCTTTTAGCCGGTAAGGCACGATAAACATATCAAGGATTTTCTCCATCAATAACTCTTCTGAGAAGTGTTCATTTTCTGGATCAATTTCGTCTCTTGCTAACGTTAAGCTTGGTTCAAGTATTGAATATAAGTTATCTCTCACCATATCTTTTTGATAGAGACGGGTGAAAACAACACCATAACCAAAAGGAAACTTCAGCTGAAATTGATACTTCCCTTCTGTTTGAATGAGGCTTTTATCTTTTTTCAATACATTACTTATATGAAATGCGTATTCTCTAGCTTGTTTTAAAGGGTTCTTCACAGTTGCTTGCGATCCATTCGCAGCTGAAATAACCCAGTCATCTGAATTAAGTTGATATAACGTGTTCCTTGTATAATCCTTCACTTCTAACACTATTAACCCTAGATCTGGTCCTAAAATAACAAAGTCTGGACGCCGTCCTTGGGTTTCTGGCTCATAGTACACGATATAATCATCAGGTAAGTAGTTTTTAAGTGTATGGAATAATAGTCGTTCGCCGGCTGTGGCAGAAGATCGTATTGTAAGTGGAACCATGTATGCCATGACATTCACCTATCTCATTTTTATTCAAAATTTTTTTACAATATTAGACATCTTTCTATCATTCTCTTAAAAAAACTAGTAAAAATCAACTATTGTTTGTAAACTTTACCAAATTTTATTATGCTATACCTATACATATCTCGTGAAAACGGAGTGACGATTGTGATTAAATACCTAGTATCCTTATTTAAGAGTGGAACTACAACACCTAGTACTGGATCTCTTCATCTCTATCAACAAAATCAATCTGAGTTACAGAAAATAATAAATAGCCCATTTCCAAGAGGTCAGGCGACAGGTTATGTATTCTTCGTACAGGATCAACAAACTGGTAATTTCCAGATTGGAAAAACCACACAAATTGAAAAACGAATGAATGGGTTCACTGTGAACTTATCTTTCAAAAACGAGCTGATTTATCTTGTAAAGTCAGGCAACCAACATCAAACAGAAGCTGCCTTTCATGATCACTTCACTAACAAACGTGTAAAAGGTGAATGGTATACCCTTAGTTCAGAGAATCTTACATGGTTAAGAACCGGAAATTATTCAAGATTCATTGAGGATACAATTAACGATAAAGGAATAATTAAAGAAGCGATTGACTCACGTAGAGTTCCCCTTACACCTAAACAAGAAGAATACGCGAGGTCTCTTATACATAATTTAGAGCATTATGAGATGGTATCTGATGATATAGAATTATCTAAGAAAGACCTGGATCGTCTGATTATGTACTTTAAATTCAAAAATAAAGGAACGATTGTGAATATGGTTAAGGAAGGGATATTGAAGGAGAAAAGCTCCTTAAGGATGTAGAAATTATTAATTAAGGCCTTTGTCTGAATATCTATGACTATGTTCAAACAATAAACCTAATAATAAAAAGGCTAGAGTCCGGTAGTACAATACCTGCTCTAGCCTTTCTAAGTTTATATTTTATGCTTCCTAAATATTTGCAAGTATCTTATTCGCAACACGTATCATCTGTTCTTTATCAAAGATCTCATCAAATTCAAGTCGCTTAACACCATATTGCATGTATAAACCCTTTTCTAACATTCCATCATTAAACCATTTAATATCCCTAATAGTTTGATATCGAAATTTTTGTTGGAAGCTTAATGACTTATCTACAAACCATACTCGTTTGTTGGTAGCGATTAAGTAGCCTTTAATTTCTTTTTTACTGCTTTTATCAAACTCACAAAATAAGAATGTTAACCCTCTTTCGTCAGGCTCAAACACATTTCGGATAAGAGATTGAAAGAATGCCTTATTATTTCTTACTTCGTTAAATTCGTAAGTCGGGTAAGAGTCAATTACTATTGACTTTAATAGATTTTCAACCTCTTGTTTTTCTTTTGCTTTTTGAGCTTCAAGTTGTTGCTGGCGTTCTTCAGCTGCATGTTTTCTTTTCATACGCTTTTGTTCTTTCACAGCTTCTTTACTACTTCGATAAGTTTGAACCTTTTCTTTTACTAGTACATTATCTTGATTCTTAGTTAAAAGCTTTACGAATAAATCTTCTGTTTTATAACATATTCTTTGATAAATCCCCATCTTACTCTCTCCTTAAGCTACCATTTTACGAGCCACATAGAATCGTCTTCCTAACCAAGCAGCTATTCCTAAACCAAAAATCATTGTGTTAGCTTCATCATCTTCCTGGGCAGCTTGTTTTCCTAATCCGTAATGATACTCATACACTGTTTCAGCTTTCATGTATTTTTGAGGGACTTCATATTTTTCTTCATTGCTACCCATCTCATAAGCTTCTTCTGCAATTTTTCCAATTTCATTATTCGATTTGAATCCTTCTTTATACCAACTGATATATTTTTCTTTCTTAAGAGCAGGCTTTTTATAGGAAATCATGGTAAAGGCGGCATTATAACCCATTTTTAAATACTTTTCTTTTAATTCATTCTGACCTTTCTCGTATCCAGATAGGTATGCGTTTATTAAAGTTTGACTTACATTCTTAGGCGTATTCTTAATATCCTTTGTTCCATCTTTAAGACCTTTTTCTTGAAAACTAACAATCTGTGCTTCTTCTTTCTCTTTTAATGCTCTGTTAAAACCATTTTCGAATTCTTGTTTTAAGGCTGCATTATTCTGATACTTTGCAGGAAGAACTAACTTTCCCTGTTTCTTTTCAGCTTCATATCCTTCCTTCTCAACAGCTACTTTCTGGTATTCAAACTTTTGCATTCCTTCAGAATACCCTTTAGCATAACCAGTGTCATAACCAGATTGGTAAGCTACTGAACCAGTAGAAGAATCATTTTCTTCTGCACCTTTTGTTCCATCGTTCAATCCTTTTTGATAGCCAGCTTTTTCACCCTTTGCTGTGTCTTGCTGTTCAATTTGTTTTGGACTGCCGTTAATTTTCGCAGTATCATATCCACTTGGAACTTCACACGGAATACCATCATCTACAGCATTACCGAAGCCATCTAATCTCTCCGGATCATTTGTAGCTGAATAGCCTTTTGCATTCCAGTAAGCTACAACTTCCTCATAGTTAGCAAAATCTGTACAGTCTTTATCACTGCGTGTTGCAGGAGCCTGTTTTGGTGCCGGCGTAGGTGCTGGAGTTGATCCACCGCTTGAACCTCCACCATTATGATAGTGATACCCTGTACATAATCCTTTTGCCTGAGACTTTGCTGAACAGTTATGTCCTCCACTACCGTCAGTTCTACCTGAGTGAGCATACCCTTGGTGAGGTAGAACTAATATCACAAAAGCCATTATAAAAACTAAATACTTCCCCATGTTCCCTATCTCCCTTTGTTGCTTTTTCATTTATTTCCAGATTTAATAGTAATGTCTAATTAATATTATTTCAATAAAATTTTCGTTGGAAATGTGTTTTTCTTCTAAATAACCCCCTAAAACAAAATCTAATATTCGAATATAAAACCTTTATTTATACAAAAAAGAAACACTAGTTTTTGACCAGAGTTTCTGATTTATTTGGATTATTTATTCTATTATTTGAACAATACGGGATTTTTGAATAGTAAACTTAGCTTAAACGATCTAACCACTCATTTATATGTACTTTCAACAGTTCACCTTGTTCTATATGCAAATTATGCCCAGCAACATCCAACACCAAAAAAGTAGCCCTCGGATACTTATCAAGTAAGTCATAAACATCCTTATAACCCGTAACATGGTCCTGCCTACCTGTTATAAATACACACGGTTTCTCAAACACTTCCTGGTCGATCTTAAACGTATACCCATAAGCTCCTGAGATTTTCTCTAAGAACGCTGGATCTGCGACCTTCAATCCAACCACCACTTCCTCCCTGTACCTTTTCCACGTGTATTCATTTAACTTCACATGAATGCCCTTAAAGTCTTCTCTTTCTTCTTCTGTTAGTGTGGCTAAGAATTCATGATCCACTTCTATATTGGTTTGTTCTGGTAATGTTCGTTCACTGTGATTGGGTAAAATCATCGGACAGATAAGCGCTGCACCCATTACTCGCTCTGGTTTTTTCGCGATGATGCCTCTTATGATATAACCAGCGTACGACTGACCAGCCAGTAAGAATGATTGGTCTGGTAATAACGTATCGATAAATTGAATAATTGCTTGAAGCATCTCATCGGAGTTTTGAATGGTTTCATAGCCTTTCGTCTGCCCCATTCCTGGCAGGTCAATATAGATGCGTCTGTATCCATCCCTCTCTTGAAAGATGGGTTCCATGCAGCCTTTCATCAACCGGTGATCGGGTGAGAATCCGTGAATCATCACGATCGGTGTTCCACTTCCGTATTCTTCATAATAGATGTTCGCTTTCTGTACTTGGCAATACGACATATTTCAACACTCCTTCTCTATAAAGGGGGTTCTCTGTCATTGAAGAAATTCCTTCTATTTTGGATCGAAACAAATATCATAACGGTGTTGTGTTAAAATGGGATAAGAAAATGACGGGGAGGGGTCTGTCTGAAGAACTTCTTGATTCGATTGTTATTTGCTGTGAGAACTGGACTCCTCACGTATGGAATTCTAATACTGTTTTACTTAGATGATGGTTATGGTTCAAACAAGATTATCATTCCCTTTGGAGTAGCTGGAGGATGGATTGGGTGGTATGTGTATCGTTACAGAACGTCTAAAAAACATTGAACGTAAGCAAGTGAAAGATAGAGTATTGAAGGAGCGGTTAGTTTGAAAGCTTATTTTATCCGGTTAGCGTTTAGCATTATGTCGATGGTGATCATTTATGGGATATTCTTTTTATTAGGATGGCACACGAAGAACTTTGCCCCTTTCATCATCCTGCCTCTTGGTTTAGCAGGTGGTTATGGTGCGCTGTATGTATATAAAATGATTCAAGAAGCAAAAGCGAAGGAGCAATTCTAAAGAAAAAGGACAGGTAGGAAGCCATCATAACTTCTAACCTGTCCTTTTCTATTAGAAAACGGAACACTTCGTTTTACAGTTTTTTGCGAGTGAGTAAACCGCTCATTTGCCTTGCTTGCTTTTTTTGATGTAACAAAAAATGCCCATCTAGATTGATAAAGAGTCTTATTTACTTTTGACAGTTCGGACAATAAAACGACTTATGCGAGGAATGATCCACTCTCTCAATCGTCCCTCCACATCTCGGGCACTTCTCTCCTTCACGTTCATACACATACGTGTTTTCGTTATAACTACCTGTCTTCTTATCACCTTCATACATTGGAAAATCCATATATCCGCCAAATTGAACCGCTCTTGCAAGAACAGGTCTGATGCTATCAAAGAGATTGTTTCTTTCCCCATCAGAGAGCTCATTCGCTTTTCGAAAAGGATGTATTTTCGCTTCGAAACAGATCTCATCGGAATAACAGTTTCCGATTCCAGCTATAAAGGATTGCTCAACTAACAATGGTTTGAGTGCCCCTTTTTTCCGCTCTAATCTTTGCAAAAACTCTTCTCGCTGCAGTTCAAATGGTTCTGGCCCAATTTCGCTCAGCTTTTCATCTAGTTCCGATTTACTTAGTAAATGTAGATACCCTAGTCGGAGACCAATAAAGTTAAGTTGTAGCTCTCCAAAGGAAAGAATGATCTGTTTCGTTCGATCTGGGCTGTTTTTAGAAGTTCCGAGAAACATCAGTCCTCCTAGCATCAAGTGAAGCAATAGAAACTTACCCGAACTTAATTCAAAGATTAGATGCTTTGCTCTTCTTTTGACGAAGGTGATATTGGACCCTTTTACATAGTCGATAAAAGTTTGAACCCCTGTGTTAATGGACTTCTCTCTGTTGATCACTACATCCGTAATCGGCTTATGTCGGATATTGTGGTTTAAAAACTCACGATACGTTTCCATCTCTGGCAGCTCAGGCATGATTCCAACTCCTTAGATTGCATTCTCTCTTGTTAGTATTGAGTTGGTTGGATAATTTATGTAAATAAAAAAAGCCGTATCAAAATGATCAGCTTTGTTTTGTGCATCTTTTATTCATTCGTTTTTTTGAGCCACTCTGTTCCGTATTTCTGAATAAAACCAATATCGTCTCGATAATGATCAAGATGCCCCTCTTCTATCATCATTTGAAAAGCTTTGTCACCTTCACTCGCTTTTCTTATCATCGTTCTACATAACCCTTCTAATCGACGCAAAACCATTTCCAAATAACCACTATCTACTTTCTCACCGTACGCTTCAAAAAAACATTGGACTCTTTGTTTGATCCGGTCTGCATGTTGCTCACGATTGTAAGTAACGTTCTTGCCAGTTTCATCTAGATAAAATCTGCTTAAAGGCACGCACGTGTAAAGGGTATAGGCAATGTTCCAAAGTCTTGGACCCGGACCCGCTACATCAAAATCAATGATTCCAACGGGTCGTTCATTATCAAAAATAATGTTATAAATGGCAAAATCATTATGGCAAAGTACTTCAAAAGGCTTTGGAGTGTAATCGATAGGCTGCCAACCTTCATCCAATGAAAAATCACTTACAGAATCGTGATAGAGCCGAAGCATTTTAGCTATTTCTTTTAACACATCGTTACACCACATGTATTCTTTCAAAGGGTAATGACCCGCTTCACCTTCAATAAAGGAAAGAATTTCTCTCCCTTTTTCATCAATGCCTAAAAACTTTGGAGCATAACTGAATCCTTTGTTTTTTAGGTGCTTTAATAGCTTGTGAACTTTAGGGCTTTCTGGTTTAAGTTCCCGTCGAACCGTATCTTCTAGACGATGTACGGTTGAGACATTTCCTCCAGTTAGTATCTAATTTAAACCTCCTTGAAAACTCTCTACTACTGGCATTTATAGAATTAAGTCCTGTTTATAAACTATTCCATGCTCTAAATAGACTTTTAACAGGGTTAAAGCTTCCCCCCAACCTGCAGCACATCCAATGCAGGCACTCAAGTCTTTTTCTGAATTCGAATAGCCAGATTCATTAAGGTCTACTAATGTACCGTCTTTATAAGGTTCAAGTTTAATGGTTACTGTTGAACTTTGTTCTCCTGGTGACCACTGAAACACAAATTTTTGGTTTGGAATTGCTTCAAGTATTTCTCCGCCATCTTCAATCGTTACATTTTCACTACCGAAGTTCAGCCACCTCATTCGAATTTCACCAGTTCCGTCTGGATTGATCTCTAAAGACGTGTCATCCGTAAACCAAGCATTCCAGCCTTGAGCTGTTGAAATGGTACGATACACATCTTCTAATGGTACTTTAATATAAGTTTTATGGTTTATTTCTGGCATTTCTACAATCCTCCGTACGCTTATGGGTTTTCTTTATTAAAGAATTTCTAACAATCATTCACTGAAAGAAGTTTTAAGATAGGTCCAATCTTCTAAAGTTCACGTACGCACCAAACAATTTCTCCACTCTCGTTCCACGTACTATGGTGACGTTCAAATCCCAGCTTTTCTAGCACGCGAAAGGATGCAGTATTCCAAGCGCCTACCGTTGACCAAAGCTTGTGACGACCGGTTGCAACTGCAGCATCTAAGACCACGGTTGCCGCCTCAGTCGCATAGCCATTACCGTGTACTCTTTGGAACAACTCGTAAGCAATCTCCGGCTCTTCAAGTGTAGAACGACCAATAATTAATCCGCAGTATCCGATATAATCCCCTTCATCTCGACGACGAATCGTGAGTAACGCGATCCCACTTTCCAATGCTCGATTGCGTAAAGTTGTGACATTCTCACGAGCAGTAACTAGAGTTGGCATACCTTTGCCCCGTTCGGCAACAAGCTCCCTATACCATGATGCATCTGATTCCTTCCACAGACTAAGGGACAGTCGATCGGTTTCCATCTCAAACGTCATAGGTTTAAATTTAGCTGTCATATTACGTGTAACCTCCTAGATTAAAAGTTATTAAATTAATGAACTTATTTACCTTGAATTCTGCTCGTTACATATCTGCCATCGTTAATTAGTTAACTTCCACTACAAATGTGTAGGATACTTCACCATTAGACCATTTAGCTAATACCTCATAGATGTATCGACCTTTACTTGATGGGGCGGATAAACGATTGTTGTCTAATATGACTTCTTTACCGCTACCATCTTCGTTCCACGGAAAAACAGATAGTTTCGGTTTGTCTTTTGTTTCGATTGCAATATCAGCGCCTGGTTTTACTTCTATAGCATCAAACCCCTCACCAATTTGGTAAGGTGATGCTGCATCCGTTGTTACAGCTTCCGTTTCTAATCCTTTTTTTCTTTCCCATCTATAATTTCCTGATTTCATCTCATGTCTGAAACCTTCGATTTTAATGAATCCTGAAACCGTTGGTGGGAATTCATTTTCGCTCTCTTCTGTTGTTTGATCATTCCTTTCAAATGGAGTTGTACACCCCGTCATGCAAAATAAAAAAAGAAAGATTACGAAAAACAGTCGTTTTGTTTTCAAAACATAACTCCTATTATCAATGACATTTATTTAGCAGCAACTCATGCTCAATATTTATAAAATTGATCAATACCATAAATGGATGTAAGTATGTAGATCATGGTTGGAACTTGTAAGATTAACTTTGAACTTACAAAAAATTTGTAAGTTAAATAAGTCACGGTAGCGGATAGAAAGGGACTAAAAGCAAAAACAGAAGTATACAGGAAAGCTCCATATTCCATTTGATCCACAAAATACATATTGCCAGAAATCCAAACAAAGAACATCCACCAACTGACTAGGGATAACATGATAAAAATTAAATATCTCATTGTATTTCACCATTCTCTTGTTCTATAGCTTGATTGTTTACATTAATACCAAATATTCAGTATCGTCGTTAAAGCTGTTTCGTTATAGTTGATTCTTTGCATAGTTCATCTGAAAACTCTCTTTGATGATATCTCATTTCGAAATCACTTCATTTCTCAAATGTCTATTCAGTAAACAATCTGTTGCGTTATTTAATTCAATAAAAAAGAGCATTAATCCTTTAAAGATTAGTGCTCCATATTGCGTATTATATTTATCTCCCAAAAAAGAACAATACTCTACTCTTCAATTTGAAAGTTGCACTGCCTTTTCATGGGTTTCTAAAATTAGCTTAAGCTCTGCCAGATCGCTTATCGTATAGTCGGCTGCCTTCGCTTCATTCCAGTGAGGGCTCGTTTTCCAGACGGCAACCATTCCTACGTTTCTAGCCGCTTCTACGTCATTTTTTGGGTGGTCGCAGACGAACATGCACTCTTCCATCTTAACGTTTAATCTTTCTGCCGCTCTCTGGAAAACTAGTGGATCAGGCTTTCTCAATCCTTCCATCTCTGATACAAGGATGGTGTCGAAATACTCTTTTATCTCTAGTGCTTGTATCGTGTCATACTGAAACACACCGTAACCGTTCGTGACCAAGCCGAGGCGATATCCTTTTTTCTTCAGCTCCTCCAGCATGCTAATAAGATTTGGAAACGGTGTGCAATGGTGCTTGAATTGCGTTAAATAATCATCGAGTAATTCTCCTGGAGGCATTCTTCTAACCGCCAGCTCCTCGGCTAGCTTTTGGTACACTTTGTCCTTCCACACATATCCGTTTTCTTCTAGCTCGATAAATCGTTTCGCATACAATTTTTTAGGTATATGGGACAGGACGGATGAAAGCCGAGTATGTTGTCCTCTACGAACTTCTTAACCGAAGTGTCGCGATCCAATAGGGTTCCGTCCAAATCAAACAGTACAGCTTTTATCAAACTAACTCTCTCCTATCCTTGCATTCTGTATATGAAGGTATGTACCCGTAATCATAATTTTGCACGCACTAAAAAGCATAGTTTAAAAATTAATTGAACTAATCCCTAGACAAAACTCCTATATTGTTAAGCGTGTGATCGAGCTCATACTTCTGACGTAGGTGATGACGAAAATGCATACCAATAAGAGATAACCACTCTTGTGCATTCAGCCACCCAAAGCCACCATGCTTCATTTTGCAGTTTGGGTTTATCTCTTCTACTTTTAATTCCAAGTCTTTCATTCTATTCATTAATTGATCTAGCTCAAGCACAATCTCTTCTTTACTTTTGGTGTTGTCAGGTGGAGCATCTAGTTCTTCCGGCAATTTAATTTTAATAGGAGGGAACCCACCAATGTTAAATAGATACTCTCCGAATTCGGTTTTTCCCTGATGTTGCTCTTCAACTGCTTTCTCACAATCGTCAACACTATCCAAATACTCATGAGCAACAACAATCAAATGGTCATACATTTGACCTATCGACCAAACCCCTTGTTCAGGAATATAACTGAGCTGTTCGTTTGAATAGTTTTGTAAAAAGCTTTTATAAGTTTCAATTAACTTCAGATCACTCATCGTAAGAACCTCCGTTTCAATACAACTAGTCTTATTCTTAACTTCAATAAAAAGAGCACTTCTCCTTCTTGAAGAAATGCTCCACTTGTTTGCCTGTTAGTCTTTTCGCTTGCTATTGTTTTTTTATCCGAAAACTTGTGCAGCGATTGCATATAATTTTTGGTTCCTGTTTGGCATTGCGCTTGAATTCTTCATCATTATTGGAGGCTCATTAACTTTATTATAACCACATGTATGTAAGAAAGTCATGAAATCATGATGACCTGATGGCACATCAATCCTAAGATTTCCATGATGGTTGGTAGCTAATTCTTTCATGATAGAAGTGGCTGTATTAAAGTCCGGCGCTACAATCGGTCCTACTATTAGGTTTATAGGGCCTTGTACAGATAGACCAAAACCAATAATCTGGCTGTTCTGATCTTTTACAACGATACATTGTTTCGATTGTTCAATTCGATTGTACAAAAATTTGCTTCTCTGATCACCAAAGGCAGCTGAGTCTAATTTAATCAATTGGTGAAAATCCTCTACTTTGTAGGTGTCTAATGTAAATTTATTATTATCTTTAAGCGAATCGCAGATAAAATTTTCACACAAAAACTTATGTACAACATCAACCGTTCTAAAGCCTAAGCTTTCATATAACGGTTTCCCTTCATCCGTTGAGATTAGCATGATGGATGTCTCTTTAGAGACGCTAGCCATACATTGCTGAGTCACTTCTTTTCCTAATCCGAGCCCTCTGAAATCTGAATGTACGATGACCATACCGATTGAGGCTAGATTTGTATCGTAGGGAATGATTGCAGCACTTGAAACGATTTTACCTTCAGGGTTTTTATGTCCATAAATTTTTCCTGATGACAGAATCATTTTTATTTCGTAATCATCATAGTCCCATCCAACAGATGAAGAAAGTTCTATTAATTTTGATACGTCATTATTATTAAATTGCTCTACGTTCAATACAACTCGATCTTCCGTATACATGGAGTAGCCCCCTAATGTAGTTGTACCCTTATTATAGATGATAATCGTTTGGGATCGACAAGGATTATAATTCGTACATAACGAAAAAACCGAACTTGCTGTAAGTCACAACAAGCTCGATTCTTTCTATTCGCTATCTAACTGATATTCCATCTTTACATCACGGTAAGATGATAACGTGTATTGCGTTTGGTAGATAAACTTGTCTGTATTCGTACTGTGCGTGAGAGGATGATAACTTAACGTCCATCCGTATAGATGCGACGTTTCAGATAGCGGCTCACTACGAAGTGCATCCAGTTCTTTCTGTTCATTCACTTCAAATACCGCAAACCCACCAAGTGGCTTAGTCGCAAAATGCTCATGGTAGATGATCTTACCGAACTCTTGATTACTTATCCAATTGTTTAATGATCGATTCGCCTCAATCGCTCTTGCCTCTGCTGGTGCAAAGCCATATACAAGATAACACCTTGACTTAAAACTCATGTGAATCCCTCCTCTATCCTTCATTATGGATAAGTGAAGAATCGAATTCATTGCATATCGTGCTCAATCTCACCGCAACTTTTGATAGTATAGAAGATGGAAGGATGTGGAGTCGTTGGGATTTCATCTTAAGCTCGATCATATCAAGATTCTATACATCGAAGGCTCGAATTGGGGAGACCAACCTCATTACCATGAAGATGTTTATCAAATCTCTGTGCCGCTTACAGGAGAGATGTTTACAGACCTGAACCAAACAACATTAGCACTGAAAGAAGGAGAGGCAATCGTCACGAATCCTCTATCCCTTCACGCTCATCAGTTTGATAATGTTCCATCTTCTATGTTTTTGATCGGATTAGACCGTCAATCACTAAACGCTTGGAACAATGTAAATTTAACAGAAGAGATCACTTTTATAGAGAAGCAAACAATCTCTCCAAATGTTATCAAAAAACAAGTGAAACAGTGGTTTGATCGATATCTCTTTCAAAGTCATGAAGATACTTGTAAGAAAGATATAGAGAACGAGGCATTTCATTTTTTTACGTCCATTTTTAGAGGAAGTCATTCAACAGCTATGAAACACCAGAGCAAGGGCCATTACATGACTCATGTACTCGACTATATTCATACAAACTATCATGAAACCATTTCTGTAGATACGCTCGCAATGATCGCGAACCAAAGTAAATATCACTTTATGCGAAGCTTTAAAAACTATACGCATCTCTCTCCTCATCAATATCTTATACGAACGAGGATCGAGCGAAGTAAAGAATTACTCACAACAACTACTCGATCACTTTTAGATATCAGCTATGAAGTTGGATTTAACAATCCTAGTCAGTTTCACCGAAATTTTGTGAATGTTATAGGCTGCACGCCGTTACAGTATAGGATGAATCATTAGGCAACTCTTTATTTTCCAGTTAAAACTTTCTCGCTTGATTGACTATAATTGATTAATTCACTATTTAAATTTCCACTCATTAAGCTCAATAAGGAGATGTATTAGAATGGAGATTATATTGGACAACTTAGTCGAAGCCAAACGTCAACTAGACTCAACGATTCACAAACTAAAAGAAACCGTTAAAACACTAGAAGGGAAAGAAAATCCAAATCGGTATAAATCTCAGATCACCTTAGCGCAAAGACGTATAGAAGCGTTCGAACTGTCTGTGTTTCTCATTGAAAGAGAAATTCGTGATCATAGCAAAAATAGCAAATAATCTTCTGCAACAAAAAAAGGACCTTAGTGAAAAGGTCCTTTTTTGTTTCTTCAGTGTTTGTTCGTTGTCTTTTTAAAATCTTCGCTACTACTGAGCAGTTCCATTGTCTAATCGATTGCGTAATGCACAGTTTGGAGCTTCTGAAACCATTCGAACACTTTCTACCCTGTTTCTACAGAGCTTTCTCCAAGCGCTGTCGTTTCGGTATTTAGCCCAATTGCATCTGCTGCACATTTCTCTTCTTAACTGACCTTCAGTCTGACGAAGTTTCACTTTTTTGTGACAGCCACATTCATGGTGGTGACGTTCAACGCGGTGGTGACATCCACATTCACGATGTTGACGTTCCACAGGCTTGTTACACCCACAAGAATGATGACCTGAATTATTTCCAATCCAACCCATAACTAATCCCCCCTTAGTTCCCGAAGGTATACCTTCGATTATGATATTCTATGAAATTCAACTGAAAGTGCTTGTACACCTATCACAGTTCCTTTTCGATCATGCTATATAAATGCAAAAAAAGGCGTTAATCCACTTCGGATTAACGCCCCTATATAACGGTTAGGATAAATAGTTGTTTAATACCTTATTAATAAATTCTGTTTTCCCTTCTGTATATCTTTCACGGTCATTATTATATTCTTGTGCTAAATGACTTTTTAAAGTAGCGTATTCATTCACAAGGTGTGAGTTAATTCTTAACTTATCTCTGAATGTAAGTAATTGATCCCATCGTTCTTCTCCTTCTAACATTAGATGTAAATGTGCTACTCGTTTGTCGTGTTCCACTTTCACAAAGAATCTTCGCCAAGGCTGCTTGTCTAATTCTGGAGGTACATAATGCCAATCGTGTGCGTTTAGCTTTTCCGCAATACTATTGATAAACTCCAATGAAGAAATCGTAGCCATTACATCGATAATTGGTTTTGCGGGCAAGTTAGGTATAGAAGTACTTCCAATATGTTCTACCTGGATAACACCAAATGCTGAAAGTAGATTGCTTTTTCCTTCCAGTTAGAATCTGGTTTTTTTACCTCAATTTTTTCATAAGCCCACACTGGAATGTTTTCATTATCGTTACCCATATTCAAACCACCTCTTATTTTCTTTAACCATATTGCTTGTATGTTTAATAAGTTCCATATAAAAAAGCGTTAATCCTTCTCGAATTAACGCACATGTATCTATGCAGTTTGCTTAATTATGCTCAGTTCACCTTCAGTAAGAAAAGCTCACTTTCTTTTACTTATACCCCTCAACATTAGCTGGCTTTCCTGCCTCGATGACTTCAACCAAATATCGGAAACAATCTGGCTGTGAGCCATCGATATCAACGAAGTCATATTTTTTAGCGAGTTCTCCACTTGAAAAAGATTGTCCGTTTAGTTCATGCCGGTTCTCATCCATCGCTAATGCCGCTACGGCTCTTCCAACAAAACGCGGTGTTTCAGATATTGCAAAATGCGGATCTTTCTCAATCCCGTCCCGCCAACTTTCTTCTGTTACACCAAACACTTCAAGCATAATCTCTGAGCGCATCCAGCCTGGTGATAGGGAAACAGCTGTACATTTATAAGGTGAAAGTTCATGCGACAATGCTTTGGCCATCCGGTTAACAGACGTTTTGGCTAAATCGTAAAACATCGACACTCTGTAATTGTTATCATTATATTCTTTGGTCCCATCGGTCATTTCAATCACTAGTCCGCCTTCGTTTTTAATTAACAATGGAAGCGCGTAGTGACTTGTTATGAGGTGTGTATCAACAGCGAGACGAAGCATGCGTAGCCCTTTTTCAAGTGAATGTTCCCACACAGGAGTACTCCATTCAATGAAATTCTCCCCTCCCCAAATATCGTTCACTAGAATATCTAATCTACCTTGTTCCTTTTCAATGCGTTTCACTAAGGCTTGTACTTGTTCTGCCACAAGATGATCAACTTGAACAGGGATCCCAATACCACCTAGTTCGTTTACCAATTCTGCCGTTTCCTCAATGGTTTCTGGTCGGTTGTATTCTGAAGCTTCCTTGCGTGTTGTTCTACCTGTAATATAAACGGTTGCTCCTGCCGCTCCCAACTCCATTGCAATTCCGCGTCCAGCGCCACGTGTCCCTCCAGCTACAAGTGCAACTTTTCCATCTAACGGTTTCATTTGCATCCACTCCTTAATTGATATATCTTTAGCTTAACCTTTAAAGTTGACACCTTATGTCATATATAAAAATAGGAGTGGATATTTGAGAGCAGACCGTTTAATCAGCATCTTATTGCTGCTTCAAAATCATGAAAAAATGACAACAAAAGCTTTGGCAAAAGAATTAGAAGTCACAGAACGAACCATACATCGTGACATGGAAGCGTTAAGTGCCGCAGGAATTCCAGTACTAGCCGAACGTGGCAAACATGGTGGATGGCGGCTCGTTGATCAATACAGAACGAGATTGACTGGATTAAAAGACAGCGAGCTAAAAACGTTGTTTCTTTCCCCTTCTTTTCAGCTGTTAAGTGATCTCGGCTATACAAAAGATTGGAAAGAAGCCCGGCACAAACTGTTAGCCGCTCTGCCAAACACACTTCAAACACACGCTGATCACTTGTGGAACCGCATCTATATTGATACCGATTCATGGAAACAATCGACTCAAGAGACTACTGCACTTGGTTTGCTACAACAAGCAATTTGGGAAGAACGAAAAATAAAGATAACATATGAAAAAGCTAACAAGGAAACATCAGAGAGAACGGTTGAACCATTAGGGCTAGTCGCAAAAGGACGAACGTGGTACCTGATTGCGGTATCCATCGAAGATATGAAGAATTTTAGAGTATCTCGAATAAAATCTGTGGAATTATTGAACGAAGCATTCATCCGCCCAGCTAATTTTAACCTGGCTGATTATTGGACCGAATCCAAACATCAATTTGTTCAAAATTTACCTGTATTCGAGGTAGATGTTGAGGCATCACCTTCGATTATTCAACGGTTATCTTTTAGCGGACGCTTTGCTCAGGTAGTTAGTACTGGCTCACCGAATGAAAACGGATGGATACCCGTAAAACTGACGTTTGATACAAAACAAGAAGCGGCCGCCTATATCATAGGGTTTGGTGATCAAATGAAAATCGTTTCTCCTCATTCATTGATTGAATCTGTTAAGGAAATTGGAGAATGTGCACTATCTCTATATAGATAAAGATTGAACTCTGTAAGTTAACGGGTGTTCTTTTGAAGTAAAAAAAGTTAATAAACATAGAGAATCGTAAAAAAGCACTGCAATTGACCTCACTCTTAATTGTTAGTGTCCATTTTAAATTCAACTAATATTTATGAGAGAAAATTAATTATGTTAAATATAGGAAGGAAGATTGTAAAAACATGTAGAAATATACAGATAAATGGAAAATTCAGTAGGTGATAATAATATGCGAAGAGTTGTAGTGACAGGCATGGGAGCCATTACTCCCCTAGGTAATTCGGTTGAGGAGACTTGGAATAAACTAATTCACGGAGAGTCCGGCATCGGTAAACTTACTCGTTTTGACTCAACCAATTTTTCCGCAAAAACAGCTGCAGAAGTTAAAGATTTTAGGCTTTCAAACTATATTCAGGTTAACGAAAGACATCGTATGGATCGGTTCACTGAATACGCCGTCGCTTCTTCTATCATGGCCATTCAAGATGCAAACATGATACCGGGTAAAACGGTTCATGAAGAACGAGTTGGCGTATCATTCGGCACAGCGATTGGGGGTATCGAAAGTTTTGAAAATACCTATAAAGACCTGCAGAACGGGGGTTATCAAAATCTCTATCCCTTTTCTACAACAACGGTTATTTCAAATATGGCAGCGAGCCAAGTCGCGATTGCAATCGGAGCTAAAGGCGTTAATACATGTGTCGTATTATCCTGTGCTTCCGGGTCAAATGCGATAGGAGATGCATATCGAGCAATTCAGAGAGGTGATGCAGAAGTGATAGTGGCTGGAGGTTCAGAAGCCTCACTGACTCCCCTTGGAATCGGGGCTTTCTGTGCCATGGGAGCTATATCCACTAATCCTGACCCTAAAGGTGCTTGCAGACCTTTTGATAAGAACAGAGATGGCTTAGTAATGGGAGAAGGTGCAGGTGGTATCGTGTTAGAATCCCTTGATACAGCATTGAGTCGGCAAGCAAAGATTTATGGTGAGATCGTAGGTTACTCAACTGTTTCAGATGCTTATCATATTACGAGCCCCGCTCCAGGCGGCGAGGGAGCAGTTCGAGCGATGAATGGTGCATTATCAGAATCCCGTTTGACGCTTGAAGACATTGAGTATATTAACGCACACGGTACGAGTACCACCTATAATGATAGATTTGAAACAGAAGCTATAAAAAGCTTCTTAAAGACAAGAGCTTACGACGTCCCGATCAGTTCCACTAAATCTATGACAGGTCACATGATGGGTGCTGCGGGTGCAGTAGAAGCCATCTTTACACTTCTTGCTATTGAGACGGGAATAATTCCGCCGACTGTCAACCTACATACTCCTGATGAAGCATGCGATTTGGATTATGTACCAAATGAAGCCAGAAAAACAACGATAAAAGCAGCACTTAGTAATGCACTTGGCTTTGGTGGACACAACACTGCCCTACTTTTTAAAAAGTTTGAAGATCGTTTATAAAGGAGAGATCAGTTATACAACTTGTTAGAAATTATGGCATAGTATTCGTTTACTCAAGTTTGTTTTTTCTTAGCATTATCTTATTTTCAAACAGGTGGTACACCTGGGGAGCGTTTTCTGTGTTATCGTTGTTCCTACTTTATACAACAAACTCTAAATATCGTTCCACCCTAACCCTATTCATCTTCTTTTCGTTAGGGTTGACTTTGTATATTTTAGGAATGGACTTAATTGCCCAGTGGGGACTTTCCATAGAAACAAAGATTATCTTAAATAGAAGTTTACTTTTATTTATAGTCATAGGAGCAGGCATCTCTTTAAAACTTACTAAACAAAAAGTGAATCTTTTTACAGTGATGCCGAACTGGAATGGTCGGATCGTATTTCCTCATCATACGATAAAAACTCTAACCTTTTTAGTGTTTGGAATGCTTGGGTCAACGACAATCTTTTTACCTCTTTTATTTGTAGAGAACACAAGCTTAACGCGATCACTTCTTATATTTGCACTGTTCTTTTCACTGATTAATGCTGTTCTAGAGGAAATACTTTGGAGAGGAATATTGTTGTCTTCTCTAAAAGAATACATCTCTACCTTTTATGCTGTCCTCATTACTAGTATCGGATTCGGTCTGTTACATCTATCTATCGGAATTCCACTTGTCATGAGTCTGCTGTTTTCGTTTGGAGGACTTTTTTATGCTTTTATTGTCTTAAAGACAAATAGTATATATCCTGCCATCGTGTTTCATTTTGTCATAAACATAGGTATGGTTCTTAACGGTTGGATATTATAAATTTGTTTTAAAAGGATAGGTTCTTGCCTCAAAATCTAAAACAGAAGTCTAAAAATAAACAAATAAAAAGAGTACCCGACTTGTGGTACTCTTCTATTCATTATCTACCAGTTTCCTTAAATGCGTACTTATAAAGGGTTCTGAAGTAAACAAAAAGAAAAATAAAAACGACCAATGAGGAAAATATGAATTCATCATTTGAATGAATCCGTAGATATTTCTCTCGTGAAACCAATAACATGAAACCCATTCTGTAGAGAAGGTCAAATACGAAGAAAATTTTCCAAAAGATCTTTCGAAAGATTTCTTTTTTGTAAACATATCCATAGATACCTAAAACGCCTACCACCGTGATGATCAGATTCATCAACTCACGGAAATTGCTCATATCAATCCACAGAAAGTTGTACGTGGAAATCAACAAGAAACACCAAAAGTATATCTTCAAACATGCACCTCTTTCTTCAGGTTATAGAGAGAGATATTATCATATACCCTTTGCACCGTTTTGGTTCACCCGTTGAAATAATTTGTTGTTTAACAATATTCATATCACTTAAAAAAGATATCTTCATAGGAAAAGCCATTTTTAGTATATTAACTTGAAGTAATTTCGATTATCTAAGGTTACTTAATCGACTTCGGTTTAAGAGCATTAGTTCTAAAGTTAATTGGAACATTCCCCCATACAATACCTAATAAGATGATCAAAACTCCCATCCATTGTATCCAATCAACCGTTTCGTTTAAGACAAACAAAGAAAGTAAGATTGCCACTGGTAACTCAGATGCTGTTAATATTGACCCTGTCCCTGGACCCAAATGTGGCATTCCAATTGAAAATAATATAGGTGGAATTACAACTCCAAATAAGCCTAACAAGATTCCATATGGAGCAATGTTAAATAAAGACGTTGTATCCATTAAAGAGAATGGTTTAACAATTAATACAACGATCAACAAACCTCCAGTTGAAAAAATTGCACTTCTCTGTAAAGCCGGTACTTCTTTTTCCACCATACTGCTTATAACTAGAAAAACAGAATAAGAACAAGCCGCGAGAATACCCCAAACAGTACCTTCCAAACCAATTGTTTTCTCTCCTGAAGAGAATAGACTTGCAGCAAGACTCGATCCAATTAACACAATGAATATGGATACAGTTTTCTGAGTGGTAGGTTTATGCTTTAAGATGACCCATTCTACCAATGCTCCTATCCATATAAACTGAAATAAAAACAAAATCGCTAGTGAAGCATCTAGTGTTTCTAATGAATAGTAGTAGAAGATACCAGTTAACCCCATCGGAAAACCACATATGAGCAATTTCATAATCTGATTTAAGCTTAGTTTCTTTTTGTTAAAAAATAATGCAAGTATCCATATTAAAATCGTACCAATAACAAACTGAATTCCTGTAACTTCTGACATATTAAATCCAGATTCATATGCAAGCTTTACAAACGTAGACAATACACCAAAACTACAACCTCCTAGAAATACACAACTTATATAAATCCAACTTTTCATTATGATCCCCCTCATCATTTCCATAAAAAAAAACCACACAATTATCAAACGATAATTGTGTGGCGAAAAAAGAATAGATCTTTAAAAATCCACGACCAAAGTTTTAAATATTTATAGGCATTATAACAATTAAATTAATAAAAAGACAATAGCTACTGCTTTATTATGAATTAGTATTAGGGTAATCATGTTGAATATTGTTAAGCTTTGCTAACCTGCCTCGATAAAACGTATCTTTAAACTCTTCCATTCGAAAAGGTATGATTGGTGATAAAAAGGGAACTCCCACAGATCGTAGAGAAGCCATATAAAGAATAAGTATTGTAGTAGCAATTACTAAACCAAAGAAACTAAAGAAATATCCAATAAATAAAAACAAAAGACGTAAGGTATAAATAGGTGCTCGCATTCCTTTATTAATTATGAGAAAAGATGCTAAAAAAGTAATTCCGATAGTAATTAAACTCGCTGGGTGTATAAGCTTTGCACTCACGGCTGTTTCACCAATAACAATCGTTGCAACTAAAGAAATCAAAATAATAGCATTTTGAGGCACTCTAAATGTAGCGTCTATTAACATAACTATAAGTATTATAAGTAGCAGCATACTCCAAAAAGTTGGGATCAGTTCATCACCTTTAAACAGCGTTTTTGATATTTTCCCAGGTAAATCATCGGCATAAAATTTAGACATAACTACATAAATAGCTGGTAAATAAATTGACATAAGAAAAGCAAAAATTCTAATGAGACGAATAGTAAATCTTCCATTCTTTTGATAGTATTCGTCAGGAGATTGGATCGAAGATACAAACAATCCAGGTAAAATAATGCCATAAGGATTTCCGTCAATGAAGATGATTACTTTTCCTTCATATAAAGAAGATATTATGACATCTGGGCGTTCGGATTCATCACTTAAATTAAACAGAGAATACTTCCCATCAATTTCTTCTGTGATTAATCTTGCTTCAAGTATGTAATTTACTGAGATTCTGTCAATTAAATCACGAACTGTTTCTAATACATCTTCATCAACGATATTTCTTAGAAAAAGCATAGATACTTTTGTTTTAGAATAATTCCCTATATCTTTAGACTCGATAGACAAAAATGGTGTTTTCATCATTCCAAGAATTAAACTAACATTGGTTTCTAATTTTTCTGTAAACCCAACCATTGGTCCTCTTGGCGAACGCTCGCTAGTTGCTTTCTCTATACTCCGCTCTTTTAACATTGCCGTTTTAGCAATGATTCCCCTATCCTGACCTTCAATAAGTAATACTGTACTTCCACTTAAAATAGAATCTATAATTTCAACAAATGTTGAGGTTATATTTACGTTTGCTGTTTCAATTACTTCAACAGCAATTTTATCTATAAGCGATTCACCTTTATTCAAGGTTATACTACATGATTTAAGTGGTTTTATAATATATTCTTGAATGTTATCTGTTTTGGCTATTCCTTCAAGAAATAACAGATTAATTGTTAAGTCATTTGAATTCCCTCTCACCTTTCTCACGGTCAAGTTTTGCTTATTTTGAATACTATCCTTAATTTTTTTCACATTTATTTGAAGTGAATTATGTAATTCTGCATTGTTCATTGTTTTTCCACCTTATTTATAGTCCGTATCAGTATGTTCATAAAAAAGGTAAAAAAGACGTTTTGAGACTTATTTTAGAAATTACTAAAATGGACATTGTTTGTTAATATCGAACAACTCCGTGATAAAAAGAAATGGACTCTGCGGTGAATAAACTAATATAAAAACAATTAACAAGCAGTTACGAAAAAAACCGCAACGTATTACGCTGCGATTTGAATGTTTGATATTTAATTTTTTCTTTTATCCCAATCTTAAATACTCGTACGCAGATCCCAAAGCTCTGGGAAGAAACGTTGATCTAATACTTTTTTAAGATAGTTCACACCTGAAGATCCACCTGTTCCTACTTTGAAACCGATGATACGTTCAACTGTTTTCATGTGACGGAATCGCCACTGCTGTAGCCAGTCTTCAATATCTACAAGCTTTTCTGCTAATTCATACAGATCCCAATACTTTTCAACGTTTCGGTATACTTCTAGCCAAGCTGCTTCTACTGATGCGTTATATTCATAACGTTTTGTTACATCACGGTTCAGTACTTCGTCATCGATTTGAAGCCCCGCTTTTGCAAGCGCCTGAATGGACACATCGTACAAGCTTGGTGTATGAAGAGCAGCCGTTAGCTGTTCGTGAAGGTCTGCGTCTTTTTTGTAAATTTCTAAAATGTGCGGTGTTTTATAACCGAGTGCAAATTCAATCATTCGATATTGATACGATTGAAAGCCTGATGCTTGTCCAAGCTTATCACGAAACTCCATATATTCTGCTGGTGTTAGGGTTGAAAGTACATCCCATGATTCGATGATCTGAGATTGAATCTTAGACACACGTGCTAACATCTTGAACGCAGAATGAAGGTTTCCGTCTTTAATGGAAGAAATCGCTGAACGTGTTTCGTGAAGGATAAGCTTCATCCATAGTTCTGATACTTGGTGGATAATGATAAACAACATTTCATCGTGATGACCGGATAGCCTGTTCTGCCCTGACAAGATCTTATCTAGGTTCAGATACTCACCATACGTCATTTGATTGATAAAGTCCGTGTGAAGTCCTTTTTCTGTTTCTTTGCTGTCCAATTTTTTCTGTTCTGTCATTGAAATCCACTCCCCCGACAAATTACTGGTATGTCACCGCTTTCATTATACATGATTCTACGTAGGACTTTTTATAAATCTATAGAAAAAAAGACCGTGAACCATCACGGCCTTTCATTTTCGAGTATCTGTTTAATCTTTAACAAATCTTTTTTGTTTGCTTTTTTCATCCTAAATGACATAAAAGGAGTGACTATTTTTGAAAAACCAGCTGGAACCCCTTTGTTGCGGAGTGTCATTTTGGTTACACCTTCCTTTTCCGTGTACCACGTATAAGTGGTCTCCATCGGAAAAGGACCATTTGCTGTTCGCATCACCAACTTTTTACCCGGAACATATTCTGTAACTTCATATACGTATTCAAGTTTTCGTCCTAAGAAATAAGCGATAAACGCCATTTTTGAACCTATCTGCAGAGGTTTTTCCGTGACCCATCCAACTGAATTAATGTTATCGTACCATAGTGGTGCATGATCTGGATCAGCAGCATAGTGAGCGACTACGTCTATCGGACGTTCAATAGATATCTCTGTTCTAACATCAACCATAAGATTCTCCTATTTTTGTTCAACGAATTCTTTCAGATTTTCTGCAAGTAGCTCGTTCCAACCGTGGCGGTGAGCTTCTTCCCAATGTGGTTCGAGTATTCCAACGGCTTGGTGAGAAAGCTGCAGAACAGTCCGATCACCGTCTTCAATCAATTTGTAAGAATATGAACTATTTACGGACCCACTCATCCCTAGTAAACCATTCAATCGAATCTCTTCGTTTCTTTTGTAGTACGTAACATTTCCCCAAAGAGCTCCCTCACCATTTCCCCAATCTTCATAAAAACGTCCTGCAAGTTTAGGCTCCAAGATTAACTTGGAATCCTTTTCACCTACTCTAAAGTGCCACCAGCTGCTTATATCTTCTGTTAATGCTTTGAACACTGTTTCTTTTTTCGCTTGTATCACAATCTCTTGCTCGATTTGAAACGAGTCGACCTTGATTTCTTTTGTTTGTTCCATTTTTACATCTTTCCTTTCTTCTACTAAATTTTTGATCGCAATCAACGAATTCGCATGTGGTGTTTCGTATTTACTAACCCACCTGTTATATAGCACTTGAAGTGGAATAACGTTCAAATAATTTACTCGTAGTCTACCTTTGCGACGGATTGTAATAAGGTTTGCGTCAACCAGTACGCCTAAATGCTTCATGATGGCATACCTTGACACATCGTATTTTTCACTTAATTCACCGGTCGTGAGTGGCTGGCTTTTGAGATGATCTAGAATATCAATACGGATGGGATGAGATAATGCTTTAAACACTTCTACTAATTCTTCATTTACCATTGAGTTGTTGCTACACCTGCCTCTTTAATAAGTGACTAAAAGGTAACATTTCTAATATGTGACTTTAAGGTAACATATAATTACGCCTATGTCTACTTTTTAATTTAGAGTAAAGTTTATTTGTTCTTGATCGATCTTTTGGAATAAGACATGTTTTTTAAAATTACTCCAACATTCTTGTATCCCTTTGTATCACAACCAAAAAAAGAACTCTTCAAATAAATATCTGAATTTGAAGAGTTCTTTCCATTTTTTAACTTAAACTCTTACTAAGTTAATGCAAGTCAGGTCAAAAGTTACATTCCTCCTTCTTATTACTCCCCCCACAATTGCTTCGTAGGTAAATAATGCACAATTGGCTGCAGAATCTATACGTTCTAACGTAAAAATCGTCGGTTTTCCTGAACCATCAAGGCTAATAGGGCTGCTTCCAATGATAATGTAAAATTGAGCTGCCCCAGGAACAGGTGGTACTGGAGTAATCGCAACAAGAGAAATAGGTAAAAGTAATTCTTCTCCTGCAGCCAGGGTAATGATGGTCGAAAATGGTTGAAACCCTGAAGCGACAGCACGCAATTCATAAGTGCCGGCTGGTATTCCTAAAAGAGAATATACACCACTTTCGTTTGTTTTTACTTCAGCAACAAGCTGCCCTTTTTCATCAAAAATTTGAATGATGACACCGGAAATCGGTTCACCCGTCCCACTATCTGTTACTTGACCCGTGATATCCCCATCTGCTCCAGGGACTAATGCGAAATTGATTCCCTTCAAATTTTGACCTTGTTCGAGTTGCACGTTTAACGAGTCCTCTAGATAGCCTTCTGCATTTGCTATGACCGAATAAATACCAGCACTGAGATTTCCAATGAAATAACTGCCATCCTCTTCAGTAAAAGTCGTACTTACAAGAACACCTTTCTCATCGAAAACTCTGATAGTCGCTTTACTCAACGGTCCATTTCCGGCAATAATAACCGTTCCGGAAATAGAGCCAGGATTGATGGGCAATACAAAATTCTCCACATTTGTATCGTTAATGAGTAATGTGGACTGTCTTCCATCCGATCCAAATCCTTGTGCAGAAGCTCTAAGAGTGAATGTTCCATTACTCAAACCTGTAAGGGTATAAACACCTTCTATATTAGTAAGTGCAACGGCTATCGGACGGCCAAGCAGATCAAATGTTTCAACAATAGCACCCACGATCGGCAACCCGGTTTCTGCATCTGTTACAGTTCCAGTAAAAGTACTTGGTATTGAGATCAAGTTAAAGTTCACTACATTCGGAATGTTTGGTTCAGCAGTAAAGCTAATCGTGTTACTTCTGTAATCATTGTTCAATGCTGTCAGACTGAACTCTCCTGGTAAAAGCCCTTCAATAAGAAAATCACCATTTATATCTGTCTGGACCTCTGCAATGACTACACCATTTTGGTCAGATAATCGTAATAGTGTGTTTATTAACGGAATACTGCCATCACTGTTTCTGACAGTTCCGGATACACTAGCTGTTGCTGGGGATAATTGCAAATCAAGAAAAGTTACATTTGCTGATTCCACACTTATGGCAGCAGAATCATTTCCATATTGTTTATTTGTAGCAACAATTGTATAGTTTCCTGCAGGTATACGACTGAATCTATACCTGCCTTGATCATCTGTTAATGTAGTTGCTACAACTGGTCCTGATGAACTGATCTTTCGCAGCTCAATATTCGTTCCAGAAAGAAATGCACCTGTTGCAGCATCTGTGACAATTCCTTCTACACTTCCAGGCTCACCTGAAAGAATTAAGTTTGTGATCGTAGTTTCATTAGGAGCGATTACAGCAGATAATGATCGTTGCTCATATCCAGGTGCACTAACAATCATCGTGTAGATTCCTGGCAAAAGGTCAATGACAGCATAAGTGCCATCAGTCTGAGTTAATACACTCGTTACCACTGCACGGTTTGCATCAATAATTTGAATGATTGCACCGGGTATAGGAGCGCCTAGAGAATTTGTAATGATTCCAGTCAAATCTCCTGTTTCTGGTGAGATGGCAAGAATAGCCTGAGTTGTTTGCCCCTCTTCAATGATTACACCTTGTGATATATTGCTGTATCCTGGTCTAACCGCTGAGATTATTACAAGCCCTTCCTCTAAGTTTTGTAAGGTTAAAGAACCGTTCTGATCTGTTATTTGTTCTGTAATTGGCAGTCCCGTTGTATTGTATACACCTGTTAAAACACCAGTCACAGGATTGCTAGTAGTAGAGTCAAGAACCAAGATTGTTAGTGTTCCACCAACATCCTCTAAAGGAAGATTGAGTGGTGTATCTTCTCCTGAGAACACTTCGACCGCAAATGTTCCAGGAGCAAAACCTCGCGTTTTTACGTTTATTACGTAATCTCCTTGTTTGATCTGAGGGATTATATATGTTCCATCTGACTCCGCAAGCACCGTTGTCACAAGGACATTATTTTGATCATAAAGGTTAATCTGGATAACTCTCTGTATAATCGGATTTCCATTTCTATCCGTTACAGTACCTAAAATATTTCCAAATTCCTCACTCAAAATCAGATTGGCCGTTGTGACGTTATCACTCACAACTACGGCCCCAACAGACTCTACAGCATACCCAAATAGATTAGCTGAGATTTGATAGGAATTAGGATTTAAGCCTTCAAATGCATAACTACCATTACGATCTGTTACAGCTGTTGCAATGATAATATCGTTTAGTATTACATTTACAACTACCCCGGGCAAGAAGTTTCCGGTTGTATCAGTTACTGTTCCAGTAATGTTCCCCGGATTTAAATCAAGGTTAAAAGATACATTGGATGTTTGCCCTGCAACAATGAATACACCTTGCGTATCACTCGTAAGCCCTTGAGCCACCACCGTAACAGCATATGTGCCAGCAGAAAGGTTTCCGATTACAAACGTACCATCACTATTCGTTATTGCTGTACCAACTACACTGCCATTTACGTCAATCACTTTTACAGCCGCTTCACTAACCGTACCTAAAGGACTCAAGACCGTACCAGAAACTACGCCAGGATTCTCTAACAAGAAACCGTCTGCGATTGATGCTTCATTTGCGCTAATCGTTACACCAGTAGTATACGTATTGAAGTTAGGAGCTGTTATTACGACGATATAAGGCCCTGGCTGAAGTCCATTAATCGTGTAAGTTCCATCTGGATCTGAAACACTGCTCGTAATGGGCTGTACACTGTCTCCAGCATAAATTTGAATGATAGATCCACTTATCGGTGATCCTGACAACTGATTAACAATTACACCTGATAAGGTTCCAGGAAGTGGTGCAAGGTTAAAATTAACCTCTGCTTCTTCCCCAGAAACAACCTCAAATCCAATTTTTCCAGATTGATAATTTTCGTTAACCGCCACTAGCGTATAAGCACCAGGAGAGAAATTTTGCACAAAGAATCGACCTTGTTCATCTGTCTGTACTACAGCTACATTTACACCTTCTGCATTGATTAATGTAACAACTGTTTTTACTAATGGCGTTTCACCTGATGTGATAACACCTCTCACACTTGCTGGGACAGGATCAAGTGTGAAATTTCGAGTTGAAGTTTCACCGTTCTCAATACGAATGGAACCACTTTCCGTTCCAAACCCTTGATTTGATGCTTGCAATAGATAGGTTCCGCTGGATACTCTCTCAAAGCGATAATAGCCAGTGCTATCTGTAAGAGCAGTTTCAATGACAGGACCAAACGGACTTATTATTTTCAGCTCAACTGCTGCACCAAGTAATGGCTCTCCTGTTGAACGATTTGTAATAATCCCCTGTATGAATCCACCTTCTTGAATAAGAACAAGGTCAACAATCGTTGTTTCATTTGGCACAACTGCTCCAGCACCAATCGTGCTTCCAAAATTATCTGCTGACGCTGTTATCGTATATTGACCAGGACTCAAGCCAGAAACTTCATACTTTCCTAAAGCATCTGTCAACACTGTAACTATAGGCGTTCCCGTGCTGTCAATAATTTGAACACTAGCTGTACCAATAGGGTTTCCAGTATTATCTAAGATGGTTCCATTTAAATTGCCTAATAAAGGAGAAAGATTTAGTTGAGCATTTGTGACTTCTCCAGCAGATATAATGGAACCAATCGATTCAGAGCCAAATCCAGGTGCAGAAGCCCTGATATTTACTGAACCTGGTGGTAAATCTATGAATCTGAATATTCCTGCTTGATCACTTGTTACTTTAGAAATCAAAATTCCTCTTGTATCCCTTAACTCTACGAAACTACCAGGAAGCGGATTTCCTGAACTAGCATTTACAATAACGCCTTCAACAGATCCTCTTTCCTCAGGAAGGGAAACGATTAGGTTTGAAACCTCACCGTTGTTTACAAATGCCCCCACTGTAACAGCCTGATAATTTTCAGCCCTAACGTTAATTTGATAAGCACCCTCAGGCAATTGAGAAAAGACGAATCGTCCATCAGCAAGAGCAGTAAATGACTGTAACAAAACGCCGTTTACATTTAGTAATCTAATAGAAGGAAATGACCCTAAAATAGGATTACCATTTTCATCAACAACCACTCCTGTTATTTGACCCCCTACACTATTTAAGACAAAATTCAGAGTGGAAGTTTCATCTGGTAAAACAATTACTCCTAATTGAGATTGAAAATAGTAAGGTGATGTGGCAATCACTGTATAAGTGCCTGGGTCTAACAGTATGGAAGAAAAGTTTCCTTGATCATTTGCATTGGTTGCAATAATCGGGATTCCTTCTGGAGTAAGAAAAGTAATTAATGTCCCCGGTAATGGCTCGCCAAACTCATCCACAACATTTCCTGTAATTGTTCCGCCCAATGGTGTTAATGAAACATTGATGCCTGTTAATTGATCGCCTGGTTGTAAAGAGACTCCTGACGTCGAGGATGAATATCCATCCAATCCAACAATGACCGTATAATAACCAGGTGGAAGATCTCCTATCTCATAAATACCGTCTAAATTTGTCGATCCGTTTCCTATTTCTATATCATTTTCATTAACCAATCGAACACTCGCATTTGTAAGTGGAACTCCCGCGCTATCCGTTATCGTGCCTGATACTGATGCAGGATTGGGTATCAATGCAAGTTGTATACTCGTTGTTTCAGCAGCATTCACAACAATACCGGCAGTACGAATTTGATAGTTTAAAGTTACCGCATTTAAGGTATATGAACGTGGTGCAAGGCCTTCAATCAAAAAGTTTCCTTCTGCACCCGTTACTCTTCTTGCAATAGGTGTCGTCGCCCCTGGTGTATACAACTCCACCAATGCTCCTACTAGAGGGGATTGTGTTTGTTCATCTAAGATTACCCCTTGGACCTGACCTGGCTCAAGAATTAAAGAAAAATCTGCCTTTTCTTCTTCACCTGGCAATGGATCGATTGATAAACGAACTCTTTGATAATTTGGGGAGATGGCTGTAACAAAATACTGGCCCGCATTGAAACCATCAATGAAATAGAAACCATTCTTATCAGTGGAAACTCCTCTAATGGTAAACCCATAGATATCCAATAAGCTGATCAATACACCACTAATAGGTTCACCCGTGTCTGCTGATCGAACAACTCCTGAGACTGCTGATGGAAAAGGTTTCAGTACAAAATCAACTCTTCTAGTAGTATTGGACTCTATAAACACAGAGGCACTTGATGATCCATACCTTTCGTCAGAAAACACAATTACCGTATAATCACCTGGATAAACTCCTTGCGTAATATAATTTCCTTCTTCATCCGTTAAAGTCTTTGCTAATATTGGTCCAGTAGGTGTTAAATATCTTACATAGATCGTCGAATTCGCTATAGGATTTCCTGTTGTTACATCTGTTACTCTCCCGATAATAAAACCTGGTTCAGGAGTTAGAATAGAACTCAATGATGTCGTTTGACCAGGTAAAATAGTAAAGGTAGCGGTTTGGCTGGAGAATCCATCAGCATTTATTACAACACGGTATGAATCCGGTCTTAAATTCGGATACGTAAATTGTCCGAACGAATCACTAACAGCCTTAACATCTAACGGTTTTCCTAAAGAAGATATATTAATTATAGCGTTCGTGATCGGTTCTCCAGTCAGCTGATTGGTAACAAAGCCAGTTACAGAACCAGGGTTAGATGTTAATGATACATCTTGTATAAACCCTTCTAATCCTATGTTAACTGCAAAAACTTGGTTTCCATAACCTTCAGCAATCGCGTTTAGCAGATAGCTGCCAGGTGCAATGGAAGAAAAGGTGTAACTACCATCTATCCCAGGAAATACTTTTGCAACATGAAAGCCGGTATTATCTGTTAGATAGAGTGATACGGCTGTATCCGTTATTGGATTGCCCGTATCCGTATCAATTACTGTACCACTTAATGTAGTAAGAATCTGCGCGAGCGGTACTGTAATCATAGTAACTTCATTACTTGTTACAATAACTGCAACGTTGTTTGGAGAATAACCATCTAAAGTTGCACTAATAAAATACGTCCCTTCGCTTAGCTCTGGGATTTTGAACTGACCATTTGATTGAGCGATTAATGCTTGAAGCAGTTCTCCATTTGCACCGAACAACTTCAATCGTATGTTGTCACCAGATAGCGGATTTCCTCCTTCATCTGTAATACTCCCCATAATCGTTCCAACCGTACTTGTTAATAGAAGTGTAGCTCCAGATGTTTCTTCACTTTGTACAATAACACCTGTTATCCCAGTGGAGTAATTACTAGCAGAAGCAGTAACTGAATATGAGTCTGGTAGAATATTTCGGACTAGAAAATTTCCATATTGATCAGTTGAAGTAAAACGGACTAATAAGCCTATACTATCTCTTATCAGTATGGTGGCTCCGACTATTGGCAAACCTGATACAGCATCTAAAACATCGCCTGAAATCGAACCTCTGATCGTTTCCACTGCAAAATTTAAGTCTGTAATGTTTTGACCAGGGGAAATGGCGACATTACCCGTTGCACTTGCAAATCCTAATGCTCTAATGACAATGCCATAAGAACCTACAGGTATATTTCCGATCGTGTAATTTCCGTTCTGATCTGTAGTTCCGTTTCCAATAGGTGTTTCATTCGAATCTAAAAGTAAAATCGTAACATTTGAAAGTGGTACACCTAAGTCTGAAACGATTCCCCCACTCACGCTTCCTGGATTTGGGTTTAGTGAAATGGAAATGGAAGTTGCCTGATCAGACTCAACTATAGCTCCCACGAAGCCAACAGCATAGTTCATAGCAGAAGCTTTAACGATATAGTTGCCAGGCGCAAGATTCTGGAATAAAAAAACACCTTCAGGATTAACGGCTGTAGCGTTAATGAACTGATTATCCATTGTATATAATTGCACCATTGCATCGGTTACTAATGGCGAAACAGTGCCCGTTATCGAACCTGGATTTGGAGTCATGGCTATATCCACTTTTTGAGTTAAACCTGCTGGTATTAGCGTGCCGACAGTCGTTGTTTGATACCCATCTGCTATGACGGTAAGTGTGTAAAAGTTCGGCGGAAGTCCTACTGAGTTAAATGAACCATCAGAATTTGTTAAAGTGGTATCTATAAGTTTCCCGAGGACGTTTGTAACATTTACCGTTGCACCGGCAATCGGAAGACCTGACACACTTTCAGTGATCATACCTGTAACAAGACCTGGATTTGGCACCAGACTAATGGTCACAGGAGACACAACTCCAGGCGTTAATTTGATTGAAGCAGATGCACTTTGAAAATTTTCTGCACTGACATTTATGTTATATGTCGCAGGTGGAAGATCTTCAACAATAAATGTTCCATCCAAATCTGTGAAAGTAGTAGAGATTATCGACCCGTTTCCATCCATCAATTGAATCTGAATGGATGCACCCACTATTGGTTGACCACTATTATCTACGACTGTTCCTAAAATAGATGCTGGATTAGGAAATAAAACAAAATTGACAATCGATGTACTTCCAGCTGAAATAATCCCTCCACTAATACCTGTCTGAAAGTCATTAAAATTAGTAGATAAGATATAACTTCCTGGTGATAATTTTCCAATCGTGTAACTGCCGGCACTATCCGTCACAACTCTTGAAATTAATACATCCGAATCAGCACTTCTGGCTAATACAACTGCACCAGCAATCGGATTTCCTACATTATCACGGACACTCCCAGAGAATGTTCCAAACAATGAAAGAAGCTCTGCATTAAGTATTGTCGTTTCGTTGTCTATTATTTGTGCTCCTATGGTAGCAGCGGAATAATTATCTGCTCCGATTATAACCGTGTACCTGTCAGGAGCTAATCCGTTTATCGTGTAATTACCATTTTCATCTGTTACAGTTTTGGAAACTACCGATCCATTTAAAACGACGTCAACGGTTGCTCCTATTATAGGGGAGCCACCTCCGGTAATAACTCCAGTCAAAACACCTACAAGCCTTCTCAATGAAACATTTACCGTTGTAACAGCATCAGATTCCACATATACCCCAATTGTTCTCGTACCATGACCCTCTACTAAAAATGTAACAATATATGCGTCTGGCGCTAAAGAATCTACGACGAACTGTCCATTACCATCTGTCGTTACAGAAGCTTGCGTTATGCCACTGCTGCTTACGATTTTCAAACTTGTTCCTGGTAGTGGTTCTCCTGTGTCTTCATCCAATACCGTACCTTGTATTGAACCTGGATTTGCCAATAAATTCGCATTAACAATTTCTGTTTCGCCAGCTTCTATTGAAAAACCTACTACAAAGGTCTGAAATAAAGGTGCACTAACACGAAGTCTGTATGAGCCAGGAGCCAGCTTATTGATTGTATAATTACCTGCACCGTCTGTTATCGCTGAAGCTATTGCGATTCCGGTACTGCTTAACGCTTCAACAAGTGCACCTGCTATCTGAACTCCCTCACCTGAAATTGTTCCTGTTACAGTACCTGGATTCGCTTCAAGAGAAAAGTCTGCAATAGTCGTCTGATTGGATGGGATTCTCTGTCCGATCGTTACCGATTCAAAACCAGATGCTGAAACAGAAACAGTGTAGTATCCAGGAGTAGTAGAAGGAAAAGTATATTCTCCTGTTGGTGAAGAGATTGTCTTTGCTATTACAGTCCCAAGTGAATCTGACAGAAAAATGTCTGCTCCATTTATTGGTGCTCCACTAATTGACGACCTAACTGTGCCTTGCAATATTCCAGGTATAGGTGAAAGAATGGGATTTATGATTGTAATTGTTTCTGCTTGAATGACGACACCTTGAGATAGCGTTGTATAATCTATCTTTGAGAATTCAATCGTATAAGTACTTGGTGCAATATTAGCAAAGCTATATTTCCCAAAAACATCGGTTTCAGTGACTGCTACTTGTGTAGCTCCTGATAAAAGGCGAACAGTTGTTGTTGGAACAGGCTGCCCTGTAGCCCCATCTAGTACTGTCCCTGCTGCTCCGCCAGTTGCCTGAACGTTAACTGAGATATTTGCAGAAATAGGTGTTAAGTCTCCGCCAGTAAAACTATCAAAACCCGTTGCTCTAGCGGTATTCAACACCCTATTACCCGGCGTATAAAATAAGCCTGCCTCTACAAACTCCAAAGTTGCAGTCGCACCTGGAGCTAAGTTTCCAACTGACCAAGTCAGAGTTTTCGTAACTGTATTGTATGCCGTAGTACCTTGAGAAACTGTTGCTACAGCAAAATTAGAAACAACATCCAATGAAACGATATCTGTTACATTAATTAATTTTGCCGTACTCTTACCTATATTTGTTAACAATATTCTTCCCGTCCATTGTGCAATCTGTCCTGTCACAGGTGAAGTTGGGCCGGAAATCAGTGATTTGGTAATCTGCAGTTTAGCACGAACATTCCCTGTATTAATCGTTGTAGGATTCGATAATGCATTTGCAAATGAAAATCCTTCTGAAGTTCGCAGTGAATCTTTGTTGTAATTGTTGTTGTTGGCGGATGTGAAAGCAACCATCTGCACTGGACTTTGGGCATTAATGCCAAGGTAGGAAAAAAAAGTAGAAGCAGGGATTAGAAAATCGATAAAATAATTTTGAGTATTACCTAACGATGAATCAGCTTGTAAAACACGGGCGACATCAAAATTAATGATCGATCTGGAATAATTAGGATTCCCCTTTCCGTTTGTCCCTTCTGCAGAATCATCCCAAGAATTGACCTGTTTTACCGTATTCTGAATAAGGTTTACTTGATTATTCAGACCGTTGACCGCAAGTAGCCAATCATACGTTCCTGCTACACCAGTAGTATTGAAAAGAACTCCCCATGCGAAATTAGCAAAAGACGTCTTCGTACTGTTTCTTGGATCGGATCTAACACGCATTCTAAAATAAACATTAATATCGTCATACGCGTAGTAAAATGAAGGAAATGTTGCGTTCCCAACAATATCGGTACTTGCAGGATTCATATCGTTTACTACATCTGCATATGGCGACCCACCAACCGTTATTGCTGTAAATTGACTATTTGTAGGAAATGACAAAATAAACACCCCCAATAAATAAATACATCTCTTCACTATACGTGTTCTTTATCCAAAAATTACCTTGTCATCTCTGTATTGAAAGACTTTTTTTCATAATGTAGAGAGAATTGTTTGCTTCACATTTAAAGGATTAATAGGTAAGTGGAGACGGAAGAATAATAACAAACATGTTTTATTAGGGAGTGAAAGGAGTTTGCTCGAGTTGATCTCATATCTATAAACCGAAAATGGACAAAAAAATAAAACCCGGAACGAATTCCGGGTTTTTCTTACAAGGAGGTTACTGATTAACGAAGTCCGCCTAGCGCTTGAGCTACAAGACGCTTAGTGATTTCGCCACCTACTGATCCGTTTGCACGAGAAGTTGTGTCTGGTCCAAGATGTACTCCGAACTCAGCAGCGATCTCTTGTTTCATTGCGTCAAGAGCTCCTTGTGCTCCAGGAACCACGATTTGGTTGCTGTTATTACGTGCCATGCGATTTCCCTCCTTTGGGATAATATGTACGAAAAACAATTTGTTTTCCGTTAAATGTAGTATGGGTTAATTCTGAAAACCTATTCATAGAAATATAATTTTTTTTCAAAAAAAAACAAGAACTCGTCATAAGTCCTTGTTCTTCAGCTCTTGGCTTAACAAATCTTCCTCTATTAATTGTGCTCTCTTTAACTCTTTTGCAGAATGTTTCTTAAAAAAGACTACCGTTCTCCAAGCAAAAATCGTGAAGAGGGCAAGTGTAATTAAAGCCGGTATGTACTCAAGTTTGTTCTCTGGAAATACGATTGGTAACATATCTTTGCACCCTTTCGGTAAACAATTCCGTATTATTATACCAAATACGAACCATAATTGATATGTTATACAGCGGTATTTGTGTTGTTTCTGTTAACGCTTTCTACTTGTTTGGCATGCTTAGCTGTGAGTTTGCTAAGAAGGATGAAAAGAACGATGCCTAACGTAAATCCTGCCAAAATGTCAGATGGATAATGAACACCAATATAGACACGATTTACCCCGAGTAGGAAAGGAAGAATTGCACCCGCAACTAAAATCCAGCGTTTTGGATACCGTTCATAGAGAAGAAATGCTGCAAATAAATAAAACGAGGTGCCAACCATCGCGTTTCCACTTGGAAAACTATAACCATCTTCCTCCAGCAAGCGGTCAGTTAATGGTCGTTCTCGCTCGAACAGGGATTTCACTAGCAAATTTAGACCATAAGAGACCAGAATACTTCCGATCAGCAACAAGCCGTTTTTCCATCGTTTCATTATGAAATGGACGATCGCACCCATTAAGCAAAGTCCAGCGAGGACTTTGGCGTCCCCGACATGTGTAAATGCTAATACAATAATTTTTAAGCTTTCTGTTCGTAAACTAAGCATCCATTCTCTTTGGTTAAAATCAAAGGATACTACGAAAGTGGATTCATAAAATGCAAAAATAGTAAAAAGTAAGATACCTACCATCATGCTTAAGTAACTTTTTTTCATATTTGTTCCCCCCTTCCGTTATTTTACGTTAATCTTTTCAAATGAAGGATAAAAAGTTTAAAAAGTCTGTCATTCCACCTTGAATTTGACCGTTTTCAATGTGGTTTTCATGATTCAAGCTTTTGATACGATATACCTGACGGGGTATCTAGAGCATTATTTCATGAAGTTTGTTGATTAATTCTAGAAATTCCGAACTTATTCCGGCGAGATTTTGCAATAATACGGCGAGTTTATCTCATTTATCGGCGAGTCGACACAGTCCGACAGACATGACCACCCTCAATACCCTCAAATAACGCACCATATCCATCTGACATCCCACATAGCTTCCCTTAAAAAGAAAAGTCCTCCTACAAAGGAGAACTTTAGCTTTCTGCTTCACATTCTTTTATATAACGATTCCAAGGATGTTCTCTGCATGCTGTGCTGCACGAGCGTTTATGTTCATGCTCACACTCTTCACACATCAACAGATGCGCGTTACATTCTGGATTTCCGCATTTCACATAACGTTCTTCTGGGTTTCCGCAGTGATAACATTTGCCTACCACAACCTCTTCACCTGTTCGGTTAACTGGCACGGAGATCCGCTCATCGAACACATAACATTTCCCGTCCCATAGCTTCCCTTTTGCTTCTTCATCATACCCATAGGAGATAATTCCGCCTTCAAGCTGAGAAACGTCCTTGAATCCTTCTTTTACCAAGAAACCTGAGAACTTTTCACAACGAATACCGCCTGTGCAGTAAGTGAGGACTTTTTTATCTTTGAACTGACTGAAGTTCTCTCTCACCCATTGTGGCAGCTCTCGGAATGTTTCAACGTCCGGTCTGATCGCATTCTTGAAATGGCCAAGGTCATATTCGTACGTGTTCCTTGCATCCAAAATCACCACATCTTCTGATTCCATCGCTTCAAGCCATTCTTTTGGAGAAAGATGCTTACCAGTAAGTTCGTTTGGATTCACATCATCTTCCAAACTTAAATGAACGAGCTCTGGACGCACGCGAACCTTCATCTTTTTGAAGGCATGTTCGTTCGATCCCTCTATTTTAAAAACGGTATCTACAAATCGAGGGTCATCCTTCATCATCTTCATGTATGCTTCAGTCTGTTCCACCGTTCCTGATACGGTTCCGTTGATCCCTTCATACGCTACAAGAATTCTGCCCTTTAACCCGATCTCCTTACAAAGAGCGAGATGTTCTTCTTTAAATGCTTCAGGGTCTTCGATCGTTACGTATTTATAATACAATAGTACTTGAAAGTCCATGATTACCACCTACTTATGCTTCTTAAAAAACTACCTTCCCTATAATAACAAATTATGAGAAAAAGAAAAATACAGGACGCGTCCTGTATTTTAGATTTTATTCAGTGTACTGTTTCTCAAAATTTCAGCTGCTTCATGCGCTTCTTCATCTTCTGCCAATTCAAGAGCTGTTTTTCCATCTTCTTTGGCTAGGTAAGGATCGGCTCCTTTTTCAATAAAGTAAGCGATCATCTCAGGGTCGTTATGCTGAGCGGCTTGATGGAGAATGGTCCAGCCTCCGCTCTGCTTTTCGTTAATATCAGCTCCGTGCGATAAGAGAAGACTGATCATCTCCTGGCGATTTTTCATATTAGCTGCAGCAGCATGTAGTGGCGTGTTCGCCATATTGTTTCCTGATTTCACTTGAACATCCGCTCCGTGATCAAGCAACAGTCTCACAATCTCCAAATGGCCAAAATGAGCCGCTAGATGAAGAGGTGACCATCCTTCACTGAGTCCGTTTATGTTTGTTTCTTCGTTATTCAAAAGTTCTTCAACCACTGTTATATTCCCATCCATTGCTGCTTGGTGCAGATTCATAGTATCCACCCTTTCTGATCGTTGTTGTAAGACTACTTCGACTTCCTGACATGAAAACCCTTTTACATACAATTATTTACAAAATTTTTCTCTCATTCCCAGTTGTTTCGCGGTCTAAATTATGTGAACATTTAAATAGTGAAAGTCGTTGGGGGAACTGGATATTTGGGGGATATTATGCGTTTAAAAATTTTATCTTTATCATTGGCTGCTTTTCTGACTATGACAACTGCAGCACAAGCTTCAACACCATATACGGTTCAACAAAATGACACACTGTGGAAGATCGCACAGCATCAAAATGTAAGCGTATCAAATGTAATTGGAATGAATCGATTGACGAGCCATAGCATCTATGTTGGTCAAACGTTATACATTCCGTCATCTTCAAATCTACACAATGTAGTAAATGGAGAGACACTTAACAAAATCGCTTCGGCGTCAAATGTTAGTTTATGGGCAATTCAACAGGCAAACCCACAGATCAAAGAGATCAATTGGGTATACCCTGGACAAGTAATCGAGCTGCCAGCTTCTGTTGCCAAGCAACAGCCAGCACCAAAATCCGCAGCTCCAGCACAACCTTCTGTCGGTTCAACTGCTACACAAGTTTCACAGCTTGTGAATGCAGAGCGTCAAAAAGCCGGCCTTGCCCCATTAACACTTGATGCTGAACTCAGCAATGTTGCTTTGGCAAAAGCTAAAGACATGATTCAGAATAACTATTTCGATCATAACTCACCGACTTACGGATCTCCGTTTGACATGATGCGCAGCTTTGGAATCGATTACACAGCTGCTGGTGAGAACATTGCAAAAGGGCAAACTTCACCACAAGCTGTTATGACAGACTGGATGAATAGTCCTGGCCATCGCCAAAACATTTTAAGCTCTAACTACGACTCCATCGGCGTAGGCTATTTTGAAGGAGCTTGGGTACAATTATTTAAAAAATAAGGATCTTCCGCACGACTTTCCACTAAAAAACATGCAGCTTTTCTGGCCGCATGTTTTTTATATGTGTATGAATCGATTATCTGTTTTTATCTCACGAACGACATGCTGTATGTCATAAGGAGTAAGTAGACTTGTATGAAGAAGTTGGTTATGGTTTAGCCCTGAATGTATGAACTCATCAAAAAGGACCAAACACCTATCACCCATACGTTCTTCCTCAATACGCAGGGCATCTCTTTTTACCAACGTATCTTTATCTGTCCAAAGAACAACGTTTTAATCGTAACACCAAGGTCACGCAGCTGGTTACTTAACCATTCCACATCTTTTGGAAAGATGATATAGTCGATGACAACATCACTTCCATATTGTAAAAAGTTTCTTGTAAGATGAAGAATGTTATGCCAGATCAAATCATGCTCCCGCTCACTTTCCCAAGGTTTCTCTCTACCGTTTCTGTGCATATGACTGATATCATCGCCTGATAGATAGGCACTATGAGTTAAACTGTTTACCAGTTCCATCGAAGTTGTCGATTTTCCGACTCCTGCAGGTCCCGACAGAAGATAAACCGTTCTTGCCTGTTCCTTTATCACTGATGTTCCTCCACACTTAAAACTTTAGTTCTAATTCTTCTAAAAGCGCTTTTGCACCATTCGGACTGAGTACGAACTTCCCGCCAGCATAGGCAGTATTTTCATCGGTTACTTCTCCTGTAATCGCACACGAGTTATTCGGTATGTATTTCTTTAATATAATACGGTCGTCTTCTACGAAAATTTCGGTACCATCTTTAATGTCTAGATCCATCATTCGTCGTAATTCAATCGGAATAACAATTCTTCCTAACTCGTCTACTTTTCTCACAATACCCGTGCTTTTCATATGTTCTACCTTCCTTTTCTTCTTTCCAAACGAAAAGTAAAATCTGCACTGCATGTCACCTTACTCCATCGCTTGGTAAATAATGTTTTTCGTTGAACCAATCATCTCAAAAACTTCTATAAATAGGAAGAGGATATGAGTTGGGTTAATTTAATGAGCAGATAGGACTAATTTTGGTGTGGAAGGTGTGAGAAAATGATATTTCGTATTTGTCATGAGTAAAAAAACCTATACTATTTTCCCGAAATGTAATTACAAGTCAAAAAAAAACACCTATTATTGGTGTGTTGGATATTACTTCACTCTTAATATCTGTCCCGGATAGATGCTGTAGTTATTATCAAGATTGTTCCAGCTTTTAATCTGCTGAATCGTACTGCCGTATTGTTGACTTAGAGCATAGACTGTATCTCCACTTACCACTGTGTGATAAATGGCTTTTTTAGGAAGATTGAAGCTCTTTACAATCCCATTCACATGTCCACGCGCAATATTCTCAATAAATGAAGCTGTTTTTAACTTATTGGCGTCATTCACATTATCGATAAACCCATTCTCCGTTAATAAAGCAGGCATGTTCGATTCACGCAGCACATGAAAGTTTGCTGTCTTCTGTCCACGATCGCTGAAATTCACTACTTTCAAAATTTCGGTATGCACATTATCTTGATACGTTGTTGTAGGTGCTGTGGATCCTGGATAAATGTAATCTTCGTACCCTGTTCCCCCACCTGCATTAACATGAACAGATAGAAAGAAATCGGCTCCCCATGCATTTGCAGCATCTGTCCGTTCCGTTAAGGACTTCGTTACATCTGAAGTCCTGCTCATTAAAATGGAAACATTGCTGTATTCGGAAAGTAAAATATCTCTGATTCGAATGCCTATTTGAAGAGTAAGTGTCTTTTCTGTGAGGTTATTCCCCACAGCTCCAGGATCAGTACCGCCATGACCTGGATCAATAAAAATTTTCACCATTTTCATCACCCCTATTATTCATAATATGATGGAGTCTATGAAAAGGTTTGTACATTTTAATTGTTTAGTAGATTTATTTGGTAGTTTTCAGCAGTGTTCGGTCATCTTATTTCGATCGAATTAAAAATTCTTCTCTTAACCAGAATTCCCCTTAATATCAAGCTCAATGTCTTGTTTTTATCTAAGGTTCTCGAAAAAGTTTTCTTTGTTTCATATAATCAACAGCCTTTGTTTTATTCTTTTGCTTTAAAATATGTTCTTCTTCTCTTTTATCTCTATTAAAGGCATTGTATTCATCGTATGTAAGTACACCTTCCGATATAGCATTTTTAACTGCACAATGTGGCTCTTTAGTATGAGAGCAATTAGTAAACTTACACATTCTAGATAAGTTTTCAATTTCAACAAATATCCGATCATTCATTTATCAAACCTCACTCTATTTAAATAAATATCGGTTCCTGTTATTTAACAATCCTGCTATGTTTGTTGAATTAATTCTAATAAAAAGGCACTTCTCCTTCTCGAAGAAATGCTTAACTTTGATCTTAAAAAATTTCTTGTTTTTGCATTGGGGATTTTACCCTTAGTATAACTGATACGACGATACTCGACATTCCTATTAGAAGAAACAACCAAGTAAACCATTCTAGACCTATGGTAGGAGATCTAAACGTTAACGAACTGGCTAGAAATAATGTAAAACCGAGTATGCTGAAGAATAGGCTCAATTTATTTGTGTGATTTCTTAAAAGCCATGTGGCAAGTAATACAAGGATATACAGCAAACTGATAGTCAATTAGTATTGGAAACAGTTGTTTGAACTTTGCAGCATAAATAAAATGATCGAATCCTGAGATCTGAGAGACATTTGTTACAGTTCCATGATTCCAATTCGAAAAAATAGCCGAGTACTTCCATTCCCACCATGTATCTCTTAATTCACTTCCTTCATACCATGCTGAAAACGTTGAAAAAAGAAACACAATAACTGATAAAACAAATTGAATAACATATGACATAACTAGATTTCCTCTCGCTTGATTATGGTATTTATCGCTTTTTATAGAAGAACTATCTTTTAAATTAGGAGTCTAGCCGTTTTAATCATCCGATCTTCTCCGCTAACTCTAGAATAATCCCCTCTGGACCACGAACATAGCTAAGCTTGTAGCTGTCTTCATATTGCTCGATCTCACTAAAAGTTTCCAGGCCCTTCTTTTTCAAAACAGCAACGATCGCCTCAAGATCCTCAACAGCAAAGCAAATATGCCGAATGCCTAGCGTATTTGGAGAAGGTAATTGTGGGTCAGATTCATCTGCAGGCGTATAATATTTGACGAGCTCTATCCAAGTGTGACCGTCAGGCATCCCTAGTCCTACACAACTCGTTTTAACATTCTTTAGTCCAACTATTCTGTCCAACTGGCCTCCTTCCAGTTCCCATTCCGCTTTTACTTCAAGACCTATATCAAGGAAAAAAGCTTTCGCTTCTAAAAGATTATTTACATTTATACTCACATGATCGATTCTATTAACCTTCATAATCAATTCCTCCGATGTTCATTTTGGCTCATAAGATATATTCGATTGCACTACTCTAAAACCTTTCCTTAATTAAAATCTCCCCATTGAAGCTTATGACACTCAAGACTCCCGTCCTATTCTAAAATACTTATCTAGTTAAATAGATACACACAAAAACTACTAAAAATAGGACATTCAAATACACTTCTGTAGTAAGACATTATCATTTTTCAACAACCTCTCTTAATTTCATATACACATTTCCTTTTTTGTATTATATTGGAACACATTAAGAGGAGGAGAGTTATTATGAAAAAGTTTATAAGTCTATTCACTGTGTTTATTTTTTCACTCGTGCTCGTTGCTCCATCATTTGCATCTGCAACGCAAAAGTTGATTCAACCGATCAACAACGCATATATTACCGCTGGTTTTTTGAATGCTAACTATCAGCAGAAATTTGGCTTCAAACATTATGGATGGGATTTAACATCCTCTAACAGCAGCAGAGCGGTTTGGGCGAGTGGAACTGGAAAAGTTTTAGCAACCGGCTACGATAACGTTTTAGGAAATACCGTCATTGTTAAATATCCTGCATCTTACATTCATTCAACAGGAGCAACGAAAGATCTTGTGTTCCGATATAATCACTTAGCTTCTATTGCCGTATCTAAGGGACAGAGTGTCACAAAAGATACTCGATTAGGTAACTATGGTAATACAGGATTGTATTCAACCGGTCCACACCTTCACTTTGAAATTGATACAGACACCGTTTATTACCAATACTCTCCTACACTAGGATCGAGTTCAAATATTATAAAAGCTGGTACTGCTAGCACGGTGCTATCTCCGAAAAATGTTCTATACACCAAAGTTTCTATTCCAGATAACCAGAGCATTTATATCGTTGGAGATGGCTATCAATCTTCCTCTGAAGATGACCTTCCATTTAAAAACTAACAACAAAAGAGACAAAGCAACTCTCGCTTTGTCTCTTTTTGTTGTTCACTTCATTTATCCCAACTGTCGTTTGAACTTTTTACTAGCAAAGAAGTAAGCAATTACCATAATTCCGATACACCAAGCAAGCGCAATCCAGATATCATTTCCAACTGGTCCCTCATATAATAGAGCACGAATCGCGTTCACAATGGATGTTACGGGTTGATTTTCAGCAAAGATACGCACAATCTTTGGCATCGTTTCTGTTGGAACAAATGCTGAACTGATAAAGGGTAAGAACACGAGCGGATACGAATAAGCTGTTGCTCCTTCCATTGTACTTGCTGTTAATCCCGGAATAACGGCGAGCCATGTTAGCGCTAGCGTAAATAGTCCAAGTATTCCCGCTACAGAAAGCCAATCTAGAAGTCCTGCGTTAGAACGAAAACCCATCATCAAGGCGACTGGGATTACAATTAAGATTGTAAGTGCATTAGAAACAAGTGAGGTGAAAACATGTGCCCACAATACTGATGATCTTTTGATTGGCATGGTTATAAAACGAGCCATTAATCCACTCTTCACATCTGTAAACAGTCGAACAGAGGTATAAGCCACACCTGATGCGATCGCCATCAGCAATATGCCTGGTAATAAGTAATTCACATAGTTGTCTGTCCCTGCCTCAATCGCCCCTCCGAATACATAGACAAACAATAGCATCATCATAATCGGGGTAATAGCCACCGTGATAATCGTATCCGGACTTCGCATGATATTACGCATTAATCGTCCTAATAAAGTTCCTGTTATACTTTTCATTTAAACATTCTCCTTTTTACCGATGATGTTGAGGAAAATATCCTCTAGTGATGGCTGCTTCTCAACGTACTCCACTTTCGCTGGCGGGAACATCTCTTTAAGTTCTGAAAGTGTTCCTGTTTTGATGATTTTCCCACCATGCAAAATAGCGATACGGTCTGCGAGTTGCTCCGCTTCCTCCAAGTATTGAGTGGTTAGCAAAATAGTCGTTCCAGCATTAGCAAGTTCTTTTACAGTATTCCAAACTTCAATACGTGCTTCAGGATCAAGTCCTGTTGTTGGTTCGTCGAGAAAAATAACATCCGGTGGCCCGATTAGACTCATGGCAATATCCAGCCTTCGTTTCATCCCACCAGAATATTGGTCACTGCGTTTGTTTGCAGCTTCCGTTAAGCTGAATCTTGCAAGTAATTGATCTGCAACTTGAGTTGGTTTGTTAACACCTCTTAATTTTGCAATCATCATAAGGTTTTCCCGCCCAGTAAGCATTCCGTCTAAGGCTGCAAACTGCCCTGTTAAACTAATGCTCTGACGAACTCCATCGGGTTGACGATCGACATCAAATCCGCAGATTATCGCTTCCCCTTCATCCGCTTTCATCAAAGTGGAAAGAATGTTGACGATCGTCGTCTTTCCCGCTCCATTTGATCCTAACAATGCTAAGATCTCTCCCCTCTGCACCTCAAGGTCTACTCCTTTTAAAACTTCCTTATCTTTAAAAGACTTTTTCAAGCGTTTTATAGAAATCGCTGTTTGATTCATGTTTTTCCTCCTAATAGATTATGATTTTCACTATTCAGTAACACTGATAATAAGTGTTACTTAGTACCGAGTGAAAAAATAACTGAATAGCTCCCAGTACATTCTATTCAGCCATGATTGTTACTCTTTTCTTAATTCCTTCTTAATGCTTTGGTTCAGATCTTCACGATATCTAGCAAAATAGGTTTTGGCGTTTGCCACGAGTTCATCTGCGAAAGATGCCACATCTTCCCCTGTAATGTCTAGCACTGGTCTCCCTTCAGCAGCTGCTGCTTCAAACAAATCAATTAACTCATATTGGATGTGCAGCATATCCATCCCGTTTCCTGAAGAAAAATTCCACATATACGTTTGAATCTTTTTAAATACAAACTGATAATCCTCCGGAAGAGCTTCGACACGGGCCATCATCATTTTGTATTCTTTCTTATCACCAATCATCTTTTTAATCCATTCCAACATATTTCTTTCCTCCTTTTTATCCGTTCCATTTATAATGTCACCAAAACACTTTATGAGCTTATTGTGCTTTCAATACATTTATCTTTGAAGATACGAAATCCCATCTTCGCCAAAATGATTCTAGTTCCTTTCTGCCAGCTTCATTAAGCGTGTAAAACTTTCGAGGTGGTCCCATATCTGACGGCTTCTTGACTATGTCTACCAATTTCTTTTTTTCTAATCGGACGAGGATCGTGTATACCGTACCCTCCACCACTTCTGTAAAACCTAGATCGTTTAAGCGGCGTGTAATCTCATAGCCATAGGTCTCATGACGGCTGATAATTTCTAAAACACAGCCTTCAAGTGATCCTTTTAGCATTTCTGTTAAATTTTCGATGTCAAAAGCCTCCTTTATTTCATCTGGCCTATAATAAGTATGACTTAGTACCGTTGCAAAAAAAATTTGAAATCACTCTTTCTATATAGTATTACTTATTACCTCTACATTGTATGACTGAGTACCAGGAATGTCAACTGTTTTCCAAAAAATAGTTTATTTGTTATTTTTGTTATAACATACCTATCAATATCCGAGCCGGCATCTTCAAGAGGCGTCAATAATAATTTTTATAGATATTTGTATTTAAAGCCTCGCGAAATGTGTAAAAGGTTCCGTTTTGAGGTTCATCTCCACAAAATTAATAAGGGAAATGACATTGATTTTGTCTTTGTAATTGCCTGGGTTAAATAAACTCGTCATTTGACGTGTCTTTTAATTTATATCAGATTTTCCATTAAAGCACCCGTTTCCTTAATTCTTTATGAATTATCTTTGAAATGGCTATTTCTGTTGTACGATCAAATACACTAGTAATGATAAAGAATTGTTGTTGAATTTCCTTCAATCGATTTAATAAAGGAACTTTTACAGAATATTTTTGTAATGCCTTAAACATTTGTCCCGTGTTAACTAGGTTACTTTCTGCCTTCATTTCCCTGTTTTTTTTCGCTGTTTCGTGATTTTCAAACAATAATAATGAGCAATTTCAAAAACTAAAATTTCCTAGCTTTTATTAGTTCAATAAAAAAGGTCAGCCAGTAAAAAATAAATTGTACCCTTTGTAAAGGACATTCTAAAAAAGGTCATGCCACATGGAGAAGATGATTTCTGTATTGAACAGGA
>NZ_JACSQM010000011.1 GCF_014836645.1 Fictibacillus norfolkensis
GCGGGTGTAGTTTAGTGGTAAAACAAGAGCCTTCCAAGCTCTGGTCGTGAGTTCGATTCTCATCACCCGCTCCATTTATTTTTCTTCGGGGCTTTAGCTCAGCTGGGAGAGCGCCTGCCTTGCACGCAGGAGGTCAGCGGTTCGATCCCGCTAAGCTCCACCATATACATAATTATTTTACTTCAGGCGATGCCTGAAGTTTTTTTGTTGTTTAGAAGACTTTAAAATACTTCTCGTTTGATAGAGATATTAACTTTTCGGGCTCCTAGTGTATAGTGTGATCACGTATACTTGAGTCAGTTATGGAATAGGGTTAAGGGTATGTGACTCATTTTTATTGTCGAACTATGACGACTCGCCGATATAGGAGCAAAACTCGCCGTATTATAGCCGAAATTCGCCGTATTATTTGCGAAATATCTAGAATTATTGCTGATATTATTAGAATTACGAGCAAAAATACCCTCAATGGTATTTGTTTTAGCGGTCTATTTTTCTACTCATGAAACTTGAACCTTCTAAAGATACCCGATTTCAGTACGGACAAGTTAAAACAAAGTGCTGCTCATTAAGGAAAGAAGATGGCTCAATGCCATCTTCTTTTTATCCAAAACCTCATAAATATGTAACCAAAGTCCGAAAGCGCTTTCTTTTTGGTATATCTATGCAACATTTTGTCCAGTTGAACCATGAAATCCCTTACAGCTACAATAGAGATAGATTTTCAAGTTTTATGTGTTTTTCATAAGGGAGGAAGAAAAAATGTTGAAAGATATTACAGTGATCGGAGTACCGATGGATTTAGGACAAATGCGCCGCGGTGTGGATATGGGGCCGAGTGCGATTCGATATGCGGGTGTTGTTGAACGCCTTGAAAACCTGGATTATCGTGTAGAAGATTTTGGTGATATAAATATTGCTCGTCCAGAAAAACAAAGTATTGAAAACGAAGGTAATCTAAAAAATTTGAAAGGTGTCATTGAAGCGAGTGAAAAGCTTTCACAAACGGTATCAAATGTAATCTCGAATAAGAAGTTTCCACTTGTACTAGGTGGCGACCATAGTATCGCCATTGGTACATTGGCTGGGGTTTCTAAACACTATGAGAATCTAGGTGTCATTTGGTATGATGCGCATGGGGACCTGAATACAGCGGATACATCTCCAAGTGGAAACATTCATGGAATGCCTCTTGCGGTAAGTATTGGAATTGGTCATGAAAGGCTTACAAACATAAGCGACTACACACCAAAGATCAAACCTGAAAATATTGTGATTATTGGAGCACGTTCATTAGATGAAGGAGAACGTGAGCTGATCAAAGAAAAAGGGATTAAAGTATATACGATGCATGAAGTGGATCGTCTAGGCATGGCGAAAGTTATGGAAGAGACGATTGAATACTTAGCACATACAGACGGTGTTCACTTAAGTCTGGATCTAGATGGTCTAGATCCACATGATGCACCTGGTGTTGGAACTCCGGTACTTGGAGGAATCAGCTATAGAGAGAGTCACTTAGCAATGGAAATGCTTGCTGAAGCGGAAATCATCACTTCAGCGGAATTTGTAGAAGTTAATCCTATTTTAGATGAAAAGAACAAGACAGCAACGGTAGCTGTAGCTTTAATGGGTTCTTTATTTGGAGAGAAACTACTATAATAGACGAAGACAAAATAAAAACAGTTGCCTCTTTATAGATGCAACTGTTCTTTTTCATTTATGCGTTGATATTGGTTAAGCAGGTGATCGATCTCTTGTGAGAGTTCAACTACTTCTTGTGCGATTAGTGGAAGATGTTTTGAGAGTTCATTCATTTGCTGTCTGGAGTGTTCGATCTGTTCGATTAATAAATCTCTATGCATACAAACTACCCCTTTCTGCCTCAGCATAATATTTTATATGATTAATATTCCCAGGTCAGATTTATTTAAAACGCATTATTTAGAAAAAAATACCTTTTTATTTCGTCAAATTCTGCAACATGATAAAATAAAAAAATATGTAAAGATTTGAAACTTATGAAATGCTGGTACGTAAATAAAATCCGAGTGGTGATAAGATAATGGACGCCTTAATAGCGAATATGGTGACCCAAGTTAAAAAAGGGGACCAAGAAGCGTTTGAAGGCATTGTGGACCTGTTTAAAGATAAAATATACCGGCATTGTTTCCGGATGGTCGGCAATGGACATGAAGCAGAAGATTTAGCACAAGAAACTTTTTTAAGAGCTTACCGTAATATAAGTAAGTACAACAGTGAATACAAATTTTCAACCTGGATTTTTCGTATCGCTACAAATCTTTGTATCGATAGGTTAAGGAAGAAGAAGCCAGATTATTATCTGGATGCAGAAGTGCCCGGAACAGACGGTGCTACTATGTATAGTCAGCTTTCTAGTGAAGAGCCTTTACCTGAAGAAGTGGTTACAGAGAATGAAGAATGGAATGAACTTCAGGCAGAGATCATGAAGCTTCCTGAAAAATACAGGACGGCTATTCTTTTAAAATACGTTGAAGATCTCTCATTAGAAGAGATCAGCAAGATTATGGACATACCCGTTCCAACAGTAAAAACTCGTATACATCGAGGTCGGGAAGCGTTGAAGAAAGTATTTCAAATGGTTGTAAAAACGAGGTGATAAAAATGCATGGTGAAGCTTCCGTATATGATGAATTAATGAATAAAGTACTTGATGGTGATGCAACAAAAGAAGAAGAACAAAACTTTCACAATCATCTTAAGGATTGTGAGACGTGTAGAGAAGAGTTTGAGCTGTTGACGGTTACACTGAAGGAATTGCAGCTGCAATCCCATATGAAGGCGCCAGAGGGCTTTACAGAGGCTGTAATGGCTAAATTGCCTAAAGAGAAGCAACAAGTTAAGTGGATGCGCTGGATGAAGAGCCATCCTGCTCTAACGGCTGCAGCGATTTTTGTGTTCTTTATGGCAGCGTCTGTGTTCACGAGCTATAATCAACAAGACCTCGCCGTTGTAAAAGGCGAAGGAAACCTGCAGATCAAAAAGAATGAACGCGTAGTTGTCGTTCCTGCTGGGGAAACAATTAAAGGCGATTTAGTTGTAGAGAATGCAGATGTTCGAATAGAAGGCAGAGTCGAAGGTGACGTAACGGTCATAAAAGGCGATCAATATCTTGCTTCGGCTGGGGAAGTAACAGGCCACAGTCAGGAAATTGGTCAAGTGGTCGAATGGGTATGGTATAAGTTGAAATCTTTAGTTAGTACGAATGATGAAGCAATGAATGACACTCATAAGGAAAGCCGTTCTCACACGGCTTTTTTTTCTTGATCAAATTTACTAAATTAGAACCATCATCCAACCATCATGAGTAAAACATGTGAAAGTCATGCCAAGTTTTCTTTACATTGAGGTATGCTATAATAAGTAGGTTAAAAAATTATTTTAAGTAGTGTTTAAAGGAATACTACTTTTCATGAGGTTTTTATCGAAACAATTTCATCTAAAGAACCACTAAATACTTCAACTTGGAAGACAAACTGGGTTGGGAGGGAATTTATGTTACCAATCGCTGATTTTAATATATTCAATTACATTACTCAGATTATAGATATCTTGTTAGTAACCTATGTGATCTATAAGCTTATCATGCTGATTCGCGGTACGAAAGCTGTTCAATTGCTAAAAGGAATAACCGTGATTATCGTCGTTTGGTTTCTAAGTAGTTCGTTCGATCTTAGAACGATGTCATGGCTGATGGACAAAGTGATTACATACGGTCTTCTTGCCATCATCATCATTTTCCAGCCAGAGTTAAGACGAGCACTAGAGCAGCTTGGACGTGGAAAGTTCTTTTCTCGTACAGGACTGCCTGAAGAAGAAGAGACGGAAAAAGCCATTGCCGCGATCTGTAAATCGACGAACTATATGTCTAAGCGACGAATAGGAGCGATCATGTCGATCGAACGAGAAACGGGATTGAGTGAATACGTGGAAACCGGCATACCCATTAAAGCGCATCTATCTTCCGAATTGTTGACAAATATTTTTGTGCCGAACACGCCTTTACATGATGGGGCAGTCATCATTAAACAAAGTCAGATCTATGCAGCTGGGTGCTATTTACCATTGACGGAAAGTCCGTTTGTTTCAAAAGAGCTTGGAACTAGACACAGAGCTGCACTAGGGATCAGTGAAGTAACAGATGCCATAACGGTTATCGTTTCTGAGGAAACAGGTACGATTTCACTTACGAAAAACGGAGAGATCTATCGTAACCTGGACGAAGAGTCTTTAAGAAATTTGTTAAACGCAGAATTGATTATTGCCAACAAGTCCACTTCCTCAACTCGCTGGAATTGGAGGGGAAAGAAAAATGGACAAACTCCTTAGTAGTTCATGGTTTGTAAAAATTATTGCTTTCCTCCTAGCCCTCATGATGTACACGATCGTAACGATGGAGACGCAGGAAGAAGCAGCGAACAATTCAATCTTCTCTAAAATGTATACCGAAAGTGAGACGATTGAGAACGTACAGATCAAACCATACTTTGATGACAACCAATACGTACTTACCGATATGCCATCATCGGTTGATCTTACTCTAACAGGATCCAGCCGTTTGATTACAAAAGCGACAAAAGTAGATAAAGAATTCGAAGTCTATATTGACCTCACGAATATGAAACCTGGGAACAAGCGGGTAAAAGTTCAAGTTCAAGGTCTGCCTGAGGGTGTAAAGGCTAAGATTAATCCAGATTACGTAGATGTTATTCTGCATAAAAAAGTAACAAAAGAAATGAACGTGAACGTGGACCTGAAGAACAAAAGAAAAATGCCTGAAGGATATACAGCAGGTGAAGTTGAGTTCTCACCGAGAACGGTTGATGTGACGGGTGCAGAAGGGATGATCGATCAGATCTCATTCATCACAGGATTTGTTGATGTAACGGATGCAGATGAATCGATTCAAACAAAAGTTCCACTGCGTGCATACAATCAGCAAGGAGATTTAATCGATGTTCAGATCAACCCAGGAGTAGCTGAAGTATCCGTACCGATCAAGAAGCCAAAGAAAACGGTACCGATTTCTATCGAAACGAAAGGGAAATTAGATGAGGGACTTTCTCTTCAATCGATCACATCGAATCCGAGCGAGATCACATTAACAGGTACAACAACTTCTCTAGAAAAAATTGATTCTTTTAAAGAGATAACGATAGATTTAAGTGAGATCAAAAAAGATACGACACTTACTGTTGATGTTCCTGTACCAGATGGGATCGACGACGTTTCTTTAAAAGAGGTAACAGTAGAAGTTAACGTTGAAGAAACGGGTACTGAGACGGAAACAGAAGCAGATGCCGATGCCGAAACGGAAGCAGAACCAGAAGCGGCTGATCAAGAGTCGACAAAAACATTTAGTGATGTTCCATTAACACTGCTCGGAAGTGACGCTGACAAACAAGCAACGTTTCTAGATCCAGCAGATGGAGTTGTCGATGTAACGGTAGGAGGAAAAAAGAGTGTGCTTAACTCTCTGAAAAAGTCAGATCTGCAAGGAATCGTAGATGTGAGTTCACTCGATCAAGGGACCCATAAAGTGAAGATAGATTGGAAAAATCCAGGGGATGTTGAACTGACAGGTACAGTTCAGGAAGCCAGTGTGGAAATTCAAACAGAGACTAGCAGTCAATAGTTGAAGGAGAGAGCAATAATGGGAAAATATTTTGGTACCGACGGAGTTAGAGGAGTAGCAAATACAGAACTTACGCCTGAATTAGCATTTAAATTAGGGCGCTTTGGAGGATATGTTCTTACAAAAAATACAGAAAGACCTAAAATCTTAATCGGGCGTGACACACGTATTTCGGGGCAGATGCTAGAGGGTGCTCTTGTAGCGGGACTTCTATCCATCGGTGCGGAAGTAATGCGTTTAGGCGTAATCTCTACTCCTGGAGTTGCTTTCTTAACAAAAGCTTTAGGCGCACAAGCAGGTGTTATGATTTCAGCTTCGCATAACCCGGTAGCAGATAACGGGATTAAATTCTTTGGAGCAGATGGCTTCAAATTGTTAGATGAGCAGGAAGCGGAAATCGAAGCACTATTAGATAATGAAAAAGATGAACTTCCTCGTCCTGTAGGCGGAGACTTAGGGTCTGTCAGCGATTATTTCGAAGGCGGACAAAAGTATATGCATTATCTGAAACAAACGGTTCCTGGAGATTTCTCTGGTCTTCATATCGCTTTAGATTGTGCGCACGGAGCAACATCGTCACATGCTCCACACTTGTTTGCTGATCTTGAAGCAGACATCTCTACGATGGGTACAAGTCCGAACGGTCTAAACATCAATGAAGGTGTAGGAAGTACACATCCAGAGAAACTTGCTGAACTTGTAAAAGAAAAAGGCTGCGACATGGGGCTGGCATTTGATGGTGACGGAGACCGTTTGATCGCGATCGATGAAAAAGGAAACATCGTCGATGGAGACCAAATCATGTTCATCTGTGCAAAGCACCTGAAAGAACAAGGACGTTTGAAGCAGGATACAGTCGTTTCTACAGTAATGAGTAACTTAGGTTTCTATAAAGCTGTAGAAGCAAACGAGATGAAATCTGCACAAACAGCTGTAGGTGACCGTTATGTAATGGAAGAGATGCGTAAGAACGACTTTAACCTTGGTGGAGAACAGTCTGGTCATATCATCTTCTTAGACTACACGACAACAGGAGACGGGCTTCTGTCTGGCATTCAGCTTGCTTCGATCTTAAAAGCTACTGGAAAGCCACTATCCGAACTTGCAGGTGAGATGGCAAAATTCCCGCAGCTTCTTATTAATGTAAAAGTAGCGGATAAGTCTAAGTTAAACGGAAACGATGCTATCAAAGCGGCGATCGATAACGTAGAAACAGAGCTTGAAGGAAATGGGCGAGTACTTGTACGTCCTTCTGGAACGGAGCCACTCGTGCGTGTAATGGTTGAAGCTCCAACCGAAGAACTCTGCCAAGAACATGCAGATAAAATCGTAGAAGTGGTAAAGGCTGAGCTTGTTTAAATTAAATAGTAATTGTCCCTCATAAAATAAAAAAGGGCACGAAACATATGCATATGCTGCTCACAGAAAGAGCTGTGTATGCATATTTTTATTATTATGGAACATTATGTTTCAATTTTTTCTCAGATTGGGAAAGAATAATAATTGACGGTTTTGAAAAACCCGTGTATGATTATTTTTGTTTACTTCAAATAAAAGGAAGGAGTTTACAGTTAATCATTCATCCAAAAGCGCCTGAACTGCTGACCGGGAAAAGAGCAGTTGACGAGGAAGAGGTTCATCGATATTTCGGCGGATGCCTCTCGGAACATCACTTCCGTAAGCTTTTGTTCAAACCAGGTAAGGTGACTTCCTGTACAAAGACGAAAGCAAGTGAAAAAAATAAAAATAGAGAACATAGGTGGGGTTGTGAGCCCCGCTCACGGCCCCCTTATGAAAGCCGTCAGCAGAGTGTGATGGCTTTAAGGAGGACGCTTATTTATGTGTGGAATCGTTGGATATATTGGGAATAATGACGCGAAGGAAATCCTTTTACGCGGATTAGAAAAATTAGAATACCGCGGATATGACTCAGCTGGTATCGCTGTACTTAATGAAGACGGAGTTCATGTGTTCAAAGAAAAAGGACGTATTGCAAATCTTCGTGAAAACGTAGATCTTGGAGTAGATGCATCCGTTGGTATCGGACATACACGCTGGGCAACACACGGAGTTCCAAGCAGAGTTAACTCTCATCCACACCAAAGTTCAACAGAACGCTTTACACTTGTACACAACGGTGTAATCGAGAACTATGAACAGGTGAAGAAACAATACATCTCAGGTGTTGAATTGTTGTCTGAAACAGATACAGAAGTTATCGTTCAGCTAGTAGAATACTTTGTGAACGAAGGCATGGAAGTGGAAGAAGCATTCCGCCGCACGCTTTCAGAATTAAAAGGTTCTTATGCGATCGGACTAATCGACAACCAAAACCCTGAAACCATCTATGTTGGTAAGAACAAGAGCCCGTTATTGGTAGGTAAGGGTGAAGGCTTTAACGTTATTGCGAGTGACGCAATGGCTATGCTTTCTCAAACCGATCAATACGTTGAATTAATGGATAAAGAAATTGTAATCGTGACAAGCGACAGCTATACGATCAAGACTCTTGACGGTACAGTTGTTGAGCGCGCACCATATACAGCTGAATTAGATGCAAGCGACATCGAAAAAGGCACGTATCCTCATTTCATGTTAAAAGAAATCGATGAGCAGCCTTTCGTAATGCGTAACATCATCAATCAATACCAAAATGAAAATGGCGATCTTAAGCTGGATGATGATATTCGTGCTGCAATGAAAGACGCGGACCGTGTCTATATCATCGCTTGCGGAACGAGCTACCATGCAGGTCTTGTTGGAAAACAGCTCATTGAAAACATCGCGAACATCCCTGTTGAAGCACACATCGCGAGTGAGTTTGTTTACAACATGCCGCTTTTATCACAAAAGCCGTTGTTCATCTTCATCTCACAGTCCGGTGAGACTGCGGACAGCCGTGCCGTATTGGTTGAAGTGAAGAGACTCGGACACAAAGCATTAACGATCACGAACGTTCCAGGATCTACACTTTCTCGTGAAGCAAACTACACGCTTAACTTGTATGCAGGTCCTGAGATCGCAGTAGCATCCACAAAAGCATACACAGCTCAAATCGCAGTACTGGCGATCCTAGCAGTTGACTCAGCTCGTGCAAAAGGCATCGAGTTAGACTTCAATCCACTGCAAGAGCTTGCAATCGTTGCAAACGCGATGGAAGTTCTTTGTGATCAAAAAGAAGAGATGGAGAAGATTGCTCGTGAGTTCTTAGCTGTAACTCGTAACGCATTCTTCATCGGGCGTGCTGCTGACTTCTACGTATGTTTAGAAGCTGCACTAAAATTAAAAGAAATCTCTTACATCCAAGCAGAAGGTTTTGCTGGAGGAGAATTAAAGCACGGTACGATCGCATTGATCGAAGACGGTACACCAGTTATCGCTCTTGCAACTCAAGAGCATGTTAACTTAAGCATCCGTGGTAACGTGAAAGAAGTAGCGGCACGTGGCGCTTACACATGCGTAATCTCTATGGATGGTCTGCAAGAAGAAGGCGACCGCGTCGTTCTTCCGAAGATCCACCCATACTTGACGCCGTTAGTATCTGTACTTCCAATGCAGCTGATCTCTTACTACGCAGCGCTTCACCGCGACTGTGACGTAGATAAGCCGCGTAACCTTGCGAAGTCAGTAACAGTAGAATAGATCATTTAATAACACAAAACCTCCTGTTCACCAACAATAATGTTAGTAACTAAACATTATTGTTGGTAACTCTTGATTGTAGTAGGTAACTAAACAAAACAAATATAGTGAGTTACCAAAATAGTGATATAAGTATAATTAAATAAATTTCTGTCAAACATGTATTATTAGGTAATTAAATTTACCAGGGCGAAATTGTTGCTAATGGTTAAATCTTAACCTTAAAGCACCAATTAACATTTAAAAACTTTAAGAAAAGGTTTCGAAATTATATAAGCATTAGAAATTATTAGTATATAAACTAATGCTTTTTTAATTTACCTTTTTCTAAGTTTAATGTTAATTGGTGCTTTTTATTTTGCTATTTTACTTTGACTTTTAAAAAAAACTGAGAGGAATGTATCAATGTTGAAAGGGACAAAGTTACAAAAACGACAACAAAAACAAATTAATGACGGAAGAGGACAGGGGTCTGGAAAGGATTATTTACCCTTTATACAAGCACATGACAATAAGGTTGCATCTGAAGGTTGGTTAACTAGACACCTTGGTTGGAAAACACAAAGAATCCACCATACATTGTCTAGTCATGAAAGAAAATACCTGTATTTTTTGGAATGGATTGATACAGTTGTTGACATTAGAGAACAGTTTCCTTTACTACCGTTAAACCGAACAGAAGAAATAGCCAAGCAGCTTGGTATAAAACATGCACACGTAGATGGAGTACCCGTTGTGATGACTACTGACTTTTTGATAACATTACGAACTTCACAAGGGTTAATTGATATTGTACGAACGGTTAAACCTGCCTCAAAATTAACTAAACGGACTTTAGAGTTATTTGAAATCGAAAGAAGGTTCTTCGTAGAACAGGGTATAGATTGGGGTATTGTGACCGAACAACGAATGCCAGATATTTTTATATCAAATGTAGAGTGGATGTATTAAGCAAGGTACTTGGATACTAGACCTAATATAGATGAAGAGCTTATTTCGCTAATTAATGAAGACCTTTTTAAAGTTATAATTCACGATCAAGGTAATACGTCCATAAGTAAATTGTGCCTCAGATGTGACAAGTCATTAGGCATAGAAAATGGGACAAGTATGTTTATCCTGAAGCACATGCTTGCAACTAAAAAATGGAGTACCGACATGAATACAAAAATAAAAAATTCGAATCCATTAAAAATAGTTGATTGTAAAGAACCAAATATTTCTCGTAATAAAAATGTAGGATGAAGGGAGTAAAAAAATGATTATCTACCAAAATAGCATAATTGAATTGCTTGACTCAGATTTAAAAACAGAAAAAATTATTCGAGTCCTCTGGATATCACCTAATCAAGAAGATATTTATGTGGTGGATATAAGCGACTATAAAAAGATGACTTTCCCATTTCCTTTAAAATATACGGAGTTATTAACTGATTTGGAAGATGATAGAGCGCAAGTAGTACAAGTAGATCCGGATCTACGATTGGTTTCACCAGATCCAGCCTATTTGGAAAAGTACAAAAAAGACAGGGACAATAACTGGAATATTATTAAGGATATTGTTTGCCAGGAACCGGAAATATACATATCGATTTACCGCGGAACTTTAGTTGAGGAAACGAAAGAGAAGACAGGGAAGTCTAAAAAAGAAATATATAAATTTCTCAAGAAGTATTGGTTCTATGGAAAAACAATAAATGCTCTCCTAAAAAACTACTTTGAATGTGGCCGTAGTTTTAAACCAAGGAATTATACAAAGAAACCTGGACCAAAATCAAAAGATGGTAATGAGTGGATTGTTACCGAAAAGGATAAAGAAATCTTCAGAAAAGCTATAAAAAAATTTCACACAAAAGAAAAGATGGATCTTACAGCGACACATCAACATATGTGTGAAGAATGGTATAAATCTGGTTTTTATCGTGAACATGGAGTAATGGTGCCGATAGTAGACTTTAGAAATGCTCCTTCTTTACGGCAATTTACATATTGGTATAAAAAGGAAATTTCTCCTATGCAAAGGTATTCAAATCGAAGAGGTAAACGAAAAGCAGAAATGGACGTAAGACCGATTCAAGGAAATCCAACCGCGAGGGCAATTGGTATAGGACATCTATATGAAATTGATTCTACACCGGCAGATATAATTCTGGTTGCAGAGGACAGGGAAACGATAATTGGTACGCCTACTTTATATATAGTTAAAGATGTTTATAGTCGTATGATTACAGGTTTTCATGCCAGTTTAAGTCCTGCGTCTAGAATTGAACTCATGGTAGCAATGATTAATGCAGCGTCTGAAAAAGTAGAGTTTTGTAGGCAATACGGAATTGAGATAAAAGAACATGACTGGCCTTGTAAAAACCTACCGGTATTTTTGTCAGGTGACCGTGGTGAATTGAAAAGTAAATGGGCTGAAAATCTAGTCAACCTTAAGGTTGATGTGGATAATGCACCCTCTTATCGTGGTGATTTAAAGCCCTTTGTAGAGCAACATTTCAGGATAATTAATAAAGAAATTCGTGAGCTTTTTTATAAGGCAGGAGCAAAACCTCCTAAAATGATAGAAAGAGGTGATGAAGATCCTACGGGTAAAGCTGCGTTAACCATTTATGAATTTACACAATTTATGATTCTACAAATCCTTACCTATAATAAAAGCGCCCTTCCAGAAGAGTTTTTGGTGACTAAGGAAATGTTTGAGGAAAAAGTAGAATTATCTCCAAAAGGAATATGGGAATGGGGAGAAAGTAAATCAGCCTTACATGAAGAACAGCAGGATGTGCTTATATATAATCTTTTACCGAAAGAACAATCAACAGTAACTAGAAGAGGAATTAAGTTTTCGAATATGTACTATACAAGTGATTTAGGGTTGAAGTACGGCTGGTTTGTGGATGAAAAGATTGATCAAAAGAAGGAAATTGAAATTAGGTATGATCCTCGAAATGTTAGTTGTATTTTTATCCGTATGAACAATGGAAAGATCGAAAAGTGTTTCCTAACAGAAAAGTATAAAGAATATGATGGTTTACATCTAGAGGATGTTAAGGCAATCATGCAATATAAAAAAGATGAAATTAGGAACAAAGAGAGTGAAGAGAAACAACACAAAGCAGTATTACACGCATACTCAAAAAATTTGGCTAATGAAGCGATAAGAAAAACAAAGGAAGCTACTGAATTTTTGAGTCTAGCACAAAGGAAAAAAGACAGGAGGGATACAAAAAAATCAGAAAGTAGGTTTGTAGGTAGCCATAATGCTTTCACTGCAAAGAAATTATTGGACACAAATAATGAAAAGATAGAAACTGCTGAAGTTATTACCTTTCCAAATAAAATTGAAAATGATGCGACAAAAATACAGAAACTTTTTGGCGCTATGAATAAAGAAAGGAGAAGTGGACGTGAATCTCTGGAATGAAGGTCAAGAATTGTTAAATGGTGTTCATTGCAAGGCTGAGTATAATGAACAAATTGTAGATCGAAATCAAGGAAATCCTTTTATTGAAGCGATACCAAACCGTTTAGATATTGAAAGCTTTTACGACAAATTATATTCAGTACCCATGTTTAAAACAGAAAACTTGGAATTAGGAATTGAAGACCGTTTGGAACTTGTACAGCAAATAAAGCCTAGCTTTTGGTTACCCCTTCCTAATCATTATGATAAATACAGGAGTCTTTACAATATGATAAAAATAGGTTATCAATCAAGAAATCCTATTACGGTAATGTATAACCGACAATTTGCTATGGGCTGGGATAAAATCCTTGTTACAGGTTTAGATGAAACCGGTGCAAATATTGCAGGTAACATTCAAACTGCCCAAAGTTCAACTGAAATTGGTTTAAGTGGTATGGGGAAGAGTAAAGTATACGAACGGATACTAAAACTATTGTTTCCACAAGTTATTCATCATAGTGAGTACAAAGGAAGAAAGTTACTTACGACACAAGTGGTTTGGCTTAAAATTGAGTGCCCAAGCGGTAAATCCTTAGGTGCGTTATGTAAAAACTTTTATGCAGCTGTTGATGATTTACTGGGAAGTAGTTTTTATGAAAAACACGGAGCAAAAGGTGGGACAATCGATGATTTAGCGAAAAGAATGGTTAGGGTGGCAGCTCAAATTAATCTTGGTGTACTAATTATTGATGAGATACAGAATGTTCAAAAGGCGCATTCTGGTGGTGATGAGAGAATAATTAATTTCATAACGGAATTGGTTAACACAATAGGAATTCCAGTCATTGTGATAGGGACATTTAAAGCAATGTATCTATACAAAAAATCATTAGCTGTTTCACGTAGAGGCATTCCAGATATGTACAATGAAAATGTCACAACTCTAATGCTGGATGATAGTTGGGAATGGAATGAATTCCTAAAGAATCTTTGGGATTTGCAATACACTGTAAAATATACTCCACTAACAGAAGACTTAAAAAAGGTAATGTATTACCAAACGTTAGGCATACCTGATATAGCTGTGAAGTTATTTATGCATGTACAGGCTAAAGCGATATTAAATGGAGAAGAAATCACTGTACCACTTCTAAATGATGTAGCCTCAAAGAGTTTAAAGCTTCTTCAACCAATTTTTGAAAGGATAAGAAGGGGGAGCTCCATTTCGTTGTTAGACGAATTGGATGACGTCAACTTAGAATGGGGTTCGTTTAACGACTATTTTAAACAAGCATCTCACTGTGTAAATCTATATGGTAAAGCAGCAATGGATCATTCTCGTGTTATTCAACAAAAAAATAAAGACTCAATACTTACTGAACTAGTCCAATTTGCTTTAAACATAGTTTCAAGTAATGAATTAGCAGAATCACTCGCACTAACTGTTTTTCAAGGGAGTGAGGGGATGGGGAATAAGACAAACATGTTCGCTCATTTAGCACAACTAGCATTGAATAATACGTTGCCAATCTCAGTAACCGAGAATGTTAATCATGAAAGTAATTTACCGAAGTTAGCAAAGCCCAAAAAAGTTAAACCTTTACTAGAGCAATGTGATATTCGTTTTATAGTCAATGAAGGATTAAAAAAAGGATTGTCTTCCGAAGAAGCTTTGTTTGAAGCGGGTTTAGTAAAAGAATATGATGAAATGTCTGAAATCATCTAAAAATTAGCCACTTTACGGAGGGAAAAATGACACCATTAACGTCTTTTCCAGAACCTTATCCTGATGAAGACTTCAGGAGTTTGGTTTATCGTTATCATATTAGATCTTCTAACAGGACACTGACAGAAACTAATATAGATTTATTTGAAAAAAAATCTGGGAAGTACTCGGTATTTCCAACCAAACTAATAACTTTTTTAAGGAATTTACCAATTGGTCATACATATAGTCTAGATTACTTTATTTCAAACCATACGTGGTATGGTTTGATTTTTGCTTTCATGAATGATGAAAAGAGGAAAGAGCTTACAGAAGCTATTAAATTTGGGAGTGAAAACTCATTTTACATGTCTGTTAACGGAACCAATAATTTATTTTCACCCACAATTCGTTACTGTCCATTGTGTTTAAAGGAGGATTCTGAGTTATATGGTGAATCATTTATTCATAGAAAACACCAAATAAACTTTATGAACTATTGTCATAGGCATAATGTACAGTTAATTGATGAATGTAGTTGTTGTCATACGGACTTAACCAATTTATCCTATACTGGGTTAAAAAGACGTCCGAGTTGTAAAAATGGCCACGATCAAACAAATGATTATATATCCATTTCGGTTGGTGAATCTGAGAAATTAAAAATTGATGTATTTAATCTTTTTTGTTTTTTTAATGAACAATATCGTATTTTAATTCAGTAAAAATAACTCATAAAATCCTTATGGGATTATGGAAAAAAAACTTTATTCAATATAAAGGGAGAATTTTAAAAAAGGAGTTGATTTCGTCAATTATTTCCGAGTATGGTAACCTGCAATTAGAAGCGATTTCAGTAAATCCCGAACAAATTAAACATAAATCGTATTTGCCCCGTGTACTAAGTAAGGAAAAGGAACTTAACCGTAATATTATTTTTTATTGTTTATTAATTCTTTATTTATTTCGTTCACAAGAAAATTTCTTGAAATACAATATTAATATTGCAAACCCAATACCTTTCGGGAAAGGGCCTTGGAAATGCTTTAATAAAATATGTGATGGATTTAATGATTATACGATAAGTAAAAATAAACGCAGGTCTAAAATCTCCGGTGGTATAGTAGTATCAGCAGAATTTGAATGTCCCCTTTGTGAACAAATTTATGTGAAAAGATGGCATCCCAATAAGGATAATAAGGAAAAAGTAATGATTAAAACAATGGGAAGGAAGTGGATTAATCGAGCGTTGCAATTATATCTAAATGGGGATTCTTCATATGAAATAGCCAAAAAACTAGAGTGTTCAGAATTTGGGGTAAGAAATAACTTGAAAAGAATTGTTGGGAATTCCAATATTTTGAATGGAAAAAATAAATATGCTGCAATGCAAATTATTCAAGCGCATTTAGAATCTTCTAGTACTAATGAGTCAGATTATAAAAAAGAAGAATTTCGTAATATGATTATTAACATCCTTAATTCTTGTGAATATATAAGTAGATTTAACTTGAGAAAAAAAGTTCCATATGTTTACCAATGGCTGAGAATGAATGATTTAGAATGGTTAGAATCAGCCTTGCCCCCAAAAGAAACTAATAAAAAAGTACGTGAAAACTTAAAACTCTTTGATGAGCAATTAACAATAAAAATTCAAGAAGTTAGTAAGGAATTATATAAGACTTGCCCACGACAGATTAAAAAAACAACGATCCTAAATAAACTTTCTAAGCTAGAAATGTACCGACTAAACAACTCTAATCCTATACGTCTTCCATTAAGTACAGAAATGTTAAATGTAAACATTGAAACAATGAATGAATATCTCATTAGGAGGTTACCTTTTGTTATTGCTAGCTTGTTAAAAAAAGGGCGAAAGAATATAACACTGAAAAGCTTAGAGAATTATTCTACTAACTATAGTAATTGTAATCCTGAAACACAAAAGAAAATTAAAAATTATTTATTAGAAAGGGGTTTTTCAGAATGGTAATAAAATAAAATGTAAATAATGGATGGAAAAAGAATGGAGAAGTAGTTATGATTTTCTTTCCTAACCTATACAAAGATGAATTGCTATTTAGTGCATTAGCAAGATATTTTAAATATTCTGGTGATGAAAACAAAAAAGACTTTATGTTGGAAATTTTTAATTCGTCTTCAACTTGCGCATCAACCATATTTCCTACAAATCTAAAGAATCTATGTGAAAAACTCCCATCCCCCAATGCATATTCTACTGATTACATTATAAACAACCATACCCTGCTTCCTTACTATTCCCCTTTTTTAGCCAATGATCGTGCAAGTAAACTCAGAGAAACTATGAAAAACGAAGACGGAAAAAATATATTTATGAAATCTGGGAGAACTGCAAGTACTGTTAAAAATGAAAAAAAACTAAAGTATTGTCTATCTTGTGTTGATGAAGAAAAACAAACCAAAGGTGAATGCTACTGGCATAGAAGCCATCAGATAGAGGGTGTTAAAGTTTGCCCTATTCATAAAACCTGGCTTGTTGAGTCATTAATACCATTTACTGAAAGAAAGCATAAGCATGAGTTTATATCTTTAGAAGATAGCATAAGGGAAGCTGATTTAAGCAGTATAGATATCAACCTTAAGACAGAGTTTAAGCATTTTTTATATGTAGCCGAACAAACGGAGCACTTGCTTAACCGGAGTTTTAAGCCACTTGGTTTGGAGAACTTAAAAAACTTTTACACATCTAAACTGAATAAACGACAATTAGTAACTTTAGGAGGTAGAATTCGATGGGAGAAGTTGATTCCCAAATTTAATGCTTATTATGGAAAACAGTTGTTAGAAACTCTAGACAGTTATATTTATCCTAATAAAAGTGATACATGGATACATAAGTTACTTAGAAAGCCTCGGGTAAGTTGTCATCCCTTAAGACATATTTTGTTTTTAGGATTTCTAGGAGAAACTATCGCATCAATGGTTATTCAAATCGATACCAAATCATATAAACCTTTTGGAGATGGACCGTGGATTTGCCTAAATAAAGCTGCAGACCATTTTCATCAACCTATCGTAACTTCATGTGTAATCACAAGAGATTATAAATCTGGTCATCCTATTGGCACCTTTTCGTGTTCGTGTGGATTTGTTTTCTCTAGAAGAGGACCAGATAAAACATTTAATGACCAGTACAAAATCGGTAGGAAAAAGGAGTTTGGGATTGTATGGGAAGATAAGTTAGTAGAGTTAGCATTAAAGGGATTATCCTTACGAAAAATGGCTGATTTACTTGGGGTGGATCCTATGACTATAAAGAAGAAGTTAACCATAAAAGTGGAGCATAAACAGAGCAATAATTCTTTTGAAAAAGAAAAAGAAGAGAAAAAGCAAAATTACAGGAATCAATGGATTAAAATGATGATAATTAATGAAGAGGAAACCATTAAAGATATACGTTTACAAAACCAGAAGGTCTATATGTGGTTGTATCGAAATGATAAAGAATGGCTTAAAATAAATTCTCCTACTATCCAAAAAGGTAATAGAAATAACTCGGTATTAAAAGTAAATTGGAAAAAAAGAGATGCAGATATGGTAGCGAGGGTGGAATCTATTGTAAGTAACATCCTAAAAGAAAAAAAACCTTTAATTAAAGTAACAAAAAATGAAATTGGTAGGAGATTAGGGATATTGTCGTCACTTTATAAAAATTGCTATAACCTTCCTATGACATTAAAAGTGGTTAATCAAAGTTTAGAAACTACTGAACAATTTCAAGAAAGAAGAATAAGAAATGTTGTGCGGGAAATGAGAAAAACAAATCCTTCAATCAAAGAATGGCAAGTGATTAGAGCAACAGGACTGAAAAAAAAGAATGCAGTAAAACTAAAGCGTGTAATTATTAGAGAAATATATGGTATGAATTAATAGTAGAGGAGCTTGGTATTATTATAGAAATAAGCGTTAAGGAGAAAATTATAGGAAATTATTGTTGGGTTTAGCTCGTCGAATAAATATAAAGAGTATTGAATCGAAAACAAGAAAGTACCTTAATTCTATATGAATCTAGGTACTTTTTTATTTTAGTATGTTGTAAGATCTCATCAGTATGCACAAAACTTTATTAGGTGACAACGTTTAATTTTCCTAGTTCTTCCTTCGTTATGGAAATTAAATTACAATAAAAACAAAACTATCACACTATATACAAAAAAAATTCTATTTAAGGGGGTATAAAATGTTAGAAAGTATAGCATTAAGTATTGCAACAGGTATTTTTACAAATCTTAGTTATGATGCTCTATTTAAGAACGATGAATTACTTATAGGAAAAGTCCAAGAGGCTTATGATAAAGCAAAAACCAAATTTTATAAAAAATACGGCGATCAGTTTGGAAATGAATTGAATAGTTTTTTAGAACGTCAAAAAAATATAGATACCGTAGTTAAATCTCTTTTTTATAGCACTGACAATATTAATGTTGATGATATTGATTTTAGAAGTTTTGATGGATATGATAATCCAACAAAAGAAGCGGTTATTGATTTTATCAATATACTAAATGTGGAAATGCACCAGGATTATTATTTAGATAAAATACTATCAGATAAAGCTTTTATACAGGAAACAAAAAAAGGACATCAAGAAATTAAACAAAAAATTGATCTGAACAATTTAAATCTAAGATCTTATTTTGCTGAAACATTAAACAAAACGTTAAACAAATTCAAGGATGCTATTGGCTTCGATATTGCATTGAGTAATCAAACGTTAAATATGGGAAGTATGGAACCACCACAAATCGTAATAAACGGTGTGGACAGGTATAGAACTATTGATTCTTTGATAAAAGATATGGATGATAAAACTTGGTTTCACATAAAAGGCGAGGTTGGATCTGGAAAGACCCAATTGTTATTGCACCTATCCAAAAGGTTTAAGGGTACTGTTTGGATTAGTTTAAAAGAGCTTACCCAGGAACAAGCAATCCCAATAATTAATACTTCATTAGCTACTTATACAAATGTTAAACCGAACTACATCAATGACACATGGTATGAAAAATCAATAGCCAAAATGGATTGTAACGACATAATTATAATTGATGATTTGCCTAACTTTACAACGAAAAGCACACTTAGTAATTTGTTCATCAGAATAGCAAAATTATGTAAAAAAAATAAGGTTAAACTTGTAACAGCTGGAGCTTATGAAATAGGCCAAAAAATGAAACAACAGTTAGGACCAAGTCTAATTAAATCTGAAAGGATACCACCTTTTAATAACGAGGAAATTCAAGAATTGTTACACCTAAAAGGTGCACCTAATCAAAATCTAGACAAATTAGCTACTTGGATAGCTGTACTTTCAAAGAATAACCCTATGATTGTAAGTGCAATTGCAGAATATTTGTCCATGGAAAATTGGAAAGTGGATCTCGATGTTTTTCATAATTTACAGCAGGGGTTTTATTTAGATGAATTAATAACTGAAATTCAAAATCTATTAATAGAAAATATTAATGATCATGAAGCGAAGCAATTACTATATCGTTTAACATTAATTAATGATAAATTTAATAACCAATATCTACAAGAAATTTCAAAAGTTGAACCTGTGATAAATTCCCCCTTTGAAAAATTTAATAAACTCTTGGGTTATTGGATTACAAAAGATAATAAAAACTATACCGTTTCTCCCTTGGTTACTAAAATTGGAGAACTAAATGTAAGTGAAAATGTCAAAATGGAAGTTCATAGAATTATTGCTAAATTAATAGCAGCTAACAAATCGCTCAATCCGCTGGAAGTTATAAAGTTGATTACACATTTATTGAATGCAAAAGATTATAATAACGCTGTTGTTGTCTTACTCAATGCATTAGTTAGGATGGAAGAATTAGAAATTGACAAAGATCCATGGGGAATAACGTTAATATGGAAAAATACTTCTTTACCAAATGAAATTGATTATAACTTAAAAGTTCTGCTTAGGGTAAAACAAGTAATGGTGAATAGAAATTTAGGAGAAAATGTTGATTATCTCTTTAACGAATTAGAGAATTTACTTTTTCATACGGTATATCAGGAAGAGAACAGCATGACAAGAACATTTGCATGCTTTTTACTTGCTATTCATTTTTTAAAATTAGATAGGATACAATCAATTAAGTATATGAAAGAAGCATTAACAACGTATGATAATAGGTTATATGAATTAACAGGTGTAGATATTGTTCCTGAAGAAATGATCTGGCTTCTTTCTCATTCATTAAATAGTGCTATTGAGATAGATGCATGGATTGATATGCTTAATTCTTTAACGCATGACCAAGTTAAAAGGGCCATAAAAAGTGAACTTACTCATGATTGTTGTTTAGCAATTGCAAATCGGATCTGGTTAAATGAGCATAACAAAAAGAAAGAGGAAAGAAACTGGGATGAAGTAATTAACCATTTTAATATATTGGAGCAAGTATCAGAAGAGAAGAACTTTCAATTATTAAAAGTGTGTATAGCAAGAGCAAGAATAGTTGTGTTAGCTGAGTATTTAGACAAAATAGATGATGCAGAGCAGCTAGCTCATGCTTTTCTGTCTGGGTATAACCTTTCAAATGCAGAAAAGTTCTTAATTCATTCAATAATAGGTAAACAGTTTGTATTCAAGAATTACTTTGAAAAAGCATTACATTATTTCGAGGAAGTCTTAACTATTAATACTGAATATTATCCACTTGAACGTATAGATGCATTATTGGAAATGTCCAAATGCGTTGGATTAAAGGATAGTAGAAGAGCGAATAAACTCTTAGAAAAAGCAATAGTAATTGCTGAAAAAACAAACCATATCATAGACTCGCAAAAAGCAAAGATATATGGCGAATATTCTATGAGCCTTTGGATGGAGGGGAAAATAAAAGAAGCGTTTGAACCTTTACAAAGTGCGGCTGAAATTTTATTAAATAGTGATAATAGAGACGCATCTTGGAAGTGCGTTATGACCGTGTTAGGACATGTCACTGGTTATTATTCCTCGATGGTAAGTAATGGGGAGGTTACAAAAGGAGTCTCAGACGAAGGGGTTTATACAGAGCCTTATAGAGGAATGTTTTTATCGGAAAATAAGCAACTAGAAGCAATTTTTAATCAAGGGAAAGATGTCCATTTAGCGACTCTACTTTTCTTTTATGCAGATAATATAAAACATTATAAACATGCAAGAAAATGGCTGTATAAAGGCTATGAGATGATAAAAGAGTCTCGTGTGAAGAATAGTATTTCTGCAGTTCACTTGTGCTACCTATCACCTTATCTAATACTTGAAGATAACGTATTTGAAGCAATAGATGTAGCATTTGAAGCACATATGCTTCTTCGGGCAAGTTTTTTAAAAGAAAAAAATAGCCTAAATTATTTAGTTGAAGATATCAATGAAGAAAAGATTTTAGGAACCAATGAAGATGAAAAAAATATCGCTTACTTGACCGCGGTAGAAAGTAGCATTGTACCAATCATGCTTTATGTTTGTAAGCAAGTTATGCGTGATCCAATTAAAGCAAAATCATTAGTAAATGAAGTTGTCAAAGCTACAGAAAAGTATAGTAATAATAAAAAATATTCTCAACTATGGAGAGGTATAGCGGATTTATTTAATTTGATTATTGCAACTTCAAGTAATCCGATGGAAATAATGGCTCGTTTCTCAAATGTTGATGAACAATATGATACAATTTTAAAAGGAATATCCTATATAACAGTTGCTTTCCATTGTACACCTGAACAGGCACTAGATTTACACTTTAAATCAATTTTGTGGATTGAACAAGCATTTAAAAGAAATTCCATTGCAAAAGAAAAGATAATTAACAATTACTATAAAGAGTATTGGATACAGAGGTATGTAAAAGATAGAGAATGTTTTTCTAATACTAATATAATTGATGAGGAATTTAAAGAGTTACTTCAGAACGAGGAAACAACTTTTAAAGAGATTCTCCTTGTGATTAATAAGGGGTTCAATCTTGAAATAGCACCAGAGGTACTAACCTATTTAAAAGATAAATAATTGTACGCTATGTGATTGAAAATTAAATAAATCATATTTTTAATAGTTGGTTATTGCTGGATTGGAGTTTACTTCGCCGCAAAGAAGTGAATGTGTCTTCATGCCGGCTACAGAATCTAAAGCGGGGGGGAACATGTAAATGAATCCAGTTGAAATCGAAGCAGCAGTCTCAGATTTGGCGATTCAACCTTTTGACAAGGTGGATTTTCCGTTCGCCTTCTTGAAAGCATTTGGGAACAAGGAGACGACAATTAAGCGTCTACGGTCTGGCGAATCAAATAAGTCTGACCTGGGGGGGATTTTACAGACGAACAACATCCATATCGTGGTAGCAAAAACTGGCGAAGTTACTAATACACTTGTTGCTCTAAAAGAAAGCAGAGCAACGTCTAGGGCGAAGGCGCGCTATATACTCGCTACTGACGGAGTAGACTTTGAAGCCGAAGAGCTGGAGTCCGGCGAAAAGATTGTCTGTGAATATCACGATTTCCCAGATCATTTTGGTTTTTTCTTGCCGCTTGCCGGGATTACTACAGTCAAGCAGGTTCGCGATAGTTCTTTTGACATAAGAGCCACGAGCCGGTTAAATCGACTCTATGTCGAGTTGTTAAAAGGCAATCCGCAATGGGGTACAGCAGAAAGACGTCACGAGATGAACCATTTCATGTCGCGGCTGATCTTCTGTTTTTTTGCCGAGGACACTGGAATTTTCAGAGAGCCGGGTCTGTTTTCCGACACTATCGAGAAGATGAGTACCCGCGATGCCTCAAACATGCATGAAGTTATTAGTGAAATCTTCCGCGCTATGAATACGAAGATTTTTGATCGTAAAAATGCAGAATTACCACGCTGGGCTGATGCGTTCCCTTATGTGAATGGAGGACTCTTCTCGGGTAGTATAGATGTTCCAATATTCAGCAAGATAGCGCGTTCCTACCTGATGCACATCGGTAATTTGGACTGGACTAAGATAAATCCCGACATCTTTGGTTCCATGATTCAGGCTGTGGCGGATGATGAGGAACGTGGTGCTCTCGGTATGCACTACACGAGCGTGCCGAATATCCTAAAAGTATTAAATCCACTATTCTTGGATGATTTAAGAGCGCAGCTTGATGCAGCGGGTGACAATCCTCGTATGTTGCTCAACCTGCGCAAGCGCTTATCTAGGATAAGGGTTTTTGATCCTGCGTGTGGCTCAGGCAATTTTCTCGTCATCGCATACAAGCAGATGCGAGAGATTGAAAACATCATTAACGAGCGACGAGGTGAAGATGGGCTTAAGAGTGACATACCACTGACCAATTTTCGCGGCATTGAACTACGTCACTTCTCGGCCGAAATTGCACGCCTTGCCCTCATTATTGCAGAGTTTCAGTGTGACGTGCTTTATCGTGGAATGACACTAGCTCTATCCGAATTTTTGCCACTCTCAACTGACAACTGGATTACCTGCGGTAATGCCTTGCGAATGGACTGGCTTAGTATCTGTCCACCAACTGGAACAGATGTGAAGCTCCTCGCTGATGACCTGTTTCACACGCCGCTTGACCAGGCGGAGGTCGACTTTGATAACGAGGGAGGAGAGACTTATATTTGTGGGAATCCACCTTATAAGGGCGCACGCGAGCAATTACCAGAACAAAAAGAGGATTTAAAACACATATTTGACAACCGTGTAAGAGGTTGGAAGTCACTTGATTATGTTACCGGTTGGCTCATGAAGGCAGCGGACTACGGAACGCAAACCAATGCTGTCAGTGCATTTGTAACTACTAATTCTATATGTCAGGGCCAGCATGTGCCGATTCTCTGGCCTCTTATTCTCGAAACAGGACACGAAATAGTTTTTGCTCACACGAGCTTCAAATGGACAAATCTTGCTAGCCATAATGCGGGAGTCACTGTTGTAGTCATAGGTATTTCAAACCACCCCTCAAAGACGCGGAAATTGTTTTCAATTTCAGAAGGAAATGATGCGATTGTAAAAGAGGTAGAAAACATCAATCCATACTTGGTTGCTGGCCGAAATATAATAGTGTACAAGCTATCTAGCCCGATTTCAAATATAGCTGATATGAACTATGGGAATTATCCTGGGGATGGGAATCATTTGACTCTTAGCTCGTTAGAAGCATCCAAACTTATCGCTCAGCGACCCGATCTCAAGGCTATTATTCGGCCAATTTTTGGAGCGCAGGAATTTATCAAAGGTTTGAGTAGATTCTGTCTTTGGATTGACGATGATATGTTGGATTTAGCCATAAGTGAGCCTATGGTCGCTAACCGAGTTGAAGCCGTACGAAACACTCGATTGAAAAGCAGAGATACTTCTTTGAACAAGCTCGCGATACGTTCGCATCAATATAGGGATCGGAATGTCGCAAAAGACCATTTGATTTTAGTGCCAACTGTATCGTCTGAGCGGAGGGAATATATTCCGACCGACATAAAGAGATCTGAGGCAGTTACGACAAACCAAGCATTCGCCCTCTACGATGCGCCTTTATGGAACATGGCGTTGATTACTTCCCGTCTCCACTGGGTGTGGATTGCAACAATCTGTGGCAAGCATGAAACCCGTTTCCGTTATTCAAACACACTTGGATGGAATACCTTTCCTGTTCCAACGCTAACCGAGAAAAACAAGGCAGATCTTACGCGTTGTGCCGAGGGCATTTTATTGGCACGCGAGGCGCACTTTCCGGCGACTATTGCAGAACTCTATGAAAACATGCCTGCTGAACTACGTGAGGCACACGAGCGTAACGATGAAGTGTTAGAGCGTATCTATATCGGCCGTCGTTTTCACAACGATACCGAACGGATGGAAAAGTTGTTCCAGATTTACACCAAAATGACACTACAACAAAACCTATCAAGTAAGGGAAAGGGAGGTAAATAAATGAATAAAGGGAATAAATTGATCCCTTCCGTTTCAGTAACCTACACCCGTAACGGAAGTTCGACCAAGGCCAATGAGCTTGGTATGCGACAGATGCAGGAACGCGCATATGAGCGACGCGGTGAGAAGTATCTACTTATCAAGTCACCTCCTGCATCCGGCAAAAGTCGGGCGCTAATGTTCATCGCCCTTGACAAACTTCAGAATCAAGGGGTAAAGCAGGCGATTATTGTAGTGCCGGAAAAGTCAATCGGTTCGAGCTTCAACGACGAATCGTTAAGCCAATTTGGCTTTTGGGCAGATTGGAGTGTAGAGCCTAAATGGAACCTATGTAATGCGCCTGGCGGGGATAATGGCGGAAAGGTTAATTCGGTTGGCGCGTTCCTCAAAAGCGACGATAAGGTTTTGGTCTGTACCCACGCTACCTTCCGGTTTGCTGTTGATAAATTTGGGGTGGAAGCGTTCGATGACAGGCTGATTGCGGTCGACGAGTTCCACCACGTTTCGTCCAACCCGGACAATAAACTAGGTATACATTTAGGGCAGTTCATCACCCGTGATCGTGTACATATCGTCGCGATGACCGGTTCTTACTTCCGAGGCGATGCTGAGGCAGTGCTAGCTCCGCAGGATGAGTCAAAGTTCGATACTGTCACATATACCTATTACGAGCAACTCAATGGCTACGATTATTTGAAACAGCTCGATATTGGATACTTCTTCTACTCCGGTTCATACACCGATGACATACTCAAGGTGCTCGATCCGGTCGAAAAAACCATCATCCATATTCCAAATGTAAATTCCCGCGAGAGCACGAAGGACAAGATTCGAGAGGTCGAACACATCATTGAAGAACTTGGCGAATGGCAAGGGACCGATCCAGCTACCGGTTTCCAGTTAATCAAAACGCCAGGTGGTCGAATACTCCGTATAGCCGACCTTGTGGATGATGACCCAGCTAAGCGGGACCGGGTGTCTGCGGCGCTGAAAGACCCTGCCCATAAAAACAACCGCGAGCATGTTGATATCATTATCGCCCTCGGAATGGCGAAGGAAGGTTTTGACTGGATTTGGTGTGAGCATGCACTGACGGTTGGCTATAGATCCAGTCTCACCGAAATCGTGCAAATTATCGGTCGCGCGACCCGCGACGCACCAGGCAAAACCCGTGCACGCTTCACTAACCTGATTGCCGAACTAGACGCCTCTGAGCAGGCAGTGACCGAGGCCGTGAACGATACATTGAAGGCAATTGCTGCCAGCTTGCTGATGGAACAGGTGCTTGCTCCTCGTTTAGAGTTTAAGCCTAAGAATCCAGCGAGTGGTCCTGTGCAAGGTTTCGATTATGGGGACGGCGGTTATGATACAGGAAAGTGTAATGTAGGTTTCAACCATGAAACGGGGCAGTTGCAGATCGAGATAAAGGGTCTCTCTGAGCCCAAAAGCGAGGAGGCCGTGCGTATTTGTAGAGAGGACCTGAACGAAGTGATCGCGACATTTGTTCAGGACAAGACCACCATCGAACGTGGCTTGTTTGACTATGAAATGGTGCCGGAAGAGTTGACTCAGGTTCGTATGGGTAAGATTATTAAGGAAAGGTATCCTGAGCTCGACATAGAGGACCAGGAATCGGTACGTCAGCACGCCATCGCTGCCCTCAACCTAACACAACAGGCCAAACGAACTACGCTTGGGGGCGATGGGGACAATAGTAAACCGGGTGCCAACACTGCACTAATCGATGGATTGCGCAAATTTGTGATGGATGTTCGTGAACTAGACATCGATCTCATCGACCGCATCAATCCTTTCAGCGAGGCCTATGCAATTCTTGCGAAAGCAATAAGTGAGGACAGTCTTAAACAGGTTGCTGCTGCAATTGCGGCTAAGCGTGTAAGCATTCCCTACGAAGAGGCAAGAGCGTTAGCTGAACGAGCTTTGCAATTTAAGAAGGAACGCGGTCGACTGCCTGACATAAATGCGCAAGATCCGTGGGAAAAGCGCATGGCTGAAGGTGTCGCAACCTTGAAACGCTATCGCGAGCAGCAAAAGGCTACAGAAAGGTAGTGGAGGTGAAAAAAATTGCCTAAGCTTTCTGATGATGAACTACTGAATGCGCTTGGTGTGGAGCAGGAGATAGCAAAGAAAAGCTCTTACTCGCCACGTGAGGAACGTATTATCACTGGGTTTGAGGAAATCCAGCGATTTGTCGAGCGTTATGGCCGTACTCCACAGCAGGGTGAAGATAGTGACGTTTTTGAGAGGCTCTTCGCTGTGCGGCTTGGTCGCATACTTGAGCAGGAGGAATGCCAGGTTCTTCTTGCGTCACTCGATTACCAAGGCATACTGAATAAAGCAGTAATTGACCATGTCGACCCATTGAAATCGTTGGATGACGATGACTTGCTTGCCGAACTTGTAGGCAACGCTGGTCATTCCAGCATTACAGAACTTCGCCATGTCCGTTCCCATGTCGAAATTCAGGCTGCAGAGGAAATCGCCAAGCGAGAGAAGTGTGAGGACTTCGATCGCTTCCGATCGTTGTTTGAGCTAACTGAACGAGAAATCAATTCTGGTATTCGGCAAACGCGGCCGTTTAGCAACGATGCAAGTGTCAATGAAGGTAATTTCTTTATTTTGGGCGGTCAACTTGTCTATGTTGCTGAGAAAGGTGATGAGTTCAAAGCACCGAATGGACATCCTGATGCGCGACTTAGAGTCATCTACTCCAACGGTACCGAAAGTAATCTCCTGCTTAGGTCTTTGCAACGTGCGTTGTACAAAGACGAGGCTGGGCGTCGTTTGACCGAGCCTGATTTGGGGCCATTGTTTAGCGAAACCTTGGATGAAGACGATGTCGAAAGTGGTACGATCTATGTCCTTCGCAGCATGTCCGATCACCCCTTTGTTGCGGAGCACCGCAAACTAATTCACAAAATCGGGGTTACAGGCGGCAAAGTTGAAACTCGAATCGCGAATGCGGCGCACGCTGCCACCTACCTGCTAGCAGATGTTGAAGTCATTGCCAGCTACAAATTAGCCGGCATCAACCGCACTAAACTGGAAAGTATATTCCACCGTATATTTGCACCAGCTCAGCTCGATCTCACCATACATGATCGCTTTGGACGTCCTGTACGGCCAAAGGAGTGGTTCCTCGTGCCACTGCATGTGATAGACGAAGCTGTGTGTCGTATTCGAGATGGTTCAATTACCAATGTAGTCTATGATCCCAAGACCGCTTGTTTGGTCAGCATTGCTCAATAGAGATGGGTAAGATGATGAAATGTGGTATGGACGATATTTTGTGTTCTGTTCAAGGTATATTATCACTCAGCGAAAACATCATTTAAATGATATTTTTTTATTGTGTATTTTACTAAGAGGGCTAATTGTAGCTCTCTTTTTTGTTTATGTACCTGGCAATTATTTCGCAAAAAGTATTCTGTGTTTAATACCTGAACTTCTTCAACTTGTCATTTACTTGGCAAAGTATACGTAGTTTCGCCCACATACATTATGACAAGCACAATGGCCGTTACCAATCATAACTTAAAAAAGAATTTTTATTTTTCTTCATATTTCATCGTGGTATTATTAGATAAAAGAAGATGGGGGAATATGGTATTTGGAAAGAAATAATTTAGCAAACATAGTATGTGGTGACTATACAATATACGAATCCATAAGGGATTTATATCAAGTTTTTTTTTCATAACGTTCAAAATATGGAAAATAGGTTATGGGAACTAGCAGGTGATGATAGTAATAATCTCACAGTGTTAGGTCCATATTATGCTAGAAACTTACTAGAGACATATTCTGTACTGCATTGATTGGTAGGATAGATCCTTTTAGACTTTTATATGTTCAAAAAGTTTCTTTATTGTGTTCCTCTAGGGTTTATTTATGGAAGGTTCTATATAAAATATATACTTTGTGGGGAGTTTTATTGAAAATATAACTCGTATTCGAATCTAATTAATCCTAATATACTTCTTGTACAATATATTGAATGGGGGAGTCGAAATGGATTATTCTCAACTATATAATTATATTGCCTCTGAAGGAGGTGTAACAAACATAGATAAAAAGTACATATTGTATTATGACGAAACTAATAATCCTCGTACTTTTAGATTGACAGATGATGGGTTTAACGTTAATGAACACGAATTCTTTATTCTAGGCGGAATTGGATTTGAATCGGATAAGTTGGTTTCTGACGATGATATTGATGAACTATTTTCTGAATTTCTATTACAAAGAAATGCAACTGAGGTTAAATTTAAGCATATTCGTCAAAATGCACAGGACTTCATATCTTTGTTTTCAAGACCGAGAGTAAATATGCTTATAGAGTGGCTATTCGAAAAAAAATATTTAATTCATTATTCTTATATTGATAATTTTTATTACACAATCGTTGATATAGTGGATTCAATGGAGGAGTCGTGGTTTGGTGGGCCAGGTTTAAATAGAGAACTCAAAGATCACTTTTATTCATTGATTAAGGAACATCAAGATTGGTTTATAAGTTTACTAATTGAATTAGATTACCCTAACGTCAAAAATCATAAAAAGTTTGTTGGGGAGATTGTTGATTGGATATGGTCTGTAAACATTGGTGATAATTTTTATCTTGAATATTTAAGGCAATCACTAAAAAACTATCGAAACCGGCAGCTGGTATTTCTGGAAGATAACGAAGATAAGGTCGCAATAAGTGATTATTCAGCTTTTTATGCTAACTTAATAGTTACTTATCCTAATGCAGACCATATTTTTGATCATGAGTTATATGTTGAAGAAATTTTGAATGCTAACCCAATACAATTATCAGGACATAAAGTAATAAACTATAAATTTGTAGATTCAAAAGATGAACGCTTAGTGCAAGTATCTGATTTAATTGTAGGTATTTTGCGTTATTGGATGGCTTTTTTGGAATCTGTTAATATTCAAAATTTAAGTGAAATATTAAAGGGGCTTTCAGAATTACAAAAAATCAAAATGAAAAAATTCCAGAAAATTTTGCTTCATTCTCTTGATATAAGTACCGGATTTAAGCACGGTGTTGGAAGCAATAAGTTTGAATTAAAGGTTAGCTTCTTTTTGGAATATGATTTTTTATAAGTTCTAATAATGATTTCAATTTGGAAGTCTTTCAGAAGATGTTTTTCGCTTCCTTACAACTCCTAATGATTTCTCACGATGGTATACTTTTGCCACAGGGGCAATGGATCTCAGACTTGATGGCAAAATTGGCTGCGAAGAGTTAACTGATCAATTCGGGAGACTATTTAAAACCGGCGGGCTTGGAAAAATGTGTCTGATGCATTAGATCCCTTTTTAAGTGGATTCATGAGGGAGATATCTTCCGCATTCCCTGCTGCTAAGTTAAAGGAACCCAAGATAGGAAAAAGAATACATAAGTCCCTAACGAATTTTGAAATGTACAACAACATTTGAGGGAAACTTGCGAGAGCTCCTTGGAAAATGCCTTGTTTGTTTTTTTATTCAACAGGTTACCGGATAGGGTTAATTGAAAATTTTAACCATTAAGACAAAAACTTCTCAGCTACCTCCGTTATTGTTCATAGAAAAGGTGACAAAGAGAGGGAGGTGTATTTTAGCACTCGTTGCTCCCTTAGGTTGGAAGAACGGGACGATGAAAAGGATTAAGAACAAAGAGAAAATCCAAATACCGGTTGAGATCGATCCTCACCACATGTTAGTTCTTCCCGATGTAACTCGAGTTCGTACCGCTGTAATTAAGTTGGTTCCGAATCGGAGGAAAAGCGGAGGCAAGTAGGATCGTATATAACATCAAAAGAATCGGGAGGCGTACCGTTGGTACGTTTTCTCGGTTCTTTTTTTGTTCGAGCATGAAGACCTTTGGTCTTATCAAACCGTTTGATTGAAGGTAAGGTAACGCCAGATTAAATAAGGAAAGAAGCGGGAAGGAAGAGCGAGAATAGGACAAGAAGCTTGGACACAAGTCCACCCTATTTTTATTTGATAATATTTTATTTTTTTACATATAACTCCATATAATTACAAATTTATTAATCTAAGGTAAAATAAAAAAGAATATAAAAAAGGAGGATTTAATGCTAAGTTTGGTAGAATTTTTTAATGAAAATAGTGGAGCGCTATCTGTAATTATAAATTTTTTATTGGTAGTAATAACTTTTGTTTACGTAATATTAACGGGTAATCTTGCTAGAACATCTAATAAAACAATTGAACAAACATTTAATGAATATAAAGAAAATAAAATAAAAGATGAAAATGTTAGGAAAAACTTAATATACCTATTAAATAGTGAGATTTATATGAACTCTTTTATTTATGTATTTTCGCAATATTATTTATTAAATGGTAATCAAGTAAAGATGGGTGAACGCTTGAAACATTTTCTTATTAGTGGCGGCACATCAATTGATGCTGTATCCAAAGGTCATATCATTTCCCATACAAAATCAAATACATGGAAAGAAATTAATGCTCAATGTGCACATTATTTACCCAATTGTTTAATGAAAGAGTTAACAGGTTATTATGCCGGTGTAGATCATTCGAAAATCTTTTCTGTAAATGGCATGTCCAAAGAAAGTTTTATTGAGGTAAGTAAAACTCAACTAATATCATCTTTTAATTGTTTTGAATTATTAAAGAATGAAGAGTCAAATTTAAAAACGGAATTTGAATTTACTATAGATAATAAAATTTTAATTGTAAACAAAGACACCGGATTGGTAATTGAAAAGCTAAATTAATATAACAATGATATTTAATAAGATATTTCTAAGGAGAATTCTAATGTGGAATTATGATAACAAGAGAAAAATGGAAAAACAAAAAGAAATAATAAATGAGATTCAAAGTGTAGTTACGAATTTTGAAAGCGAAAATGATATGATAATAGAGAAAATCATTGATTCAATCACAGTGACAGCTCCAGCATTTAAAGAAGAAGACACTGTTATGACCTATACAATTCTTTCAACCTCTATCAACAATCATTATGGAGGAGCTAACTATAGACTTGGAAATATTCAATTCAACTTAAAAAAGTTGTTTGATTCTATTTCAAATTCAGCATTAGCAATAGGGGGTGCGGTTGGTCTACCAATTTTAATACCATTTGCAGTTGTTCATGTAATAAATAATCTCTTCAATCCTTTAAAGGTAAACTTAACTATAATCGAAGGTGAAATAGTTTATACAATGCACCTTTACCAAAAACAAAATAAAATCCAATTAGATGAAATAACATTATTTAATCAAGTTAATATACAACTAAAACAACGTGAACAAAATACTATTAGTGAATACGATTTTAAGTTAAGTTTAGATAAGCTCCAAAAATTAAGAATAGTAAAAGTGGAAAATAATATTTATAAACTAAGGGATACAGTATCTTTTATGTATAAATAACAAGTTTAATAAGTAGGTGTTTTAAAGCAGTTGTAAGTGTAAGAGACACTCTTTTATCACTTTAAATAAGATAGTAACTAAATGTCAATTGGATTTCCTGTAATTGAACTGGGGTATTTTATTTTTTATTTACATAGTTTTGGTTACCAACATTATTGTACTTTTATTTTTTTGAATAATTTAAAATTCCCTGATATTATGGGATTCTTTAGTAACCCACATTAATGTCAGCGAACACTCCTGTAGCGATACGGGAGGTTTTTTTCTTTGAAAGTGGTTGCTTTCCGCTCCAGGTTGCGCGCTTTCCATGGGGCGAACGGTGAGCCTCCTGTCTAGTTGCAGTGACTAGCCCCTCGAGGTCAAAAGGTAAACGGTCAAGAAGGCAAAATGCGCCTTCCAAGCCCATTTACCTTTTGCTTGTCGGGGCTGAACGAGTCACTTCCACTTTTCGGACTGCCGCTTTGCGCCATTAGGAGTCTCCACCTGACCGCTCGTCCCATAGGAGTCGGCAACCTTACGCTACAATCAACTTGCATAAGAAGTGCAAAGAAATTCTTTAGCAATCACTTTTTAGAAAAGGCTGTGTTCGTAAACTTTGTTGCTTAAGTAGTGTTGATATCCTTTCCAGGCTGCTCTCTTCCCACTGGACAGGAGGAGAGCGACATTCGGACGTTTCCATTTCTTTGACACGCCTTCTACTTGCAGTGGCTAGCCCATAAAGGAACAACGGTTAAGTAATTTTAAATTGTAAGAAAATCCTTTATTCTGTATAATTGAGAATGGATTTCATTTAGTGCTATTTCAATTAAAACAGTAAAGGAGGTCTATACGTGTTAGCTCGTTTTTTTGCTTATTATAGACCCTATAGATGGTTGTTCATACTTGATTTTTCTTGTGCCATTCTAGTTGGAATTTTGGAATTGGCCTTTCCGTTAGCTGTAAACCAAGTGATCGATAAACTTCTTCCCGATGGGAACTGGGAGATTATCTCTTTGGCTTGTCTAGGTTTGTTGCTCGTTTACCTTTTAAATACGTTTCTTCATTTTGTTGTCACGTACTGGGGGCACAAGCTTGGGATCAATATTGAAACCGATATGCGTCAGCAGTTGTTCACACATATGCAGAAACTCTCGTTCGGCTATTATGATAACAATAAGACCGGTCATAGTATTTCTCGTCTTACGAAAGACTTGGAAGAGATCGGAGAAGTCGCTCACCACGGACCAGAAGATGTGTTTGTGGCCATTATGACGTTGATTGGTTCGTTCGGACTCATGTTAACGATCAATTGGAAGCTCGCTGTTTTGTCTTTTATCGTTATCCCTTTATTGATCATTCTAGCTATTTACTTTAATAAAAAAATGACGATAACATTTAGAAAAATGTTTCAGGATGTAGCGGAGATCAATGCAAGAGTAGAGGACAGCATCGGTGGAATACGTGTTGTTCAGGCTTTTGCGAACGAAAAATATGAACAGGAAAAGTTTAGAGAAAACAATAGGAAGTATCGTCTTACAAAGCTTCAATCCTATAAGATCATGGCTCAAAACGTTATGTCAAACTATGTATTAATGAGGTTAGTGACCCTTTTCACCTTATTGTTTGGAACATACTTTGTCATTTCAGGTGAATTAACGTATGGACAGTTTGTTGCTTTTATTCTGCTATCAAATATTTTGATCGGACCGATTCAAAAAATAAACGCTGTTATTGAAAGCTATCCTAAAGGAATTGCCGGTTTTAAGCGGTTCGTTGAAATCATGGACACAGCCCCTGATATAGCTGATTCAGAAGATGCTATAGAGGTTGATCTAAAAGGGGCGATTCGTTATGAGGATGTGACGTTTGGTTATGAAGGTCACAGATCAGTTCTGAATAACATCGAACTATCCATTCGCTCTGGTGAGACTGTCGCGTTTGTCGGACCATCTGGCGCAGGTAAGACAACACTATGCAGTTTGCTGCCTCGTTTTTACGATGTTCAAAGTGGATCGATCACAATTGACGGTATCAACATTCAAGAGATGAAGCTAGAATCATTACGAAAACAAATCGGTATCGTGCAGCAAGATGTTTTCCTATTTTCAGGTACGATCAAAGAAAATATTGCATACGGTGACTTAGACGCGACCGATGCTGAAATTATGGATGCGGCGAAAAGAGCTCGATTGGATGACTTTATTAAAGATCAGCCTGATGGACTCCAGGCAGTGATCGGCGAAAGAGGAGTCAAGCTTTCGGGAGGCCAAAAACAGAGACTAGCCATCGCTCGTATGTTCTTGAAAAACCCGCCGATCTTGATTCTGGACGAAGCTACATCTGCATTAGATACGGAAACTGAAGTTGCGATTCAAAAAGCATTAGAAGAATTAACAGAAGGAAGAACGACACTCGTTATTGCACATAGACTTGCAACGATAAAAAATGCGGATCGAATAATGGTAGTGACAAATGAAGGAATTGCAGAACAAGGCAATCATCACGATCTGTTAGCATCAAAAGGCATTTATAGCCGTTTACATGCAGCGCAGTTTGGATGAGTTGACTTAAGTGGCCCATGATCTTATAGATACCTTTGAAATAGCAAGGTTAATGAATACGAACTTGTAAATATAAAACTCTCTGTCTAATCTATGTATAACATGATGTTTTATTTTCCATCCTAAAAGGTAGATATAATAGAGCCAAACTTTTAAGGAGTGGATGACATGGATAAAGAGCAGATGAAAAATAAAGTATTTGAAGTAGTAGACAAAAAGCAGACGGGCGTGCTGGCTACGGTTAAGAAGAACAAGCCACATTCTCGATACATGACCTTCTTCCACGACGAGCTTACTTTTTATACACCAACAAGTATCGAGACTCATAAAGCCGACGAAATTCAAGATAACCCAAATGTTCACGTACTTGTCGGTTATGATGGTGAAGGATATAATGATCCTTATCTTGAAATCGAAGGTACAGCTACAATTCGAGATGATCAAGGGTTAAAAGAAAAGTTTTGGAACGATCAAATGAAACACTATTTCGAAGGTCCAAATGACCCTAACTATATCTTGCTTGAGATCAAACCAAGCTTGATCCGACTTATGAACGATAGTGAACACGAACCACAAACATTAGAATTATAAAAATAAAGGCCTCTCTTTTGAATAAAAGAGGGGCCTTTGTACGTCTAAATTCTTGAAAGGAAAGTAATTGTAATAAAAAGGAAGATGATATATCTTAAAAAGTAAGAATATTGATGAATAAAAAGGGGGATTACTTTTGAAAAAATGGGGTGCTTTATTTATTGCAGGGGTTCTTCTTACGGGCTGCTCTGAAAAAGAAGCTGAAAAGGAATCGAAGTTCACGATTAAAGATGCGATCAAAAAGGATCATGTAGTTATACAGAACTTATCTGATAAAGAACATGAAATCATGACAGGTGCGACAAAAACAGAGTATTTGGTTCCTATGTTTGCTTTTTTGGATGATGTAAAAGCCAATAAGGAGAGCAAACTGCAAATAACGATTTTTCCAAAAAGCGGTAAGCCGACAACAAGCGAGCTGCACTTTGTAAATAAAGATAAGACTGTTTTTAAGAATAAAAACAAAACATTTGCTATGCCAACAGGTGACATTGAATGTATAAGTATTTTAGATTCAAACAGACATATAGCATTAGATGGATGTAAGGGAGATTTGAATAATGTTTTTGTCATTCCGTTTGGATCAAGAGATTATAATCTTGCGAAAGCGGAATATAAAAGCAATAAATAGGGGGATTTTATGCCGTTCATTTTAAGAGATAGTGTGTTTTCTTTTGTTCTATCTATAATTGGGATCATTCTCCTTGGTTCCATTCCTTTCATGTTTACTAACATGTCCTTCGATACGAATGGTTATTTGAATGGAATTGGTGAATTGTTTAAGGGACTGATGCATCCAGGAGAGATTATGTATTTTACGGAAAGCGGTAAGTACTCACTTTTCCCAAGCATGTGGAACATTTATGGTTATTCATTAACACTTTTGTTTTCTGCGTTTTTCATTGCACTTATCGCAGCGATTGTTTTGGCTATCACCATCTTTATGCTGCCATCACGCTTAAAAGATAAGATACGTGTGTTTTCATTTGTATTTGAATCTATACCCGATGTATTGATTGCAATAGGCATACAGTTTTTTATTGTATGGTTTTTTAAAAAGACGAATATTCTTTTATTTCAGATTGTGTCACTGCATGATCAGAAGACATATGCTGTTCCTATTTTTTGTTTAACCATTGTTCCTTTGTTTATGATCTTACGCATTTTGCTTCTTAACATGGAAGATGAATTTCAAAAAGATTATATCGATACAGCCAAAAGTAAAGGAATAGGAGGATTTCGTATTCTCTACAGGCATGTTTTGCCCAATACACTACTCAGTGTTTTTCATCAATCACGGAATATCCTTTGGTTTATGTTATCGAACTTATTAATGGTTGAATTTTTGTTTAATGTTTATGGAATTACAACTCTAGTCAGACAAATGGGAAGTCCTGAAATTTTTACGATTTCCATGTTGTTATTGTTTATACCCATGTTTCTGTTTTTTACATGTCTTAGAATCTTTACATATAAGTGGGTGGGCCAAAAGTGATAAAGGGGATATGGAAGCAACCATTCTTTATAATAGGTTTTTTATTTGTCTTTTCATTGCTTACTTTTAGCTTGTACCACTATTATGTTATGGATAACGAAATCTATGAAAATCAAATCGTTTACGAAGGTATCACACCGGTTGATAAAGCGCCTTTTGCTCCATCCAGTGAATATTGGTTCGGCAGTGACAGGATGGGAGCAGACTTATTTTATCAAATCATATCTGGCGCCAAACATACATTAGGTATTGCCTTTTTAGCTAGTTTCCTTCGGATGATCCTTTCCTATTTAGGAGGCATTTTGTTATTGAGTGCGGGTCGAATTCTACCAGTGGTTAAAGGTTTAGGACAATCCTTTTATTATATCCCTTCAGCTTTGCTCATTGCTCTGATTCTATGGCCAGTCATTATTTCAGATCAGTTTACATACTGGGACAAAGTATATTTTGAACTCTTATTAATAGTACTGATTGCTGTACCAAACACAGCCATTTTAATCAAGGAGGAAATTAACCTCATCCAGCAGGAAGAATTCATTACGAGTGCAAAACTGATGGGTGGGAGCAGATTGCGAATTCTAATTAAGCATGTTATGCCACACCTATGGCCGAAGCTTCTTCTTATGTATGTTCAGCAAGTCATTGCGGTGTTACTTTTGCTAGCGCATCTTGGTATATTAGGAATCTTCTTTGGAGGGACGATTTTTCGGGAATACGGGATGGAATTCACAATACCTGTATCAGTTTCAAACGAATGGTCTGGACTACTAGGAGGCTATTATTATCAGCTAAGACTTGCACCATGGCTAGTGATTTTTCCAGTACTCAGTTTTGCAACCGTAATTATGGCGTTTAACTTTATGGCTGAAGGTATTAAGCGTGCGAGTGATCAAACATTTGTGAAGAAAAAGGTAAAAAAGAAAGATTTCAGTAAAGTACAACCTACTGCAAAGGATGCCTCGTTTACCTTTATAAATAAGAAAAAGATCAGTTAAATAAAAAAGCAAGAGCACAGACTCTTGCTTCTTAATAAACTACTATCTCCACGACGCACCGATGATGATGAGAAGGATAAATAGCACGACAATTAAAGCGAAAGCGCCGCCTCCTCCGCCGTAGCCGCCATATCCGTAACCGCTGCATGGGGTGTAGCAACCATATCCGTAACCTGGATAGCCCCAGTTACGTTGTTGTTTCTGTCTTTTTCCAAACATGCTGTAAGTCCTCCTTCTTTCTTGTGCCTTATGCTTTCATCTTAGTGTATGTCCCAGAAGAAGGAGTGACATGGACAAAATCCTAATGAACTTGAAAAAGTTTCATGGAATGCTAGGAGGACAATGCTAATGAGTGAAGGGATCATGCAGTATAACAGTTTAGTAAATTGGCTTCAGGAGCTACAAAGAATGCCTGAAGAATATTGGCTGGAGCCTATTCAAGAAGATAAGTGGTCTAGGTGAAATCATCGCCCATATTAAAGCATGGGATGTGTTCGTTTGGGATGAAAGGTTTTCTTATTTTCTAAAAAGTACTAACACACCACCTAAAATAGGGGATGTAGAAGAAATAAATAAAAATGCTGCCCATGAAGCAAAATCGGGTATCTCCAAGAATGCTTTGATTGATGAAGTAATTGAATGTCGACTCGTCTTATCTAGAAAACTTCAAGAACTGCCGAATAGGATGTGGGAAGAAAAATTTCAGTTGGGACATTCATGGATTACATTATGTGAATATATTAAGGGTATGATTGAACACGATGATCATCATAAAAATCAAATTGAAAAATTCCTTTTGAATAAAGGGATTGAACTCTTCAAACAAGAAGTGTGAATATGTAGGAAATAAAGTCGAATTTCCCCGGAAATTATCTTAGGAAATAATGGAAACCTTTAAAAGAGCTTCTATCAAGACAGAAGTTCTTTTTTTCGTTAACATAAAAGAAAAATGAATGAAAGAGGACTTATGGATACAGTAACTCACACATTGTTTGGTTTAACGTTGTATGGCGCTGCGAATAAAATGAACATGGACAAGTCACACAAGAGGGCTTTGTTGTTTACTACAGTGGTTGGCAGTCAGATTCCTGATATTGATGTGGTCGTAAACCTTACGGAAACGGGCCGAATCATGCAGCAGATGTGGCATAGAGGATTAACACATTCTTTTTTCCTCGTCCCTGTTTGGGGCATTATCATCTATCTTCTTAGCAGGCTTTTATTTAAGGTGAAAGATCGAAGGCTTTTCTACTGGGCGCTCTTAGCCGTGTTTATTCATAATACGAGTGATCTCTTTAACACGTGGGGAACAGGATATCTCGAGCCTTTCTCAAGCTATCGAGTCACATTTGGTACGATTCCCATTGTTGATTTTGTATATTGGTTCTTGATGCTCGCTGGTTTTATCGTTTCAAGAAAAAAAGAACCATCAGATCGTTTTAAAGTTTTCCGCGTGGTATGGATTTTGATGGTTGCACATGTTGCAGTTCAGTCGCTACAAGGTTATGTCATCTATAATGAAGCAAAAGAAAAGTATGATGAGGTAGCATTAGCGGCAGGCTTTGTTCCTACCCAGTTTCAAGTGATCGGTAAAAAAGATAGTAAAGTAGAGATTGTAAAAGATAGTCTTTTTATTGAGCCTGAGGTAGAGCATGTGTTGGTTTCCAGCGATGAAGCTGATCTAGAGCCGCTTTTTGAAGAGAATCCAAAAGCAAAAACTCTTTATGATTGGTCTCCGTTCGTTGTTGTGGTTGAAGAAGAAAAGAAACTAGGGATCTATGATCCTCGTTTTTATCGCAATGGAGAATCCTTTTTGTATGAGTTCATAGAAAAGTAACCCGCCTACATTAGCGGGTTACTTCTTTGATTACGGTGTAGTTGTTGTTCCAGATGTTCCAGCATCTGCTCCTGTTCCTGTTCCCGTACCTTGACCACCGTCCGCTGGTGGTGGCTCAGTCGGTGGCGGATCTGTTGTCGGAGGAGGTTCCGTTGGTGGTGGATCTGGTACTGTTGGTGGATCCTCCGGTTCAGGTTTTGTATCAGGATCATCCGGGTTATCATCTTGTGGTGGTGGAGGATCAGCCTCGTCCTCTGGCTTTGTTGGAGGAGGCTCTGTTTGTTTTTCGTCTTCGTTCTTTTTCTCTTCTTCTTTAACCTTATCTGAATCTTTCTTTTTATCATCCTTCATTTCTTTATTTTCTTTTTTGTTTGTCTTTGTCCGTTCGTTCTTAGCGGCTTTCTTTGTTTTAACCGGAGCAGTCATCTCTTTAAGCGATGTCCCTTTTACGATGAGCTCTTTCGTTACATTAGAACCGTTTTCATCTTTCGTTACATATCCAGTATTTTTATTGATGTATACTTCCTCAACAGATTTTGGCTTAGAAAATCCAGCAGTCTTTTTATCTTTTGATACTTCAGAGACGATTGACTTGAAAATGTATTTTGCGATTTTTTGGTCTTCAGGTGTTAGGTAGCTCTCAGCTGTTGTTTTGTCATAACCTGTCCATACAGCGGCTGTGTAATTTGTTGTATAACCTGCGAACCAAGAGTCACTAGAGCCCTTCTCAATATGATCAAGACCATCTGGCATATTCGTCGTTCCTGTTTTTCCTGCAACCTCTAACCCGGGGACAGCGGCTAGCGTTCCTGTTCCTCGTTTAACAACATCTTTAAGCATATCTGTAATCATATAAGCCGTGTAATCATGCATGGCTGCAACAGGCTTTGATTCGTACTTCGTTTCATATCCATCCGGATATTTTACACTACGAAGCGTGGTCGGTTTATGATAGACACCTTGGTTTCCGAATGCCGTATAAGCGCCTGCTAGTTCAAGCGGTGAGGGCCCTTTGCCAAATCCGCCAATGGCATAGGCAGGATGAGCGTTCTTAATAGGAATACCTAATTGTTTGGCAAAGCTTACAGCATCTTCTGAGCCAACTTCCATAAAGCTTTTGATCGCAGGTATGTTGTAGGAATGAACGAGTGCTTCTCTCATGGAAACCTCTCCATGAAATTCATCATCCCAGTTTCCGGCTTCCCAACCGTCGATCTCTAACTCTTCATCTTTAATCTGTTTATACGTAGACCATTTAAACTTTTCTATTGCTGGACCATAATCTAAGATGGGTTTGATGGTCGAACCGGGCTGGCGTGTTATATCAGTCGCATAGTTAAATCCTTTTTCAATGTTTTGCTCACCGCTTGTTCGGTTCCCGCCTAATGCGCGAATTACACCTGTCTTTGTATCGAGCAGCGCGACACCGGCCTTGAATTTGTCATTTGGATAGTTTACATATTCTTCAGTAGATAGCACTTTTTCTGTATGAGCTTGAGCTTTTGGATCAAGCGTTGTGTAAATTTTTAATCCGCCTTCATAAATCGCTCTCTCAGAAACTCCTTTTTCTTTTAATTCCTTAATCACTTGCTGAATAAAAGCATCATACTTTAATCGCTTCGTTTTTTCTTTTGAGAGGGATTCCGTTACGGATGTACGGAGAGCTTCTTCTTTTTGCTGTTTAGTAATTGCACCATTCTTGTACATGAGCTGCAGTACGGTATTTCGTCTTTCTTCTGCCACTTTAGGGTGAAGGAAAGGATCGTAACTGCTCGGCCTTTGAGGAAGACCAGCTAAAAGAGCGGCTTCTGCGGGCGATAGATCTTTAAGAGGCTTATTAAAATAGGTTTTTGAGGCAGTCGCAACACCATATGCTCCGCTGCCAAAATAGATTTTGTTTAAGTACATCTCCAGGATTTGATTCTTTGTGTACTTTTGTTCTAATTGAATAGCAAGATAAGCTTCTTGCACTTTTCGTTCGAGTGTCTTGTCGGACGATAGAACTGAGTTTTTTACAACCTGCTGTGTGATCGTACTTGCTCCTTCAGCACCGAATCCATCTTGTACATTTGCAACCGCGGCTCCGACTATACGCTTCACGTCTATTCCCATGTGATCTTTAAATCGAACGTCTTCTGTAGAGATAAATGCTTGTTGAACAAGTTCTGGTATGTCATCAATCTTGATATATTCTCGTCGTTCAGAGCTTGTTACATACGTGATGAACTTATCGTTCATATCGTAGATCATCGATGATTGAGGATCCTTCAGGTCGTCAGCTGTAAGCTTCGGAGTTCCATTCACGTATGCATAGATCATGGCCCCTCCAAATGTCACACTGGATAAGAAAAGAATGAGAGTAATAATAGCTGTTCGCCGAATCCAAAGTGATCGTTTTCTTTTCTGACGAAGTACAGACCGTTTCGCCATAGCACTCTTCCTTTCTCTAAGTTTCTACTCCTGATTTACCCAATACTTGTAAATATAAAACAGTTTATAAAGAGACTGGATGGGGGACAGTTAAATTAGAGGAGTGATTTTATGAAAACACAGACGAAAGAAAGAGCTCAGATTATTTACTCCATGTTGGAAGATATTCATCAAAACAAAAGCTTAAGTGAAGAACAGCTCAATAAATTAACGGAAGTTGCTCAACTATTAAAAGAAGATGTTGAGATCGGAGAGAAAACTTCTGGTGTACTAGATGATATGAGTGAATTTGGAGAGAAGGCTCTTCAATTGTCATCAGAACAACAATTAAACGATTATTTAAAGCAAGAAGATCGAAAAGTTGAAGAGTATTATGATCATTTTAAGATGTTATTTAATGAAGAAAGATCATAAATGTGGAAAGCTGATATCTAGGGGGATTTTTCTCTGGATATCAGTTTTTTAATTTCGAGAAAAGGAATTCTGATTTTGTCGAACGATTATGTTGGTCATACATTTCTTTTTTTTATAAAATTTAATAAAACGACCAGTCGTTTTTAAAAAGAAGATTGAGGAGTGATTGTAGTGTTAGTCATTAAACGATTTAGTGAGTTAACCTTTAATGAAGCGATTTCGTTATGGAACGAATCGTGGAAGCATTATTTCTCTGATATGACCATGGACCTTAATCGATTCATACAAAAGATTGCAGGTGAAGGAATTTCCTTAGAAAAGTCAGTCGTGGCTGTTTACGATGGCAAGTTGGCAGGGTTTGTACTGAACAGTTTTCGAACGATTAACGGCAAACGATACGTATGGAACGGAGGGACCGCGATCGCTCCAGATTTTAGAGGAATGGGTGTTGGCAAGAAACTCATAACCGTCTGTCTAAACATATATGCAGAAGAAAAGGTCGAAATCGCAAGGCTCGAAGCGATAAAAGAAAATGAACCTGCTATTCAACTATATAAAAGCATGGGTTATGAGACGTTTGAAGAACTGACATATCTTCAGCATGAAGGGCTCATTACAGCTTGGAACAGTGCAAGTTCAGAAATACAGATCAAAGAAGTATCTCTGTTTGATATACAACGATTGTCCTTTTTTAAACCTAGTACCGCATGGCAGACGCAATTTCAGAGTCTAAGAGACTGTATTTGTGTGGTAGGAATGAAAGACGAAATTCCACTCGGATATGCTGTGTATAAAAAAGTGCATAATGAAACAGGGAAGCTATCCGCAATTCTACTCTATCAATGTGTAACCGACGAACAGAATGAATTCCAAGAGGAGACGGTGAGAGAATTAGTAAAAACCGCATTCGCCTCAGCTGAGGAATCTGTAAAAAGGTTAACGATCAACATACCTAAAAAAGAGGATTCATTAAACAAACTTTTGCGTGATACAGGATTTACGACGTATGTTGAACAAGTACATATGGAACGGGTAATCAGTCAAACATCCGAGCCGAAAGCAGTGAAAACTTTTTCCTAAATAGACTGAAAACTCTGTTATACTTATAGAAGACGTGTCATAAATGGAGGAAGCATCATGCCTAAAGTTTCAGCTGAGTATAAAGAAGAGAAACGCAACCACATTCTTGAGAGCGCCTTAAAATGCTTTAGTGAAAAGGGATATCAAGCTACGATTATAGACGACATCGTTAAAGATTCGAACATCAGTAAAGGTGCCATCTATAACTATTTTGCTAGTAAAGAAGAGATCTATCTTCAGCTGTTAAAGAAAAGAACAGATGAATTCTTTGAAGATATGGAACAAGAGAACGCTTCTCTTACAAGTGCTAGCAGAAAGCTTGAAAATCTATTCAAACGTTGGAAAAAGCAAGAGTTAAAAGAAGATGATCAGCAGACGATGCGTGTATATATTGAATTCTGGCTCTATGGATCACGACAAGATGATCTACGAACTATTCTTGCAGCGCGATATAATCGATTTATCGAATATATCGTGAAGATTATTAAAGATGGTCAGGAATCAGGAGAAATCAAAAAAGAGTTAGATCCGCAGAACATTTCACGAATCTTTTGGGCTCTTCGTGATGGTAACGTGCTTCATTATTCTTTTTTAGGAGAAGAAGAGCAATATCGGATAGCCTGGGATACCATTGAAGAAATGTTTTTAAGTTATGTAATAACGAAATAAAGAGGAGGCACCAGTATTTTTGGTGTCTTTTTTGTATGTGCTAACGGATGCTTTGGTAGTAAGGGTATGTGGATATCCAAAAACGTCGAGATAAGTCGACTCGCGGATATATAAGCAAAACTCGCGGGATTATGCTCAAAATTCGCGGAAATAAATTCAAAACTTCAGGGATTATTATAAATAATTCTTGAATAAATATCGAAAATACCCCGCTACGTATCGATGCTGGTTCGCTTTCTCTCCCCTAAAAACCACCTATCCGGATCAAGACATATTTACTGGCTAGTTTTGTCTAAGAAGTTCCACTTTTGTTGGGAATTATCGACCAAATGGTCCTATCGAGATGATATAAAAAAGAGTAGACTTAGAAGTAACATGTTTGTAATGTAACTTTTTATAAGTAAATTCGACTACATAAATACATAGAGATAGGGGGCCATCCGAAGTGAAGGAAACGTTCGACCGATTGTACGATGAGTATCATACGGCGTTATTTCAATTTATCTTCTATATGGTACGAAATCGCGAATCGGCAGAAGATCTTGTGCAAGAAGTATATATCCGGGTATTAAACGCTTACGAAAGTTTCGAAGGCAAGAGTTCAGAGAAAACATGGTTGTATTCCATTGCCAGGCACGTGGCCATTGACTGGCTTAGAAAACAATCCAGACGCAACAAACGGTTCCTATTCTTTGATATAAAAGAAAGTGAAAGTGTATTGCGTGATGGAGATCCCCTTCCAGAAGAATTAGTTGCAAAAAAAGAGTCTTACCGAGATTTATATACAATGATGAAACGTTGTTCACTCGATCAGCAGCAAGTGCTTGTACTTCGGTACATTCAATCATTATCGATCTCAGAAACTGCGCAAATACTAAGTTGGACCGAAAGTAAAGTAAAGACCACCCAGCACCGGGCTATAAAAGAACTGCGCAAATGGCTGGATCAGCAACCGGGCCTGGAGGAGGAATTGAAAGATGGAACCAATTAAGTGGAATGATGAAAAAATTGAAGAGCATCTTAAGCATTTGCCCCCAATAAGAGACCGTCGATCTAAGCAGGATCTTTTCTTAAAGGTTCAGGCAAATATTAATTATAAGGACAATAAGGGAAAGCGGCTTCCTTCATGGAGTATACCGGCACTCGCTACTGCTTGCGCGCTTGTCATATTTGGTGTCTTCGCTCCGGATCTTGTAAAGAACGGGATACAGATGGAGAACTCCAAAGTTGCTGAGCAATCGGATAAGAGGGAAGATAAATCGTTAGATGACTTAGCGGATAAAGACCAAAACTCTGCTGGAATCATGAAAGCTGAACCATCTGTTGCGTATCATGCGCCTAATCTAGAAAAGAACTTGAAAGCGATGAACAAAGACTGGGTGACTGTAGGTTATTTGGATGATCAAGCACAGCTTGTCATACCTGTTAGTTTCTTAACTGATCAAGACTTTTATGTTAATAAAGTGAATAAAGAACTTAAAGCATTCAATCCTAACAATGTTGGATTAGCGGATAGTCCGCTAGAAAAGGCGAAAATTACTGAGGAAGAAGAGACGGTGATTGTTGATCTGCCAGCAGGGTCTATTAATGGAGCCGAAGAACCTCTGCTTCAGGCTTTAATCACGATGACTTTTGCTAACGAGAATCAGAAGGCGAAAGTTGAACTGCGTATGAATGGTGACAAAGGCTACGAATTCCAGCGTTATGGAACAGTATCTGAGTGGGATCTTAAAGTTCCTGGTGCTCCTCATTTTCGTTATGATGCCCCATCAACAGATGCATTTATCGTAAGTCTGTATGCAACGGGGATAGACACGAAGTCGATGCCAAAGGAGTTTGAAGATGCTCTTGAGATGATGGATGATCAGCAAGAGCGTGGCCTTAAACCGCTGTTACCAAAAAACACAGTACTAGGTGTAAAAGTACTAAACAAGGATGATGTAGAGATTACATTTCCTGACTCTATAAAATTATCAGCAGATGATACAGAAGATCTGATGATGATCGATGCTATTCTATTAACTGCTGAAAGCTACGGTTTTGAGTCGGTAAAGTTTAATAATACGAAACTTGATTCAATCGGTCCTTATCAGCTTGATGAAGAGATTGAAGGAGTGACCGGTGCAAACTTCTATCAATAGTATAAAAATGAGTGTCGAAAAAGGCTGCAATTTGCAGTCTTTTTTCTATGCAATGAAAGTAACTTTATTACTGTGTTCTGCGACTAATAGATGAAGTAGTTCATTAAAGAGAGGAAGTTAAACATGAAACGTTTACTCGTTGCAGTAGTTTCATTAGGACTCGCAGCTCTATTCATTTTAGGCGGTGTATCTGTAGCAAAAGCATCTCCATCTTATGATCAAGAAGTGACAGAAACAGCTAAACTATATAAGGGAACTCCATTTAAATGGGGCGGCACAACACCAGAAGGATTTGATTCATCAGGGTTTACCACATATATATTCAAAACAACTGTAGTTAACAAAAGTTTGCCGAGAACGTCTGCTGATCAATATAAAGGCGGTAAACCTGTTTCAAAAGGAAAAGAAAAATTAGGTGACCTCGTATTCTTTAAAACATATGGCAAAAGTGTTTCCTTTGTAGGCATCTATATGGGAAATAGAGAGTTCATTGCGGCTACTTCAAAAGGGGTACGAATACAAACACTTGATTCTAAGTACTGGAAAGGAACGTATGTAGGTTCGAAAAGATATTTACCCTGAATAGATAAGCGAACTGTCCCCAATGTTGAGGGCAGTTTTTTTCGTAGTTCAGGAGCAATCAATTCAACACCTGTTCAGCCTATTGGTTAAAAACAAAAGTAATAGGGTCATACTGTTAATGATGAAAATGAGGTGTGACAGATGACCATAATTAAGCTTGGTTTTGTGGCAATGAGCATGGAATTAAAAAATGCTTCTCCATCCAAAACGATGACCTATAAACAATTCAGTCAGCTGCAGAATAGAGAAGCGGGTTTAAGAAAACTTGAGCGCATATCGCATGCCAATATAACCAATACGATACGAGTGTTAAAGCATGCCGTGGCTAACGATGTAAGGTTTTATCGAATGACATCCAGAATCATTCCGCTAGCCAATCATAGTGAGCTCTTAGACTGGGATTATATTAGTCCTTTGCATGATGCACTCCATGAGATGGGACAATATGCAAAACAACATAATATGAGGCTAGACTTTCACCCGGACCATTTTGTACTAATAAATTCTCCGAAAAAAGAGATTCTAAAAAACTCTCTAAAGACCCTACAGCTGCACTACAAAATACTCAAAAGCATGGGAATGGATACAGAGCATCGATGCGTGATGCATGTAGGTGGAAACTATAAAGAAACCGATGTAGCCCTTGAGCGATTCGTGCAGAATTGGGGAAGCGTTCCGTTATCCATTCAAAGGATGATCATGCTTGAGAACGATGATACTTCTTTTACAATGGCGGATGCTCTGTACCTTTGTGAAAAGCTGCAGATTCCCCTTGTGTTCGATTATCATCATCACCTTGCATACCATCATGACGAGAACTGGATCCAGCATTGGCCACGAGTAGTAGAGTCATGGAAAACATCTCCGTTGCCATTGAAGATGCATATCTCGAGTCCAAAGAGCGAGAAACAATTTAGAAATCATGCAGACTATGTGGATGTTAATATGTTTTTTGACTTTTTAAAAGAAGTAAAAGGTAGTGTGGAGAGAATAGATTGTATGATTGAATCGAAGAAAAAAGATTTAGCCCTTTTTCAGCTTATGAGGGAAATTAAAGAGAGGAAAGACGTTGAAATACTAGACGGAGCATCTTTTCGCCTTAAGTAAAACCTTTGCTATCGCAGAGGTTTTTTTATCTTCCGGGAAATTTGTCGAAAAATTTGTAAATTTTATCATTGACGAATGAAAAGAAGTGTCACTATAATAAAAATACTTAGTAAACATAAATGTATAAAAAGTATAAAATGTAAATTCGGGAGGAACACGTAATGAAAAAAGTAATTATGATCACAGGTGCTTCTAAAGGTTTAGGTAAAGCGCTTTCTCTATATTTTGCCCAGGGAGGATATAACTTGGCGATATGTGCAATAAACGAAGGTGCCCTTCAAAAAGTGAAGACTGAAGCGATTCAGCTTGGAGCAGACGTTCTCGCGATAGAAGCAGATATGTCAAAGTCAAAAGATGTAGAACGATTCGTAGCACTGACAGAAGAGCATTTTGGAGCAATAGATGTGTTGATCAACAACGCATCTATCATCGGTCCTAGCCCGATTCCTTATTTGCTTGATTATCCAGAACAAGATTTCGAAGAAGTTCTCCGAGTTAATACGATCGGACCTTTCTTAGTAACAAGAAGAGTCTTACCGATCATGCTTCAAAAACAACAAGGAAGCATCATTAATATCACATCAGAGGCAGGGGCAACTGGGTATGCGGGCTGGGGAGCATATGGCATCTCAAAATTTGCACTTGAAGGGCTAACAGAAACGTGGGCAGACGAAGTAAGTGAATCTGGTGTGCGTGTGAACATGGTTGATCCAGGTGAGATGGATACAGACATGCATGCACGTGCTGTACCAGACTGTGATTATGAGCTTGCAAAACCTGAGGATCTGACGGCTGTTTTTGGATACTTGGCATCAGATGCATCCTCACTCATTACCGGAAAGCGATTTGAAGCACAGACGTTTCAGCTTGAGGGGAGTGAGTTTTAATGGAAGCAGCGATGAAGTTTGAGGTTCCAGATGAACTGAACGCAAAAGAACCACCAGAACGAAGAGGATTACGCAGAGATTATGTGAAAATGATGGTGCTCGATAAAAACACTGGAATGACCAATCACACTCAGTTCTATCAACTAGATAGGTACTTAAAAAAAGGTGACTTGCTTGTACTTAACGCGAGCCGAACAGTTCCAGCCGTTTTAAAAAGTCGTATAGAAGCAGATGGCACTGAGGTAGAGATCCGGCTGGCTCACAGAAAGAATGAATCGACATGGGAAGCACTTCCCGTTAGCGGAACTGTAAAAGAGGGTGATATCATCCGTTTTTCGCCGACATTAACGGCTACTATTATAGAACAGTCAGAAGATACACCTTTTGTATCATTAGCCTTTAATCTATGCTGCTCTTCGCTGTTTAACCAAATCTATGATCTAGGAGAGCCTGTCAGGTACGAATACATTCAAAAGCCTTGGAATTTGGATTACTATCAAACGGTTTTCGCTACCATTCCAGGGTCTGTTGAGATGCCCTCTGCTGGAAGGGCGTTCAGTTGGGAACTTCTGTTTAGGCTTCAGAAAAAAGGCGTTAGGATCGCTTATATTACGCTCCATACGGGTCTAAGTTATTTGCTGGATGATAAGTGGCATAAAGGACCGGACAAAAACTTTGAAAACTATCATATACCGAATGAAACGGCTGAGCTCATTTCTGAAACGAAAAACAATGGAGACCGCGTGATCGCAGTTGGTACAACTGTTGTAAGAACGCTAGAGACAGTAGCACAGCAAAACGGAAGGGTCCAGGCAGCTAGTGGATGGACGAATCTATATATTACTGAAAATACGAAACTGGCCGTATGTGATGGGTTGATTACAGGGATGCATGAACCGGAGGCGAGTCATCTGCAACTGCTTTCTGCATTCGTAGACCGATCCAAGTTATATAAAGCTTACAATGACGCGATTCAAAAGCGCTACCTCTGGCACGAGTTCGGCGATATGAATCTAATTTTGTAAGTGGGGGAATAAGATGCTGCATCATATCGGGCTGTATGTAAGTGATATGAAAACGTCTTGTGAATTCTATCAAAAGATTCTTCCTCTTGAAAAGAAAGAAAGTTTCATGTGGAACGATACAGAGATTGTTTTTTTAGTAGGAGAAGGATTTCAGCTTGAATTGATATCTAACTCAGAGAGTCATGCAGCACGCAGCCATATCGCATTCAGCGTGACTTCTGTGACGGAAAAAATAAAGGAACTAACTCGTAAGAAGATCTTTTTAACAGAGGGACCCTATGACCTTCCAAACGGTTGGAGAACGGTTTTTTATGATGGCCCAGACGGAGAAGAGATTGAATTTATACAAACGACCAAAACTCAAATCTCTAGTTTTTCATCCCAAAAAAGATTAGAAGATAAGATATAGAATGAGTGAATAGGAGTGATCCAATGATTAAAGGACTATATGAAGCACATTTACCGGTAAGTAATCTTAAAACATCTATAGACTTTTATAAGAAACTAGATTTAGAGATCGCTTATCAACAAGAAAATTTAGTGTTTTTCTGGATTGAGAAAGGAAGAAGCTGGTTGGGACTATGGGAAACTGAAAAGGTTAAAACACCCTATCACCCATCGTTAAGGCATATCGCTTTTCAAATTGATAGAAATAGTATGTTAGGTATGAAGGAATGGTTAGAAGAACGGGCTATAGAAGTCTCTACTAATTTTGGATATCCACCAGAAAAACAACCATTAGTATTACCAAATAACCCACAAGCTCACGCAGCTATTTATTTTAAAGATCCAGATGGAAATAGCATTGAATTAATTGCTCCTTTAAGACTGGATGTAAAAGAAGAATTTAATATGATGACATTAGATGAATGGAATAAAACAAAATAAATGATTTCTACTACAAAGACGAACAGTAATAAAATGAGAAGCAAAGAAAAGGGCTATACGTTAACTATGAAAGGCTCTCATTAAAAAGGGACCATTTGGAACTTCAAGTTCTTTGTATGCCTTAAACAGATTTGTTTGATCGTAGGCCACAGATTTAAAATCAATCTTAAGATCCTTTTCATCTGTGATAGAGATGATGGCATAACGCGCTTCGGCAACTTTATTACAACCTAGTGCACCAGGATTCACTAAATGAGTTTGATTTACCTTATAGTCATGAAGGATATGATGATGCCCAAATCCTATAAAATCATAGGTAAGTAAGCCTTTAAAAAGCTCTTTCATCGCTATAGAATCCGGTTCACTAATAATTGGCATAAAAGGATCTTCAACTATTGGAGATTCTTTTTTTCCTTCCTTGAAGGGATAGTGCGTGAAGAGAAAACGGAAACCATCTTCTTCAACTATTAGTTCTCGGGGAAGTGTGCTCAATATATGAGCATAAGTATCTGTTAGCTGGTCAGCAATCCATTGATGATGTTGCTTCGCATGTCTGTGACTCTTTGGGTGAGGCAGACCATATTTTAACGCCAAGATCGATTCATCATGATTTCCCGTAACCATCATAATAGACGGGAGATTACATAACCGTTCAAGCACCTCGTTTGTAAACGGACCGATTCCAATCATGTCACCGCCACTAATAAAACGAGAGATTCCCATACGTGTAGCGTCATCAATAACAGCTTGAAGTGCATCCAAATTACCATGAATATCTGTAAAATAAGCAAAAAGAGGTTTCAACATATCTCCACCTTCAACAAATATATCTTTTATAATAAAATAAGACTGCTTCTTTGTAAAAGACTTAGGAGGTTAAGGAAATGAGAAAGAAGTTTGATTTTATTTTTGAATTACTCTTATTACTAATCTCCCTATTAGGTATGTTGTACTTTATCTACATAGATGAGTGGAAGAGTATTTTTTTCTTAACATTCCTACTCGTAGCTGTTGGTTCTGCCTTGAGGTTATCTAAAGAAATAAAAGACGGTTATAGATAGAAATGGATTAAAAGAAAAAACATAGCCCCTCACGAGGGGGCTATAATTATTTTAAAAATCGCAGCAAATCACCATAGATGATTTGATCTGACTGATCGAGTTCCTCTTTTGCCTGTTCGATATAAGGCTTACATTTTTCCTCTTCTACAGGTGCTCCGAAAGGTTTCACATAACACGTCTCATTTGTATAAATATAGTCTTCTGTTACGAACGAACCGTTACGCAGAACGGTTAATTCATGATGTTCTTTTGAAAATAGATCCGTTCCAAAATGAACATCATCCTTTGATTCAATTCCAAGCAAGTGTAGCAGCGTAGGCTTTAGATCGATCTGTCCACCGACCGTATCAATCTGCTTGCCTTTTTTTCCTGGGACGTGAATGAATAAGGGTACTTGCTGCAGTTCTACTTGATTGTAGGCTGTGAGCGTGGCTTTGCTCAATACATCGGCCATCGCTTCTTGATGCCGTTCTGATATCCCGTAATGGTCTCCATATACGACTACCACTGAATTCTCATATAATCCAGAGCTCTTCAGTTCTTCAAAAAACTGGCGCAGTGCTTCGTCCGCGTAGCGAACAGTTGTAAAATAGCGGCTAACCGTTCCATCTTCTACAGGGTAAGGCTCGATCCACTGTTCCTTTTCATTGATCAAATAAGGATGATGGTTCGTCAACGTAATAAATCTAGCATAAAAAGGCTGAGGCAGCTTCTTTAGATATGGCATGGATTGCTCAAAGAAAGGTATATCTTTAAGTCCATAGTTTATCGAGTTTTCGTCCGTAACGTTATAGTATTCCTCACTATAAAACTTGTCATAGCCCATTGTCTTATAAATAACATCCCGGTTCCAAAAGCTTTTGTTGTTACCATGAAAAACTGCTGAATAATAGCCGTTTGTTTTTAAAATTTCGGGCATCGCGTTGTATTCGTTCAATGGATGGGTTTGAAAAACAGCACCCCTTGGCAGTGGATATAAGGAATTATCGATCAAGAACTCAGAATCGGATGTCTTTCCCTGACCTGTTTGATGATAGAAGTTATTAAAATAATAGCTGGATTTAGCAAGTTCGTTTAAGAAAGGTGTCACTTCTTCACCGTTAATTTCGTAATTCAGTACAAAATTTTGAGTAGACTCGAGAGAGACCATGATTAAGTTTTTTCCTTTAGCAATTCCATAGAGCTCAGGGTTGTTAGCTGTTTCTTTTTTCACATTCAGGAGAATTTCCTCTGCATCCATGTTGCTTGCTAGTGCTTTTTGCATAGAAGACTTTGATTGGAGCATGATGTCGTACAGATGGTAGTTGAAGGTTCCTAAGCTCTTCACAAGAATTTCTCTATCAAATGTACGAGTTAAAAGCTGTGGCCGGTTTATTTCTGCAAGGATTAAATGAACAGATAAAATAGCAACACCGCATAAGAATAATTTTCTCCGGTCCACTGGTTTTAATAGATGATCAGACTTCCATCTCGTCTGTTTTAATAGATAAGCTAACAGAAACAGATCAACAAAAAAGAAAATGTCTGTGAAATAGATCAGTTCATAAACACTGTTCCCGATATCACCAACATTCTTTGTTTGAAACAATACCGGGATCGTAAGAAAATCGGTAAAGAATCGATAATAGACGACGTTCGCATACAAGATAAAGCTATAAATAAAGGAAAGCCAAAAGATGATTCGTCTTCTTTTAGCAGGTGAAGCAAGGTTAGCTAAACAAAAATAGAGTACGAGAAAACTTAAAGGATTTAAAAATAATAAAATTTCTTGCAGGAAATGATCGATAGGCAGCGTAAATGAAACTTTATAAACAATATAGGTTTTCAACCAAAGCAAAGAAATAGCCAGGAAGATTGCTGCGTGTTTTGTTTTAGCGTTCATAGGTATAACCCTCCTGTAGTGAAACGGAAATCTTTACCATTGTAGGCTATTTCACGAAAGATTAAAAGTGATAGAGTACCTTTTTTTAAGTAGAGGGTAAATAGGAGAAATCATGACATCACCTCAAGGCTTGCATCATATCGAAATGAACGTACAAAATTTGAGGAAAACGAAGGAGTTTTATGAATGGCTGCTGCCGGAATTAGGCTATTCTCTTTTTCAAGAGTGGGAAAAAGGTTTTAGCTACAAAATGGAATCTTCGTATCTTGTTTTTGTACAAACAGATGAATTATATAATGATATACCTTTTCACCGAAAGCGTTCAGGACTTAATCACCTGGCCTTTTGGGCTAAATCACGTGCGCAAATAGAGCACCTTCGTGTACAATTGAAGAAGAAAAATATTTCCTTTTTGTATGAGGACAAGTTTCCTTTTGCAGGTGGAAAAAATCATTATGCTTTATTCTTTGAAGATCCAGATCGATTAAAAATTGAAATCGTTGCGCCGAGGTGAATGAAGATATGATAGAACAAGAAAAAGAAACAAAGCAAAAAAATGAATGGGTAAGCTGGCTAAAGGCGATCGGCTTCGCTTTAGTCTTTGTATTTATCACAAAAGCTTATTTCTTTGCTCCATATATGGTAGAAGGTGCATCTATGTCACCTACTCTTCATGATCAAGAAAAGCTTTATGTTAATAAAATCGTTTATGCGTTTTCCGAGCCACAAAAAGGCGATATCGTCATCATTAAAGGTGACGATAAGCGGTATGTAAAACGAGTGATAGGTTTAGAAGGGGACATTATTCAAATGAAGAGTGATGACCTTTATGTTAATAATAAAAAAGTGAAGGAATCTTATCTTCAGGAAAACAAATCGGAGGCGAAAAGCTTAGGGGTTTATCTAACAGAAGACTTTGGACCACTTAAAGTTCCAAATGGGAAAGTTTTCGTAATGGGAGATAACCGTCTTAATAGTATGGATTCACGAAACGGATTAGGTTTGATCGAAACGAAAGCAATTGAAGGTCGTTCAGAAGTCGTCATCTATCCATTTTCAGAAATGCGTGCAACCCAATAACAAAAGTGCAGCCCGGCTGCGCTTTTTATTTTTTTAAAAGGAGTATGTGAGATGAACCGATGCAAGTGGAGTGAAGAAAGTGAGATGCTGCAACAGTATCATGATAACGAATGGGGTCAGTATGTAGCGGGAGACAATGCATTGTTCGAGTGTTTAACACTAGAACTATTTCAATCTGGTTTAAGCTGGAAGACCATTCTTCACAAAAGAGAGAACTTTAGAAATGCGTTTTCACAGTTTGAGATAGAAAAGGTCATGCAGTTTGGTGAAAAAGAGGTTGAAGGTTTACTAGAGGACGCTGGGATCGTCAGACATAGAAAAAAGATTGAAGCGACGATTGAAAACGCAAAGAGAGTCCACGAAATTGTAAAAGAGTTTGGCAGTTTCGAAGAGTTTTTAAAACAACTGCCACCTGAAACAGGGGAAAAACAAAAAGTGTTGAGAAAGACATTCAAGCACGTAGGTTTAACAACGGCAGAGAGCTTTTTAGAAGCTACAGGGAGGATACAAGCCTCACACAGTGAACAATGCTTTAAGGCATCGAAATAGAGTCATTTCCTATTTGTCCTGCATAAGCTAAAGCGGGAGGTATGATGATGCCTTATGAGATCTATATTTCAACAACAAGAAAAAGACTAGCCCTCGTAAAAGATGGAAAAGTAATTAAACGCTATCCGATCGGCGTAGGGAAAATGCTAACACCTACACCGACCGGAACCTATACGATAATTAATAAAGCACCGAATCCAGGCGGACCGTTTGGAGTCATGTGGATGGGACTCTCACGGCCACATTACGGGATACATGGTACAGATACACCATCATCCATCGGAAAAAATGTATCCAAAGGATGTGTGCGAATGTATAATAATCATGTTTTAGAACTATCGAAGCTTGTACCTATTGGGACTAAGGTGGTTATTAGGGCATAGAAAAAAGCTCTCAGGTTGAGAGCTTTTTTTATGTTGGATTAGGTCCATTATCAATCATACGAATCATTTTATAGCTTCCAGCTGCAATGTTTTTAGCAGGCATTGTAGGATTAGGTCCATTGTCAATCACAACACTATGTTTAGTAGGATTAGGACCGTTATCGATTGTATAAGATACTCCACCAATAGCTACTACACTAAGAGCAAGAGCGAAGGAAAGTGTTAACCCTAATTTTTTCATTTTTCTCCAACCTTTCTTATATTATATTTTTTAGAGCATTATTAGCTCTTTGATAATACTGACTTGATTTTTTATATAATGACTGATCAAAATAGATATCAGCCAGCATTTCTGAATATTCTGCTACATATTCCCAGATGTGAAGCTTTTCAAAGTAAGGAATAACTTCCTTATATAACATTTCTACTAAATCTTCCATGCGATCTTCAATTCTATGTTTAAGAGTCATAATATGATAGTAAACATCATCAATAACAGTAATGTCTAATACCCCAAAACATTTATCTAACCATATTTTAGCATTTTTTATATCATTTGTAAGGTAATATTCTTTTGCTATTGTTAACATTGTACTCTTTGTTTCATTGTTTGGTACTTTCATCTTTGCATCCAAGCTTTTAAAATAATATTCTAAAGCTTTGCTGTGGTTCTTTTGATTGGAAGCAACGTAACCTAAGTTATGGTAGATAACACCATTAGTAAAATCATCATTAAAAGTGGTGGAATATTTTAATGCTTGTTTCAAGTGAAATTCAGCCTGCTCATAATTCCCTACTCTTCGATTACTTAAACCTAATAGTATTTGACAGTCTGCAGAACGACTATAATTGTATTCTTTATCAAATATATTAATAGCTCTATAAGCATATTGACTAACAGAGGTAACTCTACATAAATAATTGTATGTTAACGCAAGATGGTAAAATAAAACTGCGCCTTCACTTTGGGTAATTCCTGTTGTTTTTGTATTATAAAGACTTTCTGCTTCTTTAAGTAGATCTAAAGCCTTTTTGTATTCTCTTTTAATATTATAGTACATTGATAGAAAGTTAAGATAATAGAACTTTAAATCGGGGGTCATCTCGTTAAAAAAGCTTTCCGCTCTTTTTAATTGTTTATATGAACCCTCTAAGTCTGGATTGACATTATGGACCATGTAGAACCTAGATAAGAAAAGTTCATACCTAAGTATTAAATTAGGCTCAATTACACTTTTCATTCTGGGCTTAACAGTTTCATGAAGAAAAATCTCAGCTTTATCAAAGTTTCTATCAACCATTTGAGAGTGCCATTCATTTAGCATTTCTAGAATCTGATCGTCATCGATATCCTCCGGCGAAATACCTAGACGTTCGCAAAGCAGGTTAATTACTTCTTCGCTTGATTTGGCATCCCCTTTCTCAATCTTGCTTAAGTAGGAAACAGAGCAAATTCCCTGTGCAAGCTCTTCCTGGGTTAGGCCTTTGGTTTTTCTATAATATCTTATTCGTTGACCGACCATAAAATCCCCCTTTCAGAACTTGGGAAAATTGTCATGCAAGACCCCCACTAAACAAGTATCTATCCTACTATTTTTCCCAATACAGAATAAATGGAATGTCTGATAAGATAAATATAACAGAAAATACAAAGTTTTTGCTAGAAATTGATAATTTTGAAAAGAACGTTTTACATAAATCCTATGTCAGCACCGAGCCGGCGTCAAATTTGAAGGGAGAGAGTACTATGGCTAAAATGTATCAATTGTCATCACGAACTGCAGAGAAGAATCAATCGCTGTATGTCTCACGTGATCCTGAAGTGGCCGGAAGTATAGTAAGAAATGAGGAAGGCGCTTTTGCCTACTCCGAAGTGTTCATGGACAAACAGAAGAATTACTGGTTCTCCAAAAAGGTAGATGATCAGTCAAGGGACCACAAGCTCTTCATCTTTGACCATAAAAATGGCTGCTTGAAATCTCAAGTTATTAAAGGACAACCCAACTTTTATGAATTCGAATCAAGTGTTGTAGTCGCTTGTGAAGGTGATGGTTCAAAAGGCTCAGTCTTAATTTTTTCTAAAGATGGCCCAGAGTTAGTAAAAGAGTGGAAAGTGAATGGCTTCCTTTGGGAAGTAGAGATGAACCAAGATGTTCTCTACATTTCTTCCTATATTGTTGAAGAAGATCAAGCGGTTCTCTACATTATCCGTAACGGTAAGAAAAAACGTATAAATTTGGGTAGCAACATGGCACCTACTGATATTTTATGTCATGAAGATCTTGTATACGTTTCAGGTGCTCCCGTTCTAAACGGCGACCCAAAGAAGATTATGGTGTTGAATGACAAAGATAAAGTGGTTACAGAATATAAGTTATCCATCTCTCCCCGTGCTCTTTACCAAGTAGATGACCAGCTGTTAGTCTACGAATTGGATCTTGCAACGGGAAAGAGCGAACGAATCGTATACATCGATATGAAGACAGGTGAACAAAAGGAGCATGATATTCCACATTCGAAGATCGTAGAATGTACGGATGATTCTCTGTCTTTATTAGAACAAAACAGCAAGACACTATACACGTGGGATCATTGCAAATGTTGCATTGTGAACACTCAAAAAGTAGCTGAACAAACTAAAGTCATATAGTTTAGTAATTTAACGTCATATAATTGTAGAAAAGTCCTGTATCTTAAGAGCAGGACTTTTTTTTCATGTCCAGAAAATAGCTGTAAAGGGGGAATGGGTATGAAATGGGAAGGTGCTAGTTGTATTTGTGTGAATGATGGAAAATTATTGATGGTTTTACAGGGAACAGCCGATGAGGAAAAGAAGTGGAGTATTCCTTCCGGAGGCAGAGAGAGAAACGAGAGTATTGAGGAATGCGGCATGCGTGAAGTGTGGGAAGAAACGGGTTATGTCGTAAAAGTTGTTAAAAAGCTACATATAAAAGAAGGTATCTCTCAAAACATACAATTTAAAGTTCACTATTTTCTAACAGATCTAGTGAGCGGTTTTTCGGTCATCCAAGATCCGGATGGTTTAATACACGATATAAGGTGGGTATCCTTGAAAGAGTTAGAGACACTCACCTTATCCTTTCCAGAAGACCGAGAACTTTTACAAAGCTATCTGGCACCATCAGAAAAAATAATATAGTGTTTGTTCACATTTTTATAAGGGAACTCTAATGGAGGAGGATGACAGTGAAACCGATATTCGCAGAAAAGGAAGACCTTACCCGTTTATTGGAATGGTGTAGTGACGCTCAGGAATATCAGAGAAAACTCTCTTCCTATATAGAGAATCGTGATGATACAGCCGTTGTTATCGCAGAAGGAGAGCATGAAATCGTGGCAGTCGCCTTATTAAAGGTACAGGAAACAGAGAAGAAGGGTTCCGTTTGGGTTTACGCCAAGAGTAAAGATTATCAAAACCACCCAGATCTCATGCAATTCTCACTAAGATGGTTAAGAAAACAAGGTGCAAAAGAATATACCGTTATCTAAAACGATCATTATACAAAATACAAAGGATGGTTAATACTATGGAAGAAACAAGTGTCTATGGTTGGAAGTGGCATCGTCATGAGTGCCACGAAGAAACAATTCATGATTTGATCGCAGATACGAAAGGCTGCAAAAATTGGCTTAGTAATATTAAAGAAGATAAAGTCAATTATTTAAGAATTGAAAAAGACAGTGACGGTGATCAAATTGTTCGTGGATCTCTTACGTATAAACAAGATCCGAAGAACCAATCTGATTTTGAGGTATTTCATTTTTATATCCGTCCCAAATCTTTAATAACAGTAGGGTTAGACCTCTCTCTTATTCAAGGAGCTCATCGTGAAAATTGTGATCATTTGATTTTAGAAGAAAAAACACCTGTGGAAGGTTTTATCATTTTACTCGGTGAATTGGTCAATTATTTCTTGGATGGCATTGATGCATTAGAAGTGAAGCTTAAGGAACTGCAAAGGGATGTTCAAAGAAATAATCATACGAATTTATTGAACAGCATCTATGATCGACGAATTGAGTTGATCAACTGGAGCGATTTAACACTCCCCGTTCATGAAGCGCAGATGGCCATTAAGGAAGCTTTCCTAGATGAAATTACCGAAACACGTGCATATAAGCGAATTGAAACAAGGATCGACCGAACAATTTCGCTTCTATCTCATTATAGACAAGACATCGATACTTTGTTAAACCTTGAAGAAGTTCTTTCGTCTCATCGTGGAAATGAAATTATGAAAACACTCACTGTATTTACCGTTATTTTCACTCCAGCAATGGGGCTAGGCGCAATTTGGGGTATGAACTTCAAGAATATGCCTGAGCTTGATTGGAAGCTTGGATATTTATATGCCATGTTATTAATTGTGGGCTCTACAATTGGTGTGTACGTTTGGATGAGAATGAAAGGGTGGACGGGAGATTTATTAAGAGGAAAGAAAAGCCGAAAACATTTTGACTAAATAAACTTAAAATATGAACGATATATAAAAGGAAACAGGCGGATTTTGTCGAACGGTATCAATTGATAAAACGCTTGTTTTTTTATGGCGAATATTACTAGATTTCATTTTGATTTCAACCATAAAAGAACCTAAACAAACAACGAAGAGATATGAAGATTAAATGACTAACGGGAGCGGAATTAAATGAAAAAACTTAGCCTAATTCTTGTTTTTTCACTGGTTATGCTTGTGAACACACAGTTTGTTCAAGCGACGGGGGAGAACACACCAGATATTAAAAGCGAAAGCGCTGTAATGATTGATGCAAAAACAGGAGATATTTTATATCAAAAAAACAGCTCGGAGCAAATGTATCCAGCAAGTATTACAAAGATCATTACAGGAATTCTGGCTATAGAATCAGGCAAGTTGGATGATTCTGTTGTTGTAAGCAGCGACGCAGTAAGAGCTGAAGGGACACGAGTTTATTTGATGGAAGGTGAGCAAGTACCACTGAAAAAGCTTGTTCAAGGCCTTTTGATCAACTCAGGTAATGATGCAGCAGTTGCGATTGCAGAATACGTGGCAGGCGACGTAGATACATTCGCTGATCAAATGAACGCGTTCGCGAAAAAAGTGGGAGCAGACAATACCCATTTTGTTAATCCGAACGGACTTTTTGATGAAGAACATTATACAACAGCTGAAGATATGGCGAAGATTACTCAATACGCGATGCAGAATGAAGAATTTCGAGAGATCGTATCAACGAAAGAATTGCCTTGGGTCGGAGAAGGCTGGGAGACGACATTAAGAAATCACCATCAGCTTTTGTGGGATTATGAGGGTACGATTGGTGTGAAGAATGGATACGTTGATGAGTCCAAGCACACTTTAGTTACGGCAGTTTCACGCAATAATTTGGATGTGATCATCGTTACACTAAAGGCTCCTACTAGTCGAGCGGCATATTGGGACACGATGGCACTTGGGGATTATGGATTTAAGAGCTTTGAAAGACAAACATTATCTGCTGGTACAAAGATAGAAGCGTTAAACGGAAAGACTTATCCGCTAAAAGAAGATTTGGCCGTTACCTTGCCAAAAGGAGAAGAACCGGTTCAAGAAGTGAGTTCAGATGGAGAGCTTCAACTAAAAGATTCTTCTGGACATGTGTTACTCTCACATACACTATTTAAAGAGAAGGAAAAGGAAAAAGAAGCTTCCGCAACGGTCGATAGTAAATCAGTTGAAACAGTAGATTCGACGTTCATGCAATCAGTTGTTAAGGCAGGTATCTTCCTATACAGCGGACTGCTCCTCTTGCTCGCATTCCTAGTGATCTTAAGGATGCGGAGTCAAAAGCACAAACATAAAAAAATGAGACAAGTTGCACGCAGTTATGTGAAATAAAACCGTCAATAGGCGGTTTTTTTGCTTGTTAAAAATAGAGTGAGCTATGTAAAACATGTTTTTCATATCAATACCTATAGGATAAAAAGCTTTTATAGTATATAATTACATTAAATTACAAAATTCGACAATTGGAGTTTCATTCATGATACGTAATATTAAGCTAGCTCAGCTATTTATTGTGGGGAGTGCCTTCATTCAGGCTCTCCATCATTTTTTTATAGAACCAATAGATAATTTCTATCCATTTCTTTTCTTATTTTTAATCGGGTTTCTTCCTGCTTGGGGAGTCAACCGTATACAAGAACCATACACAAAATTGACTTTCGTTTTGTGCAGCATCTATATCGTTTCCATTTCCTACTTTTTCGTTACATATCCGATCGTGCAGGCTGCTTACTTCTTTTTGCCTGTATCTGCTCTTCTTCTAAATGATAAGCGGCTTTATTATGTTTCAAGTATAGGTGGATTAGCATCCTACCTCTTGCTATCGAACGAACCATTGAAAGACTATTTCGCATTTATCTCAATTTATGTGATTTTCTGTTCACTTTTGTTTATGGCGCAGCGAATTGTTTATCAATCTGTTGCAGAAAAAGAAGCGATTTTGCAAGGTGTGAAAGCATTCTCCTTAGCAGTTGAAGCGAAAGACGTTTATACACAAGGACATTCAAAGAGAGTGGCACTTTATGCCATGATTCTTGCCAAACATGGTCAATTCAAAAATGTAGAATGGCAAGAGCTTGAGTTGACAGCTCTCATTCATGATATCGGAAAGATTTCAACGCCAGATGCTGTTCTGTTAAAGAACGGAAAACTAACTCAAGAAGAGTACGAAATTATGAAAAAGCATCCTGTGGATGGGATGATTTTAGCAAAATCTTTCGGATATTCGGACCGAGTTTTAACAGGTATTCTGCATCATCATGAAAGATTTGATGGTCGAGGTTATCCACATGGTTTAAAAGGAAGAGATATACCGATCTATTCGCGTATCTTAGCAGTCGCTGATTCTTTTGATGCGATGACGAGTAACCGTGCATATCGTCAGGGGATGACACCTTGGGAAGCAAAGAAAGAGATCGAGAACCATTCAGGTAAAATGTATGATCCATTTATCGTAGAAGTGTTTGTTCGTGCTTATTACGACATGCTTTTAATCTGTGAAGACCATTCGGAAAATATTTTGATGGGTAACTCCGCGCATCGGGAGATTGCTTCTGGATTAAACGAAGGAAAAAACGGCTGAGACGAAGAAGATAATACAGGTAATCATTTTACATAGCAGGAGGAAAGAAAAGATGAATGCAACGGCTTCCTTAACAGAGACGTTACTCGAAGAATTGTATGTTGTGGTTCGTACGACCAATCTATTATTAAAAAAAGCAGATCCTTCTGTTTACGATTTTCGACCTGTTGAAAACATGCGTTCTTTTTTAGAACTAGCCAATCATTTGGTTCAGATTCCTCATATCGACTTAGCGATTTTACAGGAAAAATCAGAGCAAGAAATTCGTCAGCTTGAAAAGAAGTTATCAGCAGAAAACGTTACAGAATTAACTCATGTATTAGAAGAAGGGTATCATCTAGCAAAGTCATATTTCCTATCTCTTTCCGAAGAGGATTTTCTTAAGAAAGAAACGAAGGCGTTTTATGCTGAGAAGGGTGCTACTCAGGCAAAATGGCTAGTGGAAATTGTCACTCATAGCTATCATCATCGTGGGCAGTTGTTTACTTATTTAAAACAGACCAATCACGATGTGAATATGTTTGATCTTTACTAAAGTAAAAAACCAAAGGATAGAACTCACGATTGAGGTGGTTCTATCCTTTTTCTTTGTTCAAAAGCTTGCTAAATAAACGTTTTTTATTAAGAGTAATTGCTGTTTTTGCGCTTAATTCTCCTGGTGCATTTTTACGTAAATTCGACTTCTTTGCATATCTCCTGTAATATGAGTGGTTCAAATTTAAAAGGTGTTCCTAGTTTATTTAGCTAGCAGGAAAAATATAGTCTTTATTGAATCTTTTATGAGATAAACATTTTGTGTCGTTTAAATACATCCAAGAGGTGATGTTTCCATGTATACCGTTTTCTCTACGTTTGATGTTCCAAACGAAAAAGCAGACGAAGTAATAAATATATATAAGAACCGTTCTAGATCAGTAGATAACGCCGATGGCTTTGTTGACTTCTTGTTGCTTCAGAACGACAAGCGCGCAGGTGAGCTGACCGTTCAACTCATTTTCACTTCAAAGGACGCTTATTTAAATTGGGTAAGAAGTGATGAATTTAAGAAGATTCATGATTTAGAAAAGAAGTATCCTGATCAAGAACTAGCAGCTGTCATTCCCACTGTTAAGCAATATAAGGTGGTTGCCAAATGACGGAATTTAACATAAATGTTATGGTAGAAAGAGTAACTGAGAAAATTTATGAAAATGATCCAACCCTTGTTGAACGTTATGGAGATAAGGGTAGAACGAAGTGTGTGGAAGATAATCATCATCACTTTAAGCACCTAGAGACGGCATACGAACTCGATAACAGTGCATTCTTCATCGATTATGCGATCTGGTTGGATGGTATTCTACAAAAGTTTGGGATGAGCACACAGCTCTTAATGGATAATTTCGACTTTATTATAGAAGTTCTTTTAGAAGAGCAGGGAAAGCAAAGAATAGAAAATACCCGTATCGGTATATATACCGATTATTTAAAACAAGCGAATGATGTTCTACGTAGTAAAGTGGAATCACATTAAATAAAGGAGAGGTCCCATCCATGGCTATTTCAGAAGCTGAAAAACTGGCGCGTCTGTTTTTAGAAGGTAATCATGCTGAAGCATTACATTTCATTAAACAGCAGCCAGACCAAAATCGAATGGTTTTGTTTAGAGACCAGTTTACTCCTGCTATGTATATGATCGGAGACCTCTGGGAAAATAATGAGATCTCAGTTGCTGATGAACATCTAGCAACGGGAGTGTGTGACTTTGTTCTTTCTAGGCTGTTTCAAGTAACCGCAGATGAAACAAAACGTGAAAAGAAAGCGATGTTCTTGTGCTTGCAGGGTGAACAGCATTATCTTGGAATTAAAATGATCAACAGTATTTTTGAAGAAAAAGGCTGGGAAACGAAATACTATGGAGCAAGCTTGCCGTTGGAATATGCATTGAAATCTGCACTGCAATGGAAGCCAGAAGTTATCGGCTTATCCGTTTCCATCGTATATAATCTACCGGTGCTAAAAAACTATGTTCGATCATTAGCAGCTCTACCGAATAAGCCTGCTATCTTAGTAGGCGGACGGCTAACAGAAAAATACGATCTAGAACCATATGTAAATAACCAAGGAATCATCATTAAAAACCTCCAACAGGCAGAAAAATGGCTGGATGAATATACCGAAGAGAGGATTAACGCCTACAAATGAGCAGTGTCCTACCCGTACCTTACGTAAAGATAGATAAACATGGCGTTATTCTTAATCGATCCTCAAAAGCCATCGAAATGTTGGATGTCCAAGCTGAAACGATTCGAGATTGTTTTGATGAAGAAAGTCATAATAAGCTAATGAAGTTTATGATGCCGTTTAAAGGCGAAAAGACATTTGAAGCAAACCTAAAAGCTAGAAATCAGCCGTTCTTGCTGTGCGACATCTCTATATGTTGGGAAGGCGAATTCGCGCACATTGTTTTTATTCCAATTGGGAAACACGTCCAGGGGCTTGAAGAAAAACTTTTAGAACTTAGACTTAGGTTATCTTCTACAGATTTTGAGTTATTCGAAAAGAAAGAAGCCTTAGTAGATGCAATGAAACGTCTCGATGAATTGTCTGGACCGTTCATACCGATCTCTGAAAAGATGGCGTTTGTTCCTCTTTTTGGTGATGTGAACGAGAGCAAGATGATTACCGTTACAGGAAACGCTCTTAAAGCGGCGTACGAAGGGCAATTTGAAGAAATCTTTTTTGATCTCTCTGCTACAGGAGAAATTGATGAGGGTGGCGTTCAGAAGTTAAGCGAACTGTTCCGCATGCTTCAATACATGAATGGGAAACCGGTTAAGATTATCGGAGTAAAGCCAAAGCACGCTAGGCAGCTGACTGCACTAGACGTGGATTGGCCCGTCTATTTTGAAACTTCATTAAAAGATGTATTGATCGATCATCTTCAAATAGGTAAAGCACCTCAAGCGTGATGAGGTGCTTTTTGTTTTACCATCTTTTTTTCTTGCGATGAAGGGAAGCAAAAATGATTGGTGCAAGAGCTGCGCCACCAATCAATCCGAACAGGTGACCCATCACGTTGATCCTTGCATTCATGAACGTGGTTACTAAACTGATTCCTAACACTACAAGAAGAATTTGTGTGTTAGCTTGGTCGATATATTGACGATGGTTATAAAGCATATAAACGTAGATCCCGAACAAACCAAAAATAGCTCCTGAGGCACCAATATGTGCGTAAGAAAGTGGCAGCATAAGTAACGTAGCAATATTTGCGATCAACCCAGCCCCAAGATACCCGATAATAAATCTTACTTTCCCAAGGATTCCTTCGAGTGCAGGACCGAACAAGACCAGCGAGAACGAGTTGAAGATCAGATGACCTGCAGCCTCATGTGTAACAATGGGGGTGAATAAACGCCAGTACTCTCCAGCGGTAATGTAATAATTAGAACCGACCATAAAATGATACAAAGAGGTAGAAAAAGGGGTAAAATTAATAAGAAGAAACACGATAATGTGTGCAGCTACTAAAAAAGTAACAATAGGATAACGCCTGATAAAGGTCTGAAAGCTTTCATCTCTTATAAACATGGAAATAGTATCACCCTTTTTATATAAAGTGTAGGCTGTTTTTTCGTTGAATGGAGTTAACGCATGCCACGCGGAAAGCGATGCACCTCAAGCGAAATCAACTTCATGCAAGAGCCATAAAGTTTTTTGAAAACAGACCAAATTTTTAACATACTCATTCATCTTCCTTAAGTTTACCATGTGTTGGTAGATAGGGCGAAAGATATAGCTGTAAAGGAGCTTTTATTAATGATTGTAGGAACAGGCATCGATATGATCGAGCTAAAACGAATCAAGCAGGTTGTTACTCACCAGCCTCGATTTCCGGAGCGGGTGTTAACACCGTTTGAACAAAAAAAATTTTTTTCTTTAAATGGCAACAGAAGGTTTGAATATCTTGCAGGGCGTTTTGCCGCAAAAGAAGCAATGGCCAAAGCGCTCGGTGTAGGGATCGGCGCAGAACTTTCATGGCAGGACATGGAGATTAAATCAGATGAAAAGGGTAAGCCGTTTCTTACTTCCCCTTATCCATATTTATGTCACCTTTCTATCTCTCATACGAAAGAATACGCGATCGCACAAGTGGTTTTAGAAAGCTCGTCAAGCTAGTCTGCATATTGTCCAGGGTTGTCTCATATATTGTAATGCGGTAGAAGGGGTAGTCCTTTGCAAGGTGCAGAGAGTTGGTCCCCCTTCAATGTCGAAATTAATTTGGGACAAAGGGGATGGCAAAAAATGAAGAAAACACTGTCAATGATGTTGACGGCGTTCATGATCGTGTTGGTTCTGTCGGCATGTGGTGCACAAAGCCAGAACGATGTTTTGGATTCATTAGAAGAAAGAATGGAATCCATGACAGGTTACAAAGCGGAAGCCAAGATGACATTGAGCACAGGAGAAAAGCCACTGACTTATGATTTAGAAATTTGGCATAAGAAGCCGGATTTTTACCGAGTCAGCTTAAAAAATGCTGAAAAAGATCAAAGTCAGATGATACTGCGTAACAAAGATGGAGTTTTCGTTCTTACACCAGCTCTGAATAAAAGTTTCCGTTTCCAAAGTGACTGGCCAGAAAACAACAGTCAAGTTTATTTGTTCCAATCACTCATCTCTGACATTTTAAATGATACGGACAGAGGGTTTAAATCAAAAGAGAAAAGCTATGTCTTCCATACAAAAACAAATTATCAAAACAAAAACCTCTATCAGCAAGAGATCACATTAAACAAAGATCTTGATCCGCAACAAGTACGAATTATGGATCAAGACCAAAAAGAGCTTGTTAGACTGGATTTCTCAAAGGTTAAGTTCAATGCAAAATTTGATAAGAACTCTTTTGATATGGAGTCGAACATGAGTAGTGCTCAATTTGAGGTTCCTACGTTCTCAGGTGCTGGAGAAGAGTTCGAAGTGCTGTATCCGACTTATACAGCGAACTTAAACATCGTAAATGAAAGAGAAGTGGCACAAGGGGCAGATGACTCCAAGGTGGTTTTGAACTATGCGGACGAAGATAAATCATTTACATTGATGCAGCAGAAGAACACAGCTGTAGAAACAGCTTCGCGCCTAACGATGTCGAGTGGAGAACCAGTTGATCTGGGTTTTACCGTTGGGGCGATGACAGATCAATCGATCACATGGAATTTTAACGGTGTAGATTACTTGCTCGTCTCCAATAATCTCGGTCAGGATGAGTTGATGGCGATTGCACGCTCAGTGAGCGGAGAGGCGATTAAATAATTTCTACATTATATATAGGGATTGATAGAGCAGGCTGGCGAAGACGCTAGCCTGTTTGGTTTTGAAAACGGGTATGTTGGATTTTGCACGTCCGTAAATTGTCGAGGATTGTAGACTCGTGGATAAAATGCCAAAACTTTTGGATGGAGAACGAAAACTCGTGGATAAACTCTCAAAACTTATGGATTGCACACACATATTTATGGATTGAAGCGATAGGATGCTTACATAAATGACGGTAAGAGGGTAAAATAGAAGGCAGTAATCTAAACCGGGGAGGCCAACATCATGGATAAACATCATTATTATCGAGACACTTGGGCGGAAATCGACCTAGATAAGATCAGTCAAAATATAAAATCTTTTAAGAGACATCTCCCTGAACGAAAAATTATGGCTGTCGTAAAAGCGAACGGATACGGCCATGGAGCACTTCAAGTGGCAGAAGAGGCTGTAAGATCAGGAGCTGAGTGGCTAGCTGTTGCCATGCTCGATGAAGCATTAGCTTTGCGTAAACAAGGAATCACGGCACCGATTTTAGTTATGAACCGTGTACGTCCGGAATATGCTAATCTTGCGGCAGAAAATGAAATAAGCCTTACCGTCTTTCAAAAAGAATGGCTGATTGAGGCACAATCGTATGTAAAAGAAACAAAACATCAAATAAAGATTCACCTGAAGATCGACACCGGTATGGGGCGAGTTGGATTTAGAGAAGAAAGTGAGCTGCAAGAAGTGGCGCACTTCATCAAACAAGCTTCTTTTTTTGAAGCAGAAGGGGTGTTTACTCATTTTGCAACTGCCGATGAATGGGAATCAGAGCTTTTTGAACAACAGAGAAAGAGGTTTATTAAATATATAGACTCGCTGCGATCATGGGGATTAAATCCATCTTTCATTCACAGTGCCAATAGTGCAGCAGCTCTTAGAAAAGTTGAAGGACCTTTCAATCTTGTTAGACTTGGGATCAGTATGTATGGTTTAGCACCATCTAGCGAATTAAAACAAGACTTGCCTTTTTCCCTAGAAGAGGCGTTCAGCCTTCACTCTCGACTCATTCATGTTAAAAAATTGATGCCTGGGGATACTGTAAGTTATGGAGCTACTTATACAGCAACAAAAGAAGAGTGGGTAGGCACACTGCCGATCGGATATGCAGACGGATGGCAAAGAAGATTATCCCCAGGAGCCTCGGTGCTCATTAAGGGAGAGCGGATGCCAATCATCGGCAGGATCTGTATGGATCAATGCATGGTCAGACTTTCAAAGAGATTAGATGTTGGTGAAGTTGCCACTTTAATAGGAAGTCAGGAAGCGGGAAAAATAGAAATGGATGAGATCGCACGTATTGCAGAAACGATAAATTATGAAATTCCGTGCCTCATTTCTGCTCGAGTGCCGAGAGTTTATACGAAAAAGGGTCGAATTTTAGAAAATATGAATGTAATTCTAAATTTTTAGCAGAATATTAGAAGGACTATTGAAAACTTTGTAGAATAAATACTTTGAAATCGCTTTGCAAATGGATTATTGAAGTGATAAGATTAAATGTGGTTAAAAGGAATTTGATCGTAGTATAGCTTTGCGCTGGAGGTGTATGTTGTGTCCGAATTGAACACAAAACGAATAGTGATTAGTCTTCCTCAGAAATTACTAAGTGAGGTAGACCGCGTCATAAAGAAAGAGAATTTGGACCGCAGCGAATTTATCCATCAAGCTACTGAGATGTTTCTTCGTGAGCGGAAGAATAAGCGTCAGTTTCGTGATGAGATGAAACAGGGTTACATGGAAATGGCTAAGATCAATCTAACGATTGCTTCAGAAGCATTTATGTTAGAGGAGGAAGCCGATCATACCTTGGACCGCTTAGTTAGCGGGGTGTAGTCCTTGATAGTCAAACGCGGAGACGTTTACTTTGCAGATCTTTCACCGGTAGTTGGATCAGAACAGGGTGGAATTCGGCCTGTACTGATCATTCAGAATGATATCGGGAACCGTTTTAGCCCTACTGTTATCGTAGCAGCAATCACAGCTCAAATTCAGAAAGCAAAACTTCCAACACATGTTGAAATAGATTCGAAAAAATACGGCTTTGAACGGGATTCAGTTATTTTGCTTGAACAGATCAGGACGATTGACAAGCAAAGATTAACAGATAAAATAACGCAACTGGATGAAGATATGATGCGCAGGGTAGACGACGCATTGCAGATCAGTACTGGTCTGGTTGATTTTTAATTTTATAACATCATTTAGGAAACTGTCTGACGGGGATGTCTGGCGGTTTTTTATTTTTTTAACAGATTTAAAACAAGGATAACTGGAAGAACAGGTACTGTTTACCTTTCATGCACAAGGATTCATGAGAGGTTTCCGGGTTTGATGTATGGAACTGAATAGAAGTGACTTTTTCAGTTTTAAGTTGCATATTGGTTCATCCTGCCACATAACAAGGAACCCACCCCTTCTAATGGAAACAAGTATACGAATACTATTTAAATGTTTTGTAAAAAAATACATGTTTAACAATTAGAAACTTGGGTTATATATCCAAAGTTAGTAATAGAGTAAACATTGCAGAATATATACAGAAGTGAAATAATAGAAATTGAGACTACATGTAGTGGGGGTGCAAGAAAAATTGGACAACTTGATTGTACAGATGATCAATGAAAATCAAGAAACCCTAAAAAATAATTGGCTTAAAGAAGTTAAGCTCTTTAAAGAAAAAGAACTGATTGGGAAAACTTTAAAGTTTAGTGAGGAAACGGACCAACAGTTTTTTGCTATGTTGATCAAGCACATTAATTTTCACGATATTTCTAAAGACGGAACACTTGATGATTTTTTTGATCAAGTTCTTCATACAGGTTTACCATTAAGTTATTTAACACAAGGACTACAAGCGGCACGCCGTGTCGTTTTAAATCTTTTAGTAGAGACGGAAAACGACAAAGAGAAGGTGTCGGCTGTATACCGTGAGATCGATCGCTGGTTAGATCCGATTCTAAATCGCGTTGTTGAAAACTCTTCTCAGATTTGGGAGAGAACCGTATCCGTTCAAAAAACGGCATTATTAGAGCTTTCTGCTCCATTAATCCCAGTGTTCAAAAATATCAGCGTTATGCCTCTTATCGGATCGATTGATACAGAACGTGCGAAGCTGATTATGGAAAACCTTTTAAACGGAGTGATCAAGTATCGCTCGGAAGTGGTATTGATCGATATTACGGGAGTACCGGTCGTTGATACGATGGTTGCTCATCATATTATTCAAGCAGCAGATGCTGTGCGTTTATTAGGTTCTACGTGTATCCTAGTAGGAATACGTCCTGAAATCGCACAAACGATCGTAAGCTTAGGAATTGATCTAAGTCTGTTCCCGACGAAAAGTACGCTTCAAAAGGGTATGGAAAACGCTCTGGAAATTACAAATCAGCAGTTAATAAGCAATAAATAGGGAGTGAGAGTAAAAAAATGAGAATTCCTATTTTAAAATTGCACGAATATTTATTGATCACCATTCAAGTAGAGATGGATGATCAGACAGCTCTTCAATTTCAAGAAGACTTACTAAATAAAATTCACGATACAGGTGCGAAAGGAGTTGTTATTGACCTAACGTCAGTAGACATGATCGACTCCTTTATAGCTAAGGTTCTTGGAGATGTAGTGAGGATGTCAAAATTAATGGGAGCTCAAGTTGTATTAACAGGAATACAACCAGCAGTTGCTATTACTTTAATTGACCTTGGAATTTCAATGAGGGAAGTTTCGACAGCACTTGACTTAGAACAAGGGCTTGATAAATTGCGTCTGGAACTGGAGGGATGATTATGGACATCCAATCCTGTGTGGAAGTACGCAACGAGTGGGACATCGTAAGCGCCCGTCAACTTGGAAGAAACATGGCGAAAGAGCTAGGTTTCGGAAGCGTTGATCAAGCAAGAATAACAACAGCGATATCTGAACTCGCCCGTAACATCTACTTATATGCAGGACGAGGTAAGATTTGCATTGAACCAATCGATCAATTAGGAAGAAAAGGACTGCGAATCGTAGCCTTAGATAATGGTCCTGGAATTCGAGAGATCCGAAAAGTTATGGAAGATGGATATACAACTTCTGGCGGATTAGGAGCTGGGTTACCAGGCGTGAAGCGTTTAATGGATGAATTCTCAATCGAATCCACAGTTGATGTGGGAACGGAGATATCAGCTACTAAATGGCTTCGTTAGGAGGAGAGCTCTTGACCGCAAAAGACGCACTAATGGAACGTTACCAAGATTTATTATCGGTCTATCTAAAAGCTAAAACAGAGACGACCCTCTATAAAGGGCAACAATTCAGCAGGAAGTTATTAGAACAGCAGATATCACCAGAAGATCTTGTGAGTTTACACATTCAAGTGATGGATCAGCTGTTTCCGGATATGTCTGAAGAAATGAGAGATTCTTTTGACTTTCTGCTCGAATCGATGATCGGCTACGGATTTGCTTATCGGGAGCATCAAAGCTTGCGTGATAAGCAACAACAGCTTGAATCGGAGATTGAAGTTGCCGCAAGTATGCAGCAAACGTTACTGCTCAGTGATGTCCCTGGATTTGACCAGTTGGACATAGGGGTTGTCAGTGTTCCTGCAAAAAAAATGAACGGTGATTATTATAATTTTGTTAAGAGCGGCAACAGTTTGAGTGTCGCGGTAGCAGACATCATCGGTAAAGGCATACCCGCTGCACTGTGTATGTCTATGATTAAATACGCGATGGACAGTTTGCCTGAAGAACAGATGAAGCCTCATCTGCTTTTAGAGAACTTAAACCGTGTTGTGGAACAAAACGTTCATAGCAACATGTTCATCACGATGTTTCATGGGGTCTATGAACCTGAAAGTCATAAGTTTTACTATGCGGGTGCTGGTCATGAACCAGGCTTTTTCTATCACGCAAAGGAAGACGAGTTTCATGACTTGATCGCTAAAGGTCTTGTTCTCGGTGTATCCAGGACAACCACCTATCATCCATACGAAAAGATGATAGAAGTGGGAGATATGGTTATCCTTCTTTCAGATGGAGTGACCGAGTGCAGAACAAGCAAAGGATTCATCGAAAGAGAAGAAGTTGTTGCTCTTATTCGAAAGTATATGGATCTGCCCTCACAAAAGATTGTTGAAAATGTATTTCAGGAGCTTGATCGCCTTCAAGGCTTTGAGCTTAGAGATGATTTTACTTTAATTATTTTAAAACGACTGGTTTAAACAGTATTTGATTAGGGTAAAGGTACCTTATATGGTTCCATACAAAGCTTGGGGGGAAATAAAATGAATTTGCAAATAAATCAAGATCAAATAAATGAAACATACGAATTAAAGCTAACAGGAGAAGTAGATGCTTATACGGCTCCTAAGTTAAAAGAAGTGATGCTTCCATTAACAGAGACGAAAGGAAACATCGTAATTGTAGATCTTTCTGGAATTGAATATATGGACAGCACAGGGCTAGGTATTTTCGTGGGAGCTTTAAAATCTTCCAAAGCAAATAGCAGCTCTTTAAAATTAAGAGGCATGACAGAACGCGTTAAGCGCATTTTTGAAATTACTGGATTAACGGAAGTAATGGATATTGAAAGTGGAGTAAAGGGGGAGGCGCTATGAGAACAGCGTCCGACTATATTGAAATGAAGGTCCCTGCAAAACCGGATTATGTTGGTGTCGTCAGGTTAACGATTTCTGGCCTAGCTAACCGCATGGGTTTTGCGTTTGACGAAATTGAAGATATCAAAATTGCAGTATCAGAAGCTGTAACGAACGTTGTTAACCATGCCTATACCGATACTGAAGATAAAGGCCAAGTTCGTGTTGGCTGTAATATATATGATGACCGCATGGAAATTACGGTTGTCGACCAAGGAAAAAGTTTTGACGTCGAATCTATCTCAAAAAATCTTGGCCCTGTAGATGGTAAATCAGTTGATCAACTGCATGAGGGAGGTTTAGGCCTCTTTCTGATAGACACATTAATGGACAAGGTAGAAATAAGCAGTGAAGCCGGTATCGTTGTAATGATGACGAAGTATCTTCACAGAGATGAGGTGGAGGAACATGTCGACAGGATCTCACCAGCGCCTTCACAATAAAGAACAAGTCTATGCTTGGATTGACGAACTGCAGCAAGATCCAAAGAATGAAGAGATTCAGACGAACCTCGTGTTGCAGTATCAAGACTTAGTTCATTCACTAGCTCGGAAGTTTTCTAAAGGCAAAAGCATTCATGACGATTTAGTACAAGTTGGCATGATTGGATTGCTTGCGGCCTTCAGAAGGTATGACAAAACGTTTGGAAGATCATTTGAATCTTTTGCTGTTCCTACCATCGTCGGAGAGATTAAACGTTTTATCCGTGATAAAACATGGAGTGTTCACGTACCTCGTCGAATTAAGGAACTTGGACCAAGAATCAAGAAAGCCGTTGAAGAACTGACTACTCGTTTACAAAGATCACCGAAAATTTTTGAAATCGCAGAGTACCTAGAAGTTTCTGAAGAAGAAGTTCTAGAGACAATGGAGATGGGTAAAAGTTATCAAGCTCTATCTGTAGATAGTTCCATTGAAGCGGATCAAGAAGGAAGCACAGTTACATTACTCGATTTAGTCGGTTCCAACGATGTTGGTTTTGATCAGATTGATAAAAGAATGCTTTTGGAAAAAGCTTTTGCTGTTCTTTCTGAACGCGAACGCGAAATTCTTCAATGTACGTATTTTGAGAATTTAAGCCAAAAGGAAACGGGAGAACGCTTAGATATCTCTCAAATGCATGTGTCTCGACTTCAGCGACGAGCACTTGAAAAGCTAAAAGAAGCTTTGCGCGTATCACCTTCAGAGGCTCTTAAATGATCGAACACTATCAGTTTAGCAAGGCATCTGTTTCCTCTTTTCAAAAACCAAAAAAGGGAAATGATCTTTGCGGAGATAGTTTTTATGTGAAAGAAACGGAAGATTATTTGATTTGTGCAGTAGCGGACGGTCTAGGAAGTGGTAAGATGGCGAAAGAAGCTTCTGGGGCCGCTACTGATATTATCGATCAAAATCATCACGAAACTGTCGAGGGGTTAATGCATCTTTGTAATGAAGGGCTGAGACATACTCGGGGTGCTGTGATTGCCATTGTTAAAGTCGATTATCATAATCATACAGCTACTTATTCAGGAGTTGGTAACATCCGTTTTATGATCTCTGCTGAGAGACAAAGAGCCATACACCCTTTGCCGAAAGTTGGTTTTCTCGCTGGAAAACCTGAAAAATTTAAAGTACAAGACTTTAAATTTGAAAATGAGTTAACACTGATGCTTTATTCCGATGGAATGGACATTCATACACAGAGCCGTGCGTTGTTAACGAAAATGATATCACCAAAAGAATCGGTCATCTATATCAGTGGATTGCCTCAAGATATTAATGACGATGCAACCTGTCTCGTCGGGCAAATAAAATTGATTTCGTAAAACATCACCTTCATTAGGTGGTGTTTTTTGTTTTGGATGGATTTTTACTAAAGTATTGCATGGTTTTAACTCTTCTATGCAGGTTGATTGAAGTGGAAGATGCGAGACTCCTACGGGACGAGCGGTCAGGTGGAGACTCCAAATGGCGCAAAGCGGCAGGAGGCTCACCGTTCGCCCCGTGGAAAGCGAGCATCTGAAACGGAAACCAACTACTCACTTGAGTGTAATTTTTACGCCACCACTTCCTTGGTTTATAATAGTACTAATTGATTGAAAAAGGAGTGTTCTTATTGGGACAACCTATTAGTGAACAAGCATTGAGAACAATGGAATCCGAATTGAACGTAAAAGGAAAGCAAATTAACCAGGTTATCGCTCTATTAGAAGAAGGAAACACGGTCCCGTTTATTGCGCGTTATCGAAAAGAATTAACGGGTGGTTTAGATGAAGTACAGATCAAAGACATTATGGACCGATGGACATATTTGCAAAATCTAGCTTCACGTAAAGAAGAGATCCTTCGTTTAATAGAAGAACAAGGAAAACTGACTGAAGAATTAACGGCAGCAATTGCAAAAGCACAAAAGCTCCAAGATCTTGAAGATATTTATCGTCCATACAAACAAAAGAGAAGAACAAAAGCAACTGTTGCGAAAGAAAAAGGTCTCGAACCACTTGCTTTATGGTTACTAGAGCAAAGAAATGATGATCCATTAACGGAAGCGGCATCCTACATAAATGAAGAAAAAGAAGTGAACGCTGCTGAAGATGCATTGACTGGAGCGAAAGACATTATCGCAGAAATGCTTTCAGATGATGCAGATATGCGAAAATGGGTTCGCGAAGATACCTTTGCCAAAGGCGAGATCAAAACGGATGGAAAGAACACGGAATTGGATGAGAAAAAAGTGTTCGAAATGTACTATGAATACCTAGAGCCGATCCGTAAGATTGTTCCCCATCGTGTTTTAGCGGTAAATCGCGGAGAAAAAGAAAATATCTTAAGAGTAGGTATTGCTGCTCCTTCAGAACTGATCGTTTCAAAGATGGAGAGAAAAGTAGTGAAACGTTCGAGCTCGCCAGCTGCACCAATTATTATAGAGGCGATTGAAGATGCGTATAAACGATTGATCGCGCCTTCCATTGAACGAGAAATTCGCGCGGCACTAACCGAACAAGCGGAAGAGCGTGCGATTCATATTTTTTCTGAAAATGTAAGAAGTCTTCTATTACAAGCACCACTAAAAGGGAAAGTTGTTTTAGGAGTTGACCCTGCGTATAGAACGGGTTGCAAACTAGGAATTGTAGATGAAACGGGTAAAGTGCTTCATATCCAGACGATCTATCCGACGCCGCCACGATCAGAGGTAGAAAAATCTGCAGCGGTTGTGAAGAAACTAATCGATCAGTATGATGTCGAGATCGCTGCGATTGGAAACGGTACGGCATCACGCGAAACAGAACAATTTATTGCTGAAACGTTAAAAGATCTAGAAAAATCGGTAGCATACGTGATCGTAAATGAAGCGGGAGCGAGTGTGTATTCAGCTTCTACAGTCGCTCGTGAGGAGTTTCCAGACCTTCAAGTTGAGGAAAGAAGTGCGGTATCCATTGCCCGAAGACTTCAAGATCCGTTAGCGGAGCTTGTAAAAATCGATCCGAAGTCTATTGGTGTGGGTCAGTATCAGCATGACGTTTCTCAAAAAAGACTTGGTGAAGAAATTTCCTTTGTTGTGGAAACAGCGGTTAACCAAGTGGGTGTTAACGTGAATACTGCATCATCGTCTCTTCTTCAATATGTATCCGGGTTGTCCAAAACCGTTGCACAAAACATCATCGTTAAACGAAATGAGGTAGGAAAGTTCAAAAACAGAACAGAACTTAAGAAAATTCCTCGTCTCGGTGCAAAAACGTATGAGCAATGTATCGGATTTCTACGTGTAGTTGACGGAGATCAACCACTTGATCAGACGGGGATTCATCCAGAAAGCTATCCGGCAACGAAAGCTTTATTAAAAGAACTCGGATTCAAACCTGCTGATATTGGTTCAGACGCTCTTGGGGAACAGTTAAAATCACTTTCACTTGAAGCAACATCAGAGAAATTAGATATTGGCGTTCCAACATTAAAGGATATAATCGAGGGGCTTATGAAACCTGGGCGAGATCCTCGTGATGCTTTTTCAGGGCCAGTCCTAAAAACAGATGTTCTTAAGATGGAGGACTTGTCACAAGGGATGGAGCTTCAAGGAACCGTTCGAAATGTTGTGGATTTTGGTGCGTTTGTAGATATTGGCGTAAAACAGGACGGGCTTGTTCATATTTCGAAGCTTACGGATCGCTTCGTAAAGAATCCGATGGATGTCGTTAGCGTAGGGCAAGTCGTTACTGTATGGGTAGATTCAGTAGATGTATCCAAGCAACGAATCGCTCTAACCATGATCGCCCCTAAGTAAGGACTAAAAGATAAAGCACTTCTCCAGTGGACTATTCTTCACTGGAGGAGTGTTTTTTGTTATAAAAGAACCAGCATTGATTAAGTAAGCGGATTTGGTAACGGTCTTTTTGATAATAAGCACGACGGAGCTGTCTTTTAAACCATGTTGGCATATAGAGAACCTCCTTGAACTTCCCAATCCGTTATTTGTGTATTAGTCTATGTATAGGAGCTTGTTAATGTGAACTAGAAATGTAAGGAGCTTGACCATGACGAATGAAGAATTGCAGAAGTTAACGGAGGAGATCTCGATTCAGTTCTTCAATAAAATGTTTCGCCATCAAGTGAGATTCAATAGAAGGCTGCGAACAACAGGTGGACGTTATCTGTTACGATCTCATGATATAGAAATGAATCCTCATCTTTATGAAGCATTTGGTATGGAAGAATTAATCGGTGTAATTAAGCATGAGCTCGTGCACTATCATATGCATATCGAGGGCAGAGGGTATAAACATGGTGACGATGACTTTAAATATTGGCTTCATAAAGTAGGTGGGTCTCGTTTTTGTCAGTCCATCCCGGAAAAAAGAAGAACAGAGAGCTATAAATACGCTTATTTATGTACGGACTGTATGCAGTCTTATAAAAGAAAAAGGAAAATTGACACGAAAAGATATGTGTGTGGAAAGTGCAGAGGGAAATTAAAACAGGTTTCTTTAAAATAGAGTGTTGACTTCGAATATAGGTATGTGGTAATTTAATAAAGTCGCTGTTAGACATACCTATTACATAGCTTTTAAAAGCAGGTATCGTAAAGCGAATGCGGCTCAGAAAAACTTCTAAAATTAGTTGACATCTGAGGCGAAAACGATTATGATATTAATTGTCCTTAAAAGACATTCCACAGTAGCTCAGTGGTAGAGCTATCGGCTGTTAACCGATCGGTCGTAGGTTCGAGTCCTACCTGTGGAGCCATACAGAGAAGTACCCAAGTGGCTCAAGGGGCGCCCCTGCTAAGGGTGTAGATCGCTAACGCGGTGCGAGGGTTCGAATCCCTTCTTCTCTGCCATGTGGCCCGTTGGTCAAGCGGTTAAGACACCGCCCTTTCACGGCGGTAACACGGGTTCGAATCCCGTACGGGTCACCATATACTTTTATTAAAGTAATACCTATAGATTGATGGACTCGTGGTGTAGTGGTTAACATGCCTGCCTGTCACGCAGGAGATCGCCGGTTCGACCCCGGTCGGGTCCGCCATTATTTCTAAGGTGTTGGGCTATAGCCAAGCGGTAAGGCATCGCACTTTGACTGCGACATGCGTTGGTTCGAATCCAGCTAGCCCAGCCATTTTTTCTTTTTAAGATAAGTGTTTAAAAACACTTCGAGTGAGAGCCATTAGCTCAGTTGGTAGAGCATCTGACTTTTAATCAGAGGGTCGAAGGTTCGAATCCTTCATGGCTCACCATTTTCAAATTAATATGCGGGTGTGGCGGAATTGGCAGACGCGCTAGACTTAGGATCTAGTGTCTTTGACGTGGGGGTTCGAGTCCCTTCACCCGCACCATATTAATTTTTCTCAATAAGTTGCAGTGCTCATGCGCTGGCATCTAGCCGCGCGGTCGTGGCGGAATGGCAGACGCGCTAGCTTGAGGGGCTAGTGGGGGTATCCCCGTGGAGGTTCGAGTCCTCTCGACCGCACCAACTTTAATTCATAACATAGAATACATTTAAATATGCGCCCTTAGCTCAGCTGGATAGAGTGTTTGACTACGAATCAAAAGGTCGGGAGTTCGAATCTCTCAGGGCGCGCCATATTTACTTACGGGAAGTGGCTCAGCTTGGTAGAGCACCTGGTTTGGGACCAGGGGGTCGCAGGTTCAAATCCTGTCTTCCCGACCATACTTATGCGGGTGTAGTTTAGTGGTAAAACAAGAGCCTTCCAAGCTCTGGTCGTGAGTTCGATTCTCATCACCCGCTCCATTATTTTTTACGGGCCTATAGCTCAGCTGGTTAGAGCGCACGCCTGATAAGCGTGAGGTCGATGGTTCGAGTCCATTTAGGCCCACCATATGATCGTAAAAATGATCAAAAAAGAATTTCAAAAAGTGCTTGACTTTATAACTTCCATTCGGTAAGATAATAAAGCTGTCTCGGAAAAAGACAAGCAAAACAGTTCTTTGAAAACTGAACAAAAGAAATAGGTAAGGAATTAAGAATTAATTCCGTCAGTTTTAAAATCGAGCAAGACAAACACTTTTATGGAGAGTTTGATCCTGGCTCAGGATGAACGCTGGCGGCGTGCCTAATACATGCAAG
>NZ_JACSQM010000012.1 GCF_014836645.1 Fictibacillus norfolkensis
CCTAAAGAATATAGAGCTGAAGCCGCTTAGCTGGTTTTTATTATTTTCACTGTCTACTTGACAGGGTGCAGTTCATTTTCTAGGGACGCTTTTCTTTATTTCATTCGCTTATGGTACAGAGCCATATTCATCCAATGCATATGATCTGCTTTAGCATGCTGATTATAAAAGTGGGATTCAATTTGATCATCTAAAACGCCGCTTACATTTTTCTGCAGGGATCTAAGTCTATATAGAACTGCGTACGGTTGAGTGGTTTTGTTAAGAGCAACTTTTCCATATAGATTTCCTAGTATTATAGGTCCTGCAATCATTTTTCGTTGACGATCAAACCATACTTTATGATTGGTTAGTAACATTTCAATATTAGAAGGTAAAGTATCCATCTTTTGCACCATTAATTGCAAAGCCTGTGGATCTAGCCAATCCTCGCCAGTCATAAAAAGAACATAATCTCCGATGCAATATTCTAGGGCTATACCGATTGAATCGGATTTACCGCGGTGATTTAGCAATAATGGAACCATTCGGGAATCATGTGTAAGGTGTATCGAATCAGGAGTAAGGTCGGTTGATCCATCATCTATGACAACAAGCTGAAAATCGCTAAACGTTTGTTGAAGAATGCTGTTTAGGGCATGATTTATTGTTTTTACATGATTGTGTGCATAGAGGACAACACTTACTTTTGGCAATTTGCCTATTCTTTTTCGAACATCGATGCTGCTAGCCATGCTTTCCATCGTTAGCTGTTCAGGCGGTATATTCGTTGTAAGAGCAAACCTTCCATTGAACCGATATTCCATAATATATTCACGTAATAAAACAAACTCTCCATGCTGTAGCAACCTAATCCAAAAATCATGATCTTGCACGTTAGGAAAATCTGTCCTGTATCCTCCTGCTTTAGAAAATGCTTCATTCGTAAATAGAAATGAAGCGCCGATGAAACAATTTTGAAAAATCTCCTCTTTCTTTCTAGTCATAAAATGTTCTACATATTCATACCAAGCTTTTGTGTAAGTGATCGGTGTTCCATGTTGATCGATTCTTCTATAGAAAGAATAGACTAAAACGGTTTCTTTTGAAGCTTGATCCATCGTTTCGACTAAACGCTCTAAAAAATTTGGATCATATCTGTTGTCACTCGAGATCCATGTTAGATAAGGGCAATCTTGCAGAAGTTGAAAGCCCTCATTTAGAGTTGGAGAGATTCCGAGGTTAACTTTTCGATCGATAATCTGATGGGCGATTGTCAATTGTTTACTAGCCTCTTTTATTGCCGCAACCGTTTCTTCGTTAGGCCCATCGAGTACGATTACAAGTTTATAATCACGAAATGTTTGTTTCTCCATTGATTGTATACATTCAAAAATATACTCCCTTTCTTGATGGTATACAGGGAGTACTACGCCTACTTTCACTAAAGTTCCTCCTTAGTTCAATTGCTCTATGATTGATATTGTCATAGTGCGATACTAGCATTCTATTCGTCTATCCATGATTCGGACTGGTTATTTTGGTAAATAAATTATTTTCTAATATGACTTCTAATAAAGTAATACATGCTGTTTAAAAACCCAATAGCTTAAACGTAGTTGCTTTCCGTTATTGGATACCCGCTCTCTGCATTGTGCGGTGTTTTACTATTGTTTTGCATCTATTAGAGGTCTCACCTGTCTCGTCCGTCTTGTAGAAGTCTAGTACCTTACACTCCAATCAAATTAACAAGGAAGGACAAGAATTAAGGATCTAAATGATAAAATCCATTTGTAGTGTAATTAGTTTACTCACAGAACTTGTCTAACCTTCATACACTAGTAATGATTAGCAAGAGCTAATCGACTAATAGTTGAGGTGAAATCGATGCTCCTTCTTCCTCATGGTGGAAGTTTAATCAATCGACAGTTTTCTAACTTCGATTACAATGAAAACCAAATTAAAATTGAATTAGATCCAATCAGTTTATCTGATTTAGAATGTCTTTCTAACGGTGCATTTAGTCCTCTTGATTCTTTTATGAACAAAGCTGACTACGAAGGTGTTGTACACAATATGAGGCTATCTAGCGGACTTCCTTGGAGTGTACCTATAACGTTACCTGTTACTGATGAAAAGGCCAGACAATTAATAAAGCACCAAGAAGCTTTACTAATTTATGAGAATAAAATTTATGGAAAAATTGAAATCACGGATATTTATAAACCTGACAAACTTATAGAAGTAAGGAAGGTCTATCGTACGGTTGATCAAACCCATCCAGGGGTCCAGAATGTAATGAATAGAGGAAGCTGGTACGTAGGCGGACGAGTTACGCTGGTAAACAAACCGCCAAGAAAAGTTGGTTCTCCCTATTATTTAGATCCACAAGAGACGAGGGAACAATTTACTAAGAGCGGCTGGGAAAAAATCGTTGGGTTTCAAACAAGAAATCCCATTCATCGTGCACACGAATATCTCCAAAAAACTGCTCTAGAACAGATGGACGGGCTCTTATTGCATCCTTTAGTTGGTGAGACGAAACAAGATGACATACCTGCTGAAGTTAGAATGGAATCTTATGAAACACTTCTTCAGCATTATTATCCAAAGAATCGCGTTTTGTTAAGTGCCTTTCCTGGATCAATGAGATATGCGGGTCCTCGTGAAGCGATCTTTCACTCCATCATAAGAAAAAATTATGGATGCAGCCACATTATAATAGGAAGAGATCATGCCGGAGTCGGAGGTTTTTATGGTCCTTATGATGCGCAGCATATTTTTGCAGAGTTTGAAAAGGATGAGATAGGAATAACCCCTATATTCTTCGAGAATAGTTTTTATTGTACGAAATGTGGAACAATGGCCACGATTAAAACATGTCCTCATGACGAAAAAGACAGACTTACTTTTTCAGGAACAAGAGTAAGAGAAATGCTTAAAAATAACGAGCCGATACCAACAGATTTTAGCCGCAGTGAAGTCATTTCAATATTACGCGATTATTATGCTAAATAAAATGATAAGGAGGCTAACGAATTGACTCAAGAAGATAAAAATATAACATGGCAACAGCATAATGTGACGAAGGAAATGAGACAGAAACTTCATGGTCACAAGAGCTTTGTACTTTGGTTTACAGGATTATCTGGTTCTGGAAAATCAACGATAGCTTCTGAAGTTGAGAATATGTTATACAAAAGGCAGCACAGTACCATGTTGCTTGACGGTGATAATGTTAGACACGGATTAAATCGAGATCTAACTTTCTCAAAAGAAGCAAGAACGGAGAACATCAGAAGAATTGGAGAAGTAACCAAGTTATTTGTGGAAGGCGGATCGATTGTTTTAGTTGCAGCTATTTCTCCTATTGCTGCAGATCGAGATGCAGTCAGAAGTTTGTTTTCTGATGGAGAATTTGTAGAGGTCTATATAGATTGCAGTATTAGAGAATGTGAAAAAAGAGATCCAAAGGGACTCTATAAAAAAGTAAGAGAAGGATTGATTACTAACTTTACAGGTATCTCTGATCCGTATGAAGCACCAGTTTCTCCTGAAATTATTGTAAAAACCGATTTTCTTGAGGTAAAAGAAAGTGCTGAACAAATCATGAATTATTTGGTGACAAATCAATATATTTCATAATGAAAAAGCTGCACCCTTAGGTGGCAGCTTTTTAGTTAGATTTATTAGGTTTCCACGTTACTTTTCCGCATGAACTGCAGCCCTTCTTTACAGGAGGATTAATTAAAGATTGATTCTTTCCTGCGTTGTTCAATTTCTTTGTTTTGATTTCAGCATAAAGCTTCTGTAGATCTTCTTTATTCACTTATGATCTCTCCTCATGATTGGATATCTTTGAACAATAGCATTATATTCTCAATCTGAGGACGGGGTGTTCTTATTCGGTTGAAATGGACGAATGACTGATGTTTTCTTTGCATCAGAAGTATTCTTATTAAATGGTTGAATGGTTTTTTCAGTGGGGCTGTTTGATTTAAAAGGACTGATCGGACTTGCGTTTCTTGATAAAACCTTACTTTGCTCATAAGATTTTGGAATCTGGTTGGTGATGAGCGAACCCGCAGATGAAAAGGGTCGAATCTGCGGAACAGTGGCCTTTGGTGCATCTAATCGTTTATTAACAGGCTCCTGTTCGGTTGCCTCATAAAAAAGATCTTCCCTCTTGTTTTGTACAGGAGAAGAAGTTGGTGGCTTCTGTTTCGTTTCTACATTTGGACTTTCTTCAATACCGTCTACTAATGGGATTTGAGCGGCTGCAAAATAAGGATTAATAGGCTTTAAGATTTTGTTCGCACAAGAAAAGAAAGTTGATTCTGAAACGGAAGAAAGAGATTCAAAAGAAACACGTAAAAAGGTTTGAATGACTAAATAACTGATCCACTCTACAACTTTCTCTTCATAAGAAGGCTGGACGGCTAAGAAGAGAGGTCCATCTTTTCTTTTTAAGGTAATCCCCTTGTGAATGCCCGCTTGAACGGGAAGCCTGAATGTGGGTGAAGGGTTCAAATAATACAATTGTTTTTCAGGTGTATTCAGCGCGAGTGGCATAGGATGACCGCTATGAAAATCTACGTAGAAACGATGATCGCATTTAACGTGATCATCTGTCGTAATTCTAATTCCTGTATGACTTAAGTGCTGATTGAGTTCTTTTACTTTCTTTTGTGATAGCCCCTGGATACCAATGATAAATGTAGAAAGAGCTCCTGAAATGGTTTCTCCGTCATCAGAGATCTGCAATCCCCAATAAGGCAATAAAAGACATAAAGCCTCATATTCTATGGATGATAACTCACACACTTTCTGATCTTGATACCAGATTGGTCTCATGATAGCTTCCTCCTTAACGCTTATCTATAAAAATAGGCTTTCGTTCTTGTGTCATAACCCACTCTATTTCCATAGTATGTATGGAATCTTCAGATCATGATGAGGAAAGGAAGGGAAACAATGGGAAATAATCATAAACACTTGCAGGATGAGTGTATCCGCGTTCAGAAAGTTTACGACTGGGTGACTGATACACTAAACGTAAGAAAGACCGTTTCTTTTACTCCTGAACAAATTAAAGCCATAGAAGAAGCATTGGATGATCCTTCACGCCGTCCGTTAAGATTGGTTACGAAGGTACCTAAAACTCCTCCAGCATTCCCACTAACAGGTGAAACAAATGAAGCAGCATGCCCTGAATTATATCTATGCGAGCAAGTTGGAGATAAGAGAGATGTTACAGTAGCACTTAACGGAGGTTTTGCTGAAGCACAACTTGTAGAGCTACTCTTTACAACAGATATCAAAGTTCAAGTTGTCGACCGTAACGGTGCAATCGTTGTAGAAAAGTTGGTTAATGCATCAGTATTCGAATCTTTCGTCTTGTGTTATCCAGATGGAACAGACTTATACTGCCGAATTACTAAAATCTTTGCTCGCATCCCAACAGGGACTGTATTGTTGAATAGTCCATCACCAACTTCATTCGTTGTAGACATTACATTCTGTGTGGATATCCAAGTTGAAGCAGAAGTTAAACTAGAGGTATTGGCGAAGTTCTGCTCGCCTCGTGAAAATGACCTAAATGCAGAGGAAAGCGAGGGAGAAATGTGTCCAGAGGTAGTGTTTCCACAACAATGCCCGGACATATATCCCAGGCCAGGCTGCCTGTGTAGATCACGAGGAAGTGCCAGCGGATTAACGAGTGAAGAGGATGGAGCTACAGAAACTGGAAGAGTATCAGTATCTGTTGATATCTGTCCGAACTATAATCTATCAGGAAGTAGATTTCATTTCAGTCTAAACGATACAGGATATACAGCATCTGAATTTACCCAGGATACACTTTGTTGTGATGATTATAACAGTGGATTAAGATTAACTGTTTCAGGAAGAGGCGCGATGGATGCTTCTGGAGAACAGTATAAGTTTAACCTGGCTATCGTTGAGACAGAAGATGGAAACCAATTTGAGGTAGAACTTATTGACAGAGCAGGAAATAAAGTATTTAGTACAGGTGTTGTAAAAGCAGATTCTGGAGAAATTTCTATAGAAAATTGCCTTCAACATCAATAATCAATGGATCTGAAGAACAGAAAGACCTCAGGCGATTGCCTGCAGGTCTTTCTTGTTTATGAAAAAAAAGTGAACGAATAATTGTCGCTTACATACAATAGGGAAAGAGCCTAATTATGCAAGGGGGAAGATGCATGGGGACGAAGGATAAATTAAGTTATGAGCGGCTCGTTTCTAGGGTGGACTATTACAAAGATAAAGCACTTGATCTTGAAAAAAAGCTTGTCTTTGCTGAAGAGACTATTGAACGACTCGAGAATGAGACGAACAATGATCGATCCCTTAAAATAATTGAAGAGAATGAAAAAGAACTTCAACAACTGAGAAAACAAGTCGAAGAACTCACGAGAAAATTAAAACGGCTAGAAGAACATGAGATGGAGAAAAGGATGCAGGATTATGAGGAGTTACTAAAAAGCATACAAGAAGAAATGAACGATAAAGACCAACAGATCGATCTGTATCAACAGCGCATTAAAAGTATGGAAAAGCGGATCAACATTAACCGCACATCTGAACCGGTATTTGAAGAGCTTGATACGGAAAATAACTCAGAACCTCAGAAAAAAGAAGGTTTTAACAGTGCGTGCTATTTTGATTATTCGGTAATTTTCACAAAAGATAAGAAGGGATTTATTAGAGGCTCATTCTTTATCGAAAACACTGGAACAGAGACGATGGAAAATCCTTATATTTGTTTCAGGTTCCAACCAGCTGAAGCGTGCGCATTAAAAGGAAAAATCATATCGTTGATTGCGTCACCCTCACAGGAAGAGATGACCCAGTCTATTTGGATGTATATGGATAATGAGTGGGCAGAAAAAGCAAAAGAACGGGGAGAGATGTGGATCTGTCCACTACGTGAAACCAAGTTTAAAAGTGGTGACAAACTCTCTTTGGATGATTTCCAAATTCCTTTTAAGAGTGGTATCGATAAAAATATTACGGTAGAAGCGTTTGTTTATTTTAATAAACAAAACTATCGAACAAAAGCAGTTAATCATATAGCTATTAACTTTTAGTGAGACAGCCTATAACCAACTCGTCAGACTTGCATATGATGTACTATACGAGGAGGTTGTAACATGGAAGATTGTTATTATTGTAAAAGGAAGAAGAAGCATAAAAAACATAAGAAGGTTTATGCTGATAAAGTAATCATTAAAGCAGATAAAGTTATTATTCATGAAAAGAAGGTAGAGTGCGAATCAAGCTCTAGCAAATGGGAGTCTAGTCATAAACATGAGTCTAGCCACAAACATGAGTCATCTTCTAAACATGAATCTAGTCATAAACATGAATCTAGCTCAAAGCATGAATCTTCTTCAAAACATGAATCTTCTTCTAGCTCAAGCTCAAGTTCCAGCTCAAGCTCAAGCTCAAGCAACGGCTGCCACTATGATCCTTGGGTTTAAGCAATCTAAATGTTTCTTTAGAGTACTCTCAACAGAGTGCTCTTTTTTTTTTTAGTATTACACTTAAAAAACATAGATTTAGAAGGATTAGGGTAAGAATTATAGAAGTAATGATAAAGGAGAGGATATCGATGGGCTATATCTTGCCGTACCTACCAATTCAGCAGTTGCAATATGCTAGTCGGATGGAGAAAGCTGAAAGAGGATTACCTGTTGTTACTAGTGTTCCTCCGATCCAAAATGAAGACTTACGTTCATTTCAGAATAAGAAGAGATTGACATTTGAAGAAAAGTGTTCTTTTGATCAGATCTTAAGTGAGATGGAAGGCAAAGGGAATATAATTAACGAAACCATATGATGGTTTCTTTTTTTGTTCATAACACAATGACTTGGGGTGTTTAAAGTGGAATTTATTGAACTTTCGACTGATTGTTATTACTTCAAGAGTGCCGTTAACATAGGGTATATCGTAAATAATGATAAAAGCAAAGGTATGTTAATAGATGCTGGTCTTGATTCATCAGCAGCTAAAAAAGTGATAAAGCATCTTCATAATGAAAAGCTTCCATTAACCCATCTATTCATTACTCATGCTCACGCGGACCACTTTGGAGGTGCATCCTATTTACAGCAAAAGGTTAATGTACATACAATCGCCCCTCTACTAGAGGAAGCAATCATGAGGAATCCTGTACTTGAACCGATCTATTTATCTCATGGAAATTTTCCTTTAAATGAAATGCGCAATAAATTTTTAGAAGCACCCGCTATACGTGTTGATGAAATATGTTCAGAAGGAAATGTAGAAGAATTTCCAGAAGTTCAAATTATTCATCTCCCAGGTCATAGTTATAATCAACATGGCATCTTATTCCGCGGCATTTTATATGCTGCCGATGCGTTTTTAGGAAAAGATGTAATCCGAAAGCATAAAATCCCCTTTATTGTTGATGCTGGTGAAAACATAGCAACTTTAAAGAAGCTTAAGATGATGGATGTGGAAGGGATGATCCCTGGTCATGGTAAGTATGAAACTGAGTATAAGGATGTTATTCAAGAAAACATCCTCATATATGAAACAATTACTTTAGAAGTACAGAATGTGGTCAACCATTCAGGTAACTCTGGAATATCATTAGAGGATATGGTGGCGGCAATGTTAATGAAATACGAAGTTGAACCAGCAAACCTAGGGGCATATTCTTTGTTTCGAACGGCCATCGCTGCTCATGTTATATATTTGCTAGAGAATGGAAGCGCAGGATATCAGATCATAAAAGGACGGCCGGTCATTTTTTCGGCTTCGTACATGGCATGATTAACAGTTTATCGTCTGAGAATTCTGCATACACAATTTCTTTTATATCCGAATAACCTTGTTTGTGAATTTGTTCTAATAGTTTATTTTTTGAGAGTCCAGCTGTTGAGAGGTTATCATGGTTTAATTCACCGTCTAATATAAGTGTAACAGGCAATTCCGGCTGCTCCTGACTTTGCAGGTTCAAATCTTGTCTGTTTGGAGGGCCGTATTGATATTTAGGCAATATGCTTAAAGATCCATTAGATTCTAATATGGCATATTCAACTTCTCTTAAACCGAAAAACCCTTTTTGTCTAACTAAGTTTTGAAGCTGGTTGATATCGAGCTTGCTCTTTTTGAGCATATCACGATCGATCAGTCCGTTACGAATGACGATAGTGGGGGCGCCTTCCAGAAATTTTCGCGTACCTTTAAATTTCTGAGATATAATTTCAACTACATAAACCATGGAGCCCCAGATTAGAATGGCATACAAGATAACAAATATAGAAGTCTCATCATCATACATAGCATTACCGACTAATTCACCCAAGAAAATAGACGAAATAAAATCAAAGGGTGTTATCTGAGAAATCTGCGTTTTTCCTAATACTTTTGTTAACAAAAAGAGAGCGATAAACCCTACGATTAATTCGGTTGTCAATTGTCCAACATGAATGTCCATCAACCTTAGTCTCCTCAACTTACGTTTTATTGTACAGTTTTGACGAGATTAGACCGTAATAAACAAAAAAGCATTGAAATCGCCATTACGACGATTTCAATGCTTTTTTCATAGCAACATGCGGAATGTTAGCATCAAGAAATGGTTCTTTAGAGGTTGTGAGATACCCCAGTTTTTTATAAAAGTCTTCTGCTTGTGTTTGTGCATATAATATAAGGCTAGGTAAAGAACGTTTGATGGCTGCTGTTTCCATAGCGTTCATCAATTCTTCTCCTAGTCCTTTTTTTCGATGAGAAGACAATATACAGACGCGTTCTACTTTTCCTTCTCCATTGACTTCACGTAGTCTAGCGGCACCAACCGGCTTGTCTTCAGCGTAAAGAACAAAATGCAAGGAGTCATCTTCATTGTTGTCAATTTCTTCGTTTTCATCAATCTGCTGTTCGCGAACAAAAACATCTCTTCTTACAGCTAAGGCATCTTGAAATCCTTGCTCGCTCGTTGTAAACGTCTTAATCAATATTATTGTACTCCTTTTCCAAGACGAAATGTTTCATAGACCGTCCAAGAACCGTTATCAAGTTGATAGAGAAGCTGAAAACGATCGATTCGTTCTTCGTGTTCAATATCTATCATACGCAAACGTTCTAATACGTCTGAATGTTCTTCATCAGACAGCTTTTGTCCAAGTGTTAAATGCGGTACAAAATTGTACGGCTGTTGGTGTTCAAGCGGACCAGTATATAACTGCTCATGAAGTGATTTTATTTCATCTGCTTCATTAACTTTTAAAAAGATTACATTGTTCACAGGATGGAATGATCCTACTTTATTAATCATGATAGAAAACGGATCTATATTTTTTGCAACAGAAGAAATATAAGAGATCTGTTCTTGAATTTCTTCCTCGGTTGCCTCATAAGGTTCCTTAAGTGTGATATGAGGTGCGATAAGGGCATAATGCGGATCATAACGCTTTCGGTAGGAATTCACTTTATCTTGTAGATTTTTTGATGGAAAAATTGCAATACCGTATTTCATATTTCTTCCTCCCTCATCTTTTGAACTAGTATACCAAATATTCTATTTATTTCCCACAGTTACTAATCGCTGTAAAGAAACCTTAACGCGGGAACTAAGTCTTTCTGCCAATTTACCCAGAGATGATTTCCTTGAAACTCAGCGTACTCATAATCGAGAGCCAAATTGTTCAAAAGCTTACTCAGCTGTCGGTTGGGTGTTAAAAAATCTTTGGTTATTCCTTCAGGATTTGTAAATTTTTCTTCTTCATCACCTATTGAGTGATAGATGGTCAACGTTTGCATTTGTTCTATGGATTCAACGGTATCGATAAGGCTCTCAGGAACGTAAGGAGACTGTACGATTACTTTACCGAACGTATTCGGATACAGAATACTCAGCTTAAAAGCTATGTAACCACCTAAGGAATCACCAATTAACCCCATGCCTGCACCAAGTTGGAGCGTGTTAAACTTCTCATTAAGGTAAGAGGTAAGTTCGAATGCCATGAATCGAATGTAATTTTCGTGCTTTTTTCCTGTTGGGTCATATTTGGCTTTTCGATCTTCGATTCCTTTATGATTTACACCAACAATGATACAGCTTTGTAAATTTTCTTCTTCCATTAGTCGATCGGCGGTTTTCGCCAGCTTTCCTAACTGAAAGTAGTCTCTGCCATCTTGTGCGATTAAAATAGGGTATTTAACGAGTGGAGTAAACTTAGAAGGCAGATAGATGAGCAATTCAATCTCCTCATCCAAGTAGTTGCTGTATATTTTATCATCTGTAATAGAACCTTTAAGAATGGCCATAAAAAGTACCTCCTATGCTGACTGTCCTTTAAATTATAAGCGTTTTCATTCAACTCGTTTTATTGTATCACATAATGATATAATGAAAGAATCAATTCGTTTTGCCATAAGAGATCGAACATTAAGAAGAGGTGAAGTCTGTTGAATAATAGAGTGCACAGTCGAGAAGTTGAAGCAGCAGCTAGAAGGCTGTTGAATGAAAGAGGCGTCACAATTCCTGAAATCGCTGAAATCGTATATGAGATGCAGATCCCATTCTCACCTGGCTTAACGAAAGAAGAGTGTATCGAGAGCGTTGACGCTGTTCTTATGAAGCGTGAGATTCAGCATGCTATTCTAGTCGGTGTAGAACTTGATATACTTGCCGAACAAAGAAAATTATCTGAACCTCTACAAAGTATCGTTGAACAAGATGAAGGATTGTTTGGGGTAGATGAAACAATCGCACTAGGTGCTGTTTTCGGATATGGCTCTATAGCTGTTACAACATTTGGTCATCTAGACAAATTTAAAATGGGTATTATTCAAAAATTAGATACAAAGATAGCGAATGGTAAAGTGCATACATTCTTGGATGATTTAGTTGCAAGTATTGCAGCTAACGCATCGAGTCGACTCGCACACAGACTTCGAGATAAACAAGAGCGCCTTGATACAGAAGAGATAAAAATGCGAGATGAGGAAGAGAAGATCGGATAACAAAATAAAAAGAAGACACCTTCGATCATCGGAGGTGTCTTTTTTGATCCGTAATTTAAAGAATAAAAAATTTTTTTAAGTAACCGAAATTTAAGTGTTGTCAATACTCCTAAAAAGGATATATAATAACTTTTGTTAGATGAAGACATTGATTCGATAGCTCAGCTGGGAGAGCGCTACCTTGACAGGGTAGAGGTCGGGGGTTCGAACCCCTCTCGAGTCACCATACATAATAAGTTAACCTCCTTTGTGATAAGGAGGTTTTTTTGTACAGTGTTTAACTACATACATTAAAGTGTTACAGCAGCAAAAACACTCCAGAGATAAAGACACCTGTAATGATCATCATAACAAGGCCGTAACCCATGATGTCTTTTGCTTTTAATCCTGCAATGGCTAAAGCGGGAAGCGCATAGAATGGTTGGATCATGTTTGTCCATGCATCACCCCAAGCTACAGCCATAGCCGTTCTTGATAAAGAAACGCCTAAGTTTTGTGCCGCTTCTAACATAACGGGTCCTTGTACCGCCCATTGTCCACCGCCAGACGGAACAAAAAAGTTAACGAGACCTGCACTCCATAAAGTAAATAAATGAAAAGTATGTTCGTTCGAAAAAGAAATAAGCATATTGGACAGAACGGCCACTAATCCAGATGAAGTAACAATACCCATTAATCCGGCATAAAAAGGAAACTGTATAATAATTCCGCTCGCATTTTTCACAGCATCCGTAACCGCTTTCAAAAATAACCGAGGTGTTTTATGTAAGATGATACCGATGAATAGGAATAAAAAGTTTACGATATCCAGATTTAAGCTAAATCCATTTTTAGTGAAATAATAGACGAGGTATGAGATTCCTAAAAGTCCGATGAGTATTGATAATATCTGACTATTTTCAAGTCGATCAGCAGGAGTTTGAAGTGTTTCTTCTTTACTTGGTGCTTCTAAAGAATCCTTTTCCTCTAATAATGATGGATCGATGATAAACGCTTTTTCAATTGGAGGAACCATTAATCTGTTAATGAGCGGTACCATTATGAATAAGCCAGCTAGGATAATTAAGTTGAACGATGAAAAGATTGTCTCACTCGTTGGAACAACTCCCATAATATCCTCGGTAAAATGTCCCGGTGTAGCGATCGTTAAGACAACAGAGCCCGATAGACCTCCACTCCAAATGATAAAGCCACTATAAGCACTAGCGATCAATAACCGATAGTCCACGCCCTTTACTTTTAGCGCGATCTCTTTTGCGAATAGAGCACCTATTATAAGACCGAAGCCCCAATTGATCCAGCATGCGACGAGCGCGACTAACGTTACGAGTATGATAGCTTGTCCTGGTGTTTTTGGAATTTTTGCTAAAGAACCTAATAGTTTCTTAAATAACGGGGAGCTTGCCATAACGTGACCAGTCACTAATATTAATACCATCTGCATAGAAAAGGTTAATAAACTCCAAAAACCTGTACCCCAATAATTGATGATTTGTACAGGGGTGCTGTCTGTCGCAAATAGAGCTAAGCCACATACGAAGAATGTCAGCAAGATGACCAACAAAAAGGGATCGGGCATGTACCTTTGCATGAATCTGTTTGAAAACGAAATTAATAGTTTCAACTTTGTTCTTCCTCTCCTCTTTAATGTTATTTAAATAGTATGTATTTCAAGTACAGTTCGATTTTTTTCTACAAAATCCTTTTAATACTTATTGATAAATGGACGAACTTTTTAAGTCGTCCTACATAAAATATAGAGAAATAGGATATAAGGTTTTTGAAAGGAGAACATTTTTTTGGCTTTATTTAAACGCCCTGGCATTTTTGCCAAAAAGGGAATGGTTCCTAACATGGGTGCAATGGGACCTACAATGGGAGCAATGGGACAGATGGGTCCTACAATGGGAGCTATGGCACAGATGCCTCAGATGGGTGGATGTGGATACCCAGCAGTATCACCGTCTCAATACTATCCTCCACAAGTTATGCCTGCACAGTTTAGTCCTACGAATCAACAAGTTCAATATAACCAGCAAGATGTATATGTTCCGATGATTCATCCAACTCAAACGACTCAAGTCAATCAGATGAACTATAAATATGTACATTACTTTCCGCAGAACACGAACGTCGTAAACCAAGCAACGCAGCAAAACCTTTGTGGAACGGTCCAACCAATCATGGCACCTTGTCCCCCGCCATGCCCTCCTCCATGTGGTCCATGTGGTCCTTGGAGAAAGAAGTAATAGTGAAGCTGTCGACAGTGTCGGCAGCTTTTCTATTCTATTTTTGTATGAATTTGTGTGAAATTAATACGGTATGGGGAATGAATAGATTAGTACACATAAAATTCTGGAGGTTATGAAGATGAGTCGTGATACAAAAGTTGTAATCGTTACAGGAGCAGCAAAAGGGATAGGTAAACAAATCGCAATTGATTTTGCCAAAGCAGGTTATATTCCTTCATTAATAGATTTTGATAAAAATGAACTTGAATCAACTTTGTCTGAGGTTACATCGATTCAAAAGGATGCAATCGCGATAACATGTGACGTTAAGAATCCCGATGAAATCATTCAAGCAGTAGCAGAAACACATGATAAATTAGGTGACATTCAATGTTTGATCAACAATGCTGGTCTCTCGAAATGGAAATCCCCCTATGAATTATCTGTAGATGAATGGGATGATATTTTAAACACAAACTTAAGAAGTGTATTTCTTTTTTCAAGAGAAACAGCCAAGTACATGTCTCAATCAGGTGGAGGATCCATTATCAATATGGCCTCCACTCGTGCGGTAATGTCTGAGCCTCATTCCGAAGCATATGCCGCAACTAAGGGCGGAATCGTTGCTTTAACTCACGCGTTGGCTGCATCGTTTTCTGAAGATTTTATTACTGTAAACTCCATTAGTCCTGGTTGGATACATACAGGAGATTATAAGGAGCTGCGTGAAGTTGATCACGATCAGCATCTCTCGAAAAGAGTGGGTATGCCAGCTGATATTTCAAGGGCATGCTTATTCTTAGCGCAGTCTGACAATAATTTTATTACCGGGGAAAATATTACGATCGATGGCGGGATGACTAGAAAAATGATCTATGAACATTAATGTTTCCTATAGGGAAAAAGATTGCTCTAGACCCACCCGGAATCCATTCTTTATGATGTAAAAGGTATTATTTAACGAAGGAGAATAGAGAATGCAATCTGATCAGCAAAAAAGAGTGGAACGCGGTGTTTATCTTAGTCTAGGAGCATATATTTTTCTATCAATTGTTAAACTTGTGTCAGGTATTTTCTATAATTCCGATGCATTAGTTGCTGACGGATTAAACAATGCAACTGACATAATCGCTTCTATCGCAGTATTAATAGGATTGAAAATTTCAAGGAAGCCAGCAGATGAGGATCATCCTTATGGACACTTGCGTGCAGAAACGATTGCATCGATGGTTGCTTCCTTTATTATGGTAGTTATCGGTATAGAAGTATTGATATCTTCTATTAAAAAGATGTTTAACGGAGTGGAAACGGAGCCTTCGCTGACTGCAGCCTTGATCGCACTGTTTGGTGCAGCAGTGATGATCACCGTTTATTTGTATAATATTAAGGTAGCAAAAGAAACAGACAGCCAAGGGCTAAAAGCAGCCGCTCTTGATAACCGTTCAGACGCTTTCGTTAGTATAGGAGCAGCAGTCGGAATCTTTGGTGCACAGATCGGCTTACCGTGGCTAGATCCTGCCGCAGCAGTTCTTGTTGGTCTAATCATCATTAAAACTGGTTGGGAGATTTTCACTGAAACCTCCCATAACCTTTCAGATGGTTTTGATTATGAAGAAGGCAAGGAAATGGAACACAAGATTTTAGATGTTGAAGGTGTAGAGAATGTGGGAGACCTGAAAGCTCGTAAACACGGTAATCGAGCGATTATCGATGTAACGATTAAAGTTGATCCTTCCCTTAATGTAGTTGAAAGCCACGAAATCACAGAAAAGATAGAAGACACGATCAAAGAAGCTTATAATGTCGAGAGTATACAAGTTCACGTTGAACCAGAGGACGGAAAGAACAAAGATAACCCATTAAAGTGAAGAGGACTGAATGAATTCTATCCGATTTCCGAATGGATCTCTTATCGTAAAGCGATAAAATCCAGGAATAGGGAGTTCTTCTTGTATCTGTAATTGGTGAAGAGTTAAATGTTTCTTGAAGCTTAAGAGGTCATCAACTAAAAATGCGGGATGGTGTTTACCTTTGTAAACCTGATCTTCCACTCCGATGTGTAGTTGTTGCTGACCGAATTGGAACCACATCCCACCATTTTTTCGAAGAGCCTCTGGTTTTGGAATTTCTTCAAGTTGCAGGATTCCTTCATAAAAAGCTCGTGCTTCATCTTCCTTTTCTCGTGGAATACATATTTGGACATGATGGATGCCTGTTATTTTCATGGTTTATTACCTCCATTGAATAATTAATTGAAGAATAAGCAGAACAGTTACAGTCCTCATAAGGATTGTAACTTGTTTTGTTTTTAAGCGAGGTGCAAGCTTTACAGCAACTTGTGCTCCACAGATGCTTCCGATCGTAAGCGGTATCGCTACGTTCCACATATAATGACCAGCCCACAAGTAAGTGAATACAGCTCCCGTGCAGCTTAAGAACGTATTAAATCTTGTAAATGAAACGGTGCGAATATATGTAAAGCCGTTTCGTAAAAAAAGCTGCATCTGTAAGGTTCCCTGACCTGGACCAAATAAGCCATCGTAAGCTCCGATACCAAAAAGATAGGGATATTTACTTACAGGCAGCTGTTTGATCTCATCATTAGGGTCTGTTTCTCTTTTTGTTTTTAGAAAGGTTAAGAAGAGTGCACCTGTGAGTAAGAAAAGAGCGATGATGGTTAAATTTTCTCTAGAGATTGAGGAAGCAGTCAAGCCGCCTGCAATTCCCCCTAGTAGACTGATGACACCTGAAATGAGGTAAGGGGTAAGCTTCGTATCATTTTTTCGTAAGAGAACAAAAAAGCTGGAAAAAGAACTGAACATGTTGGCAAATTTATTCGCTGCGATCGCAGAGTGAACGGGAACACCTAGTAATAACATGATCGGAAAATTAATCATGCCCCCACTTCCAGAAAGGGTGCCGATAAAAGTAGCGATAAAGCCCACGAATATGAGAATATACAATGAATTCACATCCCTTCATTTTCTCTTTACATATCTATCCTATGTTAAGGTATACTTAAAATAAATTACATATATTAGATAATTTTCAATAAGAAAAACTTATGAATGCTAAAAGGAGAAATAATGCAGTTATCTGAATTTCGTATATTAAAAGTTCTTGCTGAAGAATTAAATATGAGAAAAGCATCTGAGCGTTTATATGTATCTCAACCCGCTCTCAGTCAGAGGCTTCAAACGATTGAGAACAATTGGGGAACCATTATTTTTATTCGTTCTCAAAAGGGATTGAATTTAACACCAGCTGGAGAAAAGATTCTAGCTTTTGTTACGGAAGTTCTTCAAAAAGAGGAGCTTGTAAAAGAAGAACTTCAATCTCTCTCAGAGCATGTTCACGGCACATTAAAGCTTGCGGTAGCCTCTATCATAGGTCAATATTGGTTGCCTCATGTGCTAAAAGAGTATGTGAATCTATACCCTCATGTAAATATTTCACTAATAACGGGTTGGAGTTCGGAGATCATTAAACACCTTTATGAAGATAAGATCCACCTTGGAATTGTTAGAGGAAACCCAGAGTGGAGAGGCAGCAAAGAACATATTTTGTCAGACCACTTATATTTAGTCGATACGACGATCTCATCCATTGATGAGCTTTCTGATACGACGAAACCATTTATTCAGTTTAGGAGTCACTCAACCTATTATCAAGAAATACAAGATTGGTGGCATACTCATTTTAAAACAACGCCACAAAAAACAATCGTTGTTGACCAGATTGAAACGTGTAAACAGATGGCCCTAAATGGAATTGGTTATGCGATTCTCCCATCGATCAGTCTTCGGCCAGAGGACGATATCTATAAGATCTCATTAACAGATAAAAAGGGCAATGCCATTAAACGAGATACTTGGCTCATCCATCACGGCACAGGATCCGAGCTCAAACAAGTAAATGTATTTATGGATTTGATTCGAAAACTAACGAATGAATAAGGTTTGAATCTTTCTATATTTAGTGGTTTAATACAATACAGAATGATTTTTAAGGAGGAACTACCAAACATGAAAATGATGGATGCAAACGAAATTATCTCATTTATCCAAAACGCAACAAAATCTACACCAGTAAAAGTTTATGTAAAAGGAAATCTTGAAAATATCGATTTTGGACAAGAAACGAAAGTGTTCCCTTCAGGCAACACAGCTGTACTATTCGGCGAGTGGAAAGATATTGAAGCTGCTCTAAAAGCAAATGAAAGCAGCATTGAAGACTTCGTGATCGAGAATGACCGCCGCAACTCAGCGATTCCATTGTTAGATATGAAAAACATCAAAGCTCGTATTGAACCGGGTGCAATCATTCGTGACCAGGTTGAGATCGGTGACAATGCCGTAATCATGATGGGTGCTTCTATAAACATCGGAGCTGTAATTGGCGAAGGTACGATGATCGACATGAACGTCGTTCTAGGTGGACGAGCTACAGTAGGTAAGAACTGCCACATCGGTGCAGGAACTGTACTCGCAGGTGTTATTGAACCACCTTCTGCAAAACCAGTGGTTGTAGAAGATGATGTAGTCATTGGAGCGAACGCAGTTGTTCTTGAAGGTGTTACAGTAGGTAAAGGTGCTGTCGTAGCTGCAGGTGCCATTGTGATCGAAGACGTAGAACCATACACAGTAGTTGGTGGAACTCCTGCTCGTGTACTAAAGAAAATCGATGAAAAAACAAAATCAAAAACAGAAATTAGACAAGAGCTTCGTCAGTTAAACGACTAATTTTAGCGTAGGGGATGAGAGAAGATGAAATCGTTGCTTGAGATAAGAAAAGACTTGCACCGTATACCGGAGCTAGGATTTTTAGAGTTTAAAACTCAGAGTTATATCCTTGATCTCATCTCTACTTTTCCTCAGAATCATCTTGAAGTTTACACGTGGGAAACGGGTATATATGTAAAAGTGATCGGAAGAAATCCCTCAAAAACGATCGCTTATCGAACAGATATGGATGGACTGCCTATTGTTGAAGAAACTGGTTATGAATTTTCTTCCCTTCATGAAGGAATGATGCATGCCTGTGGACACGATATTCATATGACGATTGCGATCGGTTTATTGTCTCATTTTGCACAGAACCCGATAGATGACCATCTGTTATTTATTTTTCAGCCTGCAGAAGAAGGACCAGGGGGAGCCCTCCCGATGAGAGAGAGTGAGCTGTTTAAACAGCTGCAACCTGACATGATCACAGCGCTTCACATCGCACCGGAATATCCGGTCGGTACGATTGCTGTAAAGGAAGGATTATTATTTGCGAATACATCTGAATTGTTTATCGATCTGATCGGAAAAGGCGGTCATGCTGCTTATCCGCACTTAAGCAACGATATGGTAGTTGCCGCAAGCCATCTGGTTACACAGATGCAATCGATCGTTTCACGTAATATTGATCCACTGGATTCTGCAGTTGTTACGATCGGCAAGATAACGGGTGGAACCAAACAAAATATTATCGCTGAAAAAGCAAGGCTAGAAGGCACGATTCGAACTTTGTCTCCAGAAGCGATGGATAAGGTTAAAAAGAGAATTGAAGCCCTAGTTGAAGGTATTTCAGGCAGTTTTGAATGCGAGACCGCGATTGATTATGGTTCAAACTACCGTCAAGTAGATAATGAACCGATCTTAACTAGAGAATTCATGAAATTTGCTAAGCAGCAAGGAACTGTGAATGTTATTGAATGCAAAGAAGCTATGACAGGTGAAGACTATGGATACTTTTTAGAAAAAATCCCTGGTTTCATGTTCTGGCTTGGGGTTGATACCCAATATGGTCTTCATCATTCTAAGTTAAAGCCGCATGAAGAAGCGATTCAGCATGCGGTAGATCTATTAATTCAATATTTCCTCTTTAAAGGGAGTAGAATGTAGGAAAACGGCCACTTCGGCCGTTTTTTGTTTGTGCATTTCCCGGGTGTAAGACACTTAAGCACGCTTAATCCACGAAATTCACCCTACTCTCCACGAATTTTAACCGTCAATCCACAAGTTTCGGTGCTCCATCCAAAAGTTTTTATGATTTATCTGCTAATCGACACATAACGCCATATATCGACATGCGTGCTTAGAGCAACACTTCATTCTGCCTTACATATTCCCAATATGAGTTGGAAACATTAAGAAAAGTAAGGAGGTGGGAATATGGCTAGAATTGGTGTAGAACAATCGTTATCGAATGTATCAGATGCTTTGCGATCAAAGGGATATGATGTAGTAGAACTTCGTCAAGAACAAGACGCGAACGGCTGTGATTGCTGTGTAATTTCCGGACAGGATCAGAACGTTATGGGCATTCAAAATGCAGCAACACAAGGTTCTGTGTTAAATGCTCATGGCATGTCAGCTGATGAAGTATGTCAGGCTGTTGAAAGCAGATTACAATCATAACACTCCTGGGGACAGCCATGCTGCCCCTTTATTTCTGTTTAACGCACGTTTTAACAGGGAATTAATTGACCAATCACAAAAATATATGTTGTTTAGCAGCAGATGGGGAGGTCCATATGCCAATCGTAAATGTAATCATGATTATTTTACTTATTGTATTAACCGCATTTTTTGTAGTCACTGAATTTGCCATCGTAAAAGTACGAAGAACTCGAATTGACCATTTAGCTTCAGAGGGTAATAGTAAAGCGATCGCTGCACAAAAAGTTATCGGAAATCTTGACGGTTATTTGTCAGCCTGTCAGTTAGGAATAACGATTACAGCATTAGGACTTGGGTGGTTGGGTGAACCGACTGTTGAAATCTTTTTAAGACCCTTATTTGAAAACGCTGGTTTGACTGAAGGCCTCACGCACACGCTCTCGTTTTCAATCGCCTTTTTCTTAATTACATTCTTACACGTGGTACTAGGTGAATTGGCACCGAAAACAGTTGCGATTCAAAAAGCTGAGATGGTCTCGTTAGCTACAGCAAAACCAATTATCCTGTTTTATAAGGTTATGTATCCTTTTATTTTCTTGCTAAATGGATCAGCGAATCTTTTGACACGGATGTTTGGCATTAGTCCAGCTAGTGAACATGAAGTAGTACATACAGAAGAAGAGTTGCGTCTTATTCTTTCTGAAAGTTTACAGGGTGGAGAGATCAATCAATCAGAATACCGTTATGTGAACAGAATTTTTGAATTTGATGACCGTGTAGCGAAAGAAATCATGATTCCTCGAACAGAGATGGTCTGTTTATTTCTAGAAAATACGTGTGAACAGAACATGGCGATCATGCGTGAAGAAAAGTTTACGAGATATCCTGTTGGGCATGATGATAAAGATCATATTGTAGGGATTGTAAACATTAAAGAATTCTTTAACGAAAATTTCAGCAAAGAAAATTTTGACTTAAATGACTATATTCGTCCCATTATTACCGTCCATGAATCTATACCGATTCAAAAACTGCTAGTCAAAATGCAAAAAGATCAGACACATATGGCGGTGCTCGTAGACGAGTACGGAGGAACTGCAGGAATTGTTACGGTTGAAGACATCTTAGAAGAAATCGTTGGGGAGATCAGAGATGAATTTGATATCGATGAAGAACCCGAAATTCAACAAATCGATCAAAATCAAACGGTAGTGGACGGTAAAGTGCTCATCTCACAGATCAATGAATTATTTGCACTCGATATTGATAACAGTGAAATCGATACTATTGGTGGGTGGGTCCTAACCAGGTCTGTTGATTTAGAAACAAACCATTCGTTTAATTACGAAAGTTATCGATTTACGATTTTAGAGCTGGATGGCAGACAGATTAAAAAAATTGGAATTGAAAAGATATCAGAAGAAAAGAATGCTGATACTAGTAAAGACTCCTGAACATTGTTCAGGAGTCTTTACTTTTCCATTGCCCATTTTCTGTTTTTTCATATTTATGTTTTACTGCGCTCCATGCTACCTTATGAGCTGTCTCTTCTTCTTTGTATTCTTCAAGTGCAGAATTGAATGCTTCCTTATATATTTCCTGACCGTGATGAGGAAGGTGATCTCTTACTCCCTCAGGCAGATCTTTAAGTGAATCATACGGCATATGAATCCCTCCTAATTAAAATAAAGAGTTCCCTTGAAATCCTCAATATAAACTCTTTATTGAGAATGAATAGAATCTGAAATGAGCGGATAATTTCACATTTTTAGTTTAAGTTGCTATGATTAAGGAGAAGTTAAGACGTGGGAACAACTTTCCTTATTTAAATTAATTATTATTTAACATTGACTAAAAATAAGGACTGTACTATAATTACCCATGTAAATAAAACAGTTTTTTTGGAGGGATTTTCACCTATGGCAGAACGTATGGTAGCAAAACAAGCACCTAGATTTGAAATGGATGCAGTATTACCTAACAAAGAATTTGGAAAAGTTAGCTTAGAAGAAAACATGAAGAATGACAAGTGGACTGTTCTTTTCTTCTATCCTATGGACTTCACTTTCGTTTGTCCTACAGAAATCACATCACTTAGCGACCGTTTTGACGAGTTCGAAGATTTAGATGCTGATGTAATTGGTGTTTCTACAGATACAATCCACACTCACAAAGCTTGGATCAACACGCCACGTGACATGAATGGTCTAGGTGAGTTAAAATATTCTCTAGCAGCTGATACTAACCACACTGTAGCTCGTGATTACGGTGTACTAATCGAAGAAGAAGGTATTGCTCTTCGCGGTTTATTCATCATCTCTCCAGAGGGTGAATTAATGTACTCTGTTGTTAACCATAACAACATTGGCCGTGATGTTGATGAAACATTACGTGTACTTCAAGCACTTCAAACAGGTGGACTTTGCCCAGCAAACTGGAAGCCTGGTCAAAAGACTCTTTAATCGTTAAATAGCGTACATTTCATAACCCAAGACGTTGTTCTTGGGTTATTTTTGTAATTAATAATGAAAACGCGAACATATTCTGTGAATTTTACATAAGAGGTATTAGTTAGAGATTGATTTTCAAATAATGTGGTAAAATAAGGCTATACCGCGAGAGATTGGAGTGATGGACTTTGAAAAAGCAATATGCTGTAATCGGACTAGGTCGTTTCGGCGGTAGTATGTGTAAAGCATTGGCCGATCAAGGAATGGAAGTCTTAGCGATTGATATCGATGAAGATCGAGTAAACGAGTTTTCCAACGTTGTTACACACGCTGTAATTGCCGATTCTACAGATGAAGGTGTATTGAAAAGTCTTGGGATCAGAAACTTTCAGCATGTTGTGGTGGCGATTGGTGACAACCTGCAATCGTCTATTCTTACAACACTGATTCTAAAAGAGATGGGTGTAGAAAAGATCACGGTTAAAGCTCAAAATGATTATCATGAAAAGGTATTAAGAAAGATCGGAGCAGATAAAATCATTCATCCAGAGCGTGATATGGGTGTTAGGATCGCTCATCAAATCGTCTCGAACAACGTTCTTGATTATTTAGAACTATCCGATGAACATAGCATTGTTGAATTGGTCGCAACCAAAAAGATGAACAATAAGTCTTTGATCGAGTTAGATATAAGGGCTAAATATGGTTGTAACGTTGTGGCTGTCAAACGAGGAAAAGACATATTCGTTTCCCCACAGGCTGACCAGAACATTCATCAAGGAGATGTATTGATCGTAATCGGTGGAGATAAAGACATCAATCGCTTAGAAAAACAAATGGCAAATGAAGAATAAAAAAAACCGTTACCCTTGAAACAGGGAACGGTTTTTATTATGAAACTAAATCTCCATGATGATAGGAAGAATCATTGGGCGTCTCTTCGTTTTTTCATATAAGAAAGGTGACAATGTATCTGTGATTTCATTCTTGATCTCAGACCATTGTGTGGTTCTTTTTTCGTTCATGATCGTTTCTAGATGTTTGCTTAGAAGACTTTGAGCATCGTGAATCAAGTCTCCAGACTCACGCATATAAACAAACCCTCTTGAAATAATATCAGGTCCTGCTTCAATTCTAAACTCTTTCATGTCCATACTAACGACTACGACTACGAGACCTTCCTCTGAAAGAATTTTACGATCTCGAAGAACGATGTTTCCGATATCACCAATTCCACTTCCATCGACATAGACAGAACCGGAAGGAATCTTTCCTGCTACCATCGCCTCGTTATGAGAAAGAGCTAATACTTCGCCATTATCCATTACAAATGAATTCTGAGAAGGAACATCACAATCAGAAGCAAGTTTCGTGTGCATCTTAAGCATTCGATATTCACCATGAATCGGCATAAAGAACTTAGGCTTCATAAGACGTAACATAAGCTTTTGTTCTTGCTGCCCACCATGACCCGATGTATGGATATCATTTAATGATCCATGAATCACTTCTGCACCTGCACGGAACAACTGGTTGATCGTCTTACTTACACTTAATGCATTTCCTGGAATAGGTGAGGATGAGAAGACAACTGTATCTCCAGGAATGATTTGAATCTGTCTATGTGTTCCGTTAGCGATTCTTGAGAGAGCTGCCATTGGTTCACCTTGGCTACCTGTACATAGAATAGTAACTTGGTTATCAGGCAGACGATTGATCTGATTTGCATCAACAAACGTATTTTTAGGTGCTTTAATAAAACCAAGCTCTTGTCCAACGGTAATGGCAGAATCCATACTACGGCCAAACACAGCAATTTTTCTATTGTTTGCAACAGAAGCTTCAACCACTTGCTGCAATCTATGAATGTTTGAAGCAAATGTAGCGAAGATCACTCGGCCTTCCATTTTTCTGAAGATGTCTTGAATGCTTTCTCCGACACGTCTCTCTGAAAGTGTAAACCCAGGAACCTCACTGTTTGTGGAATCAGAAAGTAAGCAGAGTACACCTTCTTTTCCGATCTCTGCCATCTTTGTTAAGTTCGCAGGTTCACCAACAGGCGTGAAGTCAAATTTAAAGTCACCAGTATGAACGATGTTTCCTGGTGGCGTTTTCACTACAAGTCCATAAGAATCTGGAATACTGTGAGTAGTTCTAAAGAAACTTACAGATGTTTTACGGAATTTGATCACATCGTCCTCAGTAATTTCATGTAACTGTGCCCTACGCAGCAAACCGTGTTCGTCTAGTTTGTTCTTGATCAGAGCAAGCGCGAGTTTACCACCATAGATAGGGATGTTCACTTGTCTTAAAAGATAAGGAATACCGCCAATATGATCTTCGTGTCCATGTGTGATAAATAACCCTTTGATCTTTTCTTCGTTCTTAACAAGATACGTGTAATCTGGTATTACGTAATCAATTCCTAAAAGTTCATCTTCTGGAAATTTAATTCCTGCATCAATAAGGATGATCTCATCTTGAAATTGAACGGCATACGTATTTTTACCGATTTCTCCTAGACCGCCAAGTGCGAAAACGGCGGCTTGATGATTTTTTACAAATTTCATAAATTATACATTCTCCAATTCCAATGAATTCGTGTCTTTTTCATACTCAAGAAATTTACCGTTAATTTCTTGTATGTATTCAATGTTGTATTTGCGATCAGCAAGCTTTTTACGTACGTCGTTAATTGTTTCAGCTTCTACATATACTGTTTGAGTGTGTTCACGAACAGGAACCTCTGTTAAGCTAGTTTGAAAAAATACTTTAAAAATCATATTTCATGTCTCCTTACCGGTCTGTAGTTTTTGAGTATCTTCGTCCTATTATAAAGGAAAGTGACATGTTTTTCATGTTTTTTCATAATGCTTCATTTGAAATCCATAAAAATATAAAAATAATAACTGTTAACCTATAGGTATTATCCTATATAATTACTTTAGTTAAGAGAGAAACTTAACCTAGTTAAGAATTAATTTCCCGTTATTATTTTGTTGTCTTACCCATTTCCTAAGTCTTTTTAATAAGCGCGTTCTCATCTTCATTTATTACCCTCCACGACTCTTTTTATTACTAGTATGTGTAGTTGAATCGATATTTTTGGAGGGAAATTGTTACATTTTTATTTGCTATATTTTATATGAGAAGGGGTTAACCAATGAAATTATATTCTGCCCTCTTTGTCTTAAGTTTGATATGGGGAATGTCTTTTTTATTTATAAAAGTCTTACTTGGTATTTTCGATCCATGGCAGATTGTATTTATTCGATGTTTGCTAGGAATATTGACAATCGTTCCTTTGTTTATGATTAGCAAGCAAGCTGTTCACTGGAAAACACTTCCCGTGAAAAAGTTGCTTCTTGTAGGTTTTTTGAATGCTGGTCTTCCTTGGGGACTGATTGCTTGGAGCGAAACTTTTTTAGATAGCGGGTATACCGCTATATTAAATGCTACTACTCCGATTTGGACGTCAATGATGGGTGTGTTCTTTTTCTCCATATCATTGCAATGGAAACAATGGGGTGGGGTACTCGTCGGTTTTGTAGGTATTTTATTGTTAATGGACATTGATGCTCCTGGACTGACTAAGAATCAGTTGGGCTTAGGGATTGTTTTGATGCTCGTAGCTACGTGTTGCTATGGATATAGTTCACAATACGCAAAAAAACATCTTCAGAACACAACGGTTTGGATCACGGCTTCTTCCACACTATTTGCAGGTATGCTTCTAAGTGCTCTCATGATGATACTGACGGACAGTTGGACATTGCCTGAAAATCCTATTAACTACAATACTTTATTATCCCTTATCGGTCTCGGAGTCTTTGGTTCAGGAATTGCCTACTTGCTATATTATTATATGATCTCTGCTGGTTCAGCCGAGTTTGCTACACTAGTCACTTACTTAGTGCCTGTATCTGCCGTCATGTGGGGTAGCGTCTTGTTAGATGAACAAATACACTCAAGTGCATTTTGGGGCTTGCTGCTTATTTTTGTAGGAGTCTATCTAACAGGTAAGAAAAAGAAGAAAAAGGACGTTTTACACCTGGAACGTGATAGAACAGCTTGAAAACATTCAATTTAAAATTGAGTGTTTTTTTTGTTTCGTGTAGAATGTAAGCGTATACAACGTGAGGAGGAATCTGGTTGAATACATTCTTAGTTTCAATTGTATTGTTAGTCGTTGGTTATTTTACGTATGGAAAGTACGTTGAAAAAGTGTTTGGAGTAAAACAGGAAAGAAAGACCCCTGCTTATGCACAAGAAGATGGAATTGATTATGTCCCGATGGGTACAAAAACGAACTCTCTTATTCAATTATTAAACATTGCAGGAGTAGGTCCGATTTTTGGACCTATCATGGGTGCATTATATGGTCCGGTAGCGTTTCTTTGGATCGTACTGGGAGCAATATTTGCAGGCGCTGTTCACGATTATTTAACGGGCATGATTTCTATTCGAAATCGAGGAGCGCATTTACCACAACTCGCAGGTAAGTTTTTAGGAAATGCGATGAGACATGTTGTAAATGGTTTTACTCTTCTTCTTTTATTATTAGTAGGAACAGTTTTTGTTAGTGCTCCAGCAGCGCTAATTCATGATCTTACGGGAGATTGGGTAAGTTTAAGTCTCATCATTGGATTGATCTTTGTTTATTATATTCTTGCTACACTCTTACCAATCGATAAGATTATTGGGAGAGTCTATCCATTCTTTGGTGCGTTGCTCGTACTTAGTGCAATTGGAATAGGTGGGGGATTAGTAGTTACAGGTGCACCGATTCCAGAACTCTCATTTGAGAATATGCATCCCGATAACGTACCGATTTTCCCACTCTTATTCTTGACCATTTCATGCGGAGCACTTTCAGGATTTCACGCTACACAATCGCCCATTATTTCACGAACAACTAAAAATGAAAAAGAAGGAAGAAAAATTTTCTATGGCATGATGATAGCAGAAGCTGTTATTGCAATGATCTGGGCAGCAGCTGCAATGAGTCTATTCGATGGAAAATCATTATCAGGCATTATTGCAGACGGCGGACCTGCAGCAGTTGTTAGTGAAGTGTCAGTAACGATGCTTGGAGCAATTGGAGGAACGCTTGCGGTAATCGGTGTCATCATTTTACCAATCACCTCAGGAGATACTTCATTCCGAAGTGCTAGAATGATACTAGGTGATTACTTCAACATCAGTCAAAAGAAACTATCTTCGAGACTTTGGATTGCGATACCCATGTTCGTTATTTCATTTTTATTAACAAAGATTGACTTTACATTACTATGGCGTTATTTTTCATGGGCAAACCAATCTACTGCTATGCTAGCTCTTTGGGTAGGAGCTATGTATTTAAAAAGATCGAAAAAGAATCATTGGATCGCTACATTGCCCGCCATTTTTATGACGATGGTGACTGTTACTTACATTTGTAATGCTCCAATCGGCCTCGGTCTCTCGAACGGAATAGCTTATACGATTGCAGCAATAACAACAATAATAGCAACTTTCTTGTTCGTGCGAAGTAAACCAAGCGACGAAGAAGCAATGCTCGTTGATGATGATCGCGATGTAGCTTAACAGAGGATCATTAGATAAAATCTATAATTTGATAGAAAAACGAGCGTCAAAGAATAAAAAAAACTCACTAAGGTGGTATGTCAGCTTAGTGAGTTTTTTTATCGTTACCTTATTACTACAGAGTTTGCAGGAGGTTCAAAGGGCTGCTTTTCATTGATTCGGTCAAAGAACATGATGCCGTTTAAATGATCAAGTTCATGTTGAAAACATATACCAGGAAGTCCTTTTAGTTTCAAGCTCACTTCTGATCCGTCAGGTGTGAATCCTTTTACCGTAACTTTAGCATATCGAGGTACAAGTCCAGGTACTTCTCTGTCTACAGATAAGCACCCTTCTCCTCCGTCTAAATAAGTCATCTGAACCGAATGACTAATGATTTTCGGATTTAACAGTGCATAACTGTATAAATTCCCATGTTCATCAGAAACATGAAAAGCAAAGATTCGTTTTGAGATTCCAATTTGAGGAGCAGCAATTCCGATACCGGGTCTTAAATTATATTTTGCTGCAATCTCTGGATCTTGGCTGTTCTTTACAAATTCAAGAAGCTCATTCGCTGTTTTAATGTCTTCATCTGAGAATGGAAAAGGTACTTCGACCGCTTTTCCCCTTAGTGTTGGGTGACCTTCTCTTAATACATCTTTCATTGTTAACACAAGCAAAACCTCCGTGCCGATATACTTTTAAGTTAATTTAATTTCCTCTTATCATAACATAGAGGATTTTTAATAAAAAAGAACGGGAATAAAATATTTTGGGCAATATTCTAGTTCAATCTTATCTTGTAAGGTGGTCTACAATTGTCAAAAATAAGCTAATAACGACTGATACAGCGGAAAAATTAATATGAAACAGTTAGGTTAATGAGACTGGATAAACGTTTGATGAAACAAGGTCGTAAATATGTGATAACTATATACAACCTATAGATTGACTGTATATGAGCAGTGGTGTAAACTAATTTACGTGAAAAGGATTGTTGTGTTACTCTATTTATATTAATTAGTAATACAGTTAGGGTGCCGCAAGATGGTTTAGCTCTTGAATTCAAGGGAAAACTTCAGGTGGGTACACAAAGGCATACCTAAAAGCCTTTTAATAATATAAACCTGTCTTAAAAATGTTTCACTTTGGGCAACCTGTTAAATATGTGCATGTTTTTAAGATTAGGGAAAATTGACAGGGTAAAAGAAAGGAAGAGGTGACTTTTCATGACGAAAACAATTGATGCAGTTCAAGATCAATTTGAAACGTTCCAGATTCTTTCTGAAGACGGAGAAGTTGTTAACGAATCGGCAATGCCGAATTTGTCTGATGAAGATCTGCAAGAACTAATGCGCCGCATGGTTTACACTCGAATTTGGGATCAGCGTGCTATCTCTTTAAACAGACAAGGGCGTCTTGGATTCTATGCTCCAGTAGCAGGACAAGAAGCATCTATGCTTGGAACTCACTATGCTTTAGATAAAGAAGACTGGATTCTTCCAGGATACCGTGATATCCCTCAAATGGTTTTCCACGGCTTCCCATTAACACAAGCATTCTTATGGTCTCGCGGACACTTCCAAGGTGGACAGATTCCTGAAGGTGTTAACGTATTGATGCCTCAAATCATCATCGGTGCTCAAATCATTCAAGCGGCTGGTGTTGGTTTTGGACTTAAGAAACAAGGTAAAAAGAACGTGTGTATCACTTACACTGGTGACGGTGGAGCATCACAAGGGGACTTCTACGAAGGATTAAACTTTGCAGGAGCATACCGTGCAAATACGATTTTTGTTGTTCAAAACAACCGTTTTGCTATCTCAGTTCCAGTTGAAAAGCAATCTGCAGCAAAAACGATCGCTCAAAAAGCAGTTGCAGCTGGTATTGAAGGAATTCAAGTTGATGGAATGGATGTTCTTGCAGTTTATGCAGCGACTCAACAAGCTCGTGAACGTGCAGTTTCTGGTGAAGGTCCTACTTTGATCGAAACTCTTACTTATCGTTACGGACCACATACGATGGCAGGAGATGATCCTACTCGTTACCGTACAAAAGATCTTGATAACGAATGGGAAAAGAAAGATCCACTAGTTCGTTTCCGTAAGTTCTTAGAGAAGAAGAACCTTTGGTCTGAAGAGCAAGAAAACAAAGTTGTAGAAGAAGCAAAAGAAGATATTAAAGCTGCGATCAAAAAAGCAGACGGAGCGCCTAAACAAAAAGTTACTGACCTTATCGGCTTCATGTTTGAAGACCTTCCGTTCAACCTTCGTGAGCAGTTAGAAGAATACACAGCAAAGGAGTCGAAATAATATGGCTCAAATGACTATGATTCAAGCAATTACAGACGCTATGCGCAATGAATTAAAAAGCAATGAACAAGTTCTTGTTTTCGGTGAAGATGTTGGCCAGAACGGTGGAGTATTCCGTGCTACTGAAGGACTTCAAAAAGAATTTGGAGAAGATCGCGTTTTTGATACTCCGTTAGCTGAGTCTGGAATTGGGGGACTTGCAATAGGTCTAGGGCTTACAGGTTTCCGTCCAGTAATGGAGATTCAATTTTTTGGTTTCGTCTTTGAAGTATTTGATTCAGTTGCTGCACAAATGGGTCGTATGAGATACCGTTCAGGCGGGGTATACACTTCTCCAGTAACAATCCGTTCACCATTTGGTGGAGGCGTTAAAACACCTGAGCTTCATGCAGACAGCCTTGAAGGTTTAATGTACCAAACTCCTGGTATCAAAGTTGTTATTCCTTCAACTCCATATGACGCAAAAGGTCTATTAATCTCTGCGATTCGTGATAACGATCCAGTAGTTTACCTAGAGCATATGAAATTATACCGCTCTTTCCGTGGCGAAGTGCCAGAGGAAGAATACACGATCGAACTTGGGAAAGCAGATGTGAAGCGTGAAGGTAAGGATGTATCTATCATTACTTACGGTGCTATGGTTCACGCATCATTAAAAGCTGCTGAAGAATTAGAAAAAGAAGGCATCTCTGCTGAAGTTATCGACCTTCGTACAATCAGCCCGCTTGATATCGAAACAATCATGGCGTCTGTTGAAAAAACAGGACGAGCGATTGTCGTGCAAGAAGCACAGAAACAAGCTGGTATTGGAGCGTTCGTTGTAGCTGAAATCAACGATCGTGCAATCCTTCACCTAGAAGCACCTGTATTGCGTGTAACTGCACCAGATACAGTGTTCCCGTACGCTTCTGCTGAAGATGTTTGGATTCCAGATCATCGTGATATTGTAGATAAAGCGAAGAAAGTCTACAATTTCTAAGAAAAAATGAATGTTAGCTGAAAGAGACGTCAGTTCATGACTGTTTCTTTCAGCTCTTTCACATCAGTGACGAAAAAGATTGTTATAAAATAGGAGGCGTTAATCGTGGCATTTGAATTTAAGCTTCCCGATATTGGAGAAGGAATTCACGAAGGTGAAATTGTAAAGTGGTTTGTAAAAGCAGGGGACGAAGTTAAAGAAGACGATATCCTGCTTGAAGTACAAAACGATAAAGCTGTAGTTGAAATCCCATCTCCTGTAGACGGTAAAATTCTTGAACTTAAAGTAGACGAAGGAACAGTATCTGTAGTTGGTGATGTTCTAGTAACAATTGAAGCAGAAGGTGAAATTCCTGCTGATGCTCATGGCGGTGGTGATGAAGCTCCGGAACAACCTAAAGCTGAAGAAGAAAAGAATGTGACTGCTGATCAAGCTAAAGAAGCTGACAAATCAGAAGACAAAACAGATAAAACTGAAGATACAGCTAAAGAAGAACCAGCAGACGAATCTAAGCGTGTTATCGCAATGCCTTCTGTTCGTAAATATGCTCGTGAAAAAGATGTAGATATTCGTAAAGTACAAGGTTCTGGAGATAACGGCCGTGTACTTAAAGAAGACATCGACAAATTCGTAAGTGGCGGCGGAGCAGCAGAAGCAGCACCACAAGCTACTGAAGAAGCTCCTAAAGCTGAAGCGAAGAAAGAAGCGCCTCTAGCAATTCCTGCTGGTGAAATGGAAACTCGTGAAAAGATCAAAGGAATTAGAAAAGCGATCTCAAAAGCGATGGTTAACTCCAAACATACAGCTCCACATGTTACACTTATGGATGAAGTGGACGTTACTGATCTTGTTGCACACCGTAAGAAATTTAAGCAAGTTGCTGCTGATAAAGGCATCAAGCTTACTTATCTTCCATACGTGGTAAAAGCATTAACTTCTGCATTGCGTGAATACCCTGTGCTTAATGCATCTATCGACGATGCAAACGAAGAAATCGTATACAAGCACTATTACAACATCGGTATTGCGGCAGATACAGATAACGGACTAATGGTACCAGTTGTTAAAGATGCTGATCGTAAATCGATCTTCAAAATCTCTTCTGAAATCAATGAACTAGCTACTAAAGCACGTGATGGTAAGCTTTCTGGTGAAGAGATGAAGGGCGGATCTTGTACGATTACGAATATCGGTTCTGCAGGCGGTCAATGGTTCACACCAGTAATCAACCACCCAGAAGTAGCGATCTTAGGTATCGGCCGTATTGCTGAAAAAGCAGTTGTTAAAGATGGAGAAGTAGTAGTAGCTCCTGTTTTAGCTTTATCTCTTAGCTTTGACCACCGTCTGATCGATGGTGCAACAGCTCAAAATGCATTGAATCACATTAAGCGTTTATTGAACGATCCACAACTATTAGTAATGGAGGCGTAATTCGATGGTAGTAGGAGATTTTCCAATTGAGTTAGACACACTTGTCATAGGTTCAGGTCCTGGGGGATATGTTGCAGCAATTCGTGCAGCACAATTAGGACAAAAAGTGGCTATTGCGGAAAAGGCAGAAATGGGCGGCGTTTGTTTGAACGTTGGTTGTATTCCATCAAAAGCTTTGATTAATGCAGGTCACCGTGTAGAACATGCTAATCACTCTGAAGATATGGGAATTACTGTTGATAACGTAACAGTTGATTTCAGCAAAGTTCAAGACTGGAAAGCAGGCATCGTTAAGAAGCTTACTGGCGGAGTTGAAGGACTTTTAAAAGGAAATAAAGTTGAAATCATTCGTGGTGAGGCTTATTTCGTAAATGAAAACACTGTACGTATTATGGATGAGAAGAACTCTCAGACTTACACGTTCAAAAATGCGATCATCGCTACTGGTTCACGTCCTATTGAAATCCCAGGATTTAAATGGAGTGACCGTATTATCTCTTCTACAGGAGCTCTTGCTCTTCAGGATATCCCTAAAAAGATGGTAGTTATCGGAGGCGGTTATATCGGTATGGAGCTTGGAACAGCTTATGCGAACTTCGGTACGGAAGTAACAATCCTTGAAGGAAGCAAACAGATCCTACCTGGTTTTGAAAAGCAAATGAGCCAAGTCGTTTCTAAACGCTTAAAGAAAAAAGGCAATGTGGAAGTATTTACTGAAGCTATGGCTAAAGGCGTTGAAGAAACTAAAGACGGTGTTACTGTAACAGCTGAGATCAAAGGTGAGTCTAAGACTTTTGAAGCTGATTATGTTCTCGTAACGGTTGGACGTCGTCCAAATACTGAAGAACTTGGTCTTGAGCAAGTTGGTGTTGAAATGACTGAACGCGGTCTTATCAAAATCAATAAAAAAGCTCAAACAAGTGTTAACGGCATCTATGCAATCGGTGATGTAGTAGAAGGTCCAGCACTTGCTCATAAAGCTTCTTACGAAGGTAAAGTAGCAGCGGAAGTGATTTCAGGACATGCTGCAGAGATCGATTACATGGCTATCCCTGCTGTAGTGTTTACAGATCCTGAACTTGCAACAGTTGGTTACGATGAGAAATCTGCTAAAGAAGCAGGATTTGATGTGAAAGCTTCTAAATTCCCATTTGCAGCTAACGGTCGTGCTCTATCTATGAACGAGACAGATGGGTTCATGAAACTTATTACTCGTAAAGAAGATGGACTTGTACTAGGAGCTCAAATTGCTGGTGGAAATGCATCTGATATGATCGCGGAACTAGGTTTAGCGATCGAAGCGGGTATGACTGCTGAAGATATCGCTATGACGATTCACGCTCATCCGACTTTCGGAGAGATTTCTATGGAAGCAGCTGAAGTTGCAATCGGACTTCCTGTACACATTGTAAAATAAATAAACAAATGAAAACCCCTTGTGGCTGTTCGCAGCTCACAAGGGGTTTTTTTCTGTTCAATCATATATAAGTAATCGCATCATAATCTTTATTTAGAAGCACTTGTCTAAAAAGAAGGATTTAGACAGTGGGTTTTTCTAATTTGATTAGGTCCCTATCAAAATAATTAATATAGTTAAAATGGAGGAAGCGATGAGAGTTTTATTATGCACTTTCATTCAGATTGTAATGTGGTGCGGTTATTCAATCGTGCTGTTTCTCTCACATCATGACCATAATTTTTTTGAAACAATACTAATGTTGATGTTTGGGTATTTCAACTTTCTGGTAGCCCAGCGATTGAACATAAACAAATCAGTTGCTCTAAACATGACAATATCGTTAACACTTATTTATGTCACAGGTAAAATGATGATTGGATAATCGTAGATGCTTCCTAAGCAATGTGGCGAGACTCTGAAATGGCGCAAAAGCCGCATGACGCTCACCATACGCGACATGGAATACGAGCAAATCTGAGCGTATATCAACTACTTTAGGTAGCAACAATGAATACCATAAACAGCTTATTTTAATTTTGTCTCTTCAGAAAGGGCCTTTTTAAGAGAAATCATCATAAAGATCAATACAAATGCAAATGGGAAAGCTGCGATGATTGATGCTGTTTGTAACCCTTCTAATCCTCCTGTATACAACAAGATGGATGCTGCCGCTGCTATAACAATACCCCAAATGAATTTTGTCATAGAAGAAGGATTCAATCGACCGTCACTTGTCTGCATTCCTAGGACGAAGGTAGCTGAATCAGCAGATGTAATGAAGAATGTACTGATCAGGAAAATAGCTAATATAGACATGATCGTTCCGAACGGAAGATGCTCAAATAGTGCGAAAAGCGCTACCTCAGTACCTTTATCTGCAATGATCTTGTTTAAACCAACATTATTAAAAATTTCTAAATGTAGAGCTGCACCTCCGAAAATTGAAAACCATAGTGCACCAAAAATGGTCGGGACAAGCAATACACCCATAATGAATTCACGAATGGTTCTTCCCTTTGATACACGGGCGATAAATGTACCAACAAACGGTGCCCATGCGATCCACCAAGCCCAATAGAAGACTGTCCACCCTTGAATCCAGCCGGCTTCACTAGGTCTGAACGGACTGAGTTTTAAACTCATACTAGGAAGGTACTGCAGATAGTTACCAAGAGATTGTACGAATACATCCATGATAAAGTTCGTTGATGACGCAAAAAGCAAGAACGCCATTAAAATAACAGCTATTATAATGTTCAAGTTACTTAAATATTTTATTCCTTTGTTTAATCCTGTTTGAGCAGAAAGAGTAAATAATACAGTAACGATGGCGATAATAATTAATTGTGTGGTGAAGTTATTTGAGATGTTCGTTAAATAAGAAACACCACCACTAATTTGTACGGCACCAAGTCCTAAAGAAGTTGCAACTCCAAAGATAGTGGCAAAGACAGCAACAATATCTATCGTTTTACCAATCGGTCCATTAACTCTGTCTCCTAACAATGGAGTAAATATTGCACTGATCAATCCTGGTGCACCTTTTCTAAATTTAAAATAAGCAAGTGACAATCCGATTAACGTGTATATTCCCCAAGGGTGTAATCCCCAATGAAAAAAGCTGTATCGAAGCGCAGCTTGAGCAGAGGCAGCATTTCCTCCTTCGCCGGATGCTGGCGTATAAAAGTGGCTGATTGGTTCAGCTACACCCCAAAAGACAAGCCCTATACCCATACCAGCACTAAACAGCATAGCAAACCAAGTGACTGTTGAGTACTCAGGCTTGTCATCTGGCTCTCCAAGTTTAATTCTTCCGTACTTACTAAAAGCTAGATATAATACAAAAATTAAAAAACTTGTAGCTGAAAGCAGGTAGAACCATCCAAATTTCTCTTGTAAGAAATTTTGAATAACGGTAGCCTTAGCTTGGAATTCGGTAGGAAATAAACTTCCTATGATAACAAAAACGACAGAAATAATTAGTGAAACGATAAAAACAATATTCGGTTGTTTTTTCATTTCTTCACATCCTTTCATGATATGTATTCATTTTATTTTCCCCTAAGGGCCCGAAAGTTTACATTGTAGTAAAAATAAAATAAGAAGTCCAATCATATGATTGGACTTCTTATAGAAAAAACCTTGATCCTCTTTACTTTTTAGGATAATAATACATCACTCTTCCGTTAAATAGATGAAGTTGACCCTTAAGTTTTGAAGCGATAAACTTACAAAACTCATTGGCTTTCCCCTTATCGCCATGAGTGGAGATGTCAGTTAAAGTAAATTGTATGTAACATTGTTCAAGGTTAGGATCATTGTTATTATCTGTTCCGATACCAACTAAAATATATTTATTTTTTCTTTGATCTAATCCTTTTAAGTAAAACCATTTTCCTTTAGCTTCTTTCTTTTCTTCAATCGTGTAAGGAAAAGCTGCGTCTGCATAGCCCCATGATAATTGTTCGCCTGTTTTAGTCGTGATAGAACGGTAATAAAGCAGAAGGTCTTTGAGTTCCTCTATAGTGATCACTTGTTTTAAAGATGCGGGAACAAGCTTGACATAGGCGCTTTGAGACATCTGATCCACTCCAATTTGTAATTTTTATCGTCATAGAAACATACTAATAGTATATCATATTGTAAGAAGATTTTGACAAATCGAGTTTAAAAAATCTTAGATGAGGGAATTACTCTTACATTCAATGACTTTCTTATTAGTATAACTCATTTAATTCCAGTAATGAACGACCCGATCGATGAACGAGGTAATCATACGAGGAGGGGTAATATGGAATGGTTTGAAAAATTGTATGACGAGAGTGAGTCCGTGAATGTCCGGTTTGTAGGTTTTACTACAGATACGGTTAGGTATGATTTTGGTATTGTTTATACGAATATGTTTTTTGGTAAACCATTAGTAGTATGCATGCAAACAGGAAGGTCAGCATTATTAGATTCAAATGATATAGGGAATCTTGAATATATCAAGCAAGCCTTTCACATTAAAACACTTAAAGAAGCTGAGGATCTGGCGCTTTTCTTTGAAGAAGCTGTACCGAACATTCAAACGATAGAACAATATGATTAAATAACATATTAATTTTAATGTGTTATACTAAATGTGTTGACAAATCAAATGTGACATAATATTATAAAGATATAAACGTAAGCGCTTTCAAAATGTGAAGGGAGATGGGACGGATGGGAGTAATCATTTGCCAAACGTGTGAAACAACAATTGAACATTTTGAAGAGGAAAAAGTGACCACTTTATATTCAAACACATGCCCGCATTGTCATGAGCAAACGAACTTAGATAAGTAAGAAAAAAAGAAGACCCCATGGGTCTTCTTTTTTGTGGTTAATTATCGAATAGCAACTTGTTCTTGAATAACCTTCAGATACTTTAAATCTGCATTTTCTGGGCCTTGAACGGGTAGACCGGCTTCAAGGTTTTCTTTAATATAATCCAAATTTTCCTTCGTGATGATTTCACCAGGGATGAAGATCGGAATTCCTGGCGGATAGACCATCACGAACTCTGCAATAATCCTACCGGCAGATTCTTCGAAAGGTACACTCTCTGTATTTGCGTAAAATGCATCACGAGGCGATAGTGCGAGCACAGGTATATCTGGAACATGTACAGGTATCGATTTTATCTCTTCATTCTTTGAATGGCTTAATTCATCAGAAAGTTGAGATAACGCTTGAACGAGGACCATGGTATCTTTTTCATGATCGGCCGTTGTAATCAAACATAGGATGTTGTACAGGTCAGATAATTCCACTTCAATATTAAAGTTTTGACGAAGCCAAGTTTCCGCGTCATATCCTGTAATGCCTAAGTCTTTTACTGATATTAAAAGCTTTGATGGATCATAATCAAAAGTAGCAGATGTGCCAAGCTTTTCTTCACCTACACAGTATAGGTTTGGGATATCATTAATCTTTGCTCTCGTTTCATTAGCAAGTCGAATTGTTTTTTCAATAAGTGTATATCCTTCAGTAGCAAGTCGGCGACGAGCTGCATCCAAAGAGGCAAGAAGGATATAGGATGTAGATGTCGTAGTCATCATACTTAGAATGGTTTGCACGCGTTCTGGTGAAACAAGACCTTCTCTTACGTTTAATATAGAGCTTCCCGTCAAAGACCCGCCAAGTTTATGAACGCTCGTTGCTGCCATGTCTGCTCCAGCTTGCATTGCAGATAGTGGCATGTGATCATGAAAGTGGATCAAAACACCATGTGCCTCATCTACAAGGACAGGTACGTCAAATCGATGAGCAATATCGACGATTCCTTTTAAGTCAGCAGCGAAACCAAAATAAGTTGGGTTGATAACAAGCACAGCTTTTGTGTCAGGATGCTGATTTAAAGCCTTTTCCACACTGTCTGGCGTTATTCCGTGTGAGATCCCTAGTTCAGGATCGATCTCAGGGTGGATAAAGATCGGCGTTGCACCTGAGAATACGATAGCTGTCATAATCGATTTATGAACGTTTCGCGGTACAAGAATCTTATCTCCTGGTGACACAACAGACATGATCATCGTCATGATGGCACCGCTTGTACCTTGTACAGAAAAGAAAGTGTGATCCGCACCAAATGCTTGTGCAGCAAGTGCCTGTGCTTTTTTAATCATTCCTTTTGGATGATGCAGGTCATCTAGTGGTGTAATGTTAATAAGGTCAATTGATAATGCGTTCGGTCCGATAAAATCTTTAAATTCTTCATCCATTCCTTGTCCCTTTTTGTGACCAGGAATGTGAAACTGCAATGGGTTCTTGTTTGCATGTTCACGCAAACCAGTAAATAAAGGAGTTTCGTGTTGAGACAATGTAATCTACACCTCATCTATCGTTAACTTATAATGAATTTCATCTTTCTATAAAACAAAAGAAGTATAACAGAAAATGCATGAAGATGTAAGTAAATGATTTAATTTTCAAGGAGGAAATAAATGAACACTAGACTTACTGAACTTTTACATATTAAATTTCCGATTATTCAAGGGGGGCTCGCATACTTGGCGTATTCTGAACTTGCTTCAGCTGTTTCAAACGCGGGTGGTCTAGGTCAAATTACAGCTATGTCATTACCAGATTCAAAAGCGTTGACAACTGAAATTCAAAGAACAAAAAAATTAACATCAAATCCTTTCGGAGTTAACTTTGCGATCGGACAACATGGAAGACCGTATGAAGAGATGCTTGAGGCGGCAATCGAAGAAGGGGTTGAAGTAATAAGTGTAACTGGAGGGAATCCTGCGCCTGTATTAGATCGTTTAAGAGATACAGGTATTAAAACATTAGTACTTGTATCAAGCGTCAGACAAGCTGTGAAAGCAGAACAATTAGGAGCTGATGCTGTGATGGCAGTAGGTCAAGAAGGCGGCGGCCATATCGGGAAGGATGACACGGGAACATTTGTCTTAGTTCCTAGAGTTGTTGAGAACGTTTCAATTCCAGTGATCGCCTCAGGAGGTATAGGTGATGGCAAAGGACTGATGGCTGCGCTTGCTTTGGGAGCAGAAGGAGTTGAGATGGGTACAAGGTTTATAGCGACAGAAGAATGTGTTCACGCGCATCCCTTATATAAACAGCTTGTTGTTGAAAGCTCAGAATTAGATACAGTGGTTATCAAGAGAACACTAGGAGCACCCGGCAGAACGCTACGGACAGATTTCACACTTGAAATTTTAGAAGAAGAAAATAAAGGTGGTACCTACCAACACTTAAAAGATTACATTAGTGGTGAAGCGAATAAGAAATTAATCTATGAAGGAAAGAATGAAGAAGGGTATGGTTGGGCTGGACAAATTATTGGAAGGATCAACGATGTACCTTCAGTAGAAGAGTTGTTCAACAGGATGAATGCTGAAGCTGAAACCATTAAACAAAAATTAAACAACCTTATCTAACACTTTTCTAACAATGAGGATACTTACCCATACATTTCTGTTGTACGGCAATATACTAGTGGTAAGAAGCAGCGGAAATTCTGCTTCCTGCCACTATTTTTTTATCTACAGCTTCTTCTTAAGCTCATATAGAGGTAGCAGCGTTTTAAACGTTTCATCAATTCGTTCGTACCAATCATTCTCAGTCATGGCTGCAGCCTCATCTCTATCAATACGAACGCCACAAAGTAGTTCTGCTTTTTTTACAGTGCTAAGACGGGTTGCCATTTCTTCAAGACGATCCTTTTTTACCTTACGATGAGGAAAGCTATCAGGTTTCATGTGATCATCAGACCATACAAAATCGTTAGGTATATTCTTCTTAATCTTGTTTAAGTTCTTTCGGATTATTTGTCCGAATGCATCCTTGATTGGTGCTTCGTAAATGAGCGCGAACCACAGAAATACATGTGTTTCCCAAAGTCCTATCTGAAAATGCGGCAGCATTTTATAGCCTCTTTTGTTAGGTGCGAAGGCTACCCATGTATCCTTTGGAGGATTTACCGTTCTTCTAGCATGTTTAGCAACGTGAAAGAACATCTCTTCTCCAGTAAGAGCAGTAAGTTCTTCTGCATATTTATTCCCTAAGGCCTCTAGTTTTGGCCGAATCTGGTTGATGATTTCTTCCATACGCTCATCAAGTCCTTGCGTTTGGAAAACCTTAAAGTCTGAATCATTGAATCCGTTAAATGTCATTTGAAAATCCTCCTGGTCGTCAAGTGCTACAAAGAATTTTAACATATGAAAAGCTTTATAAAAAAATGTTTGCATTAGATTCCGCAAAGTGCCGTTTCCATATACATGGCTGCTTCATAAAATGGAGAAAAGAAGATAACGAGAAAAGAAAGGATGTGCCGGTGAAATGAAACAAGTAATGAACACTTTGAAAAGAACGGATGCAGAAAGAAGAATTCCTGTATTAAAACTTGAGATTGATTATGAACTAGCTACTTTGTTTGATGCTTTAAAAGCGAAAGATCAAAAACAGATCAACGAATCAAAACGTAAGCTCGAACGATTAAGGCTGGAGCTCGTGAGATTAGAAGCATGATCCAAGCTGATAGCGGATAACAAAAACGAATCCATCATGTACGGATGGTTCGTTTTTTTGTGAAGAGAATGAAATTGACTTATACTATAAGAAAGGTAAGGAGTGAAAACATGACGAATGAAGAAATGATAACGTTAGAGAAACACTTGAAGACATGGACACTTGAAGCCGCACAGCTCTTAAAAGATTCTTTTCAGAACACATTAACGATTACATATAAATCACATATCGCTGATCTCGTAACAGATATGGATAAGAGTATTGAGAAATTTTTTATCACTAAGATTCAACAAACCTTCCCGGAACATAGAGTACTTGGGGAAGAAGGATATGGAGATGAAATTAAAGGGAACTCCAAAGGTGTTATTTGGATAATCGATCCGATCGATGGAACGACAAACTTTATTCATCAACAAGCTAATTTTGCGATCTCTATAGGAATATATGAAGATGGTATAGGGAAATTAGGACTCATTTACGATGTGGAAGGAAGTAACCTATATTTTGCTAAAGAGGGTGAAGGTGCTTATTTAAATGGTAAGAAATTACCGAAGTTAGAAGAAGTAACTTTATCAGAATCTGTTGTTGGTGTTAATGCAACTTGGGTTAGTCCGAACAGACGCATCAATCATGAACATGTACAACAGATCATCAGAAAATCTAGAGGGACTCGCTCATACGGATCTGCAGCGATCGAACTTGCTTATGTTGCATCCGGTAGACTTGATGCATATATGACACTCCGACTATCACCGTGGGACTTTGCGGCGGGTTTAATCCTTTTGAATGAGGTTGGTGGAATTGTGAGCCGAACGGACGGTGAACCTGTTCAACTTCTCGAACAGAACAGTATTCTGGCGGCAAAGCCCGGATTGCATAAAGAAATATTAGATCACTTAATATAAAACGAGTCTTAAAAAAAGAGAGCGTTCGATTATGAACGTTCTCTTTGCTTCTTTTTAAGAGTAAAACCATATCCCATAAGTAAAAATACAGAAACGATCGATATAAGAAAGACCAACCAGCTTTTTTCACCAATAGCTATTCCGATGCCGCAAATTGCAAATGCCGTCAATAGAGCTATAAAAAAGAAAATAATATTCATGATGACCTCCAAAGCCAAAAACTTGTCTATATTGTATTAAGTGTACCGAATTTACATAAAAAGAAAAAGCCTTTCTGTAAATTTGTGATATAATAGTCGAGTTGAACAAAAAATGATAAGAAAAAGAGATAGGATATAAGGAGAGAATACATTTGAATAGAAGAGATGATTTACGCAATATAGCAATTATTGCCCACGTTGACCATGGTAAAACGACATTGGTGGACAAATTGCTACATCAGTCAGGAACTTTCCGTGACAATGAACAAGTTAATGAACGTGCTATGGATTCCAATGCTCTAGAACGTGAGCGTGGAATTACAATTCTAGCTAAAAATACAGCGATTAACTATAACGAGAAACGCATTAACATCATGGACACGCCTGGACATGCCGATTTCGGTGGTGAAGTAGAACGTATCATGAAAATGGTTGATGGTGTTCTACTTGTTGTAGATGCATATGAAGGATGTATGCCTCAAACGCGTTTTGTTTTGAAAAAAGCGCTAGAGCAAAAGCTAACGCCAATCGTAGTTGTAAACAAAATTGACCGTGACTTTGCACGCCCAGAAGAAGTAGTAGACGAAGTAATCGATCTATTCATTGAACTAGGTGCTGAAGAAGATCAATTAGAATTCCCTGTTGTTTATGCATCTGCACTTAAAGGGACTGCTTCAATGGACCCAAGCAAGCAAGATGAAGATATGACAGCTCTTCTTGATACGATTATTGACACAATTCCTGCACCAGAAGATAACAGTGCTGAACCACTTCAGTTCCAAGTTACGATGCTTGATTACAACGACTACCTTGGCCGTATCGGTATTGGTCGTGTATTCCGTGGAACGATCAAAGTAGGTCAAGCCGTTTCATTAATGAAGCTTGATGGATCAGTTAAAAAGTTCCGTGTAACAAAGCTATTTGGTTTCTTAGGATTAAAGCGTATCGAGATTAACGAAGCAAAAGCGGGAGACTTAATTGCCGTTTCTGGAATGGAAGAGATCAACGTTGGGGAAACAGTATGTCCTGAAGGTCAAGAAGAAGCGCTTCCTGTTCTTCGTATCGATGAGCCAACATTGAAGATGACTTTCTTAGTTAACAACTCACCGTTCGCTGGTCGTGAAGGTAAATATGTAACAAGCCGAAAAATTGAAGAGCGCTTGATGTCTGAGCTTGAAACAGACGTAAGTCTTCGTGTTGAAAACACGGATTCTCCGGATGTTTGGACAGTTTCTGGTCGTGGTGAACTTCACCTTTCAATCTTAATTGAAAATCTTCGCCGTGAAGGATTCGAACTTCAAGTATCAAAACCTGAAGTAATCGTACGTGAAATCGATGGCGTAAAATGTGAGCCAGTTGAACATGTTCAAATTGACATACCTGAAGAGTACACAGGTGCAATCATGGAATCTTTAGGAGACCGTAAAGGTGAAATGAAGAACATGGTGAACAATGGTTCTGGTCAAGTGCGTCTTGAATTCATGGTACCTGCTCGTGGTTTGATCGGTTACACTACTGAGTTCTTAACACAAACACGCGGTTACGGCATCTTAAACCATACGTTCGACAGCTATCAGCCAATGGTTGCTGGAAACGTTGGTGGACGTCGCCAAGGTGTACTCGTTTCAATGGAAAACGGGAAAGCTTCTCAATACGGAATCATGGGGGTTGAAGACCGTGGTACGATCTTTATTGAGCCAGGAACAGAAGTATACACGGGTATGATCGTTGGAGAACACACTCGTGAGAATGACATTACAGTTAACATCGTAAAAGTAAAGCAGATGACTAACATGCGTTCTGCGAACAAAGACCAAACAGTAAGCATGAAGAAGCCTCGTATCATGTCACTAGAAGAAGCATTAGAATATTTGAACGATGACGAGTATTGCGAAGTAACACCTGAAAGCATCCGTCTTCGTAAAAAAGTACTTGATAAGAACGAGCGTGAAAGAGTAGAAAAGAAAAAGAAACTTGCTCAAGGCTAAACATATTTCTTAACAAAACGATCGGGAGTGGGAATCGTGGAGGAACAAGAAATCATGAAAGCGACAGGGGAAGATTCGTCCTCCATGGCATTGCTGCTAGGGATTGAGAACGACCCTGTCAGAGCTTTTCTGCTGTTATATCTCATCATAACAGCGTTAAGCATCATTGTTTTTAAGTTAGGATTTGCTAAGAAACTACCGCCGTTAAAAGCGGTAGTGATCTATTTGTTTTTGATTATCGGATGTTTGCCACTAGCATTTTTCGGTATTGGTTTGCCGGTTGCTGAAGGATTGATGGTAGCGGCACTTATTTTAATCATCTATAAAGTCCGGCTTCATCAGAGCAAGAAAGAAAAAAGCTGATAGGGGGTTCGTTATGCAGCTTGTTGACGCTCTATCAAATTGGTTGAGCATTAAGAAAGTACATGAAGAAAGACCCCATGATCTAGCAGCTAAGGAGACTTTTGAATTTTTCACTGAGATTCTTACAGAAGATCATCATGTGAATATTTCTGCTGTAACGACTTCAGGTCCGTTTTACATCGTAATGTATGAGGTGAACGGGAAAGAAAACTCTGAAAAGTTTTTTATCGACAGCATCGATGCTTTATACGAAGGGATTCAAAGTGAACCAAGATTTAACGAGGAGTACTGATTAATCAGTACTCCTTTTTTTGTTTAATTCTGTAACGAAAAAAGCAATGATAATCGCGAAGATTAGATGGCCGAGCAGCCAAATGATAAAAGGTAGCGTAAGTGGGGCTGAAAAAGGTTTTTCAACAGCTAAGCGGTAAAGAGGGAAGAATGTGAAAGACATAATTGCGTTGATGACTAAAGAGATCTGATAAGGATGGTTATAGACTTTGCAAAAAACATCTGCAAAAGCGATAAGGATGATCGCGATGATGATATGAAGGACAAACTGAAAAGGCTTATTATAGAGAACATAATCGGGAAGAGGCAGGAAATCAATATTTAATAGAAATGTGTAAAGATTTATTCCAAAAAGTACTTCTGGAATGTAAAAAAAACAAGCCAGCAGAATGCCGGCGATGGTCCCAAATAAAATCCATGAAATAATCCTTATGTTATTACCAATCATTGTTTGTATCCGGGCTTCGATACAATGTGAAATTACCGGTAGCTTCACGCTCCGCGGTTTTTCGCGTTATGCGTTCTCTGCAAGATTCGCACATAAACGTGTGTATAGGACGGTTTCTTAGTTTTTTTGCAAGGGTGCATTCATTTTCAATAACTTCGATCGTATCGCATAATACGCATTTTACACGCATTGTATTTCACCTCTTTCAAACAGTATACCATAAAGAAATTGGAAAATTAAATGATCGATGCTTCGTATGCGAGAAGAGAGTATTGAAACAGATAGTTTTTATGAAAATGCAGTATACGTAATCCTCAGGTGAACAAAATTAACAGAGTGTCTTTCGGAAGCGAACACACATCGTTTTAAACGAGGTAATTTGTATTTTATCCGAAGAAAGCTGCCATAATTACGAGGTAATTCAGATTAATTACGAGTATAAAATTTTTTATCCGATTTTCGACAAAACCCCTGTGTTAACGTATAAAAAAGACTCATGAGCTAAAGCGTCATAAGTCTTTTTCATTTCTCAAAAATCACGTTTCATTCAATCTTTGAGGCTGATTTTTATCTGATTTTTCTTGTTTTTGTTGTTGGTTTTTAAGCTCTTGTTGTTCTCTTTTAGATAATTGGCTATCGTTTGTTTCCGTTGGAGACGGCTTTTTCGTTTGTATGCTATGAGGTACTTGTGGCATTAATCTTCCAACAATACCTGCTAGCTCTTTCATAATTCCGCCGATTGGATGACCTTGACGGATTTGCTTACCCATCTGACGAAGTCTTTCTACTGTATCAGGATCAGCTGTAACGAGAGCATTCTTTCCGTTAGGATCATTTTTCAATGATTCAGCAACTGAATACTTAATCGATCCAACTTTAGAATTATCAAGCTTTCGATCTACATCAATCCCTACTACGGCATAAGGACCTAATACAACAGCTGTAGCATCCTCTACACCAGGAATTCCAGTAGCTAATCCTACCAGGTGCCTCGATATCTCCTGAGAGCCTTTTGGTTGGTGAGGCTTTTTGCTGTTTGCCGTTTGGTTCACTTTTGTAAGCCTTGGAGTGTTCTGGTCATTTTGAGCATTATCTTTATTATTGTTCATGCAGCCAAAAAGTACAAATATTGCACTAAGAACGGCTACGATTCGAAATATTTTCAATGACATTCATCCTTCCAGTTCATTTTCGTTATTTTTTGTACATTCTTCTAACTTTATTCCTTTGTACATACATTTTTAATAGGCAGTCCATAAACATGCTTAAATAACGATCTCTAGAACACATTAAGTCAGGAGGCTGAATGTTGAATAAACGATACGTCCTAGATACGAACGTACTGTTGCAGGATCCGTATTCCATACAATCTTTTGGAGATAGTGAAGTAATCATTCCTGCAGTCGTGTTAGAAGAAGTGGATTCAAAAAAACGTTATATGGACGAAATTGGAAGAAATGCACGTGAGGTTTCTCGTCTGATCGATAGAGTCAGACAAAAAGGACAGCTTCATAAAGGAGTTCCGCTTGAAAATGGGGGTACCCTTCGTGTAGAACTCAATCATAAATCCTTCAAAAGGCTTCAGGAAACCTTTGTTGAACAAACGAACGATAATCGAATACTCGCTGTAACATTAAACCTTAAACAAGAAGAAGAAGAAAAGAAAAGCGGCGTCAAAGTTATACTTGTCTCAAAAGATGTGCTCGTTCGTGTAAAAGCAGACGCACTTGGAATTGAAGCTGAAGATTTTCTGAGCGATCGAGTTATAGACAAGAATGATCAAACGTACACAGGTTACAAAGAAATATATGTACAAGGTGATCTATTAAATAAATTTTACGAAAAAAATGAACTTCAACTGATCGAGCTGACAGGTCACTCTTTCCATCCTCATCAATTTGTAATCTTAAAAGATGTGTTCAGATCATCGGTTTCTGCTCTTGGAAAAGTCGATGAACACGGTAAGACGTTAAAGCCGCTTCGATATGATTCAGAACAAATATGGGGAATTCGGGCAAGAAATGTTCAGCAAAAGATGGCCTTCGAGTTACTTCTTAGAAAAGATTTACCTCTCGTGACGCTGATCGGTAAAGCAGGAACAGGAAAAACACTGATTACACTCGCGGCAGCACTGCTTCAAACAGAAGATTTAAAGGATTATATAAAACTTTTTATCGCTCGTCCAATCGTTCCGGTGGGGAAAGATATTGGGTACTTGCCTGGAGAAAAGGAAGAAAAATTAAAACCGTGGATGCAGCCGGTCTATGACAACTTAGAATATTTATTTAATACAAAAAAATCTGGAGAACTTGAAAAGATTCTAGCTGGAATTGGTTCTATTCATGTTGAAGCCCTGACTTATATCCGTGGAAGAAGTTTGCCAGACCAATTTATTATTATTGATGAAGCACAGAATTTAACGAAGCATGAAGTGAAGACCATCTTAACTCGGGTAGGAGAAGGCAGTAAGATCGTTCTTTTAGGAGATCCTCAACAGATCGATCACCCTTATCTTGATGAGTTTACGAATGGATTAACGTATGTAGTAGAGAAGTTTAAAGATCAAGCGCTGAGTGGTCATGTTCGTTTAGAAAAAGGTGAACGTTCTTCTCTAGCTCAGATCGCTGCTGACTTATTATAGATAATGTGAATGACAAGTAAAAAAAGACAGCCCATATATGAGCTGTCTGCATTTTGAATTAAAGAATAGTAACGGCTGTAATGTGTTTGATCGGATTTTCTTTGTTGCGTCCATCACCAAAATAAAAATGAACAGGGCCGTCATCTTTGAGCGGTTTTCCATTATTAGAAAAGGCGAAATAGCCGTTTTGAGCTTCCTCAAGTGTGATTTCAACGCTGCCGTCTCCTGACTCTATCCTAACTTTTTTTGCGTCAGGGTACGGTTGTGCATTATAGATAAAATAAGATAAAGAAATAGCGAATGAACTTGTTAACAGTGTTTCTTTCAAAGTGCTCTTTGAGCTTTGCTTTTTTTGTTCAGAAGGGGGAACAGCGCCTTCCTGTAATTCGCGGTCCCAGTGTGCAGATACTTCTCTTAAGTATTTTTCTTGCTCGTTTTCCTTTGATATATCTAAATCGAACAATGTGTGTAAATCCTCTTTTCTATCATCAAAAATCCATACACCTGGATCTAATGTAAGGGGATAGTTTACTTTTCCGTTTAATGCAACGATGAATTCCATATAAACCTCCTTGAATTTGAAAACGCTATGAAAAGCATAGCACGATTATAAGAATACTGTAATATGTTGATTTTTTTTATGCAAACCTTTATATTTAAAGGTAGAAATCGTGTCGAACGGAGGGATGATCATTGTCAGCTGAGATGGCAACTGGACATCGGGAAAGGGCATTTGAACTATTAAAAGCAGATGCAGACAAAATCCTGAAACTAATTGAAGTTCAAATGGAAAACTTAACAATGCCACAATGTCCCCTCTATGAGGAAGTATTGGATACGCAAATGTTTGGTTTATCCCGTGAAATAGATTTTGCAGTCCGTTTAAACCTGGTCGAAGAAGAAACAGGTAAGAAGTTATTAGAATCACTTGAAAAGCAGTTAACTGCTTTGCACGATGCGTCAATGAAAAAATGATCGACACCCAGTCCGAGAAAGTAAATTGGACTGGATTTTTTTATATACATACATTTGTTTGCATGTTCTTGGGAATGTTGATCTCTTGTACAAGTTCCGCATTTCCGGAGAGACATTATCAATTATGAGAGGATGTTCATCAAAAAGCTGACAGATCCTTCGAAATAGTATAAGAAGCTGAAGCTGTAGTGTTGTATCATAAATAAAAAAGGTTTATGTGTTACAATATCTAATAATTATAATGATGCAGTTTCGAGACTTCACAAGAGAGGAGAAAGGTGAACAACGTGAAAAAAGCAGTAAGACCCTATGACTATTCGTTGATAGTAGCCGTACTATTATTGTGCAGTGCTGGATTAGTCATGATCTACAGCGCGAGTATAGGGGTAACGATCAATAAATACGATTATAGCAGCAGCTTTTTCTTTACAAGACAACTTGTCTTTCTGCTAGTTGGGCTTGGACTCATGTATTTTACCATGAGGTTCAATGTTCAAATCTATAAGAAGCTAATGATGCCTATCGTCGTCTTCTCAATTCTAATATTGATATTTGTTTTATTGTTCGGACGAGAAGTAAACAACGCAAAAAGCTGGTTATACATAGGTCCGATCGGTATTCAGCCTGCTGAATTTATCAAGCTGACCCTAGCTATCTATTTGGCTGCGATCTATTCAAAGAAACAAGGAAAGATGCAAGATTTCAAAAAAGGAGTCATCCCGCCACTAACGATTTTTGCCATCATGTTTCTATTGATTTTAAGGCAGCCAGACTTAGGGACAGGCATTATCGTTGCCGGTGTTGCTGGAGTCATTCTGTTTTGCTCCGGAATAAAGTTCAAACATATTTTTTCAATGGCGGCTTTAGCGGGTATCGTAGGATTAGGGATATTCCTTCGTTTAACACCAGAGCAGCTTTCCCGTTTTGATGCGGCTTTTGCGCCATTTAAAGATCCTGCTGGCGACGGATATCAGCTCGTGAATGGATATATCTCAATCGCTGCGGGTGGAATGACAGGATCAGGTCTAGGTGAAAGTATTCAGAAATATGGATTCCTCCCAGAACCGCATACTGATTTTATCATTGCCATCATCGCAGAAGAGATTGGTTTTATCGGAGTATTTGCAATCATCGCTTTGTTAGGGTATATCGTTTTAAAAGGATTTTATATTGGCATGCAGAGTAATGATACATATTCAAGTTTATTAGCTTTTGGTATCGCTGGAATGATAGGTATACAAACAGTGGTCAATCTAGGGGCGGCAGTTGGGTTATTACCTATTACTGGTGTTCCGCTGCCATTTATTTCGTACGGGGGCTCATCCCTTCTGTTGTTTCTAACATCGATGGGGATTCTCATAAATATTTCTGCAAAAGTAAATTTGAACAAGAAAGTGCCTGATAGAAAGCCCGAAGTAAACAGAAAGATAAAAGCTATCATGTAACGGTAAAAGGAGAGGAACTTGTATGAGTAGAAAAATCAGCAAAGTCTTAGTAGCAAACCGTGGGGAAATTGCAATTCGGATTTTCAGAGCTTGTACCGAACTAGATATACGAACAGTAGCTATTTATTCGAAAGAAGATACGGGATCTTATCATCGTTATAAAGCGGATGAAGCCTATCTAGTAGGCGAAGGAAAGAAACCGATCGATGCATATTTGGATATTGAAGGTATTATCGAGATTGCAAAAACAAATGGTATCGACGCGGTTCATCCTGGATATGGTTTTTTATCAGAGAACAAGGAATTTGCAGAACGCTGTAGTGAAGAAGGCATCATTTTTATAGGACCGAACGAAAGTCATCTTGATGTATTCGGGGATAAGGTTAAAGCTAGACAAGCAGCTATTGATGCTAACATTCCAGTAATTCCAGGTAGTGATGGACCTGTTAACAGTCTTTCAGAAGTGAGAGACTTTGCTGAAAGTAATGGTTTTCCAATCATCATCAAGGCATCTATGGGCGGCGGTGGACGCGGAATGCGTATCGTCAGAAGTGAAAACTCCCTTGCAGAAAGTTACGATCGTGCTAAATCTGAGGCTAAAGCCGCGTTCGGTAAAGATGAAGTATATGTGGAAAAATTTGTAGAGAACCCAAAACATATTGAAGTACAGATCCTTGGAGATCATGAAGGAAACTTAGTGCATTTATATGAGCGTGACTGTTCTGTACAAAGAAGGCACCAGAAGGTAGTTGAAGTTGCACCAAGCGTCTCGCTATCTGAAGAGCTTCGTCATGATATCTGTAAATCAGCTGTATCGTTGATGGAGCATGTAGGGTATATCAATGCAGGTACCGTTGAGTATCTAGTAACACCAGACGGCAAATTTTATTTCATAGAAGTAAATCCGCGCGTTCAGGTAGAACATACAATTACTGAGATGGTCACTGGAATCGATATTGTCCAATCGCAAATCCTTATCGCAGAAGGATACCCGTTGCATGGAAAAGAGATTGGAATTCCAAAGCAAGAAGATATTTATTGTCATGGCTATGCGATCCAATCACGTGTAACAACAGAAGATCCTTCTAATCAGTTCATGCCTGATACGGGTAAGATCATGGCTTATCGTTCTGGTGGAGGATTTGGTGTTCGATTAGATGCTGGAAATGGATTCCAAGGCGCTATTATCACGCCTTATTATGATTCTTTACTCGTGAAAGTATCTACGTGGGCATTATCGTATGAGCAAGCCGCTTCTAAAATGTTAAGAAACTTAAAAGAGTTTCGTATCCGTGGTATCAAAACAAACATTGCTTTCCTTGAGAATGTAGTCACACATCAAAAGTTTTTGTCAGGTGATTATGATACTTCTTTTATTGATACGAGCAGTGAACTCTTCGTCTTTCCAAAGCGTAAAGATAGAGGAACGAAGATGCTTTCCTATATTGGTGCGACTACCATCAATGGTTTCCCGGGACTTGCCATGCAGGAGAAACCTAATTTTGCTAAACCTCGTATTCCAAAAATAAAGCAAACAGAATCGATTCCTAATGGAACGAAGCAATTGTTAGACGCTGAAGGACCAGAGGCAGTGGCTCGCTGGATAAAGGATCAAAAGAAACTATTACTTACGGATACTACGTTCCGTGACGGTCACCAATCCTTGTTGGCAACTCGCGTTCGTACGAATGACCTTCTGCACATCGCTGAACCGACTGCAAGATTATGGCCAGAGATGTTCTCACTCGAGATGTGGGGTGGAGCAACATTTGATGTTTCTTATCGTTTCTTAAATGAAGATCCATGGGATCGGTTAATTAAACTGAGAGAAAAAGCTCCGAACGTCTTGTTCCAAATGCTGCTTAGAGCTTCTAATGCGGTAGGATACAAAAACTATCCAGATAATGTTGTTGAGGAGTTTGTTAAAAAATCAGCAATGGCAGGGATCGATGTATTCCGAATCTTTGATAGCTTAAACTGGGTAGAAGGCATGAAAGTTGCAATCAGGGCTGTTCGAGAGACAGGAAAGATCGCGGAAGCTGCAATCTGCTATACAGGAGATATTTTAGATCCGAACCGCACGAAATATGATTTGAAATATTATGTGAATCTCGCAAAAGAGCTTGAAGCAGAAGGGGCACATATTCTAGCTATTAAAGATATGGCTGGGCTTTTAAAACCTCAAGCTGCCTTTGACCTTGTATCAGCGCTAAAAGAAGCGGTTAGTATTCCGATCCATCTTCATACGCATGATACGAGCGGAAACGGTATCTATACTTACGCTAAAGCGGCTGAAGCAGGTGTTGATATCGTAGATGTTGCTGTAAGTTCAATGGCCGGCCAGACATCTCAGCCGAGTGCAAATTCACTATATTACGCATTAGCAGGGAATGAAAGACAACCAGATTTGAACATTGATCATGTGAAAGACTTATCTTCTTATTGGGAAGATATCAGAAAATACTACTCAGGTTTTGAAAGTAATTCTGCTGCACCAGACCCAGAAGTATATGAGCATGAGATGCCAGGCGGGCAGTTTAGTAATCTTCAGCAGCAAGCAAAAGCAGTTGGTCTTGGAGACCGCTGGGATGAAGTGAAACAGATGTATCGTAGAGTGAATGATATGTTTGGCGATGTGGTTAAAGTTACTCCATCATCAAAAGTTGTAGGTGATATGGCTCTCTATATGGTTCAGAACAATTTAACAGAAGATGATGTATATGATCGAGGAGAATCCTTAGATTTCCCAGACTCAGTTGTAGAATTCTTTCAAGGGTACCTAGGGCAGCCGTATGAAGGTTTTCCTAGGGAGCTGCAGCGCATCGTATTAAAAGGCAGAGAACCTCTGTCAGTGAGGCCTGGAGAGCTTTTAGAAGCGGCTGACTTTAATGACATCAAAGAAACGTTATTCCATAAGATTAATCGCCAAGTTACAAGTTTTGATGTTTTGGCGTATGCGTTATATCCAAAAGTATTTTTGGATCGGGAGAAGATGTATTCACAATTTGGTGATATATCTGTTCTTGATACCCCTACTTTCTTCTATGGAATGAAACTTGGTGAAGAGATTGAAGTCGAGATCGAACAAGGTAAGACTTTAATCGTGAAGCTCGTTTCAATCGGTGAAGCACAGAATGATGGGTCACGAGTTCTTTACTTTGAACTTAATGGTCAATCGCGTGAAATCGTAGTAATTGATGAGAGTGCAAAAGTAACCGTATCAGCAAAACAAAAAGTAGATCCTTCGAACCCTGCTCAAATTGGTGCGAGTATGCCAGGAACGGTGATCAAGGTTTTAGTTGAAAAAGGAGAAAAGGTTAAAAAAGGTGATCATCTGATGATTACTGAGGCCATGAAGATGGAAACTACCGTTCAAGCTCCATTCGATGGAACCGTTAAAGAAATTTCCGTTCAAAACGGGGAAGGGATCGCTGCTGGCGATCTTTTAATAGAGTTGATTAAGTAAAAATAAAAGACTGTTTTCGTAAACTTTTTGCTCTTGGAAGTATTGATTTCCGTTACAGGATGCTCGCTTTCCACGGGGCAGGCGGTGAGCCACATTCGTACGTTTCACTCTTAAGTGTCTCACCTGCCCGCCTGTCCCGTAGGAGTCTCGCACCTTCCACTCCAATCAATTGTCAGGTGACAGGTAGTCAAAAGCAACAATCATTTAGAGGAAAGCAAAATAATAAAACCAAGGTGCAAAAGTAGCACCTTGGTTTTATTTATTTTCGATATACGATTAACGCTAAGTAACTCAGCGTTCCGAACAAGAAGGAAATGATCAATCCATGACCAAGGGCCACGAATAAGTTTAAGTTGGAATAAACGATCAGTGCTCCTGATACACCTTGAAGAATCACAAATAATAGAGCGAACTGAAATCCTTTTGTTACTGCTTTTTGATCGCTATAGTATTTTCTAGCGTGATACCAAGCATATACGATCCAAATAAACAGGACGATAGCAGCGATACGATGCAAGAGATGAATGCTTGCTTGAGATCCGATTGTTGCGAATATGGTTCCATTGCAAAGAGGGAACTCAGGACCACACCCCATGCTTGAGCCAGTATGTCTTACGAGTGCACCCGTGTATACAACAGCATACAGATAAGCGAATAACCAATAGATGTTCTTTTTAAATGCGGGAGACACTTTCGCAATAAAAGGACGGTTAGGATCTTCAAAAGAAAGAATCGCTATCAAAAGAACACTTGCGAACGAAACGAGCGAAAAGCCGAAATGGGAGGCAAGAACAGCCGAAGATTGACTCCAAATAACGGCAGCGGCTCCTAGAAGACCTTGAAGGATAATAAAGAATACAGCTGATCCAGCCAAAATCTTTATCTCTTTTCTATGTGGATCTCGTCTCCAAGCCCATATCGCGAGTATGATAACGAGAAGGCCGAGCCACGCTGATACAAAACGGTGACTCACTTCAATGATCGTTTCTAGTTTCGGTGCAGTAGGCAAGATTTCTCCATAACAGAGAGGCCATGAGTTACCGCATCCGTCACCTGAGCCTGTTTTTGTTACTACAGCTCCCATAAGCAATACGAGCAACATACCTAACGAAGTAATAATAGAATAAATCTGATAAAATCTTTTCAATTCAATCACCTGCTTTTTAGTCCAATAACCGTTCACAAATTTGTAATATTTTCAACAAGTAATACAGACACCCACATCGTACAGATAATATAAGATAGTGTCTATATTAGTCGAAGTATACAAAGTACTTGATTTGTTTTATAATGTTAGAGGACATTTTCTTTATATATCACTATCCTATCATATAGGTAAAACGTTCTACTTTACATATTGTGAACAGATGAAGACATTTTTTTACCGTTGATTTTAGAGTCAAGCCCATATAGAATGAATGAGGGCTTAAATAACAGCAAAAGCAAGAATTGGAACATTTTACTCTAAAAGGAGGTGTATCTGTTGAGCAAAACTCCAACTGCATATGAAGTCGCTAATAAAGTAATGGAACCTGGACCTCTATCTGAAGCGAATCCTACAGGCACCTGGAAAGATTTTTTGACCATCGCGAAGCTCGGGATCGTTATGAGTAACTTGATTACGACATTTGCTGGATTCTTTCTAGCTTTAAAATATAACAATCTTTTATTTTCTGACAAGATTGGTGATTTAGTTCTTTGTATTTTAGGTGCTGCATTAGTTATTGCAGGGGGCTGCTGCCTGAATAACTATATTGATAGAGATATAGACCAGCTGATGGAACGTACGATTGAACGGCCGACAGTTACGGGGAGGATCAGCGCGAATCAAGTCCTCTGGGTAGGTATTATTCTTTCCGCAATCGGAACAGTTATGCTTGCCATGACAACCTTAACTGCAGCAGTAATGGGATTGATTGGACTTTTTGTATATGTTGTCGTTTACACGATGTGGCTCAAAAGGACTCATTCTATAAATACTGTAGTCGGAGGCATATCTGGGGCTGTGCCACCTTTAATCGGTTGGGCAGCTGTCGATGCAAACCTTCATTGGGTTGCTTGGATCTTATTCCTAATCATGTTTTTATGGCAACCTCCACACTTTTTGGCGCTTGCGATGAAACGATGTGAAGATTATAGAAAAGCTGGAATTCCAATGCTTCCTGTTGTATCCGGTTTCGCATTAACGAAACGTCAGATGATCTGGTACGTTGCCGCATTACTTCCTGTGTCTCTTTACCTGTTCGAATTTGGTATCGTCTACTTGATCTTGGCTGCTGTGTTAGGAACAGGTTGGCTGATTCTAGCTTTATCAGGGCTAAAGACAAAGGATGACATGAAGTGGGCTCGTATGATGTTCGTATATTCATTGAATTATATGACCATTATGTTTGTTGCTATGATCTTAGTGAACGTATAGATTTTATACTGGAACAGCGCGATTGTGCTGTTCCTATAATCGCCTTTACATAAAAGGGCTTTCATAAAAAAGTATAGATGAAGGCTTATCGTTTGTAATCACTCATAAGAGTGAAACTCCTAGTTTTATAAACAAAGGTTTTAATGCGTAAGATTTATTTTGCTATTTCCATTCAAATTTATTTGAATTGAATAGATAGAACATTCAGTCAAAACAGACTACAACGAGAAAGTGGGGTATATGCAGTGATGAAAAAATGGCTACAAAAAGGGCGTTTTCTTTCCTTATTTGCCATGTTGGCTCTTCTTTTGATGGGGTGCGGAGATCCGACTCTATCAGCTTTAATTCCGCAAGGTGAAGTTGCTGACAAACAGTTCCAGCTGATGCTGATCTCTATTAGTATTATGATTCTGGTTCTGGTGGTAGTTTTCGTTCTTTATGCATTCGTATTATTAAAGTTTAGAAAGAAAAAAGGTGACAATTCTACACCTAAGCAAGTGGAAGGTAACCACATGCTTGAATTATTATGGACAGTTATTCCGATTCTTTTGCTTATCATCTTAGCTGTACCAACTGTAATGAGAACGTTTGAATTCTCTGCAGATGCGAAACCAGCTTCAAAGAACGAGTTAAGTATTAAGGTTACTGGACACCAATATTGGTGGGAATTTGAATATCCGAAAGAAGAATTAATCACTTCTCAGGAATTGGTTCTTCCGGCAGATACGAAAGTACACGTTGAATTATCATCTGCTGATGTTATTCACTCTTTCTGGATTCCTTCACTAGCTGGTAAGACGGATACAAACCCTGGTGATAAAAACAAGAACTACATGTGGTTTGATACGGGAAGTAAGACAGACGTAGTGTACAAAGGGAAATGTGCTGAACTTTGTGGTGCATCCCATGCTTTGATGGACTTTAAAGTAAGAGTTGTTTCTAAAGAAGACTATAAGAACTGGGTTGCGGGCTATAAAGCGGCTGACGATAAATCTTCTGCTAATGCTGATGGACAACAAGTCTTTGAAAAGAACTGTTTATCTTGTCACGCTGTTGGACAAAACGGCGGGAACACAGGACCTAGCTTAACTGGTTTTGGGGATAAAGACCGTGTAGCAGGTATCTTAGAACATGATAAAGAAAATCTGAAAAAGTGGATCAAGGACCCTCAAGAAGTTAAACCAGGCAACAACATGCCTAAAGTAAATCTTTCTGATGAGGAAATAGATGCCGTTTCAGATTACTTGTTAGGTCTTAAATTGAAATAGTCTTAAGCATTGCAAAAAAGGAGGTTACACCGTGGCAACACACGAAAGTCACAAAAAGAGAAGTGGGTTAATGGATTGGCTCACTACCGTTGACCATAAAAAGATCGGTATTCTGTATCTTTTGGCTGGTGGCTTCTTCTTCTTAATCGGAGGACTTGAAGCAGTTTTAATGCGTATTCAACTTATGGAACCAGACAGCAAGATTTTCACTGGTGAACTTTATAATCAATTGTTAACGATGCATGGAACAACGATGATCTTCTTGGCAGCCATGCCGATCATCTTTGGTTTCATGAATGCGATTGTTCCTTTACAGTTAGGCGCTCGTGACGTAGCGTTTCCTTATGTAAACGCAGTCGGATTCTGGTTATTCTTCTTCGGAGGAGTGCTATTGAACTTAAGTTGGTTCTTAGGTGGAGCTCCTGAAGCTGGATGGACAGCTTATGCACCTTTATCAACGGTCGCAGAAGATACGGGTGTTGATTTCTATGTACTCGGTCTTCAGATTGCCGGAGCAGGTACCCTTGCAGGTGGTATTAACTTCCTTGTAACGATTATTAACATGCGTGCACCTGGTATGACATTCATGCGTATGCCATTGTTCACATGGGCTTCATTTGTTACTTCAGGACTTATTCTTTTCGCATTCCCTGCACTTACAGTAGGATTCTTCTTACTAATGTTCGAACGTGTATTTGATGCTAATTTCTTTAATCCAGATATGGGTGGGAACATATTAATCTGGGAACACATTTTCTGGATCTTTGGTCACCCGGAAGTATATATCTTAATTCTTCCAGCATTCGGTATTATCTCTGAAGTTATTTCTACATTCTCCAATAAGCGTTTGTTCGGTTATAGCGCAATGGTTTTTGCGACTGTACTGATCGGATTCTTAGGATTCATGGTTTGGGTTCACCACATGTTTACTGTTGGTTTAGGACCTGTAGCTAACTCAATATTCGCTGTAGCAACGATGGCGATCGCGATTCCGACTGGTGTTAAGATCTTTAACTGGATCTTTACGATGTGGGGCGGACAGATTCGTTTCTCGACGGCTATGCTTTTCGCAGTAGGATTCGTACCAACTTTCGTAATGGGTGGAGTAACAGGCGTTATGCTTTCTGTACCTGCTGCTGACTACCAGTATCATGACAGTTATTTCGTAGTAGCTCACTTCCATTATGTAATCGTTGGTGGTTTGATTTTAGGATTATTCTCAGGGTTATACTATTGGTACCCGAGAATGTTTAACCGCGTATTGAATGAAACACTTGGAAAGTGGAACTTCTGGTTGTTCTTTATTGGTTTCCATTTAACGTTCTTCCCTCAGCACTGGTTAGGACTAATGGGGATGCCTAGACGTGTTTATACATATATGTCTGGCCAAGAACTTGACGGAGCAAACTTTGTAAGTACGATCGGTGCGATTCTTATGGGTGCAGGAACAGTTGTACTTTTAATCAACATCATCATCTCTGCATCATCTAAATATGCAACAACAAAAGACCCATGGGATGGACGTACACTAGAATGGTCTATGCCGGTTCCAACACCAGAATACAACTTCGCTCAAACACCACTAGTTCGTGGACTTGATGCATTGTATGTTGAGAAAACAGCTGGCAACGGAGAAATGACACCTGCAGAACCTGTAGGAGAAATTCATATGCCAAATGGATCGATTCTTCCGTTCATTTTATCTCTAGGCATGTTCATTTCCGGTTTTGGTTTTATCTACTCAAACTGGTACGTAGCTGGAGCAGGACTAGGGCTTGTATTAATCACCATGTTCCTACGTTCTATTATTGATGATCATGGGTATCATATTCATAAAGAAGAAGTTGAAGCAGACATTAAAGGGGGTAGAGCTTAATGAATGCTGGAGAACGTTTAACAGATGCCAATTTCCCTGCACATCCTGAAAAAGCTACCCTTGAAGGTAAGAATAAATTTTTAGGATTCTGGTTATTCCTTGGTGGAGAAACGGTATTATTTGCAACACTTTTCGGGACATATCTTGGTCTTAGAAATATGCATTTAGACGGCCCTTCTGGGGCAGAACTATTTTCACTGCCATTAGTATTCCTAGCTACAATGCTGCTACTAACTAGCTCACTTACGAGTGTGTACGCAGTACTTTCTTTGAAGCAGAACAAAGTACGTTCATTGCAAGGCTGGTTCCTCGTAACATTATTATTAGGTCTTGGATTCTTAGGTCTAGAGATTTATGAGTTCATACATTATGTTCATGAAGGACATACGTTTACAAGTTCTGCGTTTGGTTCAGCTTTCTATACGTTAGTAGGTTTCCACGGAGCCCACGTATTGTTTGGAATTCTGTGGATTACAACTTTGTTAGCTAGAAACTGGAACAGAGGGATTACATTATCTAATGCTCCGAAGTATTATTTGTTTGCTCTATATTGGCACTTTGTCGATGTTGTATGGGTATTCATTTTTACCGTTGTTTATCTAATGGGAAAGGTAGGCTAAACTCATGGCTAATCACACACAAAACCCTGAAACTACCGTTCATCGTCACGAAGAGATTCAGCGTAAGCTTGCCTTGAAAGAGGAGCGTAAGCATCATAACGTTTCTTTTGTCATGATGATTCTTTTAACGATCGTTGCATTTTTTGCGATCTGGAGCGATAAGATTAGTGATTCATTTGCTGTTTTGTTTATCCTCACATTGGCAGTTGTTCAAGTATTCTTCCAGCTATATGTTTGGATGCACTTAAGCCACAAAGGACATGACTTCCCAATCTGGGGTATGGCAAGTGGTATATTAGTTGCAGCTATTACAGTAGCTTCCTTAATGGGACTTATTTGGACATCGTAATCAAGGAAGGGCTGCATCTCGTATGCAGCCCTTTTTATTTGTTACAATATTACGAATTGTCACTATTATTCCGTACAAGTACCAACTATGATTGATATAGTGTTTATGGGTACTTTTATAAAGGAGATGACTACATGCATCATAATCACCATGTTCATCATACTAGTTTGAGTGACTATAACTGGTACGAGCTTTTTCCGCCTTCTATATATGTTTTAGCCATCATTCTTGCGTTCGTTTACTTTCGATTCGTTGCGAGAGATAAACAGGGTAAGAAGCTAGCGACGAAATGGCAGCAGACTTCTATGATCGCTTCACTTTTGTTAATGATTATTATAAAAGGAACCCCTGTTCAGGTTTTAGGACACAATTATTTATTTAGCGTTCACATGGTACAGATGGCTGTTCTTTATTTAATGATCGCACCACTAATGATACTTGCGATTCCTGAAGTGAAATGGAAGAATTGGTTGAGTAAGAAAACAATTCTTACACGTATTTTTCATTTCCTCACGAAGCCGTTGCTTGCGCTGCTAATCTTTAATGCTGTATTTTCTTTGTATCATATACCTTTAGTGTTTGATGCTGCGGTTTCAAACCCTATCATTCATTATGGGTATCATGCCTTATTGTTAATTACCGCATATACGATGTGGTGGCCGGTTCTTTGTCCGGTTAAAGAGCTTGATACGCTGTCAGATATCAAGAAGATCGGATACGTGTTTGCGAATGGTGTTTTAATGACTCCAGCTTGTGCGTTAATCATGTTTGCGGATTTCCAGCTATATGAAACGTACAGAAACGTACCACAATTGTTTGAAACGATGACGCCTAAAGAAGATCAGCACGTAGGTGGAGTTACGATGAAAATATTCCAAGAAGTTATCTACGCATTTGTACTAGGATTGATCTTTACGAGATGGGTTAAAAAAGAACGTCTGCGTGATAAAGCTGACTTAGAGTTAATAAAAAGACAAAATAACCAATTGAAACCTGAATTAAAGTAACCGGCATTTTGCGGGTTATTTTTTTGTCTGAATCTGTATTTATAGCTGTTTGCAAACCGCTTGCTCTCGAGAGAATATCTCATCTCAAGCTTCTCCGAAAAGCGAAGCATCTAAAAACATGAAACTACCACTTACATGAGCAAAAATAATTCCTAAAAGAGACGAATAAAATCACAACAAAAAAAAGAAATGGCAAGTTGGTGTCGAAATATTAAATTAAAGCCCGAGTAGAAAGGAAAGAAAAATCATGAGAATCAGTGCCAGACAAGCCGCTAAAAAATTTATTGAGTCTCATTATCCAAACTGTGATGTAGCCTATCTGGCTGGCAGTGTTGTTAGGGGAGAAGAAACAGAGAGTTCTGATTTAGATATAATTATCATAGATAGTTCTGTTAGTGAGTCATATCGAGAATCACTTACAGAATATGACTGGCCGATTGAGGTTTTTGTTCATAACATGTTTACTTACAAACGTTTTTTTAAACAAAATATCGACAGAGCAAGACCCTCTCTTCCTCAAATGTGTGCTGAAGGCATTATTCTTCGAGATACTGGACAGGCTTCCCGAATTAAGAATGAAGCTTTACAGCTATTGAAAGCAGGGCCAACGCCATGGAAAACAATTGAGATCGAGCAAGCACGATATTTCTTAACCGATCTATTAAACGATTTGGAAGGGTCAACGAATATATTAGAAGATTTATTTATCGTTTCAAAACTCGCTGATCGAACACATGAATTTGTATTACGTGTTAATGGGCACTGGATCGGAGAAGGAAAATGGATTCTTCGTGCTTTGAAAGAATATAATGAAACGTTTGCAGAACAATTTGCTTTAATATTTAATGATTATTATTCCAATCGTATTAAATCAAAAGTAATTGAATTTGTTGACGAAGTAATCGCTCCATATGGTGGTAGGCTATTTGAAGGGTATTCCTCTCAATCACCAGAAAGAGCTGCTGAATAAGAAAACCCCTCATCGAGGGGTTTTTTTTAAACGTGCAATTCAGTATGAAGTGCTTCAATCAATTTGTTGCATTGATTCACAACGTGTTTTGGGAATACTTCATCATATTCCACACCGTGAGGGTAATAATGTTTCCCTACATAAGGTGTTCCAAGTTCAACTTTAGCGTGTGGAGTTTCAGTTTCTGCTTCAATTACATGACAAGGGAATCGGAAATAATAAACATCACCGTTCGTCATGTCTTCAAATTTGTAATCATATGTAATACGTTCATAATCCCATTGGCCAGCACGGATCATGCCATGGTTTTCCATCACATGTTCTAAAAGTGAAAACTCAACAACCTTCCCGTTTAAGCCGCTTTCTTCAAATTTCATTGTGAAACCTCCTAGGAATTCAATAAAAAAATAATAATCACTTCTTAATGATATTATGAAAGCGCTAAAGATGCAATCATTGTCAAAAGTGCGCATATTTGTTTTTCTTTCGTAAAGCATAAAGAAGAACAGATTTCCATTTTAGAGGAGGTAAGGATTTGAAAAAGGTAAGTGAGATCATGACGAGGAATGTAGATTTTGTTACACCATTGGACAATGTTTATGAAGTAGCGGTAAAAATGAAGAGGGATGATGTAGGAGTGATTCCAGTTTGTGAGAATGATCAGATCATAGGAGTCATAACAGACCGAGATATTGTCGTTCGAGGAGTCGCTGAAAAACGCCCAGGCTCTACAAAAGTAACAGACGTTATGAGTGAAAATCTGTATACAGGTTCTCTAGATATGACGGCAGATGAAGCTGCAGATCTTATGGCAGACAAACAAATCAGAAGGCTCCCGATCGTGGAGAACAATAAGCTTGTAGGAATTATTTCTTTAGGAGATCTATCACTGGCTAAAGAGAGTGACTCTGCCGCGGGACATACCCTTACACAAGTTTCAGAGCAACGGGATCAAATTCAATAAATTATATCGATTGTATAAAACGGTTCCATTAAAATTGGAGCTGTTTTATTTTTGAAACGGTTCATCCAAATACATACCCTCTATGCTAAACTAAGAAGAGAAGAAAGATATAGGGGGAACCATTATGCGAGGATTGGTTACTTTTTTCCTATCCGTTTTTATTTTGATCGGTTTGTTTTTTTATGATGTTCTGCCAGAATTTACGGTCGAGAAAGAAAAGCCTGATACAAAAGTAGAGTACATAGAAGAAACACTTAAAATACCTGAGGATGCTGTTTCAAACTGGGTAGGTAAAGATATAGCAGCATTTAAGAAGCAATGGGGAGAACCTGATAGAATCGATCCATCAAGTTATGGCTATGAATGGTATATCTATGGTAACAAGAGTCCAAAAGGGTATCTTCAAGCAGGTGTTGAAAACGGTAAAGTAGTTACGCTGTTTGTCATTGGATCTGATGTAAACACCTCACCTTTTACAATCGGAGAGAATTCAAACACGATCATTCAGAAGTTTCCGATTGAGAGTGATATTACCATTAATGATGGAGAAGATTTTTTTAGATTTGAACTATCTGAGCAAGAAGTTATGCTACGTCCGCTTATTAAGTTGAATGATAGTGTTTGGGTACAGCTTTATTTTGATAAGTTTACGAATCAGCTTTCAAGTGTACGGTATACTACTTCAGATGTATTGTTAAAACAGAGACCTTATTCTATTGTATATAGAGGTGATCTGCCACCGCTTGGAAAATTGAACGATGATGAACAGAATAAAGTAGATCAATCTGAAGAACAACAAGTTTTTGAGTTAACGAACATCATCCGTCTAAAATATGAAAAAAATCCGTTGAAATGGGATGAAAAGACATCTGATGTAGCTTATCTCCATTCAAAAGATATGTTGGATCAGCAATATTTTTCCCACGAGAGTAAGGATGGAAGAACGCTTTCAGACAGGCTGCAGCAAAAAGATTTAAAGTTTCTGCAAGCAGGTGAAAACATAGCAGCAAACTATACGGACGGCATTGCAGCTGTTGAAGGCTGGATGAATAGTGAAGGCCATAGAAACACATTGTTAAACAATGAATATACCCATCTTGGAGTAGGTGTAGATAATAAGTATTACACCCAAAATTTTTTGGTGCCTATGAAGTAAATAGATCGCGTAAGGCTGAACCTATTAAGGTTCAGCCTTTTTTAAAAAATTATTTAATTTGTGTATTATTCAGCAAGTTTAAAGAAGGTTCCCGAAGCTGATGCAATCAACGTACCGGTTTCGTTACGTACCTTTCCATCCATGCGTACTAATTGTCTGCCATTATGAACGACTTCAGCACGGCATATAAACAACTCTCCAACACCTGGTGTTAAGTAATCCACTTTTAGTTCTACAGTTACAGCTCCTCTTTTATTACCTGGAACTAGACTGGCCATTGTGCCCATTGCTGTATCTAATAGGGTTGCAGTGAGACCGCCATGTAATATTCCAATTGAATTATCAAGTAAGGGCGAATTTGGCATCTCCATTTCTAGTGTGTGGTCGTTGATTCTAGTCGTTTTAAGATCTAATAAAGAAGCAATGTGTGTTAAATGGTCCTTTTCTCTTTTCAATTTTAAACTGTCCAAAAAAAGTTTCATGACCTGTTGCTCTTGTTCAGTACTGGTTTCAAAGAATTCTTTCCACTCGTCCCTAATATCCAATATTCTCTCCCTCAATCTTTTTTTATTTTTATTGTACCTTTTTGGGCGGATGAGAATAAAGTAAACAGAATCAACTTTGCACGCAATCTAAAAAAATGGGCGCACCAATTTATGGGCACTTATGTATCATGTAGTAAACATCATTCGTCAGTGGATGGCTGGGGGTGGATTCTGTGGTAAAGACTGATATAGAAAGTTTCAAGGAGTTCGTTCATAAACATCCTGATTTAATTAAGGAAGTGAAGAAGAATAAAAGGCCTTGGAAAGAGGTTTATCAGGATTGGATTGTTTTGGGTGAAGAACATGAAAGCTGGAATCAGTATGCAAAAGATAAAGACAAAGGCAAAGAAAAAAAACAAGACGAACGCTCAAAGTCTGATAAGACAAGAACAGAACTTACAGTTGGGGATATTATTGCTGGTTTAAGTAAACTTCAAATCAACGATGTACAAAAATATTTATCTCAATTTGGCAGTCTGATGGATGCGGTTCAAGAACTATTACAGCAATTTAACAATCAGTCTGACAGACCGAACCAGCTGCCTGAAAAAAGAATGAATGATTATCCTTCATACAGGGACTAAAAGGATGTGTGCGGCGTGCGAAGAGAAATCCTAGAGTACTTGAATACAAGACCTGATTTGAAATATTATATAAGAGAAAAACCAGAGTGGTATAGGAAATTAAGCAGAAACCCTTTTTCAGTATCTGAGCTGGAAGAGGGTGCGAAAGTGTTTTACGGACGTACTTTCGGGCAGAGAGTAGATCGCTTTCATCAACAGGTACAAAATTTTGGACTGTTAATGGAATTAATCTCTGTAATGGGTGATGAAGTAAAAGGAAGTGGTGCTCCTGTGCCGAATGATTTTCAGCCGATGCCAGACTCTCTTAACAACGGTTAAGGCATATTGAGGGATAATAAAAAGAAAAAAGGAAAAAACTACTTCTATAAGGAGTGGTTTTTTTATGAAAATAAGAAACAGACGAATCTATACAGGCGGTCTTTTAGTGATCATAGTGTTCACGCTGTTTATGATAACCAAATTTTATGAAGGATTCTCCGAGACAAAACTTCAAGAATCAAAAGCTGTAGAAGTATCTGCTTCGTATCCAATAATGGATAAAGACTGGGCGGTTAACTATCACGTAAAAAAACAGCGCATCTATTTTGAGAATATTATTTCAAGGTTCTCATTCCAAGGAGGTCTAACGAAGACACCTGGTAATAAGGACGGATATATTGCCGTTTTTGTAAACAATAAGTGGAAGATGAATGCTAATCAATCTATGTTCATCTTAAAAAATATGAATCCTGGTAAACATAGAATTACTTTGCAGCTGAAGAAAAAGGATGGATCTGATTACGGATTAAAGAAAAACATAGTCGTTCAAGTTCGATAACTCTTCGATATTAGAAGAGTTTTATTTTTTTATAAAGACGGCTATACTTTTAAGTCCAGTCAATATCAGCTATAATAGATTAGAAACCTCATACCTAAAGGGAGGTGTGACGTATGAGTTTAGACCAAAGTGTATTGCTGGAAGAATCTCTAGCATTAGCAGAGATGGTTGCCGATTCCAGTGTTGCAATAGCATATAGAGAGTCAAAATATAATCTAGAGCAAGATGTAGAAGCACAGAAAATGATTGCTCGTTTCGCCAAGATGAAAGAACAGTATGAAGAAGTACAGCGTTTTGGTAAATATCATCCTGATTTTCATACCGTTTCAACACAAGTTCGTACACTTAAACGAGAGCTTGATTTCCATGAAAACATTGCTCAATTTAAGAAAGCAGAAAAAGAACTTGAGAATTTATTGATGGAGTGCAGCAAAATCATTGCATACAGTGTATCTGAACAGATTAAAGTTCCAACGGGCAATCCTTTCTTTGACGAGAGCTCTTGCAGTGGTGGATGCGGTTCTGGTGGATCTTGCGGCTGTGCTTAAATTCAGTTTTTAAACCGAATGCAATCAAAGCATAAATTACCACAGCAGAACATTTTTTCTTGCGGAACTAAAAAACGCATTCGGTACACATGAAGATTTTCTTCTGATCTTACAAATGTAAGGTTCAATGTTAGCCGTTTCCCTTTCATAGCTTTTACGGCATGTTTCTTTACAGAATCAGTTGTGTGATCGATTGAAAACTGCGAAGAAACCGTTACATATATGAAAGGGATACCGGCCATCATTTTTCTTTCAACATGAATGATCATAGGATCTTGTTTCATACGATCTATAAACTGTTCCCAAATGTTGTTTAAGTCCAATCTACATCACTTCCTATTAAGGAGTATTCATTTTATTTGTTCAATTTAAGTATATAAAAGGGGCTTTAATTATGATAGGTAATCGTCGTGGGCTATCTGTTTTTCTTCATTCATTAAAGTTTTCAAAACAGTTAAGGCGTTATGGAAATGTTCATTATGTCTCTAGAAGGTTAAAGTATGCTGTTTTGTACTGTGATGGAAACAAAATAGACGAAATAGCAGCAAAGCTGGAATCCTTACATTTTGTTAAAGAAGTAAAAAGATCTCATAAACAAGAGATCAAGACAGAATATGAAAGTAAAATCGTTGATAAAGCAAAAGAGTATGATTATAAGATGGGGATTTAAAAGACAGGCCGCTAATAAAAATAGCTGCCTGTTTTCTTTTTGCTATTTTTCACTAAGATAATGGCGGAATCAAATAGTTTAAACGAAGAATCCCAGTTAGATAGTGAAAAAAGAGTTCTGTTTCAGCAAAATCTGTTGATGGCTTTACATCAAATGTAATCACTTCTTTATTTAATTGTTCGGCTTTTGCCTCAAATAGATCAATTCGTTTCGAAGGATAGGGTACTCCTTCTCTACAAATGTATAGTGGCTGAAATTTCCCTTCAGAAGCAGGGTGTAGTACGGCAACTAGTGACGCGTACATTTTATCTTCTTTTTTAACTTTAAGGCACAATAACTGCGAGATACGCTCTTTGTTCGTTTCCATGATCTCAAGGAGTTCATAAAGATCTGAATACCCTTCTCCAAGCTCAATAAATCGTTGAATCATCATTCAATCCCCTTTCTATAAAACAATGTAGCACAATCATCTATCTGCTTAAAGGCTTTTAAGCATGAAAAAAAACCTGCAGCAAAAACTGCAGGTTGCCTTTAAAACAAAATCACTTCTGTTCAAAGGCGATGGGAGAGGAGAAACCGGATGAAGAACTTATGGGGAGTAAGTCTTCTCCGCGGTTGGCAACAACATCGTTCGTTGATGTTGTTATAAATAGTATGACCGCATTTAATTTGCCTTATACTTATAAGAAAAAGATTTGATGTTTGATTACAGGAATACTTGTGATAGGATAAGTAAGGGAAAACGGATAAAGAATTGAGTGAAGAACGTGAGAGTAATAGCTGGAGAATGTAAGGGAAGACCACTTAAAGCAGTACCAGGAACGAACACAAGACCAACAACTGATAAGATCAAAGAATCCATCTTTAACATGATCGGTCCTTTCTTTGATGGAGGTACGGGTCTTGATTTATATGGTGGAAGTGGTGGCTTAGGTCTCGAAGCATTAAGCCGAGGCATGGAGCATTTCATTTTCATTGACAAGGATCAAAAAGCGATACATACGATCAAAGAGAATATTAAACAATGCAACTACGAAGACAACACAGAAGTCTTTCGGAATGATGCGAAAAGAGCATTGAAAGCGCTTCACAAAAGAGGGATGCAATTCGATATGATATTCCTTGATCCTCCTTATGCGAAGCAGATGTTGTTAAAGGATATGGAGGAGATTGATAAACTTGAACTTCTATCTCCAGAAGGAAGTATAGTGACTGAACATGGTACAGATGTAACACTACCTGAGGAGATCGGAAACTTTTATCAGGTCAGACAGGAAACATACGGAAAAACAACCACAATAACGATCTACAAACGTGATTAACATAAAGTATGAGGTGAAAAAAATGCCAACAACTGCAGTCTGTCCTGGTAGCTTTGATCCCGTAACTCGTGGTCATCTGGACATTATTAAACGTGGAGCAACAGTATTTGATGAAGTAATTGTAGTAGTAGCAAATAATCAAAGTAAAGACCCTTTGTTCACAGTTGATGAGAGAATCGTACTCTTAAAGGAAGTTACGAAACAATTTCCCAACGTAAAAGTAGACTCGTTTAACGGTCTGTTGATTGATTATGTAAAGAATATCGGAGCAAATGTTATTCTTAGAGGACTTCGTGCAGTATCAGATTTTGAATACGAGATGAAAATTGCTTCGATCAACAAAAAATTAGATGATGAAGTTGAAACATTCTTTATGATGACAAACAATCAATATTCTTTCCTTAGCTCGAGCATCGTTAAAGAAGCAGCAAAGTATCATGCGAACGTTTCAGATCTTGTTCCTGAAGTTGTAGAAGAAGCATTAAAAGAAAAATACAACAGCCCCCGTTAAGTGCGGAGGCTGTTTTTTTTCATAAGGTTTCTGTTCCATATTAAAATTGAAAGGATTAAGAATCCAAGTGTTACATAATGGCTGTGCATGAGTGCGTACATACCGAACTCACTAATATGGACGGTTTTCTCAGTAAGAAATGCAAATGCTGGAGCAGTAGTACTTTTAACGTGATACAAATAAGGGAATACTAAAAGACAAATGAGCGCTGATAAAAACCCATGAAGTATTCTTGCAAAAAAGAATGGCTTGAACTTAATATCAGTGTCTGCAAGGATACTAGCCACCTGTGCTTGTACGGAAAAACCGCTAAAAGCTAATATAAAACTTACGATCACGGCTTGTTGTAAGATGGACGATTGAGCGAGACTCGTTAAGTTGCTGCCTAACGTGATCTCAAAGATTCCTTTAATGAGAGGAAGACTTAATTGTTCAGATAGCGAAAGCGCGATAAAAAAATAATTAATCAATCTTGAAAGCAGTTCTGCTACGTGAAGAAGATCCATCATCTTACTTAGTACAGAAAAGAGAATAATGAACCCACCGATCATAAGAAGTGTTTTTGTAGATTGCTGCACGGCATCTCCAAGAAGCTGCCCGATGGGGCGATTATCTGCTAACCTAGCTTCATGCATATGTTTAAACGCGTTGGTCAGTCCCTTTCCTCTATAGCGTATTTCCTTTTCAACAGGTTCTTTTTTCCAACCGTGGAACCTCATGATCAGCCCAACGAAAAAATTGCCCAAATAGTGACTTACTGCGAGAACGATGCCAAGAGCTGCGTTATGAAAAAAACCCACTGCAATTGCGCTGAACATGAACAATGGGTTTGAACAATTCGTAAAAGACACGAGGCGTTCAGCTTCTAGAGTCGTGATCTGTTTTTGGTGCCATAATCGTGCTGTTAGCTTTGCCCCAGCAGGGAATCCTGAAGAAATACCCATCGCCCAAACGAAACCTCCTGCACCGGGCACACGGAAAAGCGGTCTCATTAAAGGCTCGAATAATACACCTATTAGATGTACGACACCAAACCCCATTAATACCTCTGATAGTATAAAAAAGGGCATCAGGGATGGGAAAACAACGTCCCACCACATCTTCAACCCGTTGACGGATGCCATATATGTTTCTTTTGGGTATATGATTATGGATATTGCTATGATAATAGCAGATGCTGATAATAGAAGTGTTTTGAAATAGGCTTTGTTCATAAGGGGAGTGCTCCTCTCACATAATTCCACAATACTTACTTGTCCTCATCCTTATTTATACGTATAGCCTTACTCTTTAGACCATATGTTAAAAAAAGACGGTGCTTCTAAAGGAGGAGCAAAGGATGAAAGAACCGAAAATCGGACTTGCTCTAGGATCTGGTGGTGCTAGAGGATTTGCTCATCTTGGTGTTGTTAAAGCAATAAGAGATGCTGGGATTCCTATAGACATGGTAGCTGGGAGCAGCATGGGAGCTTTGGTCGGTGCGATGGTAAGTATGGGTCACAGCGATGAAAATCTTTACCGTATGGCAACGCTCTTTAAGCGTAAATATTATATGGATTACACGGTTCCTAAGATGGGGTTTATTACAGGGAAGAAAATCAAAGAACTCGTAAGGCTTCTCACAAAACAAAAACATATTGAACAAACGGAAATTCCGTTAGCGATCGTGGCAACTGATCTACTGCTAGGAGAAAAAGTGGTATTTAGAACAGGTCCTATTGCAGATGCAGTTCGTGCTAGCATCTCGATTCCCGGCATATTAGTTCCTGAAAAAATAAACGGAAAACTTTTAGTGGACGGTGGAGTCATCGACCGTGTACCTGTTTCTGTGGCAAGAGAGATGGGAGCAGACCTCGTAATCGCAGTAGATATCTCTCATTTTAAAGCCGAACTTCAGGTTTCATCAATTTTTGATGTTATCATCCAAAGCATTGATATCATGCAGCGCGAAATGGTGCGCTGGCACGAGATTTCAGCAGATATCATGATCCGTCCAATGGTTGAGCAGTTTAGTTCTACAGCATTTAAGGATGTAAATGATATAATTGCTATAGGAGAAGAAGCAGGAAGAAAACAGATACCTAAAATCTTAGAGAAGATCAACAACTGGAAGGAGTCTATGCATGACCACTGAAAAAACAACGAAACGAAGAAACTTTTTCTCGCAAAATAAATTCATCATCCTTTTTTTGCTGGTGTTTGCTTTTATAGCATTCTATCCACTTCCTTACTACATTACCTCTCCCGGGGATGCCAGAGTATTAGATCCCATCATTAGCGTAGAGGGAGGAGACGACGATAAGGGAGTGTTCATGCTGACAACCGTTTCGGTAGGTACAGCAAACATTCCGCAATACATATGGGCAAAGCTGAGTGATTATCGTGAAGTCATCCCTGCTGATCAGATCAGAGGAGAAGATGAGACGGATGAAGAATACAACCAAAGACAACTTCAGATGATGGAAGATTCACAGCATGCTGCAACGATTGTTGCCTACCAAGAGGCAGGAAAGAAAGTAGACATTGAATATCATGGTGTTTATGTTACGGGAATAATGCCGGGTATGCCGGCAGAAAAGAAGTTAAAAGTTGGAGATAAGATTATTGCTGTTGACCGTAATCCGGTTATGGAAACAAAGAAACTCCTTGATACGCTCGCTCCTAAGAAAGCAGGAGATGCAGTAGACTTAACTATATTACGCGGCGATAAAAAACTGAATGTGAATTTAAATATTGAAGAGTTTCCAAAGAAATATATTCAAGATCAAGGACCAAAAGCGGGTCTTGGCATCACTTCTCCTGTAGCAGATGTATCGATCGTAACAGATCCGAAAGTGAAGATTGATACCTCACAGATCGGAGGACCATCAGCTGGGTTGATGTTCACATTAGAAATTATGGATCAGCTAACACCAGATGATCTTACACATGGAAAGAAGATCGCAGGAACCGGTACGATGGACCTTCAAAAGAAAGTAGGACCAATCGGCGGTATACAGCAAAAGATCGTTGCAGCTGATGAAGCAGGTGCCGAAATTTTCTTTGCCCCTGTTGATGGAGATAACTATAGTGATGCGGTGAAGGCTCAAAAAGATATAGGCTCTAAAATGAAGATCGTTCCGGTTAAAACGCTGAACGATGCACTGGATTATTTGAAAAAATTGTAGAGAAAAAGGATGAAGAAGCCACTTTTAGCTTCTGCATCCTTTTTTAGCTCGTAGGAGCGGCTGTTAAGCACGCTCCGACGAGCGCCATATCAAAAATACGAGCGCCATATCAAAAATACGAGCGCCATATCAAAAATACGAGCGCCATATCAAAAATACGAGCGCCATATGAAAAATACGAGCGCCATATGAAAAATACGAGC
>NZ_JACSQM010000013.1 GCF_014836645.1 Fictibacillus norfolkensis
TGATGGCAAAGAGGTCACACCCGTTCCCATACCGAACACGGAAGTTAAGCTCTTTAGCGCCGATGGTAGTTGGGGGTTTCCCCCTGTTAGAGTAGGACGTCGCTAGGCAATGAGGAAGATGGATGAACATCCATCTTCTTTTTTTTGTGTTTAACAGACTGTTTTCATACACTTTGTTGCTTTTGAAAGTGTTGCTTTTCGTTCCAGGCTGCTCGCTTTCCGGGGGGTGTGCGATGAGCCATCTCGACGCTTTGCGCCCTGAGTTGTCTCATCTGTCCCACTCATCCCCCAGGAGTCTCGCACCTTCCACTACAATCAACTGTCAAAGGAGAAGAAGATATTTTGAAGTCTAAATCTCAAAAGAAGATATAAAGAGAATAAGGCGGTTTGGCAGCCGCCAAACTTCTGATGTTGGGTATTGGGGGTTGGATGCCCCGGGGTATAGAGCTTGGATCGCGCAGGGAGAGGTTGTCGAGATTTAGCGAACGGCCTTTATTTTTGATTTTAGACTTAATGGAGGTTCGTTCCGACTTAATTTGCTCTCCTTTCGACTTAATTTAAGTGCATTCAGACTTAATTAGACCACGTAGATACCCCGCACCGTATGCTTCGAAGGTCAGTTCCAACTACGAACCCCTCTTACAACCCTCAAAATAGGAAGAAGATGGCCAGAGCCATCTTCCAGCACGCGATATTCTTCCGCAAAAGCTCCAAATTTCATCTCAAAAGCCCCTCAAGAAGCTCTTACAATCATCACCCAAGTCAAAAACTCACCCAAACAGCCCTGATCTCCCTTCCCAAGCCCCAAATGAGATCTCCTCATCAACCCAAAGCCACGTAATTTCACGGTAATCCTGATTTTATTCACGGTAATCATTCATATATTCACGGATAAGCTTCATAATTTCACGGATAAAAAATTTTATCGAATTTTCGACACCACCACCCACCGCCCACCACCGACTCATTGTACTCATCTCATCTTCACGCGCACATCCATCCTCCTCCAAAAGCATCATCTTTTCGACAGAATCATACAGGTTAAGAAGGTAATCATGAGGCAATAATGGTGGATAGAGATTTGCATTTTCGGAAAAAGGCAGGCTATAATATAACTATAGTCAAAGTTAGTCAAAGTCAGAAGGGGGAGGGGAAATGAGGAATATTTCAGATGTAATTGAAAGTTACTTAAAGCAAATTCTCTCGAGCTCTAATGATCCGTCCATTGAAATTAAGCGGACGGATATAGCTGAAAGATTTCAATGCGTGCCTTCTCAAATAAACTACGTGATAAACACGAGATTTACGATTGAAAAAGGCTTCGTAGTGGAAAGTAAAAGAGGTGGAGGAGGATATATTCGGATCATGAAGGTCCGTACCGAAAGCTCTGCCCACTTAATTGATCACTTAACCACCTTGATTGGTGAGAGGATATCGCAAGGCAACGCAGAAAATGTAATAAAGAGACTTATGGAAGAGACGATCGTTTCAGAACGGGAAGCAAGACTTATGCTGAGCGTGATGGACAGATCCATTTTAAAGCTTAATCTTCCAGAACGAGATGAATTACGCGCAGAATTATTAAAAGCTATGATAAAAACGTTAAAATATCGAACCACATAGCCCTTTTATTCATTCTATATAAAGGGAGGGAGCAGAATGAATTGTGAAGAGTGCCATGAACGAGAAGCGTCTTTACATTTTACAAAGATCATAAATGGTGAGAAAACAGAATTTCACATTTGTGAACATTGTGCTAAAGAAAAAGGAGAATTCTTGCCGGGGTCGAATTCTTTTTCCATTCACCAATTGCTTTCTGGGCTTTTACACGGTGATGGACATGTCCCGAATACGCCATCATCCAACTTCATTCCGCCCTCATTAAGCTGTGAAAAATGCGGAATGAGTTATTATCAGTTTGCGAAGATCGGCCGCTTTGGGTGTGATAATTGCTACAAGGCGTTTGAATCGAAACTTAATCCTATTTTTAAAAGAGTTCATGGTGGTAACACTTTGCATGCGGGAAAGATTCCACTCCGTGCAGGAAGCAGTATTCAAGAAAAAAAGCAGCTTCAGCAATTAAAGCAAGCTTTGCAGCAGTATATATTAAATGAGGAATTTGAAAAAGCTGCTGAAACAAGGGATGTCATCAGAGAGATCGAGCACCGCTTGCAACAGGGGAGGGATACGTAACCGATGTCTTTGGAACGATTTATCAGTGACGCGATCAGTCCCTGGATGAAACGGGAGGGGCCGGAATCGGATATAGTTCTATCGAGCCGTGTCCGACTTGCAAGGAATATTCATCAATATGTATTTCCCATCGCAGCAGATAAAGAATCGGCTCACGAAGTCATTTCAGCGATCTCGACTTGTATGAGCTCAGAAAATGAAGAAGAAGCAGAAAAGCTTGAAATGCTGATGATGGAGGAGTTAAAGCCTGTTCAAAAACGGGTACTTGTTGAGAAACATCTGATCAGTCCCAATTTAGCAGAGCAAGCGAAATATGGTGCAGTTCTCATGAATGCAGATGAATCGGTCAGCATCATGGTGAACGAAGAAGATCATATACGCATCCAATGTTTAGCACCAGGTTTTCAATTAGATGAAGTGCTTCATCGGGCGAATGAGATCGATGATTTTATTGAAAAGAACGTTGATTATGCGTTTGATGAAAGACGAGGATATTTAACAAGCTGTCCGACGAATGTAGGAACTGGACTTCGTGCCTCTGTCATGATGCATCTTCCAGCCCTCGTACTCTCAAAAAAGATGAGCCGCATCATCCCAGCGATCAATCAGCTAGGGTTAGCGGTAAGAGGGATCTACGGCGAAGGTACTGAGGCGCAAGGAAACATTTTTCAAATTTCAAATCAGATGACACTAGGCAAGTCGGAAGAGGATATAATGGAAGATCTCGCAGGTGTCGTCATGCAGGTCATCCAACAAGAACGAGCAGCTCGTCAACAGCTGCAGGATGGATTGAAATTACAGCTTGAAGACAAGTTATTCCGTTCGTTGGGAACATTAGAGAATTGCCGGATCATCCAATCAAAAGAAGCTGCTAAATGTTTATCAGATGTGCGGCTTGGCATTGATTTAGAGATTTTACCTGGCATTTCAAAAACGATCCTCAATGAGCTTATGATACTTACACAACCAGGTTTTCTTCAACAATATGCAGGTGAAGTTCTAACTCCAGAAGAACGTGACATAAGAAGAGCCACTTTAATCAGAGAAAGAATAAAATTGGAAAACCGATAAGGAGCGTGACGAGTATGATGTTTGGTCGTTTTACTGAGAGAGCACAAAAAGTTTTAGCTTTAGCACAAGAAGAAGCGATTCGTTTAGGTCATAATAATGTGGGAACTGAACATATCCTGCTTGGACTGATCCGTGAAGGAGAAGGAATTGCAGCAAAAGCCCTTCAAGTTCTTGGTCTAGGGCCAGAAAAGATTCAAAAAGAAGTGGAAACATTGATCGGCCGCGGTCAGGAAGCTGTTCAAACGATCCACTATACGCCTCGTGCTAAAAAAGTGATCGAACTTTCCATGGATGAAGCTCGTAAACTCGGACATTCATACGTGGGAACGGAACACATTCTATTAGGCTTGATCCGTGAAGGAGAAGGCGTTGCAGCTCGTGTTCTCAACAACCTTGGTGTCAGCCTTAACAAAGCCCGTCAACAAGTGCTGCAGTTACTAGGAAGCAATGAATCTTCTTCTAGTCATAGAGGTTTATCTGCTAGTGCCAACACACCTACGTTAGACAGCTTAGCTCGCGATCTAACAGCGATTGCCCGTGAAGGTACACTAGACCCTGTAATCGGGCGTGCGAAAGAAATTCAGCGTGTAATCGAGGTTCTGAGCCGTCGTACGAAGAACAACCCTGTATTGATCGGTGAGCCAGGTGTTGGTAAGACGGCTATCGCTGAAGGTTTAGCACAGCAGATCATCAATAACGAAGTGCCAGAAACCCTTCGTGATAAGCGTGTAATGACGCTTGATATGGGTACAGTTGTAGCTGGAACGAAGTACAGAGGTGAATTTGAAGACCGTCTGAAAAAAGTAATGGATGAGATCCGCCAAGCTGGGAACATCATTCTGTTCATCGACGAACTTCATACACTGATCGGTGCAGGTGGAGCAGAAGGTGCGATCGATGCATCCAACATTCTAAAGCCAGCTCTTGCTCGTGGGGAACTTCAATGTATCGGTGCTACAACACTTGATGAGTACAGAAAATATATTGAAAAAGATGCAGCGCTTGAGCGTCGTTTCCAGCCGATCACGGTTAACGAGCCAACGAAGGATGAAAGTATTCAAATTCTTCAAGGACTTCGCGATCGTTATGAAGCTCACCACCGTGTAACGATCACGGATGAAGCGATTGAAGCATCTGTTCAGTTATCAGATCGCTACATCTCAGATCGTTTCTTACCAGATAAAGCGATTGATCTTATTGATGAAGCGGCTTCAAAAGTTCGTCTTCGTTCATATACCGCACCACCGAACTTAAAAGAGCTTGAACAAAAGCTAGAGGAAGTTCGTAAAGAGAAGGATGCAGCTGTTCAAAGTCAAGAATTTGAAAAAGCGGCTTCACTTCGAGATTCTGAGCAACGCCTTCGTGAAGAGTTAGAAAAGACGAAGGATGTGTGGAAAGAGAAGCAAGGTAAAGAAAACACAGAAGTAACACCAGAAGATATTGCACAAGTTGTATCGTCTTGGACGGGAGTTCCGGTTTCCAAGCTTGCTGAAGAGGAAACAGAACGCCTTCTGAAGATGGAAGAGATTCTGCATGATCGCGTTATCGGCCAGTCTGAGGCTGTAACGGCAATCTCTAAAGCTATCCGAAGAGCACGTGCTGGACTAAAAGATCCGAAGCGTCCGATCGGCTCATTCATCTTCTTAGGACCAACAGGTGTAGGTAAAACAGAGCTTGCAAGAGCTGTTGCTGAGACACTATTTGGTGATGAAGATGCAATTATCCGTATCGATATGTCTGAGTACATGGAGAAGCATACAACATCTCGTCTCGTTGGATCGCCTCCAGGCTATGTTGGACACGAAGAAGGCGGCCAGTTAACAGAAAAAGTTAGAAGAAAGCCTTATTCTGTTATCTTGCTTGATGAGATCGAAAAAGCGCATCCTGAAGTATTCAATATCTTGCTTCAAGTGCTAGAAGATGGTCGTTTAACTGATTCTAAAGGACGTACGGTTGATTTCCGTAACACGGTTGTGATCATGACTTCAAACGTAGGAGCGAGCACGCTTAAGCGTAACCGTTCTCTAGGATTTGCTGTTCATAACGAAAGTCAAAAGTACAACGATATGAAGTCTAAAGTAATGGATGAACTAAAACGTGCTTTCCGTCCAGAGTTCTTGAACCGTATCGATGAGATCATCGTGTTCCATTCTCTAGAAAAAGAGCACTTGCTAAGAATTGTTAGCTTGATGGCAGCATCACTGAAACAACGTTTAAGTGATCAAGGTATCGAGATCGAGTTAACACAAGCTGCGCTCGAAAAGATTACAGAAGAAGGATACGATCCAGATTACGGAGCTCGTCCGTTGCGTCGTGCTCTACAGCGTAAGATTGAAGATCGGTTATCTGAAGAGCTTCTAAGAGGAAATATCAACAAAGGGCAGACCGTTAAGATTGATGTTGAAGAGAACGATTTTGTCGTTCAAACGGTCTAACTTTTACCACATATGAGAATATCCTACAAAAGACCCGGAAGACAGACATGTCCTCCGGGTTTTTGTCGAAATAATCTTAGCTTTCGCCTTTTTTTGCAGAGTTCAAATGGAAGTAGTTGTTAGGTTTTATGGTATGATATGAGTGAATAAATCTTGATATTTTCAGTGTTTAACTTATTAAAATAGTAAACCTATATTGATATACAATGATGCCTTGAAAGTGGTTGATTTCCGTTACAGGTGTTCGCTTTCCGCGGGGCGTGCGGTGAGCCCCCTGCCGCTTTGCGCCTTTAGGGGTCTCTCCTGCCCACTCGTCCCGCAGGACAAGGAATGCTTCGGCAGAGACACATCGCACGAAGAAAATTTGAAGTTTAATTTTCGAGGAGTCTCACACCTTTCACTCGAATCAACCTTTCTATGAAGTCTTTTCAGGGATACTTTAGAAGCACCAATTTACGAAGCATCTGAAAGTAGAAATTAAAGGTTATCGAAATAGATAAATAATAAAGTGTTAAGTTCGGAAGAGGAGTTTTTATAGATGGCTAAAGTAAAATCAATCTTTCTTTGCCAAGATTGTGGTTACGAATCACCGAAATGGATGGGGAAATGTCCCGGTTGCCATGCGTGGAACACGATGGTGGAGGAAACGATTCGACCTGAAAAAAATATTAGGGGTTTAACCTCTGGCGGAGATAAGAACGTAAAGCAGAAACCTCAGTCGATAGCGGATGTAAAAAGCGAGCAAGAGCCGCGCATACCGACAAACTATCAGGAGTTCAACCGTGTACTAGGAGGAGGAATCGTTCCAGGTTCAATGGTTTTAGTTGGTGGAGACCCCGGAATAGGTAAGTCCACCCTGTTGCTGCAAACATCTGCACAGCTTGCAAAAAAGGGAGAGCGTGTTCTATACATATCTGGTGAGGAGTCTGTGAAACAGACGAAACTGCGTGCCGACCGTTTAGAGATCGATGCAAAGGACTTGTTTGTTTTAGCAGAAACAGATCTAGAACTGATCGAACAGGCGATGGCGGATGTGATGCCTTCTGTGATGATCATAGATTCGATTCAAACCGTCTATCGAGCTGAAGTTACTTCAGCTCCAGGGAGTGTATCGCAAGTACGAGAGTGTACATCGCATTTGATGCGAATGGCGAAAACAAAAGGTATCGCTGTATTTATTGTAGGACATGTTACAAAAGAAGGAAATATCGCGGGTCCGCGTCTTTTAGAGCACATGGTAGATGCGGTATTGTACTTTGAGGGTGAACGGCATCACACTTTCCGAATCTTACGAGCAGTTAAGAACCGCTTTGGCTCGACGAATGAAATCGGTGTTTTTGAAATGAAAGAAGTAGGTCTTGAAGAAGTATTAAATCCTTCTGAAATTTTTTTAGAAGAACGTTCCAAAGGGGCAGCGGGTTCGACCGTAGTTGCTTCTCTAGAAGGGACACGACCGATGTTAGTAGAGCTTCAGGCACTAATATCGCCAACAAGCTTTGGTAATCCTAGAAGGATGGCTACTGGTATCGATCATAACCGCGTCTCACTGCTCATGGCCGTTTTAGAAAAGAGAGTTGGATTGCTGCTTCAGAACCAGGATGCTTATCTAAACGTTGCAGGCGGTGTCCGACTGGATGAGCCGGCGATCGATCTTGCAGTTGCGATCAGCATCGCTTCAAGCTTTCGCGATTCACCAACCAAGCCAACAGATGTTATGATTGGAGAAATAGGATTAACGGGAGAGGTTAGAAGAGTTTCCCGTATCGAGCAGCGCGTACATGAAGCTGCGAAGTTAGGTTTTACGCGAGCTATTATACCTGATAAAAATATCGGTGGCTGGACGGTTCCAAAAGGCATTCAAGTCGTCGGGGTATCGACCGTTTATGAGGCATTACAAGCAGCGTTAGGAGGGTAAAGTATATTATGGACCATGCGATAAAAGAAGCAATCATAAGCCAAATGTTACAGCTAGTTGCTCCCGGAACACCACTGCGAGAAGGGATCGATAACGTACTGCGAGCGAAAACAGGTGGACTGATCGTTGTTGGATATAACGATAAAGTAAAAGATATCGTTGATGGAGGTTTCTCTATCAATTGCAAATACTCACCAGCATCTCTATATGAACTTGCTAAGATGGATGGTGCGATCATTTTAAACGAAGATGCTGTTAAGATTCTGTATGCGAACACACAACTGATTCCAGATACGGTTATTCCGTCAACAGAAACGGGGATTCGTCACAGAACGGCAGAACGTGTTGCGCGTCAAACAGGCAACCTTGTAATCTCCATTTCTCAACGTCGTAACGTAATCACTTTGTATCAGGGGATGATTCGTTATTCGTTAAAAGAGATCGGTGTGATCTTAACGAAAGCGAATCAAGCGATTCAAACGCTTGAGAAATATAAAGTTGTTTTCGATCAAAGTGTTACGAACCTTGGCGCTCTAGAATTTGAAGAATTAGTGACTTTCCAAGAAGTTACACAAGTTATTCACAGAATTGAGATGGTTTTACGCATAAAAAATGAGATTATTAAATATGTTAATGAACTTGGTGTTGAAGGAAGGCTCATAGGAATCCAGATGGAGGAGCTTGTTTCTAACATCGAGGAAGAAGCATTGCTTTTAATCAAGGACTATATGAAAGATCGTCAAAGTGATCCTTATGCGATTCTTCGCCAATTGAACAAACTATCATCTGAAGAATTGTTCGATGAATCCGTTATTATGAAACTTTTAGGCTTCTCAGCCGGTATGAATATGCAGGATGAGACGATTCATCCACGCGGTTACCGTATTCTTGGCAAGATTCCAAGGCTTCCTGCGGTTATTATCGAAAATCTGACAGATGCATTTGAAAACCTTCCGCAAATTTTGCGCGCGTCCATTGATGAATTGGACGAGGTAGAGGGTATCGGTGAGATCCGTGCCAAAAAAGTAAAAGAAGGTCTAAAACGCATTCAGGAACAGCTTTTCGTCGATCGTCATATCTAGAGAAAACTTCCTCTGTAAAAAAAGGAATTTTCTATCTTTTACACGTTTTTAATACGGTCATTTTGTAAATAATGATTAGGGGAGGTGAATCAGGCATGCTAAAAAGAATTGTTCAGCTATTTTTCATTGTAATAGGTGGCATGCTCGGCTATCTATATATACCAGATCTCATTCGTGTACTTAACTTCGGTGATCTTCCGAATCAGGTAACATCCCCATATGTCGGGGCAGTAATTGGTGCACTTATACTTTTTTTATCTACATTTTGGCTGTCAGATTACGTAGTAGGTTTAATCCGCTGGGCTGAGGAAACGGTAGTAAAAGCTCCAGCAACTGACCTTTTATCTGGGACGATGGGGCTGATCATCGGACTGATCGTCGCATTTTTGATCCAGTCACCGTTAAGTTCTATGGATATTGTTGTGGTCAGTTCCATACTGCCGATCGCTATTACATTCCTGCTCGGTTACTTAGGCTTTCAGGTAGGTTTTAAAAAGAGAGATGAGTTGATCCAGCTGTTCTCTTTGAAAAGCCAAGGAAAAGAGCGTAAAAAAGAAGCTGAGATCGAAATGCCGAGTGGTAAGTATAAGATCCTAGATACGAGCGTTATTATCGATGGCCGAGTGGCTGATATCTGTCAAACTGGCTTTTTAGAAGGTCCGCTCATTATTCCTCGTTTTGTATTAGAAGAATTACAATATATTGCGGATTCTTCAGATGTTCTAAAGCGTAACAGAGGACGCCGAGGTCTTGATATTCTAAATCGGATTCAAAAAGAGCTTTCTATGAAAGTTGAAATCTATGAAGGTGACTTTGAAGAAGTTACGGAAGTGGATAGCAAGCTAGTAAAACTCGCTCAGCTGTTATCCGGTGTCGTCGTAACGAATGATTTTAACTTGAACAAAGTATGTGAACTGCAAAACGTTGCAGTACTAAATATTAATGATCTTGCAAATGCGGTTAAACCGGTTGTTCTTCCAGGCGAAGAGCTTGTTGTACAAGTGATCAAAGACGGAAAAGAACAGAGTCAAGGTGTTGGCTATCTAGACGATGGAACGATGATCGTCGTAGAAGATGGTCGTGATTATGTAGGCAAGACGATTGATGTTGTTGTAACTTCAGTACTCCAAACATCAGCGGGCAGAATGATTTTTGCTAAAAAGAAACTATTAGAAAAAGCATTGTAACGAACGGTGGGGAAGCACGTGAATTATTGGACAGTCATTCCTGCTGCTGGACAAGGTAAACGCATGAAAGCTGGAATCTCTAAGCAGTGGATCGAGCTTTTAGGTGAGCCGGTCCTCGCGCACACGCTGCATGTGTTTGAAAAAGATCCGCATTGCGAAGGTGTGATCTTGGTCGGCAGTGAAAAGGAATTGCAGCAGATGCAAGATTTTGTAGAGTCGTTCCAATATCAAAAAGTGCGCAAAATCGTTCCAGGCGGAAAAGAGCGTCAGCAAAGTGTTTATGAGGGTTTGAAGGTCGTACCTACCGATGCCGACCTCGTCCTCATTCATGATGCAGCGCGTCCTTTCATCACACATGATTCTATTTTACAACTAGTTAACACGGCACGAGAAACAGGCTCTGCCGTGTTAGCTGTTCCTGTTAAGGACACGGTTAAGCGGGTAATCGAGAATCAAGTGGAAGAAACGATCGACCGTTCCAGCTTGTGGGCTGTTCAAACCCCGCAAGCTTTTCGTCTTTCTATCGTAATGGATGCACACAGGAAGGCAGACGAAGAAGGCTATATTGGAACGGATGACGCAAGCCTAGTGGAACGAATTGGACAAACAGTCGCTATTGTAATGGGAGACTATCATAATATAAAATTAACTACGTCTGATGACTTGTTATTTGGACAAGCCATTTTGTTAGAGAGACAGGGGGAAAAAGCATGATGCGCATCGGACAGGGTTTTGATGTACATGCCTTCAGTGAGGGGCGTCCGTTAATTATTGGCGGCGTAACGATTCCTTATGAGAAGGGACTTTTAGGGCATTCTGATGCTGACGTTCTTTTGCACGCAATCACAGATGCATTGTTAGGCGCAGCGGGTGAAGGAGATATCGGCAAACACTTTCCGGATACAGATCCAGCCTATAAAGACGCAGATTCGAAGCGTTTGCTGCTCGATTCTTGGAAATTGGTTAAGAAAAAAGGTTATTCTTTAGGTAATATAGATTGTACCATCATTGCTCAAAAGCCAAAGATGCTTCCGTACATCGAAGAGATGCGCGGAGTGATCGCCGGTATTTTTGGGGTTGATGCAGAGAGAATCAACGTGAAGGCAACGACGACTGAAAAGCTAGGATTCCCTGGACGTGAAGAGGGAATCGCAGCTCAAGCGGTTGTTTTGATAGAAAAGGCATAGTTGTACTGCTGTAGAAGGAAGGATATGGAGTTTAAGGGAGCGGTTGATTTCCGTTCCAGGTTGCTCGCTTTCCGGGGGGCGTGCGGTGAGCCTCTTAGCGCTCTGCGCTATTAAGAGTCTCACCTGTCCCGCTGATCCCCCAGGAGTCTCGCACCTTGCACTCCAATCAACTTTTCAATGAAGAGGATCAGTCAAGCGATCCAACCATTCATCTAAAGAAGAAAAAAATTATAGAGGTGAAACATGATGGCAAACGAAGTTCGAGTGCGTTATGCACCAAGTCCAACGGGACACTTACATATAGGGAATGCACGTGCAGCTCTATTCAATTATTTATATGCTCGCCACTCTGGCGGAAAGTTTATTATTCGTATTGAAGATACAGATCAGAAGCGTAACATTCAAGGTGGAGAAGAGAGTCAGCTGGATCACTTGAAATGGCTTGGTATGGATTGGGATGAAAGTGTTGATATCGGAGGAGATTACGGTCCGTATCGTCAGATGGAACGTTTAGATCTATACGAGAAGTATACAGATGAACTACTTTCAAAAGGTCTTGCATACACTTGTTATTGTACGGAAGAAGAGCTTGAAATTTCTCGTGAAGAGCAGATGGCTAAAGGAGATACTCCGGTTTATGACGGACGTTGTCGAAACTTATCAGTTGAAGAAAAAGCGGCTCTAGAAGAAGAAGGCCGCCGTCCGAGCATTCGTTTTAAAGTTCCACAAGACCGTACGATCACGTTTGATGACATGGTTAAAGGTGAAGTTTCGTTTGAATCGAGCGGTTTTGGTGATTTTGTTATCGTAAAAAAAGATGGAATCCCGACTTACAACTATGCGGTTGTTATCGATGATCACGAAATGGCGATCACCCATGTACTGCGTGGGGATGATCACATCTCAAACACACCAAAGCAGTTATTGATCTATGATGCACTAGGTTTTTCGCATCCGAAATTCGGTCATACAACACTGATCGTGAATGAAAATCGTAAAAAGTTAAGTAAACGTGACGAGTCGATCGTTCAGTTTATCGAGCAGTACAAAGATTTAGGATACTTGCCAGAAGCGCTGTTTAATTTTATTGCGTTATTAGGCTGGTCTCCGGGTGGAGAAGAAGAGATCTTCAACCGTGAGCAGTTTATTGAGATCTTTGACCCGAACCGTTTGTCAAAAGCACCTGCCGTTTTTGATACACAAAAGTTAGAGTGGCTGAACAACCAATATATGAAGCAGCAAGACGTAGCTCGTATTGTTGAGTTATGCATGCCTCACCTTGTAAAAGCGGGCAGAGTGTCTATGAACCCTAGCCCTGAAGAACAAGAGTGGATCACGAAGCTTGTCGCTCTTCATCAAGAAAAAATGAGCTACGGTGCTGAGATCGTAGACCTAACTGAACTTTTCTTCAAAGAAGAGATCGAGTATGAAGGAGAAGCACTTGAAGTATTGCAAGGTGAAGGTGTTCCTTCCGTTATGGAATCGTTCTTAAATCAGATCGAAAACAGTGATTCTTTTGAAGCGGAAGACATCAAAGCAATGATGAAAGCTGTTCAAAAAGAAACAGGTCAAAAAGGAAAGAACTTGTTCATGCCGATCCGTGTGGCGACGACTGGTCAGCAACATGGTCCAGATCTGCCTGCTGCTGTTTCTCTTTTAGGTAAAGATGTGATTATCAAGCGCGTAAATGCTGTGCTGACTCAAATTAAAAAGTAATAAAAGTACACATTTTGCAAAGATTATAATATAGTAAAAGAAACTTATAATAAAAGCGTAAAACGCAGATGAGGAAAGTAGGCTAGCGCCTTTTCATAGTAGAGAGAACCATCACCGGCTGAAAGTGGTTCATGAAAATGCTTGCTGAAGTGCCCCTCGGAGTCCCTTGCCGAAAGTGTTAGTAGGTTTGGGCGGCAACTCCCCGTTATGGAGCTCAAGGGAACAGGTGGTTTTTAATAGCCTGTTAAACAGAGTGGAACCGCGTCTATCCGTACGTCTCTGTGTCATATTTGGCACAGGGGCGTTTTTTATTTTTCTAATGTCTGGTTTATTTCTAAACTTTTGTTGCTTATGAATCACTTTTTTTCAACTTTGCCTAGTTGATTGTAGTGTAAGGTGCGAGACTCCTGGGGGATCAGCGGGACAGGTGAGACTCTTAACAGCGCATAGCGCTAAGAGGCTCACCGCACGCCCCCCGGAAAGCGAGCATCCTGAAACGGAAATTAACAACTTCCAAGAGCAGCATAGTTTACTACAACAGCTTTAAATTTTATGCAAGGAGGTTGGAGAACATGTTTTCAGCCATGAAAGAAGACATTCAGGTTGTTTTTGAGAAAGACCCAGCGGCCAGAAGTTCATTCGAAGTATTCTTAACATACTCTGGACTGCACGCGGTTTGGGCCCATAGATTAGCACATAAGTTATTCAAACGAAACTGGCTGTTTTTAGCCCGCTTGATCTCGCAGATCAGCCGCTTTTTTACCGGCATCGAAATACACCCTGGTGCACAGATCGGCAGACGCTTTTTTATCGACCACGGTATGGGTGTGGTGATCGGCGAAACGTGTATCATCGGCAATGATGTGACGCTCTACCAAGGCGTTACGCTCGGAGGTACGGGTAAAGAAAAAGGTAAAAGGCATCCCACGCTCGAAGATCATGTTCTTGTTGCTACAGGAGCCAAGGTGCTAGGTAACATTACCATCGGCAAAAATTCAAAAGTTGGGGCAGGATCGGTAGTTCTTCAACATGTACCGCCTGATGCGACCGTAGTTGGAATACCAGGAAGAGTCGTGATTAAAGACGGCATCAAAGTAGGATGCGAACTTGATCATCGAGATCTGCCTGACCCGGTAGCTGATAAATTTAGAGAGATGCATAATGAGATGAAACGAATGCGCGAAGAACTGGAAACATTGAAAAAAGGGAGTGAAGGTTAAATGGGTATTAAAATCTATAATACGATGACACGTCAAAAAGAGCTTTTCGTTCCGTTAGAAGAAGGAAAAGTGAAGATGTATGTGTGCGGACCGACTGTATATAACTATATCCATATCGGTAACGCAAGACCGGCGATTGTTTTTGATACGGTAAGAAAGTACTTGGAATATAGAGACTATGACGTGCAGTTCATCTCCAATTTTACGGATGTTGATGATAAGCTCATCAAAGCAGCGAAAGAGATGGGAAGCGATGTCCCAACGATCGCTGAGAAGTTCATCCATGCGTATCACGAGGATACTTGCGCATTAGGCGTACAAAAAGCTGACGCACATCCGCGCGTAACAGAAACCATTCCAGAGATCATTGAGTTTATCGAGAATCTCATCAAAAAAGGGTTTGCTTATGAAGCAGCGGGAGATGTTTATTTTAAAACGCGTTCGTTCAACGGTTATGGTAAACTTTCTCATCAATCGATCGATGATCTAAGATCTGGAGCAAGAATTGAAGTTGGAGAGAAAAAAGAAGATCCGCTTGATTTCGTGCTATGGAAAGCGGCGAAAGATGGAGAGATCTATTGGGAGAGTCCTTGGGGGAAAGGTCGCCCAGGCTGGCATATCGAATGCTCGGCGATGGCGAAAAAATACTTAGGTGATTCGATCGACATTCATGGCGGCGGTCAAGATCTAGCCTTCCCGCATCATGAGAATGAGATCGCGCAATCGGAAGCATTAAATGAAGCTCCGATGGCTAAGTATTGGATGCATAATGGGTATATTAATATTGATAACGAAAAAATGTCTAAATCACTTGGGAACTTTGTTCTGGTTCATGATCTTGTCCAACAGCAGGATCCGCAAGTTATTCGATTCTTTATGCTTGCCGTCCACTACCGAAATCCGATCAACTTCAGCCAAGAGTTGTTAGAAGCGGCAGAGGCAGGATTGAATAGGATCCGTACGTCTTATGAAAACTTGAAACATCGCTTGAGTGTATCGGCAGATCTTGCTATGGATTCAGAAAAATGGACTCAGCTTGTTAAAGAAACAAGAGAGAAATTCATCGCGGATATGGACGATGATTTTAACACGGCGAATGCCATCTCTCATCTTTTTGATTTTTCGAGAGAGGCGAACGTATACCTGCAAGAGAAGAACACTTCTAAAGCCGTTATTACAGAGTTCATTGCTCTGTTCGATGAGCTTGCTGGTGTGCTCGGACTTACTCTTCATAAAGAAGAAGAATTGTTAGATGAAGAGATTGATGCTCTTATTCAAGAACGTAATCAAGCGCGTAAAGAAAAGAACTTTGCCCGCGCTGACGAAATTCGTGATCAGTTAAAAGAACAGAACATTATTTTGGAAGATACCGCACAAGGTGTTCGGTGGAAAAGAGATAGGTAAATGAAGATTACAGACTCAGATATTAAACAACTGAACGGAACTACGCTTGCTTATATGGGAGATGCAGTAATGGAGCAGTTCGTGCGTGAACACCTTATCCGTAACGGACAGGTGAAGCCGAATAAGCTCCATGTATCTGCCACAAAGTTTGTTTCAGCAAAAGCGCAAGCAAACATGGTTGTTCAACTGCTTGAAGAGAACTATTTTACAGAAGAAGAGGTCGCTGTGATTAAGCGTGGCCGCAATGCGAACCAAGGTACCGTTCCGAAAAATACGGATGTTCAAACGTATCGGCATGCCACAAGCTTTGAAGCGATCATCGGTTATCTCTATCTGTTGAATAACCATGAACGATTAACGAACATGATGGAATATGTGTTATCAGAAAATAAAAAAGGGGAGGTCTAAAGATGAGTGAAGCAAAAGAACAAAAAGAACAAAAAGAACAAGAACTGATCATCGGCCGAAATCCGGTTATGGAAGTTCTGCGCTCCGGCCGTGATATTAATAAAATTTTCGTAGGTGAAGGATCTCAAAAAGGACCTGTGAGCACGATCGTCTCGATGGCTAAAAAGCAAAACGTCCTTGTGCAATATGTACCAAAGCAAAAGCTCGATTCATTAAGCGGAGGAGGCAATCACCAAGGTGTGATCGCGGGTGTTGCAGCCTACTCTTACGCAGATATCGATGATTTATTTAAAATTGCTGAAGAGCGTGGAGAAGAGCCGTTCTTTCTTTTATTGGACGAGCTTGAAGATCCGCATAATCTAGGTTCGATCATGCGTACGGCTGATGCAGTCGGTGCACATGGCATCATTATTCCGAAAAGACGTTCCGTAGGACTGACGGCTACAGTAGCAAAAGCTTCAACGGGTGCGATCGAGTACATTCCGGTTGTTCGTGTAACGAATCTTGTCCAAACGATGAAAGAGTTGAGGGACCGTGGTATGTGGTTCGCCGGCGCTGACATGAAAGGGAAAGATGACTACAGACAAGCGAAGTGGGACATGCCTTTAGGTCTTGTGATCGGAAGCGAAGGAAAAGGGATGGGAAGACTCGTATCAGAAACGTGCGATTTCCTAGTTCAGCTTCCGATGAAAGGGAAGGTTACCTCGCTTAATGCATCCGTTGCAGCTAGTCTCTTGATGTATGAAGTGTACCGTAACCGCAATCCGTTAGAAGTCCGAAAATGAAAACTCGCCACTATTTGATTGTTGATGGCTACAACATCATTGGCGCATGGCCCGAATTACGGAGCTTAAAAACATCGGATTTTGCCAAAGCAAGAGACCTGCTGATCGAATATATGGCAGAATACCAGGGAACGACTGGGTATCAAGTAATCGTCGTATTTGATGCCCATCTCACACCTGGCACAGAGAAAAAAACGAAAAACCACCGCGTTGAAGTCATTTTCACACGAGAGAACGAAACGGCAGATGAGCGAATTGAACGTCTAGTCGGAGAGTTAAAATCAATCGATAAGCGAATATATGTAGCAACTTCAGACTCAACAGAGCAGTGGCAGATTTTTGGCAAGGGCGCATTGAGAAAATCTGCGAGAGAATTAAAGAATGAGATGGACGAAATCGAAAAGCATATTCATGTGTCCGTTGGCGAGCGGAAAAGGAAACAAACCTCCTCCTCTATCCTTCTTTCAGACGAAATTGCCGAAATATTTGAAAGATGGAGAAGAGGGCAAAAATAAGGAATCTTGACGCTTTTGTGAACTATGAGCTATAATATTGCTATATTTTGCCGGTAAAAACCTGGTGGGGGGATTTGTCGTGAACATAGATCTCAAGGAACGGTCAGTAAGCGATTACGAGCTCATGGAAGATGAAAGCCTTGTGGAACTGGTTCATGAGGGGGACAGCGCAGCACTTGAATATTTGATCAACAAATATAAAAACTTTGTTCGTGCGAAAGCAAGATCATACTTTTTGATCGGTGCAGACCGAGAAGATATCATTCAAGAAGGCATGATTGGGCTGTATAAAGCCATTCGCGATTTTAAAGAGGACAAGCTGTCGTCCTTTAAAGCTTTTGCCGAACTATGTATAACAAGGCAAATGATTACCGCTATCAAAACGGCAACTAGACAAAAGCACATTCCGTTAAATTCTTACGTGTCGTTGGACAAGCCGATCTATGATGAGGAGTCTGACCGTACACTAATGGATGTTATATGCGGTACAAAAGTCACTGATCCAGAAGAACTGATTATCAATCAAGAAGAATTTGATGATATTGAAGTGAAGATGGGAGAAATATTAAGTGACCTGGAACGCAAAGTTCTGATGCTGTATCTTGACGGAAGATCGTACCAGGAAATCTCAGTGGATCTCGACAGACACGTGAAGTCCATCGACAACGCGCTTCAGCGAGTGAAACGTAAATTAGAGCGTTATTTAGAGCTAAGAGAAATATCATCTTAAGAGCAGGGATTGTTCCTGCTCTTTTTCTTTTGGACATGAGTAAATGGTTAGCTGATGTGTGTGAATAGGTGGCCTTTGTTTATGGTGAGGGGGTATCAGAACGGGTAATAGTAGTCGGATTTTGTCAACTCGCCGATATATGCGCAAAACTCGCGGGATTATAGCCGAAACTCGCGGGATTAATGCTGATATTTCATGGATTAGCATCTAAGAATACCGGACTGGGTATATGTTAAGTGCCTGATTTGAGTAGAAAATCACATGAATCATTGTGCTCACAAGAACAAAACAGCAAGCTAAATCATTTTCAGCTGACTTTTCACCCGATTTTATCGATGAGAGATGACTTTTAGCGTCAATTTTGTTTAATTACACTGCCGCCAAGCTGTCTGGAGTACAAGACACAGTCGCATCACTAGCAAAGTTAAGCATCTAAAACGTAAATCAACCACTTACATTTCCAATACAAATAGCTTGCTAAACGTCATTTTCCCTTTATTGACAAGCGTATACCCCTATGTTAAGGTTTTAAAAGTAACATTGTAACGTGGATGAGTGGCTTTGTCGCACGAAAGGTGTTTATTTAGCATGAGAAAAAAAGTTTTTTTAGCCTGTAAACAATGCTCAAAACGAAATTATACAACGATGAAGAACCAGCAAAACAATCCTGAACGAGTCGAGGTTAAAAAGTTTTGCAGCTACTGCAATGCTCATACCATTCACCAGGAAACGAAGTAAGCGAAACAAGCTTTTTTTATAAATGTTAATTGATCAAAAGGCATGGGGGTTTATGAAGATGGCGGATGTTGCAGAAAAGACAAAAAAATCACCAGCAAAGTTTCTTTCCGATGTAAATAAGGAGATGAAGCGTGTAAGCTGGCCTTCGCGAAAAGAATTATTTCGCTATACGGGGATTGTGCTGTCAACTGTAGTGATTATGGCTTTGTTCTTCTGGGTTGTGGATCTAGGGATTTCACAATTAGTTGAGCTTATTTTAGGGTAGATTAGATATAGCTTCTTTTGGATAGAATGCTAGAGTATATCCATTTTAGGAGGGAAAGGACACGGGTCCCATCGTATGGAAAAAAATTGGTACGTAGTTCATACCTATTCAGGTTATGAAAATAAAGTAAAAGCAAACTTGGAAAAGCGTTTGGAATCTATGGGGATGACAGATAAGATTTTCCGTGTACTTGTACCTGTAGAAGAAGAGACCGAAACAAAGAACGGTAAGACAAAAACAAGCATGAAGAAAGTTTTCCCTGGTTATGTATTAACGGAAATGGTCATGACGGATGATTCTTGGTACGTTGTACGTAATACTCCTGGGGTAACAGGATTTGTCGGTTCTGCTGGAGCGGGCTCAAAGCCAACGGCACTTTTGCCTGAGGAAGTAGATCATATTCTTAAAGGTATGGGTATGGAAGCTCCGCGCGTTGAAGTTGATTTCGAAATCAAGGAATCTGTAAAAGTAAAAGAAGGTCCTTTTGCTGACTTTGTTGGTACGATCGAAGAGATCGACGCAACAAAACAGAAGCTGAAAGTTCACGTCAACATGTTTGGCCGTGAAACACCAGTTGAACTTGAGTTTACCCAAGTTAGCAAGTTATAATGGAAAAAGACTTGTAATCACTTCAAAAAGGTGATAGAATTTTTTATGTTTGATATTACTAATCAACTGCTTCCTCTCTTTTAGGAGGGGAAGCGTATTTTTGAGTGGGAGGGTTTCGGCCCATAATACCACATCACGGACTTAAGGAGGTGTGTCGCGTGGCTAAAAAGGTTATTAAGATGGTAAAATTGCAAATCCCTGCTGGTAAAGCAAACCCGGCACCGCCAGTTGGACCTGCACTAGGACAAGCTGGGGTAAACATCATGGGATTCTGTAAAGAATTCAACGCTCGTACTGCTGATCAAGCTGGTTTAATCATTCCGGTAGAAATCACGGTTTTCGAAGACCGTTCATTTACATTCATCACTAAAACTCCTCCGGCTGCTGTTCTTTTAAAGAAAGCTGCGGGAATCGAGTCAGGTTCTGGTGAGCCGAACAAGAAAAAAGTTGCGACTGTAAAGCGTGATAAAGTTCGCGAAATCGCAGAATCAAAAATGCCTGACCTAAACGCTGCTAGTGTTGAAGCTGCAATGCGTATGGTTGAAGGTACAGCACGCAGCATGGGAATTGTTATCGAAGACTAATCCCTGTGTTTGATGTCTATTAGGTTGCGAGTAAATGGATTGATATCCTGCCCGTCAAACGGTTCGCAACCTTTATTCATGCAATGCGTGTAATTGCACTTGATCTTTTAGTGCAATAAGTGGGAGGAATATCCGCTAAACCACATAAGGAGGACAAAACAAATGGCAAACAAAGGTAAGAAGTACCAAGAAGCGGCTAAATTAGTAGACCGCACAAAAGCATATGACGCTGCAGAAGCGATCGAGCTAGTTAAAAAAGCTGCTCCTGCAAAATTTGACGAGTCTGTAGAAGTTGCAGTTCGTTTAGGTGTAGACACGAAGAAAGCTGACCAACAAGTTCGTGGAGCAGTAGTGCTTCCAAACGGAACTGGTAAGACTCAACGTGTATTAGTTTTCGCAAAAGGTGAAAAAGCAAAAGAAGCTGAAGCTGCTGGAGCAGATCACGTTGGCGATTCTGACTACATCAACAAAATCCAACAAGGTTGGTTCGAGTTCGACGTAATCGTTGCAACTCCGGACATGATGGCTGAAGTTGGTAAACTTGGACGTGTTCTAGGACCTAAAGGTTTAATGCCTAACCCTAAAACAGGAACAGTTACATTTGAAGTTGAAAAAGCGATTAACGAAATCAAAGCTGGTAAAGTAGAATACCGTGTCGACAAGACTGGTAACGTTCACGTTCCAATCGGTAAAGTATCTTTCGAAGCTGAGAAGCTTGCAGAAAACCTTAACACAATCATCGAAACATTGTTGAAAGTTAAGCCTGCAGCTGCAAAGGGAACTTACATGAAGAACGTTGCTGTTTCTTCAACAATGGGACCTGGGATCAAAGTTAATCCATCTTCATTTGCTGTAAAACGATAGTTGACAAACGGGTTTATACCCGTTATATTATATACTGTTAAACACAAACGCATCAGATGAATGCCGTAGACAGCAGGAGCCAACTGGCTTAAATCTTCCTGCCGAGGTGAAGCATCGATAAGCTCATTAGTTAATTACTTATGACTTTAGATACTCACGCCTCCATGTCTCGACATGGAGGCTTTGTTTTTGGACAAAACCTGCGGTGATGCAATCATTTTACAGGAGGTGTAATAATGAGCAGCATTTTAGAAACAAAAAAGCAGTTAGTATCCACTATTTCTGAGAAAATCAAAAATAGCCAATCAACAATCCTTGTTGACTACCGTGGTCTTACTGTTTCTGAGGTTACTGAACTTCGTAAGTCACTGCGTGATGCTGGCATCGAGTTTAAAGTTTACAAAAACTCAATGGTAGTTCGCGCTGCTGAAGAAAACGATCTTAACCTATCAGAACACTTAACTGGTCCTACAGCGATCGCATTCTCAAATGAAGATGTTGTAGCTCCTGCTAAGATTCTTAACGACTTCGCTAAGAAACACGAAGCGCTTGAGATCAAAGCTGGTGTAATCGAAGGACGTATCGCGTCTCTAGAAGAAGTGAAAGCTCTTGCTGAACTTCCATCAAGAGAAGGTCTTCTTTCTATGGTACTCAGCGTGCTTCAAGCACCTATCCGCAACTTTGCGTTGGCTACTAAAGCCGTTGCAGAACAAAAAGAAGAACAAGGCGCATAAGTCTTATCTTCAACCAATAACTTACATTCCATAAGGAGGAAATTATAATGTCTAAAGAGCAAATCATTGAAAGCTTAAAAACAATGACTGTTTTAGAGCTTAACGACCTAGTAAAAGCAATCGAAGAAGAGTTTGGTGTAACTGCTGCTGCTCCTGTAGCTGCTGCTGGTGCTGCTGCTGGAGAAGCTGCTGCTGAGCAAACTGAATTCGACGTAATTCTTACAAGTGGTGGAGCTTCAAAAATTAAAGTTATCAAAGTTGTTCGTGAACTTACAGGTCTTGGCCTTAAAGAAGCGAAAGAGCTTGTTGACGGAGCACCAAAGCCAGTTAAAGAAGGCGTTGCTAAAGAAGAAGCTGAAGAAATCAAAGCTAAACTTGAAGAAGTTGGCGCTGCTGTTGAAGTTAAGTAATTCAAAAGAAAAGGTTCGCCCGATGGCGGACCTTTTTGTTTGTTTCGCTTAATCTTTTAGAATAAATTTATTCTAAATTAGCAGTTTCTAATCTTGTCTCTTCTTTGAACAGTTGATTGAAGTGGAAGGTGCGAGACTCCTGCAGGACAGGCGGGCAGGTGAGACACTTATACGTGAAACGTACGAATGTGGGTCAGCGCTTGCCCTGCGGAAAGCGAGCACCTGAAACGGAAATCAACACTACCGAATGCGACATTGTAAAAGCATCTTTATAGATAGACCGTTAAAGAATTTGGGAACGGGAATACTGTCTTTATCAGAAGGTAAGGAGAGTTTAAAAACGATGAAAAACCATTATTATTCTGAAACACCTGGTACAGAAAGCAAAAGAGAAACATGGGATTTTTCTTTAAACGGCGAAAAGTTTCGTTTTACGACAGATGCTGGTGTCTTTTCGAAGAAAGAAGTAGATTTTGGCAGTCGTGTTTTAATAGAGTCCTTTGTACCTCCAGAAGTATCTGGTGATTATATAGATGTAGGATGCGGTTACGGGCCAATCGGGCTTTCGCTTGCTAGAGCGGAACAAGATCGTGTTGTTCAAATGGTGGATATCAATGAAAGAGCAATTGAACTTGCTAAGCTGAACGCAGATAAGAACAAGGTTGATAATGTAAAGATCTATAAAAGTTACTTATTTGCTGAAGTGAAGGATGAAGAGTTCGCTGCCGTTATCACAAATCCGCCGATTCGTGCAGGTAAGACGGTCGTTCATCAAATTTTTGAAGAAGCTTATCACAAACTTTGCGTTGGTGGCGAGTTATGGGTAGTTATTCAAAAGAAACAAGGTGCGCCATCTGCTATGGATAAAATGGAACAATTATTCGGCCAAGTTGAAACGGTTGCGAAGAAAAAAGGCTACTATATTTTACGCGCAATAAAAGTTTGACTTGATAAATTCCGTATGTTAGTTTTATAAAATGCCAATGGATTCGCATTTTGCTGCTTATTTTTCGTGGTAAGCGAAAAAACGTTGATAAATCAACGTTTTTTACTCATGTTTAGACGTATAGAATGCGAAAAAGTTGGACAAAATTATATAATAGCTTTTATCAAAATAGGAAAACTGCGGTTTTAAAAATATGAAACCCTTTTTCTTTTTGTTTTCTAACCTTCTTAATAGAATGTTAGAAAGAAATATGATACACGAAAAAAACGCTGGATTTGAGGGGTGAAGCAGTTGACAGGTCAACTAGTTCAGTTTGGACGCCACCGCCAACGAAGAAGTTATGCAAGGATTAGCGAAGTGCTTGAATTACCAAACTTAATTGAAATTCAAACCGCTTCCTATCAATGGTTTCTTGATGAGGGGTTACGTGAAATGTTCCGAGACATTTCGCCGATTGAGGATTTTACAGGGAACCTCGTTTTAGAGTTTATTGATTATAACTTAGGTGAGCCGAAGTATCCTGTAGATGAATCAAAAGAGCGCGATGTTACTTACGCTGCTCCGCTTCGTGTGAAAGTGCGTCTGATCAATAAAGAGACGGGCGAAGTAAAAGAGCAGGAAGTATTTATGGGAGATTTCCCGTTAATGACAGATACGGGAACCTTTGTGATCAACGGGGCAGAGCGTGTAATTGTATCACAGCTCGTTCGTTCACCAAGTGTTTACTATAGTGAGAAAATCGACAAAAACGGTAAAAAAGGTTTTACCGCTACTGTCATTCCAAACCGCGGTGCTTGGCTGGAGTTCGAAACAGATGCTAAGGACGTAGTTTATGTGCGTATTGACCGCACAAGAAAAATCCCTATTACCGTATTGCTTCGTGCTTTAGGGTTTGGGTCTGATCAAGAAATCATTGATTTGCTTGGAGAAGACGAGTATCTACGCAACACGCTAGATAAGGATAATACAGAAGGAACGGAAAAAGCCCTTCTAGAAATCTATGAGCGTCTTCGTCCGGGAGAGCCTCCAACAGTAGATAATGCAAAAAGTTTATTAGATTCTAGGTTCTTTGACCCTAAACGCTATGACTTAGCAAACGTTGGACGCTACAAAATCAATAAAAAGCTTCATATAAAGAATCGTCTCTTTAACCAGAAACTAGCTGAAACACTTGTTGATGCTGAAACTGGTGAAGTGATCGCTGAAGAAGGTACGCTTCTTGACCGTAGAACGCTAGATAAGATTATCCCTGCTCTTGAGAATGGTGTAGGCTTTAAAACCGTAACACCAGCAGGAGGAGTGGCTGAAGATCAAGATATCGCACTTCAATCTATCAAAGTCTATGCGCCTGATGATCAAGAGGGTGAAAGAATCATTAATGTTATTGGAAACGGACTTGTTGATAAAGAAATTAAAAACATCACGGTTTCTGACATTATTGCTTCTATCAACTACTTCTTCAACTTATTGCATCAAGTAGGTACAACAGATGATATTGACCATCTTGGAAACCGTCGTCTGCGTTCAGTTGGTGAGCTTCTTCAAAACCAATTCAGAATCGGACTTTCCAGAATGGAACGTGTTGTGCGTGAGCGTATGTCGATCCAAGACACAAATGCGATCACACCACAAGCGTTGATCAATATTCGTCCTGTTATTGCATCTATTAAAGAGTTCTTCGGAAGCTCTCAGCTTTCACAGTTCATGGATCAAACGAACCCGCTAGCAGAATTGACGCACAAACGTCGTCTATCTGCACTAGGGCCAGGTGGTCTTACACGTGAGCGTGCAGGCTTTGAAGTTCGTGACGTTCACTACTCTCACTACGGTCGTATGTGTCCGATTGAGACGCCAGAGGGTCCGAACATCGGTTTGATCAACTCACTTTCTTCTTATGCAAAAGTGAACCAATATGGATTTATCGAAACACCATACCGTCGGGTTGATCCTGAAACAGGTCGTGTAACGAGCCGTATTGATTACTTGACTGCTGATGAAGAAGATTTATACGTAGTTGCACAGGCGAACTCTATCTTAGGTGATAACGGAGAGTTCATGAACGAAGACGTAATCGCACGTTTCCGGGGTGATAACACTGTTGTTAAACGCGAACGCATCGATTATATGGATGTATCGCCGAAACAGGTAGTATCCGCTGCGACAGCATGTATTCCGTTCTTAGAAAATGATGACTCCAACCGTGCTCTAATGGGAGCGAACATGCAACGTCAGGCTGTACCTTTACTTGTTCCTGAATCACCAATCGTTGGTACAGGAATGGAGCACGTTTCAGCAAAAGACTCTGGAGCTGCAGTTATCTGTAAGCACGAAGGAATTGTTGAGCGCGTTACAGCGAAACAAGTTCAAGTACGCCGCATTAAAGAAGTAGATGGCAAGGAAGTTTCAGGCGACCTTGACACTTACAATATGCTTAAGTTTATTCGTTCCAACCAAGGAACGTGTTATAACCAGCGTCCGATCGTAAGCACAGGTAACCGCGTGACGAAAGGGGAAATCTTAGCGGATGGCCCTTCAATGGAAGTCGGTGAACTTGCTTTAGGTCGTAACGTACTTGTTGCCTTCATGACTTGGGAAGGTTACAACTACGAGGATGCTGTTATCATGAGTGAGCGTCTCGTTAAAGATGACGTTTATACTTCGATCCATATTGAAGAATATGAGTCAGAAGCGCGTGATACAAAACTTGGACCGGAAGAAATCACTCGTGATATTCCAAACGTCGGAGAAGATGCATTACGCAACCTGGACGAACGCGGAATCATTCGTGTTGGTGCAGAAGTTAAAGATGGAGATATCTTAGTTGGTAAAGTAACGCCTAAAGGTGTAACTGAATTAACAGCTGAAGAACGTCTATTACATGCGATTTTCGGTGAAAAAGCTCGTGAAGTCCGCGATACATCATTGCGTGTACCTCACGGTGGAGATGGAATCATCCTTGACGTTAAAGTGTTTAACCGTGAAGATGGCGATGAACTACCTCCGGGTGTGAATCAGCTCGTTCGTGCATACATCGTGCAAAAACGTAAGATTCATGAAGGAGATAAGATGGCCGGCCGTCACGGAAACAAAGGTGTAATTTCTAAAATTATGCCTGAAGAAGATATGCCTTATCTTCCAGATGGAACACCAGTTGACATCATGTTAAACCCGTTAGGGGTACCTTCCCGTATGAACATCGGTCAGGTATTGGAGCTTCACCTTGGAATGGCTGCTCGTCAGCTAGGCATTCATGTTGCTACACCGGTATTCGATGGAGCACGTGAGGAAGATGTTTGGTCTACGATCGAAGAAGCTGGAATGGCTCGCGATGGTAAAACAGTACTTTATGATGGACGTACAGGTGCTGCGTTTGATAACCGTGTATCAGTTGGGGTTATGTATATGATCAAACTGGCTCACATGGTTGATGACAAGCTACATGCTCGTTCAACTGGACCTTACTCACTTGTTACACAGCAGCCTCTTGGCGGTAAAGCTCAATTTGGAGGTCAGCGTTTCGGTGAGATGGAAGTATGGGCGCTTGAAGCATATGGCGCGGCATACACACTACAGGAAATTCTTACGGTTAAATCCGATGATGTTGTCGGCCGTGTGAAAACGTATGAAGCCATCGTTAAAGGCGAAAACGTTCCTGAACCAGGTGTTCCAGAATCATTTAAAGTATTGATCAAAGAACTTCAATCTCTTGGAATGGACGTTAAGATCTGTTCTGGAGATGACAAGGAAATTGAAATGAGAGAGCTTGATGATGAAGACGATCAGGCAAGCGAGAAACTAAATCTAAATCTTGAGTCTTACACTTCGAATGACTAAAACAGGATATCAAAAGGGAGGTACGCTCCTTGATAGACGTAAATAATTTTGAATATATGAAAATTGGTCTTGCTTCACCGGACAAAATCCGGTCGTGGTCAAGAGGGGAAGTAAAAAAACCTGAAACAATCAACTACCGTACACTTAAGCCCGAAAAAGACGGCTTGTTCTGTGAAAGAATTTTCGGTCCTACAAAAGACTGGGAATGTCATTGCGGAAAGTATAAGCGCGTCCGTTATAAAGGCGTGGTTTGTGACCGTTGTGGTGTTGAAGTAACAAGAGCTAAAGTTCGACGTGACCGTATGGGTCACATCGAGCTTGCTGCTCCTGTATCTCACATTTGGTACTTCAAAGGTATCCCAAGCCGTATGGGTCTTGTTTTGGATATGTCTCCAAGAGCATTAGAAGAAGTAATCTACTTTGCTTCATACGTTGTTACTGATACAGGAGATACTCCTCTTGAGAAGAAACAACTGCTTTCAGAGAAGGAATACCGCACATACCGTGAAAAGTATGGAAAAGGTTTCACTGCACAAATGGGTGCAGAAGCGATCAAACGTCTTTTAGAAGACATCGATGCTGAAAAAGAAGTTGAGATGTTGAAAGAAGAGCTTAAAACAGCACAAGGCCAACGCCGTACTCGTGCGATTAAGCGTTTAGAAGTACTAGAAGCATTCCGTCACTCAGGCAACCATGCCGATTGGATGATTCTAGAAGTACTTCCGGTTATTCCACCGGAATTGCGTCCGATGGTTCAGCTTGATGGTGGACGTTTTGCCACATCTGACCTTAACGACCTTTACCGTCGTGTTATCAACCGTAATAACCGTCTGAAGCGTCTATTAGACTTAGGTGCTCCAAACATTATCGTTCAAAATGAAAAACGTATGCTTCAAGAAGCAGTTGATGCATTAATCGATAATGGTCGTCGTGGCCGTCCGGTTACTGGACCAGGAAATCGTCCGTTAAAATCACTTTCACACATGCTGAAAGGGAAACAAGGTCGTTTCCGTCAAAACTTGCTAGGTAAACGTGTTGACTACTCTGGACGTTCGGTTATCGTAGTAGGTCCGAACTTAAAGATGTACCAATGTGGTCTTCCTAAAGAGATGGCACTTGAGCTCTTCAAACCATTCGTTATGAAAGAGCTAGTATCAAAAGGTCTTGCACACAACATCAAGAGTGCAAAACGCAAAGTAGAGCGCGTTCAGCCAGAAGTTTGGGATGTTTTAGAAGAAGTTATTCGTGAACACCCAGTTCTACTAAACCGTGCACCTACACTTCACAGACTTGGTATCCAAGCATTCGAACCAACGCTTGTAGAAGGCCGTGCAATCCGTCTTCACCCGCTCGTATGTACAGCTTACAACGCTGACTTTGACGGTGACCAAATGGCGGTCCACGTTCCTCTATCTGCTGAAGCACAAGCAGAGGCTCGTATCTTAATGCTAGCTGCCCAGAACATCTTGAACCCGAAAGATGGTAAGCCGGTAGTAACACCATCACAGGATATGGTTTTAGGTAACTATTACCTGACTCTTGAACGTGAAGGAGCTATTGGTGAAGGGTCTGTATTTAAAGACATCAACGAGGCGATCATCGCTTATGAAAATGGATTCGTGCACTTGCATTCTCGTATTGCAGTACCTGTATCCAGCTTAAATAAAGAAACGTTCACGGATGAACAGCAATCTAAGCTTCTTATGACGACAGTAGGTAAGTTGTTATTCAACGAGATCCTGCCGCCGTCATTCCCTTACATTAACGAACCGACTACAACGAACCTTCAAGTGGAAACACCTGAAAAGTACTTCTTAGATCCGGCTGCTAATGTAAAAGAGGAAATCCAGAAGCATGAGGAAATTGTTCCATTCAAGAAAGGTATCTTAGGTAAGATTATCGCGGAAGTATTCAAACGCTTTAAGATTACTGAAACGTCTAAGATGCTTGACCGCATGAAGGACTTAGGATTTAAATATTCTACGCGCGCTGGTATTACGATCGGTGTATCCGATATCGTAGTATTACCTGAAAAGCAAGAGATCCTTGCTGTAGCCGAAGAAAAAGTAGTAAACGTTACTAAGCAATTCAGACGTGGTTTGATCACGGAAGAAGAGCGCTATGAGCGTGTAATCAATGTTTGGAGTTTGGCGAAAGACGAAATCCAAAATAAATTGATGGGTACACTTGATAAGCGAAACCCAATCTTCATGATGAGTGACTCCGGTGCCCGTGGTAACGCATCTAACTTTACGCAGCTAGCTGGTATGCGTGGTCTGATGGCCAACCCGGCTGGTAAAATCATCGAGCTTCCAATCAAATCAAGTTTCCGTGAAGGCTTAACAGTACTCGAGTACTTTATCTCTACTCACGGAGCGCGTAAAGGTCTTGCCGATACAGCCCTTAAAACAGCTGACTCAGGTTACCTTACTCGTCGTTTGGTTGACGTTGCTCAAGATGTTATCGTACGTCAAGATGACTGTGGAACGGACCGTGGCTTAGAGGTTGCAGCTATTAAAGAAGGCAACGAAATTATCGAGCCTCTTCATGAGCGTTTGATTGGACGTACTGCTTATAAAAAGGTATATCATCCTGAAACAAAAGAACTTCTTTTAGACGTTAATCAGCTGATCACTGAAGACATGGCCGCTCATATCGAAGAAGTAGGCGTGAAAGCAGTAACGATCCGTTCTGTATTTACATGTGACACACGTCACGGCGTTTGTAAGAAATGTTACGGACGAAACCTTGCAACAGGCTCTGATGTTGAAGTTGGGGAAGCTGTTGGAATTATCGCTGCTCAATCCATCGGTGAGCCAGGTACACAGCTTACAATGCGTACCTTCCATACAGGTGGAGTAGCAGGGGACGATATCACACAAGGTCTTCCGCGTATCCAAGAATTGTTTGAAGCGCGTAACCCGAAAGGTCAAGCGGTTATCTCTGAGCTTGAAGGTACGGTTGTTGGCGTGAATGACAATAAGGATAAACGTGAAGTAGTCGTTCAAGGTGAAATTGAATCTAGATCTTACACGATTCCTTTCGGAGCACGTATTAAAGCGGTCGAAGGCGATAAGGTAACTGCCGGTCAAGTATTGACGGAAGGTTCGATCGATCCTAAAGAATTAATTAAAGTACGTGGTGCAGAAGGCGTACAAGAATACCTATTGCGTGAGGTTCAGAAAGTTTACCGTATGCAAGGGGTAGAAATCGGAGATAAGCACGTTGAAGTAATGGTTCGCCAAATGCTTCGTAAAGTGCGCATCATCGATTCTGGTGATTCTCAAGTACTTCCAGGAGCTCTTATGGATATTCATGCCTTTACGGATGTTAACCGTAGTGTACTTCTTGAAGGTGGAACTCCTGCTACAGGTCGTCCAGTGCTTCTTGGTATTACAAAAGCATCTCTTGAGACAGAATCATTCTTATCTGCTGCATCATTCCAAGAGACAACGCGAGTTCTTACAGATGCTGCCATCAAAGGTAAGCGTGACGAATTGCTCGGACTTAAGGAAAATGTTATTATTGGTAAGCTGATCCCGGCTGGAACGGGTATGAACCGTTACAGAAACATCGGAATCAACTCACCAGTAGTTGAAGATGAGAACAATGAAGAGGCTGAATTGCCTACAGAACTTGTTTCTCAAGATTAATAAATGAAATGTTGACATCGGGAGCGCATCGGTGATATGATTACGGATGTGCTCCTAAGATTTGTTACTTTGGAGGATATTCGTATGTCTTATGAAAAAGTGACACAGGCTTCTGAAATTATCGTAGGTACTAAGCAAACAATCAAAGCTTTACAGAACGGCGAAGTCAAAGAGCTGGTCGTTGCGGAAGACGCCGATTTTCGAGTAACGAGCAAAGTATTGCAGATTGCCGAAGAGAAGCACGTACCGATCGTAAAGGTTGATTCCATGAAAAAGCTTGGAAAAGCATGCGGTATAGATGTCGGGGCCGCAACTGTTGCGATAAAAGGATAAAATTCATGTTTTTGCGATGGGCATCAATATCGCTCCTCTCGCAAAAACTTTCTTTTGTCCTAAAATGAACCACCTGGGTCGGTGGTATTACGAAAAAAGAGAGGAGGAAATACAAAATGCCTACAATTAACCAATTAGTTCGCAAAGGTCGTGTTTCTAAATCAAAGAAATCTGACTCTCCTGCGTTAAACAAAGGTTACAACAGCTTCAAAAAGTCCCAAACTAACGTTTCATCTCCGCAAAAGCGTGGAGTTTGTACACGTGTTGGTACTATGACTCCTAAGAAGCCGAACTCGGCGCTTCGTAAGTATGCGCGTGTTCGTCTAACTAACGGAATCGAAGTTACAGCTTACATTCCTGGTATTGGCCACAACCTTCAAGAGCACAGTGTTGTTCTTATCCGTGGAGGACGTGTAAAAGATTTACCGGGGGTACGTTACCACATCGTTCGTGGTGCTCTTGATACGGCTGGTGTTACTAACCGTATGCAAGGTCGTTCTAAGTACGGAACGAAGCGTCCAAAGGAAGCTAAGAAGTAATATTTTTTAAAATAAACTAAACAACTATCAGAAAGGAGGGGACCACATGCCACGTAAAGGACCTGTTGCTCGTCGTGATGTGTTACCTGATCCAATTTACAAGTCTAAGCTTGTAACTCGTCTAATCAATAAAATTATGATTGACGGTAAGAGAGGGGTAGCTCAAACAATCTTGTACAATGCGTTCGATCTTATTAAAGAACGTACGAACCAAGATCCTATGGAAGTGTTTGAACAAGCTCTTAAAAATATCATGCCAGTTCTTGAAGTTCGTGCTCGCCGTGTTGGTGGAGCTAACTACCAAGTACCAGTTGAAGTTCGCCCAGAGCGTCGTACAACACTAGGACTTCGTTACCTAACGAACTACTCTCGTCTACGCGGAGAAAAGACAATGGAAGAACGTCTTGCGTATGAGATCATGGATGCTGCTAATAACACTGGTGCTTCAGTTAAGAAGCGCGAAGATATGCACAAAATGGCAGAAGCAAACAAAGCGTTTGCTCACTACCGCTGGTAAAATCATAGAGACAGTTCTCGGACTGTCTCTAAAACACTATAAAAATTCCTTTTAAAAAGGGAAGGAGAGAAATTCATGGCTAGAGAATTCTCCTTAAAAAATACTCGTAATATCGGTATCATGGCTCACATCGATGCTGGTAAAACAACGACTACTGAACGTGTTCTTTACTATACTGGCCGTATCCATAAAATTGGTGAAACTCATGAAGGAGCTTCACAAATGGACTGGATGGAGCAGGAACAAGAGCGTGGAATCACGATTACTTCCGCTGCTACTACTGCTCAATGGAAAGGTCACCGTGTCAACATCATTGATACACCAGGACACGTAGACTTTACAGTTGAAGTAGAACGTTCATTACGTGTATTAGACGGAGCGGTTGCATTACTTGATGCTCAATCAGGTGTTGAACCACAAACAGAAACAGTTTGGCGTCAAGCGACTACTTACGGGGTACCTCGTGTAGTATTCGTAAACAAAATGGACAAGATCGGTGCGGATTTCTTATACTCCGTTAAAACGATTCATGACCGCCTAGGTGCTAACGCTCACCCGATCCAATTACCGATCGGTGCGGAAGACCAATTCGAAGCAATCATCGACTTAGTTGAAATGAACGCTGTATTCTACGGAAACGACCTTGGTACTGATATCGAAGTTCGTGAAATTCCTGAAGAGCACATGCCGTTGGCTGAAGAATACCGTAACAAGTTAATTGAAGCGGTAGCTGAGCTAGACGAAGAAATGATGATGAAGTACTTAGAAGGCGAAGAAATTACGAAGGAAGAGCTTAAAGCAGGTATCCGTCAAGGAACTTGTAACGTTGAGTTCTACCCAGTAATGTGTGGTTCGGCATTTAAGAACAAAGGTGTTCAGCTTATGCTTGATGCAGTTCTTGATTACCTTCCATCGCCGGTTGATGTACCAGCTATTAAAGGTATTCTTCCAGACTCAGAAGATGAAGTAACTCGTGAATCAAGCGACGAAGCACCATTCTCTGCGCTTGCATTTAAAGTTATGACTGACCCTTATGTTGGTAAGTTAACATTCTTCCGTGTGTACTCAGGTACACTTAACTCTGGATCATACGTACAGAACTCTACTAAAGGAAAGCGTGAACGTGTTGGACGTATCCTTCAAATGCATGCAAACTCCCGTGAAGAGATCTCTATCGTATACGCTGGAGATATCGCAGCTGCTGTAGGTCTTAAAGACACTACAACTGGTGATACACTTTGTGATGAAAAGAACCTTGTTATCTTAGAATCCATGGTATTCCCAGAGCCAGTTATCTCACTATCTATCGAGCCGAAGTCTAAAGCAGACCAAGACAAGATGGGTATGGCGCTTGCTAAGCTAGCTGAAGAAGATCCAACATTCCGTACTGAAACAAACGAAGAAACTGGACAAACGATCATCGCAGGTATGGGTGAGCTTCACCTTGACATCCTAGTTGACCGTATGCGCCGTGAATTCAAGGTAGAAGCTAACGTGGGTGCTCCTCAGGTTGCTTACCGTGAAACAATTCGCCAAGCTGCTAAAGTTGAAGGTAAATTCGTTCGTCAGTCTGGTGGTCGTGGACAATATGGTCACGTATGGGTTGAATTCGAGCCAGGTGAAGAAGGATCTGGATTTGTATTTGAAAACAAAATCGTTGGTGGGGCAGTTCCTCGTGAATATATCCCTGCTGTTCAAGCTGGTATTGAAGAATCAATGAAAAACGGTATGCTTGCTGGTTTCCCATTACTTGACCTTAAAGCTCGTATTGTTGATGGTTCTTACCATGATGTTGACTCCAACGAGATGGCGTTTAAGATTGCCGGTTCAATGGCACTTAAGAACGCAAAAGCTAAATGTGACCCTGCAATTCTAGAACCGATCATGAAAGTAGAAGTAACGGTTCCAGAAGAATACATGGGTGATATCATGGGTGACGTAACTTCTCGTCGTGGACGTGTTGAAGGTATGGAAGCTCGTGGTAACGCACAAATCGTTAAAGCGATGGTTCCACTTGCTGAGATGTTCGGATATGCAACTAGCTTGCGTTCTCGTACACAAGGCCGCGGTACTTACTCAATGCACTTTGATCACTACGAAGAAGTACCTAAGTCAATCTCTGAAGAAATCATCAAAAAGTCAACTGGAGCTTAATCTCTTCAGTTGTAAGAAACAACATTTTCATGTAATCTAAAATGGGCAGTACAAACTGTCTGTTTTAAATAAAAAATCTACTATATGTAACCATATTTAAGGAGGAATCTTTCTCATGGCTAAAGAGAAATTTGATCGTTCCAAAACGCATGCTAACATTGGTACTATCGGTCACGTTGACCATGGTAAAACAACTTTAACAGCTGCTATCTCTACTGTTCTTGCAAAGAAAAACGGTAAAGGTGTAGCAATGGCTTATGACCAAATCGACGGTGCTCCAGAAGAGCGCGAGCGTGGAATCACTATCTCAACTGCACACGTTGAGTATGAAACTGATTCTCGTCACTATGCACACGTTGACTGCCCAGGACATGCTGACTATGTTAAGAACATGATCACTGGTGCAGCACAAATGGATGGTGGGATCCTAGTAGTATCTGCTGCTGACGGCCCAATGCCACAAACTCGTGAGCACATCCTTCTTTCTCGTCAAGTAGGTGTACCTTACCTTGTTGTATTCATGAACAAGTGTGACATGGTAGACGACGAAGAATTACTTGAACTAGTTGAAATGGAAGTTCGTGACCTTCTTTCTGATTACGATTTCCCTGGAGATGACATTCCTGTAATCAAAGGTTCTGCTCTTAAAGCTCTTGAAGGAGATGCTGAGTGGGAAGCTAAAATCTTGGAACTAATGGATGCTGTTGATTCTTATATCCCAACTCCTCCACGTGACGTTGATAAGCCTTTCATGATGCCAGTTGAGGATGTATTCTCAATCACTGGTCGTGGAACAGTTGCTACTGGACGTGTTGAGCGTGGACAAGTTAAAGTCGGTGACGTAATCGAGATCCTAGGTCTTACTGAAGAGCCAAAATCAACAACTGTAACTGGTGTTGAAATGTTCCGTAAGCTTCTTGATTATGCTGAAGCTGGTGACAACATTGGTGCACTTCTTCGTGGGGTTTCTCGTGAAGATGTTGAGCGTGGACAAGTTCTTGCTAAGCCAGGTACTGTTAAAGCTCACACTAAGTTCAAATCAGAAGTTTATGTTCTTTCAAAAGAAGAGGGTGGGCGTCACACTCCATTCTTCTCTAACTACCGTCCTCAGTTCTACTTCCGTACAACTGACGTAACTGGTATCATCCAACTTCCTGAAGGCGTAGAAATGGTTATGCCTGGAGATAACGTTGAGATGACTGTAGAACTAATCGCTCCAATCGCTATCGAAGAAGGAACTAAGTTCTCTATTCGTGAAGGTGGACGTACAGTTGGTGCAGGCGTAGTTGCAACAATCACTGAGTAATCACATTACTCTTTTATAAAAAAGCACTCTCCTTTTGGAGGGTGTTTTTTTGTTTATATTAGAATTCGTTTCAATCAAGGCTGTTTTTCTTATGCTTTGTTGCTTTTGGAAGTGGTTAATTTCCGTTCCAGTGCTCGCTTTCCGCGGGGCAGGCGGCGAGACACATTCGAACGTTTCACATTTAAGTGTCTCATCTGCCCGCCTGTCCCGCAGGAGTCTCGCACTTCCACTCCAATCAACTGTCAAAAGAGGCAAGATTAAAGGAACATTCTTATAGAAATCAGTATTTATAAAACATATAAAATTGTTTTAAAAGCAATTAAGGTAAATAGATATAGCTCTGTTAAGTAGGAAACAGCTACACAGATCGTTATATCCAAATGTAATTCGAGCAAAATTCCGCGAGTTCACACCATAAATTCGAAAGTTGTAGAATCAACTTCAAGCTCGCCGCTGCTGGAGCTGAAACAATTTAAATTCACCGCCACCATTCGCGTCTCTTCTATATATATAGAAGAAACACATTCAAATATGTAAAAGATGAAAAAGAAAGTTGAAATCTGCTGATAAAGTCTCTATAATAGAAAAAGTGCGATTAGCAATAAATAAATGCAAATAACACTTGCATTGGGCGTTGCTTTTCTCTATAATAAGTAATGTTGGTCATTCACTGCGATGATCCGGAAGGTTGCTGACACACTAGGCCCCTTTGCCATGGCTGGTGATATCAGGTTGAATTTCCGCGGAGCAATGTCTGTTTATCAAAATAGGCGAATAAAGGAGGGAAAAAAATGGCAAAGCAAAAGATTCGTATCCGTTTAAAGGCGTATGATCACAGAATTCTTGATCAATCAGCTGAAAAAATCGTTGAAACTGCTAAGCGTTCAGGAGCAAAGGTATCAGGTCCTATCCCACTACCTACTGAGAAAGCGATCTACACGATCCTTCGTGCGGTTCATAAGTACAAGGACTCTCGTGAGCAGTTCGAAATGCGTACTCATAAGCGCTTGATCGATATTATCGAGCCAACACCACAAACAGTTGATTCGTTAATGCGTTTGGATCTACCGTCTGGTGTAGACATCGAAATTAAATTATAATTTCACGTTTGCTTATAAATATTTTTACTTATTAATAGGAGGTGTGACGAATGACCAAAGGAATCTTAGGTAGAAAAATTGGTATGACTCAAGTTTTCGCAGAAAACGGAGATCTAATTCCAGTTACTGTAGTAGAAGTAACTCCTAACGTTGTTCTTCAAAAGAAATCCGTTGAGAATGATGGCTACGAAGCTATCCAACTTGGATTTGATGATAAAAAAGACTCTCGTTCTAACAAGCCACAAGCAGGACATGCTGCTAAAGCTAGCACGAGCCCTAAGCGCTACGTTAAAGAATTCCGTAATGTTGATGTTGCGGGATACGAAGTTGGTCAGGAAGTCAAAGCTGACATTTTTGCAGAAGGTGACGCTGTAGACGTTACTGGTACATCTAAAGGAAAAGGATTCCAAGGTGTTATCAAACGTCACGGGCAATCACGCGGGCCAATGAGCCATGGTTCCCGTTACCACCGTCGTCCTGGTTCAATGGGTGCTGTTGACCCTAACCGTGTTTTCAAAGGGAAAGCATTACCTGGACGTACTGGCGGAGATACAGTAACTGTACAAAACTTAGAAGTTGTAAGAGTTGATGCAGAACGTAATCTTCTACTAATCAAAGGTAACGTACCTGGAGCGAAAAAGAGCTACGTTACAATTAACTCTGCTGTTAAAGCAAAGGATGCTAAATAAGGAAGGAGGACAATCTGATGCCAAAAGTAGCATTATTTAAACAAGATGGTACTCAAGCTGGCGATATCGAATTAAACGATTCCGTTTTCGGTATTGAACCAAATAAAAGCGTGCTTTTCGACGCTGTTATTATGCAGCAAGCATCACAGCGCCAAGGAACGCACGATGTAAAGAACCGTTCTGAAGTTGCTGGTGGTGGACGCAAGCCATGGAAACAGAAAGGTACTGGACGTGCTCGTCAAGGATCTATCCGTTCTCCACAATGGGTTGGCGGTGGAGTGGTTTTCGGACCAACACCAAGAAGCTATTCTTACAAATTACCTAAGAAGGTTCGTCGCTTAGCTATTAAATCAGCGCTATCTTCTAAGGTTCTAGATAACGACTTAATCGTTTTAGAAGGACTTGCATTCGAAGCTCCTAAAACAAAGGAAATGATGCAAGTACTTGCAAATCTATCCGCAGATCGTAAAGCATTAGTTGTAACAGCTGATTACAATGACGCTGTTGCATTGTCTGCACGTAACATCCCTGGCGTAACAGTTGTTACGGCTAACGGCGTTAGTGTTCTTGACGTGTTAAACCACGACAAGCTTCTTATGACTAAAGACGCTGTGGAAAAAGTAGGGGAGGTGCTCGCATAATGGAAGCTCGTGATGTGATTAAGCGCCCCGTTATTACAGAGCGTTCTACTGAAATAATGGCTGACAAAAAATACACGTTCGAAGTTAACCCTCGTGCTACTAAGACTCAAATCAAAGGCGCACTAGAAGAAATCTTTGGCGTGAAAATTCAATCTGTTAACACTGCTACCTACAAAGGTAAGTTTAAGCGTGTAGGCCGTCATACTGGTTACACTTCTAAACGTAAAAAAGCTGTAGTTACATTAACTCCAGAAAGCAAAGAACTCGACTTTTTTGAAGGAGTTTAAAAAGAACTCGTAAAGGAGGGAAATTACAATGGGTATCAAAAAGTTTAAACCGACAACTAACGGTCGTCGTAATATGTCTCAGCTTGACTTTGCTGAAATTACAACTGACCAACCAGAAAAATCCTTGCTTGCTCCTCTTAGCAAAAAAGCTGGGCGTAACAACCAAGGTAAACTAACTGTTCGTCACCAAGGTGGAGGACACAAGCGTAAGTATCGTATCATCGATTTCAAACGTAACAAAGACGGAATACCAGGTCGCGTTGCTACAATCGAGTACGATCCAAACCGTACGGCTAACATCGCGCTAATCCACTATGCAGATGGTGAGAAGCGTTATATCTTAGCTCCAAAAGGAATTAAAGTAGGGCAAGAAATCATGTCCGGTACTGAAGCTGATATTAAAGTAGGTAACTCACTTCCATTAGCTAACATTCCTGTAGGTTCTACAATTCACAACATCGAACTTAAGCCTGGTAAAGGTGGACAATTGGCTCGTTCAGCTGGTGCTGAAGCTCAACTTCTTGGTAAAGAAGAAAAGTATGCGCTAGTTCGTCTAGGTTCTGGTGAAGTTCGTATGATCCTTCTTACTTGCCGCGCAACAATCGGTCAAGTTGGAAACTTAGAGCATGAACTTGTGAACGTTGGTAAAGCAGGTCGTTCTCGTTGGAAGGGTATCCGCCCAACAGTTCGTGGTTCTGTAATGAACCCTAACGATCACCCACACGGTGGTGGTGAAGGACGCGCTCCAATCGGACGTAAATCACCAATGTCTCCATGGGGTAAACCAACTCTTGGATATAAAACTCGTAAGAAAAATAGCCAAACTGACAAGTACATTGTACGTCGTCGCAAAAAATAATGTGATTGTACTACGGTTCAATCGAGCCGTAGCGCAAACACAAAGGGAGGTTCTCAAATGGGTCGCAGTTTGAAAAAAGGGCCTTTTGTAGATGACCACTTGATGAAAAAGGTCGAGGCACTTAATGAATCTAACGACAAGAAAGTAGTTAAAACTTGGTCTCGTCGTTCTACGATTTTCCCTGACTTCATCGGTCACACAATCGCTGTTTATGATGGTCGTAAGCACGTGCCGGTTTATTGTACAGAAGATATGGTCGGTCACAAGTTAGGTGAGTTTGCACCTACTCGTACTTACAAAGGCCATGCAGCTGATGATAAGAAAACAAGACGTTAACTGAGGGGAGGTACACAAAATGGAAGCAAAAGCAATTGCTAAACAAGTGCGTATTGCTCCTCGTAAAGCTCGCATCGTAATCGACTTGATTCGAGGCAAGCAAGTAGGTGAGGCACTTGCGATTCTACGTTTGACGCCTAAAGCAGCTTCTCCTGTAATTGAAAAGGTGCTTAAGTCTGCTATCGCAAACGCAGAACACAACTATGAAATGGAACCGAACAACTTGGTGATTAAGCAAGCGTTCGTTGATGAAGGTATTACTCTTAAGCGTTTCCGTCCTCGTGCGATGGGTCGCGCAAGCCGTATCAACAAACGTACTAGCCACATCACAATCGTTGTTTCTGAAAAGAAGGAGGGTTAAGACGTGGGTCAAAAAGTAAATCCAATAGGTCTACGTATTGGCGTCATCCGTGACTGGGATTCAAAATGGTACGCTGAAAAGGATTACGCTAATCTTTTACATGAAGACCTTAAGATCCGTTCTTATATTGAAAAGCGTTTAAAAGACGCTGCTGTATCAGGTGTTGAAATCGAACGTGCAGCTAACCGTGTGAATATCACAATCAAAACTGCTAAACCAGGAATGGTTATCGGTAAAGGTGGATCTGAAGTTGAAGCACTTCGTAAAGCCCTTAACGACATCACTGGTAAAAGAGTTCACGTAAACATCTTTGAAATCAAACAAGCTGACGTTGATGCTAAGCTAGTTGCTGAAAACATCGCTCGTCAACTTGAAAACCGTGTATCTTTCCGTCGTGCTATGAAGCAGGCGATCCAACGTGCAATGCGTATGGGTGCGAAAGGTATCAAAACACAAGTGTCAGGCCGTCTTGGCGGAGCTGATATCGCTCGTGCTGAACATTATAGTGAAGGTACAGTTCCTCTTCACACACTTCGTGCAGACATCGATTACGGTACTGCTGAAGCAGACACAACTTACGGTAAGCTTGGAGTTAAAATCTGGATTTATCGTGGTGAGGTCCTTCCAACAAGAGGAACGAAAAAAGAGGAAGGAGGCAAATAATTATGTTATTGCCAAAACGTGTTAAATATCGTCGTGAACACCGCGGTAAAATGCGTGGGAACGCAAAAGGCGGTACTGAAGTTCATTTCGGAGAATTCGGTTTGCAAGCTCTTGAAGCTAGCTGGATTACTAACCGTCAGATCGAAGCAGCTCGTATTGCGATGACTCGTTATATGAAGCGTGGCGGTAAAGTATGGATTAAAATTTTCCCGTCTAAGCCTTACACTGCAAAGCCTCTAGAAGTCCGAATGGGATCTGGTAAAGGTGCTCCTGAAGGATGGGTAGCTGTAGTTAAGCCAGGAAAAGTTATGTTTGAAATCGCAGGTGTCTCTGAAGAAGTGGCACGCGAAGCGTTGCGTCTTGCAGCACACAAACTTCCTGTAAAATGTAAGTTTGTTAAACGCGAAGAAGTGGGTGGTGACACAAATGAAGGCTAATGATATTCGTAACCTGACCACTGCAGAAGTTGAACAAAAAGCAAAAGCACTTAAAGAAGAGCTTTTTAACCTTCGTTTCCAACTAGCGACAGGTCAACTTGAAAACCCGGCCCGCATTCGTGAAGTTCGTAAAGCAATTGCCCGTGCAAAAACGGTTTTACGCGAAAGAGAGCTTGGGATTACTAACGGTTAAATCTTGAGAGGAGGTTCGCACAATGAGTGAACGTAACCAGCGCAAGGTGTACACTGGTCGTGTTGTTTCTGACAAGATGGACAAAACGATTACAGTGCTTGTTGAAACATACAAGACTCACACTTTATATAATAAACGCGTTAAATACTCTAAAAAGTTAAAAGCGCATGATGAAAACAACACTGCTAAGATTGGCGATATCGTAAAGGTTATGGAAACGCGTCCGCTTTCTAAAGACAAGCGATTCCGTCTAGTTGAAGTAGTACAAGAAGCAGTAATTATTTAATAAATTGTTCGGATTATACTCATATCCGAAAGGAGGTCCATTCGCATGATTCAACAAGAATCCCGTTTAAGAGTAGCTGATAACTCCGGTGCGAAAGAGTTACTTTGCATTAAAGTTCTTGGTGGTTCTGGTCGTAAGTACGCTAACGTTGGTGACATCATCGTTTGTTCGGTTAAGTCCGCAACACCAGGTGGCGTTGTTAAGAAAGGTGACGTTGTTAAAGCGGTAGTGGTACGTACTAAGCGTGGTATGCGCCGTAACGACGGATCTTACATCCGCTTTGATGAGAACGCGGCTGTAATCGTTAAGGATGATAAAGGTCCTCGAGGAACTCGTATCTTCGGACCAGTAGCACGTGAACTTCGTGACAAGCAATTTATGAAAATCGTATCTCTTGCTCCAGAAGTTCTTTAATATATTTACTAGCAAGGCGTTTATTGTCTTGTAAGGAGGTGCAACATCACAATGCCATTGCATGTGAAAAAAGGCGATAAAGTACAAGTTATTTCCGGCAAGGATAAAGGTAAACAAGGTGTGATCCTTGAAGCTTATCCGAAGCTAAACAGAGTGCTTGTTGAAGGCGTGAACGTTGTTAAGAAACACGCAAAACCTTCTCAAGCTAATCCACAAGGTGGAATCCTTAGCCAAGAAGCACCAATTCATGCTTCTAACGTAATGCCTCTTGACCCTAAAACTGGTGCTCCTACTCGTGTAGGCTACAATGTAGTTGATGGGAAAAAAGTTCGTGTGGCCAAAAAATCTGGTGAAACCCTAGATAAATAAGTCTCAGAGTGAAAGGAGGACACATAATGAACCGTCTACAAGAGCGATATAAAGCAGAGATCTTACCATCTCTAATGGAAAAGTTTAATTACACTTCAGTAATGCAAGCACCAAAGATCGAAAAAATCGTTATCAACATGGGTGTTGGTGAAGCAGTATCCAACTCTAAAGTGTTAGATACAGCAGTAGAGGAACTTACAGCAATCGCTGGTCAAAAGCCTGTGATCACGCGTGCTAAGAAATCTATCGCTGGATTCAAACTTCGTGAAGGTATGCCGATCGGATCAAAAGTTACACTTCGCGGAGAGCGCATGTATGACTTCCTTGATAAGTTAATCAGCGTTTCCCTTCCACGTGTACGTGACTTCCGCGGGGTTTCCAAGAAGTCTTTCGACGGCCGCGGTAACTACACGCTTGGAGTTAAAGAGCAATTGATCTTCCCAGAGATCGACTATGATAAAGTAAACAAAGTTCGCGGAATGGACATCGTTATCGTAACGACTGCGAACACTGACGAAGAAGCACGTGAGCTTCTTACACAAGTCGGAATGCCGTTCCAAAAATAACCTTTAGCCAAAGGAGGTTTACCCGTGGCAAAGAAATCCATGATTGCTAAGCAACAACGCAAGCAAAAGTTCGGAGTGCAAGAATATACGCGCTGTGAACGTTGCGGGCGTCCTCATTCAGTAATCCGCAAGTTCAAACTGTGCCGTATTTGTTTCAGAGAACTTGCTTACAAAGGTCAAATTCCTGGCGTTAAAAAAGCCAGCTGGTAATACCCTGAAAAAAGGGAAGGAGGTAACTAGTAATGGTTATGACAGATCCAATTGCAGATATGCTTACTCGTATCCGCAACGCAAACACTGTTCGTCACGATAAATTGGAGCTTCCTGCTTCTAATATGAAAAAAGAAATCGCAGAAATCCTAAAGCGTGAAGGTTTTGTTCGCGATGTGGAATATGTAGAGGATAGCAAACAAGGAATGATTCGTATCTTCCTTAAATACGGTTCTAACAATGAGCGTGTAATCTCAGGTCTTAAGCGTATCTCTAAGCCTGGTCTACGTGTTTATGCAAAATCAACTGATCTTCCACGTGTACTTGGAGGACTTGGTATTGCGATCGTATCTACTTCTAAAGGCATTATGACTGATAAAGAAGCTCGCCAAACACAAATGGGTGGCGAAGTACTAGCGTACGTTTGGTAATAAATAGCGAATGGAGGTGTCAACATGTCTCGCGTAGGTAACAAACCGATTGAAGTTCCAGGTGGCGTTACGATCGATGTTGCAACTGACAACACGGTTTCTGTAAAAGGCCCTAAAGGTGAACTTTCTCGCAAATTCAATGCTGACATTAAGATTAATGTTCAAGATAACGAAATTACTGTGGAACGCCCGAGCGACCACAAAGAGCACCGTGCATTGCATGGTACAACTCGTAGCGTACTAAACAACATGGTTATCGGTGTAACTAGCGGTTATGAAAGAGCTCTAGAAATTATCGGGGTTGGATATCGTGCTTCCAAAGCTGGTAACAAGCTTGTTCTTAACGTAGGTTACTCTCATCCTGTTGAAATCGTTCCTGAGCAAGGGATCGACATCGAAGTACCTTCTAACACGAAGGTAATCGTTAAGGGTATTGACAAGCAACGTGTTGGTGAAGTTGCTGCAAACATCCGTTCAGTTCGTTCACCTGAGCCTTACAAAGGTAAAGGTATTCGTTACGAAGGTGAATTCGTTCGCCGTAAAGAAGGTAAAACTGGTAAATAAAGCCGTTAGGTAGCGGAAAGGAGTGCAAAGGATGATCACGAAAGCAGATAAGAATGTCGCTCGTAAGAAAAGACATGCTCGTGTTCGCCGCGTTGTAAGCGGAACAGCACAACGTCCTCGTTTGAACGTATTCCGTTCTACAAAGCACATCTATGCTCAATTGATCGATGATCAAGCAGGTGTAACAATTGTATCTGCATCTTCCCTTGATAAAGGTGTAAGTGTAGAAAACGGTGGGAACGTAGATGCTGCTAAAGCGATTGGTCAAGAAATCGCAAAGCGCGCAGTTGAAAAAGGAATCAAATCGGTAGTATTTGACCGAGGCGGATATTTATATCACGGACGTATTAAAGCATTAGCAGACGCAGCTCGTGAAGCTGGGTTAGAATTTTAATCGAAGGAGGGAACCTGATGCGTATCGACCCTAACAAACTTGAACTTGAAGAACGCGTCGTTACCGTTAACCGTGTAGCTAAGGTAGTAAAAGGTGGACGTCGTTTCCGCTTTGCTGCAGTAGTTGTAGTTGGTGACAAAAACGGTCACGTTGGATTCGGTACTGGTAAAGCCCAAGAGGTACCAGAAGCGATCCGTAAGGCGATTGAAGATGCTAAGAAGAACTTAGTAACTGTACCGATCGTAAAAACAACAATTCCTCACCAAGTAATTGGACGCTTTGGAGCAGGTAACGTACTTCTTAAACCTGCATCTGAAGGTACTGGGGTAATTGCTGGTGGACCTGTACGTGCGGTATTGGAGCTTGCTGGTGTAGGTGACATCCTTTCTAAGTCACTTGGATCTAACAACCCAATCAACATGGTTCGTGCAACTATCGAAGGTTTGAAAAATTTAAAGCGTGCTGAAGACGTTGCGAAACTTCGCGGTAAATCAGTACATGAGCTTTTAGGTTAAGGAGGGAACTTTAGATGGCTAAGAAATTAGAAATCACCCTCACTCGTAGTGTTATCGGCCGTCCTGAAAACCAACGTATCGTTGTTAAGACACTTGGTTTGCGCAAAATGCACCAGACGGTTGTACACGAAGATAACGCGGCTATCCGCGGTATGGTTAACAAGGTGTCTCACCTTTTAACAGTGAAAGAATTAGAAGCTTAATAGTATAAATAAATCATGAGGAGGTGCTCAGATGAAACTTCATGAGTTGAAGCCATCAGAAGGATCCCGTAAAGTTCGCAATCGTTTAGGTCGCGGTATCGGATCAGGCAATGGTAAAACAAGTGGTCGTGGTCATAAAGGTCAGAACTCTCGTTCAGGCGGTGGTGTTAGACCTGGATTCGAAGGTGGACAAAATCCACTAGCACGTCGTTTACCGAAACGCGGATTCACAAACCCTACTCGTAAAGAGTATGCAGTTGTAAATCTTGAGAAGCTAGTTCGTTTTGAAGAGGGCACAGTAGTTACTCCGGAACTTCTTATCGAAACAGGAGTAGTTAGCAGTCTTAAAAACGGAATCAAAGTTCTAGGAAATGGCAAGGTAGAAGCTAAGCTTACAGTTAAGGCGCACAAATTCTCTGTTTCTGCTAAAGAAGCAATTGAAGCAGCGGGCGGAACTACTGAGGTGATCTAATGTTCCAGACAATCTCCAACATTATGCGTGTGGGTGATCTGAGAAACAAGATATTGTTTACACTTGCTATGCTGGTAGTGTTCCGTTTAGGAACATTTATCCCAGTACCAGGCGTAAATCGCGATGTACTGAAATTCAGTACAGGCGACAGTGCTAACATTTTTGGTTTTTTGAATACGTTTGGCGGTGGAGCTTTACAGAACTTCTCCATTTTCGCTATGGGTATCATGCCGTATATTACAGCATCGATCATCGTGCAGCTTCTGCAGATGGACGTTGTTCCTAAATTTACGGAGTGGAGTAAGCAAGGTGAAGTTGGGCGTAAGAAATTAGCTCAATTCACTCGTTATGGAACTATTGTTCTTGGTTTTATCCAGGCAATCGGTATGTCTATCGGTTTTAACAATCTTTTCCCAGGACTTATTCAAAACCCTAGTATGTCTACGTATCTTTTTATCGCGTTAGTTTTAACTGCAGGTACTGCATTCTTAATGTGGTTAGGTGAGCAGATTACCCTTAAGGGGATTGGAAACGGAATTTCAGTTCTGATTTTTGCGGGGATTGCCGCAGCTATTCCTACAGCAGTTAACCAGCTTTTCACAACGCAATTTGAAGGTGGTAACGATCAGTTATTCATGCATATTGTAACGATTGTACTGCTTGCTCTTGCGATTATACTCATTATTATGGGTGTTATCTTTATTCAACAAGGTGTTCGGAAAATCCCGATTCAGTATGCAAAGCGAGTCGTTGGAACAAAGCCTGTTGGCGGCCAGTCAACTCATCTTCCGATTAAAGTAAACGCAGCAGGTGTTATCCCGGTTATCTTCGCGATTTCCTTGATCATCACGCCAAGAACTGTTGCCGGCTTCTTCGGACAGAATGATGTTACGACTTGGATTATCAACACGTTTGACTACACGAAACCAGTCGGAATGATTATATATGCGCTCCTTATTATTGGATTCTCGTATTTCTATACGTTCATCCAAGTAAATCCGGAGCAAATGGCGGAAAACTTAAAGAAGCAGGGTGGATACATTCCTGGCATTCGTCCAGGAGCTAACACTCAAACTTATATAACAAGAATTCTGTATCGATTAACATTTGTTGGATCTCTTTTCCTGGCTGCAGTTGCAGTCCTGCCAGTTGTCTTTACAGCAATTCCAGGTTTGAACCTTCCGCCAGCCATTCAAATTGGTGGAACAAGCTTGCTGATTGTTGTAGGTGTGGCACTAGACACCATGAAGCAAATTGAGAGTCAGCTGATCAAGCGACACTACAAAGGCTTCATAAAGTAAGAGCACGGGAAGATTCATCTTCCCACATGCTCTTTAAAAAAGACGATTGTGATTTATGGAGGGATTAGATGTATCTAGTCTTAATGGGATTGCCCGGAGCAGGTAAGGGTACTCAAGCAGAAAGAATTGTTGAGAAATACGGAATACCTCATATCTCTACTGGAGATATGTTCCGAGCAGCAATTAAAGAGGAGACTCCTCTTGGACTTGAGGCAAAATCGTACATGGATGCGGGTAACCTCGTCCCTGACGAAGTTACAATCGGTATCGTACGTGACCGACTTTCTAAAAAGGACTGCGAAAAAGGATTTTTACTTGATGGATTCCCTCGGACAGTTGCCCAAGCGGAAGCATTAGAAGAAATCACAACAGAGCTAGGAAGAACGATTGATTATGTGTTAAACATTTCAGTAGATTCTGATCAGCTTATGCAGCGATTAACAGGTCGTCGGATTTGCCAAACATGCGGAAGCACGTATCATGTAATATTCAACCCGCCAAAGGTTGAAGGAGTATGTGATAAAGACGGCGGTACGCTTATCCAACGTCAAGATGATAATGAAGAGACCGTTCGAAACCGTTTAAATGTAAACATGAAGCAGGCTAAACCACTGCTTGATTTTTATGGTGAAAAAGGTTACCTGAAAAACATTAATGGTGATCAGGATATCGACAAAGTCTTTCAAGACATTGACCAACTTATTGGGGGATTGGCGAAATGATAATCTGCAAAACACCGCGAGAGATTGATATCATGCGGGAGGCAGGTCGCATTGTTGCCTTAACTCATCAAGAGTTAAAAAAACACATTAAGCCTGGCATAACTACTAAGGAACTGGATAAAATTGCTGATACGTTTATCCGCAGCCAAGGTGCAATTCCTTCATTTAAAAACTATAATGGTTTTAGTGGGAGCATCTGTGCTTCTGTAAATGAAGAACTTGTGCACGGAATTCCAGGTAAACGCGTACTCAACCATGGCGACATTATCTCTATAGATATTGGGGCGAAGTACAAAGGATACCACGGTGACTCCGCTTGGACGTATGGAGTTGGCGAGATTTCAGATGAAGCTCAAAAACTTCTGGATGTAACCGAAGAGTCTTTATATAAAGGACTTGAAAAAGCAAAAGCCGGTGCCCGGTTAACTGACATTTCTCATGAGATACAAAAGTATGCTGAGAGTGAAGGGTTTTCTGTTGTTCGCGAATATGTCGGACACGGAATAGGCCAGGACTTACATGAGGACCCGCAAATTCCTCATTATGGACCGCCTGGTAAAGGGCCGGTGCTGAAAAAGGGCATGGTTCTAGCAATAGAGCCTATGATTAATGCGGGAACTCGCTATGTTCGAACATTATCCGATAACTGGACGGTTGTCACAACGGATGGCAAATGGTGTGCTCATTTTGAACACACGGTTGTCATTACGGAAGAAGGCTTTGAAATCTTAACAAAGATCTAAGTGAAGGTGATGAGATGGTGAGCGAATCTGATTCGGTACCGGGCATAGGTCAACTGGTTCGGATACTAAAAGGAAGAGACGCAGATCGGTTAGGTGTGATTGTCGGTATTCTCGATGGGCGTTTCGTCCTCGTAGCAGATGGTGACAAAAGAAAGTTTGATCGAGCCAAGCGCAAGAACCTAAACCACTTAGAACTGCTGGATTTTACTTCTCCGGAAGTTGTTAAAAGCATTCTTGAAACAGGTCGTGTAACCAATGGCAAATTGCGTTATGCAGTAGCGAAGTTTTCCGACGAGAAAGTCATTGCTCTGAAGAAGGGAGATCAAGTCGATGGCTAAAGATGATGTTATTGAGGTCGAAGGTACAGTAATTGAACCTCTTCCGAACGCCATGTTTCGTGTTGAACTAGAAAACGGACACAAAGTTCTAGCGCACGTTTCTGGAAAGATTCGTATGCACTACATTCGAATTCTTCCAGGGGATAAAGTAACCGTAGAATTGTCTCCGTATGACTTATCACGTGGTCGTATAACGTATCGTTTTAAATAATCAATGTACTCCGTGACATAAGGAGGTTATAAACAATGAAGGTAAGACCATCAGTCAAGCCAATATGTGAAAAATGTAAAGTAATTCGCCGCAGAGGCACTGTAATGGTGATCTGTGAAAATCCGAAACATAAACAAAAACAAGGTTAATATACAGGAGGTGCAAAAATTATGGCACGTGTTGCAGGTGTAGATATTCCTCGTGATAAGCGAGTAGTAATCTCTTTAACATACATCTTCGGTATCGGTAAAACAAAAGCACAGCAAATTCTTGCTGGAGCTGGAGTTTCTGAAGATACACGCGTTCGTGATCTTACTGAAGATGAATTAAATAAAATCCGCGAAGTCATCGATGGACACAAAGTGGAAGGTGACCTTCGTCGTGAAGTATCACTAAACATCAAGCGTCTAATCGAGATCGGAGCATATCGTGGTGTTCGTCATCGTCGTGGATTACCAGTACGTGGTCAAAACACGAAGAACAACTCCCGTACTCGTAAAGGACCTCGTCGTACAGTAGCGAATAAGAAAAAGTAAGTAAAGGAGGTAAACTCTAAATGGCAAAAGCACGTAAGACTAATACACGTAAACGTCGTGTCAAAAAGAATGTTGAAGTCGGCGTAGCACATATCCGTTCTACATTCAACAACACGATCATTACGATCACTGACACGCACGGGAACGCAATCTCTTGGGCGACTGCTGGTCACCTAGGATTTAAAGGTTCTCGTAAGTCTACTCCGTTCGCAGCACAAATGGCGGCTGAAACAGCTGGTAAAACTGCAATGGAACATGGTATGAAAACGTTGGAAGTATCCGTTAAAGGACCTGGTGCTGGACGTGAAGCAGCAATCCGTGCCCTTCAATCGGTAGGCTTAGAAGTAACAGCTATTCGTGACGTTACTCCTGTACCTCACAACGGTTGCCGCCCGCCAAAACGCCGTCGCGTGTAACAATATACACGGTATATATTTCTATAACTTGTCTATAATGGTTATAGTGAAAGTTTTGGTAAATGATAAGTCGGAATGCCTATGGGGAATTTCGGCTGGAAATCTCCAGCCGAGATTCGACGTTTGAAGGAGGGTTCAGTTGAATGATCGAAATCGAAAAGCCAAGAATTGAGACGGTTGAAATCAGCGACGATGCCACATACGGAAAGTTTGTTGTTGAACCACTTGAACGTGGATACGGGACTACACTAGGCAACTCCTTGCGTCGTATCTTGTTGTCCTCACTACCTGGTGCAGCAGTTACATCTATTCAGATCAATGGCGTATTGCATGAGTTCTCTACAGTTGAAGGTGTAGTTGAAGATGTTACAACCATCATCTTAAACCTAAAGAAACTTGCAATGAAGATTTACTCTGATGAAGAGAAGACACTTGAAATCGATGTACAAGGTGACGGTGTTGTAACAGCTGGCGACATTACGCATGACAGCGATGTTGAAGTCCTTAACCCGGATCTTCATATCGCAACACTAGCAAAAGGAGCTCATTTCCAAATGAAGCTTCATGCGAAACGTGGTCGTGGTTATGTACAGGCAGAAGGCAATAAACGCGAAGACCTGCCGATCGGAGTAATTCCTGTTGATTCTATTTACACGCCAATTTCGCGTGTAAACTATCAAGTGGAAAACACTCGTGTAGGACAAGTAACAAACTATGATAAGCTAACGCTTGATGTATGGACAGATGGGAGCATTCGTCCAGAGGAAGCAGTTTCTCTTGGTGCGAAGATCATTAGCGAACATTTAAACATTTTTGTTGGCTTAACAGATCAAGCTCAGAACGCTGAGATTATGGTAGAAAAAGAAGAAGACCAAAAAGAAAAAGTACTTGAGATGACGATCGAAGAACTTGATCTTTCTGTTCGTTCTTATAACTGCCTAAAGCGTGCTGGCATTAATACAGTTCAAGAACTTGCGAATAAGTCTGAAGAAGACATGATGAAAGTACGCAACCTTGGAAAGAAATCTCTTGAAGAAGTTCAAGAGAAACTTGAAGAGCTAGGTCTTTCGTTACGCGCTGACGATTAATTCGTAATACGCGCTTTTTCAAGACGAGAGAGAAACGCGCAGAGGAGGGAATACAAGCATGGGATACCAAAAGTTAGGTCGTGTATCTGCGGTTCGTAAAGCAATGCTTCGTGATTTAGCTACTGATCTAATCATCAACGAGCGTATTGAAACTACAGAAGCACGTGCAAAAGAAGTTCGTAAATTTGCTGAGAAAATGATTACGCTTGGTAAGCGTGGAGACCTTCATGCTCGCCGTCAAGCTGCATCGTTCCTTCGTAACGAAGTAGCAGACGCTGAGTCTGGACAAAGATCTCTACAAAAGCTTTTCAGTGATCTTGCACCTCGCTATGCAGAGCGTAACGGTGGTTACACTCGCATCGCAAAAATCGGCCCTCGCCGTGGTGATGGTGCACCAATGGTTATCATTGAATTAGTTTAATAAAACGTATGAAAGGGCGGGATCAAGTCTTCAATGACAATCTTGCCCTTTTTTATTTTATCCTGAACTTTTAAGTTATATCAGAAATGTTAGAAATGTGTGAGTGGATTGGGTATCTTTATTGAGGTTGAGGGTATACAGTGTTCGAGTGTTGTCGTGTTGTGTCGACTCGCCGATATATGAGCCAAACCCGCCGGATTATAGCCAAAACTCGCGGTATTAACTATGAAATTTCTAGGATTATTCCAAAAATTTCTCGAATTAATGGCTGAAATACCCCGTTCGGTATAAGTGATAACTTGTTATGAGAGCCGAATCTTAATTTATTCTGCGGAAAAATAGCAGAATTGAATCCACAGAAAGAAATTAGCGGAATTTCAAGACTATTTGTCCCTTGTAAAGGTTTGTTGAGAAATCCTCGCTAAAAGCAACAAAGTAACAAAGCCTTAAATCTAATATCGAGCAGAGAGCAGCTTAGAATGAGCAGCAGTTAAGAGGAGGATGTCACATGGAAAACATCATTACCGTTAAAGATGTGACCTTTTATTATCCGGGAGAAGAGACACCTACACTTAAAGGTGTGACGCTAGACGTGCATAAAGGGGAATGGCTTTCGATCGTGGGCCATAACGGCTCTGGGAAGTCCACGTTGGCAAAAATGCTCAACGGACTATTGTTGCCTAGTGAAGGTGCTGTATTTGTCTCACAGTACACGACAGGCCTTCCTGACGACATATGGGAAGTGAGAAGACTTGTAGGGATGGTCTTTCAAAATCCTGACAACCAGTTCGTAGGAACGAGCGTACAAGATGATATTGCGTTTGGACTTGAGAACTTTGGCGTTCCGCGTGAAGAGATGGTTAAGCGTATCAATGAAAGTGTAGCAAGGGTGGGAATGGAAGCTTTCTTAAACCAGGAACCTCATCAGTTATCCGGTGGACAGAAGCAAAGAGTCGCGATCGCTGGGATATTGGCGCAGAAACCTTCTGTTATCGTTTTGGATGAGGCAACATCGATGCTTGATCCGATCGGTCGGATTGAAGTCATCGATACCGTGCGCGAACTGAATAAAAAAGAAGGCATCACTGTCATTTCCATCACTCATGATTTAGAGGAAGCGCTAAGTGCAGACAGAGTTGTTGTCATGAAAATGGGAGAGAAGGCAGCTGAGGGCATACCTGAAGACATTTTTCAGCAGCGTGATCTGTTGAAATCGGCCGGTCTGGATTTACCGTTTTCACTAAAGTTAAGTGAGGCTCTTCGCCAACAAGGTGTGGAGCTTGATAAAAGCTATTTAACGCAGGAAGAGCTGGTGAATGCATTATGGAAATTAGCATAAACCGTCTAGAGCATAGTTACATGGAGGGAACTCCGTTCGAGAGACGGGCCCTGCACGATATTAACCTCGATATCGCGGATGGTACATTCCTTGCTTTGATCGGGCATACCGGCTCTGGAAAGTCTACACTCATCCAGCATCTTAATGGACTGTTAAAGCCTTCCGCAGGTTCGATAAAGATGGGCAGTACTGAACTCAAAGCTGGCGGTAAGAAGCAAGATTTGAAATCCCTTCGAAAAAAGGCCGGAATTGTTTTTCAGTACCCTGAACATCAGCTTTTTGAAGAAACGGTAGAAAAAGATATCATGTTCGGTCCGCGGAATTTCGGTGTGTCTGTGGAAACAGCTAGACTCACAGCTGCTAGAGTGATCGAAATGGTAGGACTTCCAGAGAGTGTTCTAAGCAAGTCTCCCTTTGACTTAAGCGGTGGTCAGATGCGCCGTGTGGCGATTGCGGGCGTACTTGCTATGAATCCCGAAGTGTTGATCTTGGACGAGCCTACAGCAGGACTAGATCCAGCTGGCCGTGTTGAGATTATGGAGCTGTTCAATTCCCTGCATGAAAGAAACAACCTCACTACAATACTTGTTACTCACAGTATGGAGGATGCGTCGAAATATGCGGATGAGATTGCTGTGATGCATAAAGGCGAACTGTATCTGCATGGTAAGCCGACTGATATCTTTAGTGAGCGAGAAGCATTAAAGAGAGTGGGATTAGATGTGCCAGAGACCGTTCAATTTTTACAAAAGTGGAATGAGAAGTCTGGACTTAATCTTGCTTTAACGAAGTTTACAGTAGAAGAGCTGGCTGAACAAGTTAGTCAAAGTCTGAAGAAGAGGGGGAACTAATATGCTGCAGAATGTCATTATCGGGCAGTATTATCCAGCTTCCTCTCCACTTCATCGAATGGATTCACGTTCGAAGCTCATTGCTGCCTTCTTTTATTTGTTTATTGTCTTTCTGGCAAACAACTGGGTGACTTATGGGGTACTGATCGCTTTTACGGCAGTCACGATCAGTTTGTCAAAAGTTCCATTTCGTTTTTTATATAAAGGATTAAAGCCAATTCTGTTACTCGTCGTGTTTACGATGCTTTTGCATATCTTCTTAACAAAAGAAGGCGATCTGCTTTATAAAGCGGGCTTTCTTGAAATTTACGAAGGCGGAGTGATTCAAGGGATATTCATTGCACTAAGGCTTTTGCTGCTTGTTATGATGACGTCACTTTTGACTTTAACAACAACACCGATCGATATTACAGACGGGTTGGAGCACTTATTAGGACCATTAAAAAAGTGGAAACTGCCTGTTCATGAATTCGCGTTAATGATGTCGATCTCACTCAGATTTATTCCAACACTTTTACAAGAGACGGAAAAGATCATGAAAGCACAGATGGCACGTGGTGCTGATTTCACGAGCGGTCCGATCAAAGAACGAGCAAAGGCTTTTGTACCGCTCTTGGTTCCGTTATTCGTTTCATCGTTCAAGCGGGCTGAAGAACTCGCTCTTGCGATGGAAGCGAGAGGATACCGAGGTGGTGAAGGCAGAACTCGTCTTCGTGCGCTAGAGTGGCATCAACGTGATACGTTTGCTCTCATTTTACTAGCACTGCTGACGCTTTCACTATTCTTATTACGCAATTAAAAGGAGATTGAACATGGCTCGTATGAAAGTGACCGTAGCCTATGACGGTACTGAGTTTGCCGGATACCAAATACAGCCTAGCGGCAGAACGGTGCAAGGAACGATTCAGACCGTGCTGCAAAAGATGCACAAAGGGGAACCTGTAGGCATCTATGCCTCAGGACGCACGGATGCGGGTGTTCATGCGATCGGTCAAGTGTTTCATTTTGATACTTCTATGGAGATTCCTTCAGAAGCTTGGGGGAAGGCATTGAATGCGATGCTTCCTAATGATATTCTAATAAGAGACGTAGAGATGGTCAGCGATTCGTTTCATTCTCGATTTTCTGCAACAGGTAAAGAGTATCACTATAAAATTTTAAGAAGTATGCAACCAGATGTGTTCCAAAGAAATCATATGTTTCATTTTCCATATTCTTTAAACGTAGAGGATATGAAGCAAGCTGCGTCGTTATTTTTAGGTACACATGACTTTACCTCTTTTTCATCAGCAAAGTCCGAAGTGGAAGATAAAATTCGTACGATCTTTGCTTTTGATGTTGAAGAACAGGGGGATGTCCTAACGCTCAAGGTAAGAGGCAGCGGTTTTTTATATAATATGGTCCGCATTCTTGTAGGTACACTTTTAGAAGTTGGACAAGGAAAGCGAAACCCAGAGAAGATCACTGCGATTATAAAAAGCAAGGACCGTGCGTTCGCTGGAAAAACAGCTCCGGCAAACGGACTCTATCTCTTTCGTGTAGATTATGCAAATAAAATGGAATAATATTTAGGATACGCTTGACATCGTTGTTTATATATTATAAGATATTATTTGGTATTTCTACAGATATCGTCCACATGCCCCGTGTAGATATCTCGGGAAATGTTCACATGAATATAATGAAATTTGATTGAAGATACAGGAGGGAAAACACATGCGTACGACTTTCATGGCGAAAGCTTCTGAAGTAGAACGTAAATGGTTTGTGATCGACGCTGAAGGCAAAACACTTGGACGTCTATCCAGTGAAGTTGCATCTATCCTTCGCGGTAAGCATAAGCCTATTTATACACCACACGTTGACACTGGTGATCACGTAATCATCATCAACGCTGAGAAGATTGAATTAACAGGTAAGAAATTAACAGACAAAATTTACTACCGCCACACTGGTCACCCAGGTGGACTGCGTACGAGAACTGCATTAGAAATGCGTACAACTCGTCCAGTTCAAATGCTTGAGCTAGCAATCAAAGGTATGCTTCCAAAGAACAGCCTTGGTCGCCAAATGTTCAAAAAGCTTCACGTTTATGCTGGAGCTGAGCACAACAACCAAGCACAAAAACCTGAAAACTACGAGTTACGCGGATAAAAAGGAGGGTATTTACGTGGCACAAGTACAATATTATGGCACTGGACGTCGTAAGCACTCCGTAGCGCGTGTACGATTAGTTCCTGGTGAAGGCCGTATCGTAATCAACGGACGTGACATTGACGAATTTTTCGGATTAGAAACTTTAAAGCTTATCGTTAAGCAACCACTTAACACAACTGAAACAACTGACAAGTATGACGTATTAGTTACTGTTCATGGCGGTGGATACACTGGACAAGCAGGAGCTATCCGTCACGGTATCTCTCGTGCGCTTCTAGAAGCAGATCCTGAGTACCGCGGTTCTCTTAAAGCAGCTGGATTCCTTACTCGTGACGCTCGTATGAAAGAGCGTAAGAAGTACGGACTTAAAGGCGCTCGTCGTGCACCTCAGTTCTCAAAACGTTAATTTCTATTTTCGTTTATCAAAGCCCTGTTCTCTTTTTAGAGAGCGGGGTTTTTTTATTTGTGATTCGTGTCTGATTCGGGAGATTAAGTTTAATTCCGGAACCATTAAGCCTGAATCGAGAAAATTGAGTCTTAATCCAAATAATTAAGTCTAATCAGAAAAATTAAGTCTAAAACAAAAAAATTAAGTCTAAGGCTGATCAGATCTTGCTCTGCATATATCCCCACCGCATACAGTAAAGAGTTATTCCCATCTTTTATGTAGTGTCGTGAATCCATCTCTGGAGAAAATATAGATATGGAAATACACAACATGATGAAAGGGGAGGTAACAATGGCAATTGTATTAAACAACTTTAAAGAAAAGCAGCGTTACAAAAAAGAAACGTTCGAGCGTAAAGTACTTCGGGACTTATCCCTTGCTACTATAAAAAAAGAATTTCAGCGTTTGTTTCAACCATTTTTTCAATACTCGCTTCTTTATCAAAATGATATTGAAGATGCATGCATCGACTTGGCGATCGATTCTTATCTTTTAGGCGCGGGCTATAGCAGGTTTGCCTATCACGGAGAAACGTTAGAAAAGATTAAGGAGAGGGCTTATGCTAAACAGAAGGCAATCGCAGACGGTCTTTTTGAATATTGGCAGTTCTGGTGCTGGGGAACAGAGATGATGATGGAATCCCTTCATCTATGCTGTGAGGCATTCGTTCATATTTGGTGGATGGAAGGCTATAAAAACGGTGAAAAACGCTACCGCATGAAGCTGCAATAATCAGTTATAAATTTCTTCTTGTCCCATATATATAATGTTATATGGCTTGTATAGGGGGACGAAACATGAAGAAGTGGGTGAAGGGAGCCGCATTTGCACTTGGATGCGCAGTCCTTATCTTTATTTTCACCTATCATTTTTTAGATGATGATTCGTTGCGCTCGTGGAACATGCCGCTCTCTGGAAAGATTATCGTAATTGACCCAGGTCATGGCGGAGCTGACGGTGGTGCGGTTGGTGATGGAGAAGTTCTTGAAAAAGAGATCGCGTTAAACATTTCCGTTTTGCTTCGAGATTATTTGCAAGAAGCGGGAGCACTCGTCATCATGACACGAGAGACGGACACAGATCTCGCTAACGAGGGAACAAAAAAATTACGTCATCGCAAATATGAAGATTTAAAAGAACGAAAACGAATTATTAACGAAAATCATGCGGACTTATTTATTTCGATTCATCTTAATTCTTTGCCTTCATCCCGGTGGAGAGGCGCTCAAGTCTTTTATCATCCTGGAAAAGAAGACGGCGAAGCGGTATCTAAATTTATTCAAGACGAAATCAAACGAAATTTAAACAATACGAACCGATTCGCAAAATCCATAGAAGGACTATACTTGCTTCGAACAGCAGAAGTACCAGGAGCCCTAGTCGAAGTTGGTTTCTTGTCCAATCCAACAGAACGGGAACTTTTAAAAACTGAATCATATCAAAAAAGTATAGCGGCATCGATCTACCAGGGGATGCTGCGCTTTTATACAAATGAAACACCACCAACATCTCCTCTTGATTAGAGGGGGTGTTTTTTTATTGCAACTCGTTTAAAGAGGTTGATCTCCGTTTCAGGTGCTCGTTTTCCGGGCGGGTAACTTGGAGTGGACAGTAAAAATACTGAAGTGGACAGTAAACGTGTAAAAGTGGACAGTAAAATTCGAAAAGTGGACAGTATTTTCACAAAAGTCGACAGTAAATGTTCGTACCTATCATAGCGAGCCTCCTTGTCCATGCCTACGAGATGCTATTTCATATACCCGCCTTCCACTTCAACCAACTTGCAGTGATGTTTTGCGTTACTTATCAAAAAAATCTTGAGAAGAGATTACACATCTAAAAAACCGCTTACATGATTGTCAGTGGGGGTTGTGATATACTGAAAAGGAATTTTACAGGTAAAGGATGTGTCTATGTGCTTACAGAAGAAAAAGTCATCGAGCTGTTAGGTCCTATTCAAGACCCTTATTTACATAAAAGCATGGTCGACTCTGGAAGTATCCGTGAGTTGAAGATAAAAGAAGGATATGTGGGGCTGAAGATTGGCTTAGCACATACAGGAACACCAGAACAAATGCAGCTGCAGCAGCAGATCGTTCAAGTTTTGAAAAATGCAGGAGTGGAATCTGTCGGACTTCGTTTCGAAAAAAGGGACGACATTACGGCTGTGGACCCGAGTGAAGCGGGAGCGCAGAGTGCGCCAACTACTCTTCTTTCCGAAAGCAGCAAGACTCAATTTATCGCGATCGCAAGTGGTAAAGGCGGTGTAGGGAAATCAACGGTTTCTGTGAATTTAGCTGTTGCTCTTGCAAGGCTTGGAAAAAAAGTCGGATTGATCGATGCTGACATTTATGGGTTCAGTGTTCCAGATATGATGGGAATTACAGAGCGTCCGAAAGTAAAAGGCGATCGAATCTTTCCGGTTGAACGTTTTGATGTAAAAGTAATCTCCATGGCATTTTTTGTTGAAGATAACGCACCTGTTATCTGGCGCGGACCGATGCTCGGGAAGATGCTCATGAATTTCTTCAGCGAAGTAGAATGGGGAGATCTAGACTATGTTCTTCTAGACTTACCGCCTGGTACAGGTGACGTAGCACTTGATGTTCACAAGATGCTTCCGAAGTGTAAAGAAGTAATCGTAACGACACCTCATGCTACAGCAGCTTTCGTAGCAGCACGTGCAGGAACGATGGCGATTAAGACAAACCATGAAGTTCTTGGAATCGTTGAGAATATGTCATACTTCCAAAGCGGATCAACAGGTGAGAAGGAATATGTATTTGGGAAAGACGGCGGAAAACGTTTAGCAGAAGAGTTAAATGTACCGTTACTTGGCCAAATTCCGCTTGGTCAGCCTGAGATAAAAGAAGATGATTTTGCGCCGAGTGTGTATGACCAAACACATCCGATCGGTGAACATTATATTCAGATGGCAAAGAAAATCATTGATAAAACAAACTAAAGAAAAAGCCTTCCGGTTGTCGGGAGGCTTTTATTGCGGGCTTGTGGAGTCTTCTTGTTGCTCTTGTCCGCCGCCAGATGTTGAAGCTTCTTTTCCTTTTTTCGAGATGGACTGATCAATTTCTTCATGAGCCACTTTCTTTAACATCTCTTGAATTTGAGCTTGTACGATCGGACTCTCAAACGTCTCAAGCATCACTTTCTTCATTTCTTTTCTAACAGGCTGTGTATCAACGAGAGATAATAATTTTTCTGCCATTTGCGGATTCTGCATGATTTTCATCACTTCTGCTTGATATTGCGGGTCTTTCATAAGATCCTTCATCAACTTCTCGTGTTCTTTTCGCATACTTTTTGCAAAAGCTACTGAGAACTTCGGATCTTTAAAAAGGGTCTGCCAAAACTTCTGTCCTTTTTCAGAAAGAAGCTGCTTTTCAATCGTCTGTTTGATGACTTCTTGATCAATGAGTATATCTTGTTGAATTTCTTTATCAGATAACACTTCTTTGATGGCTTTTTTCCCTTCATCTGTCTTTAATAGATCGACTAGCATCTTTTTTGTTGCTTCATAATCGACCTGAGAACTGCCTTGGGCTTCTTGAGCACAGCCCGAAAGAGCAGCAAGAGAGATACAAAAGAGGAAAATGTATATTTTTTTCAATGTAATTCCTCCTCCTTTCAAGTTGAGCTCGATACTTATAGGATTGATTTTTAGCACGTATTTATACTGGTTATTTAAAGGAAAACTGGCAATTTAAAAAAGACATTGGTACAATCGTTACGGAGCATGTTAGAGGGGGAAAACAGGCGTGAAAATTAGGAGCTGGATCTTTTTATTCTTTACCACATTGTTAATTGGGATTGTTAGTGCAATCACAGTTGGTCTTATATTAAAGTTTCCTGAAGACAGCAGCGCTTTAGAAGTTCTTCTATATATTTTTGGATTGATCGGTTTCGGCGCGTTGTTCAGTGTTTTTAGTCAGATGGGCTTTTTTGCATATTTAACCGTTCATCGCTTTGGACTTGGTATCTTTAAAAGCCATCGCCTTTGGAATGGTGTACAACTTGTATTGATTGCAGTCGTTCTATTCGATCTGTTCTATTTACGATATACATCCTTTCACAACGAAGGAGACAGTGTCGTTAATTACATTCTTATTCCGCTTGCGATTTTAGCTTACGGAATGATCATTGCATATGTAAAAGTAAAGCAAACAACGAGTGTAGCATTCATACCAACGCTTTTCTTCATCACAGTCGTCACTATTTTAGAATGGGTGCCGGTGTTGAAAGAAAACAATACTCTTTCGCTTTGGATGGGATTTGTTCCGATCATGTTTTGTAATACGTATCAAATTTTAATGCTGCATCGACTGTTGCAGTCCAATCAATCTAAGTCATCTAAACAAACAAAGCCCACTGCCTTATAAGGCAGGGGCTTTTATTAATTAGTTAACCTCTTTGCTATTGGCCTCTGTATTCGCGATCATTTCACTTACACTTACAAATTTAAATCCATCGTCACGCAGTTTATCGATAATTGTAGGAAGTGCTTTGTGCGTTTGCTTAACCGAATCAGATGCATGAAGCAAGATGATGTCTCCAGCTTTCGTCTCATCGGTAGCCGTGGTCACAATACGATCTACTCCAGGATTTTTCCAATCTTTCGTGTCGATGCTCCAATGAACTACCGTATGGTTAAGGTCTTCAGAGATGTTTAAGACACGCTCATCAAAGTTTCCGTTCGGCGGACGAATAAGAGAAGTCATTTTTCCAGATACCTTTTTAATCTTTTCCTGAGCTAAAAGGATATCCCTTTTAATCTGTTTGTCTTCCCAATCGGTATAACTTTTGTATTGATAACCAAGACTGGCCACTTCATGACCATCTTTTACGATGCGTTCAACGATCTCAGGATGACGCTCAGCCCAAGCGGCTGATATGAAAAAAGTGCAATTCTTTACGCCTTTGTCCTTTAAGACGTCCAAGATTGGCGTAACTCGCTTATCGCCCCAACTGATATCAAATGTAAGAGATACTTTGTTCCCTTGGTCTTCTCCCTTATAAATCGCTCGGGGTCCATCTTTAGATGAAAACACAGATAGTTGCTGCTGTCCTACAAAAGCAAGTGAAGCAGCAAAAAATGCTGCAAATACAACAACCATGTATTGTTTCACTTTCTTGCCGTTAATAACAAAGAAAAATTTCATAAACCATCTACCCCCTGTCCATCTTCCTTACAAAATATCTATGATGAAAGGGACAAGATATACCGAAAACTTAGATAATCCCATAAAATAATAACTCCTACTATTCATGGCCATAATGGTAAAAGAAAAATACTTAGCGGGGTGTCGTCCATTGTCTTTGGTAGGTATGTTATTGAATCAACAAGAACTTCATGAATTTGAGTATGTGCTAAAAAAAGAGATGGAGGAACTTAGGTTTGATCTTGAAGACCATAAGATCGACGCTATTGTGAAATCCGTTTTAGAAGAGAGGTATCAGATCATTTATCGTTTATTCTGTAGGTTTGCTAAGCCGTCTGATTGCAGAAGGTATTTAAGGCAAAAACAAAGAAATTAACTTTTTTCTAAAAAACTATTGACCACATTATTGAGAAGATGGTATATTACTTCTTGTCGCTTTTACAGCGGCTGAAACAAACGAAATAAACAAATTAAGAATCACTAAAAAAAGCTGTTGACATCAACTAGCCAACGGTGGTATCTTATAAAAGTCGCAAAAACGAGCGACACACGAAATACACAGTTCTTTGAAAACTGAACAAAAGAAAATAGGTAAGGAATTAAGAATTAATTCCGTCAGTTTTAAAATCGAGCAAGACAAACACTTTTATGGAGAGTTTGAT
>NZ_JACSQM010000014.1 GCF_014836645.1 Fictibacillus norfolkensis
GAACACGGAAGTTAAGCTCTTTAGCGCCGATGGTAGTTGGGGGTCTCCCCCTGTTAGAGTAGGACGTCGCTAGGCAATGAGGAAGATGGATGAACATCCATCTTCTTTTTTTGTGTTCAAAAAAAGAAATAAGGTGGTTTGGCAGCCGCCAAACTTCTGATGATGGGTGAGTGGGGTTGGAGGGCTCGAGCTCGGGGGTATAGAGCTTGGATCGGGCAGGGAGCGGTTGTCGAGATTTAGCGAACGGCCTTTATTTTTGATTTTAGACTTAATGGAGGTTCATTCCGACTTAATTCGCTCTCATTTCGACTTAATTTTGTGCATTCCGACTTAAATAGACCACGGAGATACCCCACTCCGTATATTTCGAAGATCAGTTTCAACCACGAAACCCCTCTCACAACCCTCAAAATAGGAAGAAGATGGCCAGAGCCATCTTCCAGCACGCGATATTCTTCCGCAAAAGCTCCAAAAATCCCATCAAAAGGAACGCTAGCCGCTCTTACAACCATCATTCCTAACCAAATCACCCCTGATTTCAAGCTCCCACACCACTAATCAGCTCTACCCATTACTCTAACCGCTCATAATTACGAGGTAATCTTCTTTTTATACGAGGTAATCCTAAATATATCCGTAAAACTCTTCAAAAATCCGTAGATAAAAAATTTTATCAAATTTTCGACACCGCCGAAGGTTTACAACCGTCACCATAACCATATTGTTCAACCAACACCCACGCAAATCACCCTCACAAAACAACCTCCCACCCAAAAAACTCAATAAAGCAAATAAAATGCCTATTTAGCACATCAAATAGTTTTAAACCGCTTCACAGGGGGGATTAATGGACCATGAAGACGCGAACTTGGTTTATTTTCATGAACTGAATAAAGACAGACACAACAAAGCCCAGAGTCTCATACATTTTATAGAGTATCCAAAATAATCTGAATAAACGTATATGAATAAATAATTCTGGCTACAATGGCAATTATGGAGGTGGAAGAATGAAAGCGACACGACAGTACGGGGAAATTTGTATGGTATGTGAAGAGAAGAAAGATCGAGGATTACACATTCTTCATCAGTTTATTTGCCGAGAATGTGAGCATAAAATTCTGACCGCGAAAACCAATGACGAATATTATAAACATTATCTATCACAACTAAGAAAGTTAAAGTTAGTAAATGCGTCTTCATAAGAAAACAGGCTGTTCGTCAGCCTGTTTTTTTGTTGCTGCAAATTCGTAGGAAAGGAAACTGTGATAGAATAAAGATAGTAATCAAATCAAAAAATGTTTGAAATATAAAGGAATTTTGTGATGAAATATGCGCCGCTTTATGAAGCATTAATGAATCATAGTCTTACAAATAAATGGTCTTTTCACGTACCAGGACATAAGAACGGACACATTTTTGAAGAGAAGGCTAGAGCCCGCTTTCAATCTGTTTTACCGTTTGATGTTACTGAGCTTTCAGGACTTGATGACCTGCATCACCCTGAAGGTGTGATCTTAGAGGCACAAGAGCTGTTAGCTTCCTACTCCAAAGTAAAAAAAAGCTTTTTTTTAGTAAATGGAAGCACTTGTGGCAATCATGCGATGATCCTTTCTTCATTTTACAACGATGATATCGTACTCGTACAACGCAACTGTCATAAATCTGTGTTGAATGGATTGGAGTTAGCAGGGGTTACACCGATATTTCTTCATACGGAAATGGATGAAGAGGGCGGATATCCATTAGGCGTGCATCTTCAAACGGTCAAACAAGCGGTTGAGATGTATCCGAATGTGAAAGGCATTATTCTAACTAACCCTACTTATTATGGCATGCAGCAAGACATTCAAGAAGTTGCTGATTTTATGCATAGCGTGGGTGGCGTTGTCTTAGTCGATGAAGCTCATGGAGCACATTTCGGATTAAAGGATATGCCGATCAGCTCGATACATAAAGGGGCAGATATGGTTGTGCAATCTGCGCATAAGACTCTCCCTGCACTGACAATGGGCGCTTATTTACATGTAAACAGTGAACGAGTGGATATTCACCGATTAAAGCATGCGCTGCAGTTGGTACAGTCTAGCTCTCCATCCTATCTGATCATGGCTTCACTCGATCTTAGCCGACTATACCTTGAAAATTTGAGCAGCGACGAGATCAAATGTATTTTGTCTCAATCTGAAGAACTAAGAATGTATATCGAGTCTCTTCCTCATCTTAAGGTTATGAAAGCTCCAGATCGTTATCAGCTTGATCCATTAAAGATTACCGTTCAGTCTGATAGGGAAATATCAGGATATGAGCTTCAGGAATTTTTTGAAAAAGAAGGATTGTATACAGAGTTAGCAGATGATAGAAATGTCTTGTTTGTATTGCCTCTAGGTCCGCTGAATGATACGAAGGACTTGCAAAAGGTAATTAAAAAGAAATCAGATCAGCTCGCTCGTTATGATACAAGACAACGAACGGATCAATCTCTAAAAGGGCTGTCGCCAGTAAGCAGATTAGCACTTTCGTATAGAGAAATGAGAGGTTTACAAGCAAAACCTAAGTCGATGATGGATTCAGAAGGACAGGTAGCAGCAGAAGCTGTTATTCCCTATCCTCCAGGAATTCCGCTTGTCGCTAAAGGAGAACAAATTACTTCGAAACATATAGATGAGTATTCTTCATTAAAAAAGAAAGGTGCTCGGTTCCAAGGAATTACCGAGGACCATTTGATATATGTTTTTGATCATAGGTAAGGGGCAGTAATTGTGAAAGGTTTATTTATTACATTAGAAGGGCCGGACGGGTCAGGAAAAACAACACAGATCAAGAAGGTTGCTGAGTATTTACGAAAACATCAGGTGAATTTTATCCAAACGCGTGAACCAGGCGGTACAAATATCAGCGATAAGATACGAGCGCTTGTCTTAGATCCAGAGCATAAAGAAATGCATGATCTTACAGAAGTTCTACTCTACGCGGCTTCGCGTGCACAGCATGTACATGAAAAGATTATTCCGGCATTAGAAGAAGGAAAAGTCGTACTGTGTGATCGATTTGTTGATGCGTCGCTTGCCTACCAAGGGTTTGGCCTTGGTGTGGGTGAGGAACGAGTGCTGCAAGTTAACAACATTGCAACGAGTGGACTTGTACCCCACCGCAGCTATTTTGTAGATGTTTCTCCGCAAGTTGGAAAAGAGCGAATGAAAGCTCGCTATGGAACAGAGAATTTAGACAGAATCGAACAGAAAGACCTTTCATATCATGAACGAGTGAGAGAAGGATTTGCTCAAATCTTTTCAAGACAAGCTGATCGAATCGTTCGAATTAATGGTGAACAGAGCCCTGATGCAGTGTTTGAAGAGATCGTAAAGGATTTAGATCAACTTTTATCGAATCATAAGAAAAAGTAGAGAGGGGCATTTGCCATGAAAATGATTATAGCCGTTGTTCAAGATAAAGACAGCAACCGACTGCAAGATGCGCTGGTTGATAAAAACTACCGTGCTACAAAACTCGCGACAACAGGAGGATTTTTGAAAGCAGGGAACACAACGTTTATGATTGGTGTGGAAGATGCTCAGATCGATGATGTTATGGAGATTATCCGGGAGAACTGCAAGAGCCGTAATCAGATGGTGGCACCTGTTTCGCCGATGGGAGGCAATGCAGATGCTTATGTGCCATACCCGGTTGAAGTTGAAGTAGGCGGCGCGACTGTATTTGTTCTGCCCGTTGAAAGCTTTCAGCAATTTTAAATATATTGAGGGGTTATTATGAAAATTGGCCAAGATATAAGACCCATTCTGGATACGAAACAAAACGATGGAAAGATCGGGAAAAAGCCATCTCTTTCATTTGGTGAAGCTGTATCCAAACAAAGTGAGAAACTACATTCTGAACAGTTAACAAGACTGTTAGGTGATATAGAGAATCAAGGCAAAAGACTGCTTCAATCACAAACAGTACGAGATCTGCAGCTGTATAAAAACTTGGTTCAACGCTTCGTAAAAGAAGCCGTTGATTTCGGTATGCAGCTTAAGCAGAATAAAAGCTGGAACGAACAAGGCAGGTCGCGCACTCTTAAGCTCGTTAAAGAAGTAGATGAACATCTGATTCAGCTGACAGAAGCTGTTCTCAGCCAAGAGAAAGATTCGATCACTCTGCTTGATAGAATCGGAGAAATTAAAGGTTTGTTAGTTAATTTATATACGTAGTAGGTGAGTAAGATATGGTGAGCTGGGAAGAGTGCAGCAAAACACAGCCTCGTGTTGTGAAATTATTAAAAAACAGTATAAGAAAACAGCGCCTTGCTCATGCATATATTTTTGAAGGGGCTCATGGAACAGGAAAGATGGCGACTGCAACGGTTCTCGCTAAAACGTATCTTTGCAGAAATAGTGAGGATGGAAACCCTTGTGAAAGCTGTCCGAACTGCAAGAGGATAACATCTGGCAACCACCCTGATGTGCATATCATCGCACCAGATGGCCAAAACATTAAGATCGACCAGATAAGAGGACTTCAAAAAGAGTTTGCATACAGTGGGATGGAGTCTTCGAAAAAGGTATACATCATCGAGCATGCTGATAAGATGACCGTTCAGGCGGCGAACAGCCTCTTAAAGTTTTTAGAAGAGCCAGGAAACGATACGATCGCTCTTCTTTTAACAGAACAGGTTCATCGTCTGCTTGATACGATCCGTTCGCGGGCACAGACATTAACCTTCTCACCCCTTCCCCCACAAGGGATTTTAGAGAAATTACTGAAGGACGATATACCAAAACCAGTAGCCATGTTGGCGTCCTCTTTGACTTCGGATTATGCGGAAGCACTCGAAATTTGTAGGGAAGAGTGGTTTGCACAAGCAAGAGCCAAAGTGATACAATTAACGGAGGACTTGAGGCTCCGGCCTGATTACTGTCTTGTTGTACTGCAAGATCAGTATTTAAGTTTTTTTAAAGAAAAAGATCAGTTACGTTTAGCTTTAAACTTACTTTTGATCTGGTATCGAGATCTTTTATCTATACATTTATCAAACTCGGAAAACGTTGTGTTTTTCGATCAGCTTCAAGCATTAGAGCAGCAGGCTCTTCACACTTCGCAAAAAAAGACGGGTGAAGCCCTGCAAGCGATACTGACTGCTCAAGCTAGACTCAGGAGCAACGTCAGCCCCTTGATGGTGATGGAGCAGTTGGTTTTACGATTACGGGAGGGATAAAACCTTGTATGAGGTAGTGGGAATCCGCTTTAAAAAAGCGGGTAAAGTATATTATTTCGACCCCGGCGACCTTGAAGTGAAAAAAGACGCGTTCGTCATTGTGGAAACGGCGCGTGGAATAGAATATGGCAAGGTAGTTATCGATAAGAAACTAGTCGGGGAGAATGATGTTGTTCTTCCTTTAAAAAAGGTCGTTCGGCTCGCGACACAGAAAGACATTTTGTCTGTAGAAGAAAATAAAGCAGCCGCTAAGGAAGCGTTCCAAAGTTGTGAGGAAAAAATCATCGAGCATAAGCTGGATATGAAGCTTGTCGATGTTGAATATACGTTTGATCGAAACAAGATTATCTTTTATTTCACAGCAGACGGAAGAATCGATTTCCGGGAGTTGGTTAAAGACCTGGCTTCTATCTTCCGTACTAGAATCGAACTCAGGCAAATCGGTGTTAGGGATGAAGCGAAGATGCTGGGCGGAATTGGTCCGTGTGGGCGAATGCTTTGCTGTTCAACATTTCTTGGAGATTTCGAGCCAGTCTCGATCAAGATGGCGAAAGATCAGAACCTTTCTTTAAATCCTGCGAAAATTTCAGGGCTTTGCGGCCGTTTGATGTGTTGTTTGAAGTATGAGAACGACTATTATGAAGAAGCTAAAGAAGAAATGCCTGATGTTGGTGAAGAGATTATGACCCCTCATGGTGTTGGTCGCGTTGTCGGCTTGAACTTGCTAGAGAAGGTCATCCAAGTGAACATTCCAGCCATGGAAAGAACGACAGAGTTCACTTTGGACGAGCTCGCTAGTAAGAGAGAGGAATTATTCAGTCAGGCCACAGAGTAAAAAGAGGTGGAATTCGTGGAAAAGAAAACAATATTTTCCCGCGTAGTACAGATGGAAGAGCAAATCACGGTGCTGTCAAAGCAACTGGAAGATTTCAAGACTCATTTGGCTGCACTAATTGAAGAAAACCACCATCTCGTGATGGAAAATGAAAATCTGCGAAACAAGCTGAATGCCGATCAAAAGCGGAGTTCTGTTAAAAAGTCTGTAGCCTCTAAAGCCAAGAAAGAACCTACCGATATTGGTGAAGGTTATGATAATCTGGCGCGTCTCTACCAAGAAGGATTCCACATCTGCAACCTTCATTACGGCAGTGTACGTTCAGAGGGAGATTGTTTGTTTTGTCTTTCATTTTTAAATAAGAAATAAACGCCTTTCCAAATGGGAAGGCTTCTTTTTATATGGCAGTGTTTGTGCGCAACTAAGTCTGGCTGTAATTGTGCGGTAGGCGGCTAGTTCCTGAAAGAAGAACATTCATATAGGGGTATAAGAGAGGGAGTAGCTAGCGAAATTTGTCGACGATTGTAGACTCGTGGATAAACAGCAAATACTTTTGGATTGAGAGTCAAATCTCGTGGATAAAATGCAGAAACTTTCGGATTGGATCCGAAGATTTCTGGATTGAACGAGCTGAATACCCACCTAAGTATACTAATATGACCAGTTTCGAGTTCCGAAACTGTCCCATATCCTATGAAGTGGAACATCCAATGAATGATCAGTAAAAAACCAATATAAACTCAACCTATTATATAGAAGAAAGAGAGGGAAGACTGTGAGTGATCTAATGCAAGATGAACGGATTGATTTTTTAGTACATGAAGATTTAAAAATCATACAAAGTCCCTCTGTTTTTTCTTTTTCACTAGATGCCGTGTTATTAAGCCGTTTCGCGTGGGTTCCGATTCAAAAGGGAAAGATCATTGATCTGTGCAGCGGTAATGGTGCTGTTGCTCTTTTGTTAAGCAAGCGGTCTAAAGCAAAGATTACGGGAGTAGAGATTCAGGAAAGATTGCACAGCATGGCAACGAGGAGTGTAGCGTTAAACCATCTAGAAGAACAGGTTCAGATGGACCTAGCAGATATAAAAGACGCTCCCTCTGCATATGGCTATGGTTCGTTCGATGCCCTCACTTGTAATCCACCGTACTTTGCATCTGTACATGAAGAAGATTTTAACCAGAACGAACACCTTGCCGTCGCGCGTCACGAAATTCACTGTTCGTTGGAAGATGTTATCCGTGTGAGCAGTCAGCTTGTGAAACAAGGCGGCAAAGTTGCAATGGTTCATCGGCCGAACAGGCTTATGGAGATTTTAGCTTATATGAGAGAGTATAAACTTGAGCCCAAAAAACTGCAGCTGATCTATCCGAAAGCAGGCAGTGAAGCGAACATGCTTTTAATAGAAGGAATGAAGAACGGTAAACCTGATCTGCACATTCTGCCTCCTGTTACGGTGTATGGGGAAGACGGTCAATACACGGAACAGTTAAAAAGGATGTTCTATGGCGAAGATGGAAAATAATACGCACTTTCTATATATCCTCGAATGTAAGGACGGAAGTTATTATACCGGGTATACGAATGATTTAGAAAAGCGCTTTAAAAAGCATGAAGAAGGAAAAGGCGCCAAGTATACGAGGGGAAGAGGACCTTTAAAGCTCGTCTTTCAACAGGCTTTTCCTACCAAACAAGAAGCGATGCGTATGGAGTTTGCTGTAAAAAAACTAAACCGTGCTCAAAAAGAAAGAATGATAAAAGAGGGAAGTGTTTCGTATGTGGCAGCAAAAGAGCTACAGCAGTGATACAGACAGCGGCATGCTGTACTTAGTTCCAACACCGATCGGCAACTTGGAAGATATGACATACCGCGCGATCCGTATACTAAAAGAATCCGATGTGATCGCGGCGGAAGATACAAGACAGACAAAAAAACTATGCAACCACTTTGAGATCAGCACACCTCTAACAAGTTATCATGATCATAACAAACAGCAGAGTGGCAAGAAGCTTTTAGAAGAATTAAAAGAAGGAAAACAGGTTGCTCTTGTTACAGACGCAGGAATGCCAGGTGTTTCAGATCCGGGATATGAATTAGTCGTTCAGTGCGTAGAAGAGCGCATACCCGTTATCCCGTTGCCTGGAGCAAACGCGGCACTGCCTGCCCTTGTTGCATCAGGACTCAATACCGAATTGTTTACCTTTTATGGTTTTTTACCACGTGGAAAAAAAGAAAAAAAGCTGGAACTTGAAAATCTGAAACGATTTCCATCCACCCTTCTTTTCTATGAAGCACCACACCGACTAAAAGAAACACTCCAAGCCATGAGCGGCGTATTAGAAAATCGAAACATTGCTGTCGTTCGTGAACTCACCAAAAAATTCGAAGAGATCACACGCGGTACCTTACAAGAAGTATCAGAGTTCTTCAGCCAGGGAGACACAGAAATCCGCGGGGAGTTCTGTTTAGTAGTAGAAGGCAATGGAAATAAAGAATTCGAAGCAGAAGAACAAGAACAATGGTGGGAACCTTTATCTGTAAAAGATCACGTAGAGCATTACGTTGAAAAAGGCGAAAAACCAAAAGAAGCCATAAAATTAGCAGCAGTAGACCGAAACGTACCAAAGCGGGAAGTCTACCAAGAATATCACGGGTTGTAGGCTATAAGGGTAGAGGATGATAAGAAGCTGACCTGACAACTTAAAAATTCCTTATCTTTACTTGTTTTTGAATTGTTTGTTCTTCCATTATCTTCATTGATTAAGTTGATTGCAGTGTAAGGTGCGAGACTCCTGGGGGATCAGCGGGACAGGTGAGACACTTAGCCGTGCGAAGCACGAAGTGGCTCACCGCACGCCCCCCGGAAAGCGAGCACCTGAAACGGAAATCAACCACTTCCAAAAGCATCGAAGAATAAAACGATGATAAGACCTAGACAAAGGAAAAGAGCCTTCTAAAGCGAAGGCTCTTGTGTATTAGGCTTATTTTGATGTTTGAAGTTGCTTTTGAAGTTCGTCCATTACCTCTTTAGCACCTTCACGGCTAAGGATGATCTTTCCGCCTGCAACTGTGTAGTTATCATCAGAAACTTCACCAGTTACTGCACAAGTCATGTTTGGCTTGTACTTCTTAAGGATGATACGGTCATCATCAACATAAATTTCTAAAGCATCTTTCTCTGCAATTCCTAAAGTACGGCGTAATTCGATTGGAATAACGACACGTCCTAATTCGTCCACCTTACGTACAATTCCTGTAGATTTCATAATAAAATCTCTCCTCTCAAATATATAAAAGATTTCCCTATCTATTTAAATCGTCAGAATTCGACAAAATCCTACGAGAACATCTTACCAAGATTTCCAATTGTCGTCAATAGTTTTGACTTAAACATTTTATAGTCTTTTACCATTGAATTTACTAGACTATACCCATATTATAATACTTCCAAAACCCTGAATTGGAAGATATATTCATATATTGTCATAAAAAATTCAATAATGTGTAAAAGATGAAAATTTTTAACTGGAAATATTGCTAAAATAATACGTCAAATTTCGACAAAACTAACAACGAAAAAATACTATCCAATTTTCCTTTTCGTCCATCAGCTAGTATGCCTTGACACGCTTTCCATGCATTAGGTATATTTTGAAGGAAGAAAAGAGAATAATGAAAGTATTTACATAGAAATCTTTCGATTACTGTTTTACTTTTATGTCCTAATGCAAACAGTTTCTTATAATATTGTAAAAAGATACATTTCCTGTTGCAGTTAGATTTTTCCTAACAGAAACACAAATAGCCCCTAAATGGAGGGGCTATTTTTCCACTATTAGAAAGTGTAACTTGTTAGCACGATGTTTTTAGACGTTGCACAAGTTTAAATAGTAAAAAGCGCAACTAAGGCTGACGCTAAAGATTGGCGTCAGCCAAGTTTTCTTTTACTATAAGGTTATTATTTTGAGGAGGCGGCTAGAATGGCGAAACCAACATTCTATATTACAACACCTATTTATTACCCAAGTGGCAAACTTCATATCGGTCACGCATACACAACGACAGCTGGAGATGCGATGGCCCGCTACAAGCGTCTAAAAGGTTTTGACGTTATGTATCTAACAGGAACAGATGAACATGGCGAGAAGATTCAAAAGAAAGCAAATGAACAAGGCCTTCATCCTCTAAAATACGTAGACGGTATTGTTGATGATATTAAGGCGCTGTGGAAAAAGATGGACATCTCTTATGATGATTACATCCGTACAACAGAAGACAGACATAAGAAATCTGTCGAAAAGATATTTCAACAGCTTCTTGATCAAGATGATATCTATTTAAGTGAATATGAAGGTTGGTATTGTACGGATTGTGAATCGTTCTTTACAGAGCGTCAGCTTGAAGATGGAAAATGTCCAGATTGCGGACGTGAAGTGAAGAAAGTAAAAGAAGAAAGTTACTTCTTCCGCATGAGTAAATATGCAGATCGTTTATTAGCATATTATGAAGAAAACCCTTCATTTATTTTTCCAGAGTCACGTAAGCGTGAGATGATCAACAACTTTATCAAGCCTGGTCTAGAAGATTTGGCTGTATCACGTACTTCTTTTGATTGGGGAGTAAAAGTTCCGGGAAATCCTAAGCATGTGATCTATGTATGGATAGATGCATTGTCTAACTATATTACGGCACTTGGATACGGCAGTGAGAACGAAGATAAATTCAAAAAGTATTGGCCGGCTGATGTTCACTTGATGAGTAAAGAGATCGTTCGTTTCCACACGATCTATTGGCCGATCATGTTGATGGCGCTAGACCTGCCTTTACCCAAACAAGTTATTGCACATGGATGGCTCTTGATGAAAGACGGCAAGATGTCTAAGTCCAAAGGAAACGTAGTGGATCCTAATGTTCTGATCGATCGTTACGGATTAGATCCGCTGCGCTACTATTTGCTACGTGAAGTTCCGTTTGGTTCAGATGGTGTGTTTACTCCAGAAAGCTTCGTAGATCGAGTAAATGCTGATCTTGCAAATGATCTTGGTAACTTGCTGAACCGTACGATTGCGATGATCGGTAAATACTTCGATGGAGAGATCCCTTCATATGAAGGAAAAGTAACTGAGTTTGATGGGACACTTCAAGAGTTTGCACTGGAAACAGTAAGAAAAACAGAAGAAGCTATGGAAAAACTAGAGTTCTCCATCGCGCTTTCAACGATCTGGCAGTTAGTCAGCCGTACGAACAAATATATTGATGAGACTCAACCGTGGGTATTGGCGAAAGACGAAGCTAAAAAAGGTGAGCTCGGAAGTGTTATGTATCATTTAGCAGAGTCGATCCGCATTGTGTCTGTATTGATCCAGCCATTCATGACAGAAACGCCAGCGAAGATCTGGAGTCAGTTAGGTCTTGCTGACAAGAGTCTTACAGAATGGAATTCATTAAAAGAGTTCGGTGCGATCCCTGCGAAAACGAAGGTTGAAAAGGGTGACCCGATCTTCCCTCGTTTAGAGACAGAGGTAGAAGTAGAATTTATTAAAAATTCTATGGGCGGCTCTTCGGCTCCTGTAGCAGAAGAACCGAAGAAAGAAGAAGTGCAGGCTAGTGACGAGAAACCAGAAATCACAATCGATGATTTTATGAAAGTGGACCTTCGTGTAGCCACGGTTCTTGAAGCAGAACCTGTAAAGAAAGCAGATAAACTCTTAAAGCTTCAGTTAGACATAGGCTATGAGAAACGCCAAGTCGTGTCTGGTATTGCGCAGTATTACAAGCCAGAAGACCTTGTCGGTCAAAAAGTGATCTGCGTAACAAACTTGAAACCAGTTAAATTACGCGGCGAACTTTCTCAGGGAATGATTCTAGCCGGATCTTCTGATGGCCAGTTAACTTTAGCAACCGTTGACCCGTTACTTCCAAACGGTTCAAAAGTAAAATAAACACAAAAAGCGGGGAGCATTTCCCCGCTTTTTTGTCATTTTTAGTCCATTTGGCAGTCAATTCCTGTAATTTCACTGTCTAAAATAGGACTTTTAACCTACGTTGTAACTAACTTGTAATGCTACTGTTACCCGAATGAATGGAAAATGTGATAAGATTTGTAAAGTTGAAAGGATGTACACTATGTTTGACACACATGCACATTTAAATGCAACACAGTTTGAAGAAGATCGCGAAGAAGTGATTCAGCGGGCGTTAGATGAAGGTGTAACACATATTGTTGTTGTCGGTTTTGATCGTGAAACAATTAAAGGTGCGATGCAGCTGGCAGAACAATACGACTTTATCTATGCTTGTGTAGGTTGGCATCCAGTGGATGCGATTGACATGACGGATGAAGATCTGGATTGGATTGAGGAATTAGCAGCACACCCAAAAGTTGTTGCCCTTGGCGAGATGGGACTCGATTATCATTGGGACAAGTCGCCTGCCGATGTTCAGAAAGAAGTTTTCAGACGCCAGATTCGACTTGCTAAAAAGGTAAAGCTTCCGATCGTTATTCATAACCGTGAAGCAACGCAAGATGTTGTAGACATATTGAAAGAGGAAGAAGCCCATGAGGTTGGCGGTATCATGCACTGCTATAGCGGGAGCATCGAAGTTGCACGTCAATGTATGGAAATGAATTTTTACATAAGTTTTGGTGGACCAGTAACGTTCAAGAATGCAAAAAAGGTTAAGGAAGTCGCTGCTGAAATTCCGTTGGACCGGCTCTTGATTGAAACAGATTGTCCATATTTAAGTCCTCATCCGTTAAGAGGAAAAAGAAATGAACCATCTTATGTAAAGTATGTTGCAGAAACGCTTTCTGAATTAAAAGATCTTCCGCTTGAAGACATCATAGAGAAAACATCCGACAACGCGTTCCGAATTTTTAACATGAACCGATAGGGGATGTTGTCGGAAACTATCAAAGCATAAGAAATATCGCGCTAATCTTTCAAGAATTGACAAAAGGTAAAGGAAATTTGTCAAACGGTTTTCCTTTATTTTTTTCTTCTTTTCCGCTCATAATGGCCTTGGGTCAATTCATGGCGAAAAGGAGGGTGATTTGACAGAGAGAAAAAAGATATTTATAATGCAGTCCTTGTAGGGGAGGAAATTGAATGAATAGGAATATTACAGCTTTGTTCTCACGTTTCACAAAGAAGAAAGTCTATCTTTCCATCGTTGCTCTTTTCGTTTTAGCCGTAACTTGTGGGTTCGTAGGTTATGAAACTACGAAAGCTAATGTAACGCTAATCCAAGACGGAAAGAAAACAGAAGTGAACACGCATGCTAACACAGTTAGAGAACTATTAAGCGAACAAAACATAAAGATAAATCAACATGATTCAGTTAAACCGGGTCTTGATGCCAAGGTGACTGACAACATGAAGATCGATTATTTACAAGCAAAAGAAATCAGCCTTACCGTGAACGGCAAGGAAAAAACGATATGGACGACAGCGAAGACTGTTGAACAATTCGTCCAAGAACAGCAGCTAACGTTAAAAGAGCATGATTCTATTAAGCCAAATCTGACTGCTGATATTAAGGATCAAGGTAAGATCCAGATCGAATCAGCATTCCCGGTTAAGCTTGTTGTAGGCGGAAAAGCTCAGCAAGTTTGGACCACTTCGACTACCGTCGCTGACCTTTTGAAGCAACAAAAGGTATCTTTAGGTGAAATTGATCGAGTATCACCTGCTAAGTCAGATAAAATTACTGGCGAAACACAGGTTGAAGTCATCCGAGTAGAAAAGGTCACCGATGTAGTGGAAGAAGAAACACCGTTTGCTGTTGTTAACCGTAAAGACAGCGGGTTAACAAAAGGTAAAGAGCGTGTCGTGCAAGATGGAACAAAAGGTAAACGTGAAAAGCGCTTTGAAGTAGTTATGGAAAATGGGAAAGAGATTTCCAGAAAACTGATCAGTGAAAAAACGTTATCAGATAGCTCAGATAAAATTGTTGCTGTTGGTACTAAAGCAAAGCCACAGCCAAAACCACAGCCTGTTGTATCTCGTAGCCAATCCGCATCAAGCAGCTCTGGCGGTCGAGAAATAACGGTAACAAGTACAGCTTATACAGCTAATTGTGCTGGTTGCTCAGGGATTACGGCTACTGGATTCAACTTAAAGTCAAATCCAAATGCGAAAGTTATCGCAGTCGATCCTAGTGTGATTCCACTTGGCTCAAAAGTGTATGTTGAAGGATATGGATATGCCATTGCTTCAGATACTGGGGGAGCAATTAAAGGTAATAAGATTGACGTATTCTTTTCTTCACAGTCACAAGCAGAGTCTTGGGGAAGAAAATCAGTTAAAATTCGCATCATTAATTAATATTAAGAGCATGGGGAAAAATCCCTGTGCTTTTTTTGTGCGCGGGGACAACGAGATCGCAAAACGATTCTCATTACTGTGAAGACCTAGACTTTCTGGACGCCTGGGGTATACTAGTAAAAGATGTTTTGTCGTTCAATACATTAGACGTTGCAATACCTAAAAAGGTTTCACCGTTTTGGAGGAAATCATGAAAAAAATCAAAGAAATTATTGTAGTTGAAGGAAAAAGCGATACGCTTGCTATAAAACGATCTGTTTTAGCAGATACAATAGAAACAAATGGTTCAGAAATCAGCATAGATACGTTAAACCGCATCAAAAGAGCACATGAGACTCGAGGGATCATTGTTTTTACCGATCCGGATTTTCCGGGCAAGAGAATACGAGAGATCATTTCGGAGCATGTGCCAGGCTGTAAACACGCTTATTTAGAAAAAGTAGATGCCATCGCAAAGGGAGATAAGGGTGTCGGCGTGGAGCATGCATCAAGGGAATCCATTGTCGATGCGCTTGAGCATGTTAGAGAAGAACTATTAGAATCAGAGGATGAGTTGATCACCTGGGACGATCTGATGGCTGCGGGATTAACGGGCGGCCCTGATTCAAAACATAGACGTGAAGTGATCGGAAGAGAGCTGCGCTTGGGTTATATGAATGCAAAACAATTACATAAACGTCTTAATATGTTCAGAGTCACACCAGAGGAATTTGAGCAGGCGTTAAAGGCGCTTTATAGCAATGAGGAGGAATAAAAGCATATGAGAAAAGATATATCGACTCCGCAATCGACGAAAGCCATACTCGAGAAGCATGGCTTTACGTTTAAAAAGAGTCTGGGTCAAAACTTCCTGATCGATCGCAATATCTTAAACAATATCGTAAATGCGGCAGATTTAACAGAGGATTCAGGCGTCATTGAAATTGGTCCTGGAATCGGAGCATTAACGGAGTTTATTGCAAGATCATCAAAAAAAGCGGTAGCGTTTGAAATTGATCAACGCTTGCTACCTATATTAGAAGAAACGTTAGCTCCTTATCCCCATGTAGATGTCATCCATAGTGATGTGTTAAAAGCGGATATACACGCTGTTATTAAAGAACATTTTGAAGAAGGGCAAGATCTCATGGTTGTCGCGAACTTGCCATATTACGTCACAACACCGATTATAATGAAACTTCTGCAAGATAAGCTTCCTATTCGAGGCATCGTATGTATGATTCAAAAAGAGGTTGCGGACCGTCTTGCAGCTTCACCAGGTACAAAGGATTACAACTCGCTGTCTATTGCGATCCAATATTACGCTACAGCTGAGACGATGATCAAGGTGCCTAAAACAGTTTTTGTTCCGGCTCCAAATGTTGATTCATCTGTCATTAAGCTGACAATTCGAAAAGAACCAGCCGTTTCAGTTAAGGATGAAGACTTCTTCTTTACTGTTGTAAGATCATCATTTGCACAGAGAAGAAAGACGCTTTGGAACAACCTAACAAGCCAGCTCGTTCCAAAAGATAAGAAAGAAGAGCTTCAAACGATACTAGAATCGATCGATATCGATCCTAAACGTCGTGGAGAAACCCTTTCTATAGAGGAATTCGGAAAATTAGCTGATGCTCTGTTACCTCTTGTAAAATAAACCTCATTTTTCCCCCTTCTCTCACATAACCTTATAAAAGGAACAGAGGGAGCTATGGAGCTTGTTACTCCGAATAGGGGGAGTAAAATGAAACTAGAGATTGGATCAATTGTAAGCAGAAACTCTTACAAACGAGATTTACTATTTCGGGTTGTAGGATTCAGTGAGGATCGGACCATTGCTGAACTCGCTGGAGAAGAACTCAGACTCTGGGCAGATGCCCCTGTCGATGACTTATTTGTTGTTGATGACAAGCATATGTCTGAGCATAGGCAAGTCGAAAAAGAAAAAGAAGAGTCTTCATTAAAATTATTCAGACAGGACTACTATTTATTAAGGCAAAAGAGAGAGTATTTATCGACGAATGGATATCAATATGATCAATCCTACTTTGAGCTTCCTGGTAGAGTGCTTCATATTGACGGAGACCCTTTATACTTAAATAAATGTTTGGAGCTTTATAAGAAGCTAGGAGTGCCTGTGTATGGCATTCATATGAAGGAATCAGAGATGCCTGAGAAAGTTCCTGCGCTTGTGGATGAGGTTAGACCTGATATTCTTGTTATAACGGGACATGATGCGTATATGAAGTCAAAAGGCGATGTGACAGATGTGAATGCGTATCGTCATACAAAATATTTCGTTAGAACCGTTCGCGAAGTTAGAAGAAAATATACACATCTCGATCATTTAATGATCTTTGCAGGTGCCTGTCAATCCCATTTTGAATCTTTAATAAAAGTAGGCTCTAATTTTGCCAGCTCACCTGCTCGTATAAATATCCATGCGCTCGATCCGGTCTATATTGTCTCAAAGATCAGTTTGACGTCTTTTATGGACCGCGTAAACGTCATGGACGTCCTCCGCAACACCTTAACAGGTAAAGAAGGATTAGGTGGTGTTGAGACAAAGGGGTTCCTAAGAACAGGAATGCCGATTAAATCAAAACCTTAACCCATCAAACTCCGGAGAAATTCGGAGTTTTTTTGCGTTAGGATCACATCTGAAAACATCTATATTTTACGGGTTTTTGTCGTACCAAAAAAAGAAAAAATGTAAGAAATTTATATCAAAAGTTCCCGAATTAAACAATTATTTGTAAGAAATACTCATTTTATACATAATGGACAGGAAATTTGGCATACTAAAAAAAGCAAAAAAAGGATATTTGGTCATTGACATGAAAATGCTTTGCTTGCTATAATAAAAATTTTAATTTGACAAAAAAACACGATTCGTGTTATAATTTGTCTAAGTGAGGTGGAGCCTAAAATGGGTAAAACAATAGTGGACATTAGACGCTCTTTAGAGTCCAACGTGGGTAGAAGACTTTCTTTACGTGCGAACGGTGGTCGACGTAAAACGATCGAACGACTTGGAACACTGGAAGAAACATACCCGGCAGTTTTTATTATCAAATTAGATCAGGACACCAACGCTTTTGAACGTGTTTCTTATAGTTACGCGGATGTACTCACAGAAACAGTAGAACTTACATTCTTAGAAGATACACAAGCAGCAATCGGGCAGTAAGAGTCTTTACTGCTATTTTTTTTACTTGCTGGTTGTGGGTCGGCATAATAAATACATATAATCAGCATCATCACGTAAGATAAAACCCCTTTTGGAGATACTATGATGTATCGCCTATGAAAGGGGTTTTCTTATGGGACGAAGAAAAAATGGGATGATGTCTGAAGGGTTAAAAACTGAGATCGCAAAAGAACTTGGCTTTTATGATACTGTTCAGCGTGAAGGCTGGGGCGGAATTCGCTCTAAAGACGCAGGCAATATGGTAAAACGGGCTCTAGAGATCGCTGAACAACGCTTTAACAGCGAGAACAGATAAATATGCGGTAGTTCTAGCCGGAGGCCAATCGCGTCTCCGGCTTTCCTCTACAGAGAAGGTTTGATTTTTTCTATATATCACGTCACATACTGTGTTACTATTAAAAATATCAAAATTGTGCAAGATGGTAGGCAGGGATAATGATGACAATTAATAAAGTATCCATTAAAGCTCCAGCAAAAATTAATCTTTCTCTCGATGCGTTGCGTAAAAGAGAAGACGGGTTTCATGAAGTGGCTATGGTAATGACAACGGTAGATCTGGCTGATCGGATCGAACTAACTTTATTAGAGGCAGACGAAATTAAAATCGAAAGTTCCGGTGGCTTTGTACCACTTGATGAACGAAATCTAGCCTTTCAGGCAGCATTGCTTTTAAAGAAAACATTTAACATTACAAAAGGTGTTTATATACATATATCTAAGCACATCCCTGTTGCAGCAGGACTAGCGGGCGGAAGCAGTGATGCGGCAGCTACACTAAAAGGACTTAATGAACTATGGGGACTTGGCCTGTCATTGGATGAATTGGCTGAGCTGGGTGCGAAGATCGGTTCAGACGTTTCTTTTTGCGTGTATGGAGGAACAGCTTTAGCGACGGGGCGAGGTGAAAAGATTCATCATATCTCGTCACCGCCTCCTTGTTGGGTCCTCTTAGCCAAGCCGCCGATCGGAGTTTCTACAGGTGAAGTGTATCGAAACTTAAGGCTTCAGGGCATTAAGCATCCTGATGTAGAAGGGATGGTCAAAGCCATCGAGGAAAAAGATTACGATAAGATCTGCAGCCTTTTAGGGAATGTTTTGGAATCGGTTACGCTCAAGATGTATCCGGAAGTAAAACACATTAAAGAGCAGATGATGCGCCTCGGAGCAGACGCTGTGCTTATGAGTGGAAGCGGACCAACTGTTTTCGGTCTGTTTCAGCACGAATCCCGACTTCAAAGAGTGTATAACGGTTTAAGAGGCTTTTGTCATGAAGTTTATGCTGTTCGTTTATTAGGGGAATGATTGATAAAATCCGTATAAAAATGGTATATTATCTTCAAACATTCGGTTTTGGAGGATAATATGAAATTAAAAAGAAGCGGAAGAATGGTAGATTTAACAGGTTACCTTCTTCACCATCCCCATCAACTCATCCCTTTATCTTATTTTGTAGAACGGTACGAATCGGCGAAATCATCGATCAGTGAAGATCTTGCTATTATTAAAGAGCACTTTGAACAACACGGTTTAGGACATGTTCAAACGGTTCCAGGTGCGGCCGGCGGTGTTAAATATATTCCAGGCATAGACCAAGCAGAAGCGGAAGAAACGGTAAAAGAACTGGTTGAGCTGCTTGAAGACCCTAGCCGTATCTTGCCTGGAGGGTATTTGTACGTCACAGATATCATCGGAAACCCTAGATTAGTGAACCAGATCGGAAGGCTGTTCGCATCTGCTTTCTCATCGCGGAAAATTGATGTAGTGATGACGATCGCAACAAAAGGCATCCCGCTTGCTTACGCAGTAGCTACACATCTAAACGTTCCGGTCGTCGTTGTACGAAGCAACAGCAGAGTAACAGAAGGGTCTACCGTAAGTATCAACTATGTTTCAGGTTCGACCAAACGTATTCAGACGATGGCTCTTGCAAGAAGAAGCATCAAACAAGGGTCACGTGTACTCATCATCGATGACTTTATGAAAGCGGGCGGAACCATCAAGGGAATGATCAGCTTGATCGAAGAGTTTCAAGCACACATTGAAGGTATCGGTGTTCTCGTTGAGGCTCAAGAAGTTTCAGAGAGACTTGTAGATGATTATGTTTCCATTGCACGACTTGCACAAGTGAACGAAAAAGAAAATCGCATCGAAGTGGAAAAAGGCAATTACTTTCTAAACGGAGGTCAAGCATGATGAAAAAAATTCATACAGAAGAAGCACCGGCGGCAATCGGCCCTTATTCTCAAGGAATCATAATCGACCAATTGTTCTTCAGTTCAGGTCAGATTCCTCTTACAAAAGAAGGCGTCATGATCGATGGAGATGTGAAGGAACAGACTCATCAAGTTTTTCAAAATCTGCAAGCGGTATTGAAAGAAGCAGGATCTTCGCTTGATCAAGTCGTAAAAGCAACGGTTTTTATTAGCGACATGAACGAGTTTGCTGATATTAATGAAGTGTATGCTGAATATTTTAACGAACATAAACCAGCGCGCTCTTGCGTAGAAGTTGCGCGGCTCCCAAAAGATGCAAAAGTAGAAATCGAAGTTATCGCACTTACAAAATAAGTCCCTGTGGGGCTTATTTTTTTCCTTTTTTAAAAGGTCCCTTTATATAGCAGCTGTGAGTCCGCGGCTCTTTATTGGGGCTTGAGGGTATAGGGATGGCTTTTTGTTGTCGAAATCTGTAAACTCGCCGTTATATGAGGAAAACTCGCCGGATTATATGAAAAACTCGCTGTATTATCTTCAAAATTTCTAGAATTAAGTTTAATTTTTCTAGAATTACCACATCTAATACCCCAATAGGTATAAGTAGTGCCGATTTTGAACAATTCAAAATAGCTGAAATCGACCTATTTTTTCTCTTGAAATTTTTTTCACTACCTATTTCACTCTTGGAATGGGTTCTTTTTGTTCGTAAAAATGATAATTAACCCTCTAAATTGCACCTCTAAAAAGTAATAAAAATACTTAATACGATCCTCAAAACACTAGACGAGATAGGGCGTCACAAATTTTTTAAAAATTTTTATTATTCCAAGAAGGATTTTGTAAAAAGCTGCAGAATTGTAGTATTACGTTCTTATTTTGGAAAAAGGTGGTGTTTGTGAGTGGAAGTGACTGACGTAAGATTACGCCGTGTAAATACAGAAGGCCGTATGAAAGCGATTGCCTCCATTACAATCGATCATGAATTTGTCATTCATGATATTAGGGTAATTGATGGCAATAATGGAATGTTCGTAGCTATGCCAAGCAAACGAACACCAGACGGAGAGTTCCGTGATATCGCGCATCCGATCACGTCTAGTACACGTGAGAAGATCCAAAACGCGGTGTTAACAGAATATCACCGTATGGGAGAGATGGAGTCTGCTTTAGAAGAAGCAGGAGCTTCTTAATATCTCAATAAGAATTTAGAGCCTGGTCAGAATGATTAGGTTCTTTTTATTTGCTCTTTTTTTCCTCATAAGAAAGAACCTTCCTATATATACCCCTTACATTCATAAAAATCACCTCATTTTTAAATAAAATTTATCAAACCATTGACAATCCCGCGTCACTTCTTGAAATGAATACGGGTTTAAGATATATTCGTAATGGTATGTTAAGAAATATTAAAGATATAGGAAAATGGATGGAGGTTCACAATGACAAATCGCTATGCGGTCATTCTTGCTGCGGGTCAAGGAACAAGGATGAAATCCAAGTTATATAAAGTGTTACATCCTGTTTGTGGGAAACCGATGGTTCAACATGTTGTTGATCAGATCAACTCTCTTCAAATGAAACAGTTGGTGGCTGTTGTCGGCCATGGTGCTGAAAAAGTTCAGGATCAACTAGGATCTGACGTTCAGTACGTGCTTCAAGAAGAGCAGCTTGGTACAGCACATGCTGTTATGCAGGCGGAAGACGCCCTAGCAAATAAAGAAGGAATCACACTTGTTGTTTGTGGTGATACACCTCTTATTACTTCGGAAACAATGGAAAAGCTGATTGCTGAACATGAGTCCCTTGGTGCAAAAGCAACGATTCTAACAGCTAAGGCGGAAGACCCTACTGGATACGGACGCATTATCCGTAACAGCGAAGGAACTGTAGAACGCAATGTCGAGCACAAAGATGCTTCAGAAGAAGAGCGTAAAGTTACTGAGATCAACACAGGAACTTACTGCTTTGATAATAAAGCGTTATTTGATGCGCTTAAACAAGTGAACAACGAAAACGTACAAGGTGAATATTATTTGCCAGATGTTATAGAAATCTTAAAAAATGCAGGCGAAGTAGTAGCTGCTTATCAAACACCAGATTTCAATGAAACACTTGGTGTAAATGATCGAGTGGCATTATCGCAAGCTGAACGTTATATGAAGAAACGAATCAACGAACGCCACATGAGAAATGGTGTTACGTTGATCGATCCTGATCAAACCTATATTTCAGATGACGCGGTAATCGGTAGCGATACGGTCATCTATCCTGGGACTGTAATCTTAGGGAAAACGAAAATAGGCGAAGAAAACATTATCGGTCCTCAATCTGAGATCAAAGATAGTGTTATTGGAAATGGAAACACGATTCGTCAATCTGTTATTCACGATAGTGAAGTTGGAGATCTGACAGCTATCGGTCCATTTGCTCACATCCGTCCAAAGTCCGTACTTGAGAACAAAGTAAAGATCGGAAACTTTGTAGAAATAAAAAAATCTGTGATGAGTACAGGAAGTAAAGCGTCTCATCTTAGCTATATCGGTGATGCTGAGATCGGAAAAGATGTAAACTTAGGCTGCGGATCTATCACAGTGAATTACGATGGTAAGAATAAGTTCTTAACAAAAGTAGAAGATGGGGCGTTTATTGGTTGTAACTCTAACTTAGTTGCTCCGGTTACCGTTGGCAAAAATGCTTATGTTGCAGCAGGATCAACAATTACAAACGATGTTCCTGCAGAGTCATTATCCATTGCAAGATCGCGTCAAACTGTAAAAGAAAACTACGTTCAAAAGTTAAACGAAAAGCAAAACCAATAATTTTAAGAGTGGGGAAGGATGGAGCCATCAATGAGTACGTATGTAGATCCTACATTGAAAGTTTTTACGTTAAATTCTAACAAGGAATTATCAAAGGAGATTGCTCAGCACATTGGAATTGAGCTTGGAGAAAGTTCAGTAACCAAGTTTAGTGACGGGGAAATTCAGATTAACATTGAAGAAAGTATTCGTGGCTGTGAAGTTTACGTTATTCAATCAACGAGTGACCCGGTTAACCAACACTTGATGGAACTATTAATCATGATTGATGCTTTAAAGCGTGCATCTGCAAAAACAATTAACGTAGTAATGCCTTACTATGGTTATGCACGCCAAGACCGTAAAGCTCGTGCCCGCGAGCCGATCACAGCTAAACTTGTAGCTAACCTGCTTGAAACGGCTGGTGCAACACGTGTTATTGCAATCGATCTTCATGCGACTCAAATTCAAGGCTTCTTCGACATCCCTGTTGATCAATTACTTGGTGTGCCGATCTTAGCAAATTATTTTGCAAATAAAGAACTAGACGATATCGTAATCGTTTCACCGGATCATGGCGGAGTTACGAGAGCAAGAAAGATGGCAGATCGCTTAAAAGCACCAATCGCTATCATTGATAAGCGACGTCCTCGCCCGAACGTATCTGAAGTTATGAATATCGTAGGTAACATTGAAGGGAAAACAGCGATCTTAATCGATGATATTATCGATACGGCTGGAACGATCACTTTAGCGGCTAATGCACTTGTAGAAAACGGTGCAAAAGAAGTTTACGCATGCTGTACACACCCTGTACTTTCAGGCCCTGCAATGGATCGTATCCAGAACTCTTCTATTAAAGAGCTTGTTGTTACAAACACGATCGTACTTCCTGAAGAGAAGAAGATTGATAAAGTAACACAGCTTTCTGTAGCTCCTTTATTAGGAGAAGCAATTATTCGCGTGCACGAGCAACTATCTGTTTCTAAATTGTTTGATTAAGATATAAAGTCTTCTATAGAGAAAGTTGTTTTTGGAATTTTTTCACTCATCTTTGAACAGTTGATTGGAGTGTAAGGTGCGAGACTCCTGGGGGATCAGCGGGACAGGTGAGACTCTTAATAGTGCAAGGCACTAAGAGGCTCACCGCACGCCCCCCGGAAAGCGAGCATCCTGGAACGGAAATCAACCACTTTCAAGAGCAACAAGTCAGCATTATCAATTTTCGCTTAAGAAGTGCTTGCTTAATCGATTTCTAACTTCACGTTTTAAAATCTTTCAGTTCGGGTAATCCTTTAAAGAGACTCGAAATAGGAAAGGTGGATCTCATTATGGCAACGAATCTAACAGTCGAAAAAAGAAATACAGACAAACGTTCGATCTTAACGGAATTAAGAAGTAAAGGGCATTTCCCAGCAAACTTATATGGTTATGGGACTAAAGCTGTAGCTCTATCTGTTGATGAGCCAGAATTTATTAAAGCTTACAGAGAAGTTGGTAAGAATGGCGTACTTAAATTAAAAGTAGATGGAAAGAATTATTCTGTCATGGTACAGGATATGCAAGTTCATCCTTTGAAAAATTCTGTTACGCACGTAGACTTCCTAGCAATTGACTTAAATAAAGAAACAGAAGCAGAGGTGCCGGTTGTTTTAACAGGTGAATCTGTTGGTGTTAAAGAAGGCGGAGTGCTTCAGCGTGTTCTTGCAACTGTAAATGTTAAAGCACTACCTGCTGACTTCCCAGAACAATTGGAAGCTTCTGTAGATGATTTGAATATCGGTGATTCCTTATCTGTTAAGGACTTGCCTACAGGTAAAAAATACGAAATTCTTCACGAGGAAGACGAAGTGATTGCGAGTGTAACTCCTCCAAAACTTCAAGATGAAGAAACAGATGAAGAAACAGAAGAAGCGGATGCTGAAGGAGATGCTCCAGAATCCTCTGAATCTGTTGCTGATGACAGTCAGGAAGAAGAAAAGTAAGACGAATAGAATGAATAAATATAAAAACGCAGCGACCGCTGCGTTTTTATTCTGTTATCCCAATTGTGTATAATGTTTATAAGACAATTGAAGGTAAGGTGAACATAGAGTGAAATTGTTTATTGGGCTCGGGAATCCAGGATCCCGTTTTGATGGTACCCGGCATAATATAGGTTTTGAAGTCATCGATACATTATCAGACTCCTTAAACATCCCCCTGCAGCAAACAAAGTTCAAAGGAATTTACGGAACTGGTGTAGTTAAGGGAGAGAAAGTTTTCTTACTAAAACCGCTAACGTATATGAATTTATCTGGAGAATGTATAGGGCCTTTCATGGATTATTTTCAGATTCCCTTAGAAGACATGATCGTCGTGTACGATGATCTTGATACTGTACCAGGAAAACTAAGACTTCGTACAAAGGGAAGCGCAGGAGGGCATAACGGTATTAAATCTATGATCGCTCATCTTGGCACGCAAGAATTCAAGAGGATCCGCTTTGGTATCGGACGCCCGACGAATCAACAGCCAGTTCCGGATTTTGTATTAAACCGTTTTTCTAAAGAGGAACTCGTAGATATCGAACATGGTATCGACCGATCTGTGAAAGCTTGCGAAGCTTTTCTAGATACAACGTTTGATAAAGTTATGAATAAGTTTAACGGCTAAAGAATAGATTACACATGTTCCGCTCATAATGGTTAGTATAATGCTAACCGAAAGGGGACTGTGCATGGCTATTCATTACCGGTGCAGGCATTGTAAAACACATGTTGGTTCAATAGACCATCATACTGTTAATGCTGCACAGCTTGGATTTGAAACATTAAGTAACGAAGAACGGCAGGAATTACTCTCCTATAAAGAGAATGGAGATATAGAAGTAACAACGACATGTGAGGATTGTCAGGATACGCTAGAACGTAATCCGGAGTATCATACACTGAAATCCTTTATTCAATAAGGTAATGCTTTGGCCACAGCCTATTTAAGCGGGCCAAAGCCTTTTTCTGTTTAAAATGCTGACACAAAATAGATTCTTTGCTTTAGATTTTGCTGCATCATAGCAAAGTTGATTGTAGTGCAAGGTGCGAGACTCCTGGGGGATCAGCGGGACAGGTGAGACTCTTAATAGCGCATAGCGCTAAGAGGCTCACCGCACGCCCCCCGGAAAGCGAGCATCCTGGAACGGAGATCAACCACTTTCAAAGCAATAGAACCAATGACTAGCACTTGTGAGAGGGGGAGTAAGAAATGCTTGGATTGAAGAAATATTTTAGTCAGGGAGAAGACTTTAAATCGATAATGGATGGCATTAATGGAGGACTGAAAGAACAACTTGTCGCTGGTCTTTCAGGCTCTGCTCGAACGATGCTTATCAGCAGTCTTCACGAGAATACAGGGAAACCTCAACTTGTCGTGACCCATAATCTGTTTCAAGCACAAAAACTATATGAAGATCTAACTTCTCTTTTATCTGAAGATGAAGTTTATTTATATCCTGTAAATGACCTGATTTCATCTGAGATGGCTATATCGAGTCCTGAATTGAAAAGCCAAAGAATTGAGGCTTTAAATCAGCTGAGTCGGTCTTTTAAAGGTGTCATCATCACGCCTGTTGCAGGGTTAAGACGATACTTGCCACCCGTTGAGGTCTGGGAAAAAGCTGGTCTTTCTTTTCAGGTAGGTGAAGACATCGATTCAGATGAAGTCTTAAAAAAATTAGTTGCGATGGGTTATGAACGTTCATCGATGGTTCAAACACCGGGAGAATTTAGTGTTCGTGGTGGGATTATTGATATTTATCCGCTTACTGAAAAGAACCCTGTTCGAATTGAGCTTTTTGACACAGAGATCGACTCTATCCGATATTTTGAAGCAGAAACACAACGTTCACAGGATAAGGTAAAGACAATTTCCATTGCACCAGCTGAAGAACTTATTCTTTTTGATGAACATTATAACAGCGCTGCAGATCGCATAGATGCGAAGTTAGCCTCTACTTTAAAAAATATCAAAGATGATGCACTTAAAGAAACACTCGTTGAAAATATCAGCTATGAAACAGGAAGGTTGCGCGAAAAGCAGCAGTTTCAGAGCATGTATAAATACGCATCCCTCTTTTACGATGAACCGGCGAGTCTTTTGCAATACATATCACCTAATAGCTTAGTGGTAATGGATGAGATCGGCCGTATTCAGGAAACGAGTCAGCAGCTAGATAAAGAAGAAGCAGAATGGCAGACGGCACTTCTTGAGCATGGAGAGCTGGTACAGGACCTTACGATCTCGCCTGATACAAACGGGTTGCTTGGTGATAAAAAAGCGTTCCCTATTATCTATCTATCTCTGTTCTTAAGACATGTTCCTCACACACAGCCTCAAAATATTTTGAACGTAGAATGTAAGAGCATGCAGAATTTCCACGGTCAGATGAATGTATTAAAAGGTGAGATGGATCGTTGGAAGAAGCTTGGGTTTGCGATCGTTTTTATAGCGATGAACAAAGAGCGTGCAACTCGGCTGGAACGCGTACTTGCAGATTATGAGATGGATGCAGGTATCATTGGAGCAGATCAGAACATTCAGCCGAAAACGAGTCAGATCTTACTTGGAGATCTAGGAAGCGGATTTGAATCTGTGAAGCAAAAGCTCGTTGTAATCACAGAAGAAGAAGTATTTACGAAAAAAGCGAAACGTCCTGCAAGAAAACAGAAGATGACGAACGCAGAGCGAATCAAGAGCTACTCAGAATTAAAAGTTGGCGATTATGTCGTTCACGTGAATCACGGGATCGGTAAATACTTAGGAATCGAAACGCTTGAGATCAAAGGGGTTCATAAAGATTATCTGCATATTAAATATTCCGGAAACGATAAGCTGTACGTGCCCGTTGAACAGATCGACCAAGTTCAAAAATATGTAGGCTCTGAAGGCAAAGAACCTAAGATTTACACTCTTGGCGGTAGTGATTGGAAGAAAGTTAAGAGCAGAGTTAAGTCTTCGGTTCAAGATATTGCAGATGATCTCATCAAACTTTATGCAGAGCGTGAAGCAAGCAGAGGATATGCATTTGCAGAAGATGGTGCAGAACAAGGTGAGTTTGAGGGAAGCTTCCCTTACCAAGAAACGGACGATCAGCTTCGTGCCATCGAAGAGATCAAAAAAGACATGGAGGGCATCCGTCCGATGGATCGTCTTCTTTGTGGAGATGTAGGTTACGGAAAAACGGAAGTGGCGATCCGTGCAGCGTTTAAGGCGATTATGGACGGTAAACAAGTAGCGTTCCTTGTTCCTACTACAATCTTAGCTCAACAGCATTTTGAAACGTTTCGTGAGCGGTTTTCTGAGTTTCCGATCACGATCGGCAGTTTAAGCCGTTTTCGTTCGAAAAAAGAGCAGAATGAAGTGCTTAAAGGATTAAAAGCAGGCACGGTCGATATAGCGATCGGAACACATCGCCTGCTTTCTAAAGATGTTCAATATAAAGATCTAGGCTTGCTTATCATTGATGAAGAGCAGCGTTTTGGAGTTACGCATAAAGAAAAGATTAAAACGCTAAAATCAAACGTGGATGTGCTTACGTTAACGGCAACACCTATACCGCGTACACTCCACATGTCGATGCTGGGTGTTCGTGATCTCTCTGTTATTGAAACACCACCTGAGAATCGTTTCCCGGTTCAAACATATGTGATGGACTATAATGGTTCTCTTGTTCGAGAAGCGATCGAACGGGAGATGGGCCGCGGCGGGCAAGTGTATTTCTTATATAACCGTGTGGACTCAATCGAACGAATGGCAGAGCAAATCTCGATGCTTGTTCCTGATTGCCGTGTTGCCTATGCTCACGGTCAGATGTCTGAGAATGAGCTGGAAAGTGTCATGCTGGAGTTTTTAGAAGGAAACTATGATGTGTTAGTATCTACAACGATCATCGAGACGGGTGTAGACATTCCTAACGTAAATACATTAATCGTCTACGATGCGGATAAGATGGGGCTCTCGCAGCTTTATCAATTAAGAGGGCGTGTTGGCCGTTCCAACCGTGTTGCTTATGCGTATTTTACGTATCAACGAGATAAAGTACTAACAGAAGTTGCGGAAAAACGTCTGCAGGCGATTAAAGAATTTACCGAGTTAGGATCAGGGTTTAAGATCGCGATGCGAGATCTTTCCATTCGTGGTGCGGGTAATCTTCTAGGTGCCCAGCAACATGGATTTATCGACTCGGTAGGTTTCGATCTATACTCGCAGATGCTTGAAGAAGCGATTCAAGAAAGAAAAGGCAACAAGCCGAAAGAAGTGGAAGAAGACGTTGACCTTAACATTGAGGTGGATGCTTACATTCCGACGAATTATATTGGTGACGAAAAGCAAAAGATCGAGATGTACAAACATGTACGTGCGGCGAAAGCTTTAAAAGACATATCCGACTTGCAAGAGGAATTTATCGACCGTTTCGGTGACTACCCAGTAGAAGTCGAATGCTTGCTTTTAGTAGCGGGCATTAAACTCCGTGCAAAACGAGAAGGCGTTAAGCTGATCGAACAGAAGCAGGATACGGTGAACATGATTCTAAATGAGAAGACAACTTCATTGCTTGATGGCGGAAAGATGTTCGAGATTGCCAATAAGATCGGCCGACATGTAAATCTTGGCATGCAGGGTAATCTCATGAAAGTGATTATTAATCGAAAACGAGTAAAAGATTTGGATCTGTTAAAGCAGATCGACCTTTTCCTAAAAGAAATGAAGCATGCTAGGAAAGAAAAGACAACAAATACACCATAAATTATAATAACCCTCTCTTTCGTGAATAGAACAGGAGATGTAACAAATAATAAACCTAGGAAATGGAACATTCTTTCAGTGAAGGAACCATTTTGGTACATCAATGATTCATCATCATCCGAAAGAGAGGGCATTATCTATATGAAAGCAACTGGTATCGTTCGTCGTATTGATGACCTAGGGCGCGTTGTCATTCCAAAAGAAATCCGCAGAACACTTCGGATTCGTGAGGGAGACCCGCTTGAGATCTTTGTTGACAGAGATGGAGAGGTCATTTTAAAGAAATATTCTCCAATCAATGAGCTAGGCGACTTCGCAAAAGAATATGCAGAGAGCCTTGCAGACAGTACAGGTCATGTTGTGTTAATTGCTGACCGTGATACATACATTGCGGTAGCTGGCGGATCCAAGAAAGATTATCACAATAAAAGCATCGGTAAAGTAGTAGAAGCTTCTATGAGTGACAGAAAGACGTTAGTAGAGCCGAACGGAACGGAAGCTGAGCTGATCGATGGGATTAAAGAAAACACTTCTCACGTGATCGCGCCGATTATCGCAGGTGGAGACCCAATCGGAGCTGTTGTTATGATTGGTAAAGAAGGAAAGAAGCTTACAGAACTTGAGCAAAAACTTGCTGAAACTGCAGCGGGGTTTTTAGCAAGACAGATGGAGCACTAAGAAAGAGCGATTTATGCTCTTTCTTTTTTTGCGCGCATTTGGAATAGCTTGATATCTGTTTCAAAAATCGCTTTCCCTAGGCAGAAATGGATGCGCATCGTATATCGCCGGGCGATATAGAGTGACTATGGTATAATATCTTGAATTATGTTCATTTAAAACAGGACGTGTCGACTTCTGTCGTCCCGGGAAATATATATGTTATAAATATTGAGGTTGTTTTATGAAAACAAAGAACTATTCCGTATGGGAAGGGGCTATGCTGCTGACCGCAGCTGCCATTATCGTAAAATTACTAAGCGTTGTTTATCGGATTCCTTATCAGAACATGACCGGTGATTTTGGTTTCTATGTGTTTCAGCAAGCTTATCCGTTTTATGCGATAGCCGTTGCTATTGCCTTTACAGGTTTTCCGATGGCTCTGTCAAAAATGATCGTGTCAGAGAAGAATAAAGATGATCATTTGATCAAAACAGCAGCGTGGACTTCTGTTAGTTTAGGTTTTGTATCGTTCCTATTTTTATTTTTAGCGGCACTATTCATGGCACAATGGATGGGAGACCGGCATCTAGAACTGCCGATCAAAGTGATATCTGTTCTTTTTCTGTTTATTCCGCTCTCTGCTTTTTTTAGGGGGACCTATCAAGGGTTTGGCGATATGCAACTGACAGCTGTTTCGCAGTTGATCGAACAGACTATAAGAGTTTCAGGCATTTTACTCTTATCTTATTATTTCGTTTTAAAAGGGTACTCCAGTTATGAAACAGGAGCAGCAGCGCTCTTTGGGTCAGTTATCGGTGCGCTCGCATCAGGATTGTTTCTTTTGTATTTTTGGAAAAAAGGTGTAGCGGCCCCTTATAGCCGGGAGGCAAGATTTAGTTTTCTATATGCCGCAGAGCTATTAAAAACGAGTATCTATCTGTCATTAAGCGCACTGATCTTAGCGTTGATGCAGCTTGTTGATGCCTTTCTCTTCGTTAACGTTTGGATAGAAAGCGGCATGGAAGCTTATGATGCAAAACTTCTGAAAGGCGTTTTTGACCGCGGTCAGCCTCTTCTTCAGTTAGGAACTGTACTAGCCGCATCTGTAGCACTTGCTGTAGTACCAGAGATGGCGTCACTTGCAGCAGAAAAGAAACAAAAAGAGATTCGAACGCTTGCCAAGCTCTCCGTGAAAATTTCTATCGTTTTTGGCGGGGCAGCGGCAATCGGGCTTATCTTTATTATGAAATACCTCAATGTTATGCTGTTTAAAAATGATGATGGATCGCTTGCTCTTGCTATCCTCTGTATTTCGATTATTTTTGTATCCATCATCTATACGACCACAGGACTTTTACAAGGAATCGGTCATGGTCGGTATGCGGCATACACCGTTCTTATCGCGGTATTGATAAAAATACTTGGCAACCTGTTGCTCATTCCTTCTTTCGGTATGGAAGGGGCAGCTGGATCTACCGTGCTGGCTACAATGGCTGCAGCGATTGCACAGCTATTGAAGCTTCAATTCGTTACAAAGTTTCTAACCGGAAGAAGAAAAAGAACACTCCTTACACTATTCATCTCTCTGTTCTTGATGGGTACCGGTGTATGGACATGGATCTATATGGCGGAAAACTATTTATTCATGGCAGATACTCGCTTTGAAGCGATGCTGATCAGTATCAGTGCTTCATTTATTGGTGCAGTGATCTATATTCTCTGTATCTTGGTATTTAAAATATTTTCTCAAAATGAATGGAACTCCGTTATTCATTCTATTGGTTTTATTCAAAAAGTGTTTAAACGTCTTAAAAAAAGGAGACCATGATGACGAAGAAGATTACGATTATCGGGTTAGGTGCAGGAGATTTAGACCAGATGACACTTGACATCTACCGCATGTTAGAATCAGCTGAAAAAGTATACGTACGAACGATTCATCACCCTGCGATCGAAGAATTAATGAATCAAGGAAAACGCTTTGTCGCATTTGATGAAATCTATGAAAAACATGATCAGTTTGAACCGGTGTATGAAGAAATTGCTGAAACCTTATTTGCGCAGGCTGAGGAAGAAGGCCATGTCCTTTATGCTGTGCCAGGCCACCCGTTAGTTGCGGAGCAAGCGGTACAGATTCTTCTTCATAACAGTGAGAGTAAAGGCATCGAGGTTTCGGTAGCTGGCGGAAAGAGTTTCCTTGATGAAATGTATACGGCACTAAAGATTGATCCGATTGAAGGGTGCCAGATTCTTGACGGAACTTCATTAAAAAAAGACGAGGTTCAGATCAGGCATCACCTTGTAATCGTACAAGTATACGACAACTTTATCGCTTCAGAAGTAAAGCTAACCTTGATGGATAAGTATCCCGATGATTATGAAGTAACAATCGTTACAGCAGCAGGCAGTGCTGAGGAGTCTATTAAAATTGTACCGCTATATGAGCTAGATCAGTCTGTTACATTGAATAATTTAACTGCCGTGTATGTTCCTCCGGTAAAAGAAGAAGAACTGCTGTACAGAGACTTTGCGTTCTTAAAAAATGTCATTGCTCGACTGCGTGGTCCGGGAGGCTGTCCGTGGGATCAGAAGCAAACGCATGTGACGTTAAAGAAGTATTTGATCGAGGAAGCTTATGAAGTGTTAGAGGCGATTGATGAAGAAGACGATGATGCTCTGGCTGAAGAATTAGGCGATGTGCTGCTGCAAGTTCTGCTTCACGCACAAATTGGTGAAGATGAAGGTTTCTTTGTTTTAGAAGATGTGATTGAAACGTTAACCGAAAAGATGATCCGTCGCCATCCTCACGTTTTTAGCGATGTTTCTGCAGAGGATGCAGATCAGGTTGTTGCGAATTGGGATGCGATTAAATCACAAGAAGCAGGAAAAGAAGATCGTGACTCTTTATTAGATGGCGTACCAAAGGGAATTCCGGCTATCCAAAAAGCGTTTCTTTATCAAAAAAAGGCAGCGAAAGTTGGATTCGACTGGAGGGAAGTTGAACCGGTAGTCGATAAGATCTTAGAAGAATTAAAAGAGTTTCAAGAAGCTGAGGGCGATGAACAGCAAAAAGAATTAGGAGATCTGTTGTTCTCTGTTGTGAATCTAGCCCGTTTTTACAAGATTGATCCGGAAGAAGCTCTAAATGAAACAAATCGTAAATTCAAGAAGCGTTTCAATTACATCGAGCAGGAACTAAAGAAGCAAAGTCTCTCTTTTGAGGACGTCACTTTAGAAGAAATGGACCGTCTTTGGAACGAGGCAAAATAATTTTTTTTTCAACAAAGAAGGATTATAGTGAAAAATAGAGAATATTTTCTCGAGAAATATCGTGAAACCCTTAATTATAGGGGGTTTCTAGCGAAATCTTTGATAGAAACTTTAGGAGGTAATTAAAATGAACAAAAATGAATTGGTAACAAATATCTCAGAAAAGTCAGGACTTACTAAGAAAGACGTAGAAACAGTCGTTAATGGCGTAATCGATGAAATCACTTCTGCACTAAAAGACGGAGACAAAGTACAGTTTGTTGGATTTGGAACTTTCGAAACTCGTGAGCGTTCTAGCCGTACTGGCCGCAACCCTCAAACAGGTAAAGAAATTCAAATTCCAGCAGCAACTGTTCCGGCATTTAAAGCAGGAAACAAGCTGAAAGAAGCTGTTAAGTAAGCATGCGCTTAGATAAATTTCTGAAAGTCTCGCGCCTGATCAAGCGGAGAACCGTGGCGAAAGAGATTTCAGATCAAGGACGTATCTCCATTAACGGATTGCAAGCGAAGGCTTCCTCTGATGTAAAAGTAGGGGACGAGCTTGCGATACGTTTTGGTCAAAAGCTTGTGAAAGTTAAGATCAACGAGCTTAAAGATACGACAAAAAAAGAGGACGCGGATAACATGTATACCGTCCTTGAAGAAAACCGCATCGAAACGACTGAGTAAAGAACCTGATTTTTTCAGGTTCTTTTCTTTTTGCTGTTTTCGCAATCTTTGTTGCTCCTGGAAGTGGTTGATTTCTGCTTCAGGGGGCTCGCTTTCCGCGGGGCAGGCGGTGAGCCCTTTGCCGCTTTGCGCCCTAAAAGGTCTCACCTGACCGCTTGTCCTAGCCGAGAGTCTCCCACCTTACACTTCAATCAACTTGCAATGAAGTGAGTGAAAAGAGACCCAAAGGTAACAACCTTATAGAAAATACATCAATGGTTGCTCCAAGACATTCAGCAATTCACACAGCTTGTTCTATTCTCTACTCTTGTCTCATACATTTGTATGGAATAGAGGAGGGGAATGTATGGACCAACGATATGATCTGAATGGATATAATCAAAAAGTGAGCACACCCAACCACGATGTGAGAATGATAGGAAGAAAGAATTTAGAGATCACGGGTGTTAAGCAAGTAGAAAGTTTTGATAATGAAGAGTTCTTGCTTGAGACAACTATGGGTTTTTTAGCGATCCGCGGGACAAATTTGAAGATGAAGAATCTTGATGTAGAATCAGGTGTTGTGAATATTGAAGGAAAAGTATTCGATCTTGTTTACCTGGACCAGCAGACCGGTGAAAAGACTAAAGGCTTCTTCGGCAAACTGTTCAAATGACCTTAACCGTACAGTTTGAAACGATGCTTTCTATGGTTTTTATGGGAATCTGGATCGGAATGGCTGTCGATACGTACAGCCGATTCATCCATGAAAAGCGAAAGTGGCATTGGCTTCACTTTTTTAATGATTTGATGTTTTGGCTGGTACAGGCTTTGCTGGTCTTTTATGTCCTTCTACACGTGAATCACGCGGAGATTCGATTTTATATTTTTATTGCTCTCATTTGCGGTTATGCGGCGTACCGAGCACTTTTTGAACGAATCTATAAAAAGATACTTGAGTGGATGGTATCGGCGGTCGCCTCACTTTTTCGTTTTTTATACCGTTTACTTAACTCTTTAATCGTTATGCCGATAAAATGGTTAATTATGCTCATATCCGCTATTCTTTTATATGTACTTAACATCTTGCGGAAAATTATTATGCTACTATTCATGATTCTTTTTTCTCCTTTTAAGTGGGTTGGAAGACTCATATGGCGTTTCATACCAAAGCAAAAATGGTATAATTTAAAAGAGAAATATTCAAAATTAGCAGGGTTTTTCATTTCTGCGAAGAATAAAGTCAGCAATTGGAAGGGAAAAAAGAAGTAAAGGAGGGGAACAGCGAACAAATGCGCCAGAAAAAAATAACAGAGATTCACTCACAATACATCCAGAATAAAGAGCGTCATGAGCAAGTGATCGCTAAACGTAAGCGTGGTTTATACAGGCGCTTAACGGGGGCTTTTATCGTATTTTCCTTTTTTGCTTTTTTAATTATTACGGGTATTGCAGAACAGCTCTCCCTTTTAAATGAAAAACAGATGGAACAAAAAGAATTAAGCGACGAATACAAAGCTCTTTTAGAAGAAAAGGCACAACTTAAAGATGAAGTGAATAAACTAAAAGACGAAGAATACATTGGAGAAATCGCCAGACGCGACTTTTTTATGTCAAAACCTGGTGAAACAATCTTTAAACTTCCAGAATAAAGCATAAAGCGTAGATTGACACGCAGATTTTTTCGATTGTATAATAAGTAATGATATCTTAGGAGATTTTTTAAGGAGGAGCATTTTTTGCATGTCAATTGAAGTAGGCAGCAAGTTGCAAGGTAAAGTTACTGGGATTACTCATTTTGGAGCGTTTGTAGAGCTGCCAGGGGGTACAACAGGACTCGTGCATATTAGCGAAGTTGCGGATAATTACGTAAAGGACATCAACGAATTTCTTAAAGTTGGTGATCAAGTCGAAGTTAAGGTTATGAGCGTCGAAAAGGACGGGAAGATCGGTTTATCTATCAAGAAAGCAAAAGAGAATGTTGCATCTGCTAGTAGACCAGCTCCTGCAAGAGGCGGATTTAACAAATCTCGCAAAGGTCCTAACCGAGGCGGTAACAACCATTCAACGGCATTATCTTTTGAGGATAAGATGAACAAATTCCTTAAAGATAGTGAAGATCGACTCACTACTTTAAAGCGTAGTACTGAATCAAAAAGAGGTGGCCGCGGCGGCCGAAGAGGATAATTGTTGCATTTTTAATGCTCATTCATCTATATATATGGCTAGCACTCTATTCTTTATGAATAGGGTGCTTTTTTGTTTGTTGGATATTTTGTTTTCAAGTGAGAGTCATTCAAGAAGCACGTAAGTTGTTGATCTCCGTTACAGGTTGCTCGCTTTCCGGGGGGCGTGCGGTGAGCCTCTTAGCGCTCTGCGCTGTTAAGAGTCTCACCTGTCCCGCTGATCCCCCAGGAGTCTCGCACCTTTCACTCCAATCAATCGCCAAGAAGAAAAAAAGCCTTAAAACCTCTTTTGTCTAAAACATTAATTTGTAAGCGTGAATAGCAGCGAAAACCATTTATAAATCTCGCGACAAAAAACTTTTTCGACAAATTTTTAAAGAACCGTTGACAGAGTACCCAGATAGATGTAATATACTACTTGTGTCTTTTACAAATGGCGGTGTAGCTCAGCTGGCTAGAGCGTACGGTTCATACCCGTGAGGTCGTGGGTTCGACTCCCTCCGCCGCTACCATTTTTAATTTTGACATCTACATACAAACGTACAAGAGCATCCGTCAGCGGGTGCTCTTTTTTTCTTTTTTTGCAATCCCCATCAAAATAATTATAAACATCTATCCTTTTATATTTTTCTTCATAATTCTCCTTAATAACTTCAAAAATGAAACTTCCTTTTCTCTTTTTGTAAAAATGTTGTCCGCTTTTGCTCTTCTTTCGTGAAATAGTGGAGAAGTCCGTCGATAAGTTTTTAAAACCTTAACTGCTCTTTTGACAAAATCTTTGTTCTAAACCTGTTTATAATGGTTACACAAATTGGAAACGGGTGGTGTATGGGATGTGGCAAAAGGTAGAACAAGAAGTACTCGAACCGATTAGAGGAATGGTATGGGTAGAAAAGAGCCAACAGGCGGTAACGAAGACGAGTAAGAGATGGCTTCAGATTTTGAACCAGAGCATTTTTAACTGGAGAATGCTGTTGTTTGGAATTGGTTTTTTGTTAGGACGAGCTATGATTCTAGCTGAGATGTCTCCATTTGCTTTACCTTTTGCGGCTAGTGTGTTCGTTTTGAGAAAAGAACGGACAGGCATTGCTGTCTTTGCAATTTTAGCGGGGGCGATGTCACACCAACCGATGAACGCTTTGTTTTTTATCAGTGCCTTACTCGTATATGCAAGCCTTCAAAAAGGAGTAGATCTATTCATAAAGAATCGGATGCAAAGTCTTCCTTTATTGGTTTTCGGTTCTTCCTTAATCACGCGAACCGTGTTCTCCATGTTTGGTGAAGGAGGATTAGAGCGGGTCGATACGATGCTTGCGCTAGTTGAAGGAGGACTGAGCTTAGTCCTTACGTTAATCTTCTTACAAAGCATACCGCTATTAACGAATAAAAAGATTCCACAATCGTTAAAAAACGAAGAGATTGTCTGCTTGATGATTCTTCTTGCTTCTGTCATGACCGGAACGATTGGTTGGCAGATTAATGATGTTGCCATAGAACATGTTGTTTCGCGTTACTTAGTATTGTTGTTTGCTTTTGTGGGAGGCGCTGCGATCGGTTCTACTGTTGGTGTTGTTACAGGTCTGATCCTAAGCCTCGCGCAAGTGGCAAGCCTTTCTCAAATGAGCCTTTTAGCCTTCTCTGGACTGCTTGGTGGCCTTTTGAAAGAGGGTAAGCGATTTGGCGTAAGTCTCGGGCTTATCATCGGAACCGTTATGATCGGTTTATATGGTGAGGGAAGATCTGAAATCACATCCACATTGATGGAATCAGGGTTTGCAGTTCTGCTCTTCCTATTAACACCGAAGACTGCGATCAGCAACATTTCAAAATATGTACCAGGTACAAGAGAACATTCCATGCATCAACAGCAATATTTGAAGAAGATTCGCGACGTGACCGCGAGTCGCGTTGAGCGATTCTCAAGCCTCTTCCAAGCGCTCTCACATTCGTTCCAATCAGTAGGTTCCTCTTTAAATGAGGAAGAGAGCACACGTGAAGTGGATCTTTTCTTAAGCAACATTACAGAAAAAACGTGCCAGACTTGTTTTAAGAAGGAACAGTGCTGGGCGCAGAATTTCACAACGACTTACGACTTGATGACTAGGCTGATGGTCGAGCAAGAAGATTATAGTGATATTAAGGATCGAAAATTAAAGCGGGATTGGGAAAAACATTGCATCAAACCTGAAAAGATAACCGATCTCATGAAAAAAGAACTAACGCAATATCGAGCTTCTCAAAAATTGAAGATTCAAGTGCAGGAAAGCCGCCGTTTAGTCGCGGATCAGCTGATGGGCGTTTCACAAGTGATGGGCGATTTCGCAAAAGAGATACAGCGAGAGCAAGAGAACCATCAAATTCAAGAAGAGCAGATCAAAGACTCTTTGGCTCAAGCAGGAATTGATGTAGGCCATGTGGATATTTACAGTCTAGAAACGTCTAATGTCGATATTGAAATGACGATTCCTTCTTGCAACGGCTCCGGAATCGCTGAGAAGCTTATCGCGCCAATCTTATCCGACATATTGGAAGAGACGATTCTCGTGACGCATGAAGATTGCGCAAACTATCCGACTGGCTTCTGTCATCTATCTTTTCATTCAGCGCGAGAATATGTAGTTGAAACAGGAATTGCTTCAGCAGCTAAAGGGGGAGCGTGGCTATCGGGGGATAGCCATTCGACGATAGAGATCGGCGCTGGGAAGTTCGCTGTTGCGATTGCAGATGGAATGGGTAACGGAGAACGAGCGTTCATTGAAAGCAATGAAACGCTGCAGCTTCTGCAAAAAATTCTTCAGTCTGGTATTGATGAAGAAGTGGCCATTAAGTCAGTTAACTCAGTGCTCTCGTTACGTACAACAGATGAAATATTTTCTACGCTGGACCTTGCGATGATCGATCTGCAAGATGCTTCTGCAAAATTCTTAAAGATTGGTTCAACGCCGAGTTTTATTAAACGCGGAGACCAGATCAAAACAGTGGAAGCGAGCAACCTGCCGATGGGCATCATTCGAGATTTTGATGTCGACGTTGTTGATGAACAGCTGAAAGCAGGAGATATCCTCATCATGATGAGTGATGGAATATACGAAGCTCCACGTCATATCGAAAATATTGATGCGTGGCTGAAGCGAAAGATCAGAGAGATCGATACAGAAGATCCGCAAGAGATAGCAGATCTGATCATGGAAGAAGTGATTCGTTTAGGAAATAACGGAATCGAGGATGATATGACGGTCGCTGTAACAAAGATCGAAAAGAATATTCCTAAGTGGGCAACTGTTCCGCAATATCCGAAAGTCGCGATCAACCGAAAGAAAGCTCAATAGTTTATGAGAATAAGAGGCCGTTCTTTTCTTTGGAAAAGAGCGGTCTTTTTTGTTTGTAGTCGCTCGCTGTTGTGAGTGGACAGTATTTTCCCAGAAGTGGACAGTAAAATTCAATAAGTGGACAGTAAATAGTGAAGACTAGACAGTATTTATGTAAAAGTGGACAGTATTCCCGCTCCGACTTCATTTAGTGATTATGTTTCGCGGTCTTTTTTGCGTATAAACCATTCCATTCTTGACGAAGATGGTAATAGTTAAAATTCGTACTTGAGAGGGGTTTGCGTTATGCGAAACAAAGGAACGCTGCGTCAAATTTTATTGATTACAGATGGTTGCTCGAATCAGGGTGAAGATCCGATCGCAATGGCTGCACTTGCTAACGAACAAGGAATAGCTGTAAACGTCATTGGCGTACTGAATGAGAATGCACCAGAGTATCATAGACAAGGTTTAAAAGAAGTAGAAGAGATCGCGATGGCCGGCGGTGGCATCAGTCAGGTAGTTTATACGAAACAACTCGCACAAACGGTGAAAATGGTCACTCAAAAAGCAATGGCCCAAACGATAAAAGGTGTTGTTAATGCTGAACTGCAACAGATACTTGGAAGTCAGTCTACCATGGAAGATCTTCCGCCAGACAAACGAGGAGAAGTCATTGAAGTTGTCGATGAGATGGGAGAGACCATGAACCTTGAGATCTTAGTGTTAATTGACGCTTCGGGATCAATGGAAGACAAGATGTTAACGGTTCAAGAGTCTCTGCTTGATCTATCCATCTCGTTGAACTCGAGAATTGGAGATAATGAATTTGCACTCTATGTTTTTCCGGGCAAAAGAACAGAGGCAGAAGAACTTTTAAACTGGTCGTCAAAACTAGAATCGATCGGCAAAACATTTTCAAAGATTTCACTTGGCGGGATCACACCGACAGGTCCTGCGATAAAAGAGGCTATAGCGGCTTTTGGCCGTAAACGATCGTCAAAAAGGAGATTCTTGTCCGATGATGCCCCAGGATATACGAACGAGTCCGGTATGTAACTTAGCAGTTGGTGATGAATTACGCGGTAAGTGGAATCATTCCAGATATCGAATTCGGCGCCGTTTAGGGTATGGAGCAACAGGTGCCGTATACTTAGCTGATTCAGATCGAGGGGTGGTCGCACTTAAGATCGGGCATGATCAGATGTCAATTACATCTGAAGTCAATGTGCTGAAGCGTTTTTCTAAGGTCCAGGGGAAAGTCCTTGGACCTTCTTTAATCGATGTCGATGACTGGGTGACGAAAACTGCCACATATCCCTTTTATGCGATGGAATATTTAAAAGGAGAGACACTCTTTGATTTTATGAAGACAAAGTCTCCTGAATGGGCTGGAATCTTGCTCGTACAGCTGCTTACAGATCTTCATACCCTTCATCAAGCGGGATGGGCGTTCGGTGACTTGAAGCCTGACAACCTGCTTGTGACGGGCCCGCCTTACCGAATCCGCTGGATCGATGTTGGAGGAACGACTGTGATGGACAGGTCGATCAAAGAATACACAGAATTCTATGATCGAGGATATTGGGGTAAGGGAACTAGAAAAGCTGAGCCGTCGTATGATTTGTTCTCAGCGGGGATGGTGATGGTGAATCTAGCTTATCCTTCACGTTTTACGAAAAACGGAGATCCCGATAAACAGTTTCAGGCTAAAATAGCAGGCAGCCCAATGCTTAAGCCATACGCGCCTATCTTACAAAAAGCATGGAACGGCAAATACCGCAATGCAGAAGAGATGAGAAACGAGCTCGTTCTTTTATTGAACGCTAATGATAAAGCAAGATCTCCTCAAACACAAAGGAATTCAACACAAAAACCAGCATCAAGACAAGCGCAAAAGAAAAAGAAAAGCAGCTTTATCGTAGAAACATTTTTAGTCTTCACGTTTGTTTTCGTTGTGTACTTTTTTTATATGCTCGGTCAAACGATGTAAATAGTGTTCGTTCCTGCAATTCTTTGTTATGATTTTAAAAGGCGTTTTCGTAGAACTTCGTTGCTCTTGGAAGTGGTTGCTTTCCGTTACAGGTTGCTCGCTTTCCGGGGGGCGTGCGGTGAGCCTCTTAGCGCTCTGCGCTGTTAAGAGTCTCACCTGTCCCGCTGATCCCCCAGGAGTCTCACACCTTGCACTTCAATCAACTTGTTATTAAAGAGACCAAATGAAAGATCTAACAGAGAAGAATATTTATATTCAGCCTAGTCTTTTGGATTAACAAGTCAACGAAACAGGCCTTGAAAAAATACGGAAAATGAAGGAGCGGTTTACGTTGCAGGAAGTGGAGAATTTTATTAAAAGACACCAGCTTCTTTCAGCTCCTCAAACTGTAGTGATCGGTGTTTCCGGAGGACCAGATTCTTTGGCATTGCTTCATTTTTTATGGAGAAGGTCTTCCAATTACAAAATTAAGATCGTCGCTGCCTCGTTCGATCATCGCTTAAGGGGTGACGAGTCGGCATCAGAACTCGCGTATGTTAAGAGCTTTTGTGACGAGCGGAATATTACTTTTGAAGGTGATAGCTCAGATGTTGCAAGCTATCAAGCAGAGCATAACTTGTCTTTACAAACTGCTGCTAGGATCTGCAGGTACAATTTTTTTGAGAACGTGATGAAAAAACACCGTGCAGAGGCGCTCGCTTTGGCTCATCATGGCGACGATCAAGTGGAAACGATGCTCATGAGGATGACGAGGGGCAGCGAAGGATTTAGTTCCGCTGGCATCCCGGTGAAACGTCCTTTTGCTACAGGTAAAATAATTCGTCCTTTTTTAGGAATAACAAAAGACCAAATCGAGCATTATTGTAAAGTAGAAAACCTGTTTCCCGTTTATGATTCAAGCAATGAAAGTGATAAATATGTTCGGAATCGCTTCAGAAAAAAAATTCTGCCTTTTTTAAAACAAGAAAACCCTAACGTGCATGAAAGATTTCAGTATTTAAGTGAAACTATTTCCGAAGATGAAGCGTATATATTGAAACTGGCTGAAATAGAGTTAGAAAAGGTTTTAATCAGGCGAACAGAGGGGAAAATAGAGTTATCTGTATCTGCTTTTAACAAGATGCCTATTCCTTTACAAAAAAGAGGGATTACACTAATATTGAACTATCTGTATAAAATTAATCCTTCATCTCTTTCCTCTGTACATAAGGAAAACTTTCTTAGTTTGCTCGGAAGGGAGCATCCGTCCGGAATGTTGCATTTTCCGTCAGGTTTAGTAGTCAGGCGAACTTATGACAGATGTTTGTTAAGTTTTGAGCATAACGTCAAAAATGACGAAGGGTCATATGACTTTTCACTAGAGCTGCCCGGTTTTGTAGAATTGCCGAATGGACGTATAACTGCTGAAATAACAGATTGTGAACCCGCTTTACAAAGAGGAAAAGATGTTTTTGTGTTTTCAATGAAAGAGGTTGATCTCCCGTTACGAGTTCGCACCCGAAAACCAGGTGACCGGATGGCGATTGCCGGCGTCGGTTCTCGGAAATTAAAAGATATATTTATTGATGCTAAAGTGCCGCAGGAAGAAAGAAACGATTGGCCGATTGTTGTTGATGCAACTGGAAAGATCATTTGGCTTCCGGGGCTAAAACACATTAGACGTCATCAAATAAATCCATCAGAACTTTGGGTTATCCTACGCTTTCATAAAAAATCGCCATGACGTCTAGGAGGCTTGTTGAACATGCATGATGAAATTTTAGAAACACTTATTTCCGAAGAAGCTATTCAAAACAAGATTAAAGAACTTGGTAAAGAGCTTTCTGTGGAATATAAGGAACGCTTTCCATTGGTGGTCGGGGTTTTAAAAGGTGCTCTACCTTTTATGGCAGACTTGATCAAACGTATGGATATCCATCTTGAGATCGATTTAATGGCAGTGTCCAGCTATGGTGCATCTACCGTTTCTTCCGGTCAAGTTAAAATTGTTAAAGATTTAGATACTTCCTTAGAAGGTCGAGACGTTATCATTGTAGAAGATATTATTGACAGTGGTTTAACGCTCAGCTATCTCGTTCAACTGTTTAAGGCCCGTAAAGCAAAGTCGGTTAAGATCGTTACTTTGCTGGATAAGCCTACAGGACGTAAGGTTGATATCGCGCCAGATCTTGCTGGGTTCATCGTTCCTGATGCTTTTGTTGTTGGTTATGGATTGGACTACATCGAGAGATACCGTAACTTGCCTTACATTGGCGTTTTAAAGCCAGAGATTTACGAAAAGAAAGAATAGAACACCGCATAAGATTTGATTGTTCGCCTAAGGAGGTAAGGAATGAATCGCATCTTCCGTAATACTATATTTTATTTATTAATCTTTTTAGTTGTGGTTGGAGTTGTCAGCTTTTTTAACGGCAACAACAACGAAGTCAAAGAAATTCGTTATGATCAGCTGACTAAGTACATCGAATCAGGCAAAGTGGAAAGCATCGTTTACCAGCCTGAGGGTGGCGTATATGTTGTCCGCGGCCAGCTTGAAGGAGCTAAAGAAGGAGAAGTATTCCAAACGAATGCTCCTCTAACTGGCAACACATTGGCTGAGATTGAAAAGCTTGCTGATTCATCAAATGTTGAATTTAAACAGCAAGAACAGACGAGTGGCTGGGTGACGTTCTTCACCTCAATAATTCCGTTTGTCATTATCTTTATCTTATTCTTCTTCTTGCTTAACCAAGCACAAGGCGGCGGAAGCCGTGTCATGAACTTTGGTAAGAGTAAAGCAAAACTTTACAACGAAGAAAAGAAAAAGGTTACGTTTAAAGACGTAGCTGGTGCTGATGAAGAGAAACAAGAGCTTGTTGAAGTTGTTGAATTCTTAAAAGATCCGCGTAAATTCTCTGTGCTAGGTGCGCGTATTCCAAAAGGTGTTCTTTTAGTAGGACCTCCAGGTACTGGTAAAACACTTCTTGCACGTGCAGTAGCAGGAGAAGCTGGCGTTCCTTTCTTCTCGATCTCAGGTTCTGATTTCGTTGAGATGTTCGTCGGTGTCGGTGCATCACGTGTTCGTGACTTGTTTGAAAATGCTAAGAAAAACGCACCATGTATCATCTTCATCGATGAGATTGATGCGGTAGGTCGTCAGCGTGGAGCTGGTCTTGGCGGAGGTCATGACGAGCGTGAGCAAACACTTAACCAATTGCTAGTTGAAATGGACGGTTTCGGTGCTAATGAAGGAATTATCATTATCGCAGCTACCAACCGTGCTGATATTCTAGATCCAGCCCTTCTTCGTCCGGGACGTTTTGACCGTCAGATTCCGGTAAACCGTCCAGATGTAAAAGGACGTGAAGAAGTACTTCAAGTGCATGCGCGCAATAAGCCGCTTGCAGAAGACGTTAATTTGAAAACGATCGCGATGCGCACTCCAGGTTTCTCTGGTGCGGATCTAGAAAACTTATTGAATGAAGCAGCATTAGTAGCTGCTCGTACGAATAAGAAAAAGATCGATATGGATGACGTTGATGAAGCGATCGACCGTGTTATTGCAGGACCTGCGAAAAAGAGCCGTGTGATTTCTGAAAAAGAAAAGAACATTGTTGCTTATCATGAAGCGGGTCACACTGTTATCGGTCTAGTTCTTGAAGGAGCTGACACTGTTCATAAAGTTACCGTTGTCCCTCGTGGTCAAGCAGGTGGTTACACAGTAATGCTTCCGAAAGAAGATCGTTACTTTATGACAAAACCTGAATTAGAAGATAAGATCGTTGGACTTCTTGGAGGCCGTGTAGCTGAAGAGATCACGTTCAAGGAAGTAAGTACAGGAGCTCATAATGACTTCCAGCGTGCTACTGGAATCGCTCGCCGCATGGTAACAGAGTTCGGTATGAGTGAACGCCTAGGGCCGATGCAGTTCGGTTCATCACAAGGCGGTCAAGTCTTCTTAGGAAGAGACTTCAATAACGAGCAGAACTATAGTGATGCAATCGCGCATGAAATTGATTTAGAAGTTCAGCGTATCATCAAAGAATCTTACGAGCGTTGCCGTCAGATCCTTACTGAGCATAATTCTAAATTAGAAATTATCGCTCAAACATTGCTAACTGTAGAAACGCTTGATGAAGAACAAATCAAAGAACTCGTTAAAACAGGTAAATTACCTGACAGAAAAACAATTTCTAACCCATCTGATGATGTTAAGGTAACACTTAACAAAAAAGATGAAGAGCCAAAACAAGATTAATTTTTAAAAAAAGGATGCCTCAGAGATGAGGTGTCCTTTTTTGTATGGATTGCGAAAGTAGTTGATTTCCGCTCCAGGTTGCTCGCTTTCCATGGGGCGAACGGTGAGCCCCTTGCCGCTTTGCGCCCTTAAGGGTCTCACCTGCCCGCTCGTCCCATAGGAGTCGGCAACCTTACGCTACAATCAACTTGTCAATGAAGATAATATAAAAACATCCATAAGCAACAACCCTTTAGAAAACATCTTTTTAAGAAAACTTAACTATTTGATTTTGTTTTTGTCCTTTATCTTCAAGGAAAAGCTTATAGGAGTGGAAGAATTAAGACTACTAGAGAGGCGGTTGGTATTTTGGATTATTTTGTTCTTTCCCTTCACTGACAGTTGATTGGAGTGTAGGGTGCGAGACTCCTGCGGGACAGGCGGGCGGGTGAGACACTTAAGAGTGAAACGTCCAAATGTGGCTCACCGCCTGCCCCGCGGAAAGCGAGTGCCTGTAACGGAAATCAACCACTTTCAAATAACACCTTGAATCAGCGAAACTCTCCCCAATAAGCCGCCTTGCTTTACACCTATACGTTTTATGTTATAACTATTATAGAAACTTAAGATAAGAAGCGGGGACAAATTCCATGATTTTTGTGTTTGATGTCGGAAATACGAATATTGTTTTAGGACTCTATGAGAATGATGAACTGAAGCATCATTGGAGAATTCATACATCACGTGAAAAAACAGAAGATGAGTATGGCATGCTTATACTTGATCTGTTCCGCCACGTTAATATTCATAAAGAGCAGATTGAAGGTATCATTATATCTTCGGTTGTTCCGCCAATCATGTTCGCCTTAGAGCGTATGTGTGTGAAATATTTTAACCAACGTCCATTAGTAGTGGGGCCAGGTATTAAGACAGGGTTGAATATTAAATATGAAAACCCAAGAGAAGTAGGAGCAGACCGAATTGTTAACGCAGTTGCTGCTATTCACGAATATGATGCACCGCTGATCATCGTTGATTTTGGTACAGCTACTACGTATTGTTACATCAATGAAAACAAACAGTATATGGGTGGAGCGATTGCGCCGGGTATCAATATCTCTACAGAGGCTCTTTATACGAAAGCTGCCAAGCTACCGCGTATTGAGATTGCTAAGCCTGAGGGTGTGATCGGAAAGAATACGGTGAATGCGATGCAAGCGGGTATTCTCTATGGATATGTAGGACAAGTAGAGGGTATTGTAAAAAGAATGAAAGAACAGTCTGAGGTTGAACCAAAAGTAATTGCGACCGGCGGACTTGCGAATTTAATTGCAGCGGAAAGCAACGTGATCGATCATGTTGATCCATTTTTAACATTAAAAGGTCTATTGCTGATATATGATAAAAATAAGAATAGTTAAAGGGTGAGTTTTAATGAATGATTATCTAATTAAAGCCCTTGCTTATGATGGGCAGATCCGAGCTTATGCGATCTCTTCTACTGAGATGGTAAGTGAAGTACAAAGAAGACATGATACATGGCCAACAGCTTCGGCTGCTTTAGGAAGAGCGATGACTGCTTCGACCATGATGGGTATGATGCTAAAAGGTGAAAACAACAGCATAACGGTGAAGATTGAAGGCGGCGGCCCAATCGGAGTGATCATCGTAGATAGCAATTCAAAAGGTGAGACACGTGGTTATGTAACGAATCCTCATACTCACTTTGAATTGAACAGCAAAGGAAAGCTAGATGTAGCAAGAGCGGTAGGAAAAGACGGATTCTTATCAGTTTTAAAAGATATCGGAATGCGCGAAAAGTTCACAGGACAAGTGCCGATGGTTTCAGGTGAACTAGGAGAGGACTTTACGTATTACTTTGCTTCTTCTGAACAGGTGCCTTCTGCAGTAGGTGTTGGTGTTCTTGTGAATCCGGACAATTCGATCAAAGCCTCAGGTGGTTTTATCGTACAAGTGATGCCGAATGCTTCGGATGCAATCGTTGATTTACTCGAAGAAAGAATCAACGCGATTCCTCCGATTTCTCGATTGATCGAAAAAGGGATGACACCGGAAGAAATTTTATTTGAGCTTTTAGGAGAAGACCAAGTCCAGATTCTTGAGAAATCTCCAGTGCGTTTTCAGTGTACATGCTCACATGATCGTTTTGGGCAAGCGATCGTAAGTCTGGGTGAACAAGAGATCTCAGATATTATAGAAGAAGATGGCCAAGCAGAAACGAACTGTCAATTCTGTAACGCCACTTATATTTTTACAAAAGAAGAACTACAAACCTTGCTTGATCAAGCAAAAGCGTAAACCCGGACTTTTCTCCGGGTTTTGTTTTATACATGAAATAAAAATATCTGCGTACCATTGTAATAGATGATCTGTGTATGCAATAAAATTGACAGAGTATTTCCAGGGTTGCTACAATTAATCCAATAAAAATACTCGGTTTTAGGAGTGATGGCAAATGGCAAGAGTGGCGCAATCAATCACAGACCTGATTGGTCAAACCCCTGTAGTGAAATTGAATCGCATTACATCAGAGGATATGGCAGATGTTTACCTGAAGTTAGAGTTCATGAATCCGGGAAGCAGTGTAAAAGACCGTATCGCATTAGCAATGATTGAAGATGCAGAGAAAAGCGGAAAATTAAAAGCAGAAGATACTATTGTTGAACCGACAAGTGGTAACACAGGTATTGGTTTAGCAATGGTTGCTGCAGCAAAAGGATACAAAACGGTCCTTGTTATGCCTGAAACGATGAGTTTAGAAAGAAGAAACCTGCTGAGAGCTTATGGAGCAGACCTTGTCCTTACACCTGGACCAGAAGGAATGGGCGGAGCGATTAGAAAAGCTGAAGAACTAGCAAAAGAAAAAGGTTACTTCATGCCACAGCAGTTTAAGAATGAAGCGAACCCTGCGATCCACCGAAACACGACTGGTCAAGAGATTGTCTCACAATTTCCTGATGGTCTGGATGCTTTCGTTTCTGGAATCGGCACAGGTGGAACAATCACAGGTGCGGGTCAGGTCTTAAAAGAAAAATACCCAGAAATCAAGATCTATGCGGTGGAACCGACTGATTCTCCGGTATTGTCTGGTGGTAAACCAGGACCGCACAAGATACAAGGAATCGGTGCGGGTTTTGTGCCTGACATTTTAAAAACAGACATCTACGATGAAGTTTTAACCATCTCAAACGATGAAGCTTTCGAATGGGCGAGAAAAGCAGCGCGTGAAGAAGGGCTTTTGGGCGGCATTTCTTCTGGCGCAGCTATATCGGCAGCGTTAAAAGTTGCTAAAAAGCTTGGTAAAGGCAAAAAGGTATTAGCAATCATCCCAAGTAATGGCGAACGTTACTTAAGTACTCCGCTGTACCAATTTGAAGACTAATTCTTTTAGGAAGCTCCCTTTTGGGGGCTTTTTTTGTTAGGTGTGGGGGTATAGGGATGGTTGGAGGTAGTCGAATATTGTCAACTCGCCGATATATGTTCAAAACTCGCGGGATTATTGATAAATCTCGCTGGAATAACGCTGAAATTTCCTGAATTATTGCTGAGATTTCTCGAATTACGCCGTGTATACCCCACTCCGTATTGGTTCTCTTCTCTTAAAAGAGCTTTTATATACTTCACAAGGTCATCATCCCTCAAAGACTTTTAAAGTGGAGATAATACCCATGTAAATGCAGGAAATTAAGAGAAAGATGTGCCAAAGTGAAACACCTCATGTACAATGTAAGCAGAAGATTTTTGGGAGAGTGACCGTATGGGGATGAACAAAAAATGGCATGTCATGCATTCATGTATACCTCTATCTAAAGAAGAGTGGTTCTACAAATACAAATCATTAGCGGCAACTGAACCTCGCCACGTTTTGTTGGAGAGCGGAAGAACTGGAAAGTATAGCATTATCGGTCTGTCACCGTTTGCTGAAGTCTCTGGTAAACATGACGTTCTAACAATCAAAACAGATGAGGGCTCAACTACACGTAAAGGCCCTATATATGAGCAGTTTCAGAACTGGTTTAAAGATTTTGATGTGGAGCGAGTAGAAGGACTTCCGGACTTTACGGGTGGAGCGATCGGTTATTTGAGCTATGATCTGACGCGCGAGTTTGAAAAACTGCCTGTAACTTCAGAAGATGATCTTGGTCTTCCGGATTTGTACTTTTTGCTGTTTAGAGATGTGTTTGTTTATGAACATGAAACAAGTATGTTATGGATTATAACGTTGACTGATAATAAGGATAACTCTTATAGCATGGACAAGCTGCGAGCTTACAAAGAAATGTGGGAAGCACCGTTATCGGCTACAACAGAAGTGGATCAAGAAATTCAGAACTATCCCATTGAAGATTTTAAACACGTTTCCATGACAGAGGATGTTTTTGTAGACGCGGTTAAAAAGATTCAAAGATATATTTCTGATGGTGATGTGTTTCAAGTGAATCTTTCTGTTCGTCAGTCACAGGTTCTACGAACAACTCCTTTAAACGTTTATGAAGAATTGAGAAGAATCAACCCATCTCCATATATGAGTTACTTAGAAACACCAGACTTTCAGTTTGTAAGTGCTTCACCTGAACTTTTAGTGAAGAAAAAAGGTGATCTTATCAGCACGCGTCCGATCGCGGGAACACGACCGCGAGGCAGAACAGAAGAAGAAGATATCGAGCTTGCAAACACGCTGATCCAAAATGAGAAAGAACGAGCAGAACATGTGATGCTCGTTGATCTTGAACGAAACGATCTTGGTAAAGTTTCGGTTTATGGCAGTGTGAATGTCGATGAGTTCATGGTGATCGAAAGGTATTCACACGTGATGCATATTGTCTCGAATGTGGTTGGAACATTAAGGCCGGAATTTGATGCGTTCGATTGCATCAAAGCGACATTCCCAGGCGGTACGATCACGGGCGCTCCAAAAGTTAGAACGATGGAGATCATCGAAGAGTTAGAGCCTGTTCGAAGAGGTGTGTACACTGGAAGTATCGGCTGGATGGGTTTTAACGGCGATACGGAAATGAATATCGCAATTCGGACGATGGTATGTCAAAATGAAACTGCACACGTTCAAGCGGGTGCGGGTATCGTTATTGACTCTATACCTGAAAGTGAGTATAAGGAAAGTCTAAAAAAAGCAGAGGCGCTGTGGCGTGCCAAAGAGCAGAGTGAGCTCGGGTCAATTTTGGTGTAAGACAGCACATGAGAGGAGATGAGACGAGATGATTTTAATGATTGATAACTACGATTCTTTTACGTACAACCTCGTTCAGTATTTAGGTGAGATGGGTGAGGAGTTAGTCGTAAAACGAAATGATGAGATAACGATTCAAGAGATTGAACAACTAAATCCCGATTTCTTAATGATTTCTCCGGGACCATGTTCTCCGAATGAAGCAGGTATCTCCTTAGAAGCGATCTCGCATTTTGCAGGAAAGATACCGATTTTCGGAGTTTGCTTAGGTCATCAGTCGATCGCGCAAGTGTTCGGCGGAGACGTGGTACGTGCAGAACGATTGATGCATGGTAAAGTGTCCCCTGTTCTTCATGACGGGAAGACGGTTTACAACGGACTTCCGCAAGAGTTTCCGGCAACACGCTATCATTCATTGATCGTAAAAAGAGAAACACTGCCTGAATGCTTTGAGATTTCTTCTTGGACAGATGAAGGAGAGATCATGGGGATTCGCCACAAAGAGCTTCCGATCGAAGGGGTTCAATATCATCCGGAGTCCATACTAACGGAAGATGGAAAGAAATTGCTAAGAAATTTCATTAATTTTTATAAAGGCAAGGAAGTTACATGTACATCTATTTAAACGGAAAAGTAGTTTCCAAAGATGAAGCTATGATCTCACCTTATGATCATGGCTTCATGTATGGTTTAGGGGCGTTTGAAACATTTAGAACGTATGATGGTTTTCCTTTTTTAATTCAGGACCACTTGAACCGACTCAGTGAAGCGTTAGACGAATTGAATATCAATCTCGTGCTAGATGCAGATACGGTTATTGAGATGGTGAGGACACTTCTAGCTAAAAATAAGATGAATGACGCTTATTTTAGACTTAATGTATCAGCTGGCGCGGGTGATATCGGATTACAGACAGATCCATATGAGGAACCTGTCGTTATTTTGTACACAAAGCCGCTCGTTGAAACAAGTTCAGTTTCAGAAAAAGAGCTGGTTCTACTAAAGACAAGACGCAATACGCCAGAAGGTGAGAAGCGGCTAAAGTCTCATCACTATTTAAACAGCATCTTAGGTAAGAGAGAGCTTTCTAACATGAATCAAGAAGGCATTTTCTTAACGAAAGAAGGCTATACCAGTGAAGGAACCGTATCAAACCTATTTTGGTTCAAAGATCATAAGCTGTTTACTCCTCACACTTCCACTGGGATTTTAGAGGGAATTACAAGAAAATGGGTTATGCATGCATCAGAACGGTTGAACATTCCTCTAGAAACGGGGAACTATACTCTAGAGACTTTAACGGAAGCGGATGAAGTTTTCCTTACTAACTCAATACAGGAGCTCGTTCCAGTCAGTCATTTTCAACATACAACGTTTCTTGGAGCTGAAGGTGAAGTGTATCAGAAGTTTAGAGAGCTCTACATGAAACATACGAAGAAACAATATCAAAGTATTTGATGTTTTTTGAAAGGATAGATTCTCCATGCACGAGATGATGCTAAGGCAGCAAAAAATGAACTACGGTGAATACGTACTTGATTTTTCAAAAAAAACATATGTGATGGGCATTCTTAATGTGACACCAGATTCGTTTTCGGATGGCGGACATCACAACCGGATCGAACAGGCGATTTCTCATGCGAAGCAGATGGTGAAGGACGGCGCTGATATGATTGACATCGGCGGAGAGTCCACTAGACCTGGTGCAGAAAAAGTACCGCTCGAACAAGAGCTCGAACGTGTGATTCCTGTAATAGAAGCTTTAAGAAAAGAAGTACACGTTCCTTTATCGATTGATACGTATAAAGCAGAAACTGCCTATCAAGCGATAAAAGCAGGTGCTCATATCATTAATGATGTATGGGGAGCTAAATTTGATCCAGATATGCCGAGAGTGATGGCGGAAACGAATGTGCCGGTCATTCTCATGCATAACAGGATTGATACGAACTACCAAGAATTCATGCCAGATGTAATCGCTGATCTTGAGCATAGTATAGCGATTACGGTTAAGGCAGGCGTTAACCCTGACAACATCATTTTAGATCCGGGAGTTGGTTTTGTTAAAACGTTTGAACAAAACCTTGAAACGATTAGGCGACTGAATGAAATTGTGCAGATGGGCTATCCTGTCTTATTAGGAACTTCACGAAAATCGATGATCGGCAAGGCACTCGATCTGCCAGTTGAAGAGCGGGTAGAAGGAACAGGTGCTACAGTTTGCCTTGGGATTGAACGCGGTTGCTCGATCGTTCGCGTTCATGATGTAAAAGAAATGAGCAGAATGACTAAGATGATGGACATCATGCTCAAAAAAGGAGCGGTGTCTCATGGATAAAATGTATGTGAACGGTATGAGGTTCTATGGCTATCATGGTGTGTTTAATGAAGAGCAAAAGCTTGGACAGCGTTTTAATGTGGACGTAGTATTATCAATGGACCTTTCCCAAGCGGGACTGTCCGATGAACTAGACAATACAGTTAATTATGGAGAAGTGTACGGAGTGGTTAAAGAAATCGTTGAAGGTGAGCCGGTTAAGCTTTTAGAAACATTGGCTGAAGCGATTTCTGCTTCCATCCTTGGAAAGTTTACTTTGGTAGATGAAGTGATGGTCAAAGTGATCAAACCAGATCCTCCGATTCCTGGACATTATGAATCGGTTGCTGTTGAGATCACAAGAGGTCGCGTATAGATGAACGGCCACAATATTGCTTATCTATCTGTCGGTTCGAACATGGGAGACCGAGAAGGTTTGCTTGAACGAGCGATATCAATGTTAGGCGAGTTTGATAATATTAGCATCGAATCTGTTTCGTCGATCTATGAGACAGATCCTGTAGGTGTGACGGATCAGCCATTATTCTTAAATTTAGCATTAAAACTCAAAACCACCCTTTCTCCACACGCGCTTTTAAGTAAACTGCAAGACGTAGAGATGAAACTAGACCGGAAAAGGGTTCAAAAATGGGGACCGCGAACAATAGACCTTGACATTTTATTGTATAATAGTGTAAGTATACAGACGGAAGAGTTAACCATTCCGCACCCACGTATGCTTGAAAGGGCGTTTGTTCTCATACCTCTATGTGAAATTGCTCCAGATGATATTTACCCGGAGAATTCAATTTCGTTACATCAAGTCCTTTGCGAACAAAGAGATAAAGAAGGTGTACGCATATGGAAGAAGACCGACTGGGAAGACGCATCCGTGCGTTCAGAAAGTTAAAAGGCTATACCCAAGAGCAGCTTGCTAAAGACATCGGAATCTCAGTTTCGGTTCTTGGTGAGGTGGAAAGGGGCAGCCGAAAGCCTAAGGGAGATCTGATTAAAAGAATAGCAGATCAATTCAGCATTAGCGTAGAAGAATTACAATAAGTAATCGATATATAAAGCCTGTAAGAGGAACGAGGTGATTGTTAACTTGAAAATCGGTGATATTCATTTAAAGAATCCGGTAGTTCTAGCGCCAATGGCCGGTGTGTGTAACCCTGCTTTTCGATTGATCGCTAAAGAGTTCGGAGCCGGGCTCGTCTGCGCAGAGATGGTAAGTGACAAAGGGATTCTGCATGAGAACGAAAGATCTTTAAAGATGCTTTATGTAGATGAACGCGAAAAACCACTTAGCCTGCAGATCTTTGGAGGCGAGCGTGAATCATTAGTGGCTGCAGCTAAATACGTAGATAAAAATACGAACGCAGACATTATAGATATCAATATGGGTTGCCCGGTTCCTAAAATCACAAAATGTGATGCAGGAGCAAAGTGGCTGCTGGACCCAGACAAGATTTATGAGATGGTAGCAGCTACGGTTGATGCGGTCCAAAAACCAGTAACTGTTAAAATGCGTATTGGTTGGGATGAAGATCACATCTATGCTGTTAAAAACGCACAAGCGGTTGAACGTGCTGGCGGAGCCGCTGTTGCTGTTCACGGCCGTACACGTGTTCAGATGTATGAAGGAGTAGCGGATTGGGACATCATCGGTGAAGTGAAGAAGAACGTATCGATTCCGGTTATCGGTAATGGTGATGTCTCTTCTCCTCAGGAAGCGAAAGATCGCATGGATCAATACGGTGTTGACGGAGTTATGATCGGAAGAGCTGCACTTGGCAACCCATGGATGCTTTATCGAACTGTTCAATATTTAGAGAACGGAATCATCGCACCTGAACCTACTGCTCGTGAAAAGATGAACATCTGCATGCTTCATATGGATCGTTTGATCGATCTTAAAGGTGAAGATGTTGCAGCAAGAGAGATGAGGAAGCACGCGGCTTGGTATCTTAAAGGCTTGCCTCAAACAGGTTCTGTTCGAAACGCGATCAACCAGATGACTACTCGTGAAGGCATGAATAAACTATTGTTTGAGTATGTTGATCAATTAGAAGAAGTACAAAAAATTAGCTAACACTAGCAACATACAGCCAGATCATCAGATGACTGGCTGTTGTTTGCTTAATAACAACAGATTCAGCATCGGGTGTTTTTCTTTATTATAATGGAGGAGGAATAGCTTATGGCTATGCTCAAACTCACCCAAGAAGGCACCAGGAATCTAGAAAAAGAACTACAATACCTATCAAAACGTAAAAAGGAATGCCGAAACAAAGCAGAAAAGGAATTCATTCATACACGGGTGTCTGAGATAAAAGATATTTTAGCTCAATCTATCATATGGCCGATGGTTAGAGAAGCGGGCTGCTATGTAGAACCAGGCTCTACTATTACAATTGAGGATATCATTCATAAAGAGCGGTACACATATACGATTGTTCATCCATTTGAAGCTGATCCCCGTGAAAACATGATTTCGGTGCAATCTCCCATCGCAAAAGCTGCGATTGGAAAAACGATTCACTCAACTTTAACTGTACGTGTTCCTTTCGGCGAAGATTTAACTTATACCATACTTGATATTCAAAACTGCTAAAAGCTAGGAGTGTTCCCATGAGCCAAGAAGTAGAATTAAATGACTTGCTTCGTGTTAGAAGAGAAAAGTTAACTGCATTAACGGAAAAAGGAGTAGATCCTTTCGGTACAAAGTTCGACCGTACACATACTGCAGCAGATCTTGTTGCAGAATACGGAGAAAAAGAAAAAGAAGAACTTGATAATGAAGAGATCTCAGTAACTCTCGCGGGTCGTATCATGACAAAACGCGGAAAAGGGAAAGCTGGATTTGCTCATATTCAAGACTTATCTGGAAAGATTCAGATCTATGTAAGATTAGATGCTGTTGGTGATGAGCAATACGAACTATTCAATACGATTGATATCGGTGACTGGGTAGGGGTAACTGGACTTGTCTTTAAAACGAAAGTAGGAGAACTTTCTATTAAAGCGAAGGATTTTCAGTTACTAACAAAATCCCTGCGTCCACTTCCCGATAAGTTTCATGGACTTAAAGACGTTGAACAGCGTTACCGTCAACGTTATGTAGATCTGATCATGAACCCGGAAGTTAAAGATACGTTTATTTCTCGTTCTAAGATCATCCGTTCTATGCGCCGCTATTTAGATGACAATGGATATTTAGAAGTAGAAACGCCTACCATGCATTCCATTCCTGGTGGAGCATCCGCTCGTCCTTTCATCACGCATCATAATGCACTTGATATGGAGCTTTACATGCGAATCGCCATCGAGCTTCACCTTAAGCGCCTTATCGTAGGTGGACTTGAAAAAGTGTATGAGATCGGCCGCGTATTCCGTAATGAAGGAGTATCAACGCGACATAACCCGGAATTCACGATGATCGAGCTGTATGAAGCATACGCTGATTACCTTGATATCATGGAATTAACCGAGAATCTGGTCGCTCACATCGCTGAAGATGTATTAGGCACAACAACGGTTACGTACGGAGACTATGAAGTAGATCTTAAGCCGCGTTGGAAAAGAGTACACATGGTCGACGCGATTAAAGAAGCAGCTGGCGTAGACTTCTGGCCTGAAATGACAGACGAAGAAGCTCGTGCTCTAGCTAAAGAACATAATGTACCTGTAAAAGACAACATGTCATATGGTCATATTGTAAATGAATTCTTTGAACATTTTGTAGAAGAAAAACTGATCCAGCCTACATTCGTGTACGGTCACCCACTTGCAATCTCACCTTTAGCGAAGAAGAATCCTGAGGATCCTCGCTTTACTGATCGTTTTGAGCTATTTATTGTCGGTCGTGAGCATGCCAACGCATTCTCTGAACTGAATGATCCGATCGATCAGCGTGAACGTTTTGAAGAGCAACTGAAAGAACGTGCTGAAGGTAATGACGAAGCGCATATGATGGATGAAGATTTTGTAGAGGCGCTTGAATATGGTATGCCTCCTACAGGTGGACTAGGAATCGGAATCGATCGTCTAGTGATGCTGTTAACAAACTCACCGTCTATCCGAGATGTTCTCTTATTCCCGCAAATGCGTCATTCTGAAAAATAATAGAGACCAAAAAGCCAGCTTCGTGCTGGCTTTTTGATTTTATGAGGATGTAAGTATAGGAATTAACAAAAAGAGTATCATAATGAAGGTGCTATTTATTGATTACCATTTCACTATATCTTGTATAAAATAAGGTGCACGATCGCTGTATCTTGTATACGCTTTAAACACGGGATAAACGCGCATATAAAAGTTATCTTTTTTTCGTAAAAACTATTGTACAAGAGCGAAAATGATGGTATATTATTCTTCGTCGCAAGGAATACTGACATGTTGATGTGCTTCACATAAACGATTAAATGTTTTTGAAAAAAGCTGTTGACAACGAGGGTTTCGACATGGTAATCTAATAAAGTCGCCAAAACGAGCGGCTAACAAAAATGAAACAAAAAGTTCTTTGAAAACTGAACAAAAGAAAATAGGTAAGGAATTAAGAATTAATTCCGTCAGTTTTAAAATCGAGCAAGA
>NZ_JACSQM010000015.1 GCF_014836645.1 Fictibacillus norfolkensis
CTTGGATCGGGCAGGGAGCGGTTGTCGAGATTTAGCGAACGGCCTTTATTTTTGATTTTAGACTTAATGGAGGTTCACTCCGACTTAATTCGCTCGCATTTCGACTTAATTTAAGTGCATTCAGACTTATTTAGACCACGTAGATACCCCACTCCGTATGCTTCGAAGATCAGTTTCAACTACGAAACCCCTCTCAAAACCCTCAAAATAGGAAGAAGATGGCTGGAGCCATCTTCCACAACGCGATATTCTTCAGCGAAAGCTTCAAATTTCATCTCAAAAGTCCCTCAAGCAGCTCCTTCAACCATCATCCAAGCCAAAATACCCACATAACCACCCCTGTTCTCCCCTTCAAAACCACTAATCAGCTCTCTCCATCAACCTAACCCCACACAATTACGAGGTAATCCTCTTTTTATACGAGGTAATCCTGAATATATCCGTAAAACTCTATCATAATTCCGTAGATAAAAATTTTTATCCGATTTTCATCAAAGACAGCAGCTAGTTAATGCACAAATAACACAGACTCCATCAAAATAACTCCCACCAAAAAACAAACAAACCTCAACCCCATATCTCCAACCATTTTTATGCTAAACTAAAAGATAAAAAAACAATGGGGAGGCCATATAACATGAAAAATGTTCATTTCGATACATCCAGTGTGCATGCAAGTGGTCATAAAAGTGTGAAGTCAGTAAGTAAGATTAATCCGATCTATCAGACGTCAGCTTTTTCTTTTAAAGATTTAGATGACTTAGAGGATTATTTTAGAGGAAAGAACGACTATTTGTATACACGTATGAACAACCCCAACCAGAACGATTTTGCGAGTGGTGTGGCAAATCTTGAACAAGCTCCTGCGGGTGTTGTGACATCATCCGGTATGTCAGCCATTCTAGTTGGTATCTTAGCAGTTGCACAAGTCGGTGATCATATACTAGCTTGCGATGATCTGTATGGCGGCACCTATCAGCTTCTTTCTGATGACCTCAAAAGCTTTGGAATCGAAACCACGTTCGTTTCATTCAAGGACCTAGATGAGGTTAAACGAAACATCCGTAACAACACAAAGCTCATTTATTCAGAATCCATTACGAATCCTTTATTGCGTGTAGAGAATCTAGAGGGCCTTGTTTCCCTAGCAAAAGAACATAATCTTACGACGATGATCGATAATACATTCGCCACACCATATGTACTTCAACCGTACACAAAAGGTGTTGATCTAGTTGTTCATAGTGCGACGAAATATTTAAATGGCCATAGCGACGTGACAGCAGGAGTAGTAGTAGGGAAAGAGGAATTAATCGCAAAAGCTCAAGCGAAAATGATTCACCTTGGCTGTAATTTAGGACCGTTTGATGCGTGGTTAGCATCCAGAGGATTAAAGACGTTAAGCGTACGTATGGAGCGTCACATATCTAACGCCACTGAATTAGCGAACCAGCTTAAACAGACTGATGGAATTAAAACCGTATACTATCCAGAATACGTAAGTGAAAACGGAAATTCATCAATTGTTACCATAGAACTCGACGAGAATAGCAACGTGCATACATTCTTTAAATCATTGGATTGGGTTCATATCGTTCCAACACTTGCCGGTGTAGAGACGACGGTCTCATATCCACTCGGAACTTCACACCGTTCATTACCAGCAGAAACATGTGAAAAATTGGGGATCAATAAGAATGTAATCCGAATATCCGTGGGTATTGAAAATATTGAGGATATCGTTGCTGTTTTTAAAGAAGCTGCTAAAAAAGCCCTGTTACAATAGGGCTTTTAGGCTTTTTAATGTAATAAAAACGAAATTGTTTCTTTTTGTCGAAATGTGTTATGATACCTGAGTGAAAGCGCTTCATCATATACATCAAGGGAGGCATAAAAATGAAGCCAAAACAAGAATTACATCGTGGGCTCGAAGAACGACATATCACACTTATGTCACTCGGGGCCGCTATTGGAGTGGGCTTATTTTTAGGGTCAGCTTCAGCAATTGAAATGGCGGGGCCAGCCATTTTATTAGCATATGCATTAGGCGGATCTGTAATGTTCATCATTATGAGAGCGTTAGGTGAGATGGCGATTCATCAACCTGTTGCCGGATCTTTCAGCCGATATGCTAAAAACTATATTGGGCCACTAGCCGGTTATTTAACAGGCTGGAACTATTGGTTCTTATGGATCGTAACATGTATGGCTGAGATAACAGCTGTAGGTATTTATATGAAGATGTGGTACCCAGATGTACCTGTTTGGATTTGGGCACTATCTGCACTTGTGATCATGGCGAGCATCAACTTGCTTGCGATCAAAGCGTATGGAGAGTTTGAATTCTGGTTTGCCCTTATCAAGATCGTTGCTATCGTATTAATGATTATAACTGGGTTAGGCATGATACTATTTGGTTTTGGTAACGGTGGAGTGGCAACAGGAATCAGTAACCTTTGGGAAAATGGCGGTTTCGCACCAAACGGCATACAAGGAATCCTCATGTCTATGCAGATGGTTATGTTTGCATTCTTAGGAATTGAAATGATCGGTGTTACAGCAGGTGAGGTTAAGAATCCTGAAAAATCTTTAGCAAGAGCTGTAAACTCTGTATTCTGGCGTATCCTGATTTTCTACGTAGGGGCATTATTCGTTATCATGTCCATCTATCCGTGGGATCAGATCGGAACGCAAGGAAGTCCGTTCGTTCTTACATTTGAAAAAATCGGTATCGGACAAGCTGCTGGTATCATTAACTTTGTCGTTCTAACTGCTGCATTATCAAGCTGTAACAGTGGAATTTTCAGTACAGGACGTATGCTTTTCAACCTGGCTGAACAAAAACAAGCACCGGCAAAGCTTCATAAAGTAAGTAAGACGGGTGTCCCTTCTGTAGCTGTATTAGTTTCAGCTGGAGCACTTCTTATTGGAGTCGTGTTAAATTATCTTGTTCCTGAAAAAGTTTTCGTATGGGTAACAAGTATCTCAACATTCGGAGCGATCTGGACATGGTCGATTATTCTTCTGTCACAGCTTAAGTTCCGTAGAAGTTTAAGTGAAGAAGAAAAGAAAACGTTGAAATTTAAAGTTCCGTTCTTCCCGTACGGTTCATATATCGCATTAGCTATTCTAATCTTTGTTGTTGGTCTTATGGCATACTTCCCAGATACACGTATCGCCTTGATCGTAGGGCCTTGTTGGTTGATCTTATTAACAGCGATCTACTATTTAAAAGGGTTCAACAAACGCCCTGAGAATAACGATAAAGCAGCATAAAATAGAGGGCACAGGAAATAAATAAAATTTCTTGTGCCTAATATTTTTAAAACACTTGCATCATACTAATAAACGTGATATATTAATAAATGTCCGAAACAAGTTGTTATCTAAACCAGAAAAAACAACATTTTATAACGTCGCGGGGTGGAGCAGTCTGGTAGCTCGTCGGGCTCATAACCCGAAGGTCGCAGGTTCAAATCCTGTCCCCGCAACCAATTAAATTTCATGAACTACGTCGAGTAAACGTCTAGCCATGAAATATCGGAAGTGCCCAATGGGTGCAACCAATTAAATTTCATGAACTACATCAATTACATACAAGCTGGACCCGTGGTGTAGTGGTTAACATGCCTGCCTGTCACGCAGGAGATCGCCGGTTCGACCCCGGTCGGGTCCGCCACTTTTAAAAACGAAACAAGGTTTCGTGTTTTTTTATGTCTAAAAGTAAGTTAAACTAATATACAACTGTCACCTTAGGAGTTTTATTATAATCCTAAGGCTTTTTTATAATTTGAATGTTCTTTAAGTATATTCTTAGTTGTTTTTTTATGCTGTTGATTTCCGCTCCAGGTGCTTCGCTTTCCGCGGGGCGACCGGTGAGCCCCTTGCCGCTTTGCGCCCTTAAGGGTCTCACCTGACCGCTCGTCCTAGCCAAGAGTCTCGCACCTTCCGCTCCAATCAACTTAATCATTGAAGTCTTGTAAAGCTATTTAATAAAACTTAGTAAAGTAAACTCCAGAGAGGAGCACATCCATGATTAAAGATGAATTTGAATGGATTAACAGCATCACGCCTCGGCATTTTTTTCAACAAGAAGTGGTTCAAGGCATTGGTGATGACGCTGCTCTTTGGTCGGTGAACGAAGAGATGGATCAAATCGTTTGTGTGGACACCATGGTAGAAGGCGTTCATTTTACGAAGGATACTTTATCTCCTTATCAAACAGGCTTTAAAGCACTTGCTGTGAATGTAAGTGATATTGCGGCTATGGGTGGTATTCCGCAGTTCTATCTCGTCTCGATTGCGATTCCACCTGAATGGTCGGAGGATGAGCTGCAAGAGATCTATCGAGGCATGGGAGATCTTGCGGAGAAATACAAAATGGATCTTATGGGCGGCGATACCGTTTCTACAAAAGGGCCGTTAGTATTATCGGTGACGGTTATTGGAAAAGTAGAAAAAGGCAGATCTTTATTAAGAAGTAACGCGAGACCTGGAGACTCCGTATTTTTAACAGGAACAACGGGAGAATCAGCGGCAGGGCTCAACATTTTGCTTGAAAAAAAAAGACATGCTGAATTTACTTCAAACGAAGAAAAATGGACAAAAGAGCATCAGATGCCCATTCCTCATATCCAGCAAGGAAGAATTCTCGCAGGTAGCGGTTTTCGGATTTCTTTAAACGATGTCAGTGACGGAGTGGCGAGCGAATTGAATGAAATCGCTGAAGCGAGTACCGTTTCTATTCATATAGAAAGAAACCGCCTGCCTGTTAGTGAGTCCTTAAGAGATTTACCAGAGGCTGACGTGCTCAACCATCAGTTGTTTGGTGGAGAAGACTATGTACTGGTAGGGACGGCGTCAGAAGAAGACTTTAAGGTGCTGTCAGATACATTCAAAGAACATAGGTTGCCGCTTTATGAAATCGGAAAAGTTGGAGAAGCTGGTAAGGCTGAGGTCTATCTTCATAAACAGGGTGAGAAGCCTGAACTTCTCACGAAAAAAGGATTTAATCATTTTAGGGAAAGGTAAGGGGAAGTCATGAGTACTTATCAATACGAAACAAAGTCAGCGGAAGAAACGATGTCTTTTGCCGAAAAGCTGGGCTCTATTCTTCAAAAAGGAGATGTACTCACACTGGCTGGAGATCTTGGAGCTGGAAAGACGACTTTTACAAAAGGGCTTGCAAAAGGACTCGGAGTTACCCGTACAGTGAACTCTCCTACTTTTACCATCATTAAAGAATATAGTGGCCGATTACCGCTTTATCATATGGATGTGTACCGGTTAGAAAATTCTGATGAAGATCTAGGATTTGAAGAGTACTTTTCAGGTGATGGCGTCTGTGTGGTCGAGTGGGCCGTATTTATAGAAGACTATTTACCAGAAGAAAGACTTGAACTCGTTATCTCACATAAAGGGGACGACGAGCGTGAGATACAATTAAAACCTATCGGAAGCAGATACGAAGAACGCGTTAAGGAGATTATGTAATGAAAGTTCTTGCAATAGATACATCCAATCTTGTGATGGGGATCTCAGTATTGGATGAAGGAAAAGTGCTCGGTGAGTATATTACAAACTTAAAAAAGAATCATTCGATACGAGTGATGCCTGCGATTGAAGAAGTACTAAAAGAGACTGGGGTAAAGCCTGCAGAACTCGATCGCATCGTGGTTGCGAAAGGCCCAGGATCATACACAGGTGTCAGAATCGGTGTAACGATCGCAAAGACACTTGCGTGGACGCTTAAAAAAGAACTCGTTGGGATCTCGAGCTTAGAAGTACTTGCTCAGAGCGGTAAATACTTTGAGGGCTATACCGTTCCGTTGTTCGATGCGCGCCGGACACAGCTGTTTACGGGGCTTTACGGAAGAAATGATTCAGGAGAGTTTCAAAATCTTTGGGAAGACCAAATCATCTTATTAAAAGATTGGTTGGAAAAGCTTCAAACGCTAGATAAAAAGATATTATTTGTAGGCAGCGATCTGCCCCTGCACCAAGAAACGATTCAGAACATGTTGGGCGACCAAGCTGTTTTTGGACAAGTATCTGATCATAATCCTCGACCAAGCGAACTTGGACGTATCGGTATGACAAGCGAACCGGTTGATATCCATTCGTTTACACCAAGCTATCTTCAGTTGGCAGAAGCAGAAGTGAACTGGCTGAAGTCACAAGGGAAGTAGGGTGGATCTGATGGGAGAGCCTTATACATTCAGACTTGCAAAAGTAAGCGATATAGATGATATCCTTGGGATCGAGCAAGCCTCATTTGCAGTTCCATGGTCCCGAGAAGCTTTTTATAGAGAGATAGTTGAGAACCAATTCGCTCATTACCTCGTCATCGAAGACTCCTTTCAGCCGGTCGGTTATTGCGGCATATGGCTCGTTATGGACGAGGCACATGTTACGAACATCGCGATTCTTCCTTCATATAGAGGAAGAAAGCTAGGGGAGATGCTCATGAGAGAAGCGATTAAGCTCGCGAAGATGCATGGCGCTGTATCGATGACGCTAGAGGCACGCGTAAGTAATCATGTTGCACAGAATTTATATAAAAAACTAGGATTTGAAGCAGGCGGTATCCGGAAAAACTATTATAGCGATAATGGTGAAGATGCTTTAGTTATGTGGGTGGAATTATGATAAAAGATGAATTGATATTAGCGATAGAAACAAGCTGTGATGAGACAGCAGTAGCGATTGTGAAGAACGGTACAGAGCTGTTGGCAAACGTTGTCGCGTCACAGATCGAGAGTCATAAGCGATTTGGCGGCGTTGTGCCTGAAGTGGCGTCACGCCATCATGTTGAAGAAATTACGGTCGTGATTGAAGAAGCGCTGAATCAAGCGGGGTTAGAGCCAGGAGATCTCACGGCTGTAGCCGTAACAGAAGGACCAGGACTCGTCGGAGCACTATTAATAGGAGTTAACGCGGCGAAAGCGTTCGCCTTTGCACACAGTCTCCCGCTCGTTCCTGTGCATCATATCGCAGGGCACATCTATGCGAACCGACTTGTAAAAGAAATGACATTTCCACTGTTGTCTCTTATCGTCTCTGGCGGACATACAGAGCTTGTCCTGATGGAAGAGCACGGCACGTTCAAAGTGATCGGCGAAACAAGAGATGACGCAGCAGGGGAAGCGTACGATAAAGTGGCGCGAACGCTTAACATGCCATACCCAGGCGGTCCTCATATCGATAAGCTGGCACAAGAGGGAGAAGCGAACATCGACCTTCCTCGCGCTTGGCTAGAGCCGAACTCACTTGACTTCAGCTTCAGCGGCTTAAAGTCAGCTGTTATCAACACGGTTCATAATGCCACACAGCGCGGAGAAGTGATCAAGCCTGAAGATTTAGCAGCAAGCTTTCAAGCGAGTGTTGTGGATGTACTTGTGGAAAAAACATACCGTGCCGCAGAGCAATATAACGTAAAACAAGTCCTCTTAGCCGGAGGAGTAGCGGCAAACAAAGGACTTCGTCATATGCTAGAGAACCGTTTTAAGGGAACGAAGTACGATCTCGTCATTCCTCCTCTTCACTTATGCACAGATAATGCAGCTATGATCGGAGCTGCAGGAAGTGTGGCGTACCAAAAAGGAACGCGCGGAGATATGGCATTAAACGGTGTACCAGGGTTAGATTTAGAAGCGCAATAAGTAAAAAGCTCTTTTCCTTTTAAGAGGAGAAGAGCTTTTTTGTTATCGACGTAATTCGACATAAAACTCTTCATTTTTGTGGAAAAGTTATACACAGGTTTGTGGATAATGTGGACAATGGTTTTGAAACATTTGAAATAAAGGGTTTGTGTTATACACAATTCACACAATGTATACACATGTTCGTGTGGATAAAGTGGATAAGTCGTCAAAAAGTGCAAAATCCACAGGTTGATCTGTGGATAAGAATGATTATTCGAAATTTTCACTAGGTGTTTTTTTAAATGTATGAAGGGAATTGTGTGTAATCTTGGGGAAGAAGTGCGTAAGTGATGTCGAAACGTGCACAGCAAATGAAATGATGTGTGGAGAAGTGTAACAGCAAAACAAAAAAGCTGACAACCCTACAATAAAGTAAGGATATCAGCTTTCAACTTAAGCATTCTGAAGTTCTTCCCATTCTTCCATCAACGTTTCCATTTCTTCGTTCAAAGCATCTAGCTGAGATTGGAATTCTTGCGTCTTTTCATAATCTTGAAAGACTTCAGGTTTACAAAGTTCAGCTTCGGCCGAAGTGATTTTCGTTTCGAGTCCTTCAAGCAGACCCTCAATCTCCTCGATACGGCGCTGTCTTTTACGGTCCAGTTTCTTCGCTTCTTTATCGATCGAATTTTTCGCACCGTTTCCTTGGTTGGAAGAAGAGGTGTTAACCGCGTTCTCCGCTTTCTGGCGCGCGGCGATTTCTTCCCGTGCTTTCATCTCATTTTTCTTTTCCGTGTAATAGTCGTAGTCACCTAGATACTCGGTCACCCCTGTTGGTGCAAGTTCAACGACCTTTGTGGCGATACGGTTGATGAAATAACGGTCATGCGATACGAAAAGAATCGTACCTGGATAGTGGATCAAAGCTTGTTCAAGGATTTCTTTGCTATCGAGATCCAGATGGTTCGTCGGCTCGTCCAGCAGAAGAAGGTTTCCTTTTTCCATCATAAGCTTCGCCAGGGCAAGACGAGCCTTCTGACCACCGCTCAGCTCTGTTACAAGCTTTAGTACATCATCACCGCTAAACAGAAACTGTCCGAGAATCGAACGAATCTCTTTTTCCGTTTTTTCCGGATAATCATCCCATAGCTCGTTCAGTAGAGTCTTGCGGGAATGAAGATCTGCTTGTTCTTGATCATAGTGAGAAATCATAAGTCCACTGCCATAGCGTATATCGCCCGATATGAGCGGCAGCTGCTTACGTATCACTTTTAGTAAAGTCGATTTTCCGATTCCGTTCGGTCCAACGATCGCCACGCTGTCCTGGCGGTTTACCGCTACTGATACGTTCTTAAATAGTGGCTCACCGTCTTCATACCCCGTGCTTACGTTCTCAAGCTTTAGCACATCGTTCCCACTTTGTCTCTCAATCTCAAAAGAAAAGCTAGCAGATTTTTCTGAACCAGCGGGACGCTCTTTTAATTCCATCTTCTCTAACTGTTTACGACGACTCTGTGCGCGTTTCGTAGTGGAAGCACGCACGATGTTACGCTGAATAAAATCTTCTAACTTCGCAACCTGCTCTTGCTGCTTCTCAAACTCTTTCATCTCTTGAGCGAAGCGCTCCGCTTTTTGCTCGAGATAGCTAGAATAGTTACCTGTGAAACGGTACGATCGTTTTCTCGAAACCTCATAAACCGTCGTTACGATCTTATCGAGGAAATACCGGTCATGGGAGACGATCAAGATGCCGCCAGGATAACTCTGCAAATATTGCTCGAGCCATGTTAGCGTTTTGATGTCTAAATGGTTCGTCGGCTCATCGAGAATAAGAAGATCTGGTTTTGTTAAAAGAAGCTTCGCGAGTGCGAGTCTCGTTTTTTGCCCACCACTCAATGTGTTGATCTTCGTATCGCGATCGAAATCGGCAAACTGAAAACCATGAAGCACCGTACGAATCTCTGCTTCATACTGATAGCCGCCTTCATCTTTAAACGTAACTTGCAGCGCATCATAGTCTTTTAAAAGACGCTCATACTCCGCTTCATTCGCAATCACTTCCGGATCTCCCATGCGCGCTTCCATCTCACGCAGCTTTTTCTCTTTTTTACGAAGGTCTTCAAACACAGAGAGCATCTCATTCCAGATCGATTCATCCGAATCCAGCCCAGCATCCTGTGCAAGATAACCAGTCTTCACGTCTTTCGGAATCATGACATGACCAGAATCATAGGAATACTCACCAGTAATCACGCGAAGCAGCGTAGATTTACCCGCACCGTTACGCCCAACAAGCGCGATCCGCTCGCCTTTCTGAACCTCTAGCTTTATATTCGATAAAATAACGTCAGCGCCAAACGACTTCGTAACGTCCTGAACTTGTAAAATAATCATTGTGAATTCACCTCTATGGAAAACGGGTGGTGTTATTTATTTAATAGACTTATTTCAAAAGTGTGTTGCTTTTGAACAATGCTGAAAAATGCTTCATTGTAAGTTGGTTGGAGCGTAAGGCACGAGACTCCTGTGGGACAAGCGGTCAGGTGAGACCCTTAATGGCGCAAAGCGGCAAGGGGCTCACCGCCTGCCCCACGGAAAGCGAAGTGCCTGGAGCGGAGAACAACTACATCCATAAGCATGCATTTATACAATCAGCCTTTAAATAAACATTTAAACCCTGTCTAACTAGTAGTTTAGCGTAGTTTGGAGATTCGCGCCAACAAAGGGAATGTTCAACATTTTGCAATAATTACAAGTAAAATCTTAACGACAATAAAAGCGGTTTCGTGTATATTCATCATGAGGAGGGGTTATATGACAGAGTTTACCCATTTTAACGAAGAAGGCCGTGCACGCATGGTTGATATTTCGGAAAAAGAAACATCTCACCGAACAGCCGTAGCGGTAAGCGGGGTAACGGTTTCTGAAGAAGTCTTCCTTAAGATCAAAGAAAACGGATTTAAAAAAGGGGACGTTCTAGCCGTCGCGCAAATCGCTGGAATCATGGCTGCCAAAAAAACCTCTGACTGGATTCCGATGTGTCACCCGTTATCACTGACAGGCGTTGATCTGTCTTTTTCATGGGATGAATTAGCGGACAGCATGTATAAACTTAACATCCAAGTTGAAGTGAAAACGAAAGGCAGCACCGGTGTAGAGATGGAGGCGTTAACAGCGGCTTCTGCAGCGGCATTGACCGTCTATGATATGTGTAAAGCAGCGGATAAGGGAATGGTGATCGGACCTACATACCTTCTGTCGAAAACTGGAGGCAAGAATGGGGACTTTCTACGTTCTTCAAGCCCTGACAAAATATGATACAATAGGAATAGATAAGCTTTCTAAACTTGGAGGGCTCCAAATATGAACCAAGATCAGTTAAAAATACCACACGCAACAGCAAAACGGCTGCCCTTGTATTATCGTTTTTTGAAAAACTTATCATCTTCCGGTAAACAAAGGGTGTCTTCTGCTGAATTAAGCGAAGCCGTTAAAGTAGATTCTGCAACAATCCGCAGAGATTTTTCTTACTTTGGCGCATTAGGCAAAAAAGGTTATGGCTACAATGTTAATTATCTGCTGTCGTTCTTCGCAAAAACGTTGAATCAGGATGAAACGACAACCGTAGCGTTAATCGGAGTAGGTAACTTAGGCACTGCCTTTTTACATTACAATTTCACCAAAAATAACAATACAAAAATAGAAGTCGCTTTCGATGTAGACACAGCTAAAATCGGCAACGAAATTGCCGGAGTACCGATCTATCACACAGAAGACATCGAGCAAGAGCTGAAGAACCGAGGCATCGATGTTGCGATCCTGACTGTTCCAGTAGGAGCCGCTCAACCGATCGCGGATCAGTTAGAGCGCGCAGGTGTAACAGGCATCTTAAATTTCACACCGGCACGATTGACCGTCTCACCAAAGATTCGTGTCCATCACATCGATTTAGCTGTTGAATTGCAATCGCTTGTTTATTTTATGAAAAACTATTCTTAAAACAAGGAGGTAATCGTTATGTTAGGACCAGGAAGTATCGCGGTAATCGGACTTGCAGCTCTTGTTATGTTTGGACCGAAAAAATTGCCTGAGCTAGGAAAGGCAGCAGGTAAAACGCTTCGCGAGTTCAAGAATGCAACAAAAGGCATGATGGACGAAGAAGATGACAGCAAAAAGGAACGCGAACAACTGAAGAAGTAAGGATGTTTGTCTATGACCTCTGAAAAAAATATGTCGCTATACGGTCACATTGGCGAATTACGAAAGCGCATCATGTGGGCGATCCTAGCTTTCTTCGTATTCTTGATCGCTGGATTTTTCTTAGCCAAGCCCGTGATCGTATATCTGCAAAGTGATCCAATTGCAAAGAACATTCAGATGAACGCTTTTCATCTAACCGATCCACTGAACGTGTACATGACGTTTGCCTTCTTCATCGGCCTCGTCCTATCCGCACCAGTGGTGTTGTACCAACTCTGGGCATTCATCAGCCCAGGTCTTTATGAGAACGAACGAAAAGTAACGCTCATGTACATCCCGATCGCATTCGTGCTCTTCTTAACGGGACTCGCATTTTCGTACTTTATTCTTTTTCCGTTCGTCGTCAGCTTTATGGGAAATGTCGCCGTGGCACTAAGTGTAGAAGGAGAATACGGAATTCAGGAATACTTTTCATTCCTATTCAACATCACACTGCCGTTCGGACTGTTGTTCCAGTTCCCGGTCTTGATCATGTTTCTGACTCGACTCGGAATCGTAACACCTGATTTCCTAAAGAGCATACGAAAAGTAGCTTACTTCGGGATCTTAGTAGTAGCGGGATTGATTACACCGCCAGAGCTGCTGTCTCACTTGATGGTTACGTTCCCGCTTATCCTGTTATACGAAATCAGCATCATCATTTCGAAGGCAGCTTATAAAAAACGAATGAGAGCCGAAGTCGAAGCACTCGTAAAAGAACGAGAAGCCCAGGCAGAAGCTATGTATCATGATTAAGAAGAGGATGACTCCACGCGGGTAATCCTCTTTTTTGTGTGGTTGGATTGAAGCTGCGGTATGGGAGAGTGGGAGTGGACAGTAAAAATGGCGAAGTGGACAGTATTTCATCGAAAGTGGACAGTAAAACTCAAAAAGTGGACAGTATTTTCGTGGAAGCCGACAGTAAGCATCGTTAGAGGTGGCTTGCGGCCTATTCAGGTGCCACCTAAAGTACTGAAACAGCCTTCGTTTTGGTGTAGGTGATGATAATCTGTCGGATTCGAAGACTAATCTGTCCGATTGGCCGTATAATCTGTCCAATCCCCAACATAATCTGTCCATTTCAGCCAATAATCTGTCCAATCCCACCTCCGCCACTGGCCAACCTCACAAAGCATCACCAAAATCCAACACAAACAAAAAAACTGCCTCCAATAAGAAGCAGTTTCCCCATATTATTTCTTCTTTTTTCTTTTTAAATGGTTGTTTAATGCGAAATAGCGGATGGCATTGGCGTAATCGAAGGTTGCTACGACCATCGTGATGATCGTCCAGAAGCTTGTCATGCCGTACTCGCTAGCGTAATGAACGGCTAAGTAAGTAAAGACGACTCCGATCCCTAGATATAAAAATGCCATAAACAGTGGTGATGTCTTCATAATAGTCCTCCAATAATCAATTGCGCTGTTTCTAGCTGTTGTTCCATTTCTTTGATTTTATCGGCAAATAATACTTGAACGATCAAAACGAGCGTGTTCATGGCAACGTGTGCCGCGATCGGTACGATCAGGCGTTGCGTTCGAACATACAGAAAAGCGAACGTGAAGCCCATAGCCGTATAGATTAATAAGTGTGTGAAGTCCGCATGAACAGCAGCAAAGATTAAAGAACTGATCAAAGCAGAGATAAAGAAATTAAAGCGTTTATGAAGAGAGCCGAAAATAATCTTTCGGAAGATGATCTCTTCTAGTATTGGCCCAACGATGGCCGTTACAATCATAAAATATTTAACGTTTTTCACGATCTCAACAAGTTGCTTCGTGTTTTCCGATCCAGGTTGAATGCCAAAAAGTTTCATCTCGATCATGCTCGCGATAATTTGAGCGGCGTACGCCATGAAAATACCGATGATCGACCATAGAACAGCAGAGCCTTTTGAGACGCGCTTAGAGTTTCGGTGGCGTTCTCTCATTTCAGGGATCAGCATGTAAAGGATAATAACAAGAGCCGCGATAAAGCTGAACGTTCCCCACATTCCAAAAAGTTGATTTCTAGGAACACCAAGTTCATTTAACAGTGGAATCCCAATGTAACCTGAGAATTGCATCACGATATATATGAAGATGATCCACCAATATTTTTTCTTCAAATTACCTTCTCCTTTACGTACAGCCCTAAAAATAATTACGTTTCATACCTCTTTATATGCTTACCCATTTTAACATAGAATAGGCAGGGCTCGCGAGGATATCGAATTTGAGGGTAATTCGATTTATATTTAGATTTCTCACTTGCAAAATTTTTTAGTTTTATTTATTATTAGAAATGGAGTTAGCACTCACTAACAAAGAGTGCTAATAAGAAATCTTTTAACTATTTAAGGAGGGTGTTTCACTTGTTAAAGCCACTAGGTGACCGTATTATTATTGAGCTTGTAGAAGGTGAGGAAAAAACTGCAAGCGGCATTGTATTGCCAGATTCAGCAAAAGAAAAGCCTCAAGAAGGAAAAGTTGTTGCTGTAGGTACAGGTCGTGTAACGGATAACGGCGAGCGTATCTCTTTAGAAGTTTCTGAAGGCAACACGATTATTTTCTCAAAATACGCAGGTACAGAAGTTAAGTACCAAGGTAAAGAATTCTTGATTCTTCGTGAGTCTGACGTTTTAGCGATCGTAGGCTAAACGTTAGGTAACTGGGAAGCTTCAATGTTTTGAAGCTACATAAATCAAAATTAAAGCATATGTAAGTCACTAACTTTTAAAATTAATGGGAGGGTTTTTACATGGCTAAAGATATTAAATTTAGTGAAGACGCACGCCGCTCGATGCTTCGTGGTGTTGATGCACTAGCAAACGCTGTAAAAGTAACACTTGGACCAAAAGGACGTAACGTTGTGCTTGAGAAGAAATTCGGTTCTCCTCTAATCACAAACGACGGTGTTACAATCGCAAAAGAAATCGAGCTTGAAGATGCATTCGAAAACATGGGTGCTAAGCTTGTAGCTGAAGTTGCGAGCAAAACGAACGACGTAGCAGGAGACGGAACAACAACTGCAACAGTTCTTGCTCAAGCGATGATTCGTGAAGGATTAAAGAACGTAACAAGCGGAGCAAACCCAATGGTACTTCGTAAAGGGATCGAAAAAGCAACGGCTGCTGCTGTTCAAGAACTAAAAGCGATCTCTAAACCAATCGAAGGCAAAGAGTCTATCGCACAAGTTGCGGCGATCTCTGCAGCTGACGAAGAAGTAGGACAATTGATTGCTGAAGCGATGGAGCGCGTTGGAAACGACGGCGTTATCACGATCGAAGAATCAAAAGGATTCACAACAGAGCTTGAAGTGGTTGAAGGTATGCAGTTCGACCGCGGATACGCATCTCCATACATGGTAACAAACTCTGACAAGATGGAAGCAGAGCTTGAGAACCCGTACATCCTTATCACAGATAAGAAGATTACGAACATCCAAGAAATCCTTCCAGTTCTAGAGCAAGTTGTACAACAAGGGAAATCTCTATTGTTGATCGCTGAAGACGTTGAAGGTGAAGCACTTGCTACATTAGTAGTTAACAAGCTTCGCGGAACATTCAATGCAGTAGCTGTTAAAGCTCCTGGATTCGGTGACCGCCGTAAAGCAATGCTAGAAGACATCGCGGTACTAACTGGCGGTGAAGTGATTACAGAAGAGCTAGGTCTTGATCTGAAGACTGCGAACATCACGCAGCTTGGTACAGCTTCTAAAGTTGTGGTTACAAAAGAAAACACAACTATCGTAGAAGGTGCTGGAGAATCTTCTAAGATCGCAGCTCGTGTTAACCAAATCAAAGCACAACTCGAAGAAACAACTTCTGAGTTCGATAAAGAAAAATTACAAGAACGCCTAGCGAAATTAGCGGGTGGAGTAGCCGTAATCAAAGTTGGTGCAGCTACAGAAACTGAGCTTAAAGAGCGCAAACTTCGTATCGAAGACGCACTTAACTCAACGCGTGCAGCAGTTGAAGAGGGTATCGTATCCGGTGGTGGTACAGCTCTAGTTAACGTGCTAAAAGCGATCGCTCAAGTAGAAGCGACTGGCGACGAGTTAACAGGTGTGAAACTAGTACTTCGTGCATTAGAAGAGCCAGTTCGTCAAATCGCACACAACGCAGGTCTTGAAGGATCTGTAGTGGTTGAGCGTCTGAAGAACGAAGAAATCGGAATCGGCTTCAACGCTGCAACGGGCGAGTGGGTAAACATGTTTGAATCTGGAATCGTTGACCCAACAAAAGTTACACGTTCAGCTCTACAAAACGCAGCATCCGTATCTGCTATGTTCCTAACAACAGAAGCAGTAATCGCGGATAAGCCAGAAGAAAACGCTGGCGGCGGAATGCCTGACATGTCCGGAATGGGCATGGGTGGAATGGGCGGCATGATGTAATTAGGGTCTAGAAACCCTTTTATATCAACGTTTCAATAAGATTTTAATTTGTATTGTCCGCGGATTTGTCCGCGTGAGGTTTGAAAAGACATTAAATAAAAGAAAAACCGCTTAAGAGAGAAGGTCTTTCATCAGTTTACTAAACTGTTGGGAGGCCTTTTCTTCCATGTTCGCGGTCATATGAGCATAGATATTCATTGTAGTGTTGATATCGGTATGCCCTAACCTCTGCTGGATCTCTTTAACCCCAACGCCAGCCTCAATTAATAAGGATGTATGAGTATGTCGGAATGAGTGGGGAGTGATGTTTTTTTCAATTCCTGCTTTCTTCAGCAAACGTTTAAGTCTGGTCTCTATAACTTTTCTTAATTGTGGATGCCCATCATCACGAGCAAAGATAAATCCTGAATCTTTATATATTTTTCTGTTTTTCAATTTAATCTCATTTTGTCTAATCCTGTGTTTATTTAACATGTTTACAAGCATATCATCAATACGGATTGTCCTTATAGATCCACTTGTTTTAGGTGTGAGTAATTCGTATTTCTCATAGTTATTAGTGGGATTATATAGCGTTTTGGTTACACGCAGCTTTCCTTGTCCTAAATCAACGTCTGCCCATTTAAGTGCAAGTAATTCCCCTATACGTAATCCGGTATAGGAAAGGGTAGTAAATACAAGTTGATCCATTTCTAAACCGTCGGTATTAGATAAGTTTAGAAAGGCAGCAAGCTCTTCTTTCTCCAAAAACTTATATTCCTCTTCCTTATTCTCCAGGTCCTCTACTTTTGCTTTAGGTTTGGGCAAATGGATATTTTCAGTAGGATTTATTTTCATAAGCCCTAGATCTACAGCGTGACGAAAAATCATTCGTCCGCAAGCATGAATACCACTCATATAATTAGGGCTGTATTTTGCTGACAATTCATTTATTCTATCCTGGTACATTTTCTTTGTAATGTTTTTAATTGGATAAGGTCCCCAGACACTAATAAAGTGCTTCATTTCCTTATCTCTAGCCCTAACGCTACTTATTTTAACTTTAGGTCCATATGACTTTAACCAGTCATGGGCGAAGGTTTCAAAAGGCATAGATGATTCCTTTGTGAAGGTCCCATTCTCAATTTCTCTTTCGATAATACGTGCAGCTGCCTGAGCATCCCTTTTCTTTTCAAATCCACCTTTAGAAATTTGTCGACGCTTCTTAGTTAGCGGATCTATGCCGTAATCAATTATATAACTCCATCTTTCTCCACGTTTGCGGTAGTGCGCCATGGTTATTCCTCCTTCTTACTTCTACCAGAATATAAAATATCCAAATACGCAGTAATAAGTTTTTTATCATGTTCATTTATCAAGTGATCATTGTAAAAAATTTTAGGTTTCTTAAGAATATCAGCGATATTGATAGGTTTTGAATTTTTAGGTGAAATTTCACGAAACTGTTTTTCTATCTTTATTTCATTTTCAACTTCATTAAAGAATTCCTCAGCATGGAGAATAAAGCTGCTCTCAGCATAATATCCTGCTTTCTCCATTAGGTTTATATAACTTACACCTAAAGGCTCAGCTAATTTACGTAGGATTTCCGGAGATGGAATTCCTTTTTTTCCGTTTTCAATTTGGGATAAATAGGGCTGAGACAATTGAGTTTGTTCTCCTAAATCAATTAGTGTAAATCCATTATTCTTCCTTAATGTCTTAATGTAAGCACCAAACTCTGCTGCATCCATATATTCACTCTCCTCTAACGACATTCAATATTCCAGTTCATTATAACAGAAATATAACAAATAGAAATATTTTTATTACAAAATAAAATAAAAGTATTGCTATAAGGAATATTATGGTGTATCTTATAATCAAACATTGCTATTAGTAATAATGACCAGGAGGTGAATACTTTGGAAATTAGACTTAAAAGTGTTGATGAGTTTAACAAACTTCTTTTGCGCAAGGGTTATTCAAAAAGAGCTTTAGCTAATAAAGGGAATATGGGACAAGCAACAATACATCAAATTAGTAAAGGTGTAAGAAAGCCTAGTCCGCCAGTAGCAAAACGTATTCTTGAAGCTTTAGAAGTAGAATTTGATGAGATTTTCACAATAGAAAAATGAATTATTTGGAAGAGGTGAATTTAATTGATTCAAATAAAACTGGATGATGACCAGCTAAAGGATATGTATCTTGCTGAAGTTAGAAAGCGCTTGGACAAGTTTGAAGCTGAGTCGTTCCTCATGGATTCTAAGCAACTATGTAAGATGCTTTCATTATCATGGCCAACAGTGGTAGACACTTTCTTAAGCGATCCTAACTTCCCATCCATTCGGTTAGGTAGTAAGTGGCTATTCAACAGAATGGAAGTTCAGGATTACATTAATCGGTGGTCCATAGAGATTAAAAGACGGGATCAAGTGAAATAAAACGGGGTGGGTGATGTGGCAGACGTTCAGCCAGAAAACGGATTTACAAAGATAGCGAATGAAATTCTTGAAGAAATGCAAAAGTACAAATTCAATCTGAATGAAGTAAAAGTAATCATGTGCCTATGGCGGTTTACTTATGGGTTTCAAAGAAAGAAACACAATATGTCACTTTCCTTTATCGAGAATCATACTGGTTTAACTAGAACCAGGGTTAATAATTCATTAAAAAACATGATAAAAAACAATGTTGTTATGGCCGAAAAAGGTGCTGCCAATAAGGGTAATTTGTACTCGTTCAATAAGAATTACGATGAATGGAAAACAGAAAAGTATTCATGTTTCGGTAGTGTACAAAACGATACTAGTGTGCAGGGTGATACTAGTGTACAAAACGATACTACTAGTAGTGTACAAGATGATACTACAAGTAGTGTACGAAACGATACCCAAGAAAGAAAAGATAAAGAAATATCTAAAGAAAAGGATGATCGTCAGATGGACAAGCCAAATCCTTTTTCTGAATATGAAAAACACTTTGGAATATCTTCAGCAGTATTTAAAGCAGACGTTGATCACTGGATGGACAATAGCAATTTTAAAGAACCAGAAGAAATCATTGTGGAAGTAATTAGACGATCGAGTTTACATACACCAAGAAACCCAGCTAAATATATTAACACTTCATTGTCTAATTTACACAAAGCATCATTGTTTACACTGCAGGATGTTTTGAAGCACTACAGCAAGAATGACAGAAAACCCAATAATAAAAAGCCTACGTCAGTAGAGATGTACTCAAAGCGTGGATACTTTAGCAAAGATGAATGCCAGACTTGGACCCGTGAACAATGGGCGCAATGGGAAGAAGAATTACAAAATGATCCTGATTTACTTTAGGAGGTACAAATAATATGAAAAGTGCAACGGCCACAATTAATTTAGACCTTCTTGATCCGTTAAGAACATTAGAGAAATGCATAAGTAAAGACATCTTACCAATTGAAGCTGTGTTTCATTATTTTAATTGCAATGGATGCCGACAAGATAAAGTTCAGGGTTGGAAGTATCGGGATGAAATAGATGGACAATGGAAGTTCTTCACAATAGTAAATAGGTGTTCAGACTGCTTTAATGGTCGACAATCCAAAGAAGTGTTTTCTGAAATTCAGCAGCAAAGAAATCAACGGTTAATGGACCAGTATTGGCTTATAGACCCAATGCTTAAAGAAGCAGGATTTAAAAATTATCAAGTTCATAATCCTGTTCAAGAAAATGCTAAAAAGATAGTTTCACAGTTTGTTAGATCTGGAGTTAAAGGGAAATTCGAACCGGAAAATTTATTGATCATAGGGAGTTTTGGTTCCGGCAAGTCCCATTTAGCTACAGCTGCAGCAAGAAGTTTTAAAGAAAAAGGGTTGTGTACCGGGTTTCTTATGGAAGAACATTATATCTCATTGATTCATTCTTCTTACAATGGTGGGAGAAAAAAGGAAGCTGACATTCTTCAAGACCTTAAACGATTTGATGTACTTGTTATGGATGAGCTAGGTTCTGAGAATTACAAGATGGAAGAATCATCATGGGTATCGACCAGGCTTCTACATTTAATTAATGCCCGTAAAGGTAAGGCAACTATTTATACAACGAACTTAAACACTGAGACTCTTCCAAAGGCAATAGGAGAAAGAGCGTATAGTCGATTGAAGGTTAATACAAAAATCGTTGATTTGTATTCTACTGATTATCGTGACAACTTTCTTCAGTAAAAGGGGGACTTCATGGAAGATCTTCTTGAAAACTATAAAAGTGCTCTGAAATACATTGAAGCGATTGATGATGCAAGCGAAGAGGATAAAGCTTTATTGAATGGAATGGCAAGCAATCTCCGGTACTCCATTGAATGGATGAATTCAGGAAGAAGACCAGGAAACAAAAGAGGTATTGAAAGAAGAGCAGCATACCAGAGAGAGAAGCCTATAGATCCGCTCGTCATGCAAAAGTTTTTTAAAAGCAGCAATAATGACCCTTACACCTGGATAGACCAAAGTCCAATTAGTGTTATAGCGGAAAGTGACAAAGAAAGAATTATGGATGCACTTTGTGTATTAACGGATAAAGAAAGAGAAATGTATTTGATGTCGCGTGGGCATTGCCTTACATATTCTCAGATAGCTGGATATTTTGTCACAACAAGAAGTGCGGTACAAAACAATGTGGAACGTGCTGAGAAGAAGATCAGCAAGCGCATAAATAGCAGTCTTTTCTGCTCAGCACCTTTGAAAGGAGGTTGTAGTAAAAGTGATAACCAAAACTAAACAGATCATAGAGGACCTCCAAGGTAAACAGTGCCAAGTGTTTGTTTTGGGAAATGGTGTGAAGAGTGAATATGTTGCTGAAGTAAAAAAGATTTCTGAAGTGGAGATGTTTTCAAAACTAACAATCAACTTTAAAGGAAAAGGAAAGCCGTTTCTTACTTTATCTGACCCTTACAGCTTTGTAAGAAATCAATCAAAAGATGAATTAGTATATCACTTTTATAGTGGTGAAGAGTTGAATTTGATTATTGGCTACAAAACTGAAAAGGAGAATTGAGTTTAAATGCCAAACATCAAAAAGGATTTACGTATTATAAGTAGCTTACTAAATAAAAGAGTCTTACGAAATTTATATTCATTTTTGTATCAACCTCGCAAGTCTTCTCCTCCATTACGAACAAAGAAAGAAAACTTATTAGCAAAGATTGAACGACTCAAGATGGGTATCACAATTGAAGAATATGAAAAAGGTCGTTCGTGTACCACTTTGGAAAGAGTGCATAACATTCGTAACAAGCAAAGGAGATCTAGCAGGACTCCGACCATTCAAAGCTTAGACATTAGCAAAATGAAATACGGTGAGATAATTAACCACAAATCTAAATAATAAAAGGAGTTAATGCTAAATGAATTTCTTAAAGGTATATAAAAGTAAAATGGACCACTTAAGAGGGAAGATGCAAGAGCTGCAGGCTGAGAACGATCGTGATCAAGAAAAGCACAACGAACTAAAAGTACATTATGATTCTTTAGTTGTTGCGCTTGATTTTGAAAAAGCCAGCAAAGTAAAGCAACAGATGAAGCAGCTGGAAACAGAAATGGAAACTCGAGCAGATATGTTTGATGTACTCAGACTTAAATTGCAAAGCGGTGATAAAGATGCCGCGATTGAAGCTGCCAAGGAGTTTCATGCTGAGAAGTCAGAATATCTAAAGCAGGTTGGAAAACTTGTTACACAGCTTGATAAGAAGCGAGCAGAATACTTAGAACTACTATCTCAGGCTAGGGATATTAATAACACACTTACTATTGCTGGTAGACAATTAGGGACACTTCAAAAGGTAATAGACTGGAAGAGTCCAGAAGTTGAAATGGCAATAGGGTTTAACTACACCATTGAGGCTAACAGATCCAGAGGGGAAATCAATCTTAATGATTATTTAGTGGGGCACCACAATTTATAAAAGGAGATGAAAGAAAGATGGAGTGTGAAAAGCGAGTAGTTGATCCAATAAACAAGCAACTAGAAGAAGAACAAAGAAAGCTAGATCCTTATAAAGCGTATCGAGAAGAAAAGCTGGATGAAGAGTTAAAGAAACTAAATGTTTCTGAAGAAGAAAGAGAAAAAAGAAAAGCAATATTACTTGAGTATGAATTACATCTAAAATAATGCCAAACTGAATCCCCCCGGTTATTGAATCGCGGACGAGCTCAATAGGGACCGGAGGGGGAGCTTTCGTGAACGCACAGGGCATTTTCATATGAGGGGGGGTCAAAGCCTCCTCTTTTATTTTACTAAAGGATGGCGGGGAGATGAATGGCCAGAAAAAACAAAAATAGTTTTACAGGGAAGTTCACTTCTAAAAAAGCAAAAATGATTTTCTCTTATGATCAACGTTTTAGAAAAATGGTCAAAGAAATTAATGAACTAAAAGCGGAAAGACGCCAAACCCACAAAAAGGGTATGGTAAGTGAACTTTGGAAACTAAAATGAGGTGAAGATTTTGGAGAAAATAATTGAGATTGATGGAAAATTTATACCCTTTAAAGGAGATAGACAGATATACAGTCAGTATCAGAAATTATTAAAAAGGAACTTGTTTAGTGACCTTGGAGAAGTGTACAACATTGTCGCGCTTAAGATCTCTCCTCGAACTTCTCCAATTAAAGACTTAAACAAAATAGATTTTGAAGCGTTAACTCGAATAGTTTGGTTTTTCGCATGGAATGCAGATCCAACTATTCCTAAACCTAAAAAGTGGATTGATCAATTTGAAAAGTTTCCAATCGTAGATATTTTAGCTAATCTTTCAGATCTTATGATTTACTCTTCCACTAAAGAAAGGGGTAGTATTCATGGCAGATAAACGAATTAAAGGAATAACGATAGAGATTGGCTCTGATACGGTAGGATTACAAAAAGCCTTAACGGATGTTAACAAAAAGAGTAACTCACTAACTAAAGAGCTAAAAGACGTTGAACGCTTATTAAAATTTAATCCAGGTAGTGTTGAAGCTTTGGCACAAAAGCAAAAATTACTTACTGATCAAATTGAAAACACTTCTGATAAGTTGAAACAGCTTAAAGAAGCAGAAAAGCAAGTTCAAGATCAATTTAAAAATGGAGATATTTCTGAGGAGCAGTATCGCGCTTTTAGACGTGAAATAGAGTTTACCGAAGGATCCTTAAAAGGTTTTGAAAATAAATTAGAAGCAGTTACTAAAGAGCAAAATCAAGCTGGGGATTCAGCAAAAGATACAGGTAGGAAAATAGAGGGATTAGGTGATAGCTTTTCTGATGTAGGTGATGCTTTAGCTGGTGCGTCTGGCCCTGTGGGTGATTTTGTAGGTGGTCTAGCGACAGCACCTTGGGCAGCGATGGCTGGTGGAGTTGCAGCAGTTGGAGGTGCAGCACTTTCTGCAGCGTTACAATTCGAAGATGCAGATGCCAAAATCCAAGCTTCTTTAGGGGTCACTAAAGATCGAGCTAAAGAATTAGGAGAAGTTGCTGAGGAAGTTTGGAAAAATGGTTGGGGCGAGAGTATAGATGAAGTAGCAAATTCAATCGTTACTGTGTCTAAGAACCTTAGAGATCTACCAAAAGAGGAACTTCAAAAAGCTACTGAATATGCACAGATACTTTCTGAAGCAATGGGAGTAGATGTGGCCGAATCTACGAGGTCCGTTAAACAATTAATGTCGACCTTTGGGATGACAGCTCAAGAATCATTTGATTTTATTACTAAGGGATTCCAAGAAGGATTAGACTTCAGCGGTGAGTTCCTAGACAGCATAAACGAGTACTCTCCGCAATTTAAAGCGGTAGGTATGGATGCTACGGATATGTTTACATTATTCAAACAAGGTGCAGATTCGGGTTAAATATAGCCCCTTATGATGGTGACATTATAAGCAAACCCTGAATATGCTGGAAACTCCTAAAGCCTTTGGTACGAGCTTAAAGCCGTTATAATTCAAAGGATGAAACAATGGACAATCAGCAGGCATAGCCCTTTTTAGGGAAGGCCCCAACGACTACCAAGGGGGAACTCATTAAGAGTTTATGGTATAGTCTAGCCCCGTAAAAAATATCGGGAAACCGAGGGTATAAGCGGCATTCAATCTAGATAAGCTTGGTGATCTAGTAAAAGAGTTTAACATTCGTGTTAAAGATGGATCTAAGACAACCTCTGATGCTTTTTCAGGCATGAGCAAAGAAACTCAAAAGCTTTGGAAAGAATTCAGAGAAGGAAAAGCAACAGGTGAGGAAGTCTTTAACGCAGTCATTAAAGAATTATCCAATACAGAAGATAAAGTTAAGGCAAACCAAACTGCAGTTGGGATTTTTGGAACCCAGTGGGAAGATTTAGAAGCTGAAGTTGTAGCTGCTTTAGACACCAGTATAAACAAGCTAGGTGAGTTTGAAGGAGCAACAGAAAAAGCTGGCGAAGCTCTTTCAGATACTAAAACGAAGTTGATCAAAGAAAAAACTAGAGAAATTACTGCCTCGTTTGAAGAAGCAATCAACTCATTTTTATATTTTGCTTTGGTTACTGGGGAAAAACAGCCTGAGATCGCTGAAACCTTTAACTTATTTGGAGCTAATATTTCAAGTAAAACCAAAGAAGCGATTGGTTCATTTTTAGAGTTAAGTAGTGAAGCAACAAATCAAATGAGTCTCTTGAAATCTAGCGTAGTTCCTCTTTCTCAAGAGACAGCAAATGAAGTAGCAGGAATTTATGAAACAATGGCTACTCAAGTTAGAGATGCTATTGCCGCTAGACAGGAAGAAACATTGACTAGTATGTCAAACTTCTTTGCAACAACTAGTGCTCTTTCCGATGAAGAAGAAGCAAACGCTCTTGCTAAAATGACTTCGAATTATGAAACTCGTTCCCAGGTTATTACCGATGGTGAGAAGAGAGCGATAGAAATAATTACTACAGCGGTAAATGAAAAAAGATCTATTACCGAGGAGGAAGGTATAGAGTTAAACGCGATTAGAGCTCAGATGCAGTCTCAAGCAATTGACATTATGTCAGCAAGCGAAGCAGAGCAGAAATCTATTCTAGAACGGTTGAAGGTTGAATCAAGCAACATCACCGCTCAACAAGCAGCTAGTGTTGTTCAAAATAGCCTTAAGCAGAAGAATGAATCAGTTAAAGCTGCTGAAGAACAATACAATCAAACAGTTCAAGAGATCATTCGTCAGAGAGATGAGACTGGTAGTATCACTGCTGAACAAGCAACAAAACTAATTGGTGAGGCTAAACGACAAAAGGAAAAGTCGGTTGCTGAAGCTCAAATTATGCACAGAGACGTTGTAAAAGAAGCTAAGGCACAAGCTAAAGAGCACGTTAATGAAATAGATTGGTCGACAGGTAAAATGCTTACTGGATATGATCAATTTAAACGTGATGTAAAAAAGGTGTGGGATGGAATTTATAAAGATATTAAAAAAGTTATCAATGACATCTTAAAGTTTATCGATGGGATTGAATTCAAACTTCCTAAATTTGAACTTCCAGAAATGCCTCATTTTAGTTTGAAAACCGCTTCAAAAACTGTAATGGGTAAGAAAATATCTTATCCATCAGGTTTTGATGTAGATTGGTACGATAAAGGTGGAGTATTTTCAGGACCGACAATAATTGGTGTTGGTGAAAAACGGCCTGAATTTGTTGGAGCCCTTGACGATCTTAGAGCGATAGTGAGAGATGAAATGAGTAATGTGTTGAAAGTTACAGATCCGTCAATGGTCCAAGCGAGTTCCATTAAAATAGAACCTGCACCAGTTCATATAGACGGATATCAAGTTGCGGAGGTTATTTTCCCGCATGTGAATACTAAAATGGGAGATAAACTTTCTTCAGAGATGGTTTTCAGGGGTTTAAAACGTTAAGTTAGATCTTAATAGAAAAATTAAGTTGATATTATTATGTTTTTGCATCCTAAAAATAGGGTGCTTTTTCTTATGAAGGAAATTGTTTCCTTTTATCGAATTTAGTCGGTGGAGATGAAATGCGTACCAAAGGCCTTTTGAAAAGAAGTTTGTCTCCTATCGAGAAATCTATAAGGGAGGAGGGGATGATATGACCAAAACATTAAAAGAAAAATTTGAAATTATTGATATTGTATTATCTAATGCGAGTAATTATTTTCTTGTTGAACCTGTGCATCAAACATCAGTAATTAAAAAATTTAATATTAAGGTTTTAAAGGATAACACTAGTGCCATTGCAGACCTAAATGGTAAAGTAACAGATTTAATACGAAATAAAGAATTTGGCGAGATTGACCATAAGAAGCTAGAACAATATAGCAAACAGTTAACGTTTTTAACGGAAGAATTTGAAAAGAAAGCTGAAGTCATTTGTTACTTACAACAAGACTCTATAAAGATTGAAATTTCGATGAACGATGAGACAGTCTTATTTGAATTTCAGGAGCAGGATTATCTAGATCCTCTAATGGATTATTTAGAAAAGACCTTGGGTCAAAAATTATTGTCAACTCAAGTAGAAAAATAGGTTATTTGTCTATTAGCGTGCAATTAACAATGATTTATAGTTATCTATAAAACTACAATGATGCATTCAATAGCAAAAGAACCTCCAATAAAATGGGGGTTCTTTTTTCTGTGTTTTCTTTTACACCATATTTCCCATTGTCTTTAAAATTCCAGAGAACACAGGGAATAGTTGGATTAGAATGTAGACAATTGCAACTTTGCCCACTCCTTCCCATACCTGCCCTTGATCCTGGAAGAAGCCCATGAATAACTTGAATAAAATTAATACAGATGCTACAGGGAACGAGATGCCGATAATTAAATCTATCAATGGATCGAATAGGTGAGCCATACTTGATAGTAACTTTTCTCCTACAACGTCACCAACGTTTACAGGAACAGCTTGAATATTTGCTGATGCTACATAATCCATACACTTTAGAGATGTTTGTGCAGACCCATCTAATACTGTCTCTGGGGAAGCAGCAAAAGCTTTTGGTGCTAGTGCAAATAATGGAATAGATGAAGTTAATGCGATAGACACTTTATTTGCTTTTCTACGCTCTTTTTTATCATTCCCTTTCCGATTGTATTCACCGCTCATAAACTCACTAAATTTGATGGTTTCTGTTCGTTTAAACACTCGAATCACTCCTTATATAATATCGTTCAAGGTATAAACTCTTCCTGACAATCCTTCACATAGCTTCATCAGCTTATGTCTGCGACTTTCTAACTCAGTAATCCAGACTAAACTAAAGTTAGCACCAGTTAATTCTTTGATCTTTCTGTACTTCTCAATTTTGGCTTTGTTCACCAACATAGGTTGCGATATATCCACTTCTACAAAACAGCGCATCCCATTATAGAATTCTTTATACTCTGCATCACATATTACGGAGATCTTGTCGGCCGTCAATTTAATTTCGTTTTCCCATGTAGAAGGATATTTTTTATAGATGTAAAACTGATTTCTCAAAAGATAATGCTGCACGTTTGGAGTTTTCTTTCTGATCTTGGTACATTGAACACGATCACGTCCTGCTTTGTTAAGGTAGTAAATTTTCTCTAACCCAAAACGGAAGGAGGAAACATACTCACTTAAACCATTTAGGACCCTGTTAGCATTGCGAGGACTCTTTAAATTGTGCATGATCTGAATTTGATACCTATTAAGGTAATCAAGCTTTTTCAGTGACAAGAGTATGTTTTCGGTCCTCTGTTGATGGAGTGCGTGGTAGTTCATGTTTCTCCTCCTCGAACGGTTTAATTCTTTCTTTAATCTGTTCATTACTCATGAAAGGTGTTTGCAGGATGATTTGTTTCACATTCTTATAAATACCTCTGCCCGGTATCTCAGGAAGGCTTTCTGCTCCAGCTCCATCTAATACCACTGTGGAAGCAGTTGAGCTATCTACCACATAACAGAGCCTTGCAGGAATATTCCTTTTGATTTGCATTGGTATAGCTTCGGCAGTTGGGTACTGTGTCGCATAGATAACGTAATATCCAGCACCTCTTCCTTTTCTAACAATGTCAGTTAATAAACGTAATGATTCTTTTGATTCGCTTAGATCAGCAGCTTCATCCACTATGATGAAATGTCGTTTTGTTAACCCTGCTTCAATCACATCTTCAAAACCACCTTCTACAATCTTTCTATAATCATCATCCATCCTTTCTTTAACCTTCTGGATTATCTCAAGTGCTTCAGTGTTATCCGTTCCGAACTCTGTCACCTGCTTAGCTTTTTTGAACCGAGCAAATGCTGGGCCTCCTTTTAAATCAATCAGCGAAAATGTCACATCATCTGGTTTGTTCATGATTAAAGAGGTAATCATCATTTTCATGGCTACCGATTTCCCAAAACCTGTGGCACCAGCTACGATTAAATGTTTACGATTATCAAAGTCATGGTAAATCATCTTTCCTTGCTGCGTTTTACCAACAGGGACTTTCCAGCCACCTTTAAGAAGACCATCGCTCCATTCCTCTTTACCTAAGTCATTTTCATAAACACGAATCTTTAACATGCCGTCAAAGTCTAACTCCACCTGTTTATTGGCTTTCACTCCTTTAAGCTGCTTAATCTGTTTCAAAATGTCCTTATTGAATTTTACTTTTGTAATATCAAAGGCAATCTTCTTTGTGTTTAATCCATCGGCCAAAACATCCGTATCAACCTTTTTACGGTCAAATCCTAGCGGCAGCTGATAAACATACTCCATCCCATTTTCGATTTTTCTTCTTCTTCTCAATCGAATTGTTTTTGTTTCACCATCTTCTTTTTTAGTCCATCCAGCGTTGGCAAAAATTCTTTGAATTTTATCTGCATCATTCGTTACTCCATTTGTTTTTAAATAACCATATCCGGCCACTCCACCGAGAAGTAAACTTGAAGCGATACTAAAGATCATCAGGCCACTCTCCTTTCATATATTCAGAGAATATAGTTTGCTTTGTTTGGATTGTTCCGAGACAAGACATAAAGCTGATTTGATAGGGTTTGGAATATTCCTTTCTAAGTTCTTTGACGGTATTTAATAAAGCATATTCCTTAGTATGCTTGTCAGTTGTTTGTCCAAAAAAATAAAACTATAAAGGACAAATAGTTTTTTTGAAGAAGATATTTAACGGGTGATATTATTATGGAGATCAAATCGAAGTTAAAAGAAATTATGGACAGTACAGGAATGAAGCAAAGATTCTTAGCTAATAAGGTAGGGATCAGCGAGGGAACATTGAGTTTTATAGTGAGAGGAAAGACTATACCGACACTTCCAGTTGCTTTAAAGATTGCTGCAGCATTAGAAAGAAGGATTGAAGATATATGGGAGATCAAACACGATACGGAATAATGTTTACTGTAAAAAGTCCTACTAGCCCTCATAGGAAAGTAACTGTAATGGATTTTAAAATGGGAAGACTAATTACTTTTACTTTGGATGAAATTGAAGGAGAGGAGATGGAAGAGGATCTAAAAGAATACATGAAAGGTCAACTAATGAAGGTTAACACTGGTTACTGGGATTATACAGGTCAACATAAGTAAAGTTTTAGGAGGATGGATGAATATGAGCGTGAAAATTATCCTCAACGAAGAGCAAACAAAACTACTTTATGAAATGCTGTTACCCGAACTGATTCGTATTGAAAGAGAAAAGCAAGCAGCAGCAGCCGAAAAAGAAAAAAGCCCCGATAAGCGGGACTAAAGTTAACTAATCTGGTTTATAGAAGAGAGTTCAGATGTAATGTCTGCATTCTCTTTTTGTTTTGCAGCCATATATCCAGCTTCAAACGCTCTCTCCTCTAATAAAGAAGCATGCTCCATAAAGTCAATTGAGTATTGATCTATGCTGCTAATTAAAGTGTCAGGTGCTAAGGAAAGGATTTTCTCGAGTTGATCAATTAACTTTACTTCGTTGTGCAATATATATTCTGGAGTATCATTTGTATGGAACATTCTTAATTGAGCCTCATATTCATTTTTCACACCGATAACCGTAAGACCATTTTTTAGATGTGCTACCATTCCAGGTCTAATTTGATCTGTATAAACAAAACCATCTTGTCTAATTAACATTTTAAAAACCTCCTAGAGAGAATGTTTTGTTACTTCTTGAGTTAATAATATTACTTCAGGAGTAATATGTCAAGCGTATAATTACTTTAAACTAGATTTTATTTACGCTTATAAGTTATATTAACCATAATAGGAGTAATTATTTATTGGAGGAGATTTCAATGGAACTTAAAATTAGAGTATCTGATTGGTTAGGAAAAAAGAAAATGACACAAAAGGAGTTATCAGATCTCACTGGCATAAGACCCGCCACAGTATCAGCTTTATATCACGAAAAGATCAAGCGGATTGAAATTGATCATATTGTAAAGTTATGTGAGGCTTTTGAATGTCAGCCAGGTGACTTATTTCAATATGAGAAAAGGGAAAATTAAATGAAATAAAAAGGCCGCCTATCATTAGGTGGCCTTTTAGATTTTAGTTCATGATTCAGATTGTAAATTTTTCTATATTTTCCCTTCTACTTTGCTATAATGGATTTCGTGTTGTTCTAGTTTGTTTAGGGAAAGAGGTCTAAAATGATTGAACAATCTCATTCTAAACTTTATGAGGAAAAAATAATAAATCAGTACTCGGATCTAATTGAATTAATGTATAGTTCACATATTCTTTTTACTGGAAAGTGGCTCTCTCGTCAATCTGGTGTAATTCACTTTAATTTAAAGAAGACAGAAGTTAGAACGATAATAAGTTCCATTGATGAGGGTACTTACTCGATACAAAAAGATTTTTATGATTATATGATTAACTATAAAGGTGAACTTATTCGTTTATATGTCGATATCATAAATGAGATAAAGCAAAAGTATGATGTTATTATCACGGGTAGAATAAAGAACGAAGATTCTATTTTTAATAAGTTGGAAAAGAAGAGTAATGAATTAAACGGCCTAGACTCCCATGAGATTTATAAAAAGGATTATACATCCTGGCCTGAAATTTATAATAGAGGCTAATATAATGAAGGGGTGGTAGACATGAGTGAACATTTTATCATTCTCTACAGTGATTACAAAAGTGGAAGAAGAATAGCCTTTCATAAAAGCGATTCCCACATTGACGGTATATTCGAAGTTCTTCAATTAATGGATTTATTGAAAATTAGATTCAATCATTTATCATTTGGTTTTCATCATTTACAAACAAATGATCATTCATGGGAATCGGTTGTAAAATATGATAAATTCTTTTTTGATGTAACGCCTATATCGGATTTCAAGCAATTTAAAGATTTTATAAGTGGGGATTTAAAAGTCTCGGCTTTAGATGTTGCTAATTTAATGACTGCCAGCCTAAAGTGTACACACTTAAAATTGCAAAAACTAATATACTTATTTTATTGCAACTTTATAAAAAAATATGGCTATAGACCTTTTGAAGAAGAATTTACTGCTTGGCAATATGGTCCTGTTATTAAAGAAGTGTATGATAAGTACAAAAGCTATGGAAAAGAAGAAATTTTCTTTGAAGATGATTCAGAAACAATTTATAAAGAAAAATCATTTAAACTCTCTGTTTTTTCAAAATTCATGAAAACTCCTTACCATCAAAAAGTTGTGGAAGTGCTAAATGAGACTGTGTTGGAATATGGTCACTTTAATGCTTATACGCTCGTGGATATCACACATGTCAAAGCTGGACCATGGGATCTTGTTTTTAGAGATGGATTGGGCAGAGATGATGTTATACCACACGAGTTGATTGAGGAGTATTGCACTAAACATTAAATGCCCACCGTATTAATAGATGGGCATTTTTATTGGATTAAAGATATTAGGTATTTATCCTAGCTTGTCCGCGGATTTGTCCGCAGATTTGTCCGCAGAATTTCTCTAAACAGTTTAGGACTATGATTTATAATCCTTTAAAACCCTTTGTTTTAAGGGGTTTTTTAATACTATTTAATTCGATTTTAAGCTCAAATGAATGGGCGGCATGATGTAATTTTGCCACTCTTACGCTCGATAAACTGTTTCTCGGATAGAGTGAGAACAGTCATGTAGTTAATTAATTTCTAAAGAATAGACTACTTCCTAAATACAAGGAGGTAGTCTTTATTATATTGAGGAGAATTGCATATGAATAAAAACAAAGATTTGTATAAAGGCTTTTGAAATACGACAAATGAAATGGTATCTACCTTCTCTTCAACAAAAGAAAAAACACTCTATTCAGAGTGCTTTGAAGGGTAAGAAATTAAAGACCTAATACATTTAAGTAGTAATTTTACTCTCTTCACTTACTTCATCGTAGCAAGCTATTATTAAACTTTTCATCTGCAGCAAATCTTCAACAGAGTTAATGTATATTCTTGATTTTCCCATGCCTTTTGGCGATTCTTCAACTCTAAACCCTGGGCATAACTGATCCACAGCTTGTGTATCAAGCCTTGTAATTATGTTTTTATTCTCAGTATCTGAATATAAGCGGATAAACCATTTAGTAATTACTCTATTCATAATGTTGAAATAGCTAGAATTGTCTTTGTATTTTACATTTTCAACAACTCTACCACTAACCTCTAGTGTTTCTTTAATAATTGAAAAAGCTCTAAGCTCTTCTTCAGTGGTTAATATACTTGGCTTAGTAATTTCATCATTATCTTCTTCTAGTTTATCCCCTTCTTTAACCATAGTTTGATCCGACACTAAAATATCTTCTTTAGGTTGGTTGGCTTGAACATTTGTGAAAGACAAACCTTCTCCAATTATCTCTAATAAAGTATGATTAATAGCCTTTTTTATAATAGGCCGAAATTTCTCTAACACTATAGAGGTGACTCTCTGATTATTTAGATCTTTTATAAGGAATCTTACAAAATCATCAGAAGGATTCTTAAACAGCTCTTTGAGAGTAGAATGGATGTTGTTCGTGTAAACTAGCTCTTGGGAAAATTTTATATTTTCATCAATATCAAATTCATCCTTGGTAAAATGTTCAATGACTTCAATATCAAGATTCGTTAGAGATTCTATATTAAATTCATAAAAAGGGTCGTCATCCATGATGTTATCTCTTTTTAAATCTGTAAAAAGCTTATATTCTGTACCATTTGTTAGGATTGAAAATCTCACTTCTGGAGTTGCATTGAAATACCTATAAATTTGCGAGCTGTGTTTATGTAACTTTTCATTAACGGATTTAGCTTCAACAAAAATTATTGGTTTTCTATCTTTCTTAATAGCATAGTCTACTTTTTCCCCTTTTTTTATGCCGAAATCTGAGACATACTCAGGTTCAACTTCAAGTGGGTTGAAAACATCAAATCCTAATTTTTGAATGAACGGAATTATTAATGCTTGTTTTGTAGACTCTTCGTTAATAATATGTGATTTTCTTTCTATTAACTGTAGAGATAATTTTTCTAATTCCTGTTTAAAATCCATAAAAAAGTTCCTCCTTGTATATTATTGATTCTTTCTAATATTTTCTTCTAAAGATTGGATTTCCCTTTAAAGAAATGATTATAACTGTAGTTAAGTTGAAATTCAGTTTATTTTTCTGTGGAGGACTGGGTAAATTAACGTTTAATATAGGGGGTGGTAATAGTTTAAAGTCTGTATTTAGAAAGGTTTGCAGATAGAAAAAAGCTTCTCATAAACAATTTGTGAGAAGCTCTTTTCTATCTGATATTTAGTTTATTTTCCCACCTTCTCCCCAAAAGTCTCCGGAATCATCGTAAAGCCTTCAATCACCGTATCTTCTTCCACTTCAATCATGAGGTAACGTTTACCGCTAAGCTGTACTTGCTTCACATACCTTAAATCTTGGGGACTGATTGAAATCTTAGCTACCTTTGTGTCAATCTTAATAGACTTCGAGTTGTATTTTGGGACAACACTGCTTGCCTTAATCTCATACTTGTCATCATCAATGACTTTTTGGAAAGCGGATTCTACCTTTTCCACACTGATATCTTCCACGCCGCTCGCTTTCAAAACCCGTTCAACGTCCTTTGAATCTAAACGTGGATGTTCTTCCTCTTCGTTCTCTTCAATCATTCGGTTGATCTCTTCATACACATTAGAGAGAGTAGACGTGTTCAATTGATCTTGTGTTACGTCTTTAATAATTTCTTCAAACACAATCTTATCGTCTTTTGCTGTCATGATTTCTTCGCCATTTAAAACGTCCACGATGAATTCGTAATCGGGCTCATGAACTTTACCTGCTGAATACAGGATGTGGTTCACATCTGCTGCATTATCACTGAAACAAGGGAAGAGGAATCCTCCAATCGGCGCGTTCAGGTTAATAACAGGATCGACAACGAAATTGTACTTGAACTCTTTTTCCACATAATCAAAGAGCAGTTCTTTCTTCGGTTCTTGTGTATTGTTTATGCTGCACAAAATAAAGGGGAAGGAGTAAACGGCATCACGTTCACTAATCTCAGCTTCATCATTTTTGCGCTTCGTCGGCTTATAGTATTCTCCCTTAATAAAGGTGATCACGATATCCTTTTCGTACTGACGGTTTAGTAGCATTTTTCCTACCATTTGAAGCATGCGTTCTTTCCAGTCTTCTGTATCGCTGGCAAGTAGGCCCTGATGCAGGATAAGCTGGCTATTGTTTTCAGCATTTCTATTAAACTTTAATTCAAATAACTTTTCATCGAGATTTCCACCAAGCAATTTTTTAAAGTTATTAAAAAAGAGCTCTTGTTGTTCAGGATCTAGCATCTCAAAAGGCTGACTAACGTGATGATAGATCTCGCTGGATTCTTTCGTAATATACACATTAAAGATGCTGGAGATCTTCAGTAGGTCGTTCTCTTTTTTGAACTGTTTTCGTATTTGAGCGATATCTTTTTTGTTCATGCTTGTATACACTCCTAAGTTGTTGCAATTTTAAGTCGACAGTTTCTATATGTCTAACAGGGAAGTATTCTTTATTTTAACATTCATATGGAGTGAAGTGTGATGGTGAATATGGAACTTAAACTTAAAAAAGCAGACACCAAGAGGGCGTCTGCAGTCTAAGGAAATATATATTTTAATTATTGATTATGTGCACAAATACAAATACGATTGGTATTAATAGTAGAGTAATAATGAATGTATATGTGTTAATTTTTTTACCCATAGTTTCTCTTACTTTTCCAAAAATTAAAAGAATTGCACAAACGAACATGCAGCCAACTAAGAAATATGATAGTGGATCTTGGTCAAGAATATAATTACCGTTTGGTAGCTTTGTTGCTGAACTTGAAAATAGTAACAGACTTAAAATAACAACTCCAAACATCGGACCTCAGAAAAACCAATCAATTTGCTTTTTCTTCATTCTTACTCCTTATAAAAAGTATTTTGTATTAATAACTCAAAAAAACCACATATCGTAAGCCAATACGATACATGGTTCTTTTGAATTACAGTATTCTTTTCTTAATACGTGCTACGAGTGGAACCACGACAAGTCCGGCAAATCCAACTTGTAGAACGTTTCCTGGAATGGATCCAAATGGTACAATCCAGTTGCTATAAAGCACAACTTCAGCAAAATAATAGCCTACCACTTTAATCAGCATAGCTACGATAACAGCTAAGGAATAGACGAGCACACGTTTACCTGGTACTTTTTCAGATATAGCGCCCGCTACATAACCCATTGCACCAACGATGATAAATGTGAAAGGAGCCCATATTGTCCAACCAGATAGAAGGTCAAACAAACCCATCCCGAAAGCACCTGCAATAGCACCAGTTCTTCTACCGAAAACAAAAGCTGCTACGAATAGAGGAATGTTTCCTAAGTGGATTAGACCACCGTTTCCTGCGATCGGAAGCTTAATGTTTATGAACATCGTTGCAACAAGAGTCAGGGCGACGAATAGTGCGCTGATGACTAACATTCTTGTTTTAGTCGATTGTATCGATGAATAAGTAGTATTCATAACATAACCTCTCTCATAAAAAATAAATGATAAAATGATTGCACTCATTCATTATATATGTCCTTATTCTATTAGAAAACAGCTATTTTCTGGGTGGGGTGAAGAAATAGAAAAATAATCTAGTAAAATGAACGAGTTTCTAAATCGGAAAGAAGGGGAGATCGACACATTTGCCGAAATCTATTTAGTAGAGCATAGACGTATCGATACAGTTCATTGCGAATGCCTATAGTAGAGGAATTAAACGATATGTATCGCATGGCGATATAAGGAATAGATGAAAAGAAATGAAGGAGGCCCGATATGCGACGTGATATACAACCGAATGAACGAGCTTTCTCCTCCAAGGAAGTTGCAGAAGAAGTAGGAATCGCAACACCTACTGTTCGAAAGTATGGACAAATTTTAGAACGAAACGGATACGAGTTTTTAAAGGATGGAGATCGCCGTATTTTCGTTCAATCTGATATCGAATCGCTCATAGCGCTACGCGATACAGACAAGCCATTAGACGATACAGCCAAAGATCTCGTGATTCAACAAAAAGAGAGACTAAAAGAGACGATCCAAACGGACGTAGCGCTACCCGATACATATGAGAATCTTCCACAAGACCCGAATCAATTACGAGAAGTCTTAATGATGCTAGCGAATGAATTAGCGGCAACACGCGAGATGAATGCGCAGCTAACTAGCGATATGTCAGAGCTAAAAGTAACCGTATCAAGACTTCAACAAGATCATCATGCGATCAGTGCAAACGTAGGAAACGCCGCTCAGAAAACAAACGCTAAAATTGAGAAGCTTACCAATCAACAGAAAGAGCAATACGAAGCATTGCTAGAACAGGAAAAAGAGAAAAGTGAACTTCTGCAGCAGGAAATTCAAAAGTTAAGAGAAGAACAGATCAAGGAATGGCGTCTGCAAAACGATTTCAATAGACGACTAGAAATCGTGGTTCAAAGCAGGCCGAAAAGCAAATGGGAAGCCATTCTTTCTTTATTTAAAAAGTAAATTTGTGTGTATCGGGGGGCGATATGATAGATGATATTGAAACACTTTCATCAAACATATCGTGACCCGATATGCCTTCCTTTTATAACAATCCACTATATAGACATCGCCTATCAATCGTCATATTTCTACAATTTCCCGAGAAATATCTACAAAAATCCCCCTTTAATAATACGTAGAATTAGAATGCGAAATTCAAATTAATCCTTCTATTCTTCAGTATAGACTGTTTCATTCTTACTACATTAACCACAGAATTTAATGAGTGCACATTCAAGCATAGTTCTTTTTACATAAATCCTCCAAAAGCTGTTTTATATTAAATCGATTGGGAAGAAATTAATTGTGTTTCAAAATTCATTTCCCAGGAGGTATCATATGTTTCGCCACCAAAAGGAACTACAGTTTGAAATTAAGGTAGATCGTCCGGATCCACAGCTTGCCAAACAAGTTCAAGAAGTGCTGGGTGGGCAGTTTGGAGAAATGACAGTAATGATGCAATATCTTTTTCAAGGCTTTAACTGTCGTGGAGAAGAAAAATACAAAGATATGCTGATGGATATTGGAACAGAAGAAATTGGGCATGTAGAAATGCTTTGTGCCATGATCAGTCAGTTGCTTGACGGTGCTTCACCAGACGATCAAGCGAAAGCAGCGCAAGATCCTGCGACAGCAGCGATCATGGGTGGAATAAATCCTCAGCATCTGCTCGTAAGTGGACTAGGTGGAATGCCGACGAACTCAAATGGCGTACCTTGGAACGGAGCGTATATAGTAGCGAGCGGCAACTTGCTTGCTGATATGCGTTCAAATCTTCACGCAGAAAGTCAGGGACGTCTGCAAGTAGCGCGTTTGTATCATATGACGAGGGATGAAGGGGTAAGAGCTGCTTTTCGAAAGATGTTAGCTCGTGATCGCTATCATCAATATCAATGGATGGCAGCGATTGAAGAACTAGAGCAGAGTAACGGAGTAGTCGTACCAGCTTCATTCCCGCCAGAAGCTGAACTAGAATCGCAGCCAGAAGCGTATAAGTTTTGGAACCTTTCAGAGGGTCAGGAGTCGAAAGAAGGTTTATGGGCTACCGGAAGTGCTCCAGACGGAACAGGAGACTTTGTTTATGAAGCAGATCCAGTGCCGCTAGGGAACATTCCGAACCCAGAAATTCCGGCTCCATCTCTGCATCATGACTTGGATGGAAAGAAATTTAAGAACTCAGATCAAGAGTGAAATGAATGATAAGGGTGCACTGTTCATGGTGCATCTTTTTTTATTTCCTCCTCTTTATCGAATCTTCTCTTTTTTTGTAAAAAAACAAGGAATATCGTCTGTCTGATGAGAATATTTAAAGGAAACAAAAAATTAAATAATGTAGAGACAGAAATGTTAGAGGGGAGTCTATCATGAACGCTAGAAATGAAAAGACATTTGAATATCATCCTCATCTTAGAGAGGTTATCGCGAACGTAGAAAAAGTTATGGTAGGTAAGAAGAAGGTTACAGAGTTAACGCTTGTTTCGTTATTAGCAGGAGGACATGTTTTGCTTGAAGACGTACCAGGAGTAGGAAAGACGATGATGGTGCGTTCCATCGCTAAATCTCTGGGCCTAACCTTTAACCGCATCCAGTTCACACCTGATCTATTACCGTCTGATATGACGGGAGTATCCATATATAACCAAAAAGATATGAGCTTTGAATTTAGACCGGGTCCTCTTGTTGGAAACATTATTCTCGCTGATGAGATTAACCGTACGTCACCAAAGACACAATCTGCACTTCTTGAATCGATGGAAGAAATGAGCATGACCGTTGATGGGCAGACGCACATATTGCCCGATCCATTCTTAGTTATGGCCACACAAAACCCAATCGAATACGAAGGAACTTATCCGCTTCCAGAAGCACAGCTGGATCGTTTCTTAATGAAGCTGACGATGGGGTATCCGACTCCCGAGGAAGAGTTTAATGTACTGAACGTGATCGGAAACGAACATCCGATACACCTCCTTACACCAGCCATCTCACCAGAAGAAATCTCAGAACTGAAAACAGCCGTGAAGAACATCTATGTATCAGATTCGATCAAGCGATATATCGTCGATCTGATCAATCGTACACGTAATCATAAATCCATTGCGCTAGGCGTTAGTCCGCGTGGATCGCTCGCTTTATTAAAAGCAGCACAGGCTTTTGCATTGCTCATGAACCGTGATTTTGTTATCCCTGATGATGTGAAATACTTAGCACCCTTTGTTCTTGTTCATCGTGTGCTATTAAAACCTGAAGCACGCTTTGAGGGGGTCTCAGCCGAAGAAGTAATCAATGAGCTTTTGGCCCGTGTACCAGCACCTATTCATAAGGAACAGCATGCGTAATGAAAGCATTTCTCCATAAATTTCGGGAGCGGTATAAAACGCCGATCGGGTTTTCAGGGATCATCTTTTTACTGCTTGTTACGTTCTCCTTTGCCATGTTTCAGGGAGGGTTCGTAAGCTGGTTTTTGTTTTACAGCGTACTTCCGCTTGTTCTTTATTCCATTACGATGGCTTTCTATCCGATACAGAGGTTGAAGGTCGAGCGATATATCTCTAAAAACAAACTTATGGCAGGCGAAGAAGTAGAGGTAACGATTGTTATCAAACGAAGAAGCAACTTTCCGCTCTTTTACGTTGTGTTAGAAGACGTGCTGCCAGAGGTACTGCTTCGTGAAACGCGATACGAGGGCAATACGCATCAGATTCAGTCTCGTATCCTGTTGTTTCCGTTGTTCCGAAAGCACCTGGAATATTCGTATACGATCAATCCTGCACCGCGCGGGTTGTTTAAATTTGATCAGATTCAAATCAGTACAGGCGATATCTTTGGCTTTGTGTTGAAAAGCACGAGTGTCTCGGTTCAAGATCAGATCTTTGTGTATCCGCAATATCAAGATATCGAGCGGTGGGAAGCAGGGAAGATGCTTCAATCTGGTATGAAAAAAGTCGGGAAGCGTTCGTTTACTGACTATACATCGACAGTCAGTGTTCGTGATTATGTCGCAGGCGATCGAATGAACTGGCTGCACTGGAAAGCGAGTGCGAGATCGAATAAGCTGCTGACAAAAGTGTTCGAACAGCAGCGGAACGATGATTTTGTGATCGTGCTTGACCATTGTGAGAAGAGCTACGGCACGCAGGATGGGTTGTTTGAACGCGGCGTATCGCTTGCGGCATCCATCGTTCACTATGCGATCTCAAAGGGTGGTTCGATCGGCTATCATCCGTTATCCGGAAAAGAAATCCCTATGAATATAGGGGTTGATCAAGAGTGGCGGATTCTTCACGAACTGGCAAAAGTGAAGTCAGACGTGAAGCTGCCGTTTGAAGAACGGTTGAAGCAGGAATATATGGCAGGCTATATGGAAGGAAAGACGGCGCTTATTATTTCGCCAAATCTTTCAGAATACACGATGAAAACGCTCGAGCTTATCGCATCGAGACAGCAAACGAACGTGATTTTCTTTTACTTAGCGCTTGATTCTAAACTTAAGAGTCAAGAACTCACGTATATCTCTCGAATCAGACAGTTCGGTGTGCCTGTAACACCGATCATTGGTTCTGACTTTAACGAAGCGCTGAAGGCAGGTGGCACGTATGCCTCAATCTAATCAACAACAAGCGTCAACGCTACACGTCTTAGTTCTGTACGGCTTAGGCTTTCTTCTTTTATGGGAGTGGTTAAGACCGCTTAAAGAACTTACGACTACGAACGATATCCAGATTTTTGTGATGTACACGTTCTTTTTGTTTATCGTAACGTATTTTCAGCTTCCACTCTGGATCTCATTTCCGGTGAAATTGGGAGCGATGTTATATGCGCTTCACTCCCTTTACTTTTTTGATGTCTTCTTATCGTTTAAATGGGTTCCATTCTTGATTGAAGATATCAAATATAATCTAGGGCTTTTTTCAGACCAGAACTGGAACGAGATGACGTCTCTTTCCAGGAGTCTGTTGTTCTTTATTTTACTCTGGCTCGTCAGTTATTTGATGCATTATTGGCTCGTCCAGACACGCAGAATCTTCTTGTTCTTCTTTATCACGGTCATCTATATTTCGATACTCGATACATTTACGGTGTATGATGGGAAATTTGCGATCATCCGTACGGTTTTCATCGGACTGATCTTGGTCGGTATCTTACGAATGATGAAGATTATTGAAACGCAAGGCTTCTCACTTTTAAAAGGAAAGTTCCCTGTTCTTTGGGTGGCACCACTTTCTGGTGTTATCGCGTTGTCGTCAGCTCTAGGGTATGTGGCACCTAAAGCATCTCCAATCTGGCCAGATCCTGTTCCGTTTCTTCAGAATATGTCTGGTAAAGGGGAAGAAGAAGGACTAGGAAAAGGAGCTGGGATCGCAAAGATTGGATATGGTGAAAACGACAGCCAGCTTGGTGGACCGTTTGAGTTCGACTATACGCCGATCTTCACCGCTTATGATAACGGCAGGCATTATTGGCGGATAGAAACGAAAGAATTCTACACAGGTAAAGGGTGGGAAAATAAGATTCCGACTCAGGCGATCGCTTTAGAAGCAGATAACCCTTCCGCTGATACGAATTACACGAGAGTCTGGGAAGATGGATTAGAAATGAAAGACCATAAAGCACGTATCGAAGCGGAGAAAAGAAAAGAATATTCTTTTTTAATGATTCCAGGTAAGCTAACCAACATTAAAACAGAATCGGATATCAACTATCAGTTAGATGGTGTGAACGGAAAAATTTCTACCTTTCAAGGTGGAGAAGAAGAGAAGCTTTCTGAATATGAGATGGATTATCAGCTGCCCGTTATAAAAGAGGAGCAGTTAAAAGCTTCAGGTAACCAATATCCAGAGACAATAACAGAAAATTACCTGCAACTGCCTGAAACATTGCCGCAGCGGGTAAGAGATCTTGCACAAGATGTTACGGCGGACCAACCAACGCTCTACGATAAAGTCAAAACGGTCGAAGGCTATTTTGCTAAAAACGCCTATGGCTATAACACGATTGAAGTTGCGGTTCCAAAGGACGATGAAGATTACGTTGATCAGTTCTTGTTTGAAACGAAAATAGGGTATTGCGATAACTTTTCAACGTCGATGGTCGTGATGCTGCGTTCTGTTGGTATACCTGCTCGTTGGGTAAAAGGCTTCACTCCTGGAACCTTTGAGGCACTTGGTGATGATGGTCTTCGTGAATATACCGTTACAAACGCAAACGCCCACTCTTGGGTAGAAGTGTATTTTTCAGGAATCGGATGGGTTCCTTTTGAGCCAACGCGCGGATTTGATAATCCATTCGAGCCAGAGAGTGAAGAAAAGGATTCAACACCAGCTGCACCTGTTCCGACTCAGCCGGACAAGCCTGAAAAAGACGTAACGAAGGACGATAGCACTGCTTCAGGAGAAAAAACAGGTTCAGATTCAATCCTGAATTCTGTTGGAACGCTGGCTGTTATCTTGTTAATCAGCCTTGTCGTGATCGCGGGGCTCGCTTATCTGTTCCGCAGAAAATGGCTTCGTCAGTACACGATCTGGCGCTATAAACACAAAAAGGGCGCTGATAGCTTTGAAGAAGCATTCGAACGTTTGATGTGGCTATTAAAGGTATATGGTATAAAAAGAAGACCTGCTTTTACATTGAGAGAGTATGCTCTGTATGTAGACAGAGAGCTTGATACAAAGGACATGAGGATTCTCGCTAAAGCTTATGAAGGCGTTCAATTCAGTCCGAAAAAGCAGTCAGATCTGTGGAATGATTTTCATAAAGAATTGTGGGAAAATTTAATTAAAAGAATCCGCCCTTGACCGCTATAACAGGCATTGTTAGAATGTCTTTAAGATTATAGTGTCAGATATTATTCTCCTTCGTATATCCTCGATAATAAGGTTCGAGAGTCTCTACCGGGTTGCCGAAAATGACCTGACTATGAAGGCAGGATTCTTTATAGCTACATTTTAAGGAATTCTGCCTTTGTTTTTGTATGTGGAAAACAAGGGTAGAATTCTTTTTGTTTTATAAAGAAAGTGTAAACATAGACAAGCTGACGGATACTATAGCTGATAATAATAGATGGGGTGAGTACATGAGCGTAACGAATGATTTGCACGTAATGAGTGAAATGATCGTTGTGTTAGATTTCGGTGGACAATATAATCAGTTGATTGCACGTCGTATCCGTGACTTAGGAGTATACAGTGAATTACATCCGCACACGACAACGGCGGAAGATATAAAGAAAATGAATCCAAAAGGGATCATCTTCTCTGGTGGACCTAACTCTGTTTATGCAGAAGGAGCTCCAGCTTGTGATCCAGCCATTTTTGATCTGGATATCCCAGTGCTTGGTATCTGCTATGGTATGCAGTTGATGAGCTACCACTTCGGCGGTAAAGTAGAGCGCGCGAGCCACCGTGAGTACGGAAAAGCAGAGATCACAGTAACAAACATGAACAAGCTCTATGAAAATCTTCCAGAACAACAAGTGGTATGGATGAGCCATAGCGACTTAGTTGTTGCTCCGCCAGAAGGTTTTGTAACGGACGCTACAAGTCTTTCTTGTCCTGTAGCGGCAATGAGTGATGTATCTCGTAAACTTTACGGCGTACAATTCCACCCAGAAGTTCGTCATTCAGAGTACGGTATCGAGTTTCTTGATAACTTCGTAAAATCCGTTTGTGAATGTGAAGGTAACTGGACGATGGAAAACTGGATTGAAGACGAAATTCAAAAGATCCGTGACGTTGTTGGCGACAAAAAAGTCATCTGCGCAATGTCAGGTGGCGTTGACTCATCTGTTGTAGCCGTTCTTGTTCATAAAGCGATCGGTGACCAGTTAACATGTATCTTCGTTGATCACGGACTTCTTCGTAAAGATGAAGCTGATCAAGTTATGAAAACGTTCAGCGAAGGCTTCAACATCAACATCATCAAAGTCGATGCGAAAGAACGTTTCTTAAGCAAGCTTGAAGGTGTTTCTGATCCTGAGAAGAAACGTAAGATCATCGGTAACGAATTTATCTACGTATTTGATGAAGAAGCGTCAAACCTACAAGGCATCGAATTCCTTGCTCAAGGTACGCTTTACACAGATATCGTAGAGAGCGGTACAGCTACTGCACAAACGATCAAGTCTCACCATAACGTTGGCGGACTTCCTGAAGACATGCAGTTCAAATTGATCGAGCCTCTTAACACACTATTTAAAGATGAAGTGCGTAAAGTAGGTACAGAGCTTGGTATTCCTGAACCCATCGTTTGGCGTCAGCCGTTCCCAGGCCCTGGTCTAGGAATCCGTGTACTAGGTGCGATTACAGAAGAGAAGTTAGAGATCGTTCGTGAGTCTGATTTCATTCTTCGTGAAGAGATCGCAAAAGCAGGCTTGGAGCGTGAAGTGTGGCAATATTTCACTGTCCTCCCTGACATCCGTAGCGTTGGTGTAATGGGTGACGCTCGTACGTACGACTACACGATCGGTATCCGTGCGGTAACGTCAATCGACGGAATGACTTCTGACTGGGCACGTATCCCTTGGGACGTACTAGAAAAGATCTCTACTCGTATCGTAAACGAAGTGGACCACATCAACCGCGTGGTGTACGATATTACGTCTAAGCCACCAGCAACGATCGAGTGGGAATAGGTTTGCAAGCGAAAACACGAACGATTATAGTAAAATAACATAAAATCATTCGTAAAAACGCTTGACGTACGACAAAGTTCGACCTATACTACAGAAGTAATCAAAAATTAAATGTATTTCCTACGTATAAATTCGGGGATATGGCCCGAAAGTTTCTACCAGACTGCCGTAAATGGTCTGACTACGAAGGATTTTTGAAACATGGCGCACATGCTCTCTTTGCATAGCCCTCGTTTCATTAACTCTTACGTATTCAGATCCAGGGGCTTGTCCCTTGGGTCTTTTTGTTTGAACAAAGCTGCTTTTGGAAGTAGTTGATTTCCGCTCCAGGTGCTTCGCTTTCCGCGGGGCAGGCGGCGATTCGTACGTTTCCCGTATAAGTGTCTCGCCTGCCGGCCTGTCCCACAGGAGTCTCGCACCCTACACTCCAATCAACTAGTCAAAGAAGAACAGGTCAAACAGCTCGAGTCATGAGCGACTTTTAAAGAGAAGCTTTATACGTAGACAGGGTATAGGGGGATATATAGATGGAAAAGTATTTTGGTTTTAAGGAGTTCAACACTTCTTACAAAAAAGAAGCAACAGCAGGATTAACAACGTTCCTTGCGATGGCTTACATTTTATTCGTTAACCCATCCGTATTAGGCGATGCTGGCATGGATAAAGGTGCCGTGTTCACGGCGACTGCACTTGCAGCGGCCCTTGGAACACTATTCATGGGGATCGTAGCGAAGTATCCGATCGCACTTGCTCCAGGTATGGGACTTAACGCATTCTTCGCTTACTCAGTAGTCTTAGTCATGGATATCCCGTGGCAAACAGCTCTTGCTGGCGTATTGATGTCTGGTATTATCTTTATTTTTATTACATTATTTAAAATTCGTGAAACGATTATAAACGCAATCCCGGAAGATTTGAAGTTTGCTGCAGCATCCGGTATCGGGCTGTTCATCGCATTCATCGGACTGAAGAACGCAGGAATCGTCGCACCAAGCAAAGCGACACTTGTTTCTCTTGGTGACTTAACACAAGGTCCAACTTTACTTGCCATCTTTGGTTTCATCATTACGATTTTAATGATGATCCGAAACGTTCGTGGAGGAATCTTCTACGGAATGGTGATCACAGCTGTAGTTGGTATCTTTGCTGGCTTGATCAATAAGCCGGATCAAATCGTAGGAGCGATTCCGAGCCTTGCACCAACATTCGGACAAGCGTTCTCTCACTTTGATCAAATTTTTACAGTAGACATGATGATCGTTGTTCTAACGTTCTTTATCGTTGATTTCTTTGATACGGCAGGAACATTGATGGCAGTTGCTTCCCAAGCGGGAATCATGAAAGACAATAAACTGCCGCGTGCAGGTAAAGCGTTGCTTGCCGATTCATCAGCGATCGCAGTTGGTGCGATCCTTGGAACATCTTCAACAACAGCATACATCGAATCAGCTTCAGGTGTAGCAGCAGGTGGTCGTACAGGGTTCACGTCTGTTGTAACGGGTGGATTGTTCTTACTCGCTCTTTTCTTCTCGCCATTATTGGTAGTCGTAACACCATCTGTTACAGCACCAGCACTTATCATTGTCGGTGTGCTGATGGTATCCGTATTAAGCAAAATCAAGTGGGACCGTTTAGAAATCGCAGTACCAGCATTTTTAACATTGATTGCAATGCCGCTCACATACAGCATCGCAACAGGTATCGCTTTAGGATTTGTTATGTACCCACTAACAATGACAGTAAAAGGACGAGTAAAAGAAGTTCACCCAATCATGTGGGTTCTCTTCATCGTCTTCATCAGCTATTTCGTATTCTTAGTCGAATAGTGAAAAAACATATGCAGGAATGTCCGTTTTCGGGCATTCCTTTTTTGTATGTGCAGGAAAACAAATAAAAAAGATAGCCGATAACTTTAAGGAAGAGAGATGCAAAGAATAAGTTTCTTCATTATAATAGTGTGCAGAAAGAAGATTAAGGGAGAAGTGGGAAATGGAAGCAATGTGGACTCTTTGGTTTTTTGTAGTAGGAGCAGTGTTAGCCTCGTTCGGCGGAGTAATAGGCTATCGTCTGCCAAAGGGAATGAAGGTAATAGGTGTAGAACGTTCACAATGTGACCATTGCGAAAGGCAGCTTAAATGGTACGAGCTGTTTCCCGTCGTTTCATTTGTAGCTGCGGGCGCAATGTGTAAAACATGCAAGAAGCGGATTCCGAATATATACACGATGGTGGAGCTCGCAACTGGAGCACTTTATAGTTTTTCATACATAAAATACGGGTTTTCTATCGAATTGTTGTTAGCCTGTTCACTCGTTTTGTTATGCGCCATCATTACCGTTTCCGATTTGTTGTACTTCATCATCTCGGACAAAGTACTGATCGTATTTTTCGTGTGGTTCCTAGCGTTACAAGTGATCTTTGGACCTAAAGGCTGGGTAGATGCAGCCGTAGGAAGTCTGCTCGGATTTTTATTTTTATTGTTGTTAGCCGTTCTCTCAAAAGGCGGAATCGGCGGTGGAGATATTAAGTTGATGGGCGTATTAGGGCTCGTACTTGGGTTCCAAGGAGCTTATCTGACACTGATGGTCGCATCCATAGTCGGGGTATTAGTCGCAATAGTCGGGTTAGTAACGAAGAAATATAACCGAAAGACCGCGATCCCGTTCGGACCGTACTTAGCGGTCGGTGCGTTAGTGACGTTTTATTATAGTGTGGAGTTGTTGGGGTTGATCTTTAGAGCCTAAATAGTTTTTGAAACGAAAAGAAAATGGAAAGCACCTAACCACATGTTTAGGTGCTTTTATTATTTTGATTCTTTTTACCTAAGTGGACTCAACTAATTTAAATGATTTAAAAGCGCATATCCAAATAATTATAGGTTTAAATTTGCAAAATACGAGGAAAAAACAAGATAACATATGGATATTTTTGTATATTAATCATGATAAAAATCCTATTATAGAAAATCAGGAGGGGTGTCGGAAAAAGTCGATGATTGCGAAAGGTAGTAAAAAGGATGTGTATAACTGTTATGAACCTTTATATATCAAGATTTTTGAGGGTTTGACTCTAATAGAAAATCTGTGATAGTTTTGGCATAGAAAAATATTAGAAGATTTACTTTTGTGGGAAAAAACGAGAAATACATACGTAATTAAGATTATTTTAGTAGGGGATTTGGATGTCAAAAAGTGAAAAGAAATGGCGTCGTTTCTATATGATGATGCACATCTTTATTTATGGTATTTATGTTCCTTACAATCTCTTCATGTGGTTAGGTGGGAATGAGGAATTTCCTTTTGCGATGTTGGGGATTGCTTTAGGTCTGCCTATTATGAAGAAAAATCATATAAACAGCATCCGTGAAAAGGAGCAAAATGTATAGTTAATCTTGCAGTTATTTGTCTGGGAACTTTTTCAAATGAAGTTCGTAATAATTTTTAGATATAGCAATGTTATAAGAGATGGAAACGCCATCTCTTTCTTTTTGAAATTAATTAAAGGGGATTATTCAATGAAAAACAATATAACCAGTTTTCTACTAATTCTCACGGTTCTGGCACTTACAGCCTGCACAACTGATAAAAACTCCTCTTCCAAACCTGATCAAGAAGAGAAAAAAGACAAGTATACAGCGCTTGCTGAGGAAGCAAACAAAGAGGACACATTAGAGAAACTAGAACTTCTTCCATACGCAGAAGAAGTAGAAGCCACGTTATCCAGTCCTAAGTACAAAGAGTTTACGGCGAACTCGACGGTAACTATTAAAGGTAAGGCAAAGAAGTATAACAGCTTTAAATCAGATCACGTATGGATTAAAGTGATGAGTGATGATGAAGGGCCGAACGGTAGAGATTTCAGCTATTATGCTCCTTTAAAGGAAGGCAAGTTTGTACAAAAGATTCAGTTGTTTAATGGGAAGGGAAATTATTCTGTTAAAGTGAGTGTGCCGAGTGATACGGCTGAAAATTACTATTACGATATTGCCTCATTTGATGTAGAGAACGTGAATCCTGAGATCAAGAGAGATATTGCTTATACGAGGAATGCATTTCAATATGATTTAAAGTTAAAAAATTCCATAAATGGGTATATGGAAAGAGATGGTTCTTTCGAGCTGACGGGTGAGGTTGCTGATTCTAATGTGGAGCAGCTTATGGTTGAGCTTAAAAAAGAAAGTGAATCTACCAAAATTATGGTCCCAGTTGAAAATGGGGAATTCAAGCAAAAAATTCCTCTTTATTATGGTGCGGGTGTTCATGAGGTACAAATTATGACGCCAAAAGAAGGGTCGACTGACTTTTTTACTGACGCGGCTCACTTATATGTGAAGAATTTATCTAGTGAATCCTTTGAACCTGTGAAATATGCCACTGCTTACGAAGAAAAAGGCTTTAAGCTTGAAACGCCAGAGGTAGGCGGTGAGGAAGCGGACCTGACCTACAGAATTAAAGGAAGAATCGATCCAAAAGGTAAGGATGCGAACAAGACAAATGTCGTTTTTGTTCAGACTAAAAAGGACGATTTGCAAGCAATGTACGCGATCCCAGTTAAGAACAACAAGTTTGAGGGAGAGTTTTTCCTCCGTTTTGGACCTGGGAAGTACGATGTGTCCGTTATGGCACCTGATTTTAATAAAACGAACGGATATATGCAGTTCTTTGTTGGCGTAGCAAATTTCACGGTTGAGAATACTAACACGAGTGATCAACGATTCATCTTGCCATCTAGAGGTATTCAGTCGGATGCTCCTGAGATTAAGAGATTAGCAGCGGAACTAACAAAAAATAAAAAAACTGATAAAGAAAAAGCACTAGCTGTATATGAGTATGTAGCAAAAAATGTGAGCTATGACGTAGACAAGCTAAACAATCGTACGTTTGAGTTTGACGACAGTGCGGTAAAAACGTTGGACGAGAAAGAAGGCGTTTGTCAGGACTTTGCGTACTTAGCGATCGCTCTATTACGTGCAAGTGGTATGGAAGCGCAAATGGTAACAGGTTTTGCCGGGCAGAATCATGCATGGGTGGAGACAAAGGTCGACGGACGCTGGTTAACGATGGACCCAACATGGGGATCAGGTTACCTGCAGGACAACAAGTTCGTGCCAAAGTTCACCATGGAATACTTTGATCCAAAACCAGCAGAATTTCAGAAAACACATACGAAAAAAGAGATAGAGTTTTAATTTTAGAAAATGAGGTGCGATATGTCCAAAAAAGAAAAACGGTGGAGACGTGTTTATTTTCTTCTATATCTATTAATCTACGGGCTTGTCGCACCCTTAAGTGTGATTCTCTTTTTTATAGGAGAAGAATCATTTCCATTTTTTATTATTCCAGTGGTCCTGGCGCTGCCGGCTATGAAGCATAATCATATTGAGAAGATAAGAGATAAAGAAAGTGGTGTCTGAGGAGTTTTCTATGAATGTTATAAATGAGTCTAAATTAATAGAAGGTGCTAAGAAATATAAAAAATTTATAGAAAAATTTGAGATATATCCTTATTCCTGTTATAACAACGGAAAAAAATTTTATTATGTAAGTTATCAGAGATTTAACAAGAGCAATGGGATGGTAATTTTATCAGAATCTGAAAACGTAACAGATCAAGATATAGTCTCTGCATTTAAAATGATGTATAACTTTAATCAAATAATGAGAGAAGCCTTAGATCAAATGATTCCCGATATCAAAAAGCCTGTTTCAGTTTTACAAGAAATGAAAGTATTGTTAGAAGAGGTTGAATCAACGACCGGTTTGGAACTTAAGGGTAATGAAATTAAAAATCTATATTATATGATTGATCAAGTTGTTAGTTTTCCAGATAAACTAATAAGAATTTTAAAAGAGATGCAAGCGATTGAAAAAGTAGTACTTGATCGGAAATATCTTTTAAGAGAAGACGTCGATCGTATGATGGAACTGAATTTTCTTCATTGTAAGATAATGTATACCCAAGGTAGAGAACAGTTAAAAGCCATTGAAGATGCTAGAGTAATTATTGGTTATTTAAAGGGCCAGTTAAGTGACGGTACTAAAGATGTTAATAAAAAAGTAAAACAGTTAATTTTTTATTTAGAAACATTTTCTGAAGAGAGGGCTATAAGAGACTTGAATAGATCGCAAGCATCCTTTGAAAAGGATGAGTACGGCAATAAAATAATGATTGGTCCTGGCGAGGAAGGAATGCAAGAATACAAAAGAATCCACTATAGAGCAGTGGATCATATTTTGGATAACCATATTAAAAACTATCTAAGAAATTTTCAGTAATACAGGTTATAAGAAAACTACTAAGATAAGAAAGGGATTTATTAATAAATGAACAAATCTAGTAATCATGTTTTTGTGCTTGTTATGGCTATAATGCTTCTTTTAACCGCATGCTCAACCGAAAAAACTACATCAGAACCAGAACCAAAGAAAAAAGAACCTAAAAAAGAGACGGTTGAAAAAGCACCGACTGATCCTGAAGAGATGGTAAAACAGGGTGCAGGTAAGTATAACGAAAAGGTAAAGGATCTTGAAAGTGATGCTCTTGATAAGGAGATTAACAAAATCACAAAGAACTATCCTAAAGGTATGAAGGCTGAGGAAACCTATAACCGAATCGTTGCTGGGTTCGCGGCTAATCATCAGCCGGGATTTCAGGAGTTAGAGGACTTTGACATTACGTTTGAAGAAGTAGAGGCGTATGAAAAGTATAAAGAAGAAAATGAAGACGGAGAGGAAAAGAAGGAAGGTCCCCTTAATGTAGCTATTCTTCTAGATGCAAGCGGTAGTATGGCAGGAAAGGTTTCGGGAACGGATAAGATGACGGCGGCGAAAGAAGCGTTGAAGAAGTTTGCAGGTGGATTGCCTGAGGATGCCAACGTCATGCTGCGTGTTTATGGACATAAAGGAAGCAACGATGATAAAGACAAGAAGGTTTCATGTGAAAGTACGGAAGTTATGTACCCTTTAGGCGCATATAATGAAGGAACTTTCCAACAATCTCTCTCTAAATTCAAGCCAACAGGTTGGACACCGCTCGCAGCTTCCATTGAAGCAGCTGAAAAGGATCTACAAGGAAACGAAGGAAATAACGTCATTTATATTGTGAGTGATGGCATTGAGACATGTGATGGCAATCCTGTAGAAGCGGCGAAAAAGTTGCATGAGTCGAACATCAAGGCAGAAGTAAACATCATCGGCTTTGATGTAGATAACGATGGTCAGCAACAACTTAAAGCAGTAGCAGAAGCGGGTGGAGGCGAATTCCAATCAGTTTCTTCTCAAAAAGAATTGTTTGATGAAGTAAATTCCAACTGGTCTGAAGCGATGCATGATGCCAGTATTAACTGGAGCTCATCAATGGATTCATCAAGCGTAAATTGGAGCAGTTCGGGTAAAGGTCATTCTATGAGGAAAGTGTATTCAAAAATATTGGATAGCATTTCCGATGAATTCGAATTACTTCGCACTGTAAAGAGAGATCTCTACGATAAAGAAAAGATGTCTAATGAAGAATTTATAAAGTTGGACAAACTCCTTTTAGACAGATATACAACCCTTAGAGAGTACAGTTCCAAAAAACATGATGCTAGACAAGAAGAATTGAATCAAGAAACAGACAGAGTACTTAAATTAATTGATGAATACGCTGAAGATGCCAGAGTAGAATAGGGGATTGAATCTTGAGTAAATTAAAGTTTTTATTAATAACTACAAGCATTGTCTTACTTGTTTCGGGTTGTAGTAGTAACGAATCAACAAGTGGTAATAAAGAAAATCAGGAACAAGAAATTAAGAGTGAAAAAGAATCCGTTAAAGTGACAGATGAAAAAGAAAAAGCGCCTAAAGACCAAGGTGAATATGAAGTTTGGTTTAAAGGAGAAGCGAATCGTAAAGGGAAGTTGATTTCGGTTAAAGGGCAAACGAACCTTCTTCCAAACTCTAACCTATTAGTTACGATGGATGGTGTAGAAGATACTTTAATTGGTGGTTCAGATCGAGTACAGGTTAGTGAAGATGGTACTTTTGAAACAGATCTAAAAATACCAAAAAGCTCTGAAGGCTTAATTGAAGTTAGAATAGAGTTCGATCCTCATTCCGATAATCAACCAATCAAAGATCATTATGGAGAAAACGGTGAAAAGTTGAAAGGTCCGTTTGTCAGGTTGCAAGAAGAATCAGATATGCAGCAGAACATCACTCTGTTAACCCTTGAAATACCTCAAGATGAATCAAATGCTTTTGCTAAAATAAAGGAACCTGAGTGGGACAAGCCTGAAGATTATGGTACACCTACAGTTCGATTAGACGAACCGGACATTCAAAAGGATGATAAATATCTTTATATAGAAGGAAAGTCAAATCTATTAGAGGGTACAAGACTGAAAGGGAGCTTAGATATTCCGAATTATATTGTTTCAGGATTAGCGGATGTGGCGGAGGTTAACCCAGATGGATCATACAAGTTAATCATTGAAAAACCTTCAAGCATAAACAAATTAAAGGATGTTAAAGAATACGAAGTGGTTCTGAGTGTGAGTCCAGCGGATAATCAGTGGAAATCAAACTTAGAAGTATACGGCTTAAATGGCGAGAAGTTTATGGGTGAGTACGTCGTCAATCAAAATGGAGTAAAAGAGATTGAAAAGACGTCCTAGAATAAAAAGTAGCCCGATGATCTGCCAGGTTATCGGGCCTTTTACTATGTTTAACAACCACACAAATAGAGAAAAATGAGGAGAGAGAAAGGCGGGACTCATACATGAGCTATGAAGATTTAGCATTACATACAGATAAGTATCAAATTAATATGATGTACGCTCATTGGAAAAACGGAACGCACAACAACATCCGCGTATTTGAAGCATTCTTTCGAAAGAATCCCTTTAAAAGCGGCTATGCCGTATTCGCGGGACTTGAGCGGATCATTCGTTATTTGGAGCATCTTCATTTTACAGAGGAAGATATCGACTACCTAAGAACACAAGAAGAACACTATGAGGAACCTTTCTTGGAGGAGTTAAAGAATTTTAATTTTTCTGGAGAGTTATTCTCTGTAAAAGAAGGAACGGTCGTTTTTCCGAATGAGCCGCTAATTCGTATCAAATGCCGTGTGTTTGAAGCACACTTGTTAGAGACAGCACTTCTAAATTTCATGAACTACCAAACATTGATCGCTACGAAAGCAGCCCGCATTCGCTATGTTACTCCTGATGATCAGTTGATGGAGTTTGGAACGCGTCGCGCCCAAGAAGCCGATGCCGCAATATGGGGTGCGCGTGCTGCATATATTGCAGGCTTTGATGCAACATCAAACATGCGCGCCGGAAAACTATTCGGCATTCCGACAAAAGGAACTCATGCACACGCGTGGGTTCAGGATCACGATACAGAAGAAGAAGCGTTTGAACGGTTTGCGGAAGTTCTACCGAATCAAAGCGTTCTACTTGTAGATACGTATAATACATTAAAAAGTGGAATTCCTAACGCGATAGAAGTTGGGTTAAAGATGAAAGCGGCGGGTAAATCACTTAAAGGCATTCGTCTGGATAGCGGTGATCTCGCGTACCTATCCATTCAAGCTCGTAAAATGTTAGACAAAGCGGGCCTCACAGATGTTGAAATCGTAGCGAGTAACGACTTGGATGACGATGTGATTTCGGATCTAAAAGCACAAGGTGCAAAAATCACTTCCTGGGGAGTTGGTACGCAGCTTATTACGGCATCAGATCAACCTGCACTCGGAGGCGTTTATAAGGTTGTCGCTAAATATGAGGACGGAGAATTTGTACCCACGATTAAAATTTCATCTAATGTAGAGAAAATCACAACACCTGGATATAAAAAGGTCTACCGCATTATCAATTCAAAAGGAAAAGCGGAAGCGGATTACATAGCGATGGATGATGAAGTGCTTCCTGAAAAAGATTTAAAACTATTTGATCCGGTGCACACATACAAAAGCAAAGTGGTTTCTTCCTTTACTGCCGAAGAATTGCTACAGCCCGTTTATATAGAAGGAAAGCTTGTATATGACCTTCCGAATCTAGAAGAAATCCGGCGCTATCATCAAGAGCAGCTTGGATTGTTTTGGCCTCAGCACTTACGAAGATTGAACCCACAAGAGTATTTTGTCGATCTATCCGTTCAAGTATGGAAGACGAAAAATGACCTTTTAGAAAAGTATTCTTTATAGCGAGCAAACCTCTTTTCGACATGAAAAGAGGTTTTTTAATAAAATCTTTAAAAAAGCGTTGACGGTCGGCCGTATCGCTGATATAGTAATAAACGTTGTTGCTTTTCTTACATAACGTTCGACAAAAACAAACATAAACTTTTAAAAAAGTTGTTGCTTCGAAAGAAGATATGTGGTAAGATAGTTTTTGTCGCTGCTTTAAGAGAGTGACGCGATAAAGAAAAAAGTTCTTTGAAAACTGAACAAAAGAAATAGGTAAGGAATTAAGAATTAATTCCGTCAGTTTTAAAATCGAGCAAGAC
>NZ_JACSQM010000016.1 GCF_014836645.1 Fictibacillus norfolkensis
TCCTGTTCAATACAGAAATCATCTTCTCCATGTGGCATGACCTTTTTTAGAATGTCCTTTACAAAGGGTACAATTTACCAGCTTTAAAAACCTTTTCTAAAAGACCCTTTCTAAATACCAGTAATAAGAGAGACCTTTAAGAATACTTCCTCGAATAGTTAATTGGAGCGGAAGGGCGAGACTCCTGCAGGATGAGTGGGACTTTTGAAAAGCGGAAGCGGCTCGTACAGCCCCGACAAGTAAAAGGTAAATGGGCTAAGAAGGCGCTCTTTGCCTTCATGACCATTTACCTTTTGACCTCGAGGGGCTAGCCGCTGCAGCTAGACAGGTGAGACCATTCAATGACGCAAAGCGGCGAATGGGCTCACCGCACACACTGCGGAAAGCGAGCCCTGCAGCGGAAATTAACTCTCCTGAAAGCAACAGAGAATTGAAAGAGAACCGCTAAAACTGGCGGCTCTCCTCTCTCACATTACATGTTTCTTCTATACTTCCCGCCTACTTCATAAAGTGCGCTCGTGATCTGACCGAGACTTGCAAATTTTACGGTATGCATAAGCTCATCGAAAATGTTTCCGCCGGATAGCGCAACATTTTTCAGACGCTTAATGGCTTCACCCGCTTGGTCTTTGCTGGATTCTTGGAACGTGTTCAAATTCTGAATCTGCTGTTCTTTTTCGTCCTTTGTTGCACGTGCGAGCTGCATGTTGAATTCTTCTTCTGACGGTGGATTGGGGTTCAAATATGTGTTCACTCCGATGATCGGAAGCGATCCGTCATGTTTCTTCATTTCATAATACATCGACTCTTCTTGAATCTTTCCGCGCTGATACTGCGTTTCCATCGCACCAAGCACGCCACCTCTTGTGTTCATACGCTCGAACTCTTGAAGAACCATCTCTTCTACTAAATCGGTTAATTCTTCGATAATGAATGAACCTTGAAGCGAATTCTCATTACGAGCCAAACCAAGCTCTTTTGTAATGATCATCTGAATCGCCATCGCGCGGCGAACGGATTCTTCCGTTGGCGTTGTGATCGCTTCGTCATACGAGTTCGTGTGAAGTGAGTTACAGTTATCATAAAGTGCCATTAACGCTTGAAGCGTCGTTCGGATATCGTTAAAATCGATCTCTTGTGCGTGAAGTGAACGTCCAGATGTTTGGATATGATATTTCAGCTTCTGGCTGCGCTCGTTCGCTTTGTATTTATCACGCATAACCGTAGCCCATATTCGGCGAGCAACACGGCCGATTACGCTATATTCTGGATCAAGGCCGTTTGAGAAGAAGAACGATAAGTTGGGCGCGAATGCGTTAATATCCATTCCACGGCTTAAATAATATTCAACGTACGTAAAGCCGTTCGCGAGTGTAAACGCGAGCTGCGTGATCGGGTTCGCACCAGCTTCTGCGATATGATAGCCAGAGATCGAAACCGAATAATAGTTGCGAACTTGATGATCGATAAAGTATTGCTGAATATCTCCCATCATACGAAGCGCGAATTCTGTAGAGAAGATACACGTGTTCTGTCCTTGATCTTCTTTTAAAATATCTGCTTGAACCGTTCCACGAACAGAGGCAAGGGTCTTCTCCTTAATCTCGCTGTACTCTGCTTCGTTCGGTTGTCTGCCGTTCGTATCTGCAAAGATCTTCACTTGCTGATAGATCGCCGTGTTCATGAACATCGCGAGAATGATCGGTGCCGGACCGTTGATCGTCATTGAAACAGATGTAGAAGGAGCGATCAGGTCAAAACCGTCATACAGCTTCTTCATGTCGTTGAGCGTACAGATGCTAACACCGCTCTCACCGACTTTTCCGTAGATGTCTGGTCGGTGATCCGGATCTTCTCCGTAAAGAGTTACCGAGTCAAACGCTGTACTCAAGCGCTTCGCGTCGTCATCTTTTGATAGATAGTGGAATCGGCGGTTCGTTCGTTCAGGAGTCCCTTCACCAGCGAACTGGCGCTTCGGATCTTCACCTTTACGTTTAAAAGGAAACACCCCTGCTGTATACGGAAACGAACCTGGAACGTTTTCTTTCATGATCCACTTTACGATGTCTCCCCAGTCTTCAAACTTCGGAAGAGCAACCTTTGGTATATCAAGACCAGAAAGACTTTTCGTCGTCAGCTCGGTCAAGATTTCTTTATCACGAATCTTCGTTACGAATTCTTTTTTGCTGTACATTTCTTTTAGCTCTGGCCACTGTTTCAGCATTTTTGAAGTCGTTGGCAACAATTGCTCTTCTACTTTTTCAAGCGCTTTGTTTAAGCTCGCTTCTACTTCTTCACCTGCCGCGTCGTATTCTTTTACCGTTTCAAGCGTTCCTTGAATTTGGAACGACTTGCGAGCAAGCTTGGATTGCTCGTTCACCGTTTCATGGTATTTACGAACCGTTTGTGAGATCTCGTTCAAGTACTGAGCACGTTCACCTGGAATGATGACGTTCTTTTTCGCGGTCATCGCCTCCGCTGCAGGCTGGATACCCCAATCCATACCTGACTTTTCTTCGATCACTTTCATCAAGTGATAAAAAAGGACGTTCGTACCCGCATCGTTAAACTGACTTGCTATCGTTCCGTAAACAGGCATCTCATCTAAATCTCTATCAAACCAGTTGCGAGAGCGCTGATATTGCTTCTTCACATCACGAAGCGCATCTTCAGAACCTTTGCGCTCGAACTTGTTGATCGCAATAATATCTGCATAATCGATCATATCGATCTTCTCTAATTGAGATGGTGCACCAAACTCACTCGTCATCACGTATAGAGAAGCATCAGAGATCTCTGAGATCCCAGCGTCCCCTTGGCCGATTCCGCTCGTCTCGACAACGATCAAATCAAATCCAGCTGCTTTCGTCACGGCGATCGCATCCTTGATCGCATCAGACAGCTCAGAACGTGAACCACGCGTAGCAAGTGAACGCATGTACACACGCGGATGATAGATCGCGTTCATACGGATTCTGTCACCTAAAAGCGCTCCGCCTGTCTTTTGTTTTGTCGGATCGATCGAGATGATCGCGATCGTCTTGTCTTCACACTCGTTTAAGAAGCGTCGAACGAGCTCATCGGTTAATGAACTTTTGCCCGCTCCCCCTGTTCCTGTGATTCCAAGAACCGGCACTTGTTTTTGCAGACTTTTCAATTCGTTTAACGTCTGTTCAGCCGTTGCTGCGATCTCTTCTGGTGCTTGCTTCACATTTTCAGCTAGTGTGATCAAACGCGAAACAGAGCGAACGTCTTTCTCTTTCACTTTTTCGATCTCGTCTGTTAAAGAGGTAACCGTAGGAAAATCACAATCTTCTACCATCTTATTGATCATGCCTTGAAGTCCTAGCAATCTTCCATCTTCCGGTGAAAAGATGCGCGTTACGCCATAGGCATGCAGCTCTTTGATCTCAGGAGGGATAATAACGCCCCCGCCTCCGCCAAAGACTTTGATATGTCCTGCACCCCGTTCTTTTAATAGATCGATCATATATTTAAAATACTCAACGTGCCCGCCTTGATAAGAAGAGATCGCGATTCCTTGAACGTCCTCTTGAATGGCTGCACTTACCACTTCATCTACTGAACGGTTGTGTCCAAGGTGGATGACCTCACATCCGTTCGACTGAATGATTCTTCGCATGATGTTAATCGACGCATCGTGACCATCAAAAAGACTGGAAGCGGTTACAAATCGAACCGGATTTTTCGGCCGGTAAATATCCGTCTGAGTCATTTCATTCATCCTTTCTTAAGCTCCTTTAATGCCGTACAACAATTGCTGAAGCTGTAACTGTGTATATTCTTCTAATGTATAGATCTTCTGCAGCGCCCAACGCCTGAACGTCCACATCTGTCCGATTATCACAATATTGTGAGCCGCTGCCTGTATTTCTTTTTCACTTAAATGCAGTTCACCTTGCTTTACCACTTTAAAAAGCAGTTCTTCAAAGATCGCCGTCATCTCCAGCTCTTTTTTGAGCACATACGGAAGAGCTTCATGAGAAAGCGACTTCGCTTCTTGATACATGACGAGCACTTCATCCTGCATATCGTCCATCACTTTAAAATAAGCAGAAATTGCACGTTCAACACCTTGAATCCCGCTGTCTTCCCCATTGATATCCTGCTGCAGCCTCAGCTTTACCCCGTCATAGATGCTGTCGCAAACGAGATAGAGAATATCTTCTTTTGACCGGATATACTCGTAGAGTGTGCCGATGCTGAAACCAGAAGCTTTTGCGATCTCTCGCGTTGTCGTGCGGTGGAAACCGTTCTCTTTAAAAAGAGAGACCGCCGCTTTTACCATCTCTTCCCGTCGTCTCTGTATCAATTTTTCGTCCTTTACGAGCGACGGCACTTCTTTCTTACCCAATTGGCCTCCCTCATTTCTGTTTCCCGTCAGCCGGCTGCAATCGTTTTGATAAAATCTCTTCTGCAGCTGTATAAGGGTCTGTGGTACCTGATTCTAAGTCGGCCAGCCAGGAGAACCCATTTTTCTGTTCTTGTTTCCACACTTGCTGATAGATTTCGTGCTGAACCACTTCCATTACTTCACGTTTCAAATTAGAAAGCTTTCTTTCCTTGCCTTCGCCGCTTTTCTCTAAATATTCACGGTGCGTTAGAAGAGATTCCCATAATTCTTGCAGCCCTTTATTTTCAGTAGAAATCGTCTGAACGACTGGCGGGCGGTAAGGACTGTCGTGCTTCACAAGGTCAAGCATCGCTTCGATCTCTGCAAGAAGCTTCGGAACGCCTGGCATATCCGCTTTGTTCACAACGAACAGATCCGCGATCTCCATGATTCCCGCTTTAAACACTTGAACGACATCTCCGCTGCCCGGGTTCAATACAACCGCAACCGAATCTGCTAACTTCATAATGTCGAGTTCTGATTGTCCGACTCCTACCGTCTCTATTAAAATCACATCAAAACCATAAGCATCCATCAGCCTTACCGTTTCTTTCGTCGACCGTGAAAGGCCGCCGAGACTGCCGCGCGTCCCCATGCTTCTGATGAAAACGCCAGGGTCGGTAAAATGATCAGCCATCCGAACGCGGTCTCCAAGGATAGAGCCTCCGCTGAACGGACTCGTCGGATCAACGGCAACAACCGCAACAGTCATCTTCTTTTTACGCAAAAAAGAGATGAGACGATTGACGAGCGAGCTTTTCCCAGCACCCGGTGAACCGGTGATGCCGATCCAATGAGCGCCTTTTTGCTGCGGGTAGATGCTCTTTAGAAGCTCGAGTTTGTCTTCACCGTTGTTCTCGGCAAGCGTGATCGCTTTCGCGAGAGCACGTTCCTCTTTTTGCTGGATGCGCTGTGCTAATGGATGCATGGTTTCCTCCTAAAAGTGGTGTTGAAAATCTATTTTTGGAAGTAGTTGATTTCCGCTCCAGGATACTCGCTTTCCGCGGGGCAGGCGGTGAGCCCCTTGCCGCTTCGCGCCCTTAAGGGTCTCACCTGACCGCCAGTCCCGCAGGAGTCTCGCACCTTGCGCTCCAATCAACTGCAAGGGTGTTATTAAAAGCATTTTTAGCAACACTCTGTTATGAATAGAGAAACACTGATTTAGCAAGAAATTTCCCTAGCCACTATGTCGCAAACTTCGCTCTCTTAATCTTTTAAAAGCATCTTAGAAATAACGAGACGCTGAATCTCTTGTGTACCTTCGTAGATCTGTGTAATTTTTGCATCTCGCATGTAACGTTCTACTGGATATTCTTTCGTGTAGCCGTATCCGCCGAACACTTGAACTGCGTCTGTCGTTACTTCCATTGCGATGTCTCCGGCAAATAGCTTAGACATTGCGGACTCTTTTCCGTATGGAAGACCTTCTGATTCTCTCCAAGCTGCTTGATAGGTTAGTAGGCGAGCCGCTTCCACTTTTGTTGCCATGTCGGCGAGTTTGAACCCGATCCCTTGGTTGACACCGATCGGCTTACCGAACTGTTTGCGGTCTTTTGCATAGTTTACAGAAGCATCGAGTGCTCCTTGAGCGATTCCAACCGCTTGAGCCGCGATTCCGTTACGTCCGCCATCAAGAGTCATCATCGCAATCTTAAAGCCTTCTCCTTCTTTCCCTAGAAGGTTTTCAGCTGGCACACGGCAATCTTCAAAAATGATCTCTAACGTTGGAGATGAACGGATGCCAAGTTTCTTTTCTTTTTTACCGAAAGAAAAGCCTGGTGTTCCTTTTTCTACGATGAACGCAGAAACTCCTCTTGATCCCGCTTCAATATCCGTGCGGGCGAACACAACATAGATCTCCGCGTCTCCAGCGTTCGTGATAAAGATCTTTGAGCCGTTGATGATATATTCATCGCCGTCTTTTTTCGCTGTCGTTTTCATGTTTCCTGCATCTGATCCTGATCCTGGTTCAGTTAAGCCGTATGCTCCGATTTTTTTTCCTTCTGCCATCGGACGAAGGAACCTTTGCTTTTGCTCTTCGTTACCAAACTTAAAGATCGGCCATCCTGCAAGAGAGGTGTGAGCAGATAGCGTTACACCGACTGACGCACAAACACGAGATAGTTCTTCAACTGCGATTACATAACCTAGGTAGTCTCCGCCGATTCCGCCGTACTCTTCTGGCCAAGGAATTCCGCAAAGGCCAAGTTCACCCATCTGATCAAAAATAGCTCGGTCAAAACGCTCCTCTTCGTCACGTTCTGCTGCTGTAGGTTCTACTTCATTTTTGGCAAAATCACGCACCATCTTGCGGATCATTTCATGTTCTTCAGATAACATAAATTGCATTTCTATCTCTCCCTCTTATCCTAGTAAATGTTTGCTTAACACCATACGCTGAATCTCACTTGTTCCCTCATAGATCTGACAAACCTTCGCGTCACGGAACAGTCTTTCTACTGGATACTCTTTCGTGTAGCCGTACCCTCCGTACACTTGCACAGCTTCGATCGCTGACTTCATCGCGGTTTCCGAAGCAAACAGCTTTGCCATCGAAGCTTCTTTTCTGCATGATAGGTTGTTTGTCTTCAGATCAGCTGCACGATAGGTTAAAAGTTTTGCCGCTTCAACCGCAGTCGCCATGTCCGCAAGCTTAAAGCCAAGCCCTTGATTAGCGCCGATCGGTTTACCGAACTGTTTTCTTTCTTTCGCATAGTTCGTCGCAAATTCTAATGCAGCCTCAGCGATACCAAGTGATTGTGCAGCAATTCCAATCCTGCCCACATCGAGGTTGCTCATCGCGATCTTAAAGCCTTCTCCTTCTTTACCAAGCAGGTTTTCAGCAGGTACACGCGCATCTTCAAAAACGATCTCGCACGTGTTCGATCCGTTCAACCCCATTTTTTTCTCTTTCTTTCCTACTGAAAAACCTGGTGTATCTTTATCTACGATGAAGGCCGAGATCCCGTAGCTACCTTTATCAGGTGCTGTTGAAGCAAAAACGATGTACACGTCCGCTTCTCCTGCGTTTGTAATAAAAATCTTAGAGCCGTTCAAAATGTAATGATCGCCCTTTTTAACCGCTCTCGTCTTTAAGCTTGCTGCATCAGAACCTGAACTCGGCTCTGTTAGTCCGAACGCACCAAGGTACTCTCCACTCGCTAACTTAGGAATGTATTTTCTCTTTTGCTCCTCATTCCCGAAATAAAGAATCGGATTCGTTCCAACACTCGTATGAACGGATAAAATAACGCCGATCGTCGCGCTCACTTTTGAAAGCTCATTGATCGCGATAATGTAGGACGTGAAATCCATTCCGGCTCCGCCGTATTCTTCTGGAATCGGAATTCCCATCAGTCCGAGCTCTGCCATCTTCGTGATCAGATGACGCGGAAACTCTTCCGTCTCTTCCATATGCTCGATGGCCGGTGCTATCTCTTTCTGCGCAAAATCCCGTACCATCTTTTGCATCATCTTTTGTTCTTCAGTAAATACGAGGTTCATGGTCTCTCCCCATTCCTATAGTGAAATGCCGACTCTGGTAGTCTCTCTCCGTGTTTATCTCTCTATATTTGCTTTCCTTGCTAGCTGTTTCGCTGTCTGTTTTTATGTTTGTTTTTCTTTGATCTATTTTTGGTTGCTGTCTCTTCCACAAAGACAAAAATGGAATTTTTGTCTTTGTGTGGGGTCAGACCCCGTAGTTGTAGAACCCTCTGCCTGACTTCTTGCCGAGCCAGCCTGCTTTTACGTACTTTCTCAACAGCGGGCACGGGCGGTACTTATCATCACCAAAGCCTTCATGCAGCGTCTCCATGATGTATAGGCATGTGTCGAGCCCGATGAAGTCTGCTAGCGTCAATGGGCCCATCGGATGGTTCATTCCGAGTTTCATAATCTCATCAACCGCTTCAGGAGTTGCTACACCTTCATATACGGAGAAGATCGCTTCGTTGATCATCGGCATAAGGATACGGTTGGAGATGAACCCTGGGAAGTCGTTCACTTCTACTGGAACTTTTTGCAGCTTCTTGGATACTGATTCGATCGTCTCGTATACGTCATCCGCTGTTTGAAGTCCACGGATGATCTCTACGAGTTTCATAACAGGAACAGGATTCATGAAATGCATGCCGATTACTTTTTCAGGTCGGTTCGTTGCAGCTGCGATCTCTGTGATTGGAAGTGAAGATGTGTTCGACGCTAAGATCGTATGAGCTGGCGCGTATTGATCGAGCATCTTAAAGAGTTGTGTTTTTACGTCCATGTTTTCTACGACTGCTTCAATCACAAGATCTGCATTTGACGCGTTTTCTAAGGAAACAGAAGCTGTGATGCGGGACAGAATGGCTTCTTTCTCGCTTTCATCCAGACGTCCTTTTTCCACTGAGCGGTTTAAGTTTTTAGAGATGATTCCGATTCCTTTTTGTACGAACTCTTCTTGCATGTCATGCAGAACAACAGAATAGCCCGCTTGCGCACAAACTTGCGCGATTCCTGAACCCATCTGTCCTGCACCGATCACCATAATGTTTTGAATGCTCATGAATTATTGCTCCTCCTTATTTCTTCACTTCTACTAAGATCGCGTCACCTTGCCCGCCGCCTGAACAGATCGAAGCGATACCAAGTCCGCCGCCACGTCTTTTTAACTCATGGATCAACGTTAGTACGATGCGCGTGCCGCTCGCCCCAATCGGGTGACCTAGTGCGACTGCTCCACCGTTCACGTTCACTTTTTCAAGATCTAGTCCCGCAAGCTCAGAGCTCGCTAGCGCAACAGCTGCGAATGCTTCGTTTATTTCAAAAAGGTCAATGTCTTCTAATGATTTTCCTGTTTTCTTTAACAGCTCATTGATGACAAGACCTGGTGTTTTCGGAAAGTCTTTCGCTTCCACAGCAAGTGCCGTGTGACCAAGAATCGTAGCCATCACTTCTTTGCCTTCTTTTTCAGCACGTTCTTCGCTCATTACAACTACTGCCGCTGCACCATCGTTCACGCCTGGTGCGTTCCCAGCTGTAATCGTTCCATCCTGTGAAAAAGCAGGTCTTAATTTTGCGAGAGATTCAACAGACGTATCTTTACGCGGTGACTCATCATGGGATACAACAATCGGCTCACCTTTTCGTTGAGGCACTTCCACAGGTACGATCTCTTCTGCAAAAATTCCTTTTTCAATCGAATCGATAGCACGGCTATGACTGCGGTACGCCCATTCGTCTTGACGCTCACGCGAGATCTCCATCTCTTTGGCTACGTCATTTCCGTAGATTCCCATGTGAACACCTGTAAACGTACACGTTAGTCCATCATGTACCATGAGATCTTTCACTGAGCTATCTCCCATACGAAGACCCCAGCGCGCTTTCGGTAAAATGTAAGGGGCGTTGCTCATCGACTCCATACCGCCTGCTACGATGACTTCTTCGTCACCCGCACGGATGATCTGATCTGCCATCGTGATCGCACGAAGACCTGACGCACATACTTTGTTGATCGTTTCTGTTTTCGTCTTCCAAGGTAAACCTGCTTTTTCAGCCGCTTGGCGAGAAGGAATCTGCCCTTGCCCACCTTGAAGAACACAGCCTAAAATGACTTCATCCACCGAGTCTGGAGCAACATCTGCTCGTTGAAGCGCTTCTTTAATCGCGATTCCGCCTAGATCTGACGCTGTAAGAGAACTTAATCCGCCACCAAATTTCCCTACAGGTGTCCGTACACCACTGACGATTACTGATTTTGTCATATGAAAAAACCTCCCGTTTCGTATGGTAGAGCTGCGATATTTATGTTAACGCTTACAAATATGTTTAAAGACGAGCCGAGCGAACGCTCAGTCGACCAACTTCCAAGCATGAAGCTGCCAGCTCAAATGCAGGCAGCTTATTCACATGCTCGAAAACTACTGAAGAACTTCTTGTTTCTGTGAGCCAAACATCGATTTTTCTAGGATTTCAACAACATCTAGTGTTTGAACTTGCTCTTCTACTTCTTTCGCTTTCGTTCCATCACTCAACATCGTTAAGCAATACGGACATCCACTTCCAATCATGGTTGGATTTACAGCAAGAGCTTGTTCTGTACGCGCAACGTTCACACGAGAACCTGCTTTTTCTTCCATCCACATCATTCCGCCACCTGCTCCACAGCACATTCCGTTCTGACGGTTGCGATCCATCTCAACGACTTTCACACCCGGAATCGCTTTTAAAATATCACGAGGTGGTTCATATACTTCGTTATAGCGGCCGAGGTAACAAGAATCGTGATACGTGATCGTTTCTTTCACCTCAAACTTCGGCTTGATTCTTCCTTCTTTGATCCAGTCTGCTAAAAGCTCAGTATGGTGATACACTTCGGCTTCTAGACCAAACTCTGGATATTCGTTTTTGAACGTGTTATACGCATGCGGGTCGATCGTGATGATCTTCTTAACACCATGCTTTTGAAACAACTCGATGTTCGCGTTCGCCATCTCTTGGAATAAAAACTCGTTTCCAAGTCGACGAGGCGTATCACCAGAGTTCTTTTCTTTGTTTCCTAAGATCGCAAACGTGATTCCTGCTTCGTTCATGATCTTCGCTAAAGAAAGTGCGATTTTTTGTGAACGGTTGTCATAAGCACCCATCGAACTTACCCAGAACAGGTACTCGAACTCTTCACCCGCTTTTTCTTTCTCTTTTACAGTCGGAACTGCGATATCTTCTTTCAGCTCACGCCAGTTCTCGCGTTCCTTTTTCGAGATTCCCCAAGGATTTCCTTGCTTCTCAATATTTTTGATCGCACGCTGCGCTTCTGCATCCATCTTACCTTCAGTAAGAACAAGATAACGACGCATGTCGATAATCTTATCTACGTGTTCGTTCATAACCGGACACTGATCCTCACAGTTACGGCAAGTTGTACATGCCCAGATCTCTTCTTCTGTCATAACTTCACCGATCATCTCAACATCATAAGCAAGTGCAGATGATCCGTCTGTTGTTGCAGCTGTTTCCTCAGCGCCCTTCCCTCTCGCTTCAAAAGCGATCTGGTTGCCTGTTGTGTTCGAGAAAGCGAACGCTGGCATCCAAGGCGTGCGAGATGTTACGGCAGCTCCTTTTACCGTTAGATGGTCACGCAGTTTAATGATCATATCCATCGGTGATAGCATCTTACCAGTACCTGTTGCCGGACAAACATTCGTACAACGTCCACACTCTACACAAGCATAGAGATCAACAAGCTGCTTTTGATTGAAGTCTTCAATTTTATTCACACCGAAAACTTCTTGTGTCTCGTCTTCAAAATTAATCGAAGAAAGCTTTCCTACTTTATCTTTGCGACCAAGCCAAACGTTTAGTGGACCTGCGATCAAGTGAGCATGCTTTGATTGTGGAACATACACTAAGAACGTTAATAAGAACAATAAGTGAATCCACCATGAGATAAAGAATACGACTGCAGCACCCGTTTCACCTAAGAAACCAAGAGCCATTGCGATTACGGAAGCGATAGGCGCCGTCCACTCGTACGGTAGATCGTGCCAGATAATCTCTGCTCCATTCCCAACTAATACGGAAAGCATCAAGCCACCGATAAACAGAAGAACCAACCCAGATTTAAATCCACGCTTCAGTCGAACAAGCTTTTCAACATATCTTCTATAAAAAGCCCAAACGACTGCGATCATGATCATCGTCGTTACGATTTCTTGGAAAAACGTGAATCCTGGATAAAGCGGGCCTAAAGGCAGATGCGATCCAGGCGCGAGTCCTTTCCATATAAAATCGATCGCTCCGAACTGAACGAGTATGAATCCATAAAAGAACATGATATGGATGATCCCACTCTTTTTGTCTTTCAATAGCTTCTTTTGACCAAAAACATTCACTAAGACTGCTTTTATTCGTTCTTGAACCGTATTATCAAACTCCACTTTCTTACCGAGCTTGATGAATTCAAACCTTGTTTTTACAACATAAGCAAATAAAAACAGTGCGTAAGCGGTTACAAAAAGAAATGCAAGCCAGTTTGCTACCATTAAGCCGTCCATCGCTCTCTCTCCCTTCCAATGCTGCTATTCCCTAATTCTTTCTCTTTTAATAATTCTAAATGAAATTAATTTTCTGACTTCATTATAGCATAAAAAATAAATGAATGAGCATTCAGTCAACATCCGTCCAAAAAAATTTTTTAGTGGTTTCATATGGTGGGGGTATACTATATAAAAGTTTGATTTAAGGAGGAGGAGAAGAAGAACATGTGGATCGTTTTAGTGATAATAGCCATTGGATTTTTGGCTTGGATCGACTTTTATTTAGGCCATAAACAAACGACCGCAAAAGAAGAACCTCCTGTAACTACGACAGGCAAAATGGATCTTTTGACGACTGGTTCTCATTTTTTCGATTCATTGTTTCAAGACATAGATGAAGCTAGGAATACGATCTACATACAGTTCTACATATTGCGCGATGATGAACTCGGACAAGAGCTATGCAAGAAATTGATCGCAAAAGCACAGCAAGGCTTAGAAGTTAGACTGTTGCTTGATTACATGGGAAGTTACGGATTGAAAAAAAAGACGGTTAACAGTCTCAAAAATGCTGGCGTTCATTTTGAATACAGCAACAAGCCTCAGTTTCCTTATCTCTTATACCGCATCAATCACCGAAATCATCGAAAAATCACGATCATCGACTCGGAGATCGGCTACATAGGGGGATATAACGTAGGAAATGAATATATTGGGAGAGTCACACGGTTTGGAGATTGGCGCGATTATCATTTAAAATTAGAAGGTAACGTTGTAATCGAATTGCAGCGTCTGTTTATCGACGATTGGAACGGTTCAACAAATGAAAAGATGACGCAAAGCGTTTCATCTTTTACCAAGGTAGAAAGAGCAAAAGAGCTATTGCTTCTCCCTTCAAAAGGACAGGCTGGTTATCACTACTTTTATGAAAAAATAAAACGTACGAAAAAAAGCATTTTTATAGGTTCGCCATACTTTATTCCGGGTAAAAAGATGAACAGAGAGCTTTTGTCAGCACTAGATCGCGGCGTCAACGTGAAGCTACTCGTTCCGATGAACCCCGATCATCCTTTTGTGCAGGAAGCTTCTTATCGTTTCGTTAAACCTCTCTTAGAAGCAGGAGCAGAGATCTATCAGTTTCATGAAGGATTTTATCATTCCAAGATTGTCATGTTTGATGATACGATCTGCGATATTGGTACCGCTAACTTCGATCTTCGCAGCTTTTTTTACAACGACGAGCTAAATTGCATCTTTACTGACAAAACGGAGATACAAGCTGTTAAAAAAGTGCTCGATTCAGATCTTGAACGTTCTGAGAAGCTGACGCTAGCACGTTTAAAGAAGACGCGCCGTTCCGTTAAAGTTCGCTTAAAAGAAGTGGTGGGTTTTATTTTATCGCCTTTTCTATAAACAAGTAAGCGAAGTGCTATGAAGAATATGAGAGTGGTTGATTTCCGTTTCAGGTTGCTCGCTTTCCGCGGGGCAGGCGGTGAGCCCCTTGCCGCTTTGCGCCCTTAAGGGTCTCACCTGACCGCTTGTCCCGCAGGAGTCTCGCACCTTACACTCCAACCAACCTGTCTTTGAAGCAAAACAAAATACTTTTCTACTGCACCAATCATTAACCAAAAACATACTAAAAACAGGGGGCCAAACATGTTAACATCTTTCGGATTTGTATCTACGGCTCTCAATTTATATGAGGCCTCACCTGCAAAAACAATGACTTTTGCTACTTATCAAAAACGTGATGAGAAAGAAAGAACAGCACAGCTGCTTGCCATCACGAAAAACAATCTCGAGCGAACACTGCGCGTTCTTCATTATTGCATCGCGCACGAGCTTCCTCTTCATCGCATGTCGTCTTCCATCGTCCCTTTAGCTACTCATCCAGAGGCAGCTTGGGATTTTTTGAAGGAGACGAAGAAAGAATGCAAAGAGATCGAGAAGCTCGTAAAAAAATATAACATCAGAACGAGCATGCATCCCAATCAGTTCACCCTGTTTACAAGCCCTCGTAAAGAGGTAACGGTAAATGCTGTTAAGGATATGCAATATCATTTTGATCTGCTTAAAGGAATGGGCATTGAGGACCGAAGCTATATCAATATTCATATCGGCGGGGCTTATGGTGATAAGCCGTCTGCTATAGAACGCTTTTATGAAAATATTAAACTTCTCCCAGCTGATGTAAAAGCGAGAATGACTCTTGAAAACGACGATAAAACATTTACGACAAAAGAAACGTTAGAAGTTTGTGAGAATGAAGGCATTCCCCTCATGTTCGATTATCATCATTACAAAGCGAACCCGGATGACAACGGTTCGCTAGAGGAATTGTTGCCGAGGTTTGTGAAAACGTGGGAGAATACAGGTCGACCACCAAAGGTGCATCTTTCTTCACCAAAAGACGAAAAGGCGTACAGAAGCCACCATGACTTCGTTAGTCTCGATTATGTGCTGCCGTTCTTTAAACTGATGTCCAATTATACAGATGAGCTGGACGTAATGATTGAAGCGAAACAAAAAGACCGCGCCGTTCTTCAGCTCGTGGATGAACTGGAGAAAGTACGCGGCTTTAAAAGGATGAGCGGCGGAACCATCCTTATGTAAGACATGGAATAAATTTTCTAATCTCTGCATTAAAGCTTGCATAATGTTTGATCGGAAGCTGATGCAGCGCTTTGTTTAAGAGGACAAACTTTGCTTTCGGATGAACATTCCGTGCGTATATCCTTCTGTAAGGATGCATGTACTCCGCTTGTTCCCCGTAAATAAACAACAACGGAAAGCGCCACTCTTTTAGCTGATCCGTGCATTGAAAGGAAAGACTTTCTTGGTAGAAACGTTGACATGTCTTAGAATCTGTCTGCTTATGATAAGACAGCATTTCTTTTCGATCTTCTGTAGAGTTCGAATGTGTGGTGACAAGAATCTGATTAAGTAGGGCTGGTGCGTTCTTTGCCAGCCTTATTCCTGTTTGAAACTGCTTTTTTAGTGTGAATGTAGAAACTTGAGAAAAGCCTCCACTCAAAATAAGACCCTTTGTGCGATGCGGATATTTTTGAACAAATGCTTGTGCGACCGAACCACCTGCTGAATACCCACAAATATACGCCTCTTCCAATAATAAGTGGTCCAATAAAGAAGCCACATCATCTGCCAAGTCCCATATCGTAAACGTTTCTGGGTCTTTACTAGACGAACGACCGTGTCCCCTACAATCAGGAAAGATCGTCTGATAATCGGCCGCTAATTCTTTTTGGTACTTGAACACGAGATGACTCATACCGGGCGGATGTAAAAAAACGATCGGAGCACCGGTTCCTAGCTTTTCATAATAGATTTGCAACTCAGAGGTCAGTCCGGCTAATGCCATATTTTCCTCACTTTAGAAAAGTACCTGCCATCCAGATGTAAGCTTGATAGCCTAAATAGATACCGATAATGCCCATGATTCCTGGTAATGCGGGTGGTGCCGGAATCGGGAGTTTTAACAGGGCAAACACAAAGCCTACGAGGGCGCCTGTTATTAGTGATAATACGATTAACTTCATATATGTACCCCCTCTTTCAAACGAGTTTCCAAACCTATCTCTTATTAATATGGCATGTTATCCCGACATTATCCCAATTTTCGTTGAGATTACGATTGCGTAGAAGGTTTAGATGCCGCGAGTTCGTATTGCTTTTTAATAATACGAATCTGACCGCGATGACTCAGTTCATCTTCAAAAACATGAAACCATTTAAAGTAGTTGTTTCCGAGCTCGTTATTCCACCACGGTGTTGTTTCATAGAGCCATGAGTCTTCAAGCTTTTGAAAATGCTGCAAGGTAATTTCACGAGTCTTTCTTAAGTCTTCTAGATAAAATTCTGCTGTATTGCCATGGATCATCGTCGCCGCCTCACCTAGATCGAGTGCAGGCTGAAGTGTTTCTGCATAACGCTCAATCTCCTCCTCTGGCAGATCTTTTCCCTCAAATGTGATAAATTGATAAATCTTTTCTACAGCCACAAGATGAGCCAGCAGCATGCTGATTGAATTCCCGATTCCGTTGATTCTGTAATCGAGCTCTTCTACGGATAGATCGTGGACATCCCAGATCGTCGTTTCCCTCGTGTAGTCCATCATGGATATCAAGTTGGAAAATTCTTTTGAATACCCTTCAATCTGTCCGATAACAAAAGGGCTTTTGTTGGATGTTGTCATTTTGAAACCTCCTAAGCATTGATGTGCTTCAATTGAATTCAAGAAAAGCTTGGGAATTCCTTTTTTGTTTTGGTTAGCTCGTGAATGATCGGCACCGAGCATATATTCCTGGCATCGAGCATATATTCTCGGCTTCGAGCATAAATTCTCGGCTTCGAGCATAAATTTCCAGCATCGAGCATAAATTTCCAGCACCGAGCATATATTCCTGGCATCGAGCATAAATTTCCGGCATCGAGCATATATTCCCGGCTTCGAGCATAAATTCCCGGCATCGAGCATATATTCCCGGCATCGAGCATATATTCCCGGCTTCGAGTATATATTCCTGGCATCAAGCATATATTCCCGGCACCGAGCACACATCCTTAAAACCACTCTCCTATACTCTCTAAAAAAGAAAAAACCTGTCTAGAGACAGGTTTTTCCCTTATATTACATACGCTCTGGTGCTTCTACACCGATGATGTTCAATGCATTCTCAATCGTTACTTGAGTAGCTTTCATCAATGCGTAGCGCGCTTGTGATTTTGTTTTGTTTTCAGGATCGAGTACACGCTCTGCGTTATAGAAGCTATGAAGAGCTGAAGCCAGCTCGAATACATAGTTCGTTACACGGTGCGTTAGAAGCTTTTCTGCTGCTTCGTTGATCACTGCAGGGAATTCTCCGATTTTCTTCAACAGCTCGAACTCTTTTTCAGAATCGATCTGCTTTAGATCCACGTCTCCCTCATAAGAAAGACCCATCTCTTCTCCTTGACGAAGCATGCTGCATACGCGCGCGTGTGCGTATTGCACGTAGAACACAGGGTTTTCGTTCGATTTTGAAACAGCTAAGTCCATGTCAAAATCAAGGTGAGAATCGTTCGAACGCATCGCAAAGAAATAACGGGTCGCGTCGATGCCCACTTCTTCCATCAGTTCACGCAGCGTTACAGCTTTACCCGTACGCTTACTCATACGAACTTTTTCGCCATTTTGGAAAAGAGAAACAAGCTGGATGATCATCACTTCAAGTTGATCTTTTTCATAGCCTAACGCTTGAATCGCCGCTTTCATACGCGGAATGTAACCGTGGTGGTCAGCTCCCCAGATGTTGATCAGCTTTTCAAACCCACGCTCAAACTTGTCGTTATGGTATGCGATATCTGGCGTTAAATAGGTGTAAGATCCGTCATTTTTGATGAGTACACGGTTCTTGTCGTCATCATAATCTGTCGTACGGAACCATGTCGCGCCTTCTTCTTCATAAACAACACCTTTAGCTTTTAACTTCTCTAGCGCTGCATCAATTTTCCCATTTTTATAGAGTGAAGTCTCAGAGAACCACACATCAAAATCTACACGGAATTCAGCGAGGTCAGCTTTTAGTTTTTCAAGCTCTCGTGTAAGACCGTATTCACGGAAAAAGCTGACACGCTCGCTCTCTTCTTTTTCTAACCAAGAATCTCCGTACTCTCCAGCAAGATCTTTACCAAACTCGATGATATCCGCTCCGTGGTAACCATCTTCAGGCATCTCTTTATCCTTGCCTAGCGCTTGGAAATAACGAGCTTCGATTGAAGTAGCTAAGTTGTTGATCTGATTTCCAGCATCATTGATGTAGAACTCACGAGAAACGTTATAGCCTGCATAGTCTAGGATATTACAGATCGTATCACCAACAGCTGCACCACGTGCATGTCCTAAGTGAAGCGTTCCTGTAGGGTTCGCAGATACGAACTCGACTTGAACCTTTTTACCGCCGCCATGATCAGTTCGTCCGTAATCCTTGTCCGCTTTTAACACAGTCGGTACAAGCTCTGTTAAATAAGAGTTATCCATGTAAAAGTTAATGAAACCAGGACCTGCGATCTCAACTTTTGCGATAGATGCCTTACTTTTATCAAAATGCGCTACAAGATCGTCCGCGATCATACGAGGTGCTTTTTTTGCGACACGCGCTAATTGCATGGCCATGTTCGTCGCGAAGTCACCATTCGCTTTATCTTTTGGTACTTCAAGAACGACTGCAGGCAGTTCTTCTTTTTTAGCGAGTCCTGCTTTAACGACCGCTTCTTCGATCTCTTCTTTTAACAGCTGCTTGACTTGGTCAAGGATATTCATGCTTTTGCCTCCTGAAAATTAATCTTGATTCGATGTGTTCCTGTATGTTCACCCTGCAGAACCAGCTCGTATGCGAGATTGAGATCTCCCGTCTGCTTTTGCTGATTCCAGCGGAAATTCATTTCATGTGTAGTCGTTTCCATCCAAAGCTGGCCATATGGGCTGTCGTACATGCCTTTTGTCGTCTGGCCGATTAAATATTTCTGTTTCATAGATACACTGCCTGAGCGGATAATCAGAATACCAGCATGCGTTATCTTAATCACATTATTGACAGAACCTGCACCTTCTATCTCTTCCTTGTATTGAAGATAGGTGACGTCCCCACGTTTATAGAGCTTACCTTCTGTCTCGGTGAAATGTTTCTCCGCTTCACCGCTGAAATGTACTTCTGAACTTATCGAAAGCGCAACAGACAATTCCGTATCTTGATCCATGCGAACAACACTTCCTTTTTTGATGTCCCTCTTTAACTTACCTATTATAAAAGATTTCACTGCTTCCCTTCAACCTTATGGGTGTCTTTTTAAAAATTCATGGTCTTATTAGGTAAATTTATCCTAAAAACACGTTTTCATGAGTGGATGATTTGGAATGAGGGTCGTTAATGGCGTATTATACACTCGAGAAGATGAAATAGAAATGAGGAGGATCTTAATGAAAAACGAAAGAATTTTACTCGTGAATCGACCAAAAGGCGCACCTCAAAAAAGCGATTTCCGCTTCGAGGAAGCTTCTACTCCTGCACTAGAAAGCAATCAGGTACTGTTAAAAACGATTTATCTATCGGTAGATCCATATATGAGAGGACGCATGAGTGATCGTAAATCTTACGTGCCTCCATTTCAGTTAAACGAACCGATCTCTGGTGGGATCGTCGGACAAGTTGTTGAATCTCGTTCAGGCGAACTGTCAGAGGGCGATTTTGTGATCGGTAACTTAGCATGGCAAAAATACAACGTAGCGAGCGATGCTGAAGTTCGTAAACTAGATCCATCTCTTGCTCCACTCACTGCAAACTTAGGTGTATTAGGCATGACTGGCTTAACCGCTTATTTCGGCTTGCTAGATATCGGCAACCCACAAGAAGGCGAAACCGTTGTTGTCAGCGGTGCAGCTGGTGCTGTTGGTACCATTGTCGGCCAAATTGCTAAGATTAAAGGTGCACGTGTTGTCGGAATCGCAGGTTCAGACGATAAGATCTCTTACTTAAAAGACGAGCTAGGCTTTGATGCTGCGATCAACTACAAGACGGAAAATGTATATGAAGCATTAAAAGCTGCTTGTCCAGACGGGGTAGACGTTTATTTTGATAACGTCGGCGGTGAGATCTCTGATAGCGTATTGGCGCTGATCAATAAAGGCGCTCGTATTCCTGTTTGTGGCCAGATCGCTCTTTACAACCTTGAAAATGCAGATGTTGGTCCACGTATGCAAAGTCAAATTCTGATCAACAGTGCTCTGATGAAAGGATTCATCGTAAGCGATTATGCGGCTCATTTTGAAGAAGGCGCGATCGAACTCGCCAAATGGGTAAAAGAAGGCAAAATTTCTTATAGCGAAAATATCGTTGATGGCTTTGAAAATACGATAAATGCGTTCTTAGGTCTGTTTTCTGGTGAAAACACAGGGAAGCAACTCGTAAAAGTAGCTGAGCCGGAGAATGTGTAATAAAAGGCAATAGATTAAGGAGCTTTTCACTCGAAAAGAAGTGAAAAGCTTCTTTTTTATGTAGTTGGGGAGTTGCTGTTCAAGACAATTCGAGAATTTAAAGAAATAATACGGCGTAAATCTAACATATTACGGCGAGTTCCAACCATAATACGGCGACTTTTTTAGATATATCGGCGAGTTTACAAAAATTGACAAAGTCCCTCGATAAAAAACTTGAGCTGAAAACATCACCATCTGCTCAAGTTCATTACATCAAACAGGCAGCACCATACTAGCCGTTGTGCCTTCACCCTCTATACTCGCAAACCGGAGTTCACCGTTATGCTCTTTCATGATTTTAGAGCTGATCATCAGACCGAGCCCTGTCCCTTTTTCTTTTGTCGTATAAAAAGGCTCACACATTCTTTCGATTCGATTTCTCGGAATGCCACATCCTTGGTCTTTTACGGTTACATGAATCTTTCCATCCATCATTTCTGCCTGAATCGTGATCTCTCCCCCATCCACCATCGAATCGATCGCATTCTTCAATAGGTTGATCAACACTTGTTTCAGTTCGTTTTCTTCTGCATGAATATGAGGCAGCACATCAGGCATCTTAGTATTGATCTGTATGTTTTGTACGATTGCTTCAGGCTGGAATAAGGTTTCTACAAATTCAATAATTTCTTTTAAACACGTCTTTTTATACGTTCGAACTTGGGGCTTCGCCAGCAATAACAGCTGACCCATGATCTGATCGATGCGATTCAGTTCTTTGTCCATAATGCTGTAGTAGTTAGATGGATCGATTTCTTGGCTTTCTTGTAAAAACTGAACAAATCCTTTTAGTGAAGTCAGCGGATTACGTATTTCATGCGCAACCGAAGCCGCGAGCTGACCAACGATTGAAAGTTTGTCAGACTGACGCAGCATATCTTCTGATTTTTTTCGGTCTGAGATATCACGCGTAACCCCTATGATTTCCACAACTTTACCTGTGTCATCCGTAATGCTTTTACACGAAGTTTCTAGCCACACATAATGTCCGTCCTTATGCTGTAAGCGAAAAGGAACGGTTTTCGTACATGGCCCCGCGATTAACTCTTCATGTGCTTTTCTCGATACTTCTTCGTCATCGGGATGAAGCATATTATACCCAGTGTCACCTAAAATTTCTTCGGGTCTTTTTCCTAATAACGCATATGAAGCAGGTGAAATATACGTAAATGAGCCGTCGGGCTTATGTGTTGTGATCATATCCATCGCATTTTCAGCAAGCAGTCTGTATCTCGCTTCGCTCTCTTCTAATAGCTGTCGGGACTCGATCTTTTCCGTTACTTCCCGGCCAAAAACAAGCAAGTTCTTGCGAGCTCCGTCTGGATGAAACACAGGAATTTTATATACATCAAAAAAGCGCGTACTGCCGTCTCGTGCAGGTACGAATTCTTCACACCTTACAATTTCTCTTGCCTGCCACACTTGCTCATCCGTCTCGATACAATACTGAAAAACATCATGAAAATCTGGCGTGATCTCCGCTAAATCAGCATCGGTCTTTCCCGTAAAATCAAACCCAGGCAGCTCAAATAGTTCACCTACAAATTCATTAGCAAATACAAAGCGCCCATCTCCGTCTTTAATGCCAATAAAATCGGGAACGATGTTCATTAACGTTTTCATAAGAGGTTCCTGACAAGAATGAACGACAGCAGGCAGTTCTTTCAAAATATAATAGCGAGTAGAACTCTCGATAAACGGCAAAGACCCTTCACTCACTTTTACTGAAATAAACCCATTCTCAGCAAGCAATGTTCCTTCTTCACCATCTGAATGTCGTAAAAGAACTTCATCCACTGACTTTCCTGTTTCAAAAGCAGCTTGATCTGTCAGGTTTAAGTAATGATGATTCACTGTTATTATTCGTTCATTATTATCCACAACCACAACCGCTTCAGAAAGCTGGTCGATAAACGTTTGGAAATACTCTATCTCATTTGATATCGCTGTCATTTCATTTGTCCCCCCTTTATCCAACTAATTCTCTAATCTAACTATAGCAAAAAAGACATAATGATATAACAAAATTCGACAAATTTAGCTAAAAACAGTTGAAGTAAGTTCCTTCCTACTATTTTTCTTCAGATTTCCATTGCTTTACACTTAAGAATTTACTATATTTGATTAATGTAAGAGGTCTGACCTTTAAAGAAAATTTATTAATAGTAATGAGGGAATAAAATGGGTGCTATAGGATTGCTGTTTTCAGGTGGAGCTTTATTCTTAAACAGCTTGATGTTGCTGGGAAAAGCTGAAGAAAAAAGTGTCGCGTTCTTCAATATATTAGTCGGATTGCTTCAAGTTATCACACCGATCTATCTTATTATTACGTCCGATGGATCAAACTGGTCGATGTTCAATAATGGTGCTGTTTTCTTATTCGGGTTCACTTACCTTTACCTAGGCGTGACGATTTTAAAAGGATTCGATTCCAGCGGGCTCGGGTGGTACTCCCTGTGGGTATCGATGATGGCTATCGTTCATGCACTTGTGTTTTATGTTCAAGAAAATGACATAGTAAACGCACTAACTTGGGTGTTGTGGGCATTCCTTTGGTTTTTGTTCTTCTTGTCATCTGCACTTAAAAAACCGTACGAAAACTATATCGGAAGAGTCGCTTTTGTTCAGTCTTGGGTGACGTTAACGCTTCCTTCCCTATTCATGCTTCTTGATCTTTGGCAAAACGCCAAGCTTCAAGAAATCTGGACGTATGTATGCGTCGGATCAATGGTTTATTTCTTAGTAGAAGCGATTTTGTTTGTAAAATACATCAAAAAAGAAAAATTAGTAGAAGAATTAGCTTAAGCGTTAGCCGGTCTCGATGATTCGAGGCCGGTTTTCTTATGTTTGGGGTCTGCTAGATGGTGTGTGATGAGGGTGGCGGATGGCAATTAAGTCGTTTTGATGAGTAATTAAGCCGGAGTAAGGTTCAATTAAGTCTATTTTGAATAAATTAAGTTAAAATCCACACTAATTAAGTCTAATTCGCAAAATAACGGCCATTCGACACAGCTCGACATGCGCAGAACCAAACAAAAACCCCTGTCCGACGGCTGCATACACAAACAACAGCCTTCGAACAGGGATTACAATTCAACTATTTTACCCAGCCTAGCAAAATTTCACGAAGGAATTTGCTTGCTGCGATCGGTGTTTGCTCAGAGTGGTCATAAACTGGAGCAACTTCTACTAAGTCAGCTCCGATTACGTTGATGTCCGCTTTCGCGATCAACTGAATCGCTTCAAGAAGCTCTTTTGACGTGATTCCGCCCGCTTCTGCTGTTCCTGTGCCAGGAGCTGCAGATGGGTCTAATACATCAATATCGATCGTAACGTATACGTTACGTCCCTTTAATGTTGGAAGAACTTCTTTTAACGGCTCAGCTACATCGAACTTGTACATGTGCATGCCGCTAGTTTTGGCGAATTCGAACTCTTCGCGCATACCTGAACGGATTCCGAACGAATACACGTTTTCTGCTCCGATCAAATCACACACTTTACGGATCGGTGTTGAGTGAGAAAGAACTTCTCCTTCATACTGCTCACGAAGGTCAGCATGTGCATCGATATGAATCACTACATAGTCATCATACTTTTGCTTCAATGCTTTAAATACCGGCCAAGTCACAAGGTGCTCTCCACCTATTCCAAGCGGAAACTTGTTGTCAGCTAGTAACGTTGATACGTACTCTTCAATCATATCAAGAGAACGCTGAGGATTCCCGAACGGTAACGGAATGTCTCCCGCATCAAAATAGTTCACTTCTTCAAGGTGCTTGTCCATGTATGGGCTGTACTCTTCAAGCCCAAGAGATGCCTCACGAATACGAGCAGGGCCAAAACGGCTACCCGGACGGAATGAAACTGTCCAATCCATCGGCATACCGTAAAGAACAGCATCAGCCGTCTTATAGTCAGGCTTGCTTAAAATAAACACATTTCCAGAATAAGCTTCATCAAAACGCATGATTTTACACTCCTTATGTAAAATACAGGACCGTCCCGAAAGCAAGCTCACACTTACCTTTGACGGCCCCTATTTTTATTAATTATTTTCAATACAGTTCATACAATTGATGTTTTGCATATTTTGCTTCAATGACTAGTTAATTGGAGCGCAAGGGCGAGACTCCTGCGGGACAAGCGGTCAGTCCGAAAGTGGAAGTGGCTCGTTCAGCACCGACAAGCAAAAGGTGAATGGGCCTGGAAGGCGCACTTTGCCTTCTTGACCATTTAACTTTTGACCTCGAGGAGCTAGCCACTGCAACTAGACAGGTGAGACCCTTAATGGCGCAGAGCGGCAAGGGGCTCACCGCCTGCCCCCGCAAAGCGAGCCACTGTAGCGGAATTTAACCTCATTCAAAACAACAATACATATGCAAACTGTCTTATTTTTTGATCAAGTCACTCACAAACTTCGGCAGCGCGAACGCAGCTGTGTGAAGTTGCGGCGTCCAATATTTCGTTTCGATATCATGGAAACGCTCAGCAGGAACTTCTAGTGGATCGTGTTTCTTAGATCCGATCGTGAACGTCCAAAGTCCGCTTGGGTAAGTTGGAATGTTCGCTGTGTAAAGACGCGTGATCGGGAAGATCTCGCTAACATCGCTGAATACTTGAGTGATTAACTCAGGCGTGAACCATGGGTTGTCCGTTTGTGCAACAAAGATTCCGTCTTCTTTAAGTGCTTTAGAGATTCCTTCATAGAAACCTTTTTCAAAAAGCTTAGCAGCTGGTCCAACTGGCTCAGTTGAGTCAACCATGATTACATCATACTCATTTTCGCTCGTTGCAATGTGCATGAATCCGTCATCTACTTTAACTTCAACACGCGGGTTCTCTAGGTCTCCAGCGATTTCAGGCAGATATTGCTTAGAATACTCGATTACTTTTCCATCGATCTCAACAAGAACTGCTTTTTCAACAGATGGGTGCTTAAGAACTTCGCGGATTACTCCACCGTCTCCTCCACCTACAACTAGAACGTGCTTCGGGTTAGGGTGCGTGAAAAGAGGTACGTGTGCTACCATCTCGTGGTAAACGAACTCGTCTTTTTGTGTAGTCATAACCATGCCATCAAGGATCAGCATGTTGCCGAACTCTTCTGTTTCTACCATATCTAGCTTTTGAAATTCTGTTTGCTCAGATACGTACGTCTTGTTAATTTTCATCGTAATTCCGAAATTTTCTGTTTGTTTTTCAGTAAACCAAATACTCATGTTGGTCTCACTCCTACTATATATTTTGAAATGCCAGGCATCGTTGTTTCGAGATTTTACAAACAAAATGATTATAGCATTCTGGGACCTAAGATTCCAATTCAATTTTTATAAGAATGCAGCTAATTTCAAATAACCACTTCTTATCCATACCACATTCTTGTTTTCTTAATCTTTAACCTATAAAAATAGTTCGATTACCCTGTTTCTTTCGGCTGACTATTCTGACTATTTAAGTGGTATAATGGAGATAGCGTTCAGAAGGACAGACGGTCGGCGCATTCCCTTTTTTAAACTGAAGCTGGACATCTTGCGGGTATCCGCAGCTTACAGTTAAGGGGGGTGATGCCTCTGACGATCTTTGAGGCGTTGATGTTCGCGGTCGCTTTCAGCTCGCTTATCGTTACTGTCCTTACGTCTAAAAATAAATAGGCCTCTGTCACACGTGTAAAAGCACCGGCTTTTCGTCTCAGAAAATCCGGCCTCGCTTTACCGACTCGTGTGTCCCTTCTGGCGCCCCATTCGTCCGTGTTTCGTGCACGGACGATTTCTTTTTAGTGGAATTTGAAATAACCGGCCAAATTAAGAACAATTCGTGTTAACACACTTATACCAATGGGGGTATTTCCTAATCGAATTCAAGAAATTGGAGCCATAATCCCGGAAAATATTGAATTTATTCCGCGAGTTTTAGCTTTAATCCCGTGAGTTTTGTCCATATATCGGCGAGTTGACAAAATTCGACTCAATCATTCAACTCTATCCCCCTTGCCCTTACAAAATGGACTACTCAAAAATAAATAACCATGAGCAACCTTCCCGCTCATGGCCTTTAACCCTTAATTTTCTAAAGAACTATTCCTTACAATAGACTCTATAATAATATCCCAGTCCTCTGTATGCAGCTCATGCCCCGTTCCTTCGAGAGTCACGAGTTCAGCATGCGGAATCGCTCTCGCAAGCGCTTGACCGTGTTCGAACGGGAGGGCGCGATCTTCTGTTCCATGAAGGATGGTTGTCGGAACTCTAATTTCATTCATACGATCTAAATACTCTTCACCGCCGCCTAGAAAAATATAATTAAATCTGCTTTGAATCTGTTTGGCACGCGTGTATTCTCTTTCTGCCAATGCGTACATTCTTTTCTTTTCAAAAGGTTTGGATCCCGAAAGGAATGCCCATCCGTCTGCTAGATAAGCAACAGCTTCTTCTTGATCATTCCAATCAATAGAAGCACTTTTTCCATGGAAATCTAAAATTTTCTGATCCATCTGAGGCAGCTCAGCTTGCTCAGAACCAAAAACACTTGACCCAAGGATCGTCAAGCTCTGCACACGTTCAGGATGCTTGATCGCCATAATCTGCCCGATCATTCCCCCAAGAGACATCCCCATGATATTCACTTTCTCTATGGAGTAGGCATCTAGAATTCCAAACGCATCATCAGCAAGGTCAGCAATCGTATAGTTCGACGTACCAGGTTCATAGACGACGGATTGACCGAGATCACGGTGATCATACCGAATCACATATCTCCCGGCTGCCGCAAGACGCTTACAAAACTCTTCATCCCACCAGTCGAGCGACGACATCGCACCCATGATCAGGAGAACTGGGGGATCGCTGGGTTTACCGAAGCTTTCCGTATTTATTTCCACTTGATTTGTTTGTAAAAGTTGTTGTTTCATCCTTATTTTCCTCCGTGATTTTATTTTTTGCCACTTTAAAAAGCGCAGAGCAATAAGTACTCAACGGAGTCATCTTGGCCTGCACTTGTCATTATCGAAGTTTGATCCATTTAATGATCATGACGTGTCGGCCTCCTTCTTTTATTTAGTGGTATTAAAACCCTATTCATTTTAACATAATTTTCTGAACTTTTTAACTGCAACAAAAAAAGCAACCCGCGTTACCCACTCTCGGCTGCTTTTCCCATTTAATATTTAATTAACAGTACTTGTGGAGGTGGATGAGTAAATTTTCTAACAAATAGTCACTGAGGTTACCTAAAACAATGAAAGCCCTACCTCTCTTCCATCCTTACGGCTCCTTGTCCGTGCCAGTGTGAATCAGTATTACAACGATCATGTGATTATTGATTAGAATTAATTTGAAAAACTTCAAATTTATAGAGGAAAGTAAAATCAAAAATTAAGGATTAAAGTGTTGTAGAAATTAAAGAGGTTACTATAAGTAAGTTTAAGAAGTGTATTGTCTCTGAAAAGTTATTAATGAGACCATTTAATGATCTTATACCATTCCATTAAACTTTAACAGAAACTTTTTATCTGGGTTTCAGTGATTCCTTCGATTACTTCAAGTTCACTAATTAAAAATCCATATGCATTTTCCAACATTTTTTTTTCGCTTGCATTCAGTGTCTTTTCTTTCTTCATACGCATTAAATCACGTACAACTTCAGCACCTTCGCGTATTTCACCCGTTTTTAGCTTGTTTGTATTTACTTTGTATCTTTCTTTCCACGTTAGTAATGTTTCAGATTCTCCATTTTGAAAATCGTGCATAATCTGCTTTAATGCCAAGAGTTCTGTAACAGGACGTATATTAGAATTCATAATCTTACATGCTGGAATCATAACTTGCATGTTGCTGACTGACATCTTTATAACATAGTACTGTTGTTTTTCATCGGGGAATTCTTTTTCTTCAATGGCTTCAATTACACCTACTCCATGCATTGGGTACACAATGTTATCGCCAATTTGAAACAAATACTCCACCTCCAGATTTGCTAACCTTCTAATAGTACCACACACTTTCGTTTTAATCAAATATTTTATAATATCATGATTATATTTTTCATGTCAATCATTTTTACAACAAAAAAAGTGCCTCAAATTTGAGACACCCTACTCATCATAATCGCACTAGAAGTTCTTTCGTTCGTTCTTTAGCGTTTGCTATCACTTTTTCTTCATCAATCGTCTTCAACTCACGGCCGCGCATGACAATCTTACCGTCGATGATTACAGTATCAACGTCTTGTCCTGTTGCAGAATATACTAGAAGATTAGCATGTTCATGACTCGGAGTCAGATGAAGCTTGTTCATATCCATCAAAAGAAGGTCTGCTTTCTTCCCGACAGTCAATGATCCGACCTCATCACCGATCCCTAGTATGTCCGCTCCATTCTGTGTCGCCATCGATAACACATCATGCGCACTGAGAACCGCCGCTTCTTCGTACTTCAATTTTTGGAACCAGCTAGCAGCTTTCATTTCTAAGAACAGATCAAGAGAGCTGGCGCTCGCTGGTCCATCCGTTCCTAAACCAACCTTCACACCAGTATCCATCAAACGTTTCACATCACTGATCCCGCATCCGAGCTTCGCGTTACTTACCGGATTGTGAATGATACCGCCCTGCACAGTTTTCAGCGTCTCATAGTCTGCATCGTTAAAATGAACACCATGCGCTAGCAGTACATGGCGATCGAACACACCTGCTTGTTTTAAATATTCAACCGGTCTCAGCCCGTGCTTTTCTTGAATCATTTTCTCTTCGTCTTTCGTTTCCGCTAAATGAATATGAAGCGGAACGTTCTTTTCTTTTGAAAGATTAACAGCTGCTCTCAAAAAATCAGGCGGGCACATATATGGTGAATGGGGAGCGATCATCGTTGTGATTCGACCGTCTCCTTTTCCGTGCCAGCGATCTACAACATTTGCCGCTTCCTTTAACCGACCTTCATAATCCGAGTCCATCGCGATAAGCCCACGCGCTATAACGGAACGAATACCCGATTCAACGGCCGCTTCTCCGATCGTGTCGATTCCTATGTACATATCTGCGTAAGAAGTTGTTCCACTCTTGATCATTTCCGCCATGGAAAGAAGTCCACCCCAATAGCGATCTTCATCATTCATCTTCATCTCAAGCGGAAGCATCTTTTTATTTAGCCAAGTCATTAATGTCACATCATCACTATAGCAACGCAACAGCGACATGGGTGTATGCTGATGTCCGTTAACTAATCCCGGTAGCGCAAGCATGCCTTTTCCGTCTAGCTTCTCAACCGTTTCATCGCATTCAAAGTTTCCTATTGAATCAATCCTATTATCTTTTATAAGGATGTCTCCCGTGTTAACAACCCATTTCCCATCTGCCGAAGCCGTCATATATTGAATGTTTTGTATAAGCATGTTACGAACCTCCTCTTTCTCACAGCCATTATAGCACTTCATTCCCTTATCACGTTTAAGGAGCATCTTTTTTCACCATACTAGATAACAAAATGAGAGTTTTTAAGGAGGGCGGATTATGAAGTTTTGGCAGATCTATAAAGAAGCTACGAAACAGCAGAAAATACGCTGGATGAAAAAATGGGGTCTTATCGTCACTGGATGCTTTGCATTATCCTTTGTTGGGCTGTTGCTGCTCGCTAAACTCATGGGCCCTCCCGCTCTGCTTGTTCCGCAAACAACCATCATGTATGCAGCGGACGGTTCTAAAATGGGTGAGATCAACAACGGGGGCCAGAACCGATATTGGGTTCCACTCAAAAAAATTGATAAACATGTGATCGACGCTACGATCTCTATTGAAGATAAAAGTTTTTATAAACATAACGGTTTTGATATGAAGCGTATTGGCGGTGCATTACTCGCGGATCTTAAAGCTGGCGCAAAAGTCCAAGGAGCCAGTACCATCACGCAGCAGTATGCACGCAATCTTTTTTTAACACATGACAAAACATGGCGAAGAAAGTTTCAAGAGGCGTTCTACACACTGCGCCTTGAGATGAGTTATTCAAAGGATGAGATTTTAGAAGGTTATTTGAACACGATCTATTACGGACATGGCTCTTACGGGATCCAGTCTGCTTCTCGCTATTATTTTGGCAAAGATGCAAAAGATCTTTCACTGAGCGAAGCGACGATGTTGGCAGGAATCCCTAAAGGTCCGAGCTACTATTCTCCGATCCTTCATGAAGAGAACGCGAAAAAAAGACAAAGCATCATCTTAAACGCGATGGCTGAAGATGGAACAATAAAGAAGAAGTCCGTTCAAAAAGCAGCATCAGCCCCATTATCTTATGTACGAGAAGAAGAGGAAGAGATCGCAACGGCCGCTCCTTACTTTCAGGATGCAGTGATGCGTGCTTTAAAAAAGGAACTGAACGTGAACACGAACTCGATACAGTTCGGTGGACTTCGAATCTACACGACGCTCGATCCCAACATGCAGGAAGTCGCTGAACACACGATCGAAAATCGCATCATCGATAACAGTACGATCCAGACTGCATTAGTCGCTATGGATCCTCGAAGCGGAGATGTGAAGGCGCTCGTTGGCGGCAGGGATTTTGAGCAAAGTTCCTTTAATCGCGCTCTTCAAGCGAAGCGTGCACCAGGTTCAACATTTAAGCCATTCCTGTATTACACCGCGCTCGAGCACGGATACACGGCGTCTACTCCCATCAAATCAGAACCAACAACATTCGCGATGGGAGACGGTGTTGGCGATTATAAACCTAAGAATTTCAAGAACCGCTATGCGAATGATTTTATTACGATGGCTCAGGCGCTCGCGCTATCAGATAATATTTATGCTGTAAAAACGAACCTCTATCTTGGTCCGATGAAGCTTGTGAAAACAGCTAAGAAATTCGGAATTAAAAGTGAACTCGCTAGCATCCCTTCACTCGCACTAGGCTCAAAAGCAGTAGGTGTGTTAGAGATGACAAACGCATATGGCGTTTTTGCGAACGGCGGTAAAAAAGTAGATCCTGTATTTATCACGAGGATCACCGATTCTAAAGGCAAAGTGCTGTATGAACATAAATATGAAAGCAAGCAAGTGATCGACGAGAACAAAGCTTTTGTCATGACCGATCTGTTAGCCGGTACGTTTGATGAAAAATTGAATGATTATACGAGTGTTACAGGTTCAAGTATCAACCACTATCTGACGCGTCCGATGGCTGGAAAATCTGGTTCTACACCAAATGACAGCTGGATGGTCGGATATTCTCCTCAACTCGTTACTGGTGTTTGGGTCGGATACGATAACAATGAAGAACTGCATGATGTGAACGACACGGGATACTCCAAACGAATCTGGGCTTATTTTATGGAAGGCGCGTTGAAGAACAAAGAAATCTTATCGTTTGAACAACCAGAAGGTGTAACTGCGGTAACGATCAATCCACAAAACGGAAAGCTTGCAACCGATAGCTGTCCGGTAACGCGCATCTCGTATTATGAAAAAGGAACAGAACCGGTAGAGTATTGTGATGAGCATGGTGCTTCAAGTGAAATAAAAGAAAAATTAGAGCAGAAAAAAGAGGAAAAAGGGTTTTTCAAGCGGATTTTTTCTTGGTGATGAGGGTGTAGTTCCCTTCGGTGGGTGTGAGAAGCGGTGACTTCAGATGTTTTTGGTCTGAATCCAGAAGTTCCGAGCTTGAATCCAGAAATATGGAGCCGCAATCCACAAATTTAGATGGAGTATCCACGAATCGACAGGATTCTTCACTCATAAACGACTTTAAAAGACAAAATAAAATGCCCGGAGCTCTACTACAGGAGCCCCGGGCACTTTATTGTCCTAGAAACATTGTGTGTACAATGCTACCTATATTTTAATGGAAGTGCTTTCTTGTCACAAGTTATTTGCAAAATGTTCAAAAAAGGTTCATAACTTTGCCATTTTTATTCCACTAATGACTTGATTTCGTCACTCGAACGGTTAAACATCGCTTCATCATTCTCTTTAAGGAAGTTTCCAAGCACGCGACGAGCGTTTTCGTCCATATCCTCTACGATCACTTTACCCTTCATGGATTTGTCCATACGGTTTACGTGTTCAGGAAGACTTTTATACCCTCTTCGTGCTTCAACATCTACTAGCATCTCGCATGCAGTTAATCCGAAATAATACGGACCTTCTGCATTTCTATTGATCGTTACCCAAACGAGCCAATAAAGACGGGGATTAGGCGTATTTTCACGATTCGGCGTAAATTTGATGCGCTTCTCCACATCACTTCTCGCATGCATCGCTCCCATGTCGATATAAGCGATCGACTCTTCTACATCTACGATTACGGGTGTAACGTGATCAAGTGTCAAACTCCCCACACCATAACCACCATGACCGTCTGTTGAGTCACCACTTATGATCGTAAAGCCCATTCCTTTTTTCTTTTTATCAGCATCATTGGAATTGAAAAAATCTTTCATGCTTCCAGCTCCTCTAAACATTCATTGTTAACACGTATTGTATCACAAATCATGCAAAACTCTCAGTTGGAAACTTTAAAGATAATTGTTGAAATCACACTTAAAAACGAATATTATATATCATGTAATTATAAATCGTTCGTATTTTGGAGGTTCTAACGTATGCTTTCTTCATTTTTTAAACTAAAAGAACTTGGTACGACCATCAAAACAGAAATATTAGCAGGAATCACAACATTCCTAACGATGGTGTACATTGTCATAATCAACCCGATCATCCTGCATTCTGCTGGTGTTCCTTTTGACACTGTCTTTATTGCAACAATTATTGCCACGGTAGTCGGTACACTGTGGATGGCTTTAATGGCCAACTATCCGATCGCCATTGCTCCAGGTATGGGACTGAACGCCTATTTTGCGTTTTCTGTTGTAGGAAACCATCCTGATATTGATTACCGTATCGCGTTCGGTGCAGTGTTTGTTGCAGGTATTCTTTTCGTTATCTTATCCTTAACACCGTTTCGTGAAAAATTGATCGAATCTATTCCAGCAAACCTAAAGCATGGCATTACAGCTGGTATCGGATTATTTATTGCGTTCATCGGTTTACGTCTTACAAAAATTATTGTGGCTCACCCAGATAACTTAGTCACTTTAGGTGATATGCACTCACCAACGGTACTTCTTGCACTTGGTGGACTTGCTATCACGTTAATCTTAATGGGACTCAACGTGAACGGTGCATTATTCTTCGGAATGATCATCACGGGGGCAATCGCTTATTATACGGGCCATTTAACATTTAAAGAAGGTTTCGTATCTACACCAAACTTACCATCAGAGCTTTTTATCTTCGGTGATCCGATCACAGCCTTTTCTGATGTGTTTCAATATGGATTATATGCAGTTGTGTTCTCCTTCTTGCTTGTAACGATCTTTGATACTACGGGTACGATGGTTGGAGTAGCAGAACAAGCTGGACTGATGAAAGGCAATAAGATGCCTCGTGCACGTCAAGCACTGTTAGCCGATTCCGTTGCGACAACAGTTGGTGCTGCGTTTGGTACGAGCCCGACGAGCGCTTATATCGAATCATCTTCAGGCGTAGCTGCAGGCGGTCGTTCTGGTCTAACGTCTGTTGTAGTAGCCATTCTATTTGTGGCAGCTGCATTCTTCTCACCACTTGTTGGTGCGATTTCAGGATTATCCGCAATCACTGCACCGACACTAATTATTGTTGGAAGCTTGATGCTTGGTTCACTTAGCAAAATTAATTGGAACGAACTTGATGAAGCATTCCCAGCGTTCTTAATCATTTTAACGATGCCATTAACGTCTTCTATCGCAACAGGTATCGCTTTAGGGTTCATCTCGTATCCGATCCTTAAAATTGTAAAAGGTAAATATCGTGAAGTTCCGTTCTTGGTTTACTTATTTGCGGTGTTATTCTTCTATCAACTAGCGTTTTTACCTCACTAATAAAGTTTTTATTGAAGGTTTGTGTAGCAGCTTCTGCTTTGCCAAGTTGATTGGAGTGGAAGGCGCGAGACTCCTGCGGGATCAGTGGGACAGGTGAGACTCTTAACAGCGCAAAGCGCTAAGAGGCTCACCGCACACCCCGCGGAAAGCGAAGCCGCCTGGAATGGAAATCAACAACTTTCAAGAGCTTCTAAGATTGTGCCTTCAATATTCATTTATAACAAAAAAGACCGGCCGACCCTAAAAGTAAAGGGTTGACCGGTCTTTTGTTATTTTGTCTCGAACACAACGGCTACTTTTTCCTTCTTTTCATCTACAAAGAACTCTTTTGATACACGATAAGTTCCTGCATCTTGTTCTTTAAGATCAACCGCTTGATCATAGTTTGATCCAGCTTTCACCATGATCATCTGCTCGGTAAACATCTGATCGTTATTTACTTTCGTCCATTTACCGTCTGTCCATTTTTCAAGTGCATACGCGGTTCCTGTACCAGCTTCTTTATCGGATGAGTTTTTCAACGTTAATTTTGCTTCTTCACTATTTTCTTGGAGTGCGAGTTCAGCTTGTACACCCTCTTTTTCAGCTGGTATCTCGTTCTTAACCTGAGGTGCCCCGTTCTTCTTTTCCTCTTCTGGCATTGCTTTAGAGCCACAAGCGGCGAGGAGAACGAGCAGACACGCCATTAAAATCAGCTTCATGTTTTTCATCACTAAGCCCTCCTTTTACCCTGTTAGTCGTACCTCATATAAAAAAGTTTCAGTTAAACTGTCGTTTACAAGGAGAATGTGCTGGATATGCTGATAATAGAGGAGGCGCTAGCATGAAGATTTGGCTTGTTGCTTTAATTTTATCGCTCTTGTTTACGGGACTCGGAATCGGCTATTACGCAACGCGCCTTTATGAGAAAAGTGTGGCAAAAGGCTTTTTCATGACGCTGCTTGGTATTATCGTTCCATTTACGATCTTTATCGTATTTGTTTATTTTTATGGTGTTGCAAATAACGGCTACCCTTTACAATTTAAATGGTAATAAAAAAACCTGTCCATCAACGCATGCTTCACGCTAACTAAACAGGTTTATTTTTATTGAACTTGGCCTTTTAATGAATCAATATAGTTAAAAGCTTCATCCATCTCTTCTTCTGTATACTTTTGTTTTGCTTTAACTGTTTGAACTTTTTCCTTGATCTCGTCCTTCTCAAGCTTCTCAAAATACATTACGGTAGAAACAAGTTCTAAGAACCTCGAAGACTGCTCGTTCATCGAGCGAACACAACTACCTAGCTTATCGATCTGTGCACCGTATGTGGAAAGAAGATTCTGCCCTTCTTCGTTTACGGCATAACGATATTGCGAATAGCCGCTCACCTTTTCTTTCACTTCATGTATGTATCCCATGTTGCAAAGCTCTTCAATCTTAAGCGTTAATTCTTCTGAATATGGGCCGTAAAAATGAAATTGATATTTTTCTTGGAAAGGAAAGTTTAGCTTTTTTGCGATGTACACCATCTTTTGAAGCTTTTTCCGACCGACGACTTCTCCGGCTTCTTGAATCAAGGTTACTACCTTTAAATGATCCTCAAACACAGTACGTTCCCCCTAACATCCTTTTTCGTTTTTATTTATCTATTTTTTCTCTGATTATTCAATGTTGCGTCTGAAAGTGGTTGATTTCCGTTTCAGGTGCTCGCTTTCCAGGGGGCGTGCGGTGAGCCACCTCGACACTTTGTGCCCTTAGGTGTCTCACCTGTCCCGCTGATCCTCCAGGAGTCTCCCACCTTACACTCCAATCAACTTGTCAGTGAAGTCTTTAAAGTAACAAACTAATAAAAAGACTCTTGTGTAAAAAAATCTTCAGGAAATTAAAAAATATTAGTTACTATCTATTCAAAATCTCTTTAATTTTACTTTTAAGTGTTATATCCTCAATCGCTTCGATCAGATCGAGGGGGTAATAGAGTTTGTGATCGGTTCGGCGTTTGCCGGAGATCGCTTCGACGACGTCTGATTCTCTGGACAGCTCGCGAATATCGCCGTTTGGTTTTAATAGGTTGATCGGCAGACGCTCTTCTTTTTCGCCTGGGCGGTAAAAGTCGTATGGCAGATCTGACGATGAATCGACGACTAAGTAATATTTCGGATTGATGCCTGCTTCTGTAAAGTAACTCGACAGCAAGTGGCCGTCCGTAAAGGAAACCATTTCAGTATACTTGAATAGTTTTCGATCGATGAATCGATGACATAGATCGCTTAGAATTGAATCTTCTTCTTCCATCCATCCTTGAAAATAATAATGGATCACACCTTCATCGAGCGAAATGTAATCGTGAAGCGAAACATTACCATCAAACAGCGTTTTAAAATGTGAAAGCTCTCTTTTAAATGTATACCCTGTTTCATACAGTTCCTTCGCTCTGTGCAAAATTTTACTTAAGATTACTTCCGCACTGCGTGTTACAGGATGAAAATAGACTTGCCAGTACATCTGATAACGGCTCATGATATAGTCTTCAACCGCATGCATGCCGCTTGATTTTATAACGACGCCTTCTTCAGTCGGACGCATCACACGCAGAATTCGCTCGATATCAAAATTACCGTAGCTCACCCCTGTAAAATAAGCGTCTCGTAACAGGTAATCCATTCGATCCGCATCAATCTGACTCGAGATCAGGCTGACAATTAATTTATCTCTATGTGTTTTCGCGATCACTTCTGCTACTTGTACAGGAAAATCTTCTCCCATCTGCAAAAGGACGCGATGCACTTCTGTATCGCCTAGTATAATGTCTCTGCTGAATTCCTCATGATCCACACCGAACACTTTTTCAAAAGAGTGTGAGAATGGACCGTGTCCTACATCATGTAGAAGAGCCGCGGAAAGAACGAGCAGACGCTTTTCAGGGTCCCATGTTTTCTTTTCTTGAAAAATATCAATGATCCGCCTCGTAATCTCATAAACACCAAGAGAATGGCTAAAACGGCTATGTTCTGCTCCATGAAATGTTAGGTATGTCGTACCAAGCTGCCGAATTCTTCGCAGTCTTTGAAACTCGCGCGTACCGATCAAACGCCAGATCAGTTCATCACGCACGTGGATGTAACGATGCACTGGGTCTTTAAATACTTTCTCTTCGTGCAACTTTCCTAAGAGTTTAGCCATTGATTTTTTTCCTGCTCCTTCACCTGCATTTATAAGTAAGAATTCTCGTAAAAAAGAAAAATCCCTTCCTCGTCCGTCTAGTTGAGAAGGTATTTTCTGTTTAAGTATCGTGTTGTAACTACTAGAATATACCCTATTGTATCGTGTTCTTAACTTTGAAAACAACCACTATTTTTTTCTATCTTCAATCCTTTTTTATCAGTAAAAGACGTCACATTCACACCATTTCTTACCTTTCACATTTGAGTTATACTAGATAAGGCTTATAACGGAAATGATAGATTTTATATAGATTTCAGGAGGAACTCATCATGGATCAAGATCGAAGAATTAGAAACGGACAAGCATGGAGCAACAGCTCTTATACAGCCTGGGTCAACCGCTTTGGCGTGCCGGAGAAAGCAGTTTCTCGTATTCTAAAAGATCCGAAACGCAGACTTCAGCCATTAGATCAGTACATTGGTGAAGTCTCAGGCAAGAAGATCGTGAATCTCTTAGGTTCACACGGCAGTAAAGCAGTTGCACTCTCTCTTCTCGGAGCAGAGACAACCGTGATCGATATCTCTGATTCGAATGCAGCATATGCACGCGAACTTGCTGCAGCTGCTAACGTTAATGTCCGCTATGTGGTAGAAGATATATTAAATCTGCCACCATCAGAAATGACAAGCGATTATGATATGGCATTTATGGAAAACGGCATTCTGCACTATTTTGCCGATCTGAACGAATACTTCAATGTTGTTGCAGAATTTTTGAAAAAGGGAGGAACTTTGATCCTGCAAGACTTCCACCCTGTTTCTACAAAGTTAATAGAATCTCAAGGAAAGAGCCAAGCGGTTAGAAAACATAAAGTTTCAGGAGATTATTTCAGTGAAGAGCTCGTTACAACAGACGTGGCCTATTCAAAATTTTTACCTGAACTTCAGTATGCAACTTCTGAAGAACGCGAACCGTTTCAAGTACAGATTCGCCAATGGACGCTTGGCGAGATCATAACAGCTATCGGATCAGCCGGCCTCTGGATCAAACAACTCGTTGAAGAACCACACCCAGACGAACTCGACCACGGTATTCCAAAATCGTTCATTATCGTGGCGGAGAAATTGTAATGACCGATCATCTACTCTCTCAACCTGTCTGGCGGTTGATCGACCAGTCTACACTCGGTCCGTCTTTTGATGCACGGCAGTCTTTTGCGACAGATGATACCCTTTGCACGTCGATCGGGAGCGGCGATTCTCCCGCAACAGCACGCACATGGGTGCATCACGACACGATCGTCCTCGGCATACAAGATACGCGTCTTCCTTATCTAAAAGAGGCAATTGAATACTTAGAGTCGCGAGGATACCAAGCAATCGTGAGAAATTCCGGCGGACTTGCTGTTGTGCTCGATAGCGGCGTGTTGAACATCTCACTTATACTTCCCGAAAAAGAAGGAACGATCGACATCAATCAAGGGTACGACACGATGACAGCACTTGTGGAAGAGCTTCTTGCGTCGTATGATGCGAAGTTTGAAGCATACGAGATCGTCGGCTCTTATTGCCCGGGAAGTTATGACCTGAGTATCGGCGGCAAAAAGTTTGCAGGAATCTCTCAGCGGCGTATGCGCGGCGGTGTTGCGGTACAAATCTACTTATGTGTGGACGGCAGCGGTTCAGAGCGCGCGTCCGTGATCGGAGAGTTTTATAAGCGTGGTTTGGCCGGTGAGGATACTAAGTTCCAATATCCGGTGATTGAGCCTGATGTGATGGCCAGTTTAGCGGAACTGCTTGGACAACCGTTAACCGTAGCAGACATTCACGCTTCTTTACTACGAGTGCTTCACAAAAACAGCGAACTTTTTTACAGCGGTCAGCTTTCGGTCGAGGAAAGCGAGCTGCTTCCTGGGAATATAAAGCGAATGTGGGATCGAAACGAGAAGGCATTGTCACTGTAGGTGACAATGTCTTTTTAAGGTGTACAGGATATAACATGATATTTATTTTTTTATGATGAATGGCTATTTCTATGTGATAACCTGTAATTTTTATGTGATGGTGTATTTTTAGCGGCAACTCCACTACCATGACTTCCATTTTCCATACAAAAAAGCCAGCTGCAGAGAGCTGGCTTCATCTAACTATTAACTAATGAACTTACAGAGCTTGCATCGCTGTGATCAAAGCTAATTTATAAACGTCTTCTGCGTTACATCCGCGAGATAGATCGTTTACAGGCATGTTCAATCCTTGAAGGATCGGTCCGATCGCTTCAAATCCGCCAAGACGTTGAACCATCTTGTATCCGATGTTTCCTGTTTCAAGGCTTGGGAAGATAAATACGTTCGCTTCCCCTTTGATCGGTGATTCAGGAGCTTTTTTCGCTGCTACTGATGGAACGAATGCTGCGTCGAACTGAAGTTCTCCGTCATATGGGAAATCAGGGTTCATTCCTTTTAATACTTCCAACGCTTCTACTACTTTTTCTGTCTCAGGTGAAACCGCTGATCCTTTTGTAGAGAAAGAAAGAAGCGCAACTTTCGGGTCGATACCAAAAACACGTGCCGTTTCAGCAGAAACCATAGCAGATTCAGCTAGATCTTGGCTGTTAGGCGAAATGTTGATCGCGCAATCAGCGAACACATACTTTTCATCGCCACGAACCATGATGAACGCACCAGAAGTCTTCTTCACGCCTTCTTTTGTTTTAATGATCTGTAGAGCTGGACGAACGGTATCAGCAGTAGAATGGGCTGCACCACTTACAAGTCCATGAGCTTTCCCCGTGTAAACAAGCATCGTTCCGAAATAGTTCTCATCTAAAAGGATTTTACGTGCTTGTTCTTCTGTTGTTTTTCCTTTACGGCGTTCCACTAATGCGTCAACCAATGCATCGAACTCACCATACTCAGCAGGGTTTAATATCTCTACTCCATCAAGTGAAAATCCAGTAGCTTGTGCTTTTGCTCTAACGTCTGCAGGATTTCCTATTAAAATCGGTTGAAGAACTTTCTCAGATGCTAGACGGCTCGCCGCCTCTAGAATTCTTTCATCCGTGCCCTCTGGAAAAACGATTGTAGGATTTGCAGATTGGACTTTACTCTTTAAATCTATAAAAAGATCACTCATGATTTAGCCTCCTATTTCTCTATATAGCCTGTACTTTTTTTGCACTCACTATTAGGGTACTCCTTTTTTCACACCTTTTAAACCTATCCATGCAGTTGTAAGCGCTTGATAAAAGAAGTTCTTATATTTAGAATTTTTTTATTCGTCATTTATTCTAGCCGTTTAAAATGATAACAACAGGGAAACCTCGTATAAAAACTACTTATAGGAGGCGCTTTTAGAATGCAACAAATCTATCAAGAATGTATCGATGAATGCCTGCGTTGCATGCAAGCATGCAATCATTGCTATGATGCTTGTTTAAAAGAAGATGACATTAATATGATGGCAAATTGTATAAGACTTGACCGAGAATGCTCAGATATTTGCAGTTTTTCTGCAGAGGCCATGGCGCGAAATAGCCCATTCATATCCGAAATTTGCGAGCTGTGTGCTAATGTTTGTGAAGCTTGCGGTAAAGAATGTGAAAAGCATAATCATGAGCATTGTCAGGAGTGCGCAAAAGCTTGCTTCAGATGTGCAGAAGTATGTAGAAAAATGGTCGCTTAAAACACAAATGCTTTCTTCCTAATCGGAAGAAAGTTTTTTATATTCTGATGAATCTTTTTTCAATTCCTTCCGTAAAATTGTTTGAAAAATGTTGAGGAGGAATTATACATGTCTTTTGTAAACCGTATGTTAGCTTCTGTAGGAATTGGATCAGCAAAGGTAGACACCATTTTAGATAAAGATACGTACTCACCTGGTGAGAGCATTACAGGAAAGATTAGAATCGAGGGTGGTAAAATCGATCAAAACATCGATCACATCACACTTTATGTTATGACAGAATACTATCGTGAAGTAGACGATAAAAAAGTGCGAGATACTGCAGCGATTGAAAAGACGAATGTAACGAGCTCACTTGTGGTAAAAGCAGGCAGTCAGCAAGAGATTCCGTTCTCTCTTAAACTTCCATATGATGCGCCGTTAACTCTTGGCCACACGCCGGTATGGATCAAAACTGGCCTTGATATTCAGATGGCTGTAGATCCAACAGATAACGATCAGATTCGCGTACTGCCAGATAGTGAAACATTTGCGATCTTTGATGCGATCGAGCAGCTTGGATTCCGCCTTCGAAAAGCATACTGCGGTTCTGCACCGCGTTACATGCGCCGCAGACTTCCGTTTTTACAAGAGTTTGAGTATGTGCCAACTTCAGGAGCATATGCTGGAAAGCTAGATGAGCTTGAAGTGATCATGGTTCCACAAACAGACAGCATCGAGCTGTTCTTAGAAATTGATAAAAAAGGAAAAGGATTGTTCGGCATGCTGTCTGAAGCGATGGACATGGATGAGACGAAAGTTCGCCTCACACTGTCACGCACTGAGCTTCGAAACCCTGCTGGTGTTAAAAGTAAGATCGAGCAGTTGCTTCGTCAATACAGCTAATCCCTCCTTTTTGGATTCGTCCCTACTTATGGTATATTTGTAGGGACGTGTTTATATCTAGCAAGGAGTGAATAATTGATGAGTGAAGCAGCGATTACATTAGAAGGCTGGTATTGCCTTCATGATTTCCGTACGATGGACTGGGCCGCTTGGAAAACGCTTTCCGGCGACCAGAGAGAATATGCGATCAGTGAATTTTTGACGTTCCTTGAGAAGTGGGAGAACGTAGAAGCAAACAAAGTGGGCAGTCATGCTCTCTATAGCATCATGGGTCAAAAAGCTGACTTTATGATGATGCTTCTTCGTCCGACGATGGAAGAGCTGAACGAGATCGAAAATGCATTTAACAAAACAGCATTCGCGCAATATACAGTAAAAGAATACTCTTACGTTTCTGTTGTCGAGCTAAGTACGTACAATCCGCAAAACGAGAGCGGCGAGATGGATCCAATGATCAAAGCTCGTCTGTTCCCAGAGCTGCCAAAATGGAAGCATGTTTGCTTCTATCCGATGGACAAGCGTCGTGATGGCGAGGATAACTGGTACATGCTGCCGATGGAAGAACGCAAGAAGATGATGTACTCTCACGGCATGATCGGCCGCGGTTATGCAGGGAAAGTGAAGCAGATTATCACTGGTTCAGTTGGTTTAGATGATTGGGAATGGGGCGTAACGCTGTTCTCAAACGACATGCTTCAATTCAAAAAACTCGTATACGAAATGCGCTTTGACGAAGTAAGTGCGCGCTACGGCGAGTTCGGATCTTTCTATGTTGGAAACATCCTTACAAAAGAAGCAGTGCCCGCTTATTTGCAGGTTTAATGATTGAGATGACTCGTTCAATGGCGAGTCATCTTTTTTGTTTTTGTCGAAACTTTGATAAATTTTTTTATCCGTGAATTTATTAACTTTATCCGTGAAATTATGCATACTTACCGTGAATAAAAAATGGATTACCGTGAAATTAATTGCTAGAGGTTGCCCCATTTAAACATTAAATCTATAATGTTTTTTCCACAAGAACATACCTTCCACTCTACTGATTCTTTCATTGCTGATTAGAATCAATTTATCACCATACCCTCATAAATGCCCAAAAACATGAAATTCCCATCCTATTTTTGGTCTAGTTTCCCAAAACAGCTCATACACATATATCGAATGTTCTGTTTCCCTGCTTGTACACCAAGATTAACAATATAGAGGGGGAAGGCAATTGGCAGTCATTAAGGCTACAAATAAGGATATTGACTTGCTGGCACGTCTCATACGTGCGGAAGCTGAGGGTGAAGGTGACCAAGGGATGCTCCTTGTTGGTAATACCGGCGTAAATCGAATTCGCTCCAACTGCCTTGATTTTAAAAATATTCGTACGATGCAGCAGATGGTCTTTCAAAGACCTGGAGGATTTGAAGCAACGATCAAAGGATATTTTTATCAAGGTGCTAGAGAGAATGAAAAAAGGTTAGCGAGAAGGGTTATTAACGGGCAGCGCTTCCACCCTGCCAGAAATTCGTTATGGTTTTTCGATCCAAAAGGGGCTTGTCCGAAGACTTGGTACAATCAGCCTCACTCGGGCAGCTTCAAGGCTCACTGTTTTTATCAGCCAAAACAAAGCGATTGTCCAAATGTGTTTAACACCTTTTAGGGAGGTTTGTTGATGAACAACTTTAATCCGTACGGCCAAGAGTATTATCGGGCTCAGAATGGAATGGGTATGATGGGTGGCGGCATGGGAGGAATGGCAGGCATGGGGGTTCCTCAAGACATGGCACAAAGTCAGCAGGCACCAGGAATGGGCGGCGGCCCTCTGCAAGATATCGGTGCACCTGGGCAGCTTCCGCTCGAGCAGTCCTACATCGAAAATATTTTAAGGATGAACAAAGGGAAAGTTGCAACCGTTTATATGACTTTCGAGAACAATGAAAAATGGAACGCTAAGGTTTTTAAAGGAATCATTGAAGCCGCTGGCCGTGATCATATCATCCTTAGCGATCCGCAAACAGGTAAACGTTATCTGCTATTGATGGTGTATGTAAACTATGTCACGTTTGATGAAGAGATCAATTATAGCTATCCGTATGGTACGCAACAGCAGCAACAGCAAGGCGGTCAGATGTCACAATACAGCCCTCGTTGATAGATATTATTCCTGTCTGGTTCAGGCAATTATGAAAATGGCGCCCTCTAATTTAAGAGAGCGCCTTTTATTATGCTTTTACAACTGCGATGATCAGCAGAATCCAACCAACGATAAACGCTACGCCGCCAAGCGGTGTGATAGGACCAAAGAATTTCATCCCTGTCGTTGAGAGAGCATATAGACTTCCTGAGAAAAGCAGTATGCCGATAAAGAACGACCAACCTGCTCCTGTTAATAGCGTTGAAGCTGGAAATTTACCAAGTAAAACGCCGACAACTAACAAAGCCAGTGCATGATACATGTGATATTGAACCCCAGTTTGGTACACATTTAGCATGTTCTTAGCATTTAATTTAGCTTCAAGTGCATGTGCACCGAAAGCTCCAAGCATAACCGCAAGCATCGCGTGAATCGCACCTAATATAAGAAAAAGCTTCATCCTGTTCCACTCCTGTTTTTCTTTTATCTTACCATTGAAAAACGACAATACAAAGGTTGCCACAGGATTGTAAAAATTTTGGCGGACGGGTTGTCCATGATAAAAAAGGCGAACGCTAACGTTTTTTTGGCTGACGTTCGCCGTCAAGCAATCGGACGTATTGATCGATCTTACGCTCAAGCTCTTCTTTTTCTACTAATTCAGAGTGAAGTTCGCGGATGATTCCTTCTAAGCTCTGAATACGCCTCTCAAATTGAAAAAGCAAGTAGCCCGCAATGACGATAGGAAAGCCCACATTGCCGAGGAGATTAACTAAGTTTAACCATTCACTTGCTCCGACCATTTCCATTCACCCCTCATTTTATTATCGAACAAAATAGAACGTATGTTCGTAAATTTAGTATAAAGCGAACGGAGTATATTTACCATCATTCCTTTCTCATATTTTCATTTTGATTCGAATGACCTATACAAAAAAGAGGTTTAAATAAATGAGGTAGTGGAATAAAAAAAGTAAGACAGAAAAAAATTACATAAGAGGAGGAACAATAAAATGGAACTTCTTATTACAATGATATATACAATTTTTGGTTTAGCTGCTCTAAGTCTAATCGCAACAGTGACTGCCATTTATTTTTCTAATAAAAAGATTAACGAAAAAATTGAAATCGCAAAACGTAGAGATGCACGAATGGAACACCAGAATACGTATGTTTCGATCTAACAGCGCTGATAATGGTGCTGTTTTTTTTGTACATATTTCACCCAAATATTTTTGCACTTGAAAGTAGTTGATTTCCTATACAATCAACTTCAAGAGAAGAGCTTTGCGGAAATAAAGGGAAAACTCGCGGGATTATTGTACAAACTCGCGGAATTAACCTTGATTCTCGCGGGATTATCGAAAGAATTTCAGGAATTCCCTCTCCTCCTACCCACCACTAGTCCTCTCAACCCCATTCAAACCTACATAAAAAAGAAAAACCCACTCAGAAAGAAAGAGCAGGTTTTCCAAAAAACTGGCATTAAAAATCAAAAATAGAGTCTCCGTTGCCGTCTTTTTCGTCTTGATCGTCATCATCATAGTCCATATCATAATCCATCATGGACTTTTTGTGTTTTTTTGGCGGAGGTGCGGTCACTAGGTTGGTTGGCTTTTGAACGGGATATGACGGTACCCACCCTTTCACGTCAACAGCTGTATCATCCTCGTCCGCTTCTAACATTAATTCGCACAATGTTTGGATGGCTGATACATGCTCGCGCAGTTTTGGCGAGTTCTCATCTAACACTTTCATCTCAGCAACATGCTTTTCTATTTTCTTTGCAAACTGACTTACTGATATATTCATCGGTTTCACCACAATTGTTTTTTTCTTATTCTATCAAACCCGTACACATAAATAAAATGAATGCCAAAAAAGACAGCTCGAACAAGCTGCCTTTTGCTCCAAATTCCGCTCAAGTATATTCATACACTAGCACACGAACGGTGATCCTGCCGCGAGCATGATAGTGAATGCGAAAAATAGCTCTATTTATTTTTTTGCAGCAGACCCCCTTCTTTTTCCAAATACATTCATTTCACATACTTCACTTCATCAATACAAGCTTCACTCTATGTAATCTATGACGTATCTACCCAACTGAAATTCTGATTATTGAAAGGCACGGCAATTGCAGATATAACTTCCGATGCATTCTTGTTGCTCACTTCGCCATACGAAAAGAAGTTTACACCAGATTCATTCGCCATCATAACTTGTCCCGTTTTCGGCATAGAAACTGACACCATGTAATTCTTCATAACCGACCCCATTAACAGCAGAACCCAAAGTACATACGTCATAACTTCCATCTTCCCTACCCCTTTCAATTTCCGTTAATTTGTACCGATCTATTTAAACCCTACTTTACTGGCAAGTATTTTTCTTTGTTTCATCCTCCCTTCGACTTACCAATGTATGTGGTGTTAATTGCGATTATACGTACCTTTTTATAAAATGTTTGTCACAATGTGCTTTTGTTTTAAAGTTTCTATCAACAAAAGATTCGCTTCAGGTACAAAAAAGAGCAGATTCGGCCCACATTTTTGTATAATAGTGAATATAGAAGTGAATATGTTAGCGAGTTTAAGCTGAATATGATAGAAAAAGACGTATACTTCTAAATCTTTTTATTCATTAATTATTTTCTGTAGAAACAAGGAGGAGAATCATGTCCGTACTTAACGAAATCTTAGCGTTCAATCACCAATTTGTTGAAAACAAAGAATATGAACCTTTCCAAACTACTAAATTTCCTGATAAAGGACTTGTTATCGTGTCTTGTATGGACACGCGCCTGACTGAATTATTGCCAAGTGCAATGAATATCAAGAATGGTGATGTAAAAGTTATTAAATCGGCTGGAGCGGTTATCTCCCACCCATTCGGTTCTATTATGAGAAGTATCCTTGTGGCCATCTATGAACTAAAAGCTGAAGAAGTTATGGTCATCGGTCACTATGACTGTGGAATGAGCAATGTAAACGCAGATGGTTTACTTGCCAAGATGAAAGACCGCGGCATTGAAGAGTCAACGTTTGACACATTAAAATATTCTGGACTCGATTTAAAGAAATGGGTTCAAGGATTTGCAAGTGTTGAGGATTCTGTGAGAAACAGTGTGAAGCTTGTAAAAAATCACCCGCTGCTTCCTGAAGATATTAAAGTACACGGTCTCGTTATCGACCCTGCTACAGGAAGACTTGATCTTGTGGAACGCGGAGAATAGAAACATAAAAGGCAAAGCGCATCTTGATATGCTCCCCTTTAGGTAGACAGATGAAATAAAAAATCTGTTTATCTTAAGGGGAGTTTTTTTATGGGGTATT
>NZ_JACSQM010000017.1 GCF_014836645.1 Fictibacillus norfolkensis
TGAGCCATGAAGGATTCGAACCTTCGACCCTCTGATTAAAAGTCAGATGCTCTACCAACTGAGCTAATGGCTCGTGCTTTGTTTTTAAACGTTTGTCGTTTTTTCACGACAAGTGTTACTTTATCACGTAATAAAAGCTTTGGCAATATGTTTTCTATATATTTTTCAAAAAAACTTTCAAATGCTTAAAAATACTCACGAAAGCTTTCCACATTCATCAAAAATAAAGCCCCTCGTTTCAACAAGGGGCCACTAATTATTTAAGCGAATACGCCACGTACCATGTTTGTTTGTGCACGATCTGGTCCAACTGAGAAGATAGAAAGTGGAATACCAGTTACTTGCGAGATACGCTCTACATAATGACGCGCGTTTTCTGGAAGCTCTCCAAGATCCTTCACACCTGTAATATCTTCCGTCCAGCCTGGCATTTCTTCGAATACAGGCTCACATTGAGCAAGCTCTTTAAGGCTCGCTGGGAACTCATACGTTAGTTCACCTTTATATTTGTAGGCTACACAGATCTTCAACGTTTCAATACCTGTTAGAACGTCGATTGAGTTCAAAGAAAGATCCGTGATTCCTGAAACACGGCGAGCATGACGCACAACGACTGCGTCAAACCAACCTACACGGCGCGGACGTCCTGTCGTTGTACCGTACTCACGGCCAACTTCACGAATTTGGTTACCGATCTCATCATGAAGTTCAGTTGGGAAAGGACCATCACCAACACGTGTTGTATAGGCTTTTGAAACACCTACAACATGGTTGATCTTAGACGGACCAACACCAGAACCGATTGTTACTCCACCTGCGATAGGGTTCGATGACGTAACGAATGGATATGTTCCTTGGTCGATATCAAGCATTACACCTTGTGCGCCTTCAAAAAGAACGCGACGGCCATCGTCTAATGCATCATTCAGAACAACTGATGTATCTACTACATATTTTTTAATTTGTTGACCGTATTCATAATACTCATCTAAGATTTCTTCTTTTGTGAAACCTTCTGTTTCGTAGATGCGTTCGAATAAACGATTCTTTTCCGCTAAATTGCGCTCAAGTTTTTCTTCAAATTCTTCACGATCTAAAAGGTCAGCGATACGAATTCCGATACGAGCTGCTTTATCCATGTATGCAGGACCGATTCCTTTTTTCGTTGTGCCGATCTTGTTAGCTCCCTTGCTTTCTTCCTCCAAGATATCTTGACGAAGGTGATAAGGAAGAATCACGTGTGCACGGTTAGAGATACGAAGGTTATCCGTACTTACTCCATGCCCGTGAAGGTAAGCAAGTTCTTCAAGAACTGCTTTCGGATCGACAACCATTCCGTTTCCGATCACGCAAATTTTATCTTTATAAAAGATTCCAGATGGAATAAGGTGAAGCTTATACTTCTTTCCTTCAAATACAATTGTATGACCAGCGTTGTTACCACCTTGGTATCGAGCTACTACTTCTGCTTTTTCTGAGAGATAATCGGTAATCTTACCTTTTCCTTCATCTCCCCATTGTGTTCCTACTACTACTACTGATGACATGGTTGTTGCACCTCCATGAAATTAACGATTGACGAATTTATCATCTAATCTTGAAAACCATGCTTAGTTTAGCAATATATCTGATAGAAGTCAATTAAAAACACGAACATTAAAAGAAAAAACTATATTTTCGTTCGTAATAATTTTACATTTCTATAGCCAGAAGATCGAAAACCTTATCGTATCCTGTAGTATTCACCTTTTTTAGGAGGTACGATTACTTGCTTATCGATAAATTAATGGTGGCTTATATGGATACAAAAGCAAACCACATCTATTATTTAGATAAAAATGAACAAACGATATTGCTTGATGCGATCGATCCAGGTGGTCTTCCAAATCTAGAATTTCTAGATTTGGAAGAACCTGAGCGATTTCTTGAGATTCCAAAAGTGATGAACATTGAATCCTTCAGCTGGATGGTTGAGTTTGAGAGCTTTCATCAAAATAACGAACTGTTGCATGCGCTAAATGAGGATGAGCCTTTCAAACGTTTTACCGAAAAAGTGATTGAGTTCGGTTTACATGAGAAATGGCAGACGTTTCAAAAAGATAAAGTGAAAAGCAGAATAGAAATGTGGTTAACAGAAAATAAGATCAAAGAAATACAAAAGCAGCCGGAATAATTCCCAGCTGCTTTTTTTATGCTCCTGGCGGTATGGCGCTCTCATCGTGCCGCCTGTCCAGGTTAACGAACTTGTTATATTCTTTTACGAAAGCGAGCTCTACCGTTCCTGTTGGGCCGTTACGCTGCTTAGCTATAATGATCTCGATGATGTTCTTCGCTTCTGATTCTTTATCATAGTAATCGTCACGATATAAGAAGGCAACGATATCGGCATCCTGCTCGATGGAACCTGACTCACGAATATCGGACATCATCGGACGCTTGTCCTGACGAGATTCAACACCACGTGATAACTGTGAAAGGGCGATAACCGGCACTTCCAGCTCACGAGCAAGTGCTTTAAGGGAACGAGAGATCTCAGAAACCTCCTGCTGGCGGTTTTCGCCTGATTTCCCGCTGCCCATAATAAGCTGCAGGTAATCGATCAAAATCATTCCTAGGCCTTTCTCCTGCTTCAGACGACGACATTTCGCACGGATATCGTTAATACGGATACCCGGTGTATCATCGATATAGATACCTGCCGCTGACAAGCTTCCCATAGCCATCGTAAGCTTCTGCCAGTCTTCGGGTAACAATGACCCTGTACGAAGGCGCTGTGCATCTAGATTACCCTCTGCACAAAGCATACGCATGACAAGCTGCTCAGCACCCATCTCTAGACTGAATATGGCTACATTCTCATCTGTCTTTGTCGCAACATTTTGTGCGATGTTCAGAGCAAACGCGGTTTTACCAACTGATGGACGAGCGGCAACGATGATCAGATCGTTCCGCTGAAACCCAGCCGTCATTCGGTCCAGGTCATTAAAGCCGGTCGGAATACCCGTTATATCACCTTTACGGTTATGAAGAGCTTCAATGTTGTCGTAAGCGTGAACCAAAACATCCTTAATCGCTGTAAAAGCACTCGTGTTCTTACGGTTCGCTACTTCTAGGATCGATTTCTCCGCTTCGTTCAGGATTGCCTCTACTTCTTCTTCACGCGCATAGCTGTTCGCGGTAATATCAGTCGCTGTACGGATCAAACGGCGAAGAAGAGACTTCTCTTCAACAATCTTGCTGTAATACTCGATGTTCGCAGCCGTCGGAGAACTATCCGCCAACTCTGTAAGAAAGGATAAACCGCCTACCTCATCCAGCTGGTTCTTGTCCTGAAGCTCTGACGTAACCGTGATCAGATCGACCGGCTCGCCTTTTGCGTTAAGGTCGAGCATCACGCGATAGATTCTTTGATGAGTAGCTCGGTAAAAATCTTCCGGAAGCAGGATCTCAGATGCCGTTATAAGAGCTTCGGGCTCTAAAAAGATCGCACCAAGAACAGCCTGCTCCGCTTCAATATTCTGCGGCGGTATACGGTCAGCAAATAAATCACTCATAGTAGTTCCTCCTTTCTTTACTTTTCGATTTTAACGGTTTAGCTATAATAAAGTTTTTGTTTTTATCTTTTTGCTTTTTCTTCTTTGACAAGTTGATTGGAGCGCAAGGTGCGAGACTCCTGCGGGACAAGCGGTCAGGTGAGACACTTAATGGCGCATAGCGGCAAGTGGCTCACCGATTGCCCCGCGGAAAGCGAGCAACCTGGAGCGGAGATCAACTACTTTCAAAACCCCACAAAAAAACCGGGAAAAACCCGGCTCTTTTATTCTTCTGTTACGTGTACTTTTACAGTTGCCGTAACTTGTTGATGAACCTTGATCGAAACATTCGTATACCCAAGTGCTTTAATCGGCTCAGTAAGCTCGATCTTACGCTTATCGATCTTAATCCCTTGCTCTTTCAAGCCATCAGCGATCTGTTTACTTGTCACAGAACCGAAAACGCGGCCACCTTCACCAGTCTTCGTTTTGATTGTAACGGTCATCTCAGCAAGCTTTGCTTTTAATGCTTCAGCCTCTTCTAATTGAGCTTGTTGTTTCTTCTCTTCGCTCTTTTGTTGACCTTGAAGTGTCGCCATCGCGCCAGATGTAGCTTCTGAAGCTAGGTTTTTTGGAAATAAGAAGTTGCGTGCATATCCTTCAGAAACGTTCTTAATCTCGCCTTTTTTACCTTTACCTTTTACATCTTGAAGAAAAATTACTTTCATTCCTCTTCTCCCCCTTCAATATACTCATCAATGATTAGCTTTAAGTGTTTTTCCGCTTCATCAATCGAGCTGTTCTCAATCTGGCAGGCAGCGTTTGTAAGATGTCCTCCGCCTTCCAGTCTCTCCATGATCATCTGCACGTTGATGTCCCCAAGTGAACGAGCACTGATGCTTACTTTGCCGTCAATGCGATTTGCAATAACAAAGGATGCTTGAATGCCGTTCATCGTTAATAGTATATCTGCTGCCTGAGCGATGACTACTTGATTGTACGCATCCTCAGGAGAGCTCTTGGCAATAACGATGCCTTTTTTATAAACATCCGCACTCTCAATGAGTTTGGAACGTCTCGTATACGTGTTTAAATCTTCTTTTAAGAACTTTTGAACAAGAATCGTATCTGCGCCATGCGCCCTTAAATAAGATGCTGCATCAAACGTACGAGAACCTGTTCTGAGGGTAAAACTCTTCGTATCAACAATAATACCTGCAAGAAGGGCCGTTGCTTCAAGCATACGCATCTTCAGTCTTTTCGGCTGATATTCGAGAAGTTCGGTCACGAGCTCTGCTGTAGATGAAGCATAAGGCTCCATGTACACAAGCACCGGATCTTTAATGAAATCTTCGCCACGACGATGATGATCGATGACCACAACATGATCAAGCTTAGATAACAGCTTCTCTTCAATAACCATCGTCGGTTTATGTGTATCCACTACTACTAGAAGCGTGTCGCGCGATGCAAGCTCAAGTGCTTCCTCAGGCGAGATGAAAAACTTCCAGATCGATTCTGTTTCTTTAAGCTCATCCATCAAGCGCTGAACGCCAATGTCGATATTCGCTTGATCGAGTACGATATATCCATCTTTTCCATTCACTTGTGCGACCTTCAAGATCCCGATCGCAGAACCGATTGAGTCCATATCAGGATTCTTATGCCCCATGATGATGACCTTATCACTATCTGCCACCAATTCACTCAAAGCATGTGAGATGACGCGGGCACGTACGCGGGTACGTTTCTCAACAGGATTTGTTTTCCCTCCATAGAAACGTACTTTTCCGTTCGTTTGTTTGATCGCAACTTGGTCGCCTCCGCGTCCAAGAGCAAGATCCAGACTCGATTGAGATAGCTGTCCAAGCTCAGGCAGTGACGATGTTCCAGCTGCAACCCCAATACTGAGCGTAAGAGAGATATTCTGCTTAGCTGTAGACTCTCTAACCTCATCTAGTACGCTGAATTTATTTTTCTCCAACTCATAGAGAATACGCTGGTTGAATACAGCTAAAAACCGCTCAGAAGACGTTCGTTTAAGGAAGATGCCATGTACGTTCGCCCATTCATTCAACACAGACGTAACTTTTGAGTTGATCGTTGATCGAAACTGGTCATCTAGTCCTTGCGTTACTTCTTCATAGTTATCAAGATAGATAATCGCCATGACCGTTTGTTCTTCATCATACAAACGTTCAAGATCTAACTGCTCGGTCACATCAAAAAAGTAAAGCAGTCTATCTTCTTTTTTGAAGTTCACTTGAAATCTATGTGTGTTAATCTTAATAACTTCTTCCTTCGCATCACTCTTGATATGAGGAATCAGTTCTTCTGAAACATGGTTTAGAGAATGGCCGATAAAGGACTCTTCTTCAATAAGGGCTCCCATGTAAGGATTGGCCCATTCGATCTTAAAATCCTCATCATACAAAATAATCCCGATCGGCATTTCCATCAACGCTTCTTCTCCGACCTTCTTCAAGCGGTGAGAAAGCGTCGAAATATAATCGCCCAGCTCCTCCTGAAAACTAGCTTCGGCTTTCATGGCATAATAAAACAAACCACCGAGCAGCACGAAGCCTGCCATTCCAATCATCCAATGAAAATACGTGATGATACTTACCAGAACAACAGAAGTTACAAATAAAGCGATGACGGGATAACCATGCCACCGTTTTAGTAAAAACTTTGGCATACTTTCAGCTCCTACTGTTTTGGTTTCAACCGTTTTTTGATCATAAACCCTAAATCAATTATACCTAAGAATTTAACGACTTCCAGAGGAATCGGCAGGAAAGAGTTCAGCAAAAACAAGAGTATAATCAACAATATGATTCTTTTTCTCTTCCAATTCTTTATCCAGGCATAATAAAAAATAACTGTGAAACCTTGTAATATAAGTACAAACGATAATATCATATACAAATTTATCGTCACAATATATAAAGACGTACCCTTTTCAGGCATACTGAATGTTAAAACAATCGCTATAATATAATACCACAAAAATGATTTTGGCAGGTTCCACTCACGAAACGGAGGGAACGACGGAACATCATAACGCATTCTTTTCATCAGCATTCTTGCTGCAATATGTGTTAAGAAGGCAAGAATCACAGCTCCTCCGATAATATATGTCGGAAGCATCATCGGGATCAATTCTGCCTGCTCTTTAAATTTTTCAATCTGAGAAGGATCTTGTCCCCCCGATTTATACAAGTCTTCTGCTGTGCCTATCGCACTTTGAAACTGAGTCTCTAATTCTTTTACAAAATTGATGCCCATGAATACTTGAGCGATAGCAAGCGTTCCTAACATGTTCACGATGTTCGACAGACTCGCCCCAAGAATTACAGCAAACGCGGGTTTTTTTCTTCTATAAAGTTCCCCCATCACGATTCCGGTCAAACCAGCAAAGAGGGTAACAATGATACCGTTAAGCCCCGCAAATGCTAACGACACACCAAATGTGACCGCCCATAGGAGTAATCCCGCTTTAAGATCTTGCCGGTATAAGTAGATGATAAACGGAAGCGGCAAAATAAATAACGAGACCAAGCTAAATAACGGTATGTACATACTGATCAAAAAAAGAAGCGTATAAATGCCCGAAACAACGGCACCTTCCACCAATACTTTAGTATTGCGCATGATTCACCTCATAAAATTCTTCATATGTTCTAATTGTAGTGACATAACCGCCGTAATTCAACTTAAACGATAATTCTAGCATAGACGTACTTGAAGAGAAGTAAACAAATTATGGAAGGTTGTTGTGTAATGGGTCGAAATTAGGAGGAATACACCTGTTTTTAGGGAGATTATGTGTGAAACAGTGATTGGGGTAGTCTTGAAAGCTACTACGGTGATTCAATACAGGGGGTTCAGTCATTTCGCAGCCGATTTTTCAAGGGACATGAAGAGGAATCCAAAAGTTTTGAGCTCCAATCCACAAATTTCATGCCTGAATCCTAAAGTTTTAGCTGTTTATCCACGAGTTTTAGCCATTTATCCGCGAGTCTACAATCCTCGACAAAAGTCGACTCCCACTCCTATCTTTGAACACAAAAAAACGCAACCAGGAAAACCCAGTTGCGCTTTTTAAACGATCTTATTCAGATACATATGGTAACAATGCCATGTGACGAGAGCGTTTGATCGCACGAGTCAATTGACGTTGATATTTAGCAGATGTACCAGTTACACGACGAGGAAGAATCTTTCCGCGCTCAGAAACGAAACGCTTTAAAAGATCAGTGTCCTTGTAGTCAATGTAAGTGATTTTGTTTACAGTGAAGAAACAAACCTTACGACGCTTTTGGCGTCCACCACGACGTCCAGCCATAGTTGGTCCCCTCCTTTAGTTTTATTTTTATATATTCCGATTCATAGTTTACGTTAGTTTAAAATGGCAAATCGTCATCAGAGATGTCGATCGGCGTGCCATCATTTGCAAACGGGTCATCGTTGAAGTTATTACGTTTTGGATTCTGCTGTTGTTGCTGTCCTCCAAAGCCGTTGTCACTTCCATAGCTGCGGTTCTGATTTTGCTGCCCAAATCCGCGGTCATTTGATGGTCCACCAAAGTTGTTGCTGTTGCCTTGATATTGCTGGCCTCCAGCATTAGCGTTTTTAGGTTCAAGGAATTGAACACTTTCTGCCATTACTTCAGTAACATACACTCTTTGACCCTGCTGGTTCTCGTAAGAACGAGTTTGCAAACGTCCATCCACTCCTGCAAGCGATCCCTTTTTCAAGAAGTTCGCTACATTTTCAGCGGGCTTACGCCATACGACACAGTTAATGAAATCTGCTTCGCGCTCACCTTGCTGATTCGAAAAAGGTCGATTGACAGCAAGTGTGAAGTTAGCAACAGCCACACCGTTTGGAGTGTACTTTAATTCTGGGTCTTTTGTTAAACGTCCCACCAGTACTACTCGATTTAGCATTCAGAACCACTCCTTAAAGGATTAATTTCTTTCGTCTACGATTGTCATGAAACGAAGAACATCTTCGTTGATCTTCATAAGACGGTCGAATTCATTAATCGCTTCGTTTGGAGCGTTAACTTCCAATAGCGTGTAATATCCATCGCGGAAGTCATTGATTTCGTAAGCTAAACGCTTTTTACCCATTTCCTTTTCGTTCGCGATCTCCGCACCGTTGTCAGTTAGGATGCTTTTCGCACGCTCTTTAGTTGCCTTAAGAGCTTCCTCTTCGATATTCGGACGGACGATGTACATAATTTCGTACTTTTTCATTCCGTTCACCTCCTTTTGGTCTAAGCGGCCCAAAACAAATATTTAAGGGCAAGGAGAAAATCATCATAACAATATTTGTTGACAATTAACTCACAATAAAGAATTATATCAAAACATCCTGTATAAAACAAGCACCTCTTAAAAGAAAGCATAAAAAAGAGGAAAAGCGATTGCTTTTCCTACGTTTTTATCTATTTTGGTTTTGTCTCCAAAAGAGTGTCTATATTCGTTTTACTAAAAACTCCTGTGACAAGTTGATTGGAGTGTAAGGTGCAAGACTCCTGCGGGACGAGCGGTCAGGTGAGACCCTTAAGGGCGCGAAGCGGCAAGGGGCTCACCGGTCGCCCCGCGGAAAGCGAAGCACCTGGAACGGAAATCAACTGCTCTCAAGAGCACAAAAGTTTTAATTAAACATTAAAACGGAAATGAACAACATCTCCATCTTTCATCTCATATTCCTTACCTTCAAGACGAACCTTACCTTTTTCTTTAGCAGCTGCCATATTCCCCGCCGCCATCAGATCATCATAAGCTACGATTTCTGCACGGATAAATCCTCTTTCAAAATCCGTGTGAATGATTCCCGCACAAGCAGGAGCCTTCATGCCTTTACGGAACGTCCAAGCGCGTACTTCTTGAACACCCGCTGTAAAATAAGTAGCTAGTCCTAGAAGTGAATATGAAGCACGGATCAATTTATCAAGACCCGCTTCTTCGATACCAAGTTCACCTAAGAATGCCATCTTTTCGTCGCCATCAAGCTCAGCGATTTCTTCTTCCACTTTTGCACAGATTACGATAACTTCTGCATTTTCACGTTCAGCATATTCTTTAACTGCTTCAACATGCTCGTTCGTTCCTTCTAAAAGTTCATCTTCGCTTACGTTAGCAACGTAAAGAATTGGTTTCATTGTAAGAAGGTGCATCGTGTGAACGATCTTCTTCTCTTCAGGCGTCAGATCAACACTACGTGCCGGAAGTTCTTGCATAAGAGCTTCTTTGATCTTTGAAAGAACAGCAAACTCCGCTACAGCTTCTTTGTCTTTAGACTTTGCTAGCTTTTCAACACGTGCAACACGCTTGTCGATAGACTCTAGATCAGCAAAGATAAGCTCCAGGTTGATAACTTCAATATCATCGATCGGATTCACTTTTCCGTGTACGTGCGTGATGTTTTCATCATCAAAACAACGAACAACTTGAAGGATCGCGTCTGTTTGACGGATGTGAGATAAGAATTTATTTCCTAAACCTTCTCCTTTACTCGCACCTTTTACGATTCCAGCGATATCTGTGAATTCAAAAGTTGTAGGTACTACTTTTTTCGGCTGTACCATCTCTGTTAATTTTTGAAGACGGTGGTCAGGAACTTCAACGATTCCAACGTTCGGATCGATCGTACAGAACGGATAGTTAGCAGATTCAGCACCCGCTTGTGTAATAGCATTAAACAATGTAGATTTACCAACGTTCGGCAAACCAACGATTCCAGTTGTAAGAGCCACTGTTCATTCACTCCTCTGTTTTATATAAAGCTTAGAAACCTAAGGCTTTTCATTTAATAAAAAAATATCCTTCCCAATTATAGGTTTTATCATCTTAAAAAACAAGAAGAACCGGGTCGTGTAACCCGGCTCAAACGTTTAATCATTTTTTTAAATTTCAAGACGTGTTTTTTGTTTCACGTGAAACAGGAACGGTTACTCGCCAGGAGATGCTAGAACTTTTTTTATTTTCTTAGCGAACTCAGCTCTCGGCAGCATCACGCTATGCTGACATCCCATGCACTTAATCCTGATATCAGCACCCATTCGAATGACTTTCCAACGATTCGTTCCACATGGATGCTGTTTTTTCATTTCTACTTCATCGTGAAGTTGAAATTCTTTTTGCTGCATAATCAGCTCTCCCTTATTTATGTTCTTTTGGTAAAGTTTCTTTTTGATACGTGACCATTTTTGGATATGGAATTTCGATCCCCGCTACTTCAAGCTCATGTTTTAATGTTTTACGAAGTTCACGAGCGATCTTGAAGTGTGTCATCGGAAGGACCTCTGCCGTAACACGGATTACAACTTCTGATGCACCGAGCATCTGCACCCCTAATACTTCTGGTTCTTTTACCATCTCAGGATAGTTCGGCTTAGCATTCTTCACAACTTCTTGAATAATTGTTTGAGCTTTATCGATATCCTCTTCATAAGCAATGCTCAAGTCAACGACCGCAATGCTGTTATGAACAGAAAAATTCGTAACTTCTGTGATAGACGAATTCGGCAGGATATGTAATTCTCCTGTCCAGCTTTTAATTTTTGTTGTTCTTAATCCGATTTCTTCAACGGTTCCTTCAAAGTTTGTGATTCGTACCGTGTCTCCAACAGAGAACTGATTTTCGAAGATGATGAAAAAGCCTGTAATGATATCCTTCACAAGACTTTGGGCACCGAAACCAATCGCTAGACCAACCACTCCAGCACCGGCAAGAATGGCTTTAATATCTACACCGAACTCCGTTAAGATGGTTAAGATCGCTACAAAATAAATAACATAAGAAGCAACATTATCTAACAGTCTAAACAGGGTGTTCTCTCTTCTCTCACTTAAACGAAGAGGAGATTTCAGTCGAACTTTAAATACATTAGCGATCGCTGCTTTTACGATGTATTTGAAAATAATAGCGAGCAGTATGATTCCTACGATCTTTAAGCTCGTAGTTGCAATGCCTGTCCACCATTCTTTATCGGAAAAAATCGTGACGGCTTTTTCTGCAGTTTCCGGTAAATTCGCACCTGCCAATGGTCATCTTCCTCTCTTTGATTATGAAATTATTTAATCAGCTTTTGCCGAGAATATCAAATGTAAATCTGTGATCTGCTTTTAAGAAAAACTTCTAGAGTTACGAGTGCAGAGGAAACGGGTATAGACTTTAAACAAAAGTCTGTGATTATTGTATTCTACCATGTATAAGAAAAGGATTTCTTCCGTATACTAGTAGAACCATTATAAAGGAGAGGATGTCATGTTCCTCAAACGGAAGCTGGGATTAGGGAAACCCATTCAATATAAATTGCACCACGAAGACAAGGAAGCGATGCTCAGAATCACCGAACAAATATTACCTATGCTTCCGGAAGCTCATCAGCCAGTTGTCGTTGTCTGTATAGGAACTGACAGATCGACAGGCGATGCATTAGGCCCTCTAGTTGGTACAAAGCTGCACAACAAAGATACATTCCCATTCTTTGTTTATGGCACACTAGATGATCCTGTTCATGCGGTAAATTTAGAAGAAAAGCTTAAGATGATCGCGACCGAGCATCCAGGTGCTTTTGTTATAGGAATCGACGCTTGCTTAGGTCGATTAAACCACGTTGGCATGGTTTCAATCAACGATGGACCTGTTAAACCAGGGGCCGGCGTTAACAAACAGCTGCCACCTGTTGGCGATATGCATATTACAGGCATCGTAAACGTCAGTGGGTTTATGGAGTACTTTGTCCTTCAAAACACACGGCTCAGCATTGTGATGAAGATGGCTGAACTCATCGCTGATTCTCTTCATATGGCTTGTTTACGTAAAAAGATTCAACAAAAAAACATGATGACAAGCACTGACTCTCGTCCACAAGACATTTATAAAATTCAATAGCAAAAGCCGCTTCTAGGATTAATATAGAAGCGGCTTTTTTATTTACATCAATCCTTCTGAGAACGCTAGAATGCTTTCCCATTTTTCAACGATACACACTAAGATCGTTGCGATGAGCAATCCCGGCAGAAGGTTTGCAACACGAATCTTAGCTATTCCAAGTAAATTAAGTCCGATCGCTACGATCATGATTCCACCCGTACCTGTTATCTCTACAATTAGGGCATCCATCAATTCTTGAGAAACGAAGCGATCGATCTGTGTGGCCATCAAGGCGATTATTCCTTGATATAAAACGACAGGTATAGCAGAAAACATGACACCGATGCCGAGTGTTGAAGTAAACAGGATCGCACAGAATCCATCGATCAGCGCTTTTGTATAAAGAACATCATGCTGTTGTCTAAGACCGCTATCAAGAGCACCCACGATCGACATCGCTCCTACAACAAACACAAGCGTAGCCGTTACAAAGCCGGTAGCAACCGATCCCTTATCTTGTTTTCCGACCTTCGTCTCAAGCCACTTTCCGATCGCGTTCAATCTCTCTTCAAGATTCCACCACTCACCGAGAGCACCGCCGATCGCCAAGCTAGCGATCACGATTAAGAACTGCTCGCTCTTCAGCCCCATTCCGATTCCCAAGATCGTAACCGCTAATGCCATCGCTTGTAAGATCGTATCTTTGTACCGATCAGAAATATTCGTCCAAAATAACCCTAAAAAGCTTCCTGCAATAATTGCAATACCGTTAACTATCGTTCCTAACAGTGACATTTTTTTATGCTCTCCTATCTAAAGCAGGTCTTCACTAACCATTTAATGAGCTAGATTCAAGATGCTTACTTTCGTTTATACTTTAGCTTTGAAAGTGGTTAATCTCTGTTCCAGACGCTCCCTTTCCGCAGGAGTCTCGCATCTTGCACTCCAATCAACTTGACAATGATGCCTTTCAAAATACAAATTCAGAAGCTGTTAATCAAAACGATTAAAGAAATAGCAAAAAAGAAAACCACCTCAGCGATGGTTTTCTGCTTACTTTTCTAACAGTTCTAAAATGCGTTCCAGATCATCTTGTGAAAAGAATTCGATCTCAATCTTTCCTTTTCGTTTTGATTTCTTAATCGAAACTGAAGTGCCAAAACGATCGCGTAAAGAAGATTCTTTTTCTTGAAAGAAAACGTTCGCTGGGACGGTTTTTTTCTTTGTTCCACGTGAAACATTCATATTAATATCAGAGATCAACTTCTCAAGCTGTCTCACGTTTAAGTTTTCATTCATTACCCGGTCAACGACAAGCTGCATCTTCGTCTTCTTCTTAAGACCCAGCAATGCTCGTCCATGTCCCATTGATATTTGTCCGTTGGATAAGAGTTCAAGAACAGGTTTTGGAAGCTGAAGCAAACGAATATGGTTTGCGATGTGAGGACGACTCTTTCCAACACGAGTAGCTAACTCTTCTTGCGTCAGTTTTAAGTGTTCCATCAGCTTCTGATACGCTTGAGCCTCTTCAACAGGATTGAGATCTTCACGCTGGAGGTTCTCAATAAGAGCAACTTCCATCATTTTTTGTTCGTCATAATCTTTTACGATTACAGGGATAACTTTTAATCCCGCTTCTGAAGCTGCGCGGAACCGTCTTTCTCCTAGAACGATTTCAAACCCTTTAATACTTTTTCGCACAACAATGGGTTGTAGAATGCCATGTTCAATAATGGACTCTTTTAGTTCTTCAATGGCTTTTTGGTCAAACACTTTTCGGGGCTGATACGGATTTGGCCTTAGCTCTGATATACTGACTTCTTTGATCTGCTCTTCTTCCCCTGCTTCTGTTGGAGGAAAGAAGGCATGCAGCCCTTTACCTAACCCTTTCACCAATGCCGATCACTTCCTTCGCAAAATCTAAATAAACATCAGCACCTCGGGATTTCGGATCATAGATGATGATCGGTTTCCCGTGACTCGGCGCTTCAGATAGTCTAACGTTTCTTGGTATGATGGTTTCATACACTTTATCTTGAAAATATTTTTTTACTTCTTCAATGACTTGAATACCTAAGTTTGTACGTGCATCCAGCATGGTAAGCAGCACACCATCAATCATCAGATCAGTATTTAAATGTTTTTGTACAAGTCGTACTGTGTTTAAAAGCTGACTTAAACCCTCTAGCGCGTAATACTCGCACTGAACAGGTATGATGACTGAGTCAGAAGCTGTTAATGAGTTGATCGTAAGCAGTCCTAATGATGGCGGACAATCAATAATAATAAAATCATAATTGGAACTTACCTTTTCTAACGCTCTTTTTAACCGAACTTCTCGAGAGATTGTGGGTACGAGTTCGATCTCAGCTCCAGCAAGCTGTATCGTCGACGGGAGAATATGCAAACCTTCACAGATGGTCTCGACGATCACATCTTTTACTTCTACATCCTCTACGAGAACGTTGTAGATACATTGGTCGATATCCCCTTTATCTACACCCACTCCGCTTGTTGCGTTCCCTTGAGGATCTATGTCTACGAGCAATACTTTTTTACCGAAATATGCTAAGCATGCACCAAGGTTGACCGACGTAGTCGTTTTTCCGACTCCGCCTTTCTGGTTGGCTACTGCAATGGTCTTGGCCACGTTGTCACCTACCTCACTTAAAAACATTCATTATCTATTATTCTATCATGAAGAAAATAAAATGACGTACGGAATTATAGAAAAAGAAGGATTTATTTTGTTGGGTTTTCTACTTATTGATTCTAAAATCCGGCCACTGCAGGAATTTAAGTAGGAAAAAGTTAAAGAAGTGGCTTTTTAGGGTTCTGAAGCTGATTATCACTTATACGGAGCGGGGTATTTCACCAAAGAATCCCTGAAATTCTTGCATGGATTCCGGAAATATCCGACTTATTCCCGCGAGTTTTGGCGATAATCCCGCGAATTCTAGCTATTTATCCGCGAGTCTACATCAATCGACAATGGCTGACTACCAGATACCCCCACGCACGCCAAACCAACAAAAAAAACCACCAGCTCCCATTCAAGCTGATGGCCTTATCTTTTTATTTCTTCGGAATACGAATCGTGAACTGATAGAACTCCTCATGCTCTTCTTCTTCTGTATCGATCGATAGTCCGCTTTGCACGACCATATCTACCGATTGTCTTACCGTATTGATCGCTAGTCGCATATCTTTGCTATACGATTTACGGCGTGACTGAGGTTTCTTTTCTGCTGTTTCAGATTCGATCATTCGTTTTACACGTTCTTCAGTTTGCTTCACGTTCAATTGTTTTTCGATGATCTCTTGAAGAACAGCCTCCATCTTTTCAGGAGATTTCAAAACGATCAATGCTCGAGCATGACGTTCTGTCACTTTTTTCTGCAAAAGGGCATCTTGAATAGACTGCGGAAGCTTTAACAGACGCAGCTTGTTCGCGATCGTAGACTGACCTTTACCTAACTTTTGAGCAAGGCCTTCTTGTGTAAGTCCGTGCAATTCTAGAAGCTTAGCATATGCCATCGCTTCTTCAATAGCGGTTAACTCTTCTCGCTGAAGGTTCTCGATAAGTGCTACAGAAGCCGTTTGCGAGTCGTCCATCTCTTTAATGATCGCAGGAATCTTATCCCACCCGAGCTTTTGGACAGCACGCCACCTGCGCTCGCCCGCGATCAGCTCGTATTTGTCGTCGCCAATACCTCGAACAACGATGGGCTGAATGATTCCGTGAGCTTCAATCGTCTGTGATAACTCTTCGATTCGTTCATCTATAAAAACCGTACGAGGCTGAAACCGGTTTGGTATGATTCTTTGAACCGGAAGTTGAAGTACTTCTTCGTTGTCGTTTTTTTCAGCTGGTTCTGGATCTAAGGTTTGCTGGCTCTTTTCGCCGATGCCGAATAAACGTGAAAAAGGATGCTTCATGCGAATACACCACCTTTTGTAATCTGCCTGTTAACTAATTCTTCTCTCTAGTTCAATAATCCTGCAAGTCTGTAAAAATCTTTCTTTTATGTAACAGCTGTGTTTCACTCAGAAACACAGCATCAGATTATGAAATAGGAGATTTGTTTGGCGTTCCTGGCTTACGAGGAAATTTCTTTGGTGTTTCCTTTACTTTATCAATCACAATGATATTGCGTTCGCTCTCTTCGATCGGCAATACGAACGAATGAATATCTTTTACTCTGCCGCCTAAAAGTTTGACTGCTTTTTCTCCGTCTCTCACTTCTTCAGGAAGGTTAGCACCTTTCATTCCTAAGAAGTGTCCACCAATTTTAACGAGTGGCAAACAAAGTTCTGATAGAACAGATAGTCTAGCAACCGCACGAGCCGTCACAAGATCGAACGTCTGTCTAAACTCTGGACGGTGAGCAAATGTTTCTGCACGGTCATGATACAGAGAAACATCGTCTAAACCAAGTTCATCTACTACGTGCTGCAAAAATCCGATGCGTTTATTCAAAGAATCAACGACTGTTAGCTTAATCTCTGGAAACGCGATCTTCAGTGGTATGGCTGGGAATCCTGCTCCAGCCCCAACATCGCACACCGTGATGTTTTGATTGAAATCAAAATAAAAACCTGCTGTCACAGAATCATAAAAGTGTTTCAAATACACTTCTTCTTTTTCTGTGATCGCTGTAAGATTCATTTTTTCGTTCCACTCAACGAGCAGGTTATAATACGTTTCAAACTGTGAAAGCTGCTTTTCAGATAATTCGACTCCCTTTTCTTTTAAGGAAGTTTGAAACAATTCGATATTCATGATTTTCACGTTCCCCCTCAACGGGCGATCTTCGCCAGTTTACCTTGTTCGAGATAGATCAACAGAATCGAGATATCTGCTGGGTTTACCCCTGATACACGTGATGCCTGCCCGACAGAAAGAGGCCGAACTTCGTGAAGTTTTTGTTTGGCTTCTGTAGCTAGTCCGTTGATTGCCATGTAATCAAGATCAACAGGCAGCTTTTTGTTTTCCATCTTACGCATCTTTTCAACTTGTGCGAGCTGTTTATCGATATATCCTGCATATTTCACCTGAATCTCAACCTGCTCCATCACCGTCTCTGGTAATGCTGTTTCAGCTGGTACGAGTTTATGAATGACCGGATATGTGATCTCAGGGCGCTTTAACAAGCTTGCAGCTGACATTGGTTCTTTTAATGGAGTCGATTGTGACTCTGCAAGGACTTGCTGCACGATTTCAATCGGTTTGATCGAAACATGCTCAAGTCGGTCTATTTCCTGCGCAATTAATGCTTTCTTCTCTTCAAAGCGTTCGTAACGATCTTCTGGTATCAGTCCGATTTCATGACCTTTTTTCGTTAAGCGCAGATCTGCGTTATCATGTCTTAACAATAAACGGTACTCTGCACGCGATGTTAAAAGGCGATAAGGTTCGTTCGTTCCTTTTGTGATCAAGTCGTCGATTAAGACTCCGATGTACGCTTCTGAACGATTAAGCACAAGAGGCTCTTTATCTTGAACTTTTAACGCAGCGTTGATTCCCGCCATAAGTCCTTGACCTGCTGCTTCTTCATATCCGCTCGTTCCGTTCAGCTGTCCTGCTGTAAATAGACCGTTCACTCGCTTCGTCTCAAGAGATGGCCAAAGCTGTGTTGGAACGATCGCATCATACTCAATCGCATATCCTGCACGCATCAGCTCTGCTTTTTCAAGACCAGGAATCGTTGCTAAAATTCGTTTCTGCACATCTTCAGGAAGACTCGTAGAAAGGCCTTGAACGTATACTTCTTCCGTGTTGCGTCCTTCTGGTTCTAAGAAGATCTGATGTCTTGGCTTATCATTGAACCGTACGATTTTATCCTCGATTGACGGACAATATCTTGGTCCTGTACCTTCGATCATTCCTGAATACATCGGTGAGCGATGAAGGTTTCCGTTGATCAACTGATGCGTTTCTTCTCCTGTATACGTTAGCCAGCAAGGAAGCTGATCTGTGATGTACTCTGTTGTTTCATAAGAAAAAGCACGAGGTACATCGTCACCAGGCTGAATTTCAGTTTTTGAATAATCAATCGTCTTGCTGTTAACACGCGGTGGTGTTCCTGTTTTGAAACGCACCATATCAAAGCCTAGCTCTTGCAGATGATAAGACAAGTTGATTGAAGGAGCCATGTTGTTCGGGCCGCTCTCATAAGCAAGCTCTCCGATGATGATCTTCCCTCTTAAGTACGTTCCTGTTGTAAGTACTACCGCTTTTGCCGCATATTCCGCTCCGGTTTTTGTGATAACCCCTCTACATTCACCGTCTTCGATGATCAGACGCTCTACCATCCCTTGACGCAACGTAAGGTTTTCTGTGTTTTCCATCGTTTTCTTCATTTCATGCTGATACAGATATTTATCTGCTTGCGCACGCAGCGCACGTACCGCTGGCCCTTTACCTGTGTTTAGCATACGCATTTGAATATGTGTTTTGTCGATATTGCGCGCCATCTCTCCGCCAAGTGCGTCAACTTCACGAACGACGATCCCTTTAGCCGGTCCGCCTACTGACGGATTACACGGCATATAGGCAACTGTATCGAGGTTCAGTGTTAAACATAATGTTTTAGCGCCCATACGTGCAGAAGCAAGTGCTGCTTCAACACCGGCATGTCCAGCACCGACTACGATCACATCAAACGTATCTGCTTTATATCCCATCGTTTTTACCTCCTTTTTTTATTTTCCTAAACAGAATTGTGAGAACAATTGGTCGATCAGACTTTCCGATACGGTGTCTCCTACGATTTCTCCGAGTATCTCCCAAGCTCTTGTTATATCGATCTGTACCATATCAATAGGTAGATCCGCTTCAATACCGCCGAGTGCTTCATCGATATGATGAATCGTCTGCTGCAGAAGTGCGATGTGCCTAGAGTTGGATACGTATGTTAAGTCTTGCGCTTCGATTCCGCCTGCAAAGAACAGGTTTGCGATCGCTTGTTCTAGTTCATCGATTCCCTCTTCTTTTACTAAAGAGGTTGAGATAACAGGTGAATTCTCTGCAAGTTCCTTGATTCTGTCCATGTCTACTTTCATTTCAAGATCTGTTTTATTAATAATAACGATCTTATCTAGTCCGGCAGCAGCACGGAACAGATTCTCATCTTCAAGTGAGAGCACTTCGTTCCCGTTGATAACAAGCAGAATGAGATCTGCTTCTTTTAATACTTTACGTGATTTTTCAACACCGATCTTTTCCACGATGTCTTCTGTCTCACGAATTCCTGCTGTATCAACTAATCGTAACGGAACGCCTCTAACGTTCACGTACTCTTCGATAACGTCACGTGTCGTTCCGGCTATATCCGTAACGATCGCTTTATTCTCATGAACGAGTGCATTCATAAGAGATGACTTTCCTACATTCGGTCTTCCGATGATCGCTGTAGACAATCCTTCGCGAAGGATCTTACCTTGGCTTGCGGTTTGTAAAATTGATTCTACTTCTTTTTTTACAGTGAGAAGGTTGTTATTCAACAGAGAATGAGTCATTTCTTCCGCGTCATACTCTGGATAATCGATGTTTACTTCTACATGTGCGATTGTTTCTAATAATGTTTGTCTAAGACGCATAACGAGTGATGATAAACGGCCTTCCATCTGGTTGAGGGCAACGTTCATCGCACGGTCTGTCTTCGCGCGGATCAAATCCATGACTGCTTCCGCTTGAGAAAGATCGATCCTCCCATTTAAGAATGCTCGCTTCGTAAATTCTCCTGGTTCCGCTAAGCGCGCTCCCTGCTGAAGAATCAATTGAAGAACTCTATTTACAGAAACTAATCCTCCATGACAGTTGATCTCAACAACATCTTCCCGCGTGAACGTTCGTGGTGCACGCATCACGCTGATCATTACTTCTTCTACCGCTTGATCGAGTTTCGGATCGATCAATTTTCCGTAATGAATCGTGTGTGTATCAACTTCAGAGAGACGTTTTGTCCCACTATATACATTATCCGCAATGGCAACTGCGTCAGGTCCGCTCAAACGAACAATCGCGATTGCTCCTTCTCCCATAGGAGTGGAGATCGCTGTTATCGTGTCAAATTCCATTGTTGTTTCACCTCCGCTTTCCTCTTTCTTACGCTCTATATAAATTACCTTTAGTATGGCCTTAATCCGTTGCTGTGATAATGGTTAAGTAAAAATGGACATAAATATCCACAATAAAAAATAGTGTATCGCATAATGTGCTCACAGTAAAGAAAACGAGGCTGAAATGAAGCTTAAAAATGACCTTAAATGTGCTCCCATGATTAACTAAAATGCGTGCTTATCATAATTTGATGAACGCAAACAAAAAGCTTCAGAGGATAAACCTCTGAAGCTTTTTTATCTTTTGCTTGAGGATGTCGGGCGGATTACAACCTTGCGAAAAGGTTCTACCCCTTCAGACGTAGTCTCAACATCTCTGTTTTCTTTGAGTGCTAAATGAATCACTTTTCTTTCGTTAGCAGGCATCGGCTCAAAAGCAAAGCTTTTCTTTGTGAAAAACACCTTTTGTGCAGAATGCTCGGCTAACCGCTCTAGTGACTCTTGTCTTCTGGTACGATAGTTTTCAGCATCAAGCACAATTTTTACATGCTTGCTTGCAGGATCAGAGTTTGCAACCATATTCGTTAAAAGCTGAAGCGCGTTAAGCGTTTGTCCACGTTTTCCAATTAAAATCGCAATTTTGTCACCGGATAAATCCAGCACAAGATGATCATTTTCCTGTCGCTGTGTGATGGTAACGGGCACTCCCATTTTGGATGTAACATCCTCTAGGTAGTCGATCGCGGATTTAACAGGATCAGCTTTCACTGTTACTTCAACAACTGCTGGCTTCCCGCCAAGTCCAAAGAAACCTTTTTTGGAATCTTCTAGAACGGATATCTCTACTTGATCTTTTGAAGTCTGAAGTTGTTCTAGTGCTGCTGCTACTGCTTCTTCAACCGTTTTCCCTGTTACCTGTACCTTTTTCACTTTTTAGCTCCCCCATCAACTTGGTTTTCTTTCTTTTTCATTGGGGTCGTAATGAAATATGTCTGTCCGATCATGAATATGTTACCGATCACCCAATATAGAGATAGTGCAGCTGGGAAATTAATCGCAAATACAACGATCATTACTGGCATGATGTATAAAAGCATCTTCATCTGCGGATTTGGATTATCCATTCCGCCCATCATGATCTTTTGTTGTAAGAATGTCGTTAAACCGGCTACTAACGGTAAGATATAAAACGGATCCGGATCTCCTAAGTCAAACCAAAGGAAATTATGGTTCGCGATTTCACCCGTACGCATGATCGCGTGGTAAAACCCTAAAAGAATCGGCATTTGAATCAATAAAGGTAAACAACCTGCAAGCGGATTAACTCCGTTCTTCTGGAACAAAGCCATCGTTTCTTGCTGTAATTTCTGTTGTGTGTTCGCATCTTTCGACTTGTACTTCTCACGTAGCTTTTGAATTTCAGGCTGAATTTCTTGCATCGCTTTAGAACTGCGTGTTTGCTTAATCATTAACGGAAGAAGCGCAGTACGGATAATCAATGTTACGATAATGATCGATAGTCCGTAGTTTTCACCAGTTAGGGTCGCAAAGTATGTGATCAACCATGATAACGGATATACAAAATATGTGTCCCAAATTCCCGTTCTGTCTTCTGTGATGGGATCCATCGTTCCACATCCTGATAGGACAGCCATGAGTGCGAAAAGGGCAATCAGTAAACCTATTTTCTTACGCAAACTCTTATCCTCCTTAAAATCATAAATCTTATCTCAATTATTTATTGTCTCTTTTTTCAGGCACGAGGTCAACGCCTCCGGGATGAAAAGGATGGCACTTTGAAATTCTGACAAAAGTTAGCCACATTCCTTTAAATACACCGTGACGCCTGAAAGCTTCTATACCGTAATGCGAGCAAGTCGGATAAAAGCGGCATGAAGGCGGTGTTAGCGGGGAAATCCATAGCTGGTAAAAACGAATAATCCCTATAAATAAGGACCTCATTTTTTTACACCCTCTTTTTTAAAACGTTCGCTCTGTTCAAAACATGAAGCAGACTTTTTTCCATCTCGTGAAAGTCCATGTTAGCAGTAGGTATTCTCGCGATAACCACGTAATCCCTGCCTGAAAGAAGCTGTTCACTATATTTATGGAAGATTTCTTTAACCGATCGTTTAATTCTGTTTCTCGTGACGGCTTTTCCAACTTTTTTGCTGACAGAAAGACCGATTCGAAAAACAGGCTGATCTTCTTTTCTTAAACTGTATATTACAAATTGGCGATTAGCCGTTGATTTTCCTTTTTTGAAGACTTCTTGAAATTCCTCATTTTTTTTGATGCGCTGTTCTTTCTTCATTCATTTAACACTCCATCAATTATGCAATCTCATTCCAAAGTCTTTTTGTTTCGATCATCACCCAGTATCGGCCTGTTTCGTTCATATAAAACCTTTTACTTCGAAAAAACGACATCGTACAGAAAATACGGACTCGGAGTGAGCAAAATTCTCTCTATAAAAGTAAAAAAAGACCACTGATGTCAGTGGCCTATGCGGATAACACTTTTCTTCCCTTTTGACGACGGCGAGCTAGAACTTTACGACCGTTCTTAGTAGCCATACGTGCACGGAAACCATGTACCTTCTTACGCTTACGGTTGTTTGGTTGAAATGTAGGTTTCATGTATATTACACCTCCCTGAGGATATCTCTTATAAAAGACAGTCTAATAAAGTATAATGACTGACCTATAAATTTGTCAAGCTGGATTTTAAGTTTGTGTTTATTTGCAAGTTTTTTGCCTTTGAAAGTGGATGATCTCTGTTAAAAAGTCTTTCCCTTACAAGTCTAAGAACATGAGATCCAGCATTGATTCCTGCAAGTGAAAATTCATTCTAGATCATTCTCACGATCACCGTAGATAATATCAGGCGTTAATTGTTCTTTCTACTTCATTGCAGCTTGATTGAAGTGAAAGATGCGAGACTCCTACGGGACGAGCGGTCAGGTGGAGACTCCTAATGGCGCGTAGCGGCAGGAGGCTCACCGTTCGCCCCGTGGAAAGCGAGCATCTGTAACGGAAATCAACTACTTTCAAATCCAACAGAGTCAACCCACTATTTCTCCTTCTACAAGCTTCACCAAAATCCTCATGACCTAACCTGTGGACATCTTTTTCGACATGTTTTTCATTATCCACACCAATTATCGACACGTTTTACACAAAATCTAGTGTTGTGGACAACTTTTCTACACAAGGTATGGGCGTTGTGGATAAGTAACAATAACTCGTTGCCAAGCCTGATTATTTTTGATATGCTAGTTGTGTTTTAACTCGTTAACAACCTGCACAGCTAATAAAGTTATTCACAGCCTGTGGATAAACTTGTGGACAGATTTCAAAAGCTGTTAAAAAGGTTGTCCACAGACAAGGTTTTACTGTTCATAATCCTATTATCTACTATATTAATTATCATTCACATAAGGTGTGGACTTTTTATTTTTATTCATAGGTATTCACTGGGTGTACAATTCTTATACAACAGGGAAATGTCTGCTGAAATAGGATGATTCGAAAGAGATAAGGGGGGTAAATTGGTTGGAAAACATAAACGACCTATGGTCCAAAGCACTTGATGCTATCGAAACAAAAGTCAGTAAACCTAGCTTTGAGACTTGGTTAAAATCAACAACGGCTCATGCATTACAAAATGATACGCTCGTAATTACTGCGCCAAATGAGTTTGCCCGTGACTGGCTGGAATCCAGATATGCAGGTATCATTTCAGAGACGCTGCTGGACGTAACAGGGGCAGCGCTTGACGTAAAATTCATCATTCCACAAAATCAGACAGAACTAGACTTAGATCTGGAACTTTCCATGAAAAAAGCCCCAAAAGCAGCAAAAGAGCCTCACGAAGAAGTTTCCCAAAGTATGTTGAATCCCAAATATACATTTGACCGATTCGTTATCGGTTCTGGAAACCGTTTTGCTCATGCCGCTTCATTAGCTGTTGCTGAAGCACCAGCAAAAGCTTATAACCCGCTTTTTATTTATGGTGGCGTTGGATTAGGAAAAACCCATTTAATGCATGCGATCGGCCATTATGTATTGGAACATAATCCTGGGGCGAAGGTAGTTTACCTATCATCCGAAAAATTTACGAACGAGTTCATCAACTCGATTCGTGACAATAAAACGGTTGAGTTTCGCAACAAATTTCGCAGCGTGGACGTGCTTTTAATAGATGATATTCAGTTCCTTGCAGGAAAAGAACAAACGCAAGAGGAATTTTTCCATACATTTAACGCACTTCATGAAGAAAGCAAGCAGATTGTCATCTCTAGTGATCGGCCTCCAAAGGAGATTCCGACATTAGAAGACAGACTTCGATCCCGCTTTGAATGGGGACTTATTACGGATATCACACCTCCTGACTTAGAAACGCGTATTGCGATTCTGCGGAAAAAAGCGAAAGCAGAAGGCCTTGATATTCCAAACGAAGTGATGCTTTATATCGCGAATCAGATTGATACGAACATTAGAGAGTTAGAAGGTGCACTCATTCGTGTTGTTGCTTATTCTTCTCTCATCAACCAAGATATGAATGCAGATCTTGCTGCAGAAGCACTTCGCGACATTATTCCTTCTGCAAAGCCAAGAACTTTAACCATTCATCATATACAAGAAGTAGTTGGCAAGCATTACAATGTGAAGCTAGAAGATTTTACAGCGAAGAAACGAACAAAGTCTGTTGCTTTTCCTAGACAGATCGCGATGTATCTTTCTCGTGAACTAACCGATAATTCTTTACCTAAGATCGGTGAGGAATTTGGAGGCCGTGACCATACAACGGTTCTTCATGCTCACGAAAAGATCTCTACTATGCTGATTACGGATCATGTTCTGCAAAGAAAAGTGCAAGAAATTCATGATCAGCTGAAATCCAACTAAATAAACAACACTGAATACTGTGAATAACTGCAGTTACTTTATACACAGTCTGTCCACATGTGGATAGGCTGTTCTATCTTTGTTTTCTAGGGTTATCCACACATTCACAGCGCCTAGTACTATTACTACTATTTTTTTAAAAGATTTTAATAAATATCAGGGGGGCAAAATAATGAAAGTTAAGATTCAGTTAAACCAGTTGATCGAAGCTGTTCAAGATGTAATGAAAGCTGTATCTTCAAGAACAACAATTCCGATTCTTACGGGAATCAAAATGGAAGTCACATATGATGGTGTTCATCTGACTGGTAGTGATTCTGATATTTCAATTGAACGACTGATACCGGTTGAAGAAGGAGATCTTGTACATATCGAAGTGAAGCAAGAAGGAAGTGTTGTACTTCCAGCTCGTTATTTTTCAGAGATCGTTAAAAAACTTCCGAACGATTCTGTTGAGATTGAAGTAGGTGAGCGTTTTGAAACAACTCTTCGTTCAGGCGCTTCTGAATTCAGCCTTTTAGGATTAGATCCTGAAGAATACCCTAGATTACCGCAGATCGAAGAGGACTTAGTCTTTGAGATCCAAAGTGATCTCCTGAAAGCAATGATTCGCCAAACTGTCTTTGCGGTGTCCACCTCAGAAACACGCCCTATCCTAACAGGTGTTAATTGGACGTTAACTGACGGTGTTCTAAACTGTATTGCAACAGATAGTCACCGCTTAGCTGAACGTAAAATGCCGATCGATTCTCAAAGTGAAGAACTTTCATTTCAGAACGTCGTCATTCCTGGAAAGAGTTTGAACGAACTTTCAAAAATTCTTGATGAGAATGCTGAAAAAGTTCAAATCGTTGTAACGAACAATCAGATCTTGTTCAAAGCAAAAAACATCTTATTGTTCTCAAGACTATTAGACGGCAACTATCCGGATACATCTAAATTGATTCCTTCAGAGAGCAAAACAACGTTTGTTCTGAAGACAAAAGAATTCTTACAAGCGATCGACCGTGCTTCTTTATTAGCGAGAGAAGGAAGAAACAACGTCGTGAAGCTAGCAACACTCGATAACCAAACAATCGAACTCTCATCAAATTCTCCAGAGATCGGTAAAGTATTTGAACATATGATCGCAGAAGAGATCGAAGGAGAAGAACTAAAGATCTCATTCAACGCAAAATATGTGATGGAAGCTCTAAAAGTGATGGATTGCACAGAGATCAGCATCCTGTTCACAGGGGCGATGAGACCGTTTCTTATACAACCCGTATCAGACGATTCGATCCGCCAATTAATTCTACCTGTAAGAACTTACTAAAATATAAAGCTGCCGGAATCGCCGGTGGCTTTCTTTTCTTTCTAAGTCCATCTATTTCCATCGTTTTTTGGAGAAACTAAGACTAAATGGTTTTTATTTTTTATTTTTTGTTATTTATTTTTCTCTTTTTTTCTTCAATGACAAATTGATCGGAGTGGAAGGTGCGAGACTCCTGGGGGATCAGCGGGACAGGTGAGACTCTTAATAGTGCAGAGCACTAAGAGGCTCACCGCACGCCCCCCGGAAAGCGAGCAACCTGGAACGCAGATCAACCTTTCAAACACATCAAAGAAACAACCAGGAGGTTTTTTTAAAATGGAAAACGTAAAGATCAACACCGAATTCATCACCCTTCAACAACTGTTGAAAACTACCGATGTCATCCAATCAGGAGGAATGGTAAAATGGTATTTAGCAGAACATGAAGTTCTTGTGAACGGAGAACATGAAACACGCCGAGGTAAGAAACTATATGCGGGTGATGTCGTGTCCATTCCAGAAGTAGGAGAGTTCAAGGTAACAACGGAATAGGGGGTATCCCTTTGCATATCGAAAAGCTTCAGCTTAGGAATTACAGAAATTATAAAGAACAGTCTCTGGAGTTCGAGAATAAGGTCAATGTTTTTCTAGGTGAGAATGCACAAGGAAAAACAAATGTCATGGAATCGATCTATGTTTTGGCCATGGCACGATCATATCGAACAGCAAAAGATAAAGAGTTGATATCTTGGGACGAAGAATATGCTAAAATAGAGGGTAGCATCAAAAAGAGAAACAGTTCTTTTGATTTAAGTCTCGTCATCTCACAAAAAGGAAAAAAAGCGAAAATCAGCCGCATCGAACAACGCCGGTTAACCGATTACGTTGGACATCTAAATGTGGTTATGTTTGCACCTGAGGATCTTAATCTTGTAAAAGGCAGTCCACAGGTGCGTCGTCGTTTTATTGATATGGAAATCGGCCAGGTTAACGCAGTTTATTTAAATGACCTTTCTGTGTACCAAAAGATTTTGTCTCAGCGAAACTCTTTATTAAGAGAGATGTATCGCAATAAAAGTCAGCAGAACATGACGATGCTCGAGATCTTAACCGAACAGCTTATTGATAAAGCAGCCAGAGTGACATTGAAACGCATGAAATACATGGAGAAGCTTCAAAGTTGGGCAGAACCGATCCATCACGGGATATCTAGGGGGTTGGAAACGTTAAAAATTCATTACAAACCAACTATAGAGGTATGTGATGAGCTTGACTTGTCGAAAATGATAGAAGCGTTTCATCTGAAGTTTGGTAAAATAAAAGAAAAAGAGATTGACCGGGGAACTTCTTTATTTGGTCCTCATCGGGACGATCTGCTTTTTTCAGTGAATGGAAAAGACGTGCAGACATTCGGATCTCAAGGACAACAGAGAACGACTGCTCTTTCTTTGAAGCTCGCTGAGATCGATCTGATTCATTCAGAAGTCGGGGAATACCCGATCCTATTGTTGGACGATGTGTTATCTGAACTAGATGATTTCAGACAATCACATCTTTTAAATACGATTCAAGGTAAAGTACAAACCTTTGTTACAACGACTAGTGTGGAAGGGATACACCACGAAACACTCGAGAAAGCCGCAACTTACAAAGTTCATGCAGGCTCTATAGAGCGTCTGAAATGAGGTGAGGACATTGATTTTGCATTTAGGTGATGAAGAAGTCATTCATTCAAAAGATGTGCTGGCGATATTGGATATCAATGCGTTAAAGGCTTCTGAGTTAGCTATGGAGTTTCTTAAAAAACATGAGAACAATCAGACACTGACCGATTTAAGCGAAAATGCTGCTAAATCCGTAATCATTACAGATAAAACGATCTACCTATCTCCTCTTTCTGCCTCTACGTTAAAAAAGAGAGCCTCTGATCGACTCGAACTTGAAAATGGCTGGAATATAAAATAAAGGTTTTATAAATAAAGCGTTTTTAAACCGGAATGAAGGTGAACGAATTGACGACTGAACAACAGTTAGAACAACAGCAAAATTATGATGAAAGTAATATCCAGGTACTCGAAGGTCTTGAAGCCGTCCGTAAACGTCCAGGGATGTATATCGGTGCTACGAACGTACGCGGTCTTCATCATCTAGTATGGGAGATCGTCGATAACTCAATCGATGAAGCTTTAGCAGGTTATTGTGACACGATCCGAATTACGATCGAAGAAGATAACAGCATCACGGTAGTAGATAATGGTCGTGGGATTCCTGTAGGTATGCATGAAAAGATGGGAAGACCAGCTCTTGAAGTTATCATGACCGTTCTCCATGCCGGAGGAAAATTTGGCGGTGGAGGTTACAAAGTATCAGGCGGACTGCACGGTGTTGGTGCCTCAGTAGTTAACGCCTTGTCAACGCTGCTTGAAGTAACCGTATCTCGTGATGGAAAGCTACATTACCAGTCTTACGAGCGCGGCGTGCCGACTGCAGATCTTAAAGTTATCGGCGAAACAGACAAGACAGGTACTCGTACTCACTTCAAACCAGACCCTGAAATTTTTACTGAATCATTAGAATATGATTTCCCTACACTCTCAAACCGTATTCGTGAACTAGCTTACTTGAACCGTGGTCTTCGTATTATTGCGGAAGATAAGCGTGGAGAAGAGCCAGTTGTAAAGGAATACCACTATGAAGGCGGGATTAAATCTTATGTAGAGCATATCAACCGTACGCGTGAAGTGCTGCATGAAGAACCGATCTTCGTTGAAGGGGAAAAGGACGGCATCTCGGTTGAGATCGCATTCCAATACAACGACAGCTACGCAAGCAACATCTATTCGTTTGCGAACAACATCAATACACATGAAGGCGGTACGCACGAGTCAGGGTTCAAAACAGCTCTAACACGTGTGATCAACGATTATGGCCGTAAGAACAATCTGTTCAAAGACAACGATACGAACTTAACGGGTGAAGACGTTCGTGAAGGTCTAACAGCGATCATCTCGATCAAACACCCTGATCCTCAGTTCGAAGGGCAAACGAAAACAAAGCTCGGAAACTCTGAAGCAAGACAGATCACAGAGTCCATCTTCTCAGAGACGTTTTCATCATTCTTGCTAGAGAATCCGGTCGTTGCGAAATCAATCGTTGAAAAAGGGATGATGGCACTGCGTGCGCGTGTTGCTGCTAAAAAAGCACGTGAATTAACACGACGTAAGAGTGCATTAGAAGTATCAGCATTGCCTGGTAAACTGGCAGACTGTTCTTCAAAAGATGCAAGCATCTCAGAGATCTATGTGGTTGAGGGTGACTCTGCCGGTGGATCAGCTAAGCAAGGACGTGACCGTCATTTCCAAGCGATCTTGCCACTTCGCGGTAAGATCATCAACGTTGAAAAAGCACGACTTGATAAGATCCTTTCTAATAACGAGGTTCGTGCGATCATCACGGCTTTAGGAACAGGAATCGGTGATGAGTTCGATATTACGAAAGCTCGTTATCATAAGATCATCATCATGACAGATGCCGATGTCGATGGTGCACATATCCGTACGTTGCTTCTAACGTTCTTTTTCAGATATATGCGTCCGATCATTGAGCATGGCTATATCTATATCGCACAGCCACCGCTTTATAAAATACAGCAAGGTAAGCGAATCGAGTATGCCTATAATGATAAAGAGCTTGAAAAATTGCTGGCTGAACTTCCGCAAGTTCCTAAGCCGCAGCTTCAGCGTTATAAGGGTCTAGGAGAGATGAACCCATCACAGTTATGGGAAACGACAATGGATCCCGAGACACGCACATTGCTACAGGTTGAAATGAAAGATGCGATGGCAGCTGATGAAACGTTCGATATCTTAATGGGCGACAAAGTTGAACCACGCCGTGACTTTATCCAAGAAAACGCACAATATGTGACGAACTTAGATATTTAAGTAAGGCACGCATGCGGTAAGCAGTTACTTTAAAGTAAATAATCATATAAAATGCTTAGCGGTTAACGCCGCGAAAGCTGAACATAAAAGATACTGAAGCTGGACGAGGTCCAGTTTCGGTGCGTTTAAGCGCCAAATTAGGGGGCTTTAAAAACCTGTTCTAAAGAGGTTATGGAGGTAGAATGAATGTCTGAAATGGAACGTTCCCGGATTAAAGAAATTAATATTAGTACGGAAATGAAAGCATCATTCATGGATTATGCTATGAGTGTTATTGTCAGCCGAGCTTTGCCAGATGTGCGTGACGGATTAAAGCCTGTTCACAGACGTATTCTTTATGCGATGAACGACCTTGGTATGACGGCTGATAAAGCATACAAAAAATCTGCTCGTATCGTTGGGGAAGTAATCGGTAAGTATCACCCACACGGTGACTCTGCTGTATACGACACGATGGTTCGTATGGCACAGGATTTCAACTTCCGCCACATGCTGATCGACGGTCATGGTAACTTTGGTTCGGTCGATGGCGATGCAGCGGCAGCGATGCGTTATACAGAAGCTCGTATGTCTAAGATCGCCATGGAAATGGTGCGTGACATCAACAAAGACACGATTGGTTACAAAGATAACTATGATGGATCTGAACAAGAACCGGTTGTATTACCTGCTCGTTTTCCGAACTTGCTCGTTAACGGTGCTGCAGGGATCGCGGTTGGTATGGCGACGAACATTCCGCCTCATCAATTAGGTGAAGTCATCGACGGAATTTTAGCAGTGAGTGAAAATCCGGATATCACGATTCCTGAACTGATGGAAATTATCCCAGGCCCAGACTTTCCAACGGCAGGTGAAATTCTAGGACGTGAAGGAATTCGCAAAGCCTATACAACTGGAAGAGGTTCCATCATTATCCGCGCAAAAGCTGAGATCGAAGAGATGCCTAGCGGAAAACAAGCGATTATCGTAACGGAACTTCCTTATCAAGTAAACAAAGCACGTTTGATCGAAAAGATCGCAGAGCTCGTTCGTGATAAAAAGATCGAGGGTATCACGGATCTTCGTGATGAGTCTGACCGTAACGGTATGCGTATGGTGATGGAGATACGCCGTGATGCGAATGCAAATGTTATTTTAAATAATTTATATAAACAGACAGCTCTACAAACAAGCTTTGGTATCAATATGCTTGCACTTGTTGATGGACATCCAAAAGTTCTTAACATCAAAGAATGTTTGTATCATTACCTGAAGCATCAGCAAGTCATCATCCGTCGCCGTACGGAATTTGATCTTAAAAAAGCAGAAGCAAGAGCTCATATCCTAGAAGGTCTTCGTATCGCACTAGATCATCTGGATGAAGTTATTGCACTTATCCGTGGATCAAGAACAACGGATCTTGCGCGTGAAGGCTTAATGGAAAAGTTTGAACTAAGCTACGAGCAATCTCAAGCTATCTTAGATATGAGATTGCAGCGTTTAACAGGCTTAGAGCGAGACAAAATCGAGAACGAATACAACGATCTTATTACCTTAATTACAGAATTGAGAGCGATTCTTGCAGATGAACAAAGAATTCTTGAGATTATTCGTACAGAGCTTATCGAGATCAAAGAAAAGTATGACAACCCTAGACGTACGATCATCTCTGTAGGCTTTAATAGTATTGAAGACGAAGATCTGATTCCTCGTTCAAACATCGTAATTACATTAACGAACAAAGGCTACATCAAGCGCCTTCCTATCTCTACTTACCGTTCACAGCGTCGTGGTGGTAGAGGAATCCAAGGAATGGGCACGAGTGAGGATGACTTTGTTGAACAGTTGTTTACGACAAATACGCACAACTATATCCTGTTCTTCACTAATAAAGGGAAGGCTTATAGGCTAAAAGGCTATGAGATTCCTGAATATGGAAGAACTGCAAAAGGTATCCCTATCATCAACTTGCTGCAGATCGAGCAAGGTGAAACGATCTCTGCTGTTATTCCTGTAGAAGATATGGACAGTGATGAGATCTACCTGAACTTCATGACGAAGCAAGGGATCACAAAACGTTCTCCGTTATCAGCTTATAGCAACATCCGAAAAGGTGGTCTTTTCGCGATCAACCTTCGTGAAGAAGATGAGCTGATGGGTGTTCGTTTAACAGATGGAACAAAAGATATTATCGTAGGAACGAAGCAAGGAATGTCGATTCGTTATCAAGAGACTGACGTTCGATCAATGGGTAGAACAGCAACTGGTGTTAAAGCCATCACTCTTGGCAATGACGATGCGGTTGTAGGTATGGAAGTCTTAGATGAAACACAAGATATCTTGATCGTTACAGACCGAGGTTACGGAAAACGTACACCTATGAGTGAATACCGTCTTCAATCACGTGGTGGTAAAGGGATCAAAACGGTAAACATCACTGAAAAGAACGGTCCGGTTGTTACGCTTAAGACTGTAACAGATGAAGAAGACCTCATGATCATTACAGCTAAAGGAATCATCATTCGTATGAACATCTCAGGCATCTCTCAAATGGGACGAAACACTCAAGGTGTAAGATTGATGACCATGACTGAAACGAATCACGTAGCAACAGTTGCTGTTGTAGAACGTGAAGAAGAAACGGATGAGTTGCTTGATGAGAATGGTGACCCTATCATCATAGAAGGTGAAGAAGGTATAGCACCTGCTGAAGAAACAACAGCTCCAGAAACGGATACAAACGAAGAGAATAACGAATAATTTCTAAAAAGAGGAAAATGAATCTACATTTTCCTCTTTTTTATATGTAAAATAAAATTATGACCTTCCAAATAAAAGGAGCTTTTTGTATGAAGATAAAAACGAGCCAAGCTAAGGCTGGGCAGATGCTGGTTCAGGATGTCTTCTCAATGACTAATCAGCCGATCGTCAATAAAAACACGAGATTGAATGCTGAGCATCTGCGCGTACTTACTCGTTTTCAGATCGAAGAGATAGATGTGTTGAATGAATCAACCTCTGGTGTGAATACAACACGTCAAGTAAAAGATTCACTGAATAATAGAAGTGATGCAAGGATTTCTGAAGAACAAATACATACTCAAACGCTTGAAAAAGAAAAGCTTTCTTTTCCAGCACTATACATGCAAACGGTAAAACGTTATAAACAATTGTTCACAAACTGGCAATCTGGCAGTCCAGTCGATATGCTCGAAGTACGTCAAAGTATTCTGCCTGTATTAGAGAAAGGATCGAGTGTACCGAAAGAGATCCTGTTGCTGCATCACTACGCTACGAGTGCTGATTATATGTACCACCATTCAATCGCTGTAGGCATCTTAAGCACGTTCTTAGCCAAAAAGTTAAACTTTTCTAGCGGAGACTGCATACAGATCGGTCTAGCAGGCGTGCTGTCCGATTGCGGCATGGCAAAAGTCCAGCCCACTTTATTAAAAAAGAGCGGGTCATTAACGACAGTTGAATTTGATGAAGTGAAGAAGCACACAATTCAAGGCTACAACATGCTGAAAAAGATTCCCTCTATTAAAGAAGGTGTCCTTCTCGGTGTCCTTCAACATCACGAACGAACAGATGGATCAGGTTATCCCCTAAAAGTAAAAGGAAATAAGCTTCATCCATTCAGTAAAGTTCTAGCAGTAGCAGATGTTTACTTAGCCATGACTGCTGAACGTCCCTACAGAAGCAAGCAGTCTCCATTCAAGGTGCTTGAGATGATGATGAAAGATCAGTTTGGGAAATTTGATCATCAAGTTATGCAAGCTATGATAGCTGGTCTTTCCACCTTATCAGTGGGCAGCCGTGTTAGACTTACAAACTATGATATAGGTAAGATCGTGTTTATAGAAGAAAGCCAACCGACACGACCGATGATCAAGTTAGAAACAAGCGGTGAAATCATCGCACTTAAAAACCGCAACGATCTCTTTATAGAAGAGCTTTTATCTTAGGATAGAAGCTTTTTTAATTTAGGTATTGCCACGGGTTGGTAACCGTGGTAAACTAATCAAGCTGTCTCAGAAACAGCACAATATAAACTGTTAGCACGATGAAATGTTTCGCAATGAAATGTTTTTGAAAAAAGTTAAAGAAAGCTATTGACTCTAGTGCTTCAGCGTGATATATTATTAAAGTCGCCAAAACAAAACGGCGCACGAAACACACAGTTCTTTGAAAACTGAACAAAAGAAATAGGTAAGGAATTAAGAATTAATTCCGTCAGTTTTAAAACTAGAGCAAGACAAACACTTTTATGGAGAGTTTGATCCTGGCTCAGGATGAACGCTGGCGGCGTGCCTAATACATGCAAG
>NZ_JACSQM010000018.1 GCF_014836645.1 Fictibacillus norfolkensis
AATACCCCATAAAAAAACTCCCCTTAAGATAAACAGATTTTTTATTTCATCTGTCTACCTAAAGGGGAGCATATCAACACTCCCTGCCTTTTTTCTGTGCTCATTTTAATTTGAATCTCTAAATATCCATTTTGGCACTACTTTTATATAGATCAATTCACCGATCAATTCAACAATCGTCTGCGTTACGATTACCGCTGCAGCTAATGTTCGCCAAGACTCTGGTAATGCAAGGGCTAGCGGGAGAACGACGAGTGAATTTCTTGTTCCCATGCTAAATATCAGTGCTCTTCCTGCACCTTTATTTAAAGAAAATGACCGTGCAATTAAGCGAGAAACAAATGGCATGATGATTAAGAATAAGACGTAGATCGGAACAACGTTAATGATGATATCAAAATCATTGTAGACTTTTCCTATTTGTGAAGCGACCACCGCGATCAAGACGAAAGCCATGAACGGAACAGGTAACCAAGCTGTAAGTTCCAATGTTTTATCACCAAACGATTGTTTCTTCGCCCACAATTGTGTAAGGACTGCTAGTAGTAATGGGATCACAATGAGTATACAAAATGCTTCTAAAAATGGCTGAATCCGTACAACGGATATCATCTCTTCCCCAATGAATAACCACAAATATAGAGGAAGCAAGACCATTTGAACTATAAATAAAAGTGGCGTTGCCGCTAGCATCAATTTTTCGTTTCCTTTTCCCAATTGAGTAAAGACGATTACATAATCAATGCACGGAGTAAGGAGAACTAAGCAAATCCCTAAAAGGATTGGTGGAGATTGCGGAAAAATGGAAGTAAGGATCCACACAACGATGGGAACACATACAAAATTTCCGATTAATAAAGCGAACATGAATCTGATGTCTGAAGCAGCTTCTCTGAGCTTTAAAAAAGGAATTTGTGCAAACATCCCATACAGAAGGATAACGATTAGTGGAGAAATCATCCATTGAAGTCCTGTTCCAAAACGTTCAAAACTTAGACCAATGAAAGCACCTAGTATTAAAGAAAGAACATAGATCCATATTTGTTGATTTTCAAGACCTTCCCTCGTGAACATCTCTAACCTCCCTCTATTTAAGCTTTACGTATGTCATATCACTTTTCAAATTATTACTATACCATTCTCGCAAACAATAAAAAAGAACCGCCTGCTTTCAGACGGTCCACTGTTGTTTATTAAATGTTTTAAGCGCGTTCCAATACTTTAGCCAGCATATGGTGAATAACCTCGTGATCACGTGGATCGTACAATCGATATTCTTCACCAGGAAGCGTATACCACTCTGCCGCTCCCGCATATGTGATGGCAAGCTTCAAGATACCTTCTTCATTACAACTTGTCTTAAGCTCGAGCTCCCCGCTGATCACGCCGACCTCTGTAGTCATTACACCATGAGTTGCCGTAAAGACCGTTGATTTTTCTTCCATTGGAGCAGCTCCCTTCTTACTAACAAGTTCATACCTTTTTTATACTTTACATCTATTAATACGTGCAAGTGTTAAGCATGCTTTGAAGTTGTGTTTTTTCCGCTGATTGAAGATTTAATCCCCAGTTGTACTTCGTTTGAATCCACCATTTTGCATATCCACACCCAGCTGCAGTACGAGTAGGTTTCCATGTTGAAGGATCTTGGTCACCTTTTGATCGGTTAGAACTTGCCGTCACGGCAATCAGTTGCGGTCCTGTAAGATCGTTGGCAAAATCCTCACGCTTGTCTGTTGTCCAGCTGCTGGCACCAGAACGCCATGCTTCAGCTAATGGTACCACATGATCAATATCAAGATCAGATGGATTTGTAATCGTTACACCGTCATAATAGCTGTACCAACTGCCAGAAGTTACAGGACAGTTCCCGCTAAACGAGTCTGCATCACGCTTAAGAACAACTTGACGAGTATCACATCCTCCGCCTTGACTCGACCAGTGTGGAAAAAGGTCGCGAGAATAGCCAGTCATAGAACCTTCTGTCTTAACTACTAATGCGTTCAACTGAGATTGTGCAGCAGATTTAGTAGGTGTTCCTGGCGGTAGCGCCCATGCCTTTTGGTTATCATCAGATGAAACGACGACAAAAGACATCACCAAGGTAAAAATAAACGAACACAACATCGATTTCTTCAACATGCTTGAATCCTCCAATATGTAGTTTTTTGAATCGTTATAATTTTATAACATGTCTTTACGGATTGGCATTACGAATTTAGCAATTAAACATAATCTAGACCAACGATATAGGTGAATAGTCTAGTTTTTTAAGGCTAAAATTCTTCTTGAGAACCATTATAGTAAAATATAATTATTTGTTTTGTGATTCCATTATTGCATCGCAGGTTGTTTTTCTCCTGGAAGAGGAAGAGGGTCCATGCTTTGATCATTTGGTGATAGATCGATGCCATAATCCTTTGCAAACACCATGTGTGTTTCTTTTAAAACATTCTTGTGGTTTAGGTCCAAGTTAAATACACGAGCTCCGCGAAGTCGATTCTTCTCCTCACCAGAAAGTCCGTACGCTCCAAATCCAGCACTTCCGCCATAACCAAGCATAATACCATAGTAGTTTCCTGCGTAGGTGTTGATGTGGTCATGCCCACAGAATACTCCTTTTACATCGCCTCGATGCTGCATCGCTGAGAATAAGCCAGAATTGATCGGACCCGGACATTCGTCTTCGTTTCTCTCACCTGTAATCTGATGTTTGTTTTTAGCACGTGCATGATCAGCTTCTGTTCGGCCATCTACACTCGAATACCACATATAGCGGTGCTCCCATAACGGAATGTGTATGAACATGAGAGAAGGTACCTTAAATCCAAAACGGTTTTCGATCTTTTGAGACGTTTCATTGTACCAGCTGACTTGGTCAAAACGAACCCAGTCCCACGTTGGATAACCCTCGAAATTTTGACCCGCAATCTCTTTTGGTGCGTATCTTCCACTATCCATCAACCAGAAATTAAAAGCGGGCTTCTTCCCTTTCGTGTCCCAAACAAGAAGATTCATGTTCCCGGTCCCTGTGATGTGTTTCGCTCCCTTATCGTTCACATTGTGTTTGTAAGATTGGTAGAATGCTAGCATCTTACTCTCATTCACACCGCTTTTAGGGGTAGAATCTTCATCATGATTTCCAAAAGTTACGGCCCACTTGATGCCTCTCTTTTCCATCGGTCCAGCCACATTGTTCATCGCCTGTTTCATTTCAAGTTCCGAATCACATCCACCCGTAATCACATCTCCGTTCAATACAACAAAGTCAGGCTTCTCAGCATCTAGCACTTTTTCCATTAACTCTATCGTACGACGGTCAATGTGTTCATTGTCTTGCGTATCGTTAAACTGAACGACCTTGAACGAACCATCCAAATGAAACTTTAACACTTTTTCTTCCTTTCGATCTGCATGCACTTTCTCTGAGAATAAGTTAGAAGTATCACCGAGTGAACCAAGTGTTAACGCTAACGTGCTCGCTCCTCCAATTTTAATAAAATCCCGACGAATGACTTGTTTAGAGCTCATTTTGCTCCCCCTCCGTGATTATGTATGTTGGTTTGTTACAAGATTAAGAGTAGCAAGGCTATTTTTAGGCAGTGTTTGATTGGTGTAAATGTTGTATGAGAGTAGTGGTTGAGAGATTTTACAAATTAGTGCCCCCACAAACACTTCTTTCCGAATGTTAATTGGGTGTGTGAGTATCAAAGAGCTTACCTGGGGGGTATATGACCTGCAAAAATTGTCGAGATTTAGCAACTCGCCGATTTATGACCAAAACTCGCCGTATTATCGTTTAAACTCGCCGGAATAACGACTAGATATCTAGAATAATTTTATTAACCATATGAATGCAGAAGCTTAATACCCTATAGCGTATATTCAATAATTTCTGTTCACATATCTAATTGGTCTCTTTTTAAACACTTTCCGCCACTTACGACACGCTGAACCCTATTAAATGCAGTAAAATTCTCCTAAGCAACTCTTTTCCCTCAAAAATTAACCATTCACCCTCACATTATGATCGTTTTGATTTACTTCTAGCCTGTGTTTAACCTCAAACACAGGCTGTTTCTATTTCCAGCACCCATTCCTGTAACGGTGGACAGACTGTATCCATATTTTATTATGAGGAATTTGAGCAGAGACTCTCTACTCGTTCTAGATCTGACAAAAAACAAGGAGGTGTTTGTATTGGACAATAAACACCAATGGAATTTGGATGGATTAAGTACTGGAGACTTTCAAGTTAGTGGCGGTCAGCCACATCATCCCCAAGAACAGCAAGCACAAGACCCTCGTCTTATCGTTCCAGGCTGTGTAATCGGAATCTGTTTTAACTTTTGTGCAGGTTGCGCAGGTTGTGGCGGATGCGCTGGATGTGCTGGATGCGGCGGTTGTGCTGGTCGTTGTGGCGGTTGTGGCGGATGTGCTGGACGTTGTGGTGGTTGCGGTGGTTGCGCTGGACGCTGCGGTGGATGCGGCGGACGTTGCGGAGGCAGATAATCAGATATATACCGAAGAAGAAATTTCAGGGGGCTTTGCTCAAGATTTTGAGCATCAGTCCTCTATTTTAATTTATCATGCCGCAGCAATCATGATTTTGTCCCCCTGAAATAGACAATTTCTATATGTGTATTTTTCAAAATAACACACAAAAATATATTCACGGTAATCTAAATTAATTTCACTGTAATCCGCAATTTATTCACGGTAAATAGTTATTTATTCACGGTAATTGCTTTTATATTCACGTTACTCAATTACGTAATAATAATGTGACATAACGGACAAGCAGAATCCATAGAAATAGATGATGAGCATTAGGTTAGGAGGGGTATTATGCCAGGCGTCACTCTCTCTATGTGTTTGAAAATCAACAGAGACACATTCGTCTATCCACAAAATAACGGCGGCGTTTATCTCCGTAATAACGTGACTTCGATACAAATGGACGGAGATACGATCGAGCAATGGCTGCAAAAATTAATTCCTATGTTAGATGGCAACCGGTCCATGGAGCAAATTACGGACGGACTGCCCGATCCATATAAAGAGCAAGTCTTTAAGATCGCTAAAGTGTTATACAAAAATGGATTTGTTCGCGATACAAGTCAGGATCTTCCACATCAGCTGTCCCCTGCTCTTTTAGAAAAATATGCATCGCAGATTGAATTTATTGATCACCTTAGCCACTCTGGCGCGCATCGATTTCAAAATTATCGTGAATCGAAAGTCGCTGTAGTAGGCTGTGGCCCACTTCTCACTTCACTCACAGCTTCACTTATACAATCAGGACTTCCTGCTTTCACAATATTTCACAAGGCTGTGAACCAAAATGAAACCAAAAAACTGCAAGAACAAATAAAGACTGCAAAAAAGCAAGAGCCCGATTCTTCCATCACACTCTTACCGTTTAATGAAAACAGCTGTACAGAAGATCTAGCAAACATTGATTATGTTCTTTATGCAAACGGAGATGAGAACAGAGATGAACTCCTTATGGTCCAAAACATATGCAGGGAACAATTGAAATCATTTCTACCTGTTACATTACAAAACAATCAAGCTTTTGTAGGTCCTTTTGTGGTATCGGATTCTGCAGCATGCTGGAAAACAGCTTCTTTACGGTTAGGCAAGAAAAGCAACGAGGGAAACAAATCCATACCATCACGCACAGCTTCAAGCTTGCTTGCAAACGTCGCTGTTTTTATGTTGTTCAAAAAGATAACAGGCGTACAGGAAAATCCCGAAAACTCCATCTATCAATTGAAGATAGAGACGTTAGAAGGAAGCTGGCATTCGGTTTCTCCCCACCCTCTAGTCAACAAAAAAATGAAAGTTGATCAGATCAATGCACCTCTTTTGTTTTTAAAAGATTCACCCAACCAAGAACTTGATATGCACTCGTTGTTTTATCAGATTACATCAAGGGAAACCGGACTATTCCGTTTGTTTGAAGAAGAGAATTTAACCCAGCTTCCACTGTCACAATGCCAAGTAAAAGTGGCAGACCCTTTTGGTGAAAGTGAGCCAGAAGTTATCATAGTTTCAGGCAGAACACACGAAGATGCCCGACTAGAAGCAGGTTTATCTGGAATTGAAACATATGTGAAAAAGTTAATTCAAAATTCTCCAGATGCTATGAGTGTTGGTACCGGCCGGTCTGCAGCTGAAGGAATGTGTAGAGCACTGCAAAACAAGCTGAAAGAAATCTTCATGAAATCTCAAAACAAAATGCAAGTTTCTGCAAAAATTGATCAAAGTTCTATTCAAGACTCATACTCCACATTTTTGATTCAAGCACTATCAACTCTTGGTGATGAGATCAAACTCTTGTTAGGAAAGAAAATTTATGGTTTTCCTGTGGTTTGGGTTCAGCAGGATGGTAAATGTTTCGGCTCTATCGATCTAGATGAGAACCGTTCATTACAAAACGCACTTCAAGGTGCTCTTATGTATCGACAGAATAAAGAAAAAGCATCTAGCAAGAAATGCATAATGTTGTCTACCACCATTCCAACCACTCGACTTCAAACGATTACCCTCTCAGAAACAAAAGAAGTTCCATTAACAGAAACTCTAACATCAGCTCTACAAACGTTAAAAAATAACAACTGCAGCGTAAAGTTCTACACGCTACATGCAGAACCCATTCTGAACGAAAATACTTCTGGCCTGTTTGGAATCACACTCTCTTCGGAGGTTCAATCATGACTCAAACAATTATTTTGATCGGAAATGGTAGTCTAGCAAATGAAGTCTACCACCAACTATATGAAACCTGTCACATCTCTCGTTTTAAAACGGTAGAAGATGCTGAAATTAATAATGAAAAGCTAGCATTAGTTCTTCATGATAGCTGGAATCCGGCTCAGCATATAAAGGCAGAAGAACTCTTTCGAAACAGCAACATTCCGTGGCTGCGTGGTTTTGTGTTTTTCGGTGAAGCGCAGCTGGGACCTTTCGTAAATCCAGATCAACCAGGCTGCTCACAATGTGCGGATCTTCGCTTTTTCATGACCGGCCAAGACCGCAGAAAACATTTTCACATGAAAGACGATCAATTATTAAAACAAGAATTGCCGCGTGATGTTTGGGTTACTAATCTTGCAATCAACCAGACAGCTGCCCTCATTTGTGATGAGGTGAGGCGTTTCATGCATGATGAAATCCCTCGTACCCAGGAACATGTATACTTGATAAACCTACAAACGTTCAAACTTACGAAGCATTTCTTTTTACCCGATCCGTATTGTGAAACATGTGGTGACATACCACTTGATACAGATGATCATGCCAAGATTTCTCTTCAATCAAGTCCTAAAATTTCACGTGACGTCTATCGTTGCCGTTCAATAGATGAGCTACAAAACGTATTAAGCAGAAATTATTTAGATAATCGTACTGGCCTTCTCAATTTTAAAAGATATGACTTGATCTCACCTTTCGCCGACACTGTTGTTAACCTGCCTTTACTCTCTGGTAACGAACTGAATGCAGGTCGGACACATTCGTATCTGCATAGTGAACAAGCGGGTATTTTAGAAGGACTTGAGCGGTATTGCGGTTATGCACCACGAGGAAAACGAACCATCGTTTATGAACCTTACAACAAAGTGAAAAATGTAGCATTGAATCCTCTATCGATCGGAACTCATGCACAGAAACAATACAGTCAGCACCCTTTTCCTTTTCAGCCGTTCGATCCAGACCGCCCAATCCACTGGGTGTGGGGCTACTCATTATCTGAGAATCGACCTGCATTAGTACCTGAAACGTTTGCCTATTACAGCATGGGTGGCGGAGAAGGGTTTGTTTATGAAACTTCAAACGGCTGTGCAGTTGGTGGTAGTTTAGAAGAAGCCATTCTTTATGGAATCTTTGAGATCGTGGAGCGTGACGCGTTTCTTATGACGTGGTACGGCGAACTGCCTATTCCGCGTCTTGACATGAAATCAATTGATGACTGGGAGCTTCAGCTCATGGTGCAGCGCATCCTCCATGTGACAGGGTTTGAGATTCAATTATTTAATGCCACTACTGAAAACGGGATTCCAAGCATTTGGGCGATGGCAAAGAATACGAAGAACGATGGCTTGAATCTGCTTTGCGCAGCAGGTGCTCATCTTGATCCACTAAAAGCAGCCAAAGGGGCCATTCAAGAACTTTCGGGCATGCTTCTTAATATGGAGGAAAGCTTTTTAAAGGATCGCAAGAAGTACGAAAAGATGTATAAAGACTCTAGTCTTGTTCGTCATATGGAAGATCACTCGATGGTTTACGGTTTAAAAGAAGCAGAGAAAAGGTTGTACTTTTTACTAGATAAGCGGAAGGTGCGTGACTTTGAAGAAGAGTTCAAACCGGTTCGTCAAACTGACGATCTTTTAGAGGATTTAAATAGTGTGCTGAAAATCTTCAAGAAACTAAATCGTGAAGTAATCGTTGTGGATCAAACGGGACCAGAATTAAAACGGAACGGTCTACATTGTGTAAAAGTGATCATTCCTGGCATGTTGCCGATGACGTTCGGACATCATCTCACTCGATTAGAAGGGTTAGACCGCGTTCTCACTGTTCCGATGAAGCTCGGATATGTTAAACAACCTTTAACACCGGAAGAATTGAACCCGCACCCTCACCCGTTTCCGTAAAACTGTAGAATGAAAGGGGCATTGATGATGAACCTCGATGAGTTTTTATTTAAACTTCATTTCAAGACCGACCAGATTACGCCATCCGACTGGGAGGTGAACTGGGAAGATGCCCCTCTTCCCTATAAACTATACCAAGGATTGCCTTTTGTTGAATTGAGTTCAGTTTTCCACGACTCACTCGAACATACGGAAAAACCTACATTAAACCACATTAGTCATTTTCTTATGCATACGTTTGGACTCACTGGAGTTAGCCAATCGTTCGCATTTGTTGACGGATTAGATATATGGACAACGTGCCGTCGATTTGTTCCTTCTGGCGGTGCTTTATACCCGAGCGAACTTTATATCTATTTAAAAATTGATGATCTTGCTCATGGTATATATCATTATGACGTGGCTCATCACCGATTGGTTTGCTTAAGAAAAGGGAATTTTGATGACTATTTAAAACAGGCACTTGGTAACCGCTGTGACATCCATACTTCCTTTGCTTCTGTTTTTATCTCAACGTTTTTTTGGAAAAACTTTTTCAAATACAACAACTTTTCGTATCGGCTGCAAGGCTTAGATGCTGGAATTGTAATGGGACAACTGCTCGAAGTTGGGAGAAGAATGGGGTTTGAAACAGGCGTCTATTATCAGTTTCTAGATAAGGCTGTCAATCATCTTATTGGAATAGATGAAAAAGAAGAAAGTGTATATGCCGTGATTCCTCTATCTGTTGATAAAAAAACAATCTGGTTCCTTGATGAAGAGAAAGGATCAGTGACGTCAGAAAAATTATGTGATGAACTACAACCGCTTCACCACCAACACTATATGCGGTCCAAGAAAATTATAGAGTACCCCTTGATACTAAAGATGAATGAAGCGTGTATGATGGATACGTTCACATCACCACGCAAAATGGTCGATCAACCAAAAGAAGACTTTAGTGGATCTATAATTAAATTGCCTGCAGCTAATCAGTTGTCTTATGATTTCCACTCAACCTGTCGGCGCCGTTATTCACCTGGGATGGATTTTGTACTGAAGCCCCTTAACCTTCACACCTTATCTTCCCTTTTACATGAAACGGTCTTGAAAAGTTCTTACCGAAATGATTTGGATCAAGGTTATCAGCAGACTCCTTACCGTGTTGATCTTAACATCAGTACGTATAATGTGGACGGCTTACCAAACGGCATTTATGCTTATGACGCACCTAAGCAAACACTACGAAGAATTACTGCCGGTGACTTTCGCAACGCACTGCAAGATGGACTGTTATCTGATTTTGTAAACATGGCACAAATTCCACTTTCTTTTAATATTGCTGGCAACAAGGGTCATTACAAAAATAATTATGGATATAGAGGGCATCGCATTCAACATATGGAGGCTGGCCTTCTGTCACATCAATTAATACTGGCCGCTTCTGCACTCCATCTCGCAGGTCACCCTGTACTTGGTTTTAATGTAGATTGGTATGATGAAGTTCACCAACTTCATCACAGAGGCACGACCAGTCTGCTTCAGATTCCAGTCGGTCACTACCGGCCACATCCCAGACTACAAGGAAGTTTGCATATGTAATATGGGCATTTGTATATAAAACTAAAAGCTTTTGTACATGAAATATATATACTTAAGAGTAAAAATAAAAAAGAGGCTGTTTAGCAGCTTCTTTTAATCTTATCTTTTATATACTTTTCATTTGAAAATTAATAACCCCAAGTACCCCAGCCACCTGGAGTGCCTTGACCTCCCCCAGATGGAAAAGATTGACCTTGACCATAACCCTGACCGCCCATGCCGCCTGGCAGACCACCTTGGTGTCCGAATTGAGGAGGAATAGGACCAGTATAAGGAGTCCATCCAACTACATCCTGTATCGGGACAGTTGCAGTGATATCTCCTGATGGAGTATAGATGATAAAACCTATTGTTCCAGTGTTTTGTGAATAGTTCAAAGAATAACTTGTTATTTTAATAATAGCTTCACCATAACCAGCTATATTAGTCGTCCCATATTTGTTTGTATTATAAATATCTTTTACTTCTTGAGCACTCAATCTTGAGTTGTGAAACAAAAAAAGCAATCCTTTCAAAAAAAGTATTTTCGTTAAAGTATATGAAGATCTATTCATTGATGTATAGACTAAAGTACATGAAATCAAAACAATCAGACTACATTAAATCAATAGATGAATCAGAAGGTTATCTTTTTAATTTCCTTCATTCATTATTCCTCTTAAATAATCGGAGATTTTTTAGGTTCTCGTCCATACTTATATTTGATATGAACATATATATATACGGAATAAAATTTATAAAAGGATGGGTTTTTTTGTTTCAAAATAAAAGAGCATATTTAGTACCAGGTTCAACAATCGAACAATTTGTAGGTCAATATATTACGACTGCTATTACAGGCTACGGGCAGGTTGTGGCACAAGTTGTTAAATACGATAAAGCGAACAAGATGGCAACACTTAACGTATTTACACCTAGTGGAGTAAGAGCGTTGCAAGTCCACGAAACAGATATGTACGGAATTGCTCCATATCAAGGACCTATCCCTCCTGTTTTCGGATCTGGCATGGGACAAATGGGCCAAGGTGGCCAGATGGGACAAATGGGCCAAGGTGGCCAGATGGGTCAAGGTGGTCAGATGGGCCAGATGGGTCAAGGCGGTCAAATGGGACAGATGGGACAAGGCGGACAAATGGGACAGATGGGACAAGGCGGTCAACAAGGATTACCATGGTGGGTTCAACAATATTTAGGCGGATGGGGACCTCGAGCTTAATAAGCAGATTAGCGTTTAGTGGGGCGAACTAATACTACAGTTGAATACAAAAAAACGCGAGAGTTAAACTACACCTCGCGTTTTTTTGTTTAGTTTACTTCGATTTATTTTTTGATTTACTACCTATTTGAGAACGATAATCATTTCCTTTGTTATTATCGCCACTCATTAGCTCATTGCTGAATTCTTGATCATGTTGTGCTTTAGGTGAGCCTTGATTTTTACTTCCTTCACTACCATTGCGATTTGTCATTATGTTTCCTCCTATGGTAAAAAAAACACTGTTTTAGTATGTCTAATTTGTCGACTTTTAATCAAATCGCAGTTCTTTAAAAAATGCATATTGTAAAGGTTGTTATTTTCATAATGACAAGTTTTGCATACGGAAAGACTGTGCCATGTCCAGGCTTCCATTATTTCCTCAAGATAGTAGCATGACTCAATCAATTACTGCTTACATTCTTGTTTTGATTATAAAAAATGTATGAAGCAATGGTTGAAATCAATACGGTCGCTACAACCACTACTAACATGCCCGTAAATTTATAAATCCCTGGCAAAAAGGAGATAGCGACTAGCAGAATTCCAGCCACTACAAAGAGCTTCCCGCTAAGCTGATGTGTCTTTCTCCACGTCTTTTCGTTCGCAAGCGTCCATGGTGTGCGTACCCCGATAAAGTAGTTGTGTTTGATTCGCGGCAAGTAGTTTCCGAGTATGATAAAAAGTAACCCTATTCCTAAATTTACGACTAGTGAAATGTCTATATTAACACCTAAACCATAGCTAATGGTCATGGATTGGAGAAGTAAGAAGAACACGTTCATGATCGTAATAAAAATCGTATAACTTCCAGAAAATTTCTTGTAGTTCTCTTTCTTCGGATCAATTCTTGGCATGAAGATAAACAACGCCATCAAAACAATCATTAACAGTGGTGGAAAGAATGCAGCATATTGTTTATCCCAATACCCATCCACCTCACCATTGATGTTCCAGTGCATTGGCATTTGATCAGGCAGGTAAGGATAAGCAAATACACCGATCAGTACACTAAGTGCAATAAGAAGGTAACTCCATCCATACTTTTTCATTATTTTTCCTCCTTCGTTGTAAACGTGAAATACCAGCTCATTAGTTCATGAAACACTGTTGTGTTCAAAGAATAATAAATATGCTGGCCTCTTCTCTCATCATCGATTAGCGAAGCATGCTTTAAGATTTTCAGGTGATGAGACACACTTGGCTTTTGCATGTCAAAATGTGAAGCGATCTCTCCTGCTGTTAGTTCATCTTCTTTTAACAGCGTTAAGATTTGTCTTCGAGTCGGATCAGATAATGCTTTAAATGCTTCATTAAGAGACATTTTGTCACCTCAGGATGATTTCCATTATTAGATATTTAGATAAGTGTCTAACTATCTAATTACATAATATGTTTATTTTGCATTTGTGTCAATCATTTCAGTAAAATTGGTTCAATAAAAATAAGCACATTTATTCGTTAAATAAATGTGCTTACTTCAAGGAATATTCTTCTGATTTAACGATGAGATGGCCACAATCCCTGCATTTTCCTTAACAGCATAATCTGACCGGTATGATAGGCATCATGAAGAAAGATATCAATGAGATCACTTTCTAATCCATTCTCTTTTAATTCTTCAGAACTCATCTCACTTAGTATTCCTTTTAGTTTGTTGTGTACGTTTTCTGCGCGATCGATGGTTAGATACCAGTCACCATCGTCTTCTGTTTGCTTAGTAATAAAAAAGGTATCGTTTCCATCAATTCGCGTCCACTCTTGCCCTTCCAAAGTGGCAACAAGTCGTTCTTTGTAATAAATGAGATGATTAACGTTATCCCAGATGGATTTCGTTGCTTCGCCAGGTGGTCTAAAGCTAGCTTCCTTAGCCGTTAATCCTTCTATAGCTGGTTTGAGCGGCGCGTACCAGTTCTCTTTATCAAATGTGGAGTCTAACACATTTAGTAAGAATTCAGCTCGGCTCATGTTTAACCCTCCTAATGGTTTGTCGGATTTTTTACCATCGGCTCGATGAGGTCAGTATCTGGCGGAGCGTATCCTAATTGTCTGCCAATCTTCACAATCTGTCCTTTGTGATGAAATTCATGAGTCATCGTGTGTGTAAATAGCCACAATGCCGTAAAGTCTGCTTGACTTCCATTTCTAAACGTCACTTCTACTGTGTGATCCCAATTGTCATCAAATTTGTCGAGAAATTCGTAGACCAATTCATCTGTTTTTCTAAAAAGCTCACGCATCTCTTGTACGTTATGTATGGACTCGGACGTAATATCTGGAAGTGACTTTCCAAGAGCACGATCACCGAGCCATCCTTGATAACATCCTGCTACATGGGCATGTAGGCTCAGAATAGATTCACCACTAAATCCTTCATGTTTCTTTGCATAGTCAGTTGGGGATAATGTCTCGCAATATTGAAAAAGAGTCTCTCTCGTTAGACGTACCCAGTCATACTGAGTTCTGAACAAATTCATACTCTCATCTCCTTTTTGAACTCACGAGTACTTCCCTATCATTAAGTAGATTTCCTTCTTGAATAGTGTAAAAATATTAACCTATGCAAAAAGATACATCCCTTGTACTAGGAATGCATCTTCGATAAAGAAATGCTTATAATGTTTGTAAAAACCGATCAATTCGGCGCATCGCCTCTTCAAGCTTTTGAACAGAGGTTGCATACGAGCAACGCACATGTCCCTCTCCACTCTCACCAAAAACACTACCCGGTACAACCGCAACCTGTTCTTTCATCAGAAGCTGTTCTGCAAACTCTTCCGATGACAATCCTGTCTTTTCAATTGAAGGAAATACATAAAAAGCGCCACCCGGAACATGGCAGGATAGACCCATCTCCTCTAGGGCATGGATGACCAAACTCCGGCGCTGCCTGTAGCTTTCCTTCATTTTCACTACATCTCTCTGCCCGTTAACGAGTGCTTCAAGAGCCGCATGCTGAGCCATTGTAGGAGCGCACATCATCGTATATTGATGTATTTTTAGCATGGCTTGCAAAATGGCTTTAGGTCCACATGCAAAGCCTAATCGCCAGCCCGTCATGGCAAATGCTTTTGAAAATCCTGAAATTAAGATCGTGCGGTCACGCATATTTTTCACTGCAGGAAAACTCGTATACGGTTCATCGTATGTTAGTTCAGCATAGATTTCATCTGAAATCACGAGTAAGTCATGCTTCTCCACGACCTCCGCTATACGTTCCAAATCGCCTTTTGACAAAACAGTGCCTGTTGGATTATTCGGACTGCATAACATAAGCACTTTCGTTTTGTCAGTGATCGCCGCTTCGATTTGTTCAGGCTGAAGCTTGAAATCATCCTCGCTATACGTGTTTACAGGAACGGGGACTCCGCCAGCCAGTGTTACTGTTGGTGCGTAGGAAACAAAACTTGGTTCAACAACAATAACTTCCTCTCCGGGATTAAGGACCGCCCGCAAAGCTATATCAATCGCCTGTGAAGCACCAACTGTAACCACCATTTCATCTTCAGCATTATACGTAACACCAAACCGTCGTTTCATATAGCGAGAGATCTCTTTTCGGAGCTCAAACAATCCTGCATTAGCTGTATAAGCCGTATAGCCTTGTTCCAATGAATGATAACTCGCTTCAATCACATTCCAAGGTGTAACAAAATCCGGCTCCCCTACTCCTAGAGAAATGACGTTTTCCATGGAGGAAGCAAGATCAAAGAAACGACGGATACCAGACGGCTGAATCGACTGCACGGTATTTGATAAATATTTTGAAGTCGGTTCAGTAATCATGGTGACACCACAATTCGTTTATCTTCATCATTATCACTAAACACAAGACCATCATGCTTGTATTTTTTTAATATAAAATGAGTTGTTGTTGAGATGACTGAATCGATAGTCGAAAGCTTCTCCGATACAAAACGTCCAACTTCTGCCATCGTTTTACCTTCGATCGACACAGACAGATCGTAAACGCCAGACATGAGATAGACTGCTTTAACTTCTGGGAACCGGTAAATACGCTCTGCCACTTTATCAAAGCCAACACCTCGTTTTGGTGTCACCTTTACATCAATCATAGCTGTTACAGCTCCATCTTCTGTTCCTTTTGTCCAGTCAATTATGGCTGAATAGCCTAGAATCACTTTTTCTTTTTCAAGCTTTACTAGTATTTGTTTTGTTTCATCCTCTGTTATTCCCATTAACTTTGCGATCGTACCTGTTTCAAGACGTCCGTTCTTTTCAATGAGTTGCAACAATTCGCGTTCTGTAGAATTCAAATCAATCACTCGCTTTTAGTAGATTATGCTGACCATTATAACAAACCTTATCATTTAATCCACTCGGTACTTACATAATGAATTGAAATATGTAAGATAATTTATTTACGTTAGAAATGCTCCGTAAGACAAAGTGCAGTTCTGCTGCTTGTCTAAACACACCCAATTATTGGTTTTTTAAAAACACTACTAGAATCATCTAGTAATTAATTAAAATTTATTGCGTCTTTCGCGGCTTCCCTTGCACTATCCATTGCTGCATCTGCAAGTCTTCCTCTTCTTCCGACCCAATCACCAGCAACAAAAAGTCCTCTTATTTCCGGAACAATTGGTCCAGGAGCTATTCCAACTCCGTGGTTCATAACCGAACGAGAATCATAAGCAATAAGTTGGTTTGGTAAAAACCGTACAGCTACCACTTCATTTTCCCAACCTGGCTGCAAAAGATTTAAAAGTTCCCGTAGTCGTCTTTCGTCCATCTCCACTTCAGAAAGGTTGTTGCTGCCGTTGTATTTCATCACATGAAGAACGTGTGAACCATCGTCACTGAGCTGCACAGAAACGGAATGATTAGAAAAGTAAAATGGTTCGTCAAGACTTAATGCAAACACACACGTTGGATCAGGTACTTTCCTCAGAGCTACATCCAGACATGATCCATAGAGAGGATGGGACATTTCTTTCCATTTACCAATCGACATGTGCTCATATCCTTGTACAAGCTCACATAACTCTGTAGGACCAATCGCTGTGATGACAGAGTTTGCTTGTACAAATTTTTCATTTGAAAGAATTACACCTTTCACAGCATCTTCCTTTAAATGAATTTGTTCTGCCCGAATACCAGTTGAAATGGTTGCTCCGAAATGTTCAGCCTTTTTCCGTAAATCATTTACAACCTTCTGCCACCCTCCCTCTACATACCTAACACCTTTTGCAGCAAGTTTTCCTTGCTCGATCACAAAACCACTGCTTATTTCGCTTAGATCCATACAATAAGACCATTGTCTGCACATCGCATAAAACAAATCACGAACTCTTTCATAATCGATGTTTTTCTCCGCCCATTCTCTTATACTTACTGAATAGAGTGAATCCGTTTTAACTTCACTAAGAGTTCCCATGACTTTCATCCATTCTTGGCTCTCCTCTAGAGATAGATTTTTCGGTACATGGATAACCTGATTTCCATAAATACCACTCATTCCCTTTTTGGAAGCATACCCTCCTCGTGGCACACATTCTAAATCACGAAGAATTTCAAGAGCCGCTCCACCTTCATACATAGCGTGCGGGCCTAAGTTGAAATAGGCTCCATTTACTTTGGTCGTTCTAGCTAATCCACCTAGTTGTCGTTCTTTTTCAATGACTAAGACAGACTTCCCCGCTTTTGATAAATACACAGCACCAGTTAATCCAGTCAGTCCTCCACCAATCACTACATTATCGTAGAAATTCTTCACAACCATATCCTCCTCCATTTTTAACACTAAAAGATTGAGGTTAGCATTGGTCTCCGGATGACATAAAATTTCCGTTATGATAAAATGTAACCAATCAGTTACATTTAAAATACGTTACCTAATGGTTACCTGTCAACAAAAAATAAAGGATAAATTTTCAAATAAAAATATGGGGGAATAATCGATTGAATAATGACATCTTTAAGTCCCTTGCTGATCCTAGCCGCAGAATGTTACTGGATTTATTACATGAATTCGATGGAAGGACATTGAGTGACTTATGTACTCACTTAGACATGTCGAGGGTAGGTGTTATGAAACACCTAAAGATACTTGAAGAATCTAACTTAATCACAACACAGAAAGTAGGTAGAGAACGACTTCATTTTCTGAATTCAGTTCCGCTGCGACAGGTTTATGAAAGATGGGTGAGCAAATATACAGAGCCGTGGACAATTGGTCTTACTCAACTAAAATCAGATTTGGAAAGGAGTATGGATATGGAGACTTCAATACGCACAATAAATCGTATAGCTATCAAAGCAACACCGGAGGATATCTGGCATGCATTGACAGAACCATCAATGACCTCAAAATACTGGTATAACGGGTCTATTCGAGCTGACTGGAAAGAGGGAGCTCCTTATACTATTTATAATCAGCAAGGAACCGTACAAGCAAGAGGAGAAATCTTAATCTTAGACCCTCCTCATAAACTTGTAATGTCATGGAAACTAATGTCATTGAATGAAACAAAAGAAGAACCGCCTTCCCGCCTCACATGGGAAATCAATTCACATCAAGATATAAAAGGCGTAACGTTAGTAACCGTAATCCATGATCAATATGACCAATCACCGAAAACAGCACAAACTCTGGAATATGGGTTATCCATCGTTCTTTCGGGGATGAAGACATTACTGGAAACAGGTTTGCCTTTAGAATAGATAAATTGCTCAAGAATGAGATTATTGAAGTATTAAGAAATTTTCAATTAAAAGTATTATCACGCTGCGGTAAACATTCACAAAACTATGACTAATTTGGAAAAGATTGACTATAAACATTTAATAAGTAACAAGATAATAGAAAGTCGGATAAAACTAATTTCTTTTTTTCGAAAATGTTTTAGAACCCTGTAATGTTAATATTAGCAGTTAAGCTAAAGATGCATTTACGACTTTAATACTGTTCAAAATGAGGAGTTCTATCCTCATTTTCTTTATTAATTTGCCTCCTAAAATATTTTTTCGTTTTAGGAGGCTCACTTATCTGATTTCAGCATTTTTCCCACCTTTCAAATATCATTGAATGCACTAGTTATTCTACTTTAATAAGAGCAACGAACTCTGTATCTCCTAGATCAGAATCAAAATCTATTTCTAGAACATAATTACCCTTTTCCTTAGGGAAAAAGAAAGTCTTGTCAGCTTCACTTAGCATGTTAAGATCGTCCCCTTTTCGACCTACCACACCAATGCGAACTCCCGAATATGGATTCATTCACCGCTACTTCCAGGTTTAACTGAAATTTGTTTTTCCTCAGTTGAACAGCCTATCCAGACATAAACTTTGAGAGTCCCTCTTCCGACAAAAAACCTATGAATTCTAATTTCACTATATACTACATAAGTTTGATTCATTTAATGTCCATTGTTGGTATATTAGTTATCATAAACTTGTTATTTGAAAGAAAATACCTAATAGAAAGAGGTTGAATTTTAATGAAATCGTTGAGCAACATTCTTCGTTCATCTACTTTTAGAAAAATTGTGCCTGTGCTTTTTCTTTCTAGTGCAACTCTTGTAGGTTCAATCACTCATGTTGATGCTAAAGCAACAAGACCCAATGAAGAAGAAACTGCAAAACATCATGTTTTTTCGAAGCTTGAGGAGAAATTTGATGCTAAACTCGGAATCTATGCTTTGGATACTGGTACAAACCAAACAGTAAACTATCATCCAGATGAGCGTTTTGCTTATACCTCTACTCATAAAGCTCTAGCTGTAGGAGCACTTTTACAACAAATCTCAATAGAAGACCTTAATAAAACAATTACTTATACACGCGACGATCTTGTCACTTATAGTCCGATTACAGAAAAGCATGTTGATACGGGGATGACTCTTAGTGAGCTAGCGGATGCTTCTCTTCGATACAGTGACAATACTGCTGGAAACCTTATTCTTAAACAACTGGGGGGACCGGTTGGATTTAAAGAATCACTGGAGGAAATTGGTGATTATGTTACCACCCCAGAACGTTATGAGCCAGATTTAAACGAAGTTAATCCAGGTGAAATTCATGATACAAGCACACCAAGAGCACTTGCTACTAGTCTTCAAGCCTATACGCTAGGAGATATACTCCCGACTGAAAAACGCGAACTATTAATAGATTGGATGAAGAGAAATACTACTGGAGATGCCTTAATTCGTGCAGGAGTTCCAAAAAGGTGGGAAGTAGCTGATAAGACTGGGGCAGGATCATATGGCACGCGAAATGACATTGCAATCATTTGGCCGCCAAAAAGAGACCCTATTATTCTTGCTGTACTTTCCAGTCGTGATCAAAAAGATGCTGATTATAACGACAAGCTTATTGCTGAAGCAACTAAAGAAGTAATAAAGATCCTCAAAATCAAAAATAACAAGGGTTATGTCCAAAAGATGAAGTAAATAAACGCTCTTAAAAAATGCAGGATAACTTTTATCTTGCATTTTTCTTTGCTCTTTTAAACTGTGTTGTACGAATAGAAGAATTCATAAGATCTTCAACTATCTCTGTTCCACTTGCTTAATTCTTTTAAGACACTATTTTCCCCATAGTTGTACTGATAATAGTTTGTATCCATAAATGCGTCTTCTCTATTTGAAGCGTATTGCACCACCTAAGATGTCATTGACTACTAATGCTGTAACCACGTATCTCTAGATAACGTTTTTCTCTTGTTTTAATTTTCTAAACATTCAATGATTTGTAACATTTGTCCCATAATCATGGGGAAAAATAGGCTATAATATTCATAAGCAAAGGAAGGGTGAATACGATGAGAAAGAAAAATATAATCTCCTTTAAAGAATTAGTAATTAAAAATAAAAAAGAACTACTGAAAGATACAAAGATGCTTGAGCGTATTGAAAAGCGCTTAGAAACAAGACACAAGTAACTACTTTACCTATAAGGTAATTTTATGAATTACTAATAGAACGAGTGTTTATATCAAAAACTACGGTCATTTATCGTCCACGAAACTCTTTCTAGTTTAAAAACCATGGGAAAATAGCAAGGAAATTTTTCCTATCACAGAGGACTGTTTTCCCTAATAAATATAATTGATTTAGTTAGTACTTCTTTTAACAAACTTAATAAAAAAATTCATTTCTCCTACTTAAAGAAATTTATCAATTATGAGTATTGTCCAGATTTTTTGGGAGTCTTTACCTTTTCTTTTATTTTGGGACTTCCAGTTGTCATCTTTTTTGTGCTATTTTCATTTTGCTCTTTTTCCATGCTCAGTCAATGAATATTTTAACTTTCGGTGGAACTACTGGATAAAGTTCGCGTAATTGATCAACAAGCATTCTTTGGTTATTACCCGGTAACAATCTATCCCTGGTATTGAAAAATAGATAGCGGCAACAATCATTTGTCCATGTAAAAGAAACCCTGAGTGCGAAAATACGTACTCAGGGTTTCGATGTTTATTGAATTATGGCAGAGCTGCCTGTTAACGATTCAGGTGTTTTCCCTAGAGCAAGCTGGCTGAGTCTGGAGTATCCAGTATGATTATACTCTGTGAATACTTTTCTTACTTCATCAATATCCTTGTCACTAGTTAATCGTTGAATTTCTTTTTTATACAAACGAATAACAGATCCGATAACAAATTGAGGCTTGGCATTTTCCGGATCCTCATTCATGATTAAACATCCCATGTACTGGTATTTTAACTGCATGGTACGGGTCAATTGAATGACATGGATCAGCTTTTCAAAAAGCTCAGGATAGGATTGCTCTAATTTATTTAGTGCAGATTGAGCTGATTTTAGTTCGTTCTGGCTGCATAATGTGATCATGCATATACCTCCTCTTTTACATCCCACGGTTTATCAAGAGAGATAACAGCTGCTAACTCTTTACTCTTCAATCGTCTCAGCTTTCGGACTTCTGCCCTTTCTTTTGCTGTTTCATATAAGAATTTCTCTTCCTCTGTTTCAGGAATAACTTGTGGAACATCTACGGGCTTTTTATCTTCACCTAAAGCAACGAAAGTTAAGAAGGCAGTCGCAGCAATTCTTCTCTCGCCTGTTAGCATGTCTTCAGCAATCACTTTGCAAAAGATCTCCATTGAGCTTTTGCCGGTGTATGAGACAAAGGATTCTATGCAGACAGAGTCTGTTTGATGGATAGGATGTAAAAAGTCGATTGAATCGGTTGAAGCTGTTACACATTCTTTTACTCTGGCGTGTCTGCGTGCAGATAATGTTGCGTTGTTATCCAGCTTTCTCATCAGAACACCGCCGAATAACGTATTATAATTATTTAAATCCAAAGACATAACCTGATCAGTATTAATGATCCGGCTTTCTCGCGCTCTCTTTTTGTTCATATGAATCATTCCTTCCAGAATGTGAATTTCCATTTACAAGGCAAGTGTACGCCTGAAATAGCATGAAGTAAAATGGCTATTTTTCATTTATAACATAGCCGGCATCTATGTAAATGCTTACATGCATGCCCTAACGGCATAAAAAAAGACAATCCGTGTGGAATCGTCTCTTGCTTTACTTTTTATAGTTGTTCTTTGGCATAACGCAGCCACTCTTTTGCGGCAAAAGATAAATATTGATCCTTTCTCCAAATAAGTGCGAGTTCCCAACTTATTGAGGGATTCACCACCTTCATTGTTTTTACTTTTGTGGTAAGGTGCCTGCAAATACTTTCAGGTAATAAAGAAACCCCGAGCTTGCAGGCGACCATCTCTTCTATAAATGACCATTGTGAGCTTTCGGAGATCACATGGGGATGAAATCCAGCATGATTACAAGAAGAGATGATACGGTCATGCAGAACAAAATCCTTATTGAACAGTATAAAAGATTCACTGCTGAGATCCGATAGATCAACTACCTCACTTTGAGCAAGTGGATGATCAGGGTGAATAATGAGCTTCAGATCTTCCTTCATAAAAGAGAAGTACTGAAAGATATCGTTGTTTGTGGGGAGTACAACAACTCCGATATCCAAGAGATGACTAGCTACTTCTTCTTCGATTTTCTTCGATCCATCCTCCATCAATTCGAATGTAATGGCTGGATACTTCTCATGAAAACTTCCTACCAGTTTCGGAAAGAGACGAGAATTAAAAATAGGCGGTAATCCAATTCGAACATGTCCTTTTTGAAGTCCCAGCAAATTATCCATTTCAGATTCTAAATTGTTAAAAGCTTTATCGACGAGTTTAGCCTGTTCATAGATGACTCTGCCAGCATCGGTTAATATGAGCTTCTTTCTGCTGGAACGGTCAAATAGAACCAACCCTAGTTCATCTTCTAAATTTTTGATCATTTTACTAATGGTTGGCTGAGTGATGAACAATTCTTTAGCTGCACGGGTAAAACTGTTATATTTAGCAACCTCAATGAAATATTGTAATTGTTTAATATCCATTCCGACACCTGCATTCATTTTTAAGTATGTTCTGAGTTTAGTATGTAGCTTATCAAAAAAAATTACCAAACACTACAATTAAAACTGCAAAAAAAAACAGTCACTAATTAGGCTGTTCTTACATATTTCGTACAGACAAAATGAAACCTCGGATAACTAAAGGATACAAACTAATGTCCTTAATAACTTGTTTGACGGGACAAGCTCCACAGGGGTGTAACCTAGACCTCCAAATATGAGCGAACGTCTTAATAGCCAGTACTCTACTATAAGTTCAGTCATGAAGATTAGCGTGCACCCTTTTATAAAAATATATTTAGCAGCAAAACACCTGCAAATGCGGTTAAGGAAAGAATGGTTTCTAGCACGGTCAACGTTTTGAAGGTTTCTGTAACGGTTAATCCAAGGTATTCTTTTACCATCCAAAAGCCCGGATCGTTCACATGCGAAAACATCATTGATCCTGCAGCTGTTGAAATAACTAGCAATTCCAAATTGACACCGGACATATGCTCAATAATCGGAGAAACAATGCCGGCAGCTGTAGTTAAGGCGACCGTTGCTGAGCCTGTCGCAATTCGAATTAAGCATGCAATAACAAAGGCCATCACGAGCGGAGACAGAGATAGATTTTCAGACAAGCTGCCCATTGTTTCACCTACACCGCTATCAATCAGTATCTGTTTAAATCCGCCGCCTGCACCGATAATCAATACGATTGAACCTACTGGCAGCAAGCTCTCTTCCGTGAATTTTTTAATAAGCTCTCTATCCATCCCTTTACGGAATCCAAGAAAATAGTATGCTGCAAATACAGCAATTAATAATGCAATTACCGGATTTCCAATTAGTGCAAAGAATTTTTGCAAGCTTCCCGGAAGCTGAACATATGGTGCTAATGAAGCGAGAATCATAAGGATGACTGGCAGTAAGATTATAAAGAAAGACGCCCTTGAGCTTGGCAGTTCTTCTGCAGTCGTATCGATACGGATTAATTCCGGTTCATTTTCAGGAACAACGCGTTTGTGCACCCATTTTGCGTACAATGGACCTGCAATAACAGCAGCAATAAATGCTAGTACAAGAGAGTAAAGAAGAACCTTGCCAAGATTGGCATCATATATGCTTATAGCAGCAAGTGCGCCAGGACGCGGTGGCACAAGACCGTCAACAATCGAAAGACTTGCAATAACCGGAAGAGCGATCAATAAAATATTTTGCTTCGTTGTTTTATGTAACGAAATGACTAAAGGCAATAAAATTAAAATTCCTACTTCGAAAAATACAGGAATCCCGATTATAAAACCTGAAAGCAGCATAGCCCACGGCAAGCGCTTTTCACCAATAATCCGTACAAAAAAATTGCCGATCTGCAGTCCAGCTCCCGATTCGGAAAGCATTTTCCCTAGAATTGTACCTAACGCCAAAATCCCGACCAGATGTCCTAAGACTTCTCCTATTCCGGTTTCGTAAGCGGTTACAATTTTATCTAAGGATAGTCCAGCCATTAGACCCAAAAATAAACTGGCTACTGTTAAGCTGATAAAAGCATGCCATTTCAGCCAGGATACGGTTACGATAACAATGGCGATAGCTGCTAATGTGACTAGCAGTAAATAAATATCCACGTTGATCATTCCACCTTTCCCGAAAACTCCTCCTCTAACGGATATGCAATTTGAATAGTTTCAATGATTTTCATTTTCTTCTTTCTCAACAGTAAGAAAGTCTGTATTGTTATAGGTTTCAACGGCTTCTTATATAAAGGCTCTTTTAGCATAGATTGTTGCTATTTTGACCATGCTTATAAGGATGTTTTGCCTTTTGTAGTAAATTGTAAATTATGCTCATTTTGTTCGCTCTACTGAATACAGAAAAAATTCCATATCTATATTCCTAAATTTCTTAGTATCTTTATCAATAATATTCATACCGTTTCGAACAGCAACTTTTTGAGCGGCTATATTGGTGTCCCTAATAATAGAATAAACCCTATTTACATTAAGAACTGAGAAAGCGTATTCCTTGCAAGCAATTGCCGCTTCTGTTGAGTAACCTTTGTGCCAATACGCTTTTTGAAACAAAATTTCTTTTTCTCTCCAGCCTTGCATTGTCAGGCCACATTGACCAATCATTTCGTTTGTTTCTTTTAATATAACAGCCCAAAGTCCAAAACCATACTCTTCATATCTTTTAAGATGTCTGTTAAGCCAACCTTGTGCTTGTTCTAAGTTGAATGCACTTTCATAAGCAGCACGCATTACTTCCTCATCACACAATATTCCGCACAATGCATCATAATCGGACTGTACCATTTCTCTAATTATAAGACGTTTTGTTTCTATCAAAAATCTCCCACCTTTCTATTAATTAAAAGCAACAATCTTTACGAAAAGATTCTATATAATAGTGCCCTATAATTGAACAAGATCAGTTAATCCAATGAGATGGTTATACATTTGTACAACCTCTTCAAATTAACTTCTATTGTACACCACTGTTTCACAATCTGATCCAATTCATAAAAAAGGCACATTTCCTTGTTACAGAAATGCACCCGATCGGAATATAAGGTTAGCCAGATTTTAAATTGTACCCTTTGTAAAGGACATTCTAAAAAAGGTCATGCCACATGGAGAAGATGATTTCTGTATTGAACAGGA
>NZ_JACSQM010000019.1 GCF_014836645.1 Fictibacillus norfolkensis
CTTGCTCGATTTTAAAACTGACGGAATTAATTCTTAATTCCTTACCTATTTCTTTTGTTCAGTTTTCAAAGAACTGTGCGTTTCGTGTGTCGCTCGTTTTGGCGACTTTATTAGGATATCATCTTAAAAACAAGATGTCAACCTGTTTTTTTATCGTGTTTCCCGTCTGCAACAATGTTTCTGTGTGTCGCAGCGACAAGAAATAATATAGCACGATATAGATAAACAGGTCAACACCTTTTTAGAAAAAACTTTATTCTTTTATTGAGTAGTAACGATGATACAGGTTTTTGCTTTTGGTTTCACGCTTGATTGCCTTTATATAACCCTTATCTTTTAGATGTGTAAGAATCATAGGAAGATCAATCGCATAGTCTTGTACCTCATCATGTTCCATTAACTCATGATAAGCCCACTCATCTTTTTGTTTGATAATACTCAACAGATGATGCGCACCTAATTTAGTTTTAGAAGATAGGGAGAACTCTGATGCTAGTAATAGAAGTTCGATTCTTTTATCAATCGTTTCTTCTCCTGTTACAAGCTCTTCATACAACTTAAAGATTTCAGGCTGAATCATCTTCACCTGATTCCAAACTGTAACTTCTGGATAGTATCCATGCTCAATAACAGATAAACGCGCAAGATGGTGAAGAGCGTGCATGATGTTGTTGAATGCATCTAAATAATGGCCCGAGTGAAAGAGTTCTTTTCCGTCGTTATAGCGGCGAAGTAGTTTTGCAAACTCAAGACCAATCTTATGTGTCCTCTCTTCAGCCGGAAACTCGTGAAGTCGGTCTCTTAATCTTGTTATGTACTCATTTCGATTAAATAGAACTTTCCCGTTCATCACCCAATCAACCGCTCTTCTGTTCGTTCCAAGCATCAACCAAGAATTAAGCAGTTGTTCTGTTACAATGTGAAGCGCAGCTGAAGTTGACTCAAACTCGTAGTGTTTGATCATCAAAGGCTGATCAGATTCTTTTACTATAATAAGAAGTATTGAATCAAAGTGATCCGTGCCAGGGCTGAATGGTTTATTTTTCTCTACAAAAAGCACACCTAATGTGTTTTCGTTGCTTGCTCTCTCCTGATACAGCGGGCGTAAAATATCTTCCATGAAGGTCATCTCCCATTTTAACAAAATCCTGTTTGTTACTTTCAACACCAAATAAAGAAATCCTTTTTCTTTTCCTAAGAGTTCATATGTTATACTAATGAACGGAGGAGGGACAGGTATGATAAAGTATACGAGTAAAATCAATAAAATACGTACGTTCGCTCTTAGCCTTGTGTTTATAGGTATTATCATCATGTATGCAGGCCTGTTTTTCAAGACAAGTTTTGTCGTTATGTCTATTTTTATGGTGATTGGGTTTATCGCAACGATCGCCAGTGCTGGTGTTTACTTCTGGATCGGTATGATTTCTACTCAGGCAGTACAGGTTGTTTGCCCAAACTGTGGAAAAGTAACGAAAGTACTCGGCCGTGTAGATGCATGTATGTCGTGTAACCAGCCACTTACGATGGATAAAGGTCTTGAGGGCGAAGAATTTGATGAAAAGTACAACTCTAAACGCCAGATGCGTAAAGAGAATAGATAAAGCTGACTTACCGTAGTGGAAAGTCAGCTTTTTTTTAATGTTTTCTTTTGCAATCCGGGCATACTCCGTAAATTTCCATACGGTGTCGTCCTACATCAAAGCCTGTTACAGATTCGGCTAGACTCTCAACTTCATCTAGACCTGGATAATGAAAATCCACAATCTTTCCGCATGAGTCACAGATGATATGATAATGATCTGTCGTCACACAATCAAATCGGCTTGATGAATCCCCATAAGTGAGTTCTTTTACAAGACCCGCTTCTTTAAATACTCTAAGGTTATTGTAGACTGTCGCTACACTCATATTTGGAAACTTTCCCTCCAGCGCTTTGTAAATCTCATCAGCAGTCGGATGGGACATTGATTGGATAAGATGCTCTAAGATAGCATGACGCTGAGGCGTAATCCGTACACCTACTGATTTTAAGTTGTCGATTGCCGCACTTATTTTAGCACTTGACATCGTCATGCACCCCACTTCTTTAAGAATTCTTACTTTATAATCGTTATAATTAGTCTACTGCCTTTCTACAGGTTTTGTCAATTGAAGTGTATGTATGCACTATTCTATTATGAATGATCTTCGTGGAGAATTGGCTCTGTGACTTTCATTTGTTCGTTAACGTAACGTGCAGCAACAAAGAGGAAATCAGAAAGTCTATTCAGATAAGACAATACTAGCGGATTTACTCCTTCAATTTCTACAGCAATACGTTCTGCTCGTCTTGCAATCGTTCGTGCTGTATGCAATGCGCTTGCAGATGGAGATCCTCCGGGAAGAACGAACTGCTTTAAAGGTTTCAGTCCCTCTTGCCATTGATCAATCGTTTCTTCAAGAAATGAAATATCTTCTTCTTTTAATTTCCACGCTACTTCTTTCCCTGCTGGAGTCGCTAGCTCAGCTCCAACATGAAAAAGAACAGTCTGTACTTTTTGCATAGCTGTTGTGGCTTTTTCTGCCCATTCTTCCCTCGGCAGCAAACTCACGCCAAAGCCGATCATACTATTCGCTTCATCACACGTACCATACGCGTCTACGCGCACATCGTTTTTAGAAACCCGTTCACCAAAAATTAAGGATGTTGTTCCTTTATCTCCAGTTTTTGTGTATATTTTCATATTAATACCCCCGGTCATATGGAATGATATTGATCATCTCTTCACGCTTATCATTTCGATATAGAGTTAGATTATCACAAAAGATCTCAATCGCTCTTTCTTGGTATTGAGGTGAAATCCCTGAAAGATGCGGCGTAACCGTTACGTTCTTCATATCCCATAAAGGGCTTTCTTTTTTTAACGGCTCATTTTCAAACACATCTAGAACAGCGTGGCCGACCTTCTCGGTTTGCAATGCTCTGATCAACTCTTCTTCGTCTACCGTTTTCCCTCTTCCGATATTAATGAATACCGCGTTTTGTTTCATTAGAGAAAAGGCACTCTCTCCGACGAAATGAAAAGTCTGTGGTGTTGATGGGAGAACATTCACGATAAAATCACTTTCTTCATAAAGAGTGGAGATTCCTTCTTTATCCACGATTACATCACAGTTTTCAGCCGGATGCCCGCTTCTGTTAAATCCGATGGTTTTCATATTAAAAGCTTTCGCAAGTCTTGCTATCTCGCATCCGATTGCTCCTGTTCCTAATATTCCAAGTGTCTTTCCTGAGATCTCAGTCATCGGCACTTTCCGATCCCACGTATGTTGTTTTTGATTTTCTAATAATAAGCTTGCTTTCCGTGACACCTGCAGCATCATTGAGATCGTATATTCAGCCATAGGCGTTTTGTGGATGCCTCTTGCGTTTGTAATCAGAATATCTTGTTTTTCTAGAGCTTTAAACGGCATTTTATCAAGACCAGCTGAAATGACCATGATCCATTGTAGTTCTTTTGCTTCAGCTACTAATTCATCAGTTAGATCTTCTCCATAGGATACTAAGACTTCTGCTTGATCGAGATACGCCTTAGCTTCTTTCATGTTGTTATAAAAGTGAAATTCTTCTTTTGGGAACCGTTTCTTTAGTTCGTCTTTCATTTCTTCTCTTAATCGTGCACTTGAAAGAATCATAAGAAACACCTTCTTTTCGTGGAATAGAAAAAGCGGGAACGTGCTCCCCGCTTTTTAAGTTGTTGCTGTTTTGTTTTGGCTGCTTAATTACTTTGAGTCTGTTGTTCTCTATCTTCATTGAAAATTTGATTGGAGTGAAAGGTGCGAGACTCCTAGGGGATCAGCGGGACAGGTGAGACTCTTAATAGTGCAAGGCACTAAGAGGCTCACCGCACGCCCCCCGGAAAGCGAGCAACCTGTAACGGAAATCAATACCCCACATAGAGCAACAAAGCTATCCAAAACAGTTCTTACTTAAGGTTCTCTGGATTAAGACCTTGAAGTTCTGGCAGAACGAACAAGCCGTCTTTTCTAATTAATACATCATCAAAGTAGATTTCCCCGCCTCCGTACTCTGGACGCTGGATCAATACCATATCCCAGTGGATGCCTGATTCGTTTCCGTTGTAAGCATCTTGATACGCTCTTCCAGGTGTGTAATGGATGCTGCCGCCAATCTTTTCATCAAATAAGATATCTCCCATCGGATGCTGAATCAGAGGATTTACCCCGATCGCAAATTCTCCGACATAGCGAGCACCTTCATCTGTATTAAAGATCTCATTTAATTTTTCAGTGTTGTCAGAAGTGGCTTCCACGATTTTTCCATCTTTGAAAGTAAGTTTTACGTTGTTAAACGTTGTACCGTGATAAGGGCAAGGCGTGTTATATGTAATGGTTCCATTCACACTGTCTTTTACTGGTGCCGTAAATACTTCTCCGTCAGGAATGTTATTTTCACCTGCACACATAACAGCTGGAATTCCTTTGATCGAGAACGTTAGATCAGTTCCCGGAGCTGTGATGCGAACTTTATCTGTTCTTTCCATCAAGGCATGAAGTGGCTTTTGAGCTTCAGCCATCGTTTTATAATCAACGTTACATACATCAAGCACAAAATCAGTGAACTTTTCTAAGCTCATTTTTGCCATTTGTGCGAGACCTGTAGTTGGGTAGTTTAATAATACCCATTGGCGATCATTGATGATCATGTTTTGAACTGGTTTATTGATTTCAGCTTTCATCTGGAAGATTTCACTTGGAACTTCCGAGAACTCTGCATCATTGTTTTTACATTGAATAGAGATATATGCATCAATATCTTCAATGCGTGCAAGATCCCATTTTAATTGTGCCTCAGAGTGTTCTCTCGTAGAACCCATCATTAACGCACGTGAAATCTCTTCGTCTGCTAATTGAACGTAAGGAAATGCTCCTAATTTGTAAGTTTCCTGTACGAGCTCTTTTACGAGCGGCTTACCCGCTAAGAAAGAAGTAATAAGTACTTTTTGACCTTTTTCTACCTTTAATGAATGTGTCAGCAATGTTCTTGCTAGCGTCGTTAAGCGTTCGTCTCTCATTATGTATACCCCCGAATTTATCTGTTATAAAATTCACACTATTTCATTTTATCACGCATGAGCCATCAGGCCTATTTATTAAGAACGAAAAGCATAGTCTATCAGTCTCTGATGCATACTAGTTGCCGTGGAGGTGAATGAATTCATGAACGTATCACGTGCTCAGCAGATCATTGAGTCAGAAAAAGAGATCTTAGTGCTTCATAACGGAACCCCTGTATGGCTTCAATCTGTAGATGAAAACAACCAAACCGCAAGAGCTTATACAAGAGAACAACCCGATCAAGAGATGGACATCCTGTAACAGAACTTCAGGAGAGCTGATTTTTATCAACAAGTAAAAAAGCCCCGATTTCTTCAGGGCTTTTTTCTATACTAAGTTTTCTTCTATAAATTTGAGCGCTTCTTCAACATGATCCTTCACTTTAACTTTTCGATATTCTTTCGCGATGTTTCCTTCTCCATCAATAATAAATGTGGAGCGTTCGATTCCCATGTATTCCTTGCCAAAGTTCTTTTTCAGTTTCCACACATCGTAAAGTTCAGCAACTTTATGCTCCTCATCAGCTAAAAGGATGAACGGAAGACCATGCTTCTCAATAAATTTGTCATGTCGCGCTAATGGATCAGGACTCACCCCAAGAATAACCGTATTCTGTTTCTTAAAATCTTCATGACGATCTCTGAAATCACATGCTTGCGTTGTACATCCTGGTGTCATATCTTTTGGATAAAAGTATAGGACCACATTTTTTCCTTTAAAATCTGTTAATGCCACTTCTTCTCCATTACTTGCCGGTAGTTTAAAGTCTGGTGCTTTACTTCCTGTTTCTATCGTCATTGAGTTTAGACCTCCTTAAAGATTTATCTTCTTTAAGGGTAGCCTATATGTCCGTTTTCAAACAACTATTTTGCCATCTTGTTGTGATGAACAACTGAAGATAATACGAAAGCAATCGGCAGCAAGTACCCGATCAGTGCTTGAAGCGCAGCAATCCACCTTCCCGCTCCAACAGGTACGATGTCTCCATAACCAACGGACAAAATCGTCGTACTGCTAAAATAGATGCATGCTTCTATAAAAGAGAAAAAATCACTCTGATTTAATTCTAGTTTTATGACGGGATAGCCCATTAAAGAGATAAGTGCATATATGAGTCCGAATCCTGAAATAATCGTTCCATACACGATGAACAAAATCAGCAGATGACTCGCTGGCATCAGATGTTCTTTGATTCCAGGGTGTTTAAAGAGCATCCATATACTTCGAATAATGAGACTAGCAGTTATTATGATCAAGATTACTAATACGACATTTTCCATTCTGTCCACCTCTCTTTATCTTATGAAAAAGAAAGATTGAATAGGACAGCCTTATGATCAAAAAAGACAGCCTGCTTTTCACAAACTGTCTTCTTACTTTTTATTTAGCTTGGTTTACTGAAATCACTTCTGTTAACTCTCTTAACTGAAGGGTTAATTCACGTACACGCGTTTGTGCCAATTCATCAACGAGTACGTTGCCTTCATCAAAGTTAACCGGATCTGCAATAAATTGATCTGGCACCACTAAGCTGTATACACCGCGGAGCACGGTACGAAGGTTAGTCAATGCGTTCATGCCGCCTTTTCCGCCGCCTGCAGCAACAGCAATCGCTGACGGTTTATTCTTAAAATGCTTTCCTCCTAAGAAATCAAGCGCATTTTTTAACGCTCCGCTAATTCCACTATGATACTCTGGGCTCGTTACAAAGAACCCATCAGCTTGTTCAGCATACTCAGCTAATTTTTTTACCGCTTCATTCTGAGCAGTCGTAGCATCTCCTGTAAATAGAGGCAATTTATCAATTCCTACATCAAAATACAACACTTCCACATTCATCTGTTTCAACGTTTCAGCAGCGAACTGTGCAATTCCTCTTGTTCTAGATTCAGCTGTCGGACTTCCTGCAATAACCATGATTTTCATATGTATTTCCTCATTTCTAGGTGCATTATTTTCTATGTTCATATTTTACAAGATTACAATCGTTATATATAGCATAAGGAATTTCGATATGAAAAACAGGTCTAAAGTCCAGGTAAACACTCTTAGAAGAAAAAAGAAGTGAAATCCTTAATACTAAGATCCACTTCTCGATCAAATTCCAAGTCAAACGTTGACATAACTCTATAATTCCGTAGTAATTCGCTTTTTTTACGTAGTAATCTCTTTTTTATCCGTAGTAATCTCTATTAATTTCGTACATAAATTTATTTATCCGATTTTCGACAATATAGCCAGTGCTCTTTAGTTACCAGCGCCTCTATACTTTGTCACTCCAACGTTCCATAACGTTACAGCGATCAAGAAAAACACGATTCCAACAACTGGTGTTAAGAACGCATACGTATACCACTCTTCACGTTCTAAAAAATAGGAAGATGGATATACACCGACAAACGCGAACGGAAGGATCCACGTTAACACATATTTGATCACTTTGTTATAAATATCAACTGGATATCTACCGTAGTTTCCGATGTTGTACATCATCGGCATTATATCTGTTCTCGAATCAGACCAGAACCCAATGGTTGCAAGTGCAATAAAAATACCTGCATACACGAGTGCCCCGCCTATTACTAACAGAATGAAGATAAACGGATCGTACCAGCTGATCTCTAGACCCAGCTTATCACCTGCATAGAACATTACAACTAATCCTGTAACTACACCGAAAAGTGATTCTAGCTCCATTCGTTCGAGTACAATTTGAAAAAGACTGTGAACGGGTCTTGTTAAGATACGATCCATCTCGCCTTTTACAATATATCTATCTGTAAAATCCCAAATATTAAAGAAAGAAGCAAAGATCGAGAATGGAACTAAGAAGAATCCGTAAATGAAGATCATCTCATCCTTACTCCATCCGGCAAGAAGATTCGTATGGCCGAATACGACGAGGATGAAAACGAGATTCACCGCTTGAAATAATAGGTCTGAAAAGATTTCGACGATCATATCAGCACGATACGTAAGCCTTGTTTTTAAATATTGTCCGACGTATTGAAAAAAGATTGAAATATACTCCATCTGCTATTAACCCCCTTGAACCACAAGCTGACGCTTCGCCAAAATCCAAAGCCCATACACGGGAATGATAAGGAGCAGCGACCATATTGCTTGGTTAAGAAGGGCTTCATAAATCTGTGAGCCTTTAAACCCTTCCGTAAAAATCATACTCGGGATATAGCTGATCCCTTGAAACGGCAAGTAGCTCATCACGTTCTGAGCCCACATTGGATAGAAACTAAGCGGTAAGATAAGTCCAGAAAATAAATCGATCACAACGCGTTTCGCACGAATCAAGCCATCATTGTTAAATAAAAAGAAAGTTGCAATCCCAGCTAGCAAATTGATTTGTGTGTTGATGATAAAACTGAATGTGATCGATAGGAAAAATAACAACCATGTACTTGCGTTCGTGGACAATTCAATAGGGAACACGAGCGCTACGATGATCATTCCAGGAACTGAGAAGAATAACAGCCTGAAGATTCCTTCGCCTAAGCCCTGCATCATCTTCATGTTTAAATACGGATAAGGACGGACCATCTCAACGGCTACTTTTCCTTCTTTTATCTCCATCGCAATCTCTCGGTCTATGTTGTTAAAGTAAAAGGCTCTGGCCATCCACGCAACAGCTATATACGTGGTCATCTGCGTGATAGAAAGACCTTGTATGTTTTCTTTCCCTCCATAGATGGCACTCCATAGAAAGTAATAAGCTCCTATGTTAATGCTGTAAATGAGTATTCCGCTGTAATAGTTCGTTCGGTATGCGAGCATCATTAAAAAACGGATGCGAATCATCTCGATATACTTACCCATGACGAACAGCACCTTCAACATAAATATTTCGGATGATCTCTTCTGTTGAGATCTCAAGAATCTTCAAGTCAGCAATCTTTTTAGCTGCAGTCACTTTTCCGATCACACCTGAAATCACGGTCTCGTCAGCTTCAACAGAAGCAACCCATACTAGATCACTCTCACCTTTTTCCCAAACTACGAGATGTTCTTGTGTAAGATGCTGCAACTCTTCCAACGTCGCTTCTTCACTAAACTGAAATTGAATCTGTTTTCCTTCTGCCCAATTTTCACGAAGCTCTTTTAGTGGTCCATCATAAATGATTTTTCCTTCATCAAGCATAACCACTCTTTCACAAAGCGCTTCAATATCTGAAAGGTCATGCGTTGTTAAAAGAATCGTCGTACCGTATTTTTCGTTAATTCTTTTTAGAAACTCACGAATCCTTAACTTTACGAGCACATCAAGTCCGATTGTCGGCTCGTCCAGAAACAATAGCGGCGGATTATGAATAAGTGCTGCAGCAAGTTCACAGCGCATGCGTTGTCCGAGTGAAAGCTTTCGAACCGGTTTATCAAGCAAAGGCCCGATATCTAGCGTCTCGATCACATCTTTCATATGCTCTTCATACTGTTGATCCGGCACATTGTAGATCTTCTTCAATAATCTGAAAGACTCTTGAACAGCGATATCCCACCATAGCTGCGATCTTTGTCCAAAGACGACACCGATTGTTTTCACGAACTTCTCCCGCTCTTTATGCGGATTCATGCCGTTGACGACAATTTTTCCGTCAGTCGGTGTGAGGATACCGGTCAGCATCTTGATGGAAGTCGACTTACCCGCACCGTTCTCTCCGATATAACCGACCATCTCTCCTTTTTTTATCGTAAAAGAGATGTCATCCACTGCTGTCTTGATCGTATAGTTTCGTGTGAAAAGATCACGAAACGCCCCCTTCAGACCTGATCGGCTGGAGAAGGATTTAAATTCTTTTTTTAAACCTTGCACATCTATAATGTTCTGCATAAGAATGCCTCCGTAACATATTGGTATTAGACTCTTTTTAAAAGATTGCTGCTTGACGTTTGTAGCATCTTTCTTCAATGACAAGTTGATTAGAGCGCAAGGTGCGAGACTCCTGCGGGACAAGCGGTCAGGTGAGATCCTTAAGGGCGAAAAGCGGCAAGGAGCTCACCGCCTGCCCCGCGGAAAGCGAGCATCCTGGAGCGGAAATCAACCACTTTCAAGAGCAACCATTTTGCCAATTTCATGCAAGAGAAACTCAAGGCACTCGAATAGTTTACTCCAATCACATTCATAAACTCAAATAGTTGAGACTATCTTGTCATAGTTTCCCATCCCTGTTCCTCGCGCTTATTCATGCTACAATATGAATTGAACTTAACTGACGTATCGTTTACAGGAGGTATTTATAGATGAAACACACGAAATCTGAAGCACTCTATGATGAAGCGCTTCTACATATTGTTGGCGGTGTAAACAGTCCGTCCCGTTCTTTTAAAGCAGTCGGCGGTGGTGCACCTGTATTTATGGAACGCGCACAAGGTGCATACTTTTGGGATGAAGATGGTAATCGTTACATTGATTATCTAGCTGCTTATGGTCCTATTATTACCGGACATGCTCATCCTCATATCACAAAGGCGATCGTGAAAGCCGCAGAAAACGGGGTTCTTTATGGAACGCCTACTTCTCTTGAAGTAAAATTCGCGAAGATGTTAAAAGAAGCGATGCCTGCTATGGATAAAGTTCGTTTCGTAAACTCTGGAACAGAGGCGGTTATGACAACAATCCGCGTTGCTCGTGCTTACACAGGACGCGATAAGATCATCAAGTTCGCTGGCTGCTATCATGGCCATTCCGATTTAGTTTTAGTCGCGGCTGGCTCTGGTCCTTCTACATTAGGTACCCCCGACTCAGCTGGTGTTCCAAAATCAATTGCGCAAGAAGTGATCACCGTTCCATTTAATGATGTTGACGCTTACCGTGAGGCGATGGATAAATGGGGAGATCAGATCGCTGCTGTTTTAGTTGAACCGATTGTTGGAAACTTCGGGATTGTTGAACCGAAAGAAGGCTTCTTGCAAGCTGTTAACGACATTACCCATGAGCACGGTGCACTTGTGATCTATGATGAAGTGATTACGGCTTTCCGTTTCATGTATGGAGGCGCCCAAGATCTTTTAGGTGTTAAACCAGACATGACTGCGCTCGGAAAGATTATCGGCGGCGGACTGCCGATCGGCGCATACGGCGGTAAACAAGAGATCATGGAAAAAGTAGCTCCACTCGGACCTGCGTACCAAGCAGGAACGATGGCAGGAAACCCAGCGTCGATCTCAGCGGGTATTGCTTGTTTAGAAGTTTTAAAGCAAGAAGGCGTTTACGAGGAAATGGATCGCTTGGGTGCGATCCTTGAAAAAGGTTTGCTTGAACAAGCCGAGAAATATGGTGTTTCCGTAACGATCAACCGCTTAAAAGGTGCTTTAACGCTCTATTTTTCTGATGAAAAAATCGAGAACTATGTACAAGCAGAAGCAACAGATGGTGAGATTTTCGGAAGATACTTCAAACATATGCTACATGAAGGAATCAATCTCGCTCCATCTAAATACGAAGCAATGTTCTTAACAACTGCACACACCGAAGAAGACGTTCGCGTAACGATTGAAGCGGCTGGGAGAGCATTCAGCTCACTATAAGTTTTTATAGGTAAATGAAAGAATCCGTCATCGCACGGATTCTTTTTTTGATTTAAGGGAAAACCTGTAATAGAGGGTCTATGATTTTCATAAAGTATATAGGTGTGTACTTTTCACAATTTGTTAACAGATATTTACTTGATTAAAAGGACAAAACAGTTTATAGTGTTTGAGATTATTAACATTTTTTATGAGAAAGGAATTATCGCAGTTATGAAACTAGGAGCCCGAATGATTAAAACGGGTTTAGCCATTTCTTTATCGATCTATTTAGCGATGTTGTTTCAATTGGATCAACCAGCCTTTGCCGCGATTGCCGCTACATTTGCGATCCAGCCATCCATCTATAGATCGTATCAAACCATTTTAGAACAAGTTCAAGGTAATTTGGTTGGCGCCATTTTTGCTATTATTTTTGTTATTTTATTAGGCAATAACCCATTTGTTATCGGATTCGTTGTCGTACTTGTTATCGCAGCGAACTTAAAGATGAAGATTGAGAAAACGATACCGTTATCCATCGTTACCGTAATCGTAATCATGGAGAGCCATACAGAGAACTTTATCGGTTTTGCGATCGATCGTTTCTTATTGATTATGCTCGGCGTATTATCAGCGTTCTTAGTTAACCTGGTATTCATGCCACCTAAATACGAAACGAAGCTGTATTATAAAATATCCGATCACACGGACGAAATCATAAAATGGATTCGCATGATTACCCGTCATGCTACAGAACATAGTGCCCTGAAAGAGGATCTGCCACACTTAAAAGAAAACCGCTTTAAGATGGATCAGTATTACTTACTGTATAAAGAAGAACGTACGTATTTTAGAAGCAATAAGTATACCAAAACACGTAAGCTGGTTCTTTACCGCCAGATGATTCAAACAACAAACAAAGCACTTGAACTGTTGAAGAGTCTTCACCGTCATGAAAATGAGTTGAACAACATGCCGGAACCTCTTCAAGAACTGATTCAATTAAAACTGGATGGCTTAACCAACTTCCACGAACAGATGTTGTTGAAATACACGGACAAAATCCGTGCGCAGCATACACTTGATATGGATGAGGCCATCAACAAAAAAGCACTCATGACCTGTATCATGAGCTATTACAAAAACCCAGAGAACGAAGATTGGATCGAACTGTTCCCCGTCTTCGCCCTGATCATAGATTACGCAGACCAATTGGAGCACTTAAACACATTGGTGGAAAGCTTTAAAAACTACCACCTGGAAGATAGTGAAGTTCAGTTGGATCAGCGGTTTGAAGATTAACATTATAATGTACTGGAAGCCAGCCCTTTTTTGAGGGTTGGTTTTTTTGTTGGTTGTTTTTAGGTGGTTTTGCGAAGGCGGTGTGCGAATTTTGTCGTAATTTGTAAACTCGCTGTTATATGTTAAAAACTCGCCGTATTATTGAAAAAACTCGCCGTATTAAGCTTAATTCTCGCCGTATTATAGTCAATATTTCTAGAATTAATTAGTTTGGACTCCGGTATTAGGTAAAGTTCTTTTTGCGTTACACTTAAGAATGCTGCAAACTGAGATAGAATTAATATGTAATTAATTTAAAGGAGAGATTTTTATAAAAAATGATAGAAAAGCGCCGCCTATAGTTATAAAATTATCCAAATTAATAAGAAGAACACCTCTAAACCATTCAAAAAGAAAAGAATTGCAAGAACAATTGCGAAATCATTCCTCTGGGCACAAGGGTGAACAATCTTTAAACTATTTTTATCGCTACTTACCTAAAAATGACGTCAATTTACTTCACGGAATTCGAATTCTCCATGATAACTACTATTTCCAAATGGATACTCTAGTCATTACTCCCAATTTCTTAACAATATTAGAAATAAAGAACTTGACGGGACATCTATTTTTTGATGATAAATTTTCACAACTCATCAGAACATATGACGGAAAGAAAGAAGCGTTCTCTAATCCAATCGAACAGGTTAAACGGCAAAGATGTCACTTAAATGAAATACTTCTCCAACAAAAATACTCTGCTCCCATACCCATTGATTCTCTTGTAGTCATGACCAATCCAAATGTGATCATTGAAGCTACTCCTACATATAAAGAAGCTTATGAAAAAGTAATTAAAAGCCCCAGCCTACAACAGAAATTCCAAGAGTTCATACAAAAGAACAAGCAAACTGTCCTAACACAAAAACAAATTAAAAAACTAATAAAATACCTTTCAAAAGTAAGTTCATCTTATGATCCAGATGTTTGTGAACTTTTTGAGATTAATAAAAGAGATTTAATAACCGGCGTTCTATGTCCATCATGTGATCAATCAATTATGACATATGTATGGGGATCCTGGCATTGCCACCCTTGCAATACTTCCTCAAAAATTGCTCATGTTGAAGCTTTACAAGACTACGCATATTTAATTTCTACTAAAATATCCAATCGTGAGGCTATGAAATACTTACACTTAAGTTCAAGTTATCAAACTAACCATTTATTTCGATCTCTGAAGCTTCCTACATCAGGTTCAACAAAATCCCGCAAATACAACCTCACCCCTTTACTAGAAAAAACCACATAAAAAAAAGAAGCTCAGCCAAAGCCAAGCCTCCTCATCTACAACTAATCTCTAACTCTTCATCCGCGGATCTAGTGCATCTCGCAGGCCGTCACCCATCAGGTTGAATCCGAGCACTGTGAGCATGATTGCTAAGCCTGGGAACAATACGGTCCATGGCGCTTGAATGATAAAGTCTTTTGAATCTGCGAGCATCTTACCCCACTCTGGAGTTGGGGGCTGTGCACCCATTCCTAGGAATCCAAGTGCAGCTGCTTCAATGATCGCCGTTGCGATTGCAAGCGTTCCTTGAACAATAATTGGAGCGAGACTGTTCGGCAGGATATGATGAATTAAAATCCTGAAGTCGCTCATTCCAATTGCACGAGCTGCTGTAATGTATTCTTCTTCTTTTACACTAAGCACTCTCGAGCGCAATAAGCGTCCAAACGTTGGAATGTTGATAATCGCGATTGCGATTAACGCGTTTTTTAGTGATGGTCCAAGTACAGATACTACCGCAATGGCAAGTAAGATACTTGGGAACGCCAGTAAAATATCGAAAATACGGGATATGATGCCATCAATCCATCTTCCATAATATCCTGCAACGATACCTAGCAAGGAACCTACAATAACTGATCCGGCAACCGAGAAAAAACCGACCCAGAGGGAGACTCGAGCACCGTGGATAATACGGCTTAAGATATCACGTCCAAATTCGTCGGTACCAAACCAATGTTCAGCAGATGGTGCGATATGTTTATCTCTTAACTCACCTTCACTGATACCATAAGGCGCGATCAGGTCCGCGAATATGGCAATCACAATAAACACTGAGACGATTGATAAACCGACAAGAGCGATCTTATTCTTTTTGAAGCTTCTCCAAGCATCTTTCCAAGGAGAGATTACTTTGTCTTCCACAGGTTCCACTGGCATATGCTGTGGCTGCGGAACTACGGGAGGTGTTGATCTTGTGAGTTCTGACATTCTAATCCCTCCTATTTGAATTTAATTCTCGGGTCAATTGCTGCGTACAGCAAATCAACGAGTAGATTGATTAATACGAAAATCGTTGCGACCACTAAGATACCGGATTGGATAACCGGATAATCACGATACGAGATCGCATCATAAATGTATGTACCAATGCCTGGCCATCCAAAGATCGTCTCAGTCAAGATCGCACCGCCCAATAGCAGCCCCGTCTGAAGACCGATAACCGTTACTACTGGAATTAACGCGTTTTTCAATGAATGCTTGTACACGACCCAGAACATTTTCATGCCCTTAGCACGGGCTGTTCGGATGTAGTCTGAGCGCATAACTTCAAGCATGCTAGATCGGGTCATACGAGCAATGATTGCCATCGGAATCGTCGCTAGTGCAACACCAGGCAAGATGAGATGTTTGACTACCTCAGCAAACTGATCCATTCTTCCTTGAATCAATGTGTCGATCAAATACAGATGTGTGATCGGATCAACCGGAACACGAATGTTGTCGCGACCGGTAGTCGGTAGAAGATCAAAGTGAATAGAGAATACGTATTGCTCCATCAATCCAAGCCAGAAGATCGGCATAGAAACACCAACTAGCGCAAGAACCATAGCCGTATAATCGAACCAAGAGTTTTGGAACCACGCAGAAATGATACCTGCATTAACTCCGATTACGATTGCAATAACCATTGCAACAAAAGCAAGTTCCATCGTTGCAGCTAAATATGGCCACACTTCTTCTGCGATCGGTACGTTTGTTTTTAATGAAACACCAAGGTCTCCTGTAAAAAGACCTGTCAAATAATCAATAAATTGCGTGTACCACGGTTGGTCTAATCCAAGTCGCTGAGTTAATGCAGCAACAGCTTCCTTTGTGGCCTGTTGCCCTAAAATTAATTGTGCTGGATTACCCGGGATAGCGCGAATCATCATGAACACGATAAACGTCATCCCTAAGAGTACGGGAACGAGCGTTGCTAACCGTCTGATCGTATAGGCAAACATAGGGTCACCTCTTTCTTAAGAAGAATTACAAGTATGTTAGGTTACGAGCTGTTATTCTTGAAAGGCGTTGCTTTCCACTCCAGGATGCTCGCTTTCCGGGGGGCGTGCGGTGAGCCTCTTAGTGCTAGGCGCTGGTAAGAGTCTCACCTGTCCCGCTGATCCCCCAGGAGTCTCGCACCTTACTTTCCAATCAACGTATCAAAGGGGTTATGAAAGACTACCTTCTAGAGAATCATTTTCCAAAAAAAGAGGAGCAGGCTATTTTAGGCCATACTCCCCGCCATACATTATTCGAAAGATACGTCCGCGAAAGATTGAGAACCTGTAGGATGCGGAACGAATCCTTTGATCTTGCTTGCTCCAGCTAATTGAGGCTTAGAGTGAACAAGTGGTACCCATGGAGCATCTTCATGGATGATAACTTGCGCTTGTTTGTAAAGCTCTTCACGTTTCGCTTCGTCAGCTGTTGTTTGAGCTTCAACTAAAAGCTTATGAACGTCTTCGTTCGCATAACGAGAGTAGTTGTTAGAATCGATCGTGTCTTTGTCAAGAAGCGTATAAAGGAAATTATCCGCATCTCCATTGTCACCCGTCCAACCTAACATGAACATTGGCGCTTCACCTTTTTGAACTTTCTCAAGGTAAGTACCCCACTCGAATGTTACGATGTTCGCTTTAATATTCACTTTTGCAAGTTTCGCTTGAATCGCTTCAGCTACTTTTTGACCGTTCGGCATGTAAGGACGTGCTACAGGCATTGCCCAAAGATCCATCTCAAATCCTTTTTCCATACCTGCTTTAGCTAAAAGTTCTTTTGCTTTTGCTTCGTCATATTCACGATCTTGAATCTCATCGTTGTACCCAGCGATTGAAGGAGGCATTGGGTTTTTAGCCGGCTCAGCTGTTCCTTCATAGAAGTTGTCGATGATCGCTTGCTTGTCGATTAAGTGGCTGATCGCCTGACGAACTTCTTTTTTATCAAATGGTGCTTTTTCAACGTTAAATCCTAGGTAACCAACGTTCATTGAAGGACGTTCGAACAATTGAAGCTTTCCATTGTCTGAAACTTTTTTCATATCAGATGGATTAAGAGCATCCATTAAGTCGATTTCGCCTTTTGTTAATGCGTTTAGACGAGAAGAGTTGTCTTTGATTACTTTAAACGTTACGCCATCAAGTTTCGGCATATCATTTACCCAATAGTCAGCATTCTTTTCAAGAACGATCGTATCGTTTGGCTTCCAGCTCTTAAATTTGAAAGGACCTGTACCAACTGGCTCTTTGCTTAGCTTGTCGCCGTCTAATGATTTAGGGCTCGCGATTGCGAACGGGCTCATCGCTACGTTCTTCAAGAATGGAGCTTGTGGCTTGTTCAACGTAATAACTACTTTGTTCTCACCATCTGCTTTTACATCTTTAATGACGTGTCCTTCGTCACCTTCAAATCCACCAAACATAGATCCGTAGTAAGCGAATTTCTCGCCATCTTTACTTTGTGCCCAACGGTCAAAGTTCTTTACAACTGCATCAGCGTTGAACTTCTCGCCATCGTGGAACTTAACACCTTCTTCAAGCTCAAACGTGTAAGTTAAGCCGTCTTCTGAGATATCCCATTTCTTAGCAAGACCAGCAACGATATCCGTGTTATCTTTTCCATAGTTTACAAGTGGCTCATAGATTTGCTCTGTTACGATGAAAGATTCACCGTCAGTAACAACAGCTGGATCAAGTGCAACAGAATCTCCGCCACGACCGTAGATCATGACATTGTTCGGATCGACTTTATCGTCGTCTCCACCTTTGCTGCTATCCCCGCCTGATGAACACCCTGCCAACGCTAGAGATAAAGCAAGCATTAAAGCAAATAAAGTTAATAAACTTTTCTTCATCTTCTTTCCCCCAGTTCTCATTTTAGTTATGCCTTTGTTTATATGTACGTGTCTGCCGTTATTCGTAAAGATGGCAGGCAGCGTAGTGGCCTTCAGCAACTTCTTTTAAAACAGGCTTTACGGTTCCGCAATGATCCATCGCTGCAGGGCAACGTGTGTGAAATGGACAACCAGCAGGAGGATTCGATGGACTCGGCACATCTCCTTGCAGGATGACACGGTCTTTCCGGTGCTCCACATCTGGAATCGGAACAGCTGATAAAAGAGCCTGTGTATATGGATGTTTCGGATCATCATATAGCTTTTCACTATCAGCAAGCTCTACAATATGACCCAAATACATAACTCCCACTCGGTCACTGATATGGCGGACTACACCAAGATCATGCGCGATAAACAAATACGTAAGGTCGAACTCTTTTTGAAGATCTTGTAAAAGGTTAAGTACTTGAGATTGAATGGAAACATCCAGTGCAGATACCGGCTCGTCCGCGATAATGAGCTTCGGATTCACGGCAAGTGCTCGTGCGATTCCGATACGCTGTCTTTGTCCTCCTGAAAATTGGTGAGGATATCGCTTTGCGTGCCAGCTTGAGAGTCCTACAACTTCAAGCAGTTGTTTTACTCGTCTTTTTCGTTCCGCTTTATCTTTTACACCATGAACGATTAGTGGTTCTTCTAAAATTTTCTCAACCGTATGACGCGGGTTAAGGGAAGCAAAGGGATCTTGAAACACCATCTGCATCTCGCGGCGTTTCTTCCTCATCTCACTCGAGGACAATTTCGTTATATCCTCGCCTTCAAAGTAGATCTTTCCTTCAGTAGGTTCTAAAAGTCTTAACAGCATGCGTCCTGTCGTGGACTTACCGCACCCGCTCTCTCCTACGAGGCCGAGTGTCTCTCCTTTTTTTATGTAAAAAGAGATTCCGTCTACTGCCTTCACTTCGCCAACGGTCTTGCTCAACAGTCCGCCTTTAATCGGAAAGTGCATCTTTAAATTTTCTACTTTAACTAATGGCTGTGTCTGACTCATGCAGATTCACTCCTTTCCCGTCCTCGTAAAGCCAGCATCTGACTTGATGACTGCCTTCTTGAGTTTTAAGATGAGGAGTTTCAGTTATACACCTTGTTCCTGCATGCTCACAACGCGGTGCGAACGAACAACCAGTGGTGATCGAACCGGGTTTCGGTACATTTCCTGGAATAGAATAAAGACGGCCGACCTTTTCCCTCATGTCTGGTACGGATCTGATCAACCCTACCGTATAAGGGTGTTTCGGATTTTGGAAGATGGTTTTCACTTCACCTTCTTCGACCACTTTTCCAGCGTACATAACGACGACGCGCTCACACATCTCTGCCACGACACCTAGATCATGGGTGATCATCATAATCGCGGTGTCTGTTTCTTTGTTTAATCGTTTCATCAAGTCTAAGATTTGGGCTTGAATCGTAACATCCAAAGCAGTAGTAGGCTCGTCCGCTATCAGAAGTTTAGGGTCGCAGATCATGGCCATTGCGATCATGACACGCTGACGCATACCTCCTGATAATTGATGAGGATATTCTTTTACAAGTTCCTCTGCTCGTGGAAGTCCCACAAGCTTAAGCATCTCAATCGCTTTACCCATCGCTGCTTTTTTGGACCATTTTCTATGTATGCGCAGTGATTCAATAAGCTGCTCACCGATTGTTATAACCGGGTTCAAGCTTGTCATCGGCTCTTGAAAAATCATCCCGATCTCATTGCCTCTAATTTGCCGCATCCTTCTTTCTGGTGCTGAAGCAAGATTTTCACCTTTAAAGAGAATCTCTCCTTCAATTTTCCCAGGCGGTGTAGGTACAAGTCCCATTACGGATAGTGACGTCACACTTTTACCGCAGCCCGATTCTCCTACGATCCCGAGCACTTCACCAGGGTTAACGTGGAAATCAACACCGTCCACAGCAGGGATTGCGCCATCGTCTGTAAGGAAAGAAGTTCTTAAGTTCTTCACTTCTAGAACTGGATTTCCCATGAGATCTCACTCCTTTCTCTAAGCTGCCAAATTTCCTAGAATATTACTTCTCTGTTGAGAATTATGACACTACTCTGACAATTTGACAATATTTAATTTTCAGAATAATCGACAAATATGTCTTATGTTGCAGTTCTTTCGTATGATATCTATCTGTAATTAAACGAAAAAAGACCAGCATCTCTGCTGGTCTTGGACGATCTTAAGTTAATTGTTGAACCATAAAAAGGTCGTAATAAGCGCCTTGTTTTTCCATTAATTTCTTATGATTACCGATTTCTACGATTCTGCCGTGATCGATCACGATGATTCGATCTGCATGAGTTATCGTGGAAAGTCGGTGAGCCACAATGAACGTTGTTCGATCCTTTGCAAGTTTTTCTAAAGCTTCTTGTATCAAATGTTCACTTTCAAGGTCCAGTGCGGAAGTTGCTTCATCAAGAATAAGAAGCGGTGGATTTTTTAAAAAGACACGCGAAATAGCTACACGCTGCTTCTGACCACCAGATAGCTTCACTCCACGTTCACCGATCTTCGTGTCATAACCTTCAGGTAAGTTCATTATAAACTCATGTGCATTAGCTGCTTTTGCAGCCGCAATCATCTCTTCATCAGAAGCCTCTGGATTACCCATAAGAATATTCGCTCGAACGGATTCACTAAAAAGAATATTATCTTGAAGAACCATACCGATGTTGTCTCTTAGAGAGCGCACTTTAAAATCACGGATATCTGTTCCATCCAGCTTGATGCTTCCTTCTGATACGTCATAAAAACGCGGAATCAAACTGATCAATGAGGATTTACCGCCGCCACTCATCCCCACTAGAGCAATCGTTTCACCAGCCTCAACCGATAAGGAAACATTATGTAACACATCAGCTTCATGTTCGTTGTAAGTGAACGAAACATTTTCAAAATCAAGCTTCCCTTTTACCGATTTTAATGGTTTGGCATTAGGAGAATCTTCAATATCATATGACTCATCTAAAAACTCAAACATCCGGTCCATAGACGCGATCGATTGTGTCAGTGTTGTAGATGAATTCACTAGTCGTCTCAGTGGATTATATAGTCTATCCATATATGCAACAAATGCAACTAGCGCTCCGATCGTAATGTTTCCTTGAATACCTTGATACGCAGCAAACCCAATAACAAGAAGCGGCGCAATATCTGTTACGGTATTTACGACCGAGAATGTTTTCGCGTTCCATTTTGTATGATCCATTGCACGGTCTAAGAAGTTGCGGTTTCGTTTATCAAACTGAACCTGCTCGTGATCTTCGAGTGCAAAACTTCGGATCACTGACATACCTTGAACGCGTTCATGCAGGTGGCCTTGTACTTCAGCCAGAGCTTGTGAACGGTCTTTCGTTAGTTGACGAAGTCGGGCATAGAAAAATTTTACCGAAAATCCGTAAACCGGAAGCATGGATAAGGCTACGATCGTTAGCCAGAAATCCATAGAGAACATGATGGCCGCTGCAATAATAATCGTCGCCATATCTAGCCAAACATTCATAAGACCAGTAATGACAAACGTTTTTGTTTGCTCAACGTCATGAATGACTCTTGAAATAATTTCGCCCGATTTGTTGTTCGAATAAAAACGCAGACTCAAGCGTTGGATATGATCAAACATCTTATCACGAATGTCATATAAAACCTTTGTTCCTACCCATTGGGCATAATACTGTCTCCAATACTCAATCGGTGGACGAAGCACTACAAATATGAGGGCTGCCCCACCCATAAGCCAATAAAGTTTGTTCAATTTTTCATCTATCGGCAATGAGACCTGAATGATGTCATCTACAACATATTTTAAAATTAGAGGCGTTAATAACGGAATACCAAACTTAGCTAAACCGATTAAAATCGTCCAGAAAATTTGCCACTTGTACGGTTTTACGAATATCAAATAACGTTTAATACTATCCATTTCATTTCACCATTCTTTCTTTCATAAAAAGAAAACTTGGCAAAGCGCCAAGTTAACCAAAGATAAAAAAAGGATAACCTGTTGACTCTTCAACAGGTTTTCCTTTTTATCGGAATTCTAAATATCTTTCGTACCATTGTTCCACAAATCCAGGTTCAAACGGTCCCTTTTTTTGTGTGACCATCAAGATTAATTCTTGAAGGTTCTTTTTAATGATCGTATCGAGCTGACTCGGATACCTCATCATTCTTTTATGCAGCTCATATTCATCTTCATCCAATAAGATATAAGTTCCGTCTGGAAATACTTTTATATCAAGATCATAATCAATATACTTCAAGGCTTCCTTGTCCCACATGAATGGTGAGCCTAGGTTGCAATAGTAATAAATCCCGTCTTCTCGAATCATTCCGATCACGTTAAACCATTGCTTCGCGTTAAAATAGCAAATGGCTGGTTCCCTCGTGCGCCATTGACGCCCGTCAGATTCAGTAACAAGAATCCGGTCGTTACCGCAAATCACCTGACTAGGAGTCCCTTTTAAAATAACCGTATCTTCCCAATTTCTATGAAGATAACCGTTATGCTTATAGCTTTGAATATTGATTATACTTCCGGTTGCAGGAAAACTCATCTCTCTCTCCTTTCTGCCCGAGTTCCGGAAGCTAATGTTACCTATTGAATTGTTAATTCTCCTTCCTCTTTAACCAATTGTCGGTAATTCACCAGCTCCATTAATAAACCTCGTTCTTCATTTTTTTCAATGTTTTGTTTCCCGATCATTACTTTCTTTCATTACACACGCTTTTTTTCTCTTCTTTATTATATCGTTTTAAGAATAGTTTGGAAATGTACTTGTCCCTGTTTTTTTCATAAAAGCGCCTTTTTTCAAATAATTCCACTCGTCACTAGTATTCCCATCGGTCTTGTTTAGAAAACGTATGTACTTCATGTGAATGTTAGATAAAAAAATGAAGAAAAACCAAAAAATGCTCCCTAGTGATTAGGGAGCATTCCTGGATAGAGGTTATTTTTGTTGTTGGTTTTTACCTTGTTGAGACTGTTGGTTTTGTTGGCGAACTTCTTGAGCGTTAGTTTCGCTAGCAAATTCAGTCCCGTAAGATTGACCAGCTTGTTGTTGTTGAGCGTTTTGTTGCTTTTGACGAGCTTGTTGTTGTTGTTGTTGTTGTTGTTTTTGTTGTTTGTCCATGTTTTTCACCTCCACGAAATATAATTTACCCGGGGTCATGCTTTTTTATAAGCACTTTTTTTATTAGATATTTCCAGTATTAAAACATTGACATTTAGGGGATAAATGAATGAATAACTAATTCTTAATAAAGGAGGTACGACTCATGTATGTAGGAAGAGATATGACCGAATTGAGTATGACGAAGAAGACCGATTGGAAGGATGCAGAACTCGCATATTTTCATCACTCCTTGCAGCAGGTGGCTCCTTATTTAAACGAAGAGGGCACAAGCCTGCACCGAGAGATTATTAAAGAGATCGAAGCAAGAGGCGGTATGAAACGAGATGAAGCCGATTGGACGCATGGGACTGAGGTTAAGTACGACTGATACAAAGCTTTGATAGTAAGTACTGAAGGGAAGTCTGGCTCGGCGCTCGTATTTTTCGTATGGTGCTCGTATTTTTCGTATGGCGCTCGTATTTTTCGTATGGCGCTCGTATTTTTCGTATGGCGCTCGTATTTTTCGTATGGCGCTCGTATTTTTCGTAT
>NZ_JACSQM010000001.1 GCF_014836645.1 Fictibacillus norfolkensis
GAATACCCCATAAAAAAACTCCCCTTAAGATAAACAGATTTTTTATTTCATCTGTCTACCTAAAGGGGAGCATATCACATCCGCCACATGCTTAAATTTTATCTCCGACATATATCACATAAACAGCACGGTCTTCATCAATTTCAGCTGAATCGCGTAAAAACTGTCCTTTACCCGGTATATCCACTACGTCTTTTAATAAATATCGGATTACATCCCAATGGCTGTTTAATGCTTGCGTCTGAAGTACAGGCATATCTCCTGAAGAGTTATAAGAGCGGAATTCTAAAAATATCCCTCTTCCTTTATAACTCGTTTCCTCTGTAAATCTTCTCGCTTCTCCTACTTCTCTTACGATTAAAATCTCCTCGCTACCTTTCATCTCATTCGATTGCAGCTCGTACTCTTTTCCACCTGTTACGAAAAATTCACAGAGCTGTCGTGCATATTTTTCATCGTTATGCATGTTTTCTGGAATCTTATACGTTAAGAAAGCTTCATATTCGTTGTCTCTTTCGATAAAATAAGTGAGTTCCATTATTTTCATCCTCTTTATAATTTGTTATGTTTATCATACCAGTTTACAGTTTGATATGTATGTTTTGGAGGTAATTACACGCATGACCTATATAGATAATAGACAAAAATTTTATATTCAGCTACCTGAATTTTGGGCGGATATGTACGGCCAAGAATATGCTTTATACGAACCAGCTAAAATTTCAGAAGACGCTGTAAAAGATGCGAAACTTCTTGGTGAAAGAGGTGGTCATATCTTATTTAAGACGGCTTCCCTTCTGCAATCTGAAAATATTGAAGATGATACCTTACAGCTTCTAGGTTTCCCAGAGGTTCTTAATTCGTTTCTCCGCTATCAAACACCATTAGCTAAAACGGTCATTGGCAGGATTGATTCAATCGAAACACCTGAAGGACATAAGATTATGGAGTTTAACAGCGATACGCCCACGTTTATTTATGAATGTTTTAAAGTAAACGAATTGATCTGTAAGCACCACGGATATTGCGATCCTAACGAAAACAAAGAGAAGCAATTAAAGAATGCTATACGCTCCTCCATCTTGAGTGCATATCGACACTTGGAGATGGAACACGCCCCGCATATTGTTTTTACAGCACATGAAGAAAATATTGAAGACAAGCAGACTGTCCTTTATCTTAAAGAACTTTCAGGATTTCCTTCTCAGTTTGTCCCTTTGGAAGAATTGGTCATACGAAAAGGAATCGGTTTATTCGATCAAAACGGGAAAAAAATCGATGTTTTATATAGACAGACATTTCCGATTGAGCTTCTTATTCAAGATGTAGATAAAGTGACGAACGAGGATATAGGGTTACAGTTAACACAGCTTGTGGTTCAAAACAAATTGGCCATCATCAATCCACCATCAGCCTTTTTATTACAGAGCAAAGCCATTTTAGCCGTCATTTGGGGATTACATGAAGAACGCTCTCCTTACTTTTCAAGTGAGGAACACGAATGGATCGAACGCTATTTTATCCCTACTTACCTTGAACCTGACACGTTTTTAAAAAACAAAGAAAAGTATGTGCAAAAACCCGTTTTTGGCAGAGAAGGAGATACGGTTCGTATATTTGATGGTAACGGCTGCATCATTGATCAAGACAAACATCAGAGTTATGACAACTATGTAAGTGTTTATCAAAAGCATGTATCACTTCCTAAGATGACTTTCCAATCTCATAAAGGGGTTCAAGAAGGCTACCGAATGACAGGTACATTTATCATTAACGGAAAACCAAGCGCTTTTGGATATCGGATTGGTAATGCGATAACCGATAACTTATCCTATTTCTTGCCTTCTTGTATAAAAGAATAGCGCATGCCGAACCGGCACGCGCTACTTTTTACAGCCATGAAGACAGATTATTAGATGCCTTTTCTTTAGCACGTTCATAAAGTGTTTTTACTTCCCTATCGCGAGCGTAAAGCTCATCAGATCGACTGTTCCTCTTAATAGAAAAGGTAATCGTTACAAAAAACAAATGTAGTGTAAACATATCTTTTTTAGCTCCTTCGTTTCAATCGTATTTTTTCCTCAGGTTGAATCTTTCTCCGTTAAAAGCCAAGTCAGCAGTGTAATTCCAATCATTATCATTTTCTTCTCCTCCTTTAAGTTGTATAAAAAAACACCGCAGAATAACCCCTGCGGTGTTAAAAAAGCACACAAAAAACCGCAGGCATTCGACCTGCGGTGTCTTTTAAATAACGTTAAATAGACACACTGCTCTGATTGGCGGTCGAACGTAAAGACTTATTCAGTTGGTAGATTGTATCAATGTACATCATCATTTTGTTCAACCTCCTTTTTATAATTTACTTTACTTAGAAAACCTTACACTATTTACCAAGTTGTGTAAAGAGTTTTTTTATCCTAGATAAGTATATGCATGTGAAATCGAAAGTTCACAAAAATAGGAGAGGTTTTCTATAAATAGGCAATACCTTTACAAGATAATTATGTGTACACTTTCACAAACTTTTACTATAATTGTGAGTGTAAAGGGGGAAACACAAATGATACATCCTAAGGTCATCTTTGCTTCAACACGGCCTTTTTCATTAACAGCATCTGTCATTCCCGTAATCTTCGGGACAATTCTTGCATTGCAGTGGACAAGCATTCATTGGACTACTTTCTTTTTAACACTTATTGGTGCTCTTTTTCTTCAGTGCGGAACAAACTTAGTGAACGACTATTTCGACCATGTTAAAGGTGCGGATATTCCAGGGTCGTTAAGCCCATCAGGCGTCATCGACCGAAAAGAGATGACTCCTCGCCAAGTATATATCACAGGACTTATTTTCTTTGGTTTAAGTATTATCGTGGGACTTATTTTAACTGCACTTACCGGCCCTGTTGTTCTTTACTTCGGGATTCCGTCACTCCTTGTAGGCTACTTCTACACAGCTACTCGTTATGCGCTTGCTTACAACGGATTAGGTGAGATCGCATCTGGAAGTACGCTAGGTATTCTCGCAGTTGTTGGTTCGTTCTACACACAAACATTAACGTTAAACACAGAAATCTTTTTAGCTGCTATTCCTAACGCCCTTCTTGTTATGGCTATCCTTCATGCTAACAACTTGCGTGATTTCGATACAGATAAGCAGATCGGTAAAACCACTATCGCTGGTTTGATCGGAAGAAAAGCATCACGACTAGAATACTATGTCTTAATGCTTGGTACGTACGTAAGTTTATTAGCTCTTATATTCTTAGACATCTTACCGCTTTGGAGTCTAATCGCGGCGATTACCCTTCCCATCGCGTTAAAAGGGTTAAAGATTGCGATCTCCACATGGGATGCTAAAGAATTAAACAAAGCGCTTGGTTTAACTGCACTTCTTCATATGGCTTTTGGTATTCTACTTTGTGTAGGTACGTTAACTGGAATCCTATTATAAAAATGAAAAAGCCCACTTCTAAAAAGTGGACTTTTTCTTTTACCCTTTTCCAGCTTGAAACCCTGGATATAATGTCATTCCGCCATCAGCAATAAGAGTTAGACCTGTAACATAACTTGCTTGACTAGAAGCTAACCAAACTGCGGTCGCTGCAATCTCCTCTGGCTCTCCGATATATCCCATAGGAATTAACTTTAATACGCCTTCTTTTTGTTTTGGATCCGAAAACTTTTCTGCATTAATAGGTGTATTGATAGCACCTGGCGCAATACCGTTGATTCTGATACGTTTAGGAGCATATTCAAGTGCGAGCGTTTGTGTCATCAGCTTAATTCCGCCTTTACTTGCTGCGTAATGTACAAAATGCGGCCATGGAATGATCTCATGTACACTCGACATGTTAATTATGGCTCCTTGGATATCATGCTCGAGAAAATAGTCGATCGCTTCTCTGCAACCTAAAAATTGGCCCGTTAAATTCGTAGATATGACTTTGTTCCAATCGTCCAATGTGAGCTCATGTGAAGGAACTTCATTTTCAATACCAGCATTGTTAATCATGATGTCTAGCGATCCAAATTCATCAATTGCTTTTTCAATAAGTTGTTTGATATCACTTTCTTTTGTTACATCTCCTTGAACAGCAATTGCATTTCCACCGCTATCCTTAATTTCCTTTATCATTTCTTCTGTTTCTTTCACTTGTTTATCTGAATGAAAATTAATTACAACGTTAGCATGTTCTTGTCCAAATCTTAATGCACAAGCCTTCCCGATACCCGTAGCGGCACCTGTGATAATAACCGTTTTCCCTTTTAAATCTGGATACATATTGTTCATCTCCTTATGATTTTGTAAATCCTAACATGATGCCACCGGCAATGATTAGAACACAGCCTGAGATTACCCAAATGATCTCTTTTTTGCTCCTTTTTTCACCTAAAAGAAAAATTCCTCCAAGCGTTGAAATGATGATACCGGTCTGTGAGAGCGAGAAGCTAGTCGCGATTCCGATAAGTGGCAATGACAGCAATAATGTCAGATTACCTGTGCTCCAGATTAAACCAGTTAAGATATTGCGATAAGAGTACTTATTAAAAGGCTTATGTTTAAATGATAAAACAAGCGCACCTATAAACATCCCTACCGCTTGCGGTAAAATTGCCTGCCATCCGTTTACTTCAAACCATCTGATAATAACGACATATGTAACATATCCAATCGTTGATATAAAAAGGATGGTGAGTCCTTTTTTAAAGTTTTGTTTATCTTTTTGGTCGCCTTGCTCACTTCTTCTGGATGTTAATAAAGCTCCCGCTATAATTGCACAGATTGCGATGATTCCGATTATGATTTCTGTTGTTGTTTTCCATTCATGAAAAACGATAACGCCGAACAATGTTGTTCCGAACAACTGCATGCCTGTTGAAAGAGGAACAATTTTAGAAACGCCTAAATAATCTACACTAGCAAATTGATTTCGCTGTCCGATCACCCAAAAGATTCCTGACACGATACCGATCGCAAAAACTGTTATATTTAGATCCGGTTGAACGATAAAGAATGCAACAATCGAAAACAACAATGCTCCGAGTGTCATTCCAAATGTTTGACTGTGAAAGTCTCCGCCAAGTTTTTCGCTCACTAATACGATACTTCCCCAGCAGACTGCTGTAATAAGTGCCCAGATGATACCCACTAATTCCACTTCTTTCTCCATATAGATTGTTAAAACTTAGTATGACCTTCTTCGGCCGTTCTGTATCCATACCCCATTGTTCTAGCGAAATAAACTATCTCAACCGAACTTCTTTGAGTGATATAAAAGAATAAATTTGCGTAATCGCTTTCTTTAGAAGAAGGTGTGGTGTGGGAAAGATTAAGATTAAAGACATAAAAAATACCGCCCCCTATTTAAGGGACGGTACGTGAAATTATCTATATGGTTTATTCACTTAATTCTTGTAATTGCGTTTTGCATTTTCTAACGACGTTATACATAAGTGCAGTGAATCCCAAGCATGTTGTAGAAGCAATACCTAATGTGATGGATTGAACAAAGTTTTTGTCTTCAACAGGAAGTACTAGTCCTAAATAAAAGAACGTGCTAACAGCCAATAGAATAAAACCGAAGCGCTGGTAGTCAGCGATTTTCTTTTGAATGAATTCAGCATTGTTTTTCATAGCGGTGTCTACCTCCTACTCCTAATCTCTATATAAAGGATAACATAGGTAAGACCCTATACCCCCAAGTAGATTTTGACAAAAGCGTGAAGTAATTTTGTCTAAATTGTGATCAAAAAATTGCATCCTACGCCATAATTTGAAGGTGAACATATCTTTTATAAATTAGAGCGAAAAAAGGTTCAATGAGGCGTCTTTGAAACTGTTAGCTGTTTATACGATGCGGGGTATTTAAAGTGATAATTCAGGATATTTAGGAATTATTCCTGGAAATTTTGGAATTAATCCGGCGAGTTTTGGACTTAATTCAGCGAGTTTTCCTTATAAACCGGCGAGTTTACATATTTCGACAATCACAACGTATCTTATACCCCTCACCTATGCACTATAAGAGACTTTTTCTGGTTTACATTCTTCCTTAGATCTTGACTTTTCAACACACACTAACCAACAAAAAAAGAACAAGTGCCTGTAAAAGCACTTGTTCTACATATGTGTTCTTCATTTAATTTAAAGCATTTTTCAGATCATCGATCAAATCGTCAGCATCTTCAATTCCAACAGAGATACGGACCAATCCATCTGTGATTCCTAGTTCTGCTCTGCGTTCCGCGGGAATAGATGCATGTGTCATACGTGCTGGAACGGAGATTAAACTCTCTACTGCTCCTAAGCTTTCTGCGAGTGTGAAGTATTTTACCTTTTTCAAAAGTTCATCAGCATTCGCTTGTGATCCAACATCAAAAGATACCATACCACCGAAACCGCCAGATTGTTTCTTAGCGATCTCGTGCTGAGGGTGATCTTCTAGTCCTGGGTAATAAATCTTCTCTACTCCCGGATGAGATTTTAGAAATTCAACGATTTTTTTCGTATTGCTTTCGTGAGCTTCCATACGCAACCCAAGTGTTTTGATACCGCGAATGAGCAACCATGAATCTTGAGGCCCTAAAACGCCGCCTGTTGAGTTTTGTACAAAATGAAGATCTTCTCCTAGCTTTTCGTCGTTTACCACGATTAGGCCTGCTACAACGTCACTATGGCCGCCGATATATTTCGTTGCAGAGTGAAGAACAATATCTGCTCCCAATTCGATCGGATTCTGCCAGTATGGCGTGTTAAACGTATTATCCACCATGAACAGAAGATTTTTCGCTTTTGCCCATGAAGCGACAGCTTCGATGTCTGTAACCTTTAATAGAGGATTCGTAGGTGTTTCCACATAGACCGCTTTCGTGTTTGGCTTTAATGCCGCTTCGATCTGTTCGATGTCTGTTGTATCTACAAACGTCGAATCGATACCAAGACGGTTTAAGACCTTCGTCATCACGCGGTACGTACCTCCATATACATCGTCTGTAAGAATAACATGATCACCAGAATCAAATAACATCATAACAGCTGTGATAGCAGCCATGCCTGAACCAAACGCAAAACCGCGTTTGCCACCTTCTAGATCTTTGATCAGTTCTTCTAACGCATGTCTTGTTGGATTTCCTGTACGAGAATATTCAAATCCGCTATGCACTCCTACATCTTCTTGCTTGTATGTGCTTACTTGATAGATCGGAAAAGACACAGCTCCTGTTGTTTTATCAGAAGGAATGCCTCCGTGGATCAATTTTGTTTTACGTTTCATTATCAGATGCCTCCTTCATAAATTTTCTTGCTTAAATATCGCTCCGAGCTGTCAGCAAAGATCGTGACAATATTTTGTCCTGGTTGTGCTGTTCGAGCTTCAATGAGGGCTGCGTGCAACGCTGCTCCTGACGAACTTCCGACAAGTAGACCTTCTTTTTTGGCTAGTTCGGCAACTCTTTGGAACGCATCAACATCCATGACCGTATGGATGCTGTTGAAATAAGATGAATCCATATATTCGGGCAGAAATTCCATACCGATACCTTCTGTCTTATGAGGTCCGGATTCTCCACCATTAAGAATAGAGCCTTCAGGTTCAACAATAACCGTCTTCACGTTTTCGTTCTTTTCTTTTAAGTAGCGAGCTGTACCCATGAACGTACCACCTGTACCCGCCCCCGCTACAAAAACATCTACATGACCATCAAGCGCATCCCAGATTTCTGGACCTAATGTTTTGTAGTAAGTGTTTGGGTTATCCGGATTAGAAAATTGAGAAGGAGAAAAAGAATTCGGAATCTCATTCAGCAATTCCTTCGTTCTTTTGATCGCTCCTTTTATCCCATCGGCAGTAGGGGTATGAACGATGGTCGCACCCAATGCTTTCATAAGCTCTTGTTTTTCTATACTGAACTTTTCTGGGATAACAAAGATTACGTTTATCCCCTTATTGATCGCAGCAAGAGCAAGACCGATCCCTGTATTTCCTGCTGTAGGTTCGATGATCGTTCCCCCTTGCACAAGATCACCCTTAGCTAGGGCTGCATCTAGCAGCTCCACACCTAAGCGATCTTTCACACTTCCTCCAGGATTCATGAACTCCAGTTTTGCAAATAAACGAACACCTTCTGGAAGTGAAAACTGAGTGATCTCCATAAGAGGTGTATTGCCGATCATCTCATGCACGTTTTTAAAATATTTCATTGAAATCGTCCTCTATTCTCCGAAAACAATATGCCACTCGTCTTTTTTAGCAAGCATCTTGCGCGCGATCTCTTTCGCACCTTCAAGACTGTGGTTAGCTGCCCATCCACATTGAACTTCATTACATGCAGGTACTTCAGTCGCTTCTAAAACATCGTTCAACGTCTTTTCTAGAACGTCTAAAATCTCATCATAGTTATCATGGTTGATCACAGATAGATAAAAACCAGTTTGACAACCCATAGGACTTATATCAACTACAGTAGAATGGTGATTACGAATATTCTCCGCCATTAGATGTTCGATAGAATGAAGTCCTTCCATCGGCATATGATCTTTGTTCGGCTGACAAAAACGGATGTCATACTTATGGATAATATCTCCGTTAGCACCTGTTGTCGTACCTGCCAAACGGATATAAGGCGCGACTACTTTTGTATGATCAAGGTTAAAGCTTTCTACATTCATTTTCTTTGTCATAATGATTTCAGCTCCTCTACGATTTTTTGTACTAGTTCTGCTGAGTTTTTAGATGCTGTTTGTAAGAATTGGTCATAAGAAACACGTGCATCTTTTCCTGCAATATCTGATAAAGAACGGATGATCACAAAAGGAACTTTGAATTGATAACACGTTTGAGCGATAGCTGCGGCTTCCATCTCAGCTGCATATAGAGCCGGAAACTTGCCTCTGATATCTTCTACCCTAGCATGGTCACTCATAAACGAATCTCCTGAAGCGATCAAACCTTTTGCAACTTGAATGTTTTCTACTCTCGCTCCAGCTCTCTCCGCTGCATTCACAAGTTTTTCGTCTGGGAGGTAGTTCGGTGGCATCTGTGGCACTTGACCGTGCTCATAACCAAAGATCGTTGCATCTACATCATGATGGCGCACATCAGTTGAGATGACTACATCACCGACGTTCAGATCTGAATGAAAACCTCCTGCAGATCCCGTGTTCAAAATAACGTCTGGTCCATAGAGTTGGATCAACAACGTCGTCCCGATCGCTGCGTTTACTTTTCCGATTCCTGATTTTAATAACACGACTTCTTGACCGTTTAGTAAACCTTTGTAGAACTCACAACCTGCAAGCTTATTTTCTTCTAGGTCTTCTAATTGCTCTCTCAACAGAACAACTTCTTCTTCCATAGCACCAATAATTCCGATTCTTTTCATGAGTGATTCTCCAATGTCTATTTTTTTACCGCTTCCATCAGCCAGACATATTCATTAAGTTTTTTGAACGAAACTTCAAAATCATGTTTCTTAAATAGATCTTCGAGTACTCCGAGCGTTGTATAATACTCGGTCTGCAAATCTTTTAACAGATTAAGAAACCCTTGAGATCTTACTTTTTCATGACGCTCTTTTTTATCATCTTCGTGAAGATAAGCGGTATCTGCAAACACAATTTTACCATTCTTTTTAAGCAGCTGGCTATACTGTCCGATTGCAAGATCCTTTTCTTCGTCTGTTAGGTGGTGGAACGCATAAGTGCTTACAATAGTATCAATCTCTTGATCGAGTTTTGGAAAAGATAAAAAGTCACCATCATGAAGTGTTAGATCTGGATGACGGTCGGACGCTTTTTCACGCATCCCTTTTGAAGGCTCAATGCCAATCACTTGTTTACCGCTTTTAAGTAATTTCTCGCTTAAGTTGCCTGTTCCAACTCCGAACTCCAGGACAACACTTCCTGAACGCTGAACAACTGTTTCTAATATTTCATCATATTTATGAAAAACTTCCTTATATTCCTGATCATTTCCTGAAACTGTTTCGTCATAAGAAGAAGACCACTCATCAAACAGATCAATAAATTCTCGTCCCATTTTTCACACTCACCTTTTAATTTATATAATTCCTATCAATATACTATGAATTAAAATCTTACAGGTTCCAAATTATCATAATTACTAAAAATTTTCAAATGAAAAATCTTTTTCTATTGGCAAAAATTACAGATACATGCCGACTTTACGATTACAAAAGAATGATCTGTAACGTTATATAGACTATTGTTCCTCAGCGTTTTTTGTACCTGATTCTTTGTATTTGCTCGAAAAGGTCTTTAAACATATAAAAAAACAACCTGCTAAAAAGAACAGGTTGTTTTTATCTTATTGAACGGGTGCTACACTCGTTGGCTGCCATCCTTTTTCAGGTACCCACTGAAGCATAACATCATATTTTTTACCGTCAGCTTTCGATTGTACGGTACCTTTTGAAAGATCAGGTCCTCCACCATTACCTAACCAAAAAATGGTCATCTGGTCTTGTGGAATGCTGGTCGCATAGGAAAGGGCTTGGACCATCTCGTTCCAATCTTGTGAACCATCATCATATGTCTTTGTATGAGGTTCTGTTTGTGAAGTTCCAATTGGTTGCCATGGACCTTCAGGGCCTCCACCTTCAGGCGTTTCTGATTCTGTTTTTTCTTCTTCTGTTGTTTCTTCATCTGCTTTGTTTTGATCTTCAGCTGACTCTTCTTTATCCTGAGACTCAGAATCTTCATTATCAGGTTTAGACTTTGAATCATCCGTTTCCATCTCAATTGAACTGTTATTGGATTCGTTGTTTTCTTTAGTTTGTTCAGAATTAGATTTGTTCGTTGAAGCTGTTTCGTTATCATCGCCTGAGAAAAGATTGAATGCAACAACAACAATCAGCAAAACAACTAACCCGATTGCTATGTTTAAAAAACGATTTTGTTTTCGTTTTTCTAGTCTTGATTCATAACGCTGGTTTCGTTTCATAATATCCTCCTCAGTAAAATACTTTTTTTATTTTACCACGAGGAAGTGGTATAGGCACACTATTTCCTATTACTCTTTTTGAGATCATATTATTATTCAATCTTTTTTTTCATGATTTCTATTGCGATGTCCCGAAATACAGGGATTGTACGATTAACGGTATCGTGTTTTAAATCTACGATTACTAGTGCAAAACGTGGTTTTTCGGCTGGAAAGTATCCTGCAAACCATTTATTGTTAAAGCGTTGATCCTCTCCTTTTTGTGCCGTTCCTGATTTTCCTGCAACTTGAAAAGGCAATGACTGTAATGCGTGTCCAGTACCTTTTTCGTTCTTTACGACGTTCAAAAGCAGGGATTGAAGTCTCATGATCGTATAAGGAGAAAGCTTTTCATCCTCTTTCTTATGATCTGCAAACTCAATCAGTTCGGTACCATTAGCAAAATTCACGCTTTTAGCTGACTTTACCTCATAACTGATCCCACCTCTAGCGATCGTCGCCATCATGTTAGCAACTGCAAGTGGGGTAACTTTAACATCCAGCTGGCCGATCGCAGTTTGAGAAGTCGCTAATGAACTTTTGTAATTGGATTCTTTCTTTTTTGAGTTGTAGACCTGACCCGATTCTTCTTTATAAAAGTGCGAGAACGCCTCTAGATGATAGACTTCTCCTTGCCAACCATTGTGTGTTAGTAGCCCTAACTTTTCAGCATACTTTTCCATAAAATCCGTATCTTTTTTTTGTAATTCATTAGCTAACTCTCCGAATGTTCTGTTGCAGCTTTGTGTAAAGCTGTTCTCTACATTTAGCATCCCTAACTGTCTCTCATCTTTTTCACCATATATGTTTAGATTACAATCATACGTCTTCTCGTTTTGTATCCTATTTTCTTCAATAGCAGCTGCTGCTGTCACAATTTTAAATACCGAACCAGGAATTTGTTGAGACGTCATATGATCTACATGTTTATAGATGGTCTTACTCGAAAATAAGGGTCTGCTTGACATCGACAACAGTTCATTGGATTCGATATCAAGCAAAACAGCTCCACCTTCTTCAACACCATGAGCATCAAGTGCTTTTTCTACCGTTTCCTGCATCTTCTTATCTAGCGTCGTTTTCACGTGAAGAGGATATAGGGGGTTCGATTGCGAACGGAATTTAACATCAAGTCCAAACAACGGATGTCCTTGACGATCCACATGATAAATATATTCTGTTTCTCCTTCCGAAATTAGAAAAGGATCAAACGTATATTGCATGCCGTTCTTACCTGTTTTTGTGCTTATCGTAACCGTACCTTTTTTTAGTTTATCTTCATACTTTCTTTTGATCAGATCCGGATCTTGTCCAACCGCTCCAATGATATGATTTGCGAACGGAGTTGGATTTCGTTTTGTAACAAGCTGAGCATAGAGCCCGGGAATCTCGAGTTTATTAATCTCATTCATCTGCTCAATACTGATTTCTTCTGAAAGAGAGAGTGCAGACGGTTTCTTTAGATCACTGATTTTTTTTGTAAAGTTACTTGTTTGTATATCCAGTATGTCAGCAATAGACTCAATCGGCCATTTACTTGAGTAAAGATTAGGAAAGACGATGACCTGAGCTGTTACATCTGTTGAGAGCAGCTCACCATTTCGATCAAGAAAATAACCTCTTCCATCGTTGATCGTAAAACGGTGCGTACGCTGATCAACACTTTCTTGTATGAGGTTCACTTTATTCTTGGAAAAGGATGTAGTAGAAATCAGCTGTATATCCGCTAGCCGATACGTGAGAAAAAGGATAGCGAACAAGAATAAAAGTGCTACGACCCTCGTTCTTTTCTTTGATAACATAGGTTCACCCCCTTACCCCTATTCTCACCCACTACTTTTGTTCCTAAACGATTGCAAAAAAAAGAAGACTTGCATATTACTGCAAGTCTTCTAATAGGTTAAACATTTATTTCACTTCTAGGATAACAACGCTGATTTCGCCACCAGGTGTTTGAACAGAAACCTTATCTCCCGGTTTTTTACCAAATAGACTTTTTGCCATTGGAGAGTCGTTAGAAATTTTCCCTTCAAATGGATCCGCTTCTGCACTACCTACGATGATGTATGTTTCTTCGTCGCCGTCTGGAAGCTCTTTAAACTTAACTGTTTTCCCGATGGAAACGTTATCAGATTGGTCTTTATTATCTTCAATAATTACCGAATCACGAATCATTTTTTCTAATTGAACGATACGAGCTTCTACGAATGCCTGCTCGTCCTTTGCTGCATCATACTCAGAGTTCTCAGAAAGGTCTCCAAAACTGCGAGCTACTTTAATTCGTTCAACAACTTCTTTTCTTCGTTCTGTTTTTAGAAACTCTAGTTCTTTCTCTAACTTCTCTTTACCTTCTAAGGTCATATAGTGTTTTTTCTCGTCTGCCATTGTTTTTTCACTCCTTAAATAATCAGTACCCTTGTTACGTTATATGATAATTCGGCTAGGGTATGTATAAAATATGGGTCATTAGTTGATTGCCAAATGGCTTAAAGCTGAAATTTGTCACTGTATACCGAAAAAATGAGGATGATGTTCCTCATTTTTTCAATAATGCTTTGTCTTCCAATATCGTCTTAATCTTTGTTACCATTAAGTCGATCGCAACAAGATTCTGGCCGCCTTCTGGAATGATAATATCCGCATATCGTTTCGTTGGCTCTATGAATTGATTATGCATCGGCCGAACCACTGCAGTATATTGATCGATAACAGATTCAAGTGTTCTTCCACGGTCTCGGATATCTCGAACCATCCTTCTAATAATACGAACATCTGCATCCGTGTCTACAAACAGCTTGATGTCCATCAAATCACGTAGTCGTTCGTCTTCAAGGATCAAAATACCTTCCAGTATAATGACATCTTTAGCATCAACTGGGATAATTTTATCACTTCTTGTATGTGCTGTATAGTCGTACACTGGTTTTTCGATGGAATCGTATTTTAGAAGTGAAGAAATGTGCTGGATTAACAAATCATTATCGAAAGCAAGAGGATGATCATAGTTCGTATCCAATCGTTCTTCCATTGATTTATCTGATTGATCTCTATAATACGCATCTTGCTCTATGATTAAGATGGATTGGTTAGCAAACTGCCTGTAAATTTCTTTTGCTACCGTCGTCTTACCTGATCCAGATCCACCTGCAACCCCAATTACTATTGGTTTTTGTGCCATTTTGATTACTCCTCCAAACTGCATGTCCCATTAAGAATTTCTAATACTCACCATCATCCCATCTCCAACCGGTAAGATTGAAGACTGATAGTCAGGATGCTGCATCATATATTCGTTAAAACTTCTAATTTTTTTTACTAGAGAACGAAGTCTTCTACTCTCTAAGCCGCTTTCATCAGCGACATACCCTCTAAAGAGAACATTATCTGTGACGATGATGCCATCATGAGACAGCATGGAGGAATAATGATCAAAAAAGTTTTGATATTGTCCTTTTGCTGCATCTATAAAAATAAAGTCATATGGGGCATAGTTTTCTACTTGGCTCTGCAATTCATTCGCATCACCAAATAACAAAGTAATTCTGCTCTCTAGATGAAACGATCTAACATTATCTTTTGCTATATTGTACCGTTCTTCATCTCTTTCAATACTAATAATTTCAGCATTCTCACATGCAAGAGCCATTCGGATGGCGGAATATCCAATCGCTGTTCCTACTTCTAATATACGTTTCGGTTTTTTCAATCTAACGTAGGACAAAAGTGTCTCCATACCTGTTAGATCCATGATCGGCACATTATGCTCTTTCGCGTATTGCTCCATTTTTAGTACTTGTTCAGAGCGCGTTGGAATAATTTTTTCGATATATTGGTTCAATTCTTTTGAGACCAAAGTAACACGCCTCCTTCACACTAACCGGTATATTGTAACATAATCTTTATTTGAAGGCGAGAGTCCTATTTCTTTATGGCTGTTTTCTATGGAATTACAGATTGTTCACTCTTCAAAGGCTTTCTTAACATGTTGATTGTACAGCATAAAAAAAGAGAATACATACTAGTATCCTCAGAAACATGCTTAAGTATTGTCTTTTTCTTGCCAAACCTTCCATTCGTCTCTGTATTTTTTATATACAGCATTATGTTCGCTTAATGTTTTTGTGTAGATGACTTCGCCGTTAGGTCTTGCATAAAAGAACAGCTCCTCCATCTTAACAGGTTGCAATGCAGCTTCAATCGCTTTTTCACCAGGTGAAGTGATAGGTCCGATCGGAATACCTTTATAAAGATACGTATTGTACTTTGAATCATACTTTAAATGTTCGTATAAGACTTGCACATCAAAATTCTTTCTAGCGTATTTAACAGTTGGATCGGAGTCTAGTTTCATATCTTTACTTAAGCGATTATAAAAAACACCTGCAATTTTTTTACGATCCTCTTCACGCTGAGATTCTTCTTCTATAATAGAGGACAACGTAATGATTTGAAAGAGGGAATAACCGCTATTCTTTATTTCTGTTTCATGTTTAGTTAAAACAACAGAAGATTGTTCGACCATCTTATCGATTACATCTGTTAACGCCGGTTTTTTCACATCAAAATCATATGTTGCAGGAAACAAAAATCCTTCTAGAGGGTAATAAAGTCCATCCTTCATCAAATCATCAGGTAGGATCGGATACTTTTCTTGAAGCTGTTTCAGATAAGATGTATCAGTCATTTTTTTGATAATATCAGCTTCACTATAACCCGTTTTCTGACTGATTAATTTTGCGATCTGTGGGACATTATATCCTTCAGGAATCGTTAATGTTAGAGCTGGCTTCTTAAACATCTTTCCGTCTTTCAGTGCTGAAATAATTTCAGAAAGGTCCATGGAAGGAGTTAGTTCGTAAATTCCCGCTTGAAAGTTGCCTTCTCCTTTAACTCTTGTGTAGAGTCTGAAGAAATCACCATTGTAGATCAACCCTTTATTCTCAAGCTCTTGTCCTATTTTTGACGAGGAAGAACCAATTGGAATTTCCACCGTAATTTTTTCATTATTAGCTGCATCGATCGGTCCAATATTTTTATTGTAATAATAATATGCACCTATAGCCGCAGCAATGATTAAAGCAACAAATAGAAACAAAATGGATAGAACAATTGTTTTGGTACGCTTTTTACTTTTATTCTCATTTATGTAATTCCCAGATGACTGGAGATGTAACATGTTATTTCCCCCTTTCCACCTGTTTAATTATACGTTTACTAGCAGAAATTGTCGAGATTGGCCGTAAAATGGAATAAAAAAAGAAGTTGGTTAGAAAACCAACTTCCTTTTTGTTTCACCTATTGTTCTGTTTCGTACTCGTCATCTTGAAATGTGTTTAGCATTTCTTCAATCATGTCCCATTCTTCATCTGACTCGAGTGGGAATAGAGCAAGATCGTCTTCTTCTGCATTTTCTTCATAACGGAAAGGGAAAACTTCTACTTCATCCGTATCATCATCTTCTGAATCAGCTACAGGAATAGTTACCATGTATGATTTTCCAGTTTGATCTACATCAAATTTGAATAGAACTTCAAATAGATTTTCGTCACCATTCTCGTCTGGAATAACGATGCGTTCGCGTTCTTCTTTTGCCATAATTGGCTCACCTCTTCTTTTGTTATTGTTGGCTGTCCAAATAACCTTGCAGAATGATCGAAGCTGCTAGCTTATCAATCACCTGTTTTCGTTTCTTTCGGCTCACGTCAGCTGAAATCAATGTTCTTTCAGCTGCCATGGTGGTCAGCCTCTCATCCCATAGGATAACCGAAAGACCTGTCAGACTTTCAATATCTTTTGCAAAGTTTTGACAAGCTTCTCCGCTGGGACCGATCGTACCATTCATGTTCTTTGGAAGACCTACTACAATCTTACTGATATCATGCATCTGAATCAGCTCTTGGATCCTTGCATAGTCTTCTTCTGGCTTATTAGGACGGCGTCGTATCGTTTCGACTCCTTGTGCTGTCCATCCCAATGCATCTGAGACGGCAACACCTATCGTCTTCGTTCCAACATCCAGTCCGAGTGTTTTTGTCAAATTAACGACTTCCTTCTTTTTGAGTGGATAGATATGATTTTACAAGCTCCTCAATAAGCTCATCTCGCTCCAGTTTTCTAATCATGCTTCTCGCATCATTGTGACGAGGAATATAAGCCGGATCCCCTGAAAGCAAATAACCTACAATCTGATTGATAGGGTTGTATCCTTTATCCTGCAGGGCGTCGTAAACAGAAAACAGGACAGTTTCTACATTCGTCTTATAAGCATCTTCTTCGTTGAAGTTAAACTTCATCGTTTTGTCCATTGAACTCACTGGCGAACACCTCTTTCTGAAGATCTCCCTTAAGGGACAAATTAGTTCTTGTCTCTATTGTACATGAAAGATGAAAGCTTAGGAAACGGTTTTGATCATTTCAACTGCAGAATCTATTCCTTCTTGCAGCTTTTCGGGATCTTTACCTCCAGCTTGGGCCATATCAGGACGGCCACCACCGCCTCCGCCGCAACGGACAGCCACTTCTTTTACTAGGTTACCCGCATGATAGCCTTTTGTCACTAAATCTTTTGTGACTCCCGCTACGATATTCACTTTTCCGCCGTTTTCTGCACCAAGAATAACCACTCCGCTTTGAAGTTTATTCTTTAAATCATCTACGATTGAACGCAAGCCGTTCATATCCACGCCGCTCAATTTTTTAGCGATAACAGAAACACCGTTAATCGTTTGAACTTCATCAACAAGGCTTCCTGCTTCCATGTTTCCAATCTTAGCTGCAAGAGATTCTTTCTCTTTCTGCAACTCACGAATTTGTTCGTTTAATGCGTCTATACGCTGTGGCACGTCCTTAAGATTTGTTTTCAACTTAGCTGCCGTGTCTTTTAATAGCTGGACTTGGCCGTTCATCAAGCGGTACGCGTTCTCACCTGTAACAGCTTCAATACGACGTGTTCCTGCACCGATACCAGACTCTGATACGATTTTAAACAAACCGATCTCTGAAGTGTTATTGACATGACATCCACCGCAAAGCTCAAGACTGTAGTCTCCTACTTTTACTACGCGTACCGTTTCACCGTATTTCTCACCGAATAGTGCCATTGCTCCCATCGCTTTTGCTTCGTTAATGTTCTTAACCATCTTTTCAACAGGAATGTTGCCCCATACTTTTTCGTTAACAATCTCCTCGATCTTCTCAAGCTCTTCTGAAGAGATGCTTCCGAAATGTGTGAAGTCAAAACGCAAACGACCTTCTTGTACGAGAGATCCTGCCTGATTCACGTGCGGTCCTAGCACATCTTTTAATGCTTGATGAAGAAGGTGAGTAGCCGTATGGTTCTTTACTACTTTTGCACGAATCTCAGGGTCAACCTCGACAGAAACATTTAAATTGTTTTCAAGAACACCTTTTTCAACAACTACGGTATGAAGGTTTTGTCCGTTAGGTGCTTTTTGAACATCTTTCACTCTAAGTAAAAGCTCTTTACTTTTTATCGTTCCTTGGTCAGCGATCTGTCCACCGCTCTCAGCGTAGAATGGTGTCACATCTAATATGACTTGAGCTTCTTCTCCTGAAGCGACCATCGCCACTCGCTCACCGTTTTGTAGTACTTCTGAAATTTTCGCTTCTCCTGCTAAGTTATCATAGCCAGAGAACTCACTTTTTACGGTAATATCAGAAAGAATCCCACCTTGTACTTGCATGCTGCCTACTTCTTGTCTTGCCGCACGTGCACGTTCACGTTGAGCCTTCATCTCGATTTCAAAGCCTTCTAGATCTACATCCATTCCGTTTTCAGCTGCATACTCTTGTGTAAGCTCGAATGGGAAACCAAATGTATCGTATAGCTTGAATGCGTCTTTTCCAGAGATGACGTTTCTTCCTTCTTCTTTTTCTTTTGCCATAACATCTTCTAAGATAGCAAGACCTTCGTTGATCGTTTCATGGAAACGCTCTTCTTCCGTCTTGATGACTTTTTGGATGAACGGAACTTTTTCTTTTACTTCCGGGTAGAAGTCTACCATGATGTCTGCAACAGTTGGTACTAGTTCATACATGAAAGGCTTGTTGATGTTGATCTTTTTAGCAAAACGAATCGCTCTTCGGATCAAACGTCGAAGGATATATCCTCTTCCCTCATTTGATGGTAGAGCACTATCACCGATCGCAAAACTTACCGTACGTACATGGTCAGCGATTACTTTAAACGCAGTATCTATTTCTGTACTCAAGCCATAAGATGTGTCAGAAAGCTTTTCTGTTTCTTTAATGATCGGCATGAATAGATCTGTTTCAAAGTTCGTCTTCGTGTCTTGGATCACACAAACCATTCTCTCTAGTCCCATACCTGTATCGATGTTCTTCTTAGGCAGTGGCGTATACGTACCGTCAGGATTATGGTTAAACTGTGAGAACACCAGGTTCCATACTTCAAGGTATCTGTCGTTCTCTCCACCTGGATATAGTTCAGGATCTGACGGATCGCTGCCGTAAGCTTCACCGCGGTCATAAAAGATCTCTGTGTTAGGTCCACTCGGCCCTTCACCGATATCCCAGAAGTTTCCTTCTAAACGAATGATACGCTCTTCAGGTAATCCTACTTGTTTTGTCCAAATGTCAAATGCTTCATCGTCTTCTGGGTGAATCGTTACAGAAAGTTTTTCAGGATCAAAGCCGATCCATTTTTCACTCGTTAAGAACTCCCATGCCCAAAGAATAGCTTCCACTTTAAAATAATCACCGATCGAGAAGTTTCCTAACATCTCAAAGAATGTATGGTGCCTTGCTGTGATCCCAACATTCTCGATATCGTTCGTACGGATCGATTTTTGTGCGTTTGTGATACGAGGATTCTCAGGAATCACACGGCCATCAAAATATTTTTTCAATGTCGCAACTCCACTGTTTATCCATAAAAGTGTAGGGTCCTCATGCGGTACTAAGGAAGCGCTAGGTTCTACACCATGGCCTTTTTCTTGGAAAAAATCAAGGAACATCTGTCTAACTTGAGCTGAAGTCAAATTTTTCATCGTTTTCATTCTCCTTTTTTAGATAAATATAAAGACTGATTTCGTATTCATGTTGCTATGGTAGGTAGTTGATTTCCGCTCCAGGTCGCTCGCTTTCCATGGGGCGTGCGGTGAGCCTCCTGCCGCTTTGCGCCATTAGGAGTCTCCACCTGACCGCTCGTCCCATAGGAGTCTCGCCACCTTCTGCTGCAATCAACTTGCATAAGAAGAGAAAAGATCTAAAGCAACAATCTTTTAGAAAGAGCCTAGTTAAATAATGTAAGTGATTGAATGGCTAATTAGGTACAAAATCAATCCTAAATCTACAAACAAATAGCAAGTGGCAAAATAAAAAACTCCCATCCCTAAAAAACAGGGACGAGAGTTTGAATTCACGCGGTACCACCCTGGTTATATGCTTATCTTCAAGCATATCACCTTGATTAAAGCCTTAACGCGGCATAACGGCAGATTTTCCTTCTGCACTCCAGAGTAGCTTTCTGTTTCGCTTCTTCCTAAAACATCTTTCAGCCGATGGATGTTTCTCTCTTTTGGAAGGACTGAAACGTACTTATCTCTTTCAGCGATTTTTGATCTTCTAGCGTTAGTATACGTTTATTCAATCTTACTTGTCAATCCGATGCTTGAAGTCGATGTTCCCTGATATGAATGATAATGACCTTAATCACACTGAAGATCGGAACAGCCAAGATCATACCTGGTACACCAGCTAGTTCGCCCCCAAGTAATAATGAAAAAATGATAAAAACAGGATGAATGTGCAGATTCTTGCCGACGATAAACGGACCAAGGATGTTACCTTCAATAAACTGCAACACAAGCATGATGCCAACAGTGATCCATACCATCTTCCAAGAGATTGTTAATGCGATCAACACGACGGGAATCGCTCCTAAGATCGGACCAAAGTAAGGGATGATATCTGTTATCGCTATCACCAGTCCTAAAAGAATGGGATACGGCATTCCCACCACCCACAAAGCAATCATTGCCGCAGCTCCAAGTATAGCACCTACAAATAATTGTCCTCGGATATACCCTCCAAGTGATTGGTCAATATCTTTTATTAAGTGCTTTCCTTCATAACGGTATTTTCTTGGTGTCAGATACCAGAGAGCTTTTTTCAGCTTTTCAAAATCGTTTAGAAAATAAAACACTAAGAAAGGTACAACGATGATAACGAAGAAATAATCTACAATTTTTCTTAATGAAAAGATGGCATTTGTCAATACATCCTGTGCATTGCTTTCCATTTTCACGATATAATTTTCTATTTTAGTATGAACCGAATACGGAAGTGCAGATGTTCCACGGTCCACTTGGTACAATAGTTCCTTATAATCCTCAGCAAGTACAGGTACGTTAACTAACAGCTGCTTCATCTGTACGACGAAATAAGGAAACCCTTTTACTGCCGCAATTCCTAGACCACCAAAGAAAAGGATGTATATGCTTAAGATCGCAACAAAGCGAGGTAATCCTTTTTCATGTACGTATTCCACGACGGGATGGAGTAGATATGTAATTAGAGCAGCAAGAAAAAAAGGCAGAAAGACCCCTTTGATCGCACTCCATAATGGCTCGTAAAGAGGGTAAAGTTTCATTAAGAGAAACAAACATAAAAACAATAATAAAGAAAGGCTCAACCTGTAAACCCACTTCATTCGAATGTCTTTTGTCATCCTTTCACCCTTTTCTTAAAAAACCCCGTCTTTATTTGAGACGGGGTATGCTTTCTTTAATAAATGGCTTTTGCGACTTTTTTACGGATTTTCTTAACACGTCGTGATGTCCACAGATCAGCTATATCGGAAAGATTATAGTTCATCTTAGACATTCTTGACATCCTCTTATTTCTCATCGCATATGTTGCCGCTCCAATACCAAGTGCGAAAAGAGAACTCATCGTCCTGCTCATGCTAAATCACCTCGACATCAGAGATTTGTTTTCTTTTATGATGTGCTTTCTCTATAAGTCAGATCTTGATCTTCAAATAAATCATCGAGTGATGTTAGAGAGCCGTCTTCTTCCACCTGATGAAGGGACAGTCTTCCTTTAACAATGGAAAGCTCTATAAAACAGTTCCAGCAATAATACTGGTTCACTCCGATCTTCCCAATATCTTTTCTACTGCAGTTCGGACATTCCACTTGCTCTCTCTCCTTTAAATTTTACTTTTACAAGGGTGTCCTGAATTTGTAGAAAATATACAGAAAATAATATTTGAAGGATCGTGACTTCTAGAAAAACAAAAAAGAAATGTCCGACAAGATGACATCTTACATCTCTCGAACATTTCTAGTTTGTTTCGTTAAGAAGGGTATCATTCATTAAATCTTTTTCCAGTATCGTCTCTTGAAGACGAGATGCTAGACCAGAGTAACGTTCCGTTTCATCTGATCGTTCAACAGCCCAAGTAAATGCTTCTTGTTCTCCACAGAGGATCAGATATTCTTTACTTCTCGTTATTGCCGTGTATAACAAGTTCCGTTTTAACATTCGGTAGTAGCTTTTTAAGACAGGTAGAACGACGATCGGATACTCACTGCCCTGCGACTTATGGATCGAACAGCAAAAAGCGTGAGTAAAATGATGAAATTCACTTCTTTTATACGTAACCTCTATCTCATCAAAACTGATGACGATCTGATCTTCTTTATCTGTGTTTTCTCTTGCATAGATAACTGCAACGATTTCACCGATATCACCGTTGAAAACCTGATCTTCGGGTTGATTGACGAGCTGAAGCACCTTATCTCCTTTTCGATAAAACACATTTGCGACCTGCAGCTGACGCTGTTTTTGTTTCTCCGGATTAAACAGACGCTGAAGTTCCATATTTAATCGATCAATTCCAACTGGCCCTTTGTACATAGGTGCTAACACTTGGATATCTCGAGAACTGTATCCTTTTTTAATCGCATTTTCACAAACCTGAAGGATAGCCTGAAACACTTGTTCACCTGAACATGCAAAAAAACGTCTGTCGTTCTGAGGAACGAGCAGATCTTGCGGCACGTTTCCGTTCTTCATCTCATGAGCTAACCGGATAATAGATGACCCTTCTGCTTGTCTATAAATATCCACTAATCGAGATTGTGGAACATGCTGTGCTTGTAGAAGATCTTTTAATACTTGACCAGGGCCTACGGATGGTAATTGATCTTCATCCCCAACAAAAATGATCTGGATGTGAGATGGCAGAGCTTTTGCTAAAGAATGTGCAAGCCATATATCCACCATCGACATTTCATCGACGATCAGTAATTTTCCATCAATCTGTTCATCTTCATTTTTTTCGAAGGTCCCGCCACCCTTCCATCCTAACAAACGATGGATCGTGTGAGCCGGTATTCCTGTTGACTCTGTCATTCGCTTTGCTGCTCGACCTGTTGGAGCAACGAGTAAAACAGGAAACGATTCTTTCTTTCCTCGGTAATCATCAGGATTCAAACTTACACCATGAATCTCACTATAAAGTTCGACGATTCCTTTAATTACGGTCGTTTTCCCTGTTCCAGGTCCTCCTGTCAGAACCATTAAAGAAGATGTTAACGCCTTCTTAATCGCCTCTTTTTGACTTTTCGCATATGTCATGTTGAGTCTTTTTTCAAGAGCTGTTAGCTCAGATTCCAATTTTGAACCCTCAATGTGATAATCATTTTTCTGACTATGTAATAATTGATTCATTTTTTGAGCAAATCCACGTTCAGCGAAATAAAGAGATGGCAGATATACAACGTTTTCTTTTACGATCAATCGCTGCTCTGTCTCCATATCTTGAATCTCTCGAAAAATACTCATCTCATCTACCGTATTCTTTCCATCTGCTAAAAGCTTTCTTACACCTTCTAACAGTTGGTCCATCGGAAGGTATGAGTGTCCAAGATCTGTTCCTTGATCACGAAGTACGAACTGACAGGCAGCTTGAATTCGTTTTGGATGATTGACTTGCATCCCATTTCCTTTTGCGATTTCATCAGCCCGGTGAAAACCAATTCCAGAAACGTCTTCGATCAGTCGATACGGCTCGTCTTTAATGATCTTTACAGCATCATCCTGATACGTTTGAAAGATTTTCATCGCAAGCTGCGGTCCGATCCCATAGGGTTGAACGACCATCATCACTTGATCTAATCCTCGATTCTGCATAAGGGATATTTGCAAACTTTGAGCTTGCTCTTCTGTTAGCTTTGGAATCTGACTGATATATTCCGGTGATTCTAAAAGCTTTGTGATCGCATCGTTTCCCATGACTTCTACAATATGCTCGGCAGTCTTCTTACCGATCCCTTTAAACAGATCGCTCGAAAGATACTGAATCATTGCTTCCTTGGATTGAGGCATTTCTTTTTGAAACAAATCAACTTCGTATTGTTTACCATATTTCGGATGATCTTTAAATTTTCCATAAAACACATAAAGTTCATCTTCTCTTAACGGAGGAAGGATGCCTGTAATCATGATTTCTTTTTCATTGTAATTTTCGTTCGTCTCTTTTACCCGTATTCTAGCGACCGTATAGAGACTCTCTGTTTGATGATAAATTGTAGAGATCAATGTACCTTTTATATATTTTTTTATTTCAGTCGACTCATCTTCTAAATGAAAAGAAGGCTGCTGTGCCATAAAGCACCCCCTTTAATGGTTGGTGTTTTTACTTTCGATATTTCGCTTCCCATTCCCTGCCAAATAATGATCGGGTTGAATATCTAACGCACTTTGAAAAGCTTTTAGAGCATCTGCGTTCTTATCAAAATAACTATACGTCACACCTAAGTTGTACCATGCATCGGCATGTGTCTCATCGCGTTCAATGACTTTTTCAAAAGTTGTTGATGCCGAATCAATATCGCCTGTTCTCGCCTGACAGAGACCAAACTGAAAAAGTGCCTCATGATCTTGATCGTTGAGCTCAATAGCTCTCATTAAGTAAGGAAATGCTAGCTTATGTTCACCTAGTGAAACGAACGACATGCCTGTCATAAAGTGAGTATCACTATCTTGCAGACCGCCTTTGAGGGCTTCTTGAAACAGTTTTGCACTCTTAGAAAATTCTTCAAGATGATAGCAGGCAATACCCGCACCATAGTAAGCAACAACAGCATTTTCATCGAGCGATAGAGCTTTATCAAAAAATTGAATCGCTTTTTCGTGTTCATGAACAGCAGAAAGCAGATTTCCGAAGTTAATATAATGTACTGGATTTTCTGGATCTGCCTCGATCATGGATTCCAGACTTTTTGCTGCTTCTTCGAACTTTCCTTTTTGTAAATATTCCAGACCTTTTGAAGGTTCCATCTTCATTACCCCCACTTTTAATTTCCTTCAAAAGTATAACAAATGAAGGTAGCTGGCGCATAATTTTTTTCTGATTGCTTTTATTGGCGCTCGTATTTCTCGGATGGCGCTCGTATTTCTCGGATGGCGCTCGTATTTCTCTGATGGCGCTCGTATTTCTCGGATGGCGCTCGTATTTCTCGGATGGCGCTCGTATTTCTCGGATGGCGCTCGTATTTCTCGGATGGCGCTCGTCCAGCGTGCATTTCATGCCGCTAAGACGAGCTCATTATAATATCTTAAATCATTTAAAAAGAAAAAAACTGGCTCCCTTAGGTCATTTGAGGTCCTAGTAAGCCAGTTTTTTAAACATTCTTTTATAGATAAGTGATTGCTTCGTCGTTTTTGTATACCGTGTCGATCGTTGCTCCACCTAAGCATACATCTCCGTCGTAAAACACGACAGCTTGTCCAGGTGTGATCGCACGTTGTGCTTCATCAAATACCACGTGCAGCGTTTCGTCCTCCATCACATGGACGGTTACACCCATATCAGGCTGACGGTATCTAAATTTCGCTGTACATTTAAAAGTAGCGGGCAGCGGTTTATCCGAAACAAATCCTGCTTTTACAGCTTTTAAGCTGTCAGAATAAAGCTTCTCATTGTGAAACCCTTGTTCAACATACAATATGTTATCTTTTAAATTCTTACCGACAACAAACCAAGGTTCTCCGCTTCCACCGATTCCAAGACCGTGACGCTGCCCGATCGTATGGTACATGAGTCCATCGTGCTTGCCCTTAACTTTGCCTTCGAACGTTTGCATCTCACCAGGCTTTGCAGGCAGATACTGACTTAAGAATTCTTTGAAGTCTCTTTCTCCAATAAAGCAAATACCCGTAGAGTCCTTTTTCTTAGCGGTAGCAAGTCCAGCTGCCTCCGCAATCTTTCGGATTTCAGGCTTCTTCAATTCACCAATCGGAAACAATACGCGACGTAATTGTTCTTGAGAGAGCTGGTTAAGAAAATAAGTTTGGTCTTTATTCTCATCAACGCCTCGAAGCATTTTTACTTCTCCATCTATTTCAGCCACACGTGCGTAATGGCCAGTTGCTACATAATCAGCACCTAAGTTCATGGCATGCTCAAGAAATGCTTTGAATTTGATCTCCTTGTTGCACATCACATCAGGATTAGGTGTTCGTCCTGCTTTATATTCTTCCAAAAAGTACGTGAATACTTTATCCCAGTATTCTTTTTCAAAATTCACCGCGTAATATGGAATGCCGATCTGGTTGCAGACCGCAATCACATCGTTGTAATCTTCTGTTGCTGTGCATACGCCATTCTCATCGGTATCATCCCAGTTTTTCATAAAGATCCCGATCACATCATAGCCTTGCTCTTTCAGTAAAAGTGCGGCAACGGAAGAATCCACACCGCCGCTCATCCCAATAACTACTCGTGTATCTTGAGGTGCCTTTTTGTTTGATTCTGTTTGCATCATGTCCACCTCATTTCTTTCATATGACAAACATTGTAACTTATTTTGCTAAACGTTTCACGATTTTTGCTGTCTCATATGCTGCATATTCAATATCTTCCAATTCATTACCTAGACCGAAGCTAAAACGAACAGATGATTTTGTACGTTCATCATTACCAAACATCGCTTTTAAAACGTGTGAAGGTTCGTGTGAGCCAGCCGTACAAGCTGATCCGCTAGAAGCTGCGATACCAGCAAGGTCTAGATTGACTAAGAGCACTTCTGTTTTAACACCATGAAAGCTAACGTTTAAAATATGCGGAAGAAAATGATCAGAACTTCCATTTTCGATGAAAGATACCTCTTCTTCTAGCCATATTCTTTTCATCGTCTCCCTAAACGTCTTGTATTGGCTGAAGCGTTCTTCTCTTTCTTTTTCTGCGATGGATGCTGCTTTTCGTAAAGCAGCGATTCCAGCTACATTTTCTGTTCCAGCACGGCGCTTACGCTCTTGTTCACCGCCGAAGCCTTGAGGAAGAAAAGGAACTCCTTCTTTCACAAATAGAAATCCTGTTCCTTTTGGGCTATTAATCTTGTGACCAGAAGTACTTAACAGATCAATGTTCAGTTCATATACATCGATCGAGATCAAGCCATAAGCTTGTACGGCATCGGTATGAAACAAGATCTCTTTTTCCTTTAACATATTTCCAATCTCTTTTATGTCTTGTGTCGTCCCTGTTTCATTGTTGCAATACATGATTGAAACGAGGACCGTATCTTCTCTTAGAGATCTTTTCAGTTCGTCTAATGAAATTCTGCCTTCCTCATCAACGGACAAGTAAGTTACATCGTAACCTCTCTTTTCAAGCTCATGAAAGGTATGAAGTACAGCATGATGTTCTATTTCTGATGTGATAACATGCTTTCCTTTCTTCCCTAGAGCAGAGATTGTGCCAAGAATAGCCAGGTTATCACTTTCTGTACCGCCGCTTGTGAAAATGATCTCATTACGTGAAGCACCTATAGAATTTGCAATCATTGTTCTTGCATCATCAAGAGCTTTACGAGTCTGTCTTCCGTATTGATGGATGCTAGAAGGATTCCCAAAATGTTCAGTTAGAAAAGGAATCATTTCTTCTATGACTTCAGGATGAACAGGAGAGGTTGCAGCGTGATCTAAATAAACGTTTTTCATTGCTCATTTCCTTCCTATATATAAAACATGTAAGCGTCCTGTGCGCCCTCATCTTCATAGTTCGCCAAATCTTCGAGTGTTGTAGAATCTAACACATCTTTTACAGCATCTCTGATTTTAATCCAAAGATTTCTTTTCGCAGGCTCTTCATCATCCAATACTTCAACGGGAGAGATCGGTCCTTCAAGGACTCGGATGATATCTCCAGCAGTAATCGTGGATGCTTCTTTTGCGAGGATGTACCCACCATAAGCACCGCGGATACTCTTAACAAGTCCTGCATTTCTGAGCGGGGCGATAAGCTGCTCTAAATAATGCTCTGATAGACTATATTCTTTTGCGATTAATTTCAATGCGATCGGACCTTCACCTGATCTCTTTGCTAATGCCATCATGATGGTTAATCCGTACCGACCTTTTGTTGATATCTTCATATTGTTCACTCCGTTCTAAAACAAACTTCACTAATTTTTGGCAATACGGAAGGGTCCTGCCCACGATTGCTCCTATCGTTACACAAAAAAGGATTGTTCCGAACGAAACGGGTCCCTTTAACATCCAACCAAAAAACAGAACAACAAATTCCATTAAGAGTCGAATACTTGAAACTTTCATCCCTGATTTTTCTGTAAGAGCGAGCATCAGACTATCTCTTGGTCCTGCACCGCAGTCTGATGAAATATATAACCCGATACCAAAACCTAAGATTAAGATACCGATGATTAAGAACATCCATTTCCCAAAATCAGTTACAGGATCATGAAAAAAAGGAAGCCATAAATAAAAGTCAATAAACAAACCAACAGACACCATATTTAAAAAGGCACCTGATTGAGGTTTCTTTTTAGTTAATAAGGATGTAGCTAAGATGACGAAGAATCCCATTATGATCGACCATGTGCCTATGGACAGTCCAAACTGTGCAAACAGTCCGATATGAAGAACGTCCCACGGAGCACTTCCTAGGTCTGCCTTAATCATAAGCGCGATTCCGAAAGCCATAATAAATAATCCAATAAAAAATACAGACCACTGAAACAAAAATTTGTTCCATCTTGAATGCGTTTGGTCTTTCACTGTGCAAAATCCTTCCCTATTAAGTTGTCTCATTTCGGTTAATTCCATAAATCTAAAGCTTATTATAGCATGAAATCATTTCAACTTGCATGATGTACTATTGTATAGTATTGTCATATGACGATTAGAACAAGTGTACGGAAGGATGATTGTAATGGACTTGTTTTCTTACAAAGACGAAAGCTCCCATTCATTAAAAAGACCTCTTGCCAACAGAATGCGTCCTAGAAAAATAACGGAATTTATCGGCCAAGAGCATATAGCTGGAGAAGGTAAGCTGTTGAGACGGGCAATAGAAGCCGATCAACTCACACCGATGATCTTTTTCGGACCTCCTGGCACAGGTAAAACAACTTTAGCTAAAATTATTGCGAATTCCACATCTGCATGGTTTGAACAACTTAATGCGGTTACGTCTGGAGTCGCTGATCTAAAGGTCATTATGGGAGCTGCTAGAGAACGCTTGTTATTAGAAGAAAAAAAGACAGTGCTCTTTATCGACGAGATCCACCGTTTTAACAAAAGTCAGCAAGACGCGCTCCTTCCATACGTGGAAGACGGATCGGTTATCTTAATCGGTGCAACAACAGAGAGTCCTATGTTCGAGATCAACCCGGCTCTCTTATCAAGATCTCGGTTGTTTCGCTTTGAACCACTAACAGATGAACACATTTCAAAAGTGATTCAGCAGGCTCTTTCCGATAAAGATAGAGGATATGGAAAGCATCCGATATCTATGAAAAAAGAAGCAATCGATCATATCGTCTCTATTTCGAACGGAGACGCAAGGACAGCTCTTAATGCGGTGGAACTTGCTGTGTTAACGACGAAACCAGACAAAGACGGAAACATTACGATCACACTAGAAATCGCTGAAGAATCCATTCAACAAAGAGTCCTTCAATATGATAAAAAAGGAGACAACCATTATGATACAGTCTCTGCTTTTATTAAAAGCATACGTGGATCAGACCCGGATGCCGCTCTATACTGGCTTGCTAAAATGATTTATGCTGGCGAGGATCCTCGTTTTATTGCTCGCCGATTGCTCGTTCATGCAGCAGAAGACGTCGGCCTCGCTGATCCGAACGCGTTACTTGTGGCACATGCTGCAAGTTATGCTGCTGATTTTATCGGTATGCCTGAAGCTCGAATTCCGCTGGCAGAAGCTACACTTTATTTAGCCACTGCTCCTAAAAGCAACAAAGTAATAACAGGAATTGATAAAGCACTTGATGCAGTCAAAAAAGAAAAAACAGGTCTCGTCCCGATCCATCTTCGTGATGCCCACTATAAAGGAGCGAAACAACTTCAACATGGTGAGGACTATAAATATCCACATAATTTTGAAGATGGGTATGTACCACAAGAATATTTACCAAAGCATCTGCAGGGTAAGACGTTTTACGAACCTACTGAACGCGGCTTTGAAAAGAATCTTAAGAAGCGTCTCGACTATTTTAATGATCGTAAGAAAAAGGGAAAGTAAATCTATGAGACTTAATAACTTAGCAAACTAGCAAAAGTTCTTCAGAAGTGTGTATAGGATTCTCTCTGATTGGTAAACATGAAAATATCAAATGAATATTTTTGTAGCTAAGGAGAGGATAACCGTGTCAAAAATCAGACAGGACGCCTGGTCAGAAGAAGACGATCTATTGCTTGCCGAAACGGTCTTACGCCATGTGCGTGAAGGAAGTACACAGTTACATGCTTTTGAAGAGGTAGGAGATAAATTAGAGCGTACGAGTGCAGCAGTTGGATTTAGATGGAATGCAATCGTGAGAAAAAAATACGAACAAGCATTAAAGATTGCTAAAAAGCAAAGAAAAGAACGTCAGCGTGCGCTAGCGAGATCACAGCAGCAACAACAACAGGCGAAACCTGAAGCAAAGCCTATACAATCGAATAATACTCCACAGATGCACGATGATGAAACCTATCATCCAGAAGAGTTCTTCAGAACACCTTTTTCGTATGAAAGGAACACAGCAGCACCAACTCCAACTGTATCTTCAGCTCCAGTTCAAGAACAACAGAATTTTGTACAGCAAACTGAAGCGGAAGCACCAGAAGTTACGAGCTTACAAGGATCACAACAACATTCAACACCCATCGCCTATCGTCAGCCACAAGCTAGTAATGAAAGTAGTCTTACACTTGATGAAGTCATAGATTTCTTAAGTGGGATAAAGCGAAACGGAATGTCGAACGGCAAGCTCGTTCAAGAAAACATGGAACTTCGTCTTCAAATGAACGAGTTAATGCAGCAGAACAAAGTGATGAAAGATCAGCTTTCTGTTCTTGAGAAAGAGCACCAGACGGTACAGGAAGATTATCAAGCACTGATCCAGATCATGGATCGCGCAAGAAAAATGGTATTGTTCCAAGACGAAGATACCAATCCTAACGTAACCTTCCGTATGGATAAGAACGGAAATCTAGAGAAACTAGCAAAATAAAATTAGATGACTCATAGGGTTTAGCCTACGAGTCATCTTTTTTGTGCGGCTTTTCGCCCTAAAATCGGATAAGTTATTTTATCTCCGGAATTATTTAGGTTATACCCGGATATATTTCAAGTTACCCTGGAATTATTTGAAATTACCTCGTAAAAATTAGGAGTGTTCATTTGAGAAAAACATTTTCTTCGCCACGTCTTACTGGAAAGCACAATTCCTCTCACCAACATTTATAAGTAGTAATAAATTCATCAATAGACGAAAAAAAGCCCTGACTTTAGATCAGTCAGAACTCTTCTTCAACAAATTTATCGTACTCTTTCTATCTTAATATTGTTATCTTCAATGATTTTATTGATCACGTAACCTGCCATGTAAAGTCCTGAAACAGATGGTACAAACGCGTTTGAAGATGGCGGCAACTTCGCTTTTCGAATGCCAGGAGCGTTCTCAGGTACGATCTCTTTTCGAATCTCTTCACGAATCTGGATTGGCTTTTCATCTGAGAATACGACCGGAATACCTTTTGTAATTCCTTCTTTTCTTAGACGCTGGCGAATGACCTTAGCGATCGGATCATAGCTTGTCTTAGAGATATCAACGATCTGAAGACGTGTTGGATCCAATTTGTTCGCCACACCCATACTCGAGATAATTGGTATTTTGCGGTTTAAACATTCCTTCATGAGGTGGATCTTATAGGAGATCGTGTCCGATGCATCTACTACAAAATCAAGTCCAAATTCAAAAATTTGTTCATATGTTTCTTCTGTATAAAACATCTTAAGGGCTATAACTTCACACTCTGGATTAATAAGGGCGATTCTTTCTTTCATAAGATCTACCTTTGGCTGCCCAACGGTATTCACAAGTGCATGTATTTGACGATTCACGTTCGTGATATCGACATCATCTTTATCGATAAGGATTAGTCTTCCAACTCCTGAACGAGCTAGTGCTTCAGCTGAAAAGGAGCCAACTCCTCCGATTCCAAGCACTGCAACAGTTGAGTTTTTTAAGACGTCTATTCCATCTTTTCCAATGGCAAGTTCATTTCTTGAGAACTGATAAAGCATATTAGTGAAATCTCCTTTCAAACGTGCACGTAAAATAAAGAAAATGCATCTTTATCAGCATATCCACTTTTGAAAACAAAATCAATATGCTTACTTGGTTTTTTTCGCACAAAAAAATGAGCCCCAAAAATGCCGTATCCCCTTAGTTTTGAACCTGCTCTCGCAGGTGGGTGCCCTGTTTCGCATTTTGTCCGTCCCCTAGCTTTCAGGGCATGGACGCTGTGAGAAAACACAAACTCCCTAATACTTAATGTTGGCTCAAAACTTTCGGGTTGTTAACGGTCACCATAGGACCCATCGCTTAAATTCATACTATCACACGAATAAATCAAATACAAGACAAAATGTGTCTCTTTATAAAACGATTCGTATTTTTCTAAATATTCACTTACTTGGTTTCTTGCTTCACTTTTACAGATAGGTGAAGTTCATCAAGCTGCTTTTCGTTTACACCAGATGGTGCATTCGTCAGTAGACACGATGCGGAAGCTGTTTTCGGGAAAGCAATAGTATCTCTTAAATTACTTCTTCCCGCTAGTAACATCACCATACGATCAAGCCCTAGTGCAATTCCACCATGTGGAGGTGTTCCATATTCAAAAGCCTCTAAAAGGAATCCAAACTCCTCACGTGCTGCTTCCTCAGTGAATCCTAATGTTTTGAACATTTTCTCTTGAATGTCACGTTGGTAGATACGCTGCGATCCGCCCCCAAGCTCGTAACCGTTAAGAACTAAGTCGTACGCTTGTGCTCTTACTTCAGCAGGGTTGGTATCCATTAAGTGAAGATCTTCTGTCTTCGGCATCGTGAATGGATGATGAAGCGCCACAAAACGGCCTGCATCCTCATCATATTCAACAAGTGGGAAATCAACGACCCACAGGAAATTGTATTTTGATTGGTCGATCAGATCTAGATCTTTTGCTAGCTTTTGTCTTAACGCACCTAAGCTGTCTGCTACAACGGACGGCTTATCTGCTACAAACAACAACAGATCGCCTTCTTCTGCTTGTAGTGCGTTCGTTATGTTTGCGGCATCTTCTTCATTAAAGAACTTTGAAATAGGTCCCTTTAATCCTTCTGCTTCTACTTTCATCCAAGCAAGACCTTTTGCTCCATATCGAGCAGTGAATTCAGTCAGACCATCAATATCTTTTCTAGAATAATTGGCTGCTTTTCCTTTAACGTTGATCGCTTTAACTTGACCACCGTTTTCAACCGCTGCTGCAAATACTTTAAATCCAGAATTCTTTACGATTTCTGATACGTTGATCAGTTCAAGGCCGAAACGCGTATCCGGTTTATCTGAACCATAACGATCCATTGCTTCTTTATAAGTCATTCTTGGGAAAGGCTTTGGAATCTCTACACCTTTTACCTTTTTCACAAGTCCTGTCATCATCTCTTCCATCATAGCTAAAAGTGGTTCTTGGCCCATGAAAGAAGTTTCGATATCGACTTGAGTAAATTCTGGCTGACGGTCTGCGCGCAGATCTTCGTCTCTGAAACAACGAACGATCTGGTAGTATTTTTCGAAACCTGAAACCATAAGCAATTGCTTAAATAATTGTGGAGATTGCGGCAATGCATAGAATTCTCCTGGGTGCACACGGCTCGGTACTAAATAGTCACGCGCTCCTTCAGGTGTGCTCTTCGTAAGCATCGGTGTTTCCATCTCCATAAATTCATCATTCTCCAGGAAGTTACGGATATAGCGAGTTACTTCGTGTCTCATCTTTAACGTTTCCTGCATGATCGGACGTCGAAGATCAAGGTAGCGATACTTCAGACGGATATCTTCTGTAATATCCATATCTTCGCTGATGGAGAAAGGTGGTGTCTTCGCACTGTTTAAGATCTTAACTTCTTCTCCAGAAATTTCAATCTTACCCGTATTCATAGCTGGGTTAACCGTGCTCGGGTCACGCTCAAGCACTTTTCCTGTAATCGTAAGAACATATTCACTTCTTACTTTTTCAGCCGTTTCTAACGCTTCAGGTGATACTTCTGGAGAAAAGACGATCTGAACAACTCCAGAACGGTCACGCAGGTCGATGAAGATCAGTCCACCTAAGTCACGTCGTTTTTGTACCCAACCTGTTATTGTTACTTTTTCACCGATAAATTGCTCTGTAATCTTTCCACATTGATGTGTGCGATATTCCATGAGATGTGTCCTCCTTATTTACCTTGCTTTAAAAATGTGCTCAGCTTCTCAAGCGCTACTTCCGACTGTTCTCCGGAATCCATGTTCTTCACGTTGATGATTCCTTTGGACAGTTCTTCTTCACCTAAAATAGCTACAAACTTCGCTTTAAATCGGTCAGCTGCTTTAAATTGTGCTTTCATCTTTTTATCTAAATAATCTTTGTCACTCTTAATCCCTGCTTGACGAAGCTGACTTAAGATCGCTACTGATTTTCGCTTAGCTTCATCACCTAATGCTACAACATAACAATCTATTTCTTCTTCTGTTTCAAGAGTGATGCCTTCTGCTTCAAGTGCTAATAATAAGCGTTCTAAGCTCATCGCAAAACCGATACTTGGCGTAGCAGGTCCACCTAGATCTTCAACAAGCCCATTGTACCTGCCGCCTCCACTAAGTGTTGTGATAGCACCGAACCCTTCAGCCTCACTCATGATCTCAAATGCAGTGTGGTTGTAATAATCAAGTCCACGTACGAGGGTAGGATCGATCACATAATCAATCTTCATCGCATCCAAGCTCGTTTTCACTTCTTCAAAGTATGTTTTCGATTCTTCGTTTAAGTGTTCTAGAATAGAAGGAGCGCTCTTCATGAGTTCATGGTCTCGGTCTTTTTTGCAATCCAGAATTCTTAAAGGATTCTTCAATAATCGATTTTGACAATCTGAACAAAATTCATCGATTCTAGGTTCAAAGTGTGCGATCAAAGCTTCTTTATGAGATTTACGGCTCTCAGCATCACCTAACGTATTCAATACAAGACGGAGTTTTTTTAGACCTAGCTCTTGGTAAACCGTCATCGCAAGTGAAATTACTTCTGCATCAATGGCAGGATCGGCAGAACCCATCGCTTCAATACCGAATTGTACAAACTGACGATATCGACCAGCTTGAGGTCTTTCGTATCGAAACATAGGTTGGATGTAAAAGAGTTTTACAGGCTGTCCTGGTAACCCAAACATTTTGTTTTCAACATAAGAGCGAGTTACTGGCGCTGTCCCTTCTGGTCGAAGAGTTAAGCTGCGGTCGCCTCGATCATTGAACGTATACATCTCTTTTTGAACGATATCTGTTGAATCTCCTACACCGCGTTGGAAAAGGTCTGTGTGCTCAAAAATCGGTGTTCGAATCTCTTTATAATTAAATCGCGCTGATACTTCCTTTGCTTTTTGTTCGATCAGCTGCCATTTTTCCACTTCTCCTGGGAGTATATCTTTCGTTCCCCTTGGAATGTTAATACTCATTTTCTTTCATCCTCCCGTTTTTACATGTTCGTTAAAATCAAATGCTGTTCTCGCATCGTAGCTTTTGAAGGTGTTGATTTTCGTTTCAGGATCCTGGCTTTCCGGGGGGCGTGCGGTGAGCCTCCTAGCGCACTGCGCTACAGGAGTCTCACCTGGCCCGCTAATCCCCCAGGAGTCTCGGACCTTCCACTACAATCAACTAGCATTGATGCACTTTTAAAAACCAACTCAAAAGCTGCTATATTTTTGAAAAAATAAAAAAATCCCGTCCCTTATGAAATCAGTCATTTCATAAGGGACGGGATTTCCCGCGGTGCCACCCTGCTTCGAAGCTAAAAATAGCTTCCTCATTTATGCAAGTAACGATTGCCCACGTGTAACTCTACTGAGGTCAAAACTAACCGTTCGAATTAAAACCTATGAAGTGTCTTTCACTTTATCATCAGGGAGAGATACTTTCAGCCATGGTATCTCATCTCTTACCCTGTGGGGTAAAGCTACTTTTCTTCGTCATCAGTTTTCATTTTGGAATTGTAAATTATCATACTTTTAGATGGGGTGTGATGTCAATAGTTTTCGCGTTTTATTTTTTTCTTTAACTGATTCACTTGAAAAAGATTCATTCCAAATTCTTCAGCAAGCTCCATTGTGTTTGCTGATTTTTCAAGAGAAAGAAAATCATGAAAGCTCAGCTGCTTCCATTGAGGGATTCCTTCTATGCCTTTCCGGTTCTGCCTCATAAAAAAACCTCCACCTTTTTGATTTAGTCTTTCCATCAAGGCGAAGGTTTCATTCATGATATTAACTTTTAGAGTCCATGATTAAGGTTACCGGTCCATCATTCGTAAACGACACATCCATCATCGCGCCAAAAACACCAGTTTCTACATGTACACCTAAGCTCTTAAGCTTGCTATTAAAATAGTCATACATCGTAATTGCATGGTCTGGTTTAGCAGCATCCATAAAGTTTGGACGTCTTCCTTTTTTCGTGTCACCGAATAACGTGAACTGCGAAATAGATAGGATGCTTCCTTCTGTATCTTTTAAAGAAAGATTCATCTTTTCATTTTCATCTTCAAATATGCGAAGATTTACGATCTTTTCTGCTAAATAATCCGCATCTTTTTCTGTATCTTCATGTGTAACACCAACTAAGAGTACAAGGCCTTTATCAATTCTGCCTTTTACTTCAGAATCCACTAAGACCTTCGCCTCTTTGGAACGCTGTAATACTACTTTCATTGCAGAATCACTTCCTTAACTCCTATTGCATCAATCTTCTAACCGCATATATGTCAGAAATTCTTTTAATTCGTTCGACCACTTTTTGAAGGTGGCTGACGTTGTGAATTGAGATTGACATACTGATCGTTGCCATCTTGTTGCGATCTGACTTGCCGCTAACGGCTGTAATATTTGTCTTCGTTTCTGCAACTGCATGCAGAACCTCATTCAGAAGGCCGCGACGGTCAAAACCATTGATCTCAATATCAACGTTATAATTTTTCGGTTGCTCTAGATCGCCTTCCCATTCTACCGGTAAAAGCCGTACTTGTGCATCTTCGTTGTGTACGTTAACACAATCCTCACGGTGAACAGAAACACCGCGACCTTTTGTGATATAACCTACAATGTCATCTCCAGGAACAGGATTACAACATTTAGATAATCGAATCAGCATGTTATCAATGCCTTTAACCACAATACCAGAATCTGTTCTGCGTTTTGGTTCGGGCTTTTCAGCAGAGTCTCTTATTGCATCAAGCAACTCAGAATTATCCGGGTCCTGCTCTTTTTTACGGCGGACTTTATCCGTTAATCGAGTGGCAATCTGTGCAGCTGTTATTCCATTGTATCCTACAGCAGCATACATATCTTCTTCGCCTGCAAAGTTATACTTTTGAGCCACATATTGAATGTTGTCATTCGTGAAGATATCTTTCAGATCATAACCGCGATTCTTTATTTCTTTTTCAACAAGCTCTTTGCCTTTTGCGACGTTTTCTTCTCTTCTCTCGCGCTTAAACCATTGACGAATCTTGTTTTTCGCATGAGAACTCTGTGTGATCTTCAGCCAATCCTGACTCGGTCCGTAGGAGTGTTTGCTCGTTAAGATCTCGATAATATCTCCCGTTTTCAAACGGTAATCTAACGTGACCATCTTTCCGTTTACTTTTGCGCCGATACATCTGTTACCGATCTCAGTGTGAATGCGGTATGCAAAATCAATAGGCACCGACCCTGACGGAAGCTCGTAAACATCTCCCTTAGGAGTGAACACGAACACCATATCAGAGAAAAGATCGACCTTAAGAGATTCCATAAATTCTTCAGCATCTACAACATCGTTTTGCCATTCAAGAATTTCACGGAACCATGTTAATTTATTTTCAAATGAGCTGACAGGAGCTTTCGTTGCTCCCTCTTTATATGCCCAGTGTGCTGCGATCCCGTATTCAGCTACGCGATGCATATCAGACGTTCTGATTTGGACTTCAAGTGGATCACCTTTTGGTCCGATTACCGTTGTATGAAGAGACTGATACATATTTGCTTTAGGCATAGCGATATAATCTTTAAAACGGCCTGGCATCGGCTTATAAGCCGTATGGATGATACCAAGGGCAGCATAACAATCTTTAATATTCTGAACGATAATACGAACAGCTAAAAGGTCATAGATCTCATTGAACTGCTTTCCTTGTTTAGCCATTTTTCGATAGATGCTATAAATATGTTTCGGTCTTCCAGAGATATCAACTTGAATGTTAACTTCTTTAAGTTTGCTCTTCATCTCATCCATCACTTGATGAACATACTCTTCCCGTTCCGCACGCTTTTGCTGCATCAAGTTAACGATTCTGTAGTATTGCTGCGGATTCAGGTATCTTAAAGAAACATCTTCAAGCTCCCACTTTATCGTTGAAATCCCAAGGCGATGGGCAAGCGGAGCGAAGATCTCAAGTGTCTCATTCGCTTTTTGGATCTGTTTTTCTTTCGGCATATGCTTTAATGTGCGCATATTGTGAAGTCGGTCAGCCAGCTTGATCAAGATACATCGAATATCTTGGGCCATAGCGACAAACATCTTCCGGTGGTTCTCAGCTTGCTGTTCTTCCTTAGACTTAAACTTGATCTTCTTCAGCTTCGTAACACCATCAACAAGCATTGCCACTTCTTCATTGAATTGAGTGGAAATATCTTTTAGTGTGATCGGTGTATCTTCAACTACATCATGAAGGAACCCTGCTGCTACAGTCACAGGATCCATTTGGAGGTTCACCAGAATGGCTGCTACTTCAACAGGATGATGAATATAGGGCTCTCCCGATTTACGGAATTGTCCCTCGTGTGCATTTCTTGCGTATTCATAAGCCTTCGTGATGAAGCTTAAATCGTCTTTAGAAAGATAGCTCTCCGCTTTTTGCAATACTTCCTCAATCGTCATGGAATCACCTTACGTTGTCATTGTATATTGCTTCTATTATCGTTAAATTGGTCCTTCATGTAAAGCGAAAAACGAAATTTGTCGAATGATTGGGCAGATTTTGTGACAGGATTGTAAAAAAACACTGTTATCGTAATACATTGTTGCTCTTGAAAGTAAGTTGATTTCCGTTTCAGACACTCGCTTTCCACGGGGCGTGCGGTGAGCCTCCTGCCGCTTTGCGCCATTACGAGTCTCCACCTGACCGCTCGTCCCGTAGGAGTCTCGCATCTTCCACTTCAATCACCTTTACGATGAAGTGAATAACAAAAGAACTTGTAAGTAACAACCCTTCGGAAAAGAATCTAAAAAAGAGCCCCTTCTAAAGGAACTCTTTCATCGTTTTAGTATTGAGTTAATGTGAAGATATCATAACCTGAAAGTTTCTTACGGCCATCTAAGTAAGTAAGTTCGATCATGAATGCGATTCCTGCAACTACTCCGCCAAGCTCTTCTACTAGCTTGATGGTTGCTTCGATCGTTCCGCCTGTTGCTAGTAGATCGTCTGTGATCAAGACTCTTTGGCCTGGTTTGATCGCGTCTTTATGCATCGTTAGCACATCTTTACCATACTCAAGACCATAATCAACTTTGATCACTTCACGAGGTAGTTTACCTTCTTTACGTACTGGGACAAATCCTAATCCTAATGTGTAAGCTACAGGGCAGCCTACGATAAATCCACGTGCTTCAGGTCCAACGATTACATCCACCTGTTTTTCTTTTGCGTATACAGCAATGTCATCCATTGCTTGTTTATATACTGCACCATCAGACATAAGTGAAGTAATATCTTTAAAACGAATGCCTTCGATTGGGAAATTCTCTACTACTGAAATAAACGGCTTATAATCCATGAATCTTTGCCTCCTGAAAATTACAAACTGGCTTTTGGCCGTGTTTGTTCTGTAAACCAGCTTTTTAAAGAATGATAAGAAGAGTAAACGAGCTGATTTTCAATGTCTGCTTGTTCAAACTTTTTCTGATAGGTTTCAGAGCTTTCTAATTCTCGTTTGCTAGGTTCTTTGTTAATGAAAATAACACCACCGTCTATTGTAACAAAATCCAGCTCAAAAAACACCTTTGACATGAAATCTATTGTTTCTTTCGACCAGCCTTTCCATTTCGCCAGTTCTGCACCATCCCTCTTCACGTTAAAGGTTTTCCTTTTTGCAAGGAATCCATAGAACCATTTGAAATGCTCTCTCGTTGGTAGAGTCGTAAAAAAGTGTTCTGTACTCTGATGAAACACCGCATAGATCCTTGAAGGTTCACCGATGGTTTCTAGCCATTCCGAAAATCGGGTTAGAGAAGGAGGAACATCTAAGAACACTAAATTCTTTTCTTTAAAATAATCCTCGGGTAGAGTCAATAACTCATCTTCACCGATGACTTGGTCAGACAGCGCTTCGAAATCTTTATGCCTTACTGTTTCTTCTTCAAACGCGATAAAACATGTTTTCGAGTACGGCAGACCAATTAACCTTTTTGCAGCATCTTTAAGGCCTCTATAATCAAACAGTTGAAAATGATTGACAGAAAGATCTTCAAGAAGAAGCTGAGGCTTTCTATAGCCGTTCCATTCGTTCAATTGGATCTGACCAACGATTGAAATCAACGAATAAGGTGTCATCTCTTCTAACAAGCTACCTTTTTGAAAACCAATGCAATCTAGAACCGATAGCTCACCATTGCCTACTTGCAATTTGAGGTGATTGGACTGACTTCCTATCTTTTTCATCTCGCGGATCGGAACATCTTCAACCATAACGCGAGGCGATGGGTTTCCAACACCAAAAGGAGATAACGTACTTAACAGCTCAACCGTTTCTAGTGATATCTCATTTAATCTAGCTGTTAGATCGATCGTTGTAACCGGCAGATAATCTTCTGGTTTTAAACATTCCTTAGCTTGCCGGATAAGCCTACTTCTTAATTCATCGACATCATGCATCGAAAGTGTCATTCCTGCTGCCATTGGATGTCCACCGAAATGAGGAAGAATATCTCTAGATCCTGAAAGGTTTTCAAACATATCAAATCCTTTGATGCTTCGCGCTGACCCTTTTGCTGTTTCTTTTTCAGGATCCAAACAAAGCACGATCGTAGGACGATAGAATTTTTCAACCAATCGTGAGGCAACGATACCAATAACCCCTGGATTCCAGCCCTCTTTGGCGAGGACAAGCACTTCATTCTCATCAGGAGGATAACTTTCTTCTACCATCGCGATCGCTTCTTTTGTAATCTCGTTGACGATTCCTTGACGTTCCTTGTTTACCGAATCGATCTCTTGTGACAACATGGCTGAATCGTCTCGATCAGTTGAAGTAAACAGCTCCACCACTGGCATCGCTGAACCAAGCCTTCCTGCTGCATTCACTCGCGGGCCGATCGCGAATCCTACATCTTCAGCTGTAAGTTCTTTTTCATAAAGCCCCGCTACTTTCAGCAGTTCTTGCAATCCGATCTTATCCGTTTTCGAGAGTGCTTCTATCCCGAGCTTCGCGATCACTCTATTCTCATCAACAAGCGGAACAAGGTCTGCTATTGTACCGATGCAGGCATAATCAAGCAAATGTAGTGGTGGTTTACCATGAAGGGCATGTGCTACTTTGAATGCTACACCTACACCTGCAAGACCAGAGAAAGGATATGTACAGCCAGGTTTCTTAGGATTGATAATGCTATAAGCATCTGGCAATACAGGAGGTGCCTCGTGATGGTCCGTAATAATAAAGTCTAACCCGATCTCTTTTGCGATATTAGCTTCGTGTACAGCTGATATCCCTGTATCAACAGTTACAACGAGTGAATAACCATCCTCTTTCGCTTTTCTTAATGCAGGCTCATTCGGACCATAGCCTTCTGTAAAGCGGTTCGGAATGTAATAGTCAAACTGTGCGCCGAGTTCTTTCAGTGCATAATACATTACCGTCGTACTGCTTACACCATCAGCGTCATAATCGCCAAAAATTAAAATCTTCTCATTCGATTCTACAGCTCTATGTATCCGCTCAACGCTCTCTTTCATGCCATCCATCAAGAATGGATCGTGAAATTGGTCGGTATCTATTTTTAAAAATGCTTCTGCTTTCTCTATCGTTTCAATTCCTCTGACAACCAATAGATTCGCGATCAGAAGAGGGATATCTAATTCTTGTGACAACCATTTTGCCTTGTCTTCCGATGGTTCTTGAATCTCCCACCGTGTTCTAGGCTCCAACATAAAAATCACCTCTTAACCTATTCATTATACAAAACAGGATAAGAGGTGACAATTTATGAATGATATTTAACTTAAATTTCTGGCTCTGCTTCAACTGGTCGTGTTTTTTTTGATTTCATCTGTCGTGATTTCATAACGTACCACAACTGAGAAGCAATAAAGATGGAAGAATACGCACCAAATGTTAAACCGATCAACAATGCGATCGAAAAGTTTCTGATCGAATCAGCTCCAAAGATCAATAGTGCCACTGCTGCGATAATAACCGTTAGTACAGTATTGATGGAGCGACCCAACGTTTCAAAAATACTTCTGTTTACGATTTCAGCCAGTTTTTCTTGTGTTCTTACTTTTTCAAGTTTCATGTTCTCACGGATTCGGTCGAACGTAACGATTGTGTCGTTAATCGAATAACCAACAATCGTAAGAACTGCTGCAATGAATGGAAGATCCACTTCTATCCTGAAGATGCTGAAAACTGCAATGATCATAAAAGCATCATGCAATAAAGCAACTACAGAGGCAACAGCCATGCTCCATTCAAAACGGAACGCTACATAGATGATAATACCAACAGAAGCGATCAGCACGGCAAAAAACGCATTCTGTGCTAGCTCACGGCCAACCGTTGGCGTAACCGTACTAATACTTGGCGTTTCACCGTATTTTTCTTCAAAGTGAGTGTTGATCTTCACTACTTCGTCTTTTGACAAAGCACCTTTAAAAGAAACATTGGCTTGATCATTTTTCCCCGCAAGAACGACTGCTTCAGGTTCAAGTCCAAGTGTCTTAAACTCTTCTTCTACACTTTCATTGGTAAGTGTCTCGTTCGATTGAATATTTACACGAGATCCGCTATCAAAATCAATACCAAGCTTTAATCCAGCTGTAAGCAAGAATACAATTCCAATAACCGTAAGGAGAGTCGAGATAATGAAGTAAAGGTTTCTGTTTTTTACAAAGTCGTATTTAAAGCTCACGGATGTCACTCTCCTTTACACCAAACAAGCCTGGCTTCTTATCCATAACACGTGACTGTACCCATAAACCTAAGAAAAGTCTTGTACCGAAAACGGCCGTGATGAAACTTGCCAGAACTGAAATAATTAAAACTAACGCGAATCCTTTTACTGAGCTTGTTCCATATGCGAACAAAACAGCAGCTGCAAGGATTGTCGTAATGTTTGCATCAAAAATCGTAGTGAATGAACGACGATTTCCAGCTTTAAACGCACTTAATACAGATTTCCCGCTTCTAAGTTCCTCTTTGATCCGTTCATACGTGATGATGTTAGCGTCAACCGCCATACCCACTCCAAGAATGAGAGCTGCGATACCTGGAAGCGTTAGAACTCCGTTCATCAGATAGAAAATAGCTAAGATCAACCAAATATAGATGGATAGCGTGATAACAGCAATGATTCCAGGCACACGATAGAAGATGAGCATGAATAAAAAGATCACGGCAATTCCGATAAAGCCAGCAAATACTGTTTCATTTAATGCTTTCTCTCCGAATTTCGCTCCAACTGATGTAGAATACACCTCATCAAGTTTCACTGGCAAAGCCCCAGCGTTTAAAATTTTCGCTAAGCTCTGTGCTTCTTCAACAGAGAACTGTCCAGAGATTGTTACATCTTTTTGAGTAAGTTTTTCATTTACATAAGGAGCAGAAATATACTTAGGCTGTTTTCCAGCGAGTTCTTTCTTCTGTTCTTCTCTAAATGAGTCACCTTTTTCATAATCTAACCAAATAACCATGATGTTTTCACCTTGCGGCTGACGCTGAAGAACTTCTTCTGTTATTTTAGCAAACTTATCTGCGTCTTTTAGCTTAAGAGAAACAATTGGCTTATTATTTTGTGATTCAAACGTTTGTTTTGCACCATTTCCTTCAAGATCTGATCCATCTAAAAGCACCTTATCATCCACATCGCGGAATGTTAACTCTGCTTGTGTAGATAATAGTTCACGTGCTTTGTTCTGATCGGTTACACCAGCAAGCTGAACACGAATTCTGTTGTCTCCTTCGATCTGAATCTCAGGCTCAGAGACCCCTAACACGTTGATACGGCTGTTCAACGCTTCAACCGTACTCTTCAATGTTTCCTGTGTAATTTTTTGACCTTTTTTCACAGGTTCTACATCGTAAAGTACTTCGAATCCGCCTTGGAGATCTAGTCCAAGCTTTGTACCTTTTACGATCTTTTCTGTTGTAAGCCCTATTAGTGCTGCGAACATGATGAGCACAACAAAAAAGATGACGATCTTACTCCTTTTTACCACTTCAAGAAACCTCCTTCATGCTGTATCAAAAAACAACACTATGTATAAGTACGAATACTAACCCTTCCCATTATAGCGATTGTTGTTTTTTTCTGTCAATTTGTCCTGTGAATGTTCATAAATAAAACATAATAAATAAAGGCTGTTTCATATTTCACTGTTGCTTTGTTGGTAGTTGAATTGAGCTCCAGGTTGCTCGCTATCCATTTGGAAACTTAATTAGTGCTATCAAAAGAACAAGGCTGCCCAAAAGTAAGTTCTACTCTTGAGTCAGCCCCTCTTCTTTATATGAGCGTATCGTTAGCCACGTCATAAAATCATTTAATGAAAGAGCTAAAATTGTGTCAACCAATGCATAGAGACGAGGCTCAATTTTCTTTTTCTTTAATTTAGATTGAACACATTCCCATATTTCCTCTTCTGTTACACTTTCATACCCCAAATAATGAAATTCTTCTTTTTTACTTAGTACTGCTGGTTTGACTTCGTTCTTCCATTCCGAAAAATGTGTATTCTCCATTCTACATTCTCTCCTTTCGAGATAAAACAAGCTGTCATGACGGTTCACACTACTTGCATATAGTGATATATAAGATTGTCCAAGAAGGGACAGGTTAAAATGACAAAACAAACACTCGTGCAAGGAACGATCCTACTTATATTAGCAGGTCTAGTAACTAAAATTCTCGGCTTCGTTAATCGAATCGTCATGGCTCGGGTCATGGGTCACGAAGGTGTTGGCCTTTATATGATGGCAGTGCCTACATTCTTATTAGCCGTAACGTTAACAAGGCTAGGTCTGCCGATCGCCATATCAAAACTTGTTGCAGAAGCAGATGCGACAGGAGATCGTTCAAAAGTAAGAAAAATTTTGATTGTATCTTTAGCCATCACAGGGATTTTAAGCATTGTGATCACGATCGCTTTGTTTATCGCTGCTCCGTTATTAGCTGAATACTTCTTTACAGATGATCGTACGATTTGGCCGTTGCTCGCCATCGCACCTGTAGTACCTGTCATTGCGGTCTCCTCGGTCTTGAGAGGGTATTTTCAAGGTCTGCAGAACATGAGACCTTCTGCTTATTCACAGGTCATCGAACAGGTAGTCAGAATTGCTCTCGTGGCATTATTAACAGGTTTATTTCTTCCATATGGCGTAGAATATGCGGCAGCTGGCGCGATGATCTCTGTTATTATCGGTGAGCTCGCATCACTTCTTTATATGTTCTCGATGTTTAAAGTGAAAAAGAAGATGCGCATACGAAAAGGATTTTTCAAGCAGCTGAAGCAAGGTCATGAAACGATGAAAGACCTCCTGAATATCGCTCTCCCAACAACGGGAAGTCAATTGATTGGTTCTGTTTCCTACTTTTTTGAACCAATTGTTGTGGCAAATAGCTTAGCAATCGCTGGAATCACTACAGCTGTTGCCACTGCGCAATACGGAGAACTTGCAGGTTATGTTATCCCACTATTGTTTCTGCCAACATTCATTACGTATTCTCTTTCGATCTCTTTAGTACCTGCTATCAGTGAAGCGAACGCACAAAAAAAATACCACTTAATTGAACATCGTCTGAATCAAGCACTTAGGCTCTCTATGTTATCTGGCGGTATTGCGGCAGTAATTATGTATGTATACGCGGTACCAATCATGGACTTAATGTATGAATCACCAACTTCCGCGTCCTATGTAAAGATCATGACACCTTTTTTCTTTTTCCTTTATTTTCAAGGTCCGTTACAAGCCGTACTTCAGGCTTTGAATCTGGCTCGTTCTGCCATGATCAACAGTCTCATTGGTGCACTTGTTAAGTTAACAGCGATTTTTGCTCTAGCTACCCGACCAGAGTTTGGGATCATGGGAGCAGCACTTGGAATCGTGATTAGTATCGTCGTCGTTACTCTGCTTCATTTTGCTACAGTCATTAAAGCCATCAGTTATACGATCGTGGTGAAAGATTTTGTCTTATGCCTGCTTTCGATCTTTATAACAGGAGGAGGGGCGGTTTATCTGTATCAGTACATGATGCCGCAATTTTCCCCAATAAAAGGTCTTACAATATGCGTAACGGCAACATGCGGTATCTATTTGTTTGTTCTCGTCTTCTTTAAACTTTTAGGTAAAGAAGATCTTAAACACATACCTTTCATTAAAAGATGGATCTAAAACAGCCAGTTTGGCTGTTTTATTTTTTGCTGTTCAGTTCGTCAACATATAATGTCCCATCTTCATTCAGTGTACAGAAAGAAATGTTCTTTATCTCTTTAAACCCAACCTTCTTTAACTCTTGTCTTAACCAAAATGACGTCTTATCCATCTTTTCAAGATTATCTTCTAGGATCTTTCCGTCCAAAATGAGAGGCATGATCATTTGGATCGGTGTATTTTCAGATTCCTCATCTTTTTTTATTATTGATAGCTTACCCGTTGTTTCTAATATTCCAAATTCAACTTCGTTCAAACTTCTAATATTGTTCTCACGTAATTGAGTTAAAAGATCATCAAAGTTGTACCGCTGCTTTTTCATCTCATGCTCATCCACTTGTCCTTCTTTTATGATTAATGAAGGTTTACCGTCAACGATCTCTCTCATCCTTCTGCTCTTTAATGAAACGAGAGCCAATATAAGCTGGATGCTCAACAAGACAAAGATGGACACGAGGGAATTCAACATGGGAATCGTAGGATCTTCAATTGAGATTACGGCTAATTCTGCGATCATGATCGAAACAACAAAGTCAATAATCGATAACTTTCCCATCTCGCGTTTTCCCATCATTCGAAAGATAACCATGATTAAAAAATAGATAAAAAGCGTCCTGAAAATAATCGTATACAGTTCCATGATTCCCCTCCTTCCATAGTACGTTACATGTTCATTCCATTTCTTAGTGTGGCACAGATATGAAAAAACATGATACGCAGGTTTTGCCAAATAAAAACCAATGGAAACGGAAGGGAAAATACTTGCTTGTACTTCTAATTTTTCCGTTGTCTGAATAAAGTATATAGAAAGCTTCTAGGGATAAGGAGGATCAAAGATGGGGATTAAACACATGGCTTCTTCTATGGGACGGGGTCTGATTGCTGTTCTACTGATGATCATGCTTTGCAGTTTAGTGCTCTCACTATTGCTGCGGTTTACAGGGCTAACAGAAGGATCGTTAAAATGGGTGACAGTAGGTCTTTCTTTTTTATCATTATTTATTGGTGGATTGATTTCAGGTAAGAAAGGTCAGAGTAAAGGTTGGCTGTTAGGTGGGGGTACAAGTCTCTTGTTTTCTTTTTTTGTTTTTCTTGTGCAATACTTAGGCTATCAAAGCACGTTCAACTCCTCTCAGTATATGTATCATGCTCTTTTTCTTTTATTAGCGATCATCGGTGGCATCATGGGTGTCAACTTAAGCAGTCATAAGCAAACATATAAATAAGACCCGTATGAACGGGTCTTTTTGTTATAGTACTGCTTCTTCTTTTACTTCACGAATCGCATTACGATCGAATGTTAACTTTGCGCCATCGGTCGAACGAATAACAGCGATGTTATCATCGATGCTGTCTAGTGTTCCGTGTAGTCCACCGATCGTTACAACTTTGTCGCCCTTTTTAAGGTTAGACTGCATCTCACGAACCGCTTTTTGTCTCTTTTGCTGCGGTCGGATCAACAGAAAATAAAAAATTGCAAACATCAAGATAATTGGCAATATTCCTCCAAGGTTTCCCATACTATTTCACCCCTTTCTATAAGTAAAATATTTATCATTTTCTAGAAATTACGCGCGTTCGGTTTGTTGAACCCATACATTTCAAAGAATTCATTTCTAAAATCAAGAAGTCTGTCATCCATGATCGCTTGTCTTACTTGCTTCATTAAGTTTACCAAAAAATATAGGTTATGGTAACTTGTTAATCGGAAACCAAATGTTTCGTTCGCTTTTACAAGGTGACGAATATAAGCTCTAGAGTACGTTTGGCAAACATGACAGTCACACTTTTCATCGATCGGACGGAAATCTCTTGCATACTTCGCGTTACGAACCACTAGCCTTCCTTCACTTGTCATACACGTACCGTTTCTAGCGATACGCGTGGGCAGTACACAGTCAAACATGTCGATTCCACGAATCGCTCCATCAATAAGTGAGTCAGGAGAGCCTACGCCCATCAGATAACGCGGTTTGTTTTCTGGAAGGTGAGGAGTTGTAAAATCTAAGACACGATTCATCACATCTTTCGGTTCACCTACTGATAAGCCTCCGATTGCATAACCCGGGAAATCGAGCGATACAAGATCTCGAGCACTCTGTTTTCGAAGCTCTTCGTATTCTCCACCTTGCACAATACCAAACAGGGCTTGATCCTCTGGTCTTCCATGTCCTTTTAAACAGCGCTCTGCCCAACGGCTTGTTCGTTCAACAGAAGATTTCATATAATCATATTCTGCAGGATAAGGCGGACACTCATCAAATGCCATCATAATATCAGAACCTAACGCGTTCTGAATCTCCATTGCACCTTCAGGACTTAAGAAAAGCTTTTCACCACTCAGATGATTTCTGAAGTGAACACCTTCTTCTTTGATCTCTCTCAGATCACTTAATGAGAAAACTTGAAAGCCTCCTGAATCCGTAAGTATCGGACGATCCCAATTCATAAATTTATGAAGACCACCCGCTTCTTTTACAATATCATGACCAGGGCGTAACCATAGGTGATACGTATTGCTCAGAATGATCTCTGCTCCAAGCTCTTTAAGTTCTTCCGGACTCATCGTTTTTACGGTTGCTAATGTTCCCACTGGCATAAAGATTGGTGTTTCAAATGTTCCGTGCGGAGTATGAACTTTCCCTAATCTTGCCCCTGATTGTTTGCACGTTTTTATTAATTCATATGTTACTGCTGGTTTCATCTTAAAATATATCCCCCTTAAAGTATAAGCATCGCGTCACCGAAACTGAAAAAGCGATACTTTTCTTCAACGGCTTCATGATATGCTCTTAAAACAAAATCTTTGGAAGCTAATGCGCTCACCAACATGATTAATGTTGATTTTGGAAGATGGAAGTTCGTAATCAGTCCATCGATCGCTTTAAACGAATAACCTGGATAGATAAAGATATCTGTCCAACCTGAATCTTCCTCAAACTTGCCATCAAATTTATTCGCTACCGTTTCAAGTGTTCGTGTACTCGTCGTTCCAACGGTAATAATTCTTCCGCCAGCCTCTTTAACCCCATTTAAAAGTTCAGCTGTTCCTTTTGTTACTTGATAAAATTCTGCATGCATGTCATGTTCCAGAACATTTTCTACACTAACAGGACGAAACGTACCTAAACCGACGTGAAGCGTAATAAACGTAACATGTACACCAATTGATTTAATCTCCTCGATCAACTCGGTTGTAAAATGCAACCCAGCGGTCGGGGCAGCTGCAGAGCCTTGATGTACAGCATAAACTGTCTGATAACGATCTTTTTCTTCTAACTGTTCCTTAATATATGGTGGAAGAGGCATCTGACCAAGGTCATCGAGCAGTTCGTAGAAGATTCCATCGTAGATAAACTTAAGCTGTCTGCCTCCGTGGTCACTCTCACCTGTACAAACTGCTTTTAAACGGCCGTCTCCAAAAGAGATTTCCGTTCCAGGTTTTATTCTTTTTGCTGGCTTAACAAGTGTTTCCCAAGTGTCGTTGCCTTCTTCTTTTAAAAGAAGCACTTCAACTTTTCCACCAGTATCTGATTTTTGCCCGAAAAGTCTTGCCGGAAGAACACGTGTGTCATTTAGGACAAGACAGTCTCCTGCTTTTAAAAAATTTTTCAAATCATAAAAATGTTTGTGTTCAATTGTTTCTTGTGATCTATCTAAGACCATCAATCTTGAGGATGTGCGGTTCTCAAGCGGTGTTTGCGCAATTAATTCCTCAGGAAGATGGAAATCAAAATCATTTACGTTCATGTAATGTATTCCTGCTTTCTATATAGCACTTTTGAAACCGAGCAACCCGGAGTGGAAACCAACCACTTATAGAGCAAAGTGGCAATAACTTTCTATTTGAATCGACCTATGATCATGAAGATCAAGGAAAGTACAACACTAACGATAATGGACGTCACGATTGGAAAATAAACGGTTGTGTTTCCTTTTTTCCATACCATATCTCCAGGAAGTTTACCTATATACGTCCCTACTAATCCTATAATAATTAGGACGATTCCTGCAACGATTAACAGTTTGTTCAATCTGCGGAAACCTCCAGTCCGAAGTATTGATAGGCCCGTTCTGTTACCATCCGTCCACGTGGAGTACGCTGTAAAAAGCCAATTTGAAGAAGATACGGCTCATAAACATCTTCAATCGTCATCGATTCTTCACCTATTGTAGCCGAAATGGTCTCTAGACCTACAGGACCGCCCTTATACGTGTGAATGATCCCTAGTAATAATTTATGGTCAATATGGTCTAAACCTAAACGGTCTACTTGCAGAAGCTCTAAAGCTTTCTGACAGATTGGCAAAGAAATCGTATCCTTGCCTTCAACCTGCACAAAATCTCTGACACGACGTAACAAACGGTTTGCGATCCTCGGTGTACCTCTTGATCTTCTCGCAATCTCTTCAGCAGATCGATCATCTACTCTTACACCAAAGACATCACCTGTACGCCTTACGATCTCCCCCAACTCATCCGGCTTATAATATTCTAGCCTTGCGAGTACGCCGAAACGATCTCGGAGAGGGGCTGATAAAGAACCCGCTCTTGTGGTCGCGCCTATCAATGTGAAAGGAGGCAAGTCTAATCTCACAGATCTTGCAACCTCTCCTTTTCCGATCACGATATCTAAACAAAAGTCTTCCATTGCCGAATATAAAATCTCTTCTATGGCACGAGATAATCGGTGAATTTCATCAATGAACAATACATCACCTGGTTCTAACGATGTTAGGATGGCTGCCAAGTCACCGGGCCGTTCAATAGCTGGCCCACTTGTTGTTCTCAAGTTAACTTCCATCTCGTTTGCAATGATCGATGCCAGCGTGGTCTTCCCTAAACCAGGAGGTCCGTACAACAGGACATGATCAAGAGGTTCGTTGCGGAGTTTTGCAGCTTTAATAAATATCCGCAAATTGTCCTTTACGGAGGTTTGTCCAATATACTCGTCTAATAGTTCAGGGCGCAGGCTTAACTCGATATTTGCTTCATCTTGACGTTCCTCTGAAGAAACAATTCTCTCTTCCATACATCCTCACGTCCTTATGAATTCATTAACTTCTTTAATGCTGCTTTAACATATTCGTTTGCTGACATCTTTTCTTTTTTCAGATCCGGAAGAATTTTTTGGATTTCTTTTCTGCCATAACCTAAGACAGCAAGAGCTTCAAGTGCTTCGTCAAGTTCATCACTCTCTGGTTCAACATCTGCGAAAAGTCCATCCGTGAATTCTACATCTGCGAAGATTGAGATTTTTCCTTTCAGATCTAAGATCATCTGACGTGCGGTCTTCTTTCCTACACCAGGAAATTTCGTTAGGAACTTTTCATCTTCCTGTTCGATCGCATTGACCACCTGCTCAGGCTGACCGAAGGCAACAATCGCTAGTGCTCCCTTTGGACCGATTCCAGACACGTTCAATAGTTTTAAGAACAAGTCGCGTTCCTTTCTATTCTTAAAACCATAAAGTGCCAGTATATCCTCACGAACATATTGATACGTATATACCGTTTTTTGATCGTTCAATTTATAAATAAATGGATTTGGACATAAAATTTTATATCCGATTCCATTATTGTTAATAACAATATATTCTGCCGTTATGTAATCTACATTTCCAGAAATACTTTCAATCAAATTCTTCTCTCCCTAACGCTAAACACGAGCGTATGTTTCTATGGCTTATTGTATCATAGGCTCTCCTTTAATTCCTTATAAAAAGTGAATTTGAATACTTTTTGAACATCAGCTGAAGACGTATTTTTTGTATATTTTTAGATGAAATCAAATAAGAAACTCTTTTACATACTTTTCAAATAGAACAAAGCTGCATAAACAAAAAAAAGAACTGTTCAAAAGTTGATTTAACTTCTGACAGTTCTTTTATACTAGCGGTTGTTTTCGAAAGGACGTTTTATCGCATTTCCAAGGTCACTGCCGGCATTTACGATATCGTTGCTGATTCCGCGAACATCTGATTCAACTTCCGTGTAAGCACGGCCATCTCGCAGATCGTTATCAACGTTCTCAATGCGGTTAACCATATCTTGATCAGCTACAATTTTCACATCACGATTTGGTGCCAATTTAGAAGTGATCTCTCTAACTTTGTTAGTTAGTTCCGTCCTCTTCTTATTATCCGTGTCTATTCCTACAATGACGTTGTTATCCTCAAGAATAACGTGAGCATCGTCTACACCCCGGATGTCATTGACATTTTTCGCGATTCGTTCAGCAAGTTTACCATCATAGTCTTCATGGTAAGTTGCAGTATGATCATTTACATCTCGATCAGCCATATCAGTTATGAATCCTTTACCACGGTCAAGATCACCACGATTATCTCCCTCATTGGAGTAGTAGCCAATCGGTCGAACATCGTTGTCATTCTTATCCTGTGATTCATTTACACCATTACAGCCTACAAGACCTACTGCTAGGATTGTTACGGTAAGTGATTTCCCTAAAAAGTTCAATGGAAAAACCTCCTTTCACCATTAGCTTGGCAGAAGAAGGCTCTAATTAATCTGTTAAATGTAGGATGATTGTTAACTCATCCTCTTCATTATCTTTTCAACAAATTTTTTTCTGTGAGAAAAATCTCGCAACGTAAACCTCGTTACGGCTTCAATCATTTCCTTGTCACCCGTTTTAAGGGCCCTATTCCATTCTCGATAGAGGTCTGTAGGAAATACTAAGCAAATAACAAACCACTTTTTAGTAAAACACTTTAAGAAATCTTCATTTCCAACCTCTTCCATCTTAGCATAAGACCAATGCCAAAACGGTAAGATTCGATTTGCATACTGCAACCAATCAAAAGCTTGAGGAACTGCCGCAAAAAGATCAAAGTCAATCAGATACGTGTCTCTATCTTTATACTTCACAAAATTATGTGGAGCAACATCACCATGTGTAATTTCTTTTTTCTTATATGCTTTTTTCTCCAGCGCTTTTACAGCTTCATGATCGAAATGATTTAAGCTCCATTCTCCCCACATTATGATTTCAGAAATTAAAGGGTGCATCTGATGATTCCAGTTTGCAGATCGTGCATGAAATTTAAAGGCGTCCAATCTGTCACTCCATTTTTTAAACAAAGAGTATGAAGACAATTGTTCATAGAGTGGTACCGGTATATGTTTTGAGAAAGAATGAAAACGGCTGATGGCATCAACTCCAGCTTTTACATCGTCCTTTTTGCCAAAATGAAGACCTTCTCCTTTATAAAACGGCATGATTGCCCAAGTGTATTTTCCGAATTGAACGGTTTTTTTCTGATTTGGAAATGCCGTATAAGTGCCCATAATCCTTGGCTTTTGCCCATGATACAGTTTAGAGAGCTTTAATTGTTTGCTGCAAGTTTCCGATCTGTTGAACCCTTTTAAAACAAATTTTCCTTGTTTGGTTTTTATCCAGATAACGTTCTCTCTAAAAAAACCAAAGTCTAGCACATCAAGATCCATTTCATTCATCTTTTTTAAAAAAAGACGATCCCCTTGGAAATCGTCCCTTACGTCCCTATTCATCTTCTTCCGTTTCTTCCGTAAAATTCTCATCTATTTCACGAGATTGAGCTTGTGAATAAGGGTTAGGCATACCTTGTTGCATCTGTTGAGGCATACCAGGCATTCCTCCGCCCTGCGGCATCATGCCCATCTGGCCCATCCCTGGCATTCCTCCACCTTGTGGCATCATACCCATCTGCGGCATTCCTGGCATTCCTCCACCTTGTGGCATCATACCCATCTGACCCATCTGTGGCATTCCTCCGCCCTGTGGCATCATACCCATCTGACCCATTCCTGGCATTCCCCCGCCCTGCGGCATCATACCCATCTGGCCCATCCCTGGCATTCCTCCACCTTGTGGCATCATACCCATCTGCGGCATCCCTGGCATTCCCCCGCCTTGTGGCATCATGCCCATCTGTGGCATCCCTGGCATTCCCCCGCCTTGTGGCATCATACCCATCTGACCCATTCCTGGCATTCCGCCTCCTTGAGGCATCATACCCATTCCCATTTGACCCATCTGTGGCATTCCACTGAATCCTTGTGGCATACCCATAGGCATCATGCCCATTGATCCTGGCTGCTGCATACCCATTTGCATATCCTGCATACCTTGTTGTTGCCCACCAGGTGTGTATTCTCCTGAAGGCATTTGGTCCATATCAGAATCAGGATATTCTCCAAAAGGCATAGATCCTCCTTGCTGCATGCCACCTCCACCTTGTTGCCCACCTTGTGGATATCCGCCACCATAGAGTTGCGGCATTCCGCTGAACCCTTGAGGGGGCATCATTCCATAGCCCTGTGGCATTTGAGAATAGGTTTGTGGTTTAGGAAACATTGGCGGCATGGAACCATACATGTTCTGCATCATTCCAGATGATTCTTCCATCAAAAATGGATGTTTATTTGGCGCATAGCCATCTTTTCCTGCATATATCCCGTGCTTGCCCGCCATGTTTGGCTGGTTTGCCATATTCGGCATGTTCGCCATGTTTGGCTGGTTTGCCATATTTGGCATGTTCGCTATGTTTGGTTGATTTGCCATATTTGGCATGTTCGTTATGTTTGGTTGCTGATTCGGGTATCCCATCGGAACATAATGCCCTAGATTGGAGGACTCCACCATTCCAGCAAAATCTTTATCATGAATAGGTGCCATAGGCTGCTTCATCGGCGCTTTCATCGGTTGATCTTTTAACATTGGAACATCTTTTTTCATTGGTGAATCTTTTTTCATAGGAACATCTTTTTTCGACGGTGCATCCTTTTTCATCGGAGCATCTTTCTTTTCCATCTTTGTTGGTGCTGGTTTTAATGGCGCCGGCTTCATTGGTGCTGGTTTCATTTCTTGTTTTACCGGAGCCGGTTTCTTTGGTGCTGGCTTAACTGGTGCTGGCTTCGGAGCCTCTTGTACAGGTGCAACCGGTTTTTCTTTAACCGGTACAATAGGCTGTTCTTTCTTCATACCTGGCATCTTGATCGGTATTTTAATCTTTTCCCCCCGTTCAATTACATCTGTTTTGGAGAACCCAGGATTTGCTTTTCTTAATTCATTTACTGGTACATCATATTTTTCAGCAATTTTGTCGAGTGTGTCCCCTTTTTGCACAATGTGTATTCTCACGCTGCAAAACTCCCTCCTGCCAAATTTCCTTACAGTATATGAACATTTGGGCATATTGCTACATCATATTAGAAGTGACATTATTCCTTTATCAATTTATGCCTCATAAAAGGAGGTTATGACAGGGGGAGAAACACTACATCATTCGATTCAATGCTGTGATCGCATATTTTTTTGTTTCTTCATCTACTTTAATTACGTTTTCAACATTTCCGTCTATTATATTTTCAAGCGCCCATAAAAGGTGTGGCAGATCAATTCGGTTCATCGTAAGACATGGGCAGAGATTCGGGTTTAATGAAACGATTTTCTTGTCATTGAATTGTTGAGCCAGTCTGTTCACTAGATTCATCTCTGTTCCTACTGCCCAGCTTGTTCCTGGTTCTGCATGTTTAATCGTCTCAATAATAAAATGAGTAGATCCGTTTAAGTCACTAGCTCTTACAACCTCATGTGTACATTCTGGATGAACAATAATCTGGAACTCCGAATGATTTTCTCTAAAGTCGGCAATCTGACCCACCGTGAACTTTTCATGAACAGAACAATGGCCTTTCCATAGGATCACTTTAATTTGTTCGATATCCGTACCGTCATAGATCAATCGGTTTGAGATCGGATCCCAGATTGCCATATCTTCTAGTGCTATACCTAGATCAAATGCAGTATTTCTTCCTAAATGCTGATCCGGAAGAAACAGCAATCTTTCTTTTTGACCGAAAGCCCAGCTTACCATCTCTTTAGCGTTTGAAGAAGTTACTGTAGCCCCTCCATTCTTTCCGCAAAACGCTTTTATCTCCGCTGTTGAGTTCACATAAGTAAGTGGCAGAATCGTATCACCGAAAAGCTTTTGAAGTTCAGCCCAAGCTCTCTCGGTCTGATGAATATTCGCCATATCCGCCATCGAGCAGCCCGCTTTCAGATCTGGCAGAATGACCGTTTGATTGTCAGTGCTCAACATGTCAGCTGTTTCAGCCATAAAATGGACACCACAAAATACGATAAAGTCAGCATCTTTATTCTCTGCAGAAATTTTTGCAAGCTGAAGAGAGTCACCTGTAACATCAGCAAATTGAACGATTTCATCTTTTTGATAATGATGAGCCGGAAGGAACAAACGCGTTCCTAAACTGCTTTTAATCTCGTGAACCCTAGCTTCCATTTCTTCAACTGACATGGTGCTATATCGATCTGGTAATACATTTGTTTTAGAAAAAGTTTTTAATAAAGTCATGTTTTACAACTCCTTTAACATTCATGCTAATATCTAGTGCTTTATAAGAGTGAGTTAAGTAACCGAGAGAAATGTAGTCAACACCGGTTTCACTATAATTCTTAATCTCATCCAGTGTAATCCCGCCAGAGGCTTCCGTTATAATACTTGAAGGTACATGTGTAAGTCTTTGTTTAATCTCTTGGGGGCTGCAATTATCAAACATGATAATATCCGCTCCAGCTAAGACGGCTTCAATCACTTGTTCTTCCGTCTCTGTTTCTACTTCTATCTTTACGGTGTGTCCACACTTTCTACGCGCTGTTTCAACCGCTTCTCGAATAGAAGGAAATCCCGCTAAGTGATTATCCTTTAGCATCACGGTATCGTATAGTCCAAACCGGTGGTTGTATCCTCCTCCGCATCGGACCGCATACTTTTCAAACATTCTTAATCCTGGTGTCGTCTTTCTGGTATCACAAATACGAGTTTCACCTTCACAACAAGAGACTGCTTTAGCTGTGATCGACGCTATACCTGACAGACGTTGCAGAAGGTTTAGTATGACTCTTTCACCGGATAGAACACACTGTCTTCTCCCCGTGATCTCAGCTAATACTGTTCCTGCAGCAAACTCCTCTCCTTCGTTGACAAAGATACTCGTTTGTATGCTGCTATCAATCAATTCATATCCAATAGATAAAATTTGTCCACCAGCCATTACTCCATTTTCTTTCGCTATAATCGTTGCGGTGACTTCTGTATGATCTTCAAAAAGAGACGCTGACAAATCTCCTGATCCAATATCTTCAATTAAAAATTCCTGCAGCTGTTTTTTCAGCAATAATGGATTCATCATGCCACAAACTCCTTATTATTTTTTTTGAGTTCCATGTATTATTCTGAGAAGGAAAATCATTGCGATAATGACTTCCTCTGCTCTCTTCTCTCTTCAGGCAACTTGTTACTGTCAACCATGCGATGGTCTGCATATTGAACCTCTTGATCACAGGAAGAGGTTCTTTGAGCAGTTCTGTTCTCCACGTTCCAAGGTCTAGGGTTTCTGCAGCATTAATCAACTCTTTTTCGCTTCTGACGATGCCCGCATATTTATCCATAAGACGATGAATCTCTTCTTCTAGCAGAAGATTTCGGAGCTGAATGGATTTCTCATCGTTCAAAATCTTTCTTTTTATAATTTCAGGCCGCGTATCCGTTACCTCTGATGAAAGAATACTTTTTGCTGCTTCTTTTGCAAAAACTGCTCCTTCAAGAAGAGAATTACTCGCTAATCGATTTGCACCATGTACACCAGTATTCGCGCACTCTCCTATCGCATACAGCCCTCGCAATGAGGTCTTTCCGGTTTGATCTGTAACGATTCCTCCCATCGTAAAATGCGCACCAGGAGATACAGGTATCAGTCCTTTATTCAAATCGATACCAGCATTCTCGCAAAGCATCGTCACCCCAGGAAATTTACTTTTAAATTCTTTAATCGAAGAAATATCCAAGAAAACTTTCTCACCGTGAACGTGAATCTCTTGAAAGAGTCTCTTAGATACGATATCTCGCGGTGCAAGGTCTTTTAACGGATGAACATCCTTCATAAAAGGAACACCACTCGAATTGACCAATATTCCACCCTGGCCCCGAACAGCTTCGGTGATCAATCCTGCAGGTACTCTTCCTGATAAAAGCGTTGGATGGAATTGGACAAACTCCAAGTCCGAAAGTTCTATGCCGGCTCGGTAAGCCATGCATAGAACGCTCCCATCCGATCCATATGCATTAGAGGTCGTTCCATAGATTCCCGCATAACCTCCACCTGCCAATATTGTATTTTTAGCTTGAAAAATCGTGGTTTGATTTTCGTCATCCTTACAATACACACCGATACACTTTTGATCTTGTATGATCAAGTCAACTGCATATTGATGGCTGACCATCTTAACCTTTTTTCTTACTCGTCGAATTAGCGCTTCAATCACTTTTTTACCTGTTTGATCTCCTCCAGCATGAACGATGCGGTTTCGATGGTGTCCGCCTTCTTTACCCAGCATAAAAGAACCGTTCTCATGTCTGTCAAAACTTACTCCCCATTCAGTAAGTGTACGAACGACACTTTCGCCTTCTTTCACTAGTTGTTTGACCGCCTCTTGATCATTATGATGGTGCCCCGCCTTGAGAGTATCTAAAAAATGCTCCGCCCAAGAGTCCTCTTTATCTATAGCTGCAGAAATTCCCCCTTGAGCTAAAAAAGAATTTGATTTCTCTGCAGAAAACTTTGTGATAACTATCACATTCTTATGCGAACTTAAATATTCAGCAGCCATCAATCCAGCGATTCCTCCGCCGATAATTAAAACATCTGCTTCTATATGTTTCATAAACACAAAACACCTCAACTTTACACGTGTCTTGACACCTATATTTACATAGATTTAAACTAGATACAACTATTTTATTAAAACTGAGGTGGAAACCTTGATATATCTTGATTATGCAGCAACTACACCATTGTCGGATTCAGCGCTTAACGCTTTCATACAAACTTCAAAAACGTATTTCCAAAATACAGAGAGTCTTCACGAGGGCGGCCTAGCAGCTCGCGATTTATTAGAACATGCTAGGTGTTCTTTAGCTGAGTTGTTAAAAAAAGAAAGTGAAGGAATCTATTTTACAAGCGGGGGTTCTGATGGCAATTTTCTAGCTATTACTTCATTAGCGAATGGAGCAAACTATAAAGGAAAACACATTATCTCTTCAAATGTAGAACACCCCTCTGTTGATTATGTCCTTAGATTTTTAGAGCAGAGTGGTTATGAGATAACAAGAATACCCATACAAAAAAATGGGAAGATCTCGATTCAAACGTTGCTGTCCTCAATTCGTCCAGATACCATTCTCGTCACCATTCAGCATGTGAACAGTGAAACGGGAATCGTCCAGGATATCAAAGAAATCAGTGAATATTTAAAAAATCGAGGTGTTCTGTTTCATAGTGATTGTGTTCAATCCTTCGGAAAATGGGATAAAGCCTATTTTCATTCTATGAACATAGATGCTTTTACAATGTCTGCTCACAAGATAAACGGACCAAAGGGAACGGGTGCTGTATATATATCACCATCTATTCATATAGCCCCTCTTCTTTCTGAAGTCACACATGAACGTGGATTTCGAGCTGGTACTGTTGATCTCCCATCCGTAACAGCTTTTGTAACAGCAGCAGAAGAGGCATTTCAACTACAGCATGAACATTATCAGCATGCTGTAGACATGCGAAAACTACTCATATCGTCTATACTTACAGATAAGAACATAGTCTTTGAAGGCTTTGATGACAGCTCTCCTTTCATTATTCCAATCCGGGTTAAAGGGATGGAAGGTCAGATCATGATGCAAGAGCTTAATCGATTAAAAATCGCTGTTTCAACAGGATCAGCATGCAAGAACGGACAGCAGGCACCTTCTAAAACTTTACTTGCACTTGGAAGAACTGAGAGTGAAGCTCATGAATTAGTCCGAATATCGACTAGTCATCAAACAACTTCTGAAGAAATTACTTTACTTGGCAAAGTACTTATTGAAATAACAAATACATTCAGATCGGTTAGTGAGGTAATAACAAGATGAGTAACGAGAAATTAAAAGGTGATGATAGACGTTCGCAGCTCATAGCGTGGCTGATGAAAGCTGACAAGCCACTTAGTGGTTCTATTCTCGCCACTAGAACGAATGTGAGCAGACAAGTTATCGTACAAGACATGTCACTATTAAAAGCAAGCGGTGAGCCGATCATGGCAACAGCTCAAGGCTATATTTACATGAAGAACGACTCAAACAAGCAATATTATCGCGTGATTGCTGCCAATCATCCACCAGAAGAAACAACAAACGAACTCATAACAATCGTGGATTACGGAGTTACAGTCGAAGATGTGACCGTTGAACATCCTGTTTATGGAGATATTAAAGCTTCACTCAAACTCTCAACGCGTAAGGATGTTGAAGATTTAATCAAACGCCTAAGAGAAACGAATGCCAGTCTTTTAAGTGAATTAACAGAAGGCATTCACATGCACACTCTCTCATCAGACTCTGAAGAGAAACTGGATAAAGTTTGTGGCGCCTTAAAGGAAAAAGGGTTTTTATTATAAGCTAAAAAGAAATCCCTAGCTGTATCAGCCAGGGATTTTTTTATGCGCCTGTTCCTACTACTTCAACTCTTTCAACCGTTTCCATACGGTTTAATGTACTTAACAAGTCCTTCATATCTCCTTGAAGCATGTTTGTTTCGATCGTCAATGTAATATGTGCACGACCTTGCAACGGAATCGTCTGATTGATCGTTAATACGTTGCATCCTTGGGAAGCAACAACTGTTAACAGGCTCGACAGGGCACCAGATCTGTCTTCTAAGTGAATGGAAAGTGTAATAATTTTTTCTTTTACCATCGTATGAAACGGAAAGATTCCATCACGGTATTTATAAAATGCACTTCGGCTCAAGCCAACTTTTTCTGCGGCTTCTGCGACTGTTTTAACTTTTCCTCGATCTAAGAGAGACTTTGCTTCCAGCGCTTTTTGCATAGATTCAGACAAAACATCTTCTCTTACCATATAATATTGCTGGTCATTTTTCATTTGGCTTTCCTCCGGTGACTTTCTTACCTTTATTATAATAGGATTGACTTCTTATGTCTATCTCACACGGACATTTGTATAAAAAAAGACAGCCTACACGATAGGCTGCCTTCATTTAATCGATAAATTCAAACTCATATTTGAGAATTCGAACAACATCGCCATGCTCTGCTCCACGGTCACGTAACGCTTGGTCTACCCCAAGAGTACGCATCTGTCTTGCAAAACGCTTTGTTGCTTCTTCTCGAGAAAAGTCTGTCATCTTAAACAGTTTTTCAATCTTTGGACCATTGATAACAAAAACACCAGCAGGGTCACGAGTAATATAGAAGCCAGCGTCTTCTTTTTCATGCTTATATAGAACCCTTTGCTGTTCTCCACCATCATCATGAATCAGTGGGAACTCAGGCGTAACCTCTAGAGTATCAGCTGTTGTGAAAAGTACTTCTCTAATACCTTGTCGAGAAATCGCAGAAATTGGGAATACTTTTACGTCTTCTCCTACTTTTTCTTTGAATATCTCAAGGTTTTCTTCAGCACCTGGAATGTCCATTTTGTTAGCTAAAACAATCTGAGGACGCTCCATTAATCGCATGTTGTACTGATTAAGTTCATCGTTGATTTTTACGAAATCATCATAAGGATCTCGCCCTTCCATTCCAGACATATCGATAACATGAAGAATAACACGTGTTCGTTCAATATGTCTTAAGAACTGATGACCGAGTCCAACACCTTCGTGAGCACCTTCGATCAAACCTGGAAGATCAGCCATTACAAAGCTTCTGCCGTCTTCAACCGCAACAACACCTAAGTTAGGAGTGATCGTTGTAAAATGGTACTCAGCAATTTTTGGCTTAGCTGCTGAAACGATCGATAAGAAAGTTGATTTCCCTACACTCGGAAACCCTACTAATCCTACGTCAGCTAAGACTTTCAATTCTAATGTTACTTCTCGTTCTTCACCTGGTTCACCGTTCTCTGCAATCTCCGGAGCCGGGTTTGCAGGAGTAGCAAAACGAGTGTTTCCACGGCCGCCTCGACCGCCTTTAGCGATGATCGCTTGCTGCTGATGATGTACGAGGTCAGCAATCGTCTCTCCTGTATCAGCATCTGTCACAACAGTACCAGGAGGAACTTTAACAATCATATCGTTCGCTTTTTTTCCATGCATGCCCTTAGACATACCATGTTCACCTCGAGGGGCTTTAAAATGACGATTGTAACGAAAGTCCATAAGCGTTCGTAAACCTTCTTCAACTTCAAAGATTACGTTTGCTCCTTTTCCTCCGTCACCACCAGCCGGACCACCGTCTGGAACGTATTTTTCACGGCGAAATGCAACCATTCCGTTTCCGCCGTCACCTGCTTTTAAATAAATCTTGACCTGATCGACAAACATTTCATTCTCCTCCTTCCATTAGGAAGTTAACTGAATATCAAAATAACACTTATTTTCCTGATTATAGCTTTCGATGAGTAACATGCTTTTATGTGTTGAAAAAATATTTCTCAATACTTCATACGTATCCTTCTCATCTGTTAGCATCCCTTGAAAGGTATAACAAACTCGAAGAGCTGCAGGATCAAATGTAACAGTAAGTGAGTATTCATCATAACCCGAAATGGAATTATTCAACACATCACATACTTCTTTCGTCGTATGTAACAATTCCTCTTCAAATAAGCTGAAATCCCCGCTTTCACCATTTACTTTTCCATACAATTTCACCGGATGCTTCAACCAGTTATATGTTAATAAGTACTCCGATAAATTCGGGGTTTTCAGGTTAGAGATTCTTGATTCTTCCCGTGATAGTTCAATAACTTCATTCATAATCTCTTTTGCCCGCTCTGTGCGGCCAAGTGATAGGTTTGCTTTAATAAGCTGTAGCTGGTTAAGCCAGTCATGCCTGGCGTGGCGCAAAAGATCGACAGTTGTCCATTTGTTTGACATCATCGCACTCCTAGCCTTTCCTTTTAATAGGGCTATACCTTACACCAACAAATTTAGCGCAGTACTTAATACTCTAACAAAGCAAAGAAAAAACTCTAACCAATCTGGTTAGAGTTTTCATCTCCCTCTTACGCTTCTTGCGCGATTGGGTAAACACTTACCTTTTTGCGGTCACGGCCATAACGTTCGAAACGTACAACTCCGTCTACCTTAGCAAATAGTGTGTCATCTCCGCCTTTACCTACGTTCGTACCAGGATAGATCTTAGTACCACGTTGACGGTAAAGAATTGAACCACCAGAAACGAATTGTCCATCAGCACGCTTAGCGCCTAGACGCTTAGACTGTGAGTCACGACCATTCTTTGTGCTACCTACCCCTTTTTTAGAGGCAAAGTATTGAAGGTTTAATTTAAGCATTCGTTGCACCTCCTTCATGTTCAGTCAATTTTATATACTTGCTGTATCCTTCTTCAATTGAAGCAAGGGATACAACCATGCCTTCCAAAAGCCACTGTGTTTTTTGATGTATAGAATCATTAAGATTCCCCGGTACGTTTAACGTTAGAAAACCACCATCTTCATGAGTAGTTACTTCTGGCTCATAGCCGCAAAGTTTTTCTATCGCATTAATCGTACCGAACGAGACCGCTGTAGCTGCTGCACAAACCAAGTCTTGGCCATGTGGAGCGTAATCAGCATGTCCTTCCATCGTAAACGAAAGTATGTCTTGATCTTTGTTCCTGTATATAGAAACTAGAATCATGAGAATTACCCGTTAATTTTTTCAATCACAACTTTTGTGTATGGTTGACGGTGTCCTTGCTTACGGCGATAGTTCTTCTTCGCCTTAAACTTGTAGACAACCACTTTTTCGCCACGGCCATGTTTTTCAACTGTTGCCGTAACTGTAGCACCTTCAACTAAAGGAGCTCCTAGTTTCAAGCTATCTCCACCTACCATCAATACATCCTCGAATGTTACTGACGCTCCAGCTTCAACATCTAGTTTTTCAATATAGATCGCTTGACCTTCTTCAACTCGAACTTGCTTACCACCAGTTTGAATAATTGCGTACATCAACGTGCACCTCCTCTTATACTCAGACTCGCCATCCCAGGTGTATATAAAATACTTAAAACCTGGTCTGTGCGGTTGGAGCGGGTGCTCCAAACACTAACGAAAAAAGGATACCATGTTTGGCACCCTCATGTCAATGTGAATCTTTCAACATCCTGCTTCTTATTTCATCTATTTTTCCTGAATGTCTGACTGCCATTTCCCGGTTTGACGAACCGATAGATACGATCACAGAAATTTCATGCTGTTTCTCTAGATGCTTCAGCTTTTCAGGATTTTTCTTCAACCATTCAGAAAAGTGTTGTGGCACTTCCATCCACAAAGCCTCATCATCTTCGTATGTGTATTCTTTCATTATACGATCCATCTCATAATAAAACGTTTCCGGGCGCAGGATATACCCATCCATCATATGGCGATCGAACCTTATAGCAAGAGTCTCAAGTAATGAAGGTCTTTCTTTTTTTCTAGTCATCTCAAACAAGCCCATTTTCGTAAAGCCATGCAAAATCATGGTAGCAGAATCTTTCTTTAATGCGTCTCGCATAATTTTGTGGACTTGTTCTTTGTCTTCATTTGATTGCATGGTAATGAAGTCAATGACGATCATACCGGCAATGTTACGTAGTCGAAGCTGTTTCATAATTTCTTTTGCAGCGATCTTATTTGTTTCAACTACTGTCTTCAATCGATCTTTTTTTCCAGTGTACTTACCGGTATTTACATCAATCACCGTTAACGCTTCTGTCACATTAAAATATAGAGAAGACCCGTTCTTCAACCATACAAGTGGTGAAAGTGTTTTTTCTATATCCGTTTCAATTCCTAACTTACGAAAGAGTGGTTCTTTTTCGTTATATAGTGTAACGGAAAATGTATTTTGAAAAGATGCAGCATACTCTTTGACTTGATGATAAGTATTATAGTCATCCACTAAAATTTCTTCGACGTGAGGATTGAGCCATCTCTCTAAAAGTGGATAGAAAAAATATGGTCGTACGATAAGGGCAGGTGCCTTTTTGGCATCAAATTTTTTTTGCACTTCATTTAATTGTCTTCTCAGGCTCTCAAGCTCTTGATTCATTTCTTCTTCTGGAAATTCTTCGCAACCTGTTCGAATGATCAACCCTTCGTTACTATTCATGACAGAATCTCCCCAGTCCTGCAGCTTTGCGCGATGAGATTCTTTTATTTTTTTTGATATTCCAATGTGAGGTGTGAAAGGAAAATAAACCAGCAGATGCCCTGTAAACGAGATGAGGGCTGTTAATTTGGCACCTTTATCTCCAGTTTCTTCTTTAACGACTTGTACAAGGATCGATTCCCCTTCTTTTATAAGGTTTGAAATGGATACTTTCTTTTGTTCTTCACCAGGAAGCTGTTGATAAGCAGGCAGATCGTCTTTATGAAGAAAGCCATTCTTGCTCGTTCCTATATCTACAAACACTGCTTGCATACCAGGTAAAACCTTTTGTACTTTTCCTTTATAGATGTTTCCTGTTGACGGACTTTTTATTGGTCTATAAACTGCACATTCAATCAGCTTTTCATTCTCCATTAAAGCCGTTCGTTTTTCCATTCCTATCGCATTGATTACTACACGCTGCATCGTTCCATTCACATCTCCCTGTTTTTCGCTCTGTATCTATTCTAACGAAAAACTTTTCCGATTGCACACTCAGGAGAATGATTATGAAAATAAGCTTCTAAAAGTTGTTTCTCATTGATTGTTGTAGGATTAAAGTTCTTGATGACAATAGAATGCGAAACTCCTTTTACTAAATGATGGGTGACTTTTGAGAGTGACCATGTAGGAGGAACGATAAGCGTACGGGTATCTCTAACGTTTGATTGTTGTAATCTGTTCAGCAAGAATCGCATGAATACATAATGCCTGCTGCGCCATTCAAGAATATGAGCTAACCCTAAGAAAAGGCAGATTACCCAAAGGTTTAAGTGTGATGGCTGTAATGAAATCTGCCAAACACTACAAATTAGTAACAATACTCCGGAACCTATTAAAAACTTCTGTTGCGCTTCCCTGTATGGAACCCATTTCGAGACAAACGCAAATAACACTTTTCCACCATCAAGTGGCCATATCGGAAGGAGATTAAATAAGAAAAGCGTTAGATTCAAAAGAAAAAACCAATAGAAATCTTCAGGAGAGATGATATTTGACAGACTTAAAACATAAGCAACGCCCGTAAGCCAAATGTGCTGAAGCGGACCTAGAACAGCCACCCACACCTCCTCATGAAATGGACGTGTTCCATGTTCTTCAACTACTGCCGCTCCTCCAAAAGGAAGTAGATCTATTCTTGAAACTCTCCAATTAAAAAGACGGGCACCAGCAAAATGACCCATCTCATGAATTAGAACTACGAAAAACCAAACGATGATCTCCCTAAAGTGCCCTGTATAGACTGCACCAAAAATGACAACCCAGAAGGCGGGATTGATCTTTATTTTTCGTATGAATTCGATTATTAATTTAATCAATATCAATCACCTTACTAGGATCAATAAAGCTCTTGTCTTTTTTTATCGCAAAATAAAATTTACCCGACTTCCCATCCTTGCTCTCTGACACTTTACCTAATCGCGTTCCGCTCTCTACGTAATTGTAAAGTTTAATAGACTTATCAATTTCCTTAAGGTCTCCATACCACGATTCTTGTTCATCTGCGTGTTGAATAATTACAGTATATCCGTGATCTTCCTTTTTCCCAGCATAAACAATGTAACCACTTTTCGCTGTTTCAACATCTTCTTCTTTACCTGTTTCGATAACAATTCCCTTGCCGTTTGCACTGAACGTCTCGTACACTTTTCCATCTGCCGGAACAGCAAATACTTCACTGACTTCTTCTGTTTTCTTTTCTTTCTGTAACTTATCTTTTGGAAACAAAGCTAGCGGTTTCCCAAATTTATCTTCATACCAATCTTTTGCAGCCGCAAACTGAAACTCATCTTGATAGACGTGGTTGATAAACTTTTGTGCCTGTACGGTATGATCATTATTATTCTTAAATGCGATTCCTACAATTAAGAACAAGATAATAGAAAACATAATCTGCATTAACATAGCATGACGGTTGAATAGAGGATGAGATTTCTCCGGTTCGTCCCTGGATGTGATAACCGAGCTACTTTCTTTTGAGCTGCCGTTCTTAGAAATATTGCCGTACTTCTTTCGGATTTCATCTGCTCTATTTTTCATAACCGTTCCTCCATTTTTCTCATATATGTACATCCTATGACTTGTCCGTTGGAGATATGAGTAAATGGTTTATTGATTTGTGCAGCATGAAAATTAAAAGTTTATGTATGCTCTGTTGTTTTCGTAAGTGGTTGATTTCCGTTACAGGTGCTCGCTTTCCGCGGGGCGACCGGTGAGCCCCTTGCCGCTTTGCGCCTTTAAGGGTCTCACCTGACCGCTCGTCCCGCAGGAGTCTCGCACCCTCCACTCCAATCAACTTGCAAATGTAGCAAAAAGAAAAAATCCAAAAGCTCCTTAGACAACTTGAATGGTGCAACACCACCTTACAAGCTTCTCACGGAGCAAACGACAAGAAAGACTCTACGGTAGGTTTACTTGTAAACAAAGGAGCACAGTTGCTTTTGGCTAAGCGTGAAATGATCAAATTTAAAAACAAGCATCATAAAAGTCAATAATCGACTTCAAGAACAACAAGGCATGTGAAAATGCTTTATAAAAATACATCATTGTTTGTTGACGCCCCCCCGGAAAGCGAGCATCCTGGAACGGAAATCAACCACTTTCAAAATCTACAGAGGAGTCAACCCAATAAAAAAAAGCAACAGCGAAAGCCGATGCTTTATTTCATACCTAATAATGTTTTGATTTTTCCAAAGAAACCTTTATCTTCTTCTAAGGATAGAAGTGGAACAGACTCACCTAAAATTCTTCTTGCGATATTACGGTATGCGATAGAAGCTTTTGAGTCAGGCTGTAACGCAACGGGTTCACCTTTGTTCGCAGCTTTAATCACGTTCTCATCGTCGATCACAACTCCAAGGAGTTCGATGGAAAGTACCGAGACGATCTCATCAACATCTAACATATCACCGTTCTTGGCAAGATGATTACGAAGACGATTCACAATAAGTTTAGGCGGTTCCATGTCCTCTTGTTCTAAAAGCCCGATAATGCGGTCAGCATCACGCATAGAAGCAGTTTCAGGGTTTGTTACAACAATTGATTTATCTGCACCTGCTATGGCATTCTTGAAACCTTGCTCAATACCTGCAGGACAGTCAATAATCACATAATCATAATCTTGCTTTAATTCCTGAACGATCTTTTTCACTTGTTCAGGGGTAATGGAAGATTTATCTTTTGTTTGAGCTGCTGGGAGCAGGTACAAACACTCAAAGCGCTTATCTTTTATTAATGCTTGTTTAAGCTTGCAGCGTTCTTCTGCAACATCAACAAGGTCATAGATGATGCGATTCTCCAGTCCCATCAATACATCCAAGTTTCTCAACCCGATATCTGTATCTACAAGACAAACTTTTTTTCCAGAAAGAGCTAGAGCAGTACCTAAATTGGCAGAAGTCGTCGTTTTACCGACTCCACCTTTCCCAGACGTTATAACTATCGCTTCTCCCATGCTTCATTCCCCTTTCTATAGCAAACTGTTCAGTTTCGGTCTTAGTCGATGAACAGCACTGATTCGATCAATACGAATCTGTTTTTCTTCATTGGATATGTAAGCAAACTCCATCTCATTTCCAAGTTCGGGATAAGAGTCTGGCGCTCTATTAATATGGTGAGCAATCCTAAGTTGAGAAGGTTTCATTACGGATGCTGCAATGATCGCTTCTTCGTTGCCTTTCGTGCCGCAGTGAGCGATTCCTTTTAGCGAACCAAGAATATAAATGTTTCCTGTTGCCATAACTGTTGCTCCAGGATTAACATCGCCGATCAGAAGCAGGTCTCCTTGAATATCAAGCACCTGACCTGATCTGACCACTTTTGAAACGGTTACTACTTGAGCATCTTTTCTCATCTCTTCGGCTTCAGCTTTTGTAATAACCTCTGACTCAATGTGATCTAGAAATAGATTTTCTTTTTGTTTAAGGACTTCTAATAATTTCTCTTCTTGTTCAGCTGTCAAATAACGATTCCCTGCTTTTACTTTAACGGATATGACAGGGCCGTTTAACATTTGGCTGCTTCCGGCGGTTAATTTATCATTAAGCTCCTCGACTAATAGATCGAAGGAACACTTATCATCCAACAATAAAACGAGGCCGTCTTTTGTTCCTTTAATTGTAACGTTGTGCTGGAGTTTTTGTACCATTGCCATTGTTCACCTCAACGTACTAACATTCGACAGCTAGGTCTAAATTCCTCTTTGCAGAAGTTAGTTTTCTTTTAGAGTATCCTTTATTTGGTTCAACTGCTTTACAAACGGATAATAAATGAGTATCGCAAAGAAACCGTTTAAGATGAGGGTAGGCAACAATCTTTTATACAGGAATACATCTAACATCTGAGTACTGATTCCTATAAGACTGTTCAAACCGTAAACAAAAAACTCTAAAATGGAAACCCCTACTACGGACAGAAGCAAAGTCACGATCAAGTTCCCAAATAAATATCTTGAAAAAATTGATGTAATGTATGCTGTAGCAGCCATTGAAAACAAATACACACCAATGATGTCTGTATACAAAAGGTCAGTGAGCAGACCAAAAGCAAGACCATACAAAAGTCCATATGTCGTGTTTACATATATGGCAACAAACAAGATTAATACCATTGAAAAACGAGGAACCAGCTGCCAATCCATACTATTATCCTGTGGCAAGAAAGCTTGTACTAATGAGCTTTCACTTATAAAAGCTAAATAGATAAGAAAAGGAAGAAAGACTTTTTTCATCATTCTTCCTCCTTTTCTCTTAAACTTTCATCCACTGCAGGCATTTCACGTTCAAGCACCATCACATGATCAATATCATAAAGATCTGCTGAAGGCTTTAAATAAGCCGTTTGCGTTAAGCCCACTTCATCTGGTTCAATGTCAATAACTTCTCCGATGAGCAGGTTGGGCGGAAAGACATCTCCAAGACCAGAAGTAATGACCTTTTGGCCTTTCTTGATCTTTGCATCTACAGGAATCTTTTTAAACACTAACGCCTGTTTCTTTGCATCATAACCTTCGATCGTTCCAAAGATGTTCTTCTCACCTTGAACGATGGCAGAGAAACGATTCGTACGATCATTATCACTGATCAACTGAACCGTTGATTGGAACAAGGAGACATTAGTAACTTTTCCAATAAATCCTTGCGGTGAAATGACTGCCATCTTTGGTTTAATACCATCTTTTTCCCCTTTGTTGATGTAGATAAATTGGTTCCATTGGTCAGGGGAACGGCCGATCACAGTCGCTTCTCTCACTTTAAAATCGGTGAGATCTTCTTCTTTGTCTAATTGTGCTTTAAGTGTTTCGTTTGTTTTTTTAGCTTCCTCATACTGTACATAAAGTTTTGCGTACTCATCTAACCTAGCTTTTAACATTTGATTCTCTTTGTAGAGTTGCTTCATTTCAGCTAAATTCTCAAAGAAACCCGCTAGTGTATTAGCGGGTTTATAGAAAATCGTTTGTGTTAGTCCTGCAGAATCTTTTAAAAACTGTTCAGGTAAGGTTAGGCTTTCCCTTTTTTTCATCGAAAAACCAATCAGAGCTACTAGAATAATAATACTGACTAGTAGAATGATAAGGCGTTTATTCGAAAAAAAATGTGGCATGAAAATACACCTACTTACTTGGATTTAGATCTAGAAGTTATACCAGCCTTGGATTTAAAAAGGTGCAGGTTTTCAAGCGCACGGCCAGTCCCAACTGCTACACAATCCAACGCGTTCTCAGCCACGATAACAGGCATCTTCGTCTCTTCACTGATTACTTTATCCAAGTTTCTTAATAAAGCACCTCCACCAGTTAGAACAATACCGCGATCCATAATGTCAGCAGCAAGTTCAGGTGGTGTTTTCTCAAGAGTTACTTTAACAGCATCCATGATGCTATTAACAGTATCACGCAACGCACTGGAAACTTCTTCCGCCGTAATCGTAATCGTTTTTGGAAGACCTGTCAACAAATCTCTACCGCGGATGTCCATATCCTCGATACCATCAGGAGTACCAGCTGAACCGACCTCTAGTTTAAGTGTTTCAGCTGTTCTTTCACCGATCATAAGATTGTAAGTCTTTTTAATGTAAGCGATGATTGCGTCATCCATTTCATCTCCAGCAATTCGGATAGACTGGCTAGTCACAATTCCACCTAGTGAAATAATTGCAACTTCAGTCGTACCCCCACCGATATCAACGACCATGCTTCCTGTTGGCTCCCATACAGGAAGATCTGCGCCAATTGCAGCAGCAAAAGGTTCTTCAATCGTATAAGCTTCACGAGCTCCCGCTTGTTTAGTCGCATCTTCTACCGCACGTTTTTCAACTGCAGTAATCCCTGATGGTACGCAGACCATCACATAAGGTTTACGTGCGAAAACAGAGCGGTTTTTTTGGGCTTGCTGAATAAAATATTTCATCATTGTAGCTGTTGTTTCAAAATCAGCAATAACTCCATCTTTCATTGGTCGTACGGCAACGATATTACCAGGAGTACGTCCAATCATATTCTTAGCAGCATTACCAACTGCTTCGATTGAACCTGTGTCAGTACGCAAAGCAACAACGGAAGGTTCACGCACAACAACACCCTTGCCCTTCACGTAAACAAGTGTGTTTGCAGTTCCTAAATCAATTCCTAAATCTCTTGAAAATCCACCAAACATTTATGTAGACTCCTTTCATCAAGCAAAACTCATAAGTTTGATTATACGCTAAAAAACAAACAAAAGACAATGTTAAACATATCCTTTTTCTTTTAAACTTACGTATCTTTGATCACCGATTATGATGTGATCTAACACTTCAATTCCCAACATCTTTCCGCACTCTACTAATCTTTTTGTTACTTCAATATCTTCCCTGCTTGGAGCAGGATCACCGCTCGGATGATTATGAAAGCAGATGATTGAAGCACTCGAGCGTTTAAAGCCTTCTTTAAATACTTCTCGCGGATGTACAATAGAGGTATTTAGACTTCCTATAAATACTGTTTTTTTATGAAGCACTTGATTTTTAGTGTTTAAATACAAACAAACGAAGTGTTCTTGCTGTAAAAAACGTAGTTCATCCATCAGATATCGAGCACCATCTTCAGGTGAACGTATCGTGTACCTTTCTTCAAACTGAAGACGGCTGATACGTTTTCCAAGCTCGATAGCAGCCATCAGTTCCACTGCTTTTGCAGATCCTATACCGTTGATCTCTTTCAATTCACCAATTGTTGCTTCTTTTAGCTGCCTTAATCCTTCAAATTGCTGAATGATATGATGGGCAAGCTGGATTGCCGACATTTGCTTCGTACCCGTCCTTAAAAGAATAGCTAACAATTCATAGTTGGAGAGTGCTTCAGGACCATCATTTAAAAGTCTTTCTCGCGGTCTCTCCTGTAATGGGTAATCTTTTATCATAAGCGGCTTCGTTACCACTTACGTCCCCCCTATTATTCAGTCTTCGTGACTGACTCGGTGAATGAAAATCCGAAATCTTTTAGTGATCGAACCACCTTAGAGATCGGTAATCCTACAACATTAAAGTAATCACCATCGATTTTCTCAACTAATAGCGATCCAGACCCTTGGATTCCATAACTGCCAGCTTTATCAAATGGTTCACCGGTGTTTAAATACCAATCAATCGTATTTTCATCTAAAGTGTAGAAAGTAACACTTGTCTTAACAGAGAAAATCACTTTTTTTGTTTGATCTATTAAACAGACTCCCGTGTAAACTTCATGTGTTTGACCTGAGAGCATCCTTAACATATCGGCAGCTTCAATCCGATCCTTCGGTTTGCCAAGACGATTATTCTGATAAGATACAATTGTATCTGCACCTAAGACCACACAGTCTGGTTTTCGAGTAAAAATGTCAGCAGCTTTCTGTTCAGCCAGTGATTCAACCAATCGACTTGGAGTAAGGGAAAGATCCATTTTTTCTTCAAGTGTACTTGGATACGTTTCAAATGGAAGAAGCGTTAATGACAGAAGTTCAAATCTTCGAGGTGAAGCAGAGGCTAATATGAGGCGTTTCATGTAATCACCTTTCATCTAATTCATTGATGTATAGTTACGTACAGATTTACAATAGCAAACTTGTTAAAATTAGACAAATTACGCCGAAAAACATACTTCTATTAGTTTTTCGGTTCTTTACCGGATTTTATGTGGGCAAATGATTAAATTCATTGACGAATTCCGACAAAATTCTTAAAAGCTATCAATCAACACATTTTATTTTACACTTATTTCTTTCACACCCAATCTTGTTGAACACTAAAAAAGTACGACTCAAAAATCGAGCCATACCCTAATTTTCTTTAGTTTCTTCTTTTTTAAAAGATTGTTGCTTTCTAAGCATTGTCTCCTTTGACAGGTGAGACACTTAAGAGTGAAACGTACGAATGTGGCTCACCGCCTGCGCCACGGAAAGCGAGCAACTGGAACGGAAATTAACTACTCCCAAAAGCAACAAAGTTTACGTAGACAGCCCTTTTAGTTTAATGTTGCAAGCAGCTTCGTATATGACTGCAGGCTATCCATTGCTTTTTGCTGAAACGCCCAGTTCAGTTCTCCCTTTTTTGAATCCTTTAACGCTAGAAAAGCTCCTTCAAGCTGCTTTTCAAATTCTGATGCTGCTTTCGTTGTACTTTCACTCCACTTGCCTTTTTGCCCTTTTCCATATTCTTTCCACTTGTTAAAATCACTAAGTGTCCGATCAAGACCTGATCCACTTGCTTCTGGCATCTGAGAAAGGGTGAGTGTATTTTGAAGTAGAATCTGACCATTCGTAAAATAGGTTTCATCTAACTTTGTTGGTGTTTTCAATTGATCAAAAGAAAACGAGAGCGATTTAAAAAGCGGCTTATCCATTTCTTTTTGGTAAGCATCATTAAATTTATCCAATTGATGCTTCTCATTACCAATGCCCACAATTACAGAATACTTCTCTTCCGATTTAAAAATAACTGCTGAAAACCCTTTTTCTTCTATTGATTTCACAACTCCTTCAGCTCGATCCTTTGATGAGAAGACACCCGCTTGCAGTGCCGAGAAATTTAATTTTATCGGCCTTATCGTTACAGATTTGCCAGTATCAGCTGCTTTTTCTGTATGAACCGTTGAAGCTTCTGTCACTTTATCTCCAGCTTCCGTGATATCTGAAGAGAATACCGTTAAGACTAATATCCCTAATATGGTTCCCGTCACGATAGCCCCCATTATTGCTGCAACAATTTGCTTAGGAAAGCCTTTCCCACTGTTCGGAACAAGGAAGCTTGTCCTCTTGTTTAGCACATGTCCGTTCTTTCTTTTGAAAAAGTTTTCACGTTTCTTGAGAGAAGTTGTCAGGATCGTATATCCTCCTCTGTTCACTTCCTCGATGGCAGCAGCAACCTCATCATTATGAACGGGTTGTTCGTTAACAGGTGTTTGATCTTCACTATAGTTCGTTTCTTTACCATTGATTAAGATGGATATCTCTTGTTTCATATCATCCGCTCCTCTCTATCATCTACTAAAACATATGCTTTTTTCGTTTTAATAGAACAAGAAAAAGGTAGGAACATAAAAAAATCTAGGGAGAATACTCCCTAGATTCTTTATCCGATATAAGCGGCAACTTTATTTCTTCCTTGTTGTTTTGCGCCTGTATACATGGCGCGATCTGCGTTTCGTACTAATGTGAGTGCATCTTCTCCTTGATGAGGAGCGGTTGCAACACCGATGCTAGCTGTTATGTAGATGGTATGTCTGCATTGATCGGTGAGGTCATTATATATATCAAATCCTTGATCTGAAATAACAGAACGCAGTTGTTCAGCTACTTGGATACCTGCTCTGTCCCCTGATTCAGGCAGCAAGATAATAAATTCTTCCCCACCATATCTTGCGACCGTTCCTCGATCACCAATAAATTCTTCTAGCCTTCTAGCCAAGAGAATCAATACTTCATTCCCGCTTTGGTGACCATATGTATCATTTACTTTTTTGAAGTGATCGATATCCAATAAGATGATCGAGAACTGTTTTCTAAAATATTCATAGTTTTGGTACATTTCGGTTAGAATGCTCTCAAAATAACGGTAGTTATATAAACCTGTTAAAGGGCATTGTTCACTTTTTAACTTTGTGGATTCGTAGTTTCTTGCATTATCGATCGCTACTGCTAAATAGTTTGCTAAGATCTCAAGGATGATCAAGTGATGCTTTTGAAAAGCGTGCTTTTCTTTTGAAGCAAAAGTGATAATACCTACGATCTTTTGATTTCTAATCATCGGAACGGAGAGTACAGAATGTGCTTTTCCTTGAAAGAAAACGTCTGATATCTGTCTCCATGGCTTCAATTTGCTATAACGAATACTCTTACCTGTCGACCAAACTCTTCCACTGATCGCTTCATGTTTTTTTATAGGAACTGTGGTGAGAATTCCTTCTTCACTTTCATATTGTCGAATGATTTTTAGATGTTCACCTGCATCAGCATCATAAATGAAAGCAAAATCAACATTCATAAAACCAATTAGCCTTTCTATAAAAACATCTAGTATATGGTTCACCTTTAAATGTTCAGAAAGCTGCTGACCGATCTCACTCGCTTTTTGAAGAGCATCGTTAATCTGTTGACTAACATGATAGAGGTTAATAATGATAGATAATGAAAGAAATGGTAGACCGACATAGAAGATTCCTGGCCGCCCCAGTTGAGAGTATAGAACATATAGCATGAGACCTACAGGAATAGCTAGAACTTCAGATACGAAGTCCCAAACTGCATCACGCTCAAAAAAAGCAACATCTTCTTCGTATAGTACTTTTACGATGAAGTAAAGACCAACGTGATTTAAGACTAACCCCGTTAATACATAAGCCACTACAGGGATCAAATTAATAGATTCGTCTACTGCAAACGGTCCAACTTCACCTCCTAAGAGATGAAAGACAGTGCTTTCACAGATGATTAACCATGAAAACATGAGGGTGTTCGCCATATATCTGTAATATTCTTTTATAACATGAACTTTCAATGAGATGAACATCGCAATTAATGCTAAGAGTGTTACATATAAGGCAACTGTTAATCCGTAATATAAGAATACAGCTAGATTGATACCTGACATGAAGGAAATGTTCGTATCCATTACTTTGATCGGGAAACAAGATACAACGATCGCCAAAAAACTTATGATACCAAGATCGATTACATTGATATCAGGCTGATTACTCGTCATCTGAACAGCCGTCCAAATCGCGAGTGGAAATAGAAAAATCCATACTGCTGTAAGAAGCATACGTTTGTTTCGATTTGCCATTCGAGACGCCATTATCTTATCCCCCTTTCATATAATGAACGTTTAAAATACACATCTTTTTTACTAGGACAAATTCATTATCTTTTATTTTATCAAAAGTTCTAAAAATTACAATAAATGTTATTCCAAATTATGAAATGTTTTTCTGATTTCTGAAATAAAGTATAGCGATCCTGTAATAATGAGAACATCATCTTTCTGTAATTGGTCTTTTATATGCTGTAATGCTTTATTCCAAGAAGAGATGCTATATGAATTTCCCAGGGGACTTTCTCTCAATAATTGTTCTGCAGATGCTGCTCTTGGAAAATCAAAGGTCGTAAAGCATGCTTCGTAAATGACACTGACTAAATCCTGCAACATTGTTGCATACGCCTTATCCTCTAAAGCCGCAAACAAAAGAAAGATTCGCTTTTCTCCATAATGATTGTTCAGAGTTTGTTTAAGAGCTGCAACACCTTGTTCGTTATGAGCTCCGTCAATTATTATATCGGGTGAATGTGATACTTTTTCAAACCTTCCAGCCCAATTTGCTTTACGAAGTCCATCCGTTATCGCAGAGAGCGAAACTTCGAATCTATGAGCTCTTGTTAAGAACTTAACAGATGCAACCGCTAATCCTGCATTCTTGATCTGGTGCGTTCCCATCATAGAAATGTCAAATTCCATACTTTTTTTATTTTCCGTATCTGTATAGATAAATCTCTCACCACTATTTGTACTCTCAATGTGCTCAATAGAAAAATCACGATCAAGGAAGTAGTTCTGTGCATTCATTTCTTTCGCTTTAAGTTGGATGACTTCACGTGCTTCAGTTTGATCGGCTGTTGTAATTACGGGTACATCCTGCTTGATGATCCCAGCCTTTTGAAATGCTATCTCTTTGAGCGTTTCACCGAGTATGCCCATATGATCAAATCCTATATTGGTGATGATGCTTAAAATAGGCGTTATCACGTTAGTAGAATCGTATAGACCTCCAAGTCCTGTTTCGTATACAACGATATCAGGTTGTTTATCAGCGAAGTAAAGCAGTGAAATGACGGTAATCACTTCAAACTCAGTAGGGCTACCTAGATCCGTTAAAGCAACTTCTTCAACGAGGGGTTTTACAATTCTTACATAATGAAGCAGCTTTTCATCTGAAATAGGTATTCTGTTCAGCGATACTCTCTCATTGAAGGAAATGAGATAAGGAGATGTAAATGTACCTACCGAATAACCCGCTTCATTCATGATGCTTCTTATATACTCTACAGTCGATCCCTTACCGTTCGTCCCAGCAATATGTATACTTCTTATCTTTTTTTCAGGATTTCCAGTTCGTTCTAAAAGCCATTCCACTCGTTTAAGTCCTGGTTTGACACCAAATTTTAATAAGCTATGAATCCACTCTAATGCTTCTCGATATGTATCCACGTTAATTCCGCCTTTCTTTAACCATAAAGAAGGCGAATCCCTGCTGAAATAAGGATTCGCCTCATATAGATGATGTGTTAGCTTTGAAGTTCTTTAATACGTGCCAATACGTTATCATATTTTTCTTGATAATCCGCTTCTTTTGCACGCTCTTCTTCTATAACCTTTTCAGGCGCCTTCTTCATAAAGCCTTCATTGCTTAATTTTTTCTGAACGCGTTCTACTTCTTTCGCGTATTTTTCTGCTTCTTTTTCAAGTCTCTTAATTTCTTCATCAATATTTAACAACCCTTCAAGTGGAAGGTACATTTCTAAACCTGTTAAAATCGTGCTCATGCTCTTCTCAGGTGCTGAGATTTCATCTGAGATGATGAGTTCACCAGGGTTACAGAAACGAACTAAATAGTGACGATTTGATTCAAGAGCTGTAAGGATTTCTTTATTTTTTGGTTTGATCTGCAGTTCGATCGGCTTACTAGGTGCAACGTTCATTTCAGAACGAATGTTACGAACTGAACGGATCACTTCAGTAATTAGCGCAAATTCTTTTGCTGCTTCAGGGAAATGAAGGTCTTCACGCTTTTCTGGCCAAGCAGCAATCGTGATCGATTCACCTTTATGAGGCAAGTGCTGCCAGATTTCTTCTGTAATAAATGGCATGAAAGGATGAAGCAATCTTAACGTTTGATCTAACACGTGAGCTAGAACAGAACGAGTTGTTTTCTTCGCTTCCTCGTCTTCCCCATAGAGTGGAAGTTTCGCCATTTCGATATACCAGTCACATAGGTCATCCCAGATAAAGTTATAGAGCAGGCGTCCCACTTCTCCAAATTCGTATGCATCGATCAAACGTGTGATATCTTCTGCCGTTTCATTCAATCGCGTTAAAATCCATTGATCAGCTAGTGATTTTTTTCCACTTAGATCAATCTCATCGTATTGCATACCATCCATGTTCATCAATGCGAAACGAGATGCGTTCCAGATCTTGTTAGCAAAGTTCCAAGTAGACTCTACTTTTTCCCAATAAAAACGAAGGTCGTTTCCTGGTGAACTTCCTGTAGATAAGAAGAAACGCAATGCATCCGCGCCATACTTCTCGATAACATCCATCGGGTCAACACCATTGCCGAGTGATTTACTCATCTTTCTTCCTTCGGAGTCACGAACGAGACCGTGAATCAGTACATCATTAAACGGCTTTTGTTCCGTAAACTCGATCGATTGGAAGACCATTCTTGAAACCCAAAACGTAATGATATCGTAACCTGTTACTAGTACGTTTCCTGGGAAGTAACGCTTGTAATCAGCCGCTTCCTCGTCAGGCCAACCCATCGTTGAGAACGGCCACAGAGCAGATGAGAACCACGTGTCTAGAACATCTGTATCCTGCTCCCAATTCTCGGGATCTTTAGGTTCTGTCTTACCAACATAGATCTCTCCCGTTTCTTTGTGGAACCATGCAGGGATTCTGTGACCCCACCAAAGTTGGCGAGAGATACACCAGTCACGAATGTTTTCTATCCAACGCATATACGTGTTCTCAAAGCGATCAGGAACAAAGTTAATCTTATCTTCACCTTTTTGAAGCTTGATCGCTTCATCTGCTAACGGCTGCATCTTAACAAACCACTGTGTTGAAAGATATGGTTCAACGACTGCTCCACTACGCTCAGAGTGACCAACAGAATGAATATGCTCTTCGATCTTGAACAGTACGCCTTGCTCCTGAAGATCTTTAACGATCTGCTTTCGACACTCAAACCGGTCTAGTCCTTGGTAAGCACCAGCATTGTCGTTCATCTGACCGCCTTCATCCATTACTAGGATACGTTCAAGGTTGTGTCTGTTTCCGATCTCAAAATCATTCGGATCATGCGCAGGTGTAATTTTTACAGCGCCTGAACCAAATTCCATATCAACATAATCATCTCCAACGATTTCGATCTCACGTCCAACGATTGGCAGGATCGCTTTCTTACCTATTAAATGTTGATAACGCTCATCTTTCGGATGTACAGCGATCGCTGTATCACCAAGCATCGTCTCAGGACGAGTTGTAGCTACTTCGATATGTCCAGACCCATCAGCTAGTGGATACTTCATATGATAGAACGCACCTTGAACATCTTGGTGGATAACTTCAATATCAGAAAGAGCAGTTTTCGTCTTTGGATCCCAGTTGATGATATACTCACCGCGGTAGATCAAGCCTTTTTCATAAAGCGTAACGAAAACTTCTTTTACAGCTTCAGACAATCCCTCATCTAAAGTGAAGCGTTCACGAGAATAATCTAGACCGAGTCCTAGTTTGGCCCATTGCTTACGTATAAACTCTGCATACTCGTCTTTCCATTCCCATGACTTCTCTAGAAATTTCTCACGTCCTAAGTCATATCGAGAAATCCCTTCTTCACGAAGCTTTCCTTCAACTTTCGCTTGTGTCGCAATACCAGCATGGTCCATTCCAGGGAGCCATAGAACATCGTACCCTTGCATACGTTTTGTTCGAGTTAAGATATCTTGAAGAGTTGTATCCCATGCATGGCCGAGATGCAATTTTCCTGTTACGTTAGGAGGTGGGATTACAATCGTATACGGCTGTTTCCCTTCCTCACTCTTTGCTTCAAAAAATTTGCCTTTTAACCAAAAATCGTAACGATTTTCTTCTGTAGCCTTCGGATCATATTTCGTTGGCATCGTCAGTTCTTTCTGTTCGTTCGTCATTCTATTCTCCTCCTTTATTTCTAAAAAACAAAAAAGCCCTCTCGTCAAAAAGGACGAAAGGACTCCGCGGTACCACCTTTATTTACGGCAAGTCTAAATAAACTTGCTGTACACTCATGAATAACGGATGGACCGTCTTCTCCTACTTCTAGTTTCAGAGAAGATGCTCAAGGGCGACTTCCAACTAACTATCCTTAAGGATTCTTTCAGCAGATGAATCCCCTCTCTAGAAGGTGTTATGTTGTACTATTCCCTGTCTACGCGACAATATAGAATCTGAATATATTTTATACAACTTATCTGTTTTTAGTCAATAGTATTGCCGTAACTTGTAAAAGTTATTCTATGCTTTTGACCCTTTTATGGTGACAGCCTGTCTTTCACATTAATCATATTGCTGCATAAATTATAAAAAATGGGCGAATGGAGGGCTTGTCTTGTCTAGAAAATATTTTCGAAAAACACGTTTTCCAGGGTGGTTTGTCACCCTCAAACAAACAGTTGGACAATTGACTGCGCCACTTATTGTCTTTCAGCTTTTAAGGACGATACTATTTCCATCTGCTGTTGATTTTATCATCCTTTTAACCTTAGTCATCCTCCATGTGTGTTTCGCTTATGATGTTCTTTAATAATACAAAAAAAGATCACATATAGTCGCTATATGTGATCTCCGTCATCATTTATGTGAATTTTTGTTGGCATAGAATCTGTCGGTTCCATTGGTGCAGGTGGTGGAGCCATCATAATCGCATCGCAGAAATCCCGGATTTTCTTCATCGCTCTTATTCTGCTCTCAAGCCTATGCACCATTTCAATTTGAGAATAATCGTTGCGTTTCATGCAATAGAGATCCACTGCATTAAACACAGGTTCAGGATAAGATAAATAACTAATTAATAATCCTCTTTCTTCGTTTAGCAAAGGTACATGTTTTTCATACAGATCTAATAACGAGTTCCCTTCTTCGGGAGTCCATTCTTTTTGATGAGCCGCTCTTCGAAAATATACCGCTAAATCTCTGATCGGCGTATCCAGAACGGCTTTTTCAAAATTGAGCAGATGACCTTCCCCAGTGGGGTTAAAGATTAAGTGATTTCTTGAAACCTTCCCGTGACAAAGTACGCTCCGGTAACGTTTTTCTCTTTGACACGTTTCATACCACTCTTTTAATCTTCTTTTTGCTTCTTCTGTCATTCTCATAATTTGATGAAAGTGACTGAGATAGGTTAGTTCGAAGGGAGACATATACGTTTTCTGTTCTGCTTCTTCTGTAAATCTCTCCATCTCATATTGCCTATTTTCCCATCTGTTCATGAGATACTGATACGAATGTTCGACCACTTCATTCGAAAAGTCTTGCTCTTTCAGTGTTAAAGCATGGATCTTTCCTAAATGATCGATTAGAACCTCGTCTTTCGCTCTCTCATTTCTTTCATCAGAAGCAAACCATGGCATTAAATAATACGTTCTAGATCCTAACTGAACCGTATAATCACCAAACTTAGTTGGATAGAGAGGAACAACCTGATGAAAACCAATCTCAGAGAGACGCTGAATCACATGCGTAAACCAGCTTCTTTCGTCCTCTGTCATCTCTGCTTCTTTCAGTGCAAATGTACCCCTTTTCGTTATGACCTTCTTAACCTTCCCGTGCTGCTCCAACTTCTCGGGAAATAGATCATAATGAAAAAGGACGGGCCCGTAATTTAATGTATCTTTTTCCGTTGTCATAGGGCCACCTTCCTTCTTTTTTCATCAAACCATTCAGTTACCGTTTTGACCAATGTTCGGTTACTTTCCCAGCAAACTTCATATTTCTTCAAGCCGTCTATCATTCTTTCAAGTGAGCTGTTATCAAGTTGATCTAAACAATCATACAGTTCCCAAGGTGTAACCACCTCAGCTAAAAGTAATAATCCTTGCTCACGTTCCAAAGAAAAATGCTTATTCACCTCCGTTAACAAAAGTTTTAATGACGAAGGTGAAGTTTGTTCCAGCCACTCAACTAAAAACTTACGAAGTGGCAGATATCCCTTAATGGGTAAAGCTTCACTGCCTTGATAAAATAAGAAGTGAAAGATTTTCCTTCCATTCTTTATACTTAGCTCTCCATCAAGAACAGGCAATGGATAATTTCTCACGTTATGTTTGATAGCATGAGAAAATTCCAATCGTTGTTTACTCTCTTTTATACTTGTAACCATACATTGGAAGTTCGCTTCTAAATACTTTTGAGCGCGTGTTATACACTGATTCAGATCAAAAACAGGCTTTCTGGTTTGTTTCACGAAAACATCGTGGTTATCCGAAGAAATTGCCGTATTTAGCAACGTACCAATGAATTGGCCCCAACGTTCTATGTCTTCGCATCCATACCATTCTTTTGTATGATCATGAACAGTAAGCCACCTGTTTCCATATTTTATGGCAGCTTCACCGTTTTTAGTACGAATCATACGATCTGGCACGGCGCTAGAGCCTTTCGAGGACTCATCGCGCCATCTAATGTGCCAATTTAGATTATCTTCTTCACTCCAATAACGAATTCGTTTTTCTCCATAATCGGTCATGATCAGATATGGTCTTTCTTTCCACCGTATCCCATAAAGTTCATATTCTTTTTCTAAGGTGTTAATCAGTTCCATAATAGCACCTCGACTTAACGTGAACTGACTGGGATATATATGATCTGTCCCTCGGTCACCTCACCTTGTTGCAGTTGATTCATGCGCATGAGTGTATTCAATGAGATATCATATCTCTCACAGATGTGTTCTAAAGAATCTCCTCGTTGAAGAATATACATTTTCATCTTAGAAAAACGGTCTTCTTTAGCAGAAAGCATCTTTGTTAAATATAGAGCATTTTCGTCTTTAGGTTCCTCACGCTCCTTATTCATTTGCATCGGTTCTGCTTCAGCCTCATATTCTTCATAACTCGCATCATAGGATTCATAAGAGTTTTCTTGATCTTCTTCTGCTTCGTTGTAATTCACATTCTCGTATTCTTGCTCAGCTTCATACGATTGCTCTCCATATTCGTATGAAGGACGGGATGCATTTTGCTGATATTGATAATTTCCATATTGGTTGGATTGCTGTTGATAAGCATCTTGTTGCTGATAAGTTTCTTGTTGTTGATATGTTTCTTGCTGCTGATATGTTTCTTGTTGCTGGTATTCCTCTTTTTGCTGATATCCACCTTGATTCTGGTATGAAGTTTGTTGCTGGTAAGCTTCGTGTTGCTGATATGGATTGTAGGTGTAAGGTCTTTTCGTATCTTGATAAGTTTGATCGTATTGAGGATAGTTTGATTGTGAATCTTCAGCTTCTTGATCAGAAGCATCATAGCTCTCATAATCACCTTCTACATGATCATAAGCTTCTGTTTCATTATTTTCTTCCATCTCTTCTACTTCTCCATAAAATTCTGAATGCTCTTCATCTGAATCTGCGGTTTCTAAAGATGAAGAATCATTATTTCTTGTATCGTTCATTGAGAAAGCAATAGCTTTTAAAGAATCGAATGTAGCTTCCATCGTTCGATCATCCTGTGCCTCAAAATGCGGCTTAAATTCAAAAGGTGTTGACTTTTCAGCACGAACATCAGCTTCCTTCTCATCAAACCTAGCTGCAAATTCATTGAGATGTGAAGACTGTGAAGGTACACCCCCACTTTGACGTGCTTCAAATTGGAAAGGAGTGAAAATATCTTGTTTTTCTTCTTTCTGCAACGATTTTTCTTCTACTGCACTTGTTCGAACCGCTTCTTTTGGAAGATCATATGCAGGACTTTCTTGACGCTGTTTCTCATCTTTAATTCCATAAATACAAATTGAAGCAGAAAGTTCAAAGCAAGTTGAGTTTGGAAGTTCATATTCAAACGATTCAACTTCCACTTTTACCTCGTTTGAATCTTCTACACGATAAGACGGAATGGTGATATCGACTGGAAAACGGTGCACAAGTTCTGTCATCCCATCTTCTGCCACATTCAGCTGAGTAAGAGAGCGGTAAGACATGCTCTCAGAGAGCGTATTCTGGTCTGTTACACCCTCATTCTGGTCTTGTTTTTCTGACTGGTATCTGCCATTTAAAATAAGGGCTCCCTTGATATAAACCTGTCCGGCTTCCTCAGTGATTTGAATCTCAGGATTTAGTGACATCGACAAAACTTCAGCTACTTCCTGTCCCTTCTTTAGCCAAACAGACTCCTCAATGGAGAAACGCAGCTTCGATTGACTCATGCCCTTCTCCTCCTTTCGGTTTGCATATAGTTATACAATATAGGTGTATGAGTGAACAGGACGAAATATGATTTTTATTAGATAGAGGTCCTTAAAAAACAAAAATAGCGTCCGCTAAGAGTAAGCGGACGCTATAATAATGTGACTATTTTAATTGTGAAAAAGCCTTTTTGAACGCTGCAATTGTTTTATTAATATCTTCCTCTGTATGAGCAGTAGATAAGAATAATCCTTCAAATTGTGAAGGTGGCATCGAGATCCCTTCTTGAAGCATCGTTTTAAAGCAAGCGTTAAAGTGATCTAAATTGGATTGCTTAGCTGTTTCGTAATTGATAACATCTTGATTCGTGAAGAAAAAGCCAATCATGCTTCCTGCACGGTTGATCGTATGTGCCACTCCGTAATGCTCAGCAGCTTCTGAGATTCCGTTAGCTAATTGATCTCCAAGTTTTTGAAAATATGTGTAACTCTCTTTTGTAAGTTGCGAAAGTGTAGCATAACCTGCAGCCATCGCTAGAGGATTTCCTGATAACGTTCCTGCCTGGTAGATCGGTCCGCTTGGCGCGATCTGTTCCATGATTTCTCGTTTCCCGCCATATGCGCCAACAGGCAGGCCACCACCTATTACTTTACCTAAACAAGTTAGGTCAGGTGTTATTCCAAAATAACCTTGAGCACATTCATAATCTACTCGGAAGCCTGTCATTACTTCGTCAAAAATCAATAGAGAACCATGTTGCTCAGTCATTTTTCGAATGCCTTCTAAGAACCCTCTTTGCGGTGGAACTACACCCATGTTACCTGCGACAGGTTCTACAATCACACAAGCGATATCTTCTCCAAATTGATCAAAAGCTACTTGTAAGCTCTCTAAATCATTGTATGGAACCGTGATTGTATTCTGTGCGATTCCTTCTGGAACACCTGGAGAATCTGGCAGACCAAGTGTTGCTACACCAGAGCCTGCTTTGATCAATAAGGAGTCCCCGTGTCCGTGGTAACACCCTTCAAATTTAACGATTTTACTTCGCCCTGTATATCCTCGTGCTAAACGAAGAGCACTCATCGTAGCTTCTGTACCTGAGTTAACCATTCGTACAACTTCGATCGATGGAACACGATCGATTACAAGCTTTGCAAGTTTCGTTTCCATTTCATTAGGCGCACCAAAACTTGTTCCCAGTTCAGCAGTTCGCTTAAGTGCCTCCACTACTTGATCGTCAGCATGTCCAAGAATTAACGGCCCCCAAGACAAAACATAATCGATATATTCATTACCATCGATGTCATAAATCTTAGATCCTTTTCCGCGTTCCATAAATACAGGATCCATCTTTACAGATTTAAATGCACGTACAGGACTGTTAACTCCTCCAGGCATAACATCTTTCGCTTCTTGAAAAGCAGCAATCGATTTTTCAAAGCTTCTCATACCAACACCTCTTTCCTTATTTTTCATTCAGCCATCTTGCAGCATCTTTGGCAAAATACGTAATAATCAAGTCTGCTCCTGCTCGTTTCATAGAGATCAATTTTTCTAATACGATACTCTTCTCGTCTACCCATCCGTTCATTGCAGCCGCTTTGATCATGGAGTACTCTCCACTCACGTTGTATGCTACTAGTGGAAGAGGATATCTGTCTTTTAATTCTCTTAGAATATCTAGGTAAGAAAGAGCTGGCTTAACCATTAAGAAATCAGCACCTTCAGCAACATCCGATTCTGCCTCTCGTAGGGCTTCAAGTCGGTTAGCCGGATCCATCTGGTACGTTTTTCTATCCCCGAACTGTGGTGTACTATGCGCTGCATCACGGAAAGGACCATAGAAGGATGATGCATATTTTACTGCATAAGACATGATCGGAACATCATAGAATCCAGCTTCGTCAAGCCCTTGTCTGATCGCTGCAACAAATCCATCCATCATGTTTGAAGGTGCGATGATATCTGCTCCAGCTTTTGCCTGCGATACAGCTGTCTTTGCGAGCAAAGTCAACGTTTCATCGTTCAACACTTCACCATTTTCGATCACGCCACAGTGTCCATGGTCTGTAAATTGGCATAAACAAGTATCTGCAATGACAGTTAGTGATGGAGCAACTTCTTTAATTTGTGAGATAGCTTTTTGTACGATTCCATTATGATCATAAGCTGAACTTCCGCAATCGTCTTTTTCAGCTGGCACACCAAAAACAATAATAGACTGAATGCCAAGGCTTTCGATTTCTTTTACCTCTTCTTGAAGAAGATCCAATGATAGATGGTACACACCTGGCATAGAAGGGACTTCTTTTTTTATGTTCTCTCCTTCGACAAAGAACAATGGATAGATAAAATCTGAAACATGAAGATGCGTTTCACGCACTAGTGAACGCATGGATGCTGATTTTCTTAAACGACGATGACGCTGAAAATTCATATTAACTTCCTCCTTGAAAATAAGAGATGGCACAGTTCACCATATCTTCTGCGGTAAATTGCTTAGGCATTAGCACACGATGATATCCGCATTCTTCTGCAGCTTTTTTCGTTGTTGGACCAACACAGATCACAGGTTTTTTAAGAACTTCTTCTGTGTTCAACCCTCTACTCATGAAAGTTACGGCAGAAGGACTCATAAAAAAAAGACAATCTGCTTGATGCACGAGCGACCAATCTAAATGATCTTCTGATTCAGTTTTGTAAACAACTAACTCCTCTATTAATGCTGTACCTCTCAACTCTTCTTTAATGAAAGATGGAGCTAGATTCCCTTTTGGAAATAGAATTTTTTCATGAGGTAAGACGTGTTTTTTTAACGTCTTCACTAAACTTTCTGCATGAAAGTGTTCGGGCACAAAAATAGATGTAATCCCTCTCGTTCTTAATGATTCAGCTGTTTTCTCACCAACGGCGGCAAACTTAACATCTCCCAAAGTGAGATTATAATCAGAAATCAGTTGAAAAAAATAATCTACTCCATTTTTGCTCGTGAAAATGATCCATTGGTAAGACGATAGATTGTTTAACAACGACACATCGTTCTTAACACCTTTAATAGAGACAATAGGAAAAGAAAGAGGGAGTCCGCCATTCTCTCGTATAAGTGAGATCAATGGCGCTGCCTGCTCTTTCGGCCGTGTAACAAGTATTCGCTTACCTGCTAGTGGTCCTATAGATGTATTCATTATGAATTTAAATCCTTTTTCACTGTATCTAATATGGTTGTAGCACCTAATGTTTTTAATTCTTCAGCTAACTCTACACCTACGCGGTACGGGTCTTTGCCTGACTTCATTTCTTTTAAAACAGTCTTTCCTTCAGGATCTGCAACAAGACCCGTTAAAGAAACTTCCTGGTTGTCGTCCATCGTTGCGAATGCCGCGATTGGAACTTGGCAGCCGCCTTCTAACGTGTTCAGGAAAGAGCGTTCTGCTAAAACTGTGTCAAACGTATAAGCATCGTTCAGTGTAGCTAATAATTCTTTTACTTCAAGATCTTCACTTCTGCACTCAATAGCTAATGAACCTTGTCCTACAGCAGGGAGACACAGGTCAATGTCCAAGTATTCGGTTACAACATCTGTAGACCAACCCATTCTCTCAAGTCCTGCAGCTGCTAGGATGATCGCATCAAACTCACCGGACTTTAATTTGTTAAGACGAGTATCGATATTACCTCGAATAGATTTAATCGTTAGATCTGGACGTCTGTTCAGAACCTGTGCAGCTCTTCTTAGTGAGCTTGTCCCAACAACTGCACCCGCAGGAAGCTCTCTTAAGGACGAATACTTTTCAGATATTAGAGCATCTCTCGGATCAACACGTTTAGGAGTACAGCCGATTTCAAGCCCCTCAGGAAGTTCAGAAGGCATATCCTTCATGCTGTGAACGGCAATATCAATCTCTTTATCTAACATCGCTTGTTCGATCTCTTTTACGAATAAACCTTTTCCGCCTACTTTTGAGAGCGTAACATCAAGAATGATATCACCTTTTGTTACGATCTCTTTTACTTCAAATTCAAAAGGCATTCCTGATTTTTTTAATTGCTCGATCACCCAGTTTGTCTGTGTGATCGCTAATTTACTTCTTCTTGAACCTACTATAATTTTTCTCATGATATGAATCTCCTATTCTTTACTTATACCAAAGGTGAAATTCAGTGAACGTCGACGCTAAAAAGTAGTTGATCAAAACGACTAGGAAGGCCGCAGCGTTCCAAAGCGCTAACGTTTTACCTTGCACACCTCTTCCAACCTTTTGATAGAGGTAAGTACTGTAAACCAAAAGGACAATAAATGACGAGATGACTTTGGCATCAAGAAGTGTAAAGTCACTTATTTTCCAGAATGCCCATACGACTCCCAATATTAGACTAAGCAAGAGCAGCGGCACTCCGATCGTATTCAATCGAAAAGAAAGTTTCTCTAAGTATGATAGACTCCCAAAACGCTGCAGCCTTTTGCTCCATTTCTTTCGTTTCAACATGCCATGCTGTAGCAGGTACATGAACGAGAATATGAAGGAGAGTGAGAATGCTCCGTAAGAGATAAAAGCCATCGTTATATGAATGATTAATAATTCTGAGATCAGCTGCTTCTCAAGCACTGCACTAGCTTGTCCTGTTGGAGCAAACAAGTGGATCGAGACGAGCAAGAAACCAAGAATGTTCGTAAAAAACACGAGAAAATCAACACGGAAAAACCTGCTCATGACAACTGAGAACGTCACGAGGATCCATGCATAAAAAAACAGGCCTTCCGAGGGTGTTAATATTGGAAACCGTTGATCTTTCAGCATCCTTAACACAAAAAAGACCGTTTGAAGTACCCAGACAATAGAAAGCAACCAGAAAGCAAATCGGTTTGCTTTCCGGTTGTTTTGAAGAAAATCTATAAAATAGCCTATGATGCTAAGTGCATATAGAACGATAGTAAGATCATATATCCAATTCATTTTTGCTCACACTCCATGAGCTCGAGGGAAACGAGAGCTTAAGTTCTTACTACAGCCGAAGGAACCACTTCATCTGTTAGTGAAGACTTCTCTTCGACGTTTGCAGCAAATGCTGTTTCCAACTGCTTCTGTTTATCCAAATAATCTTCGAGTCCGAAAATTTCGGTAAATAATTGCAACTGTTCTTCAGCTCCTGGTTCACCAGCCATCTCTTTGGCTCTAGTCACAGGATCACGAAGCAATTGATTCACGATACTCTTCGTATGTTTGCTTAAAATTTTTCTTTCCCGATCCGTAAGATCCGGCAGCTTGCGTTCGATGCTTTGCATGGTTTCCGCTTGAATGTTTAATGCCTTTTCACGTAGTGCAGAAATTAACGGTACTACGCCAAGCATTGAAATCCAAGATTGGAAAGCTACAATTTCAGCTTCGATCATAATCTCAATCTTTTCTGCTTCTTTCATTCGTTCAGCAAGATTAGACTCTACGATCCCTTCTAAGTCATCAATATCATAAAGAAAAACACTTTCTAAATCATGAAGCTCAGGATCTAGGTCACGAGGTACTGCAATATCTACCATGAACAATGGAAGACCTTTACGTTTCTTAACTGCTGGTGCAGCCATTTTCTTTGTAATGACAAATTCACTAGCACCTGTGGAAGAAATCACAATATCCGCTCTAGTGAGCAAACTCTCAAGATCTTCAAAAGGATATGCTGTACCATGAAACTTTTTAGCTACCTCTTGTGCCTTTTCAAAAGTTCGGTTAATAACTAGTACTTCATTTCCTCCACTCGCATGCAGATGTTTCGCTGTAAGCTCACCCATCTTACCCGCACCAACGATTAAAATGGTTTTATTTTGCAAACCACCAAAGATTTTTTTAGCGAGTTCGACAGCTGCATAGCTAACCGATACCGCATTTTCACCGATATCCGTCTCTGAATGACATCTCTTCGCAAATGTGATCGCTTGTTTCATTAGTTTATTAAATATTGTCCCTGTTGCATCAAGTTTCTGTGACTCTAAGAATCCATCTCTTACTTGACCAAGGATTTGAGTTTCACCGATCACCATAGAGTCCAAGCCAGCAGCTACTCGGAATAGATGCTCGACAGCTGCCTCTCCGTCTCTAATGCTCAAGAATGGTGAAAGCTCTTCTTTATCAATTGAAAACCAGTCCGCCAAAAAAGATTTGATGTAGTATCTTCCGGTATGAAGCTGATCGGCAACAGCATAGATCTCAGTACGGTTGCACGTTGAAACGATTACACATTCAAGTATACTTTTTTGTTTTCGGAGTGTAGAGATCGCATCCGTTAATTCAGAGGGCTGAAAAGAAACTTTTTCCCGAATTTCTACGGGTGCCGTTTTGTAATTAAGTCCAACCACTAGAATATGCATGCGCTCACCTCCCTTAATTATGTATGTTCTTTATTAATTATAACATGTCCCAAAATACGGAATATCCAATAATGTGAACAGAATTTAAACGTTTATGCTATGATGTATTTATTATCTTTTTGGTGCCGTGTATAGCAGTTTTAGGATAACCATAATTACTAAAACTTAGCACCAATATTAAAAATAACAAAAATCGACCAATTTAGCAAAGGTTTACGTTTAAGATGGAGGCATTATGAAACAAAGAAACACATTCAGCGGCATCATTTTACTCGGAATTGGATTATTCTATTTTGCAAATAGAATGAATATTGAACTGCTTCAACCGTATTTGACTTGGCCGAGTATACTAATCATCATCGGTATAGCTCTGCTTTTCCAATCGGGTTCCGGAAAAGATTCTTCAAGTATTTTTTCAGGTGTATTTTTAACCGGATTGGGCGTACATTTTCATGCAGCAGAAATAGTAGCGACATGGCCAGAGCCACTACAAGTAATCATTTTACTTGTAGGTATATCCTTTCTGATTCAGTATCGAAAAACAAAAGAGGGGCTTATTCCGGGATTGTTGTTGTCCCTTTTAGCTCTCTGGTTGCTCTTCTTTAAGAGTAATACCCCTTCTGTAGAGAATATATTTGTGAAAGCGGAAGATTTTTGGCCTATTATTTTAATGGTCATAGGCGCTTATCTTATGTTCTTTAAAAAGAAATAGAAACACAAAACCCTCTATGTAAAAAAAACATAGAGGGTTTTGTGTTAAGGCTGTTTTCACATTCATAGTTGCTTTTAAAGTAGTTGATTTCCATTTCAGGTTGCTCGTGCTCGCTTTCCGCGGGGCAGGCGGTGAGCCACATTCGTACGCTACACGTATAAGTGTCTCACCTGCCGGCCTGTCCTAGCCTAGAGTCTCGCACCTTCCACTCCAATCAACAATCAAAGAAGTAAACAAAAAGATTTAAAAGCCATAATCTGTTAGCAATGAGGCGTCATGCTAACAGATTTTTAATAGTCATTATTTAGAAAGATAAGAATTCAGTATGCCCCATGCTTCATCTTTTCCGTGTCCGGTTTCAGATGAAAAGAGAACGATCTTATCGCTCTTGTCCATGTTTAAGGTTTCCTTGACTACTTTTTTATGCTTGTCCCATTTTCCTTTTGGGATTTTGTCACTCTTTGTAGCTACCACGATAACAGGAAGCTCATGATATTTTAACCAATCATACATGAGTACATCTTCTTTTGAAGGAGCATGTCTCAGGTCTACAAGCTGAACAACAGCTTTTAACTGATCACGTTCAACAAGATACTGTTCAATCATCTTACCCCAAGCTTCTCGTTCTGTTTTTGAAACTTTAGCAAATCCGTAACCTGGTACATCCACAAAATAAAAACTTTCATTTAGAATATAGAAGTTTAACGTTTGTGTTTTCCCAGGTTTTGAAGACGTACGTGCTAAATTCTTTCGATGAATCATCTTATTGATAAAAGACGATTTCCCTACATTCGAGCGGCCGGCAAGAGCAATCTCCGGAAGGTTGCCTTCCGGATATTGCTTAGGTCCGACTGCTGAAATTACGATTTCTGCTGTATTTACTTTCACTTTCTATCACCTGCTAATGCAACTTTTAATACCTCATCTAAATGAGATACGGTTATAAAAGATAATCCCTCTTTTACAGATTGCGGAATATCCTCAATGTCTTTCTCGTTTTCTTTCGGAAGGATGATTGTTTTGATTCCTGCTCGGTGCGCACTTAATGATTTTTCTTTCAAACCACCAATAGGCAATACACGTCCACGCAATGTGATCTCTCCTGTCATCCCTACATCTTTTCTAACTGGCTTTTTCGTTAGTGCTGATACTAATGCTGTAGCAATCGTGATTCCTGCTGAAGGCCCATCCTTAGGTGTTGCTCCTTCAGGAACATGTATATGAATATCTGTTTTCTCGTAGAAATCATGGTCGATTCCCAACTCTTCCACTTTCGTACGAACGTAGCTTAATGCAGCTTGAGCAGATTCTTTCATAACGTCACCTAGCTTACCGGTTAAGATCAGTTTACCCTTACCTGGAGATAAGGCTACCTCAATAGAAAGAGTATCTCCGCCTGCTGTCGTATAAGCTAATCCCGTCGCTGCACCAATTTGGTCTTCAAGTTCTGCCTGACCATAACGGAAACGCGGTTTACCTAGATAATCTTCAAGATTTTTAGCAGAAAGGATCACCTTTTTCTTTTCAGATGAAACAATTTGTTTTGCAGCTTTTCTGCATAATCCTGCAATTTGACGCTCAAGATTACGTACACCCGCTTCGCGTGTATAGTTACGAACCAGCTTTAAGATACAATCATCTTTAAATTGAATCTGGCTTTTCTTTAGTCCATGTTCTTTCAGCTGTTTGGGAATCAAGTGATTCTTAGAAATATGGAGCTTTTCAATCTCTGTATAACCAGCGATCGAAATAACTTCCATTCTATCCAATAATGGCCCTGGGATCGTTGATAGAGAATTGGCTGTCGTTACAAACATGACTTTAGAAAGATCATATGGCTCTTCGATATAGTGATCACTGAACGTGCTGTTCTGCTCCGGATCAAGCACTTCGAGCATCGCAGAGGAAGGATCTCCTCTAAAATCACTCGACATCTTATCGATCTCATCAAGCAAGAACACAGGATTGATCGTACCCGCTTTCTTCATACCTTGAATCAATCGACCTGGCATCGCACCAACATACGTTCTTCGATGCCCTCTGATCTCAGCTTCGTCTCTTACACCACCAAGAGAAATTCTTACAAAATTTCTGCCGATGGCACGTGCGATCGACCTCGCTAATGATGTCTTACCAACCCCTGGTGGTCCAACTAAACAAAGGATCGGCCCTTTTAGTGAATTTGTTAGCTTCTGAACAGCAAGATATTCTAAGACTCTGTCCTTCACTTTTTCAAGACCATAATGATCTTCGTTAAGAACTGTTTCTGCATGTGGAATATCCAGATTATCTATCGTCTCTTGTTTCCAAGGCAGATTAAAAAGCCACTCGATGTATGTTCTGATAACAGAGCTCTCAGCTGAAGAATTCGGCATCTTTTCATAGCGATCGAGTTCTTTTTTTGCAAGCTCCATGACAGTCTCAGGCATATCAGATGATTCAATACGTTCTTTGAGCGTACTTACTTCACCAACTTTGCCTTCTTTATCACCAAGTTCTTTTTGGATGGCTTTCATCTGTTCGCGCAGATAATATTCTTTCTGCGTTTTTTCCATCGCTTTTTTAACGCGTTGGCCGATTTTCTTTTCTAGACCTAGCACTTCTTTTTCATTGTTTAAAAGGTCCAGTAAGTGTTCAAGTCTTTCTTTCACATCAAAAATCTCTAGAATTTTTTGTTTTTCTTTGATCTTTAATGAAAGATGTGAAGAAATAACATCAGCCAGACGTCCAGGTTCAGTAATATCTTGAACTGAGGCAAGTGTTTCAGGTGTTACTTTTTTCGATATGTTTATGTATTGTTCGAATTGAGCCAGAATAGCTCTCATAAGAGCTTCCGTTTCGGCTTCTTTCACTTCAATATCATCCGTTAGTTCCACTTCTACTTCAACATGGGTCTTCTCGTCCGTGAACGAAGTAATTTCTCCGCGTTTAATACCTTCAACAAGTACTCTGATCGTGCCATTGGGCAGTTTGAGCATCTGATTTACTTTTGACAACGTTCCTACATGATAAATTTCCTCTTGTGCTGGATCTTCAATAGAAACTTCTTTTTGAGTAGATAGAAAGATCATCTGGTCATCAAGCATCACTTTTTCAAGCGCCTGAATCGATTTTTCTCTTCCTACATCTAAATGAAGTACCATTGTTGGATAGACCAACAACCCGCGAAGAGGGAGGAGCGGAAGAACTCGTTTTTCCCCCATTATAAACACCTCCGAAAACTGCTATGTAATCATTAATTATATGCTTAGTCTTTGTACAATTCTACCGATAATGCTTAACTTTGTCTAATGTAAGCTTCGGATTGTTAGAAAACTCATAATAAAACGTTCTCCTTGGCTGTTATAAAATTTTTATCGGCCAATATTCTGAATAAAAAGAAACTCCCTGCTTCTCCTTATACAGAAGAAGGAGGGGAGTTTAAGGCAGCAGATGCAGGGACCGATTGCTCTTCACTGTCATCTAAAAATGCGTGTTGAAACACTTCTGAAAGCTTTTTTACTGGAATGATCTCTACGTCTTCAATCGTATCAAAAATCTTTTGGTTATTCTCAAACGGTATAAGAACACGTTTTGCACCAGCATCCTTTGCAGCCAATATTTTAGCCATCACTCCACCAACTGGTTTCACTTTACCATGTATGCTGATTTCACCTGTCATTGCAATTTCATGATCTATTTTAATGTTGTGAATAGCTGAGTAGATGGAAGATGCGATCGCTATACCTGCTGATGGACCGTCTACCGGGCCACCACCTGGAAAATTCACGTGTATATCATACATGGATGCATCTACTCCCATGTATCGAAGTACTGTAATAACGTTCTCCACTGACCCTTTTGCCATACTTTTTCTTCGAATAGACTTAGTTTGATTACCGATACTCTCTTCTTCTGCTATACCTGTAATCGTAATAGAACCTTGTTTCTTTGCAGGAAGTACGGTTGTTTCAATCTCAAGCAACGCTCCGCTTGTTGGACCATATACAGCAAGACCATTCACTAATCCTATTTTTGGTTTGGTTCCAATTTTCCTTTCAGGTCGTGGAGCCATTCTACTTGAATGGGTTACCCACTCTACATCACTCTTTGTAATGTTTTTACGTTGTTCTGTGATGGCAAGACCTGCTGCAATTTGAATCATATTTACAGCTTCACGGCCATTTCTAGCATATTGAGCCATGTATGATAATGATTCATCATCAATTCCTAACTGAATCTTATCAGCTGCTCTTTTAGCGATTTGTTCAATTTCAGCCGGCTGCAATTCTCTAAAGAATACTTCCAAACACCTAGAACGAATAGCAGGAGGTATTTCTTCCGGCATACGAGTAGTGGCACCAATCATTCGGAAATCTGCAGGTAGACCATTTTGGAAGATATCATGAATATGATGCGGTATGTTTGCGTTCTCTTCCGAATAATAAGCACTTTCTAAAAAAACCTTACGATCTTCTAAAACTTTTAGTAACTTGTTCATTTGTATTGGATGAAGTTCACCGATCTCATCAATAAAAAGAACACCGCCATGCGCATTCGTAACAGCCCCTTGCTTCGGCTGAGGAATTCCCGCTTGCCCCATAGCTCCAGCACCTTGGTAGATCGGATCATGCACAGAGCCAATCAATGGATCTGCAATGCCTCGCTCATCAAAACGAGCAGTCGTAGCATCTAATTCTACAAAGACTGCAGTAGAACGAAATGGTGATGACTGATTTCGCTTCGCTTCTTCTAATACTAATCGCGCTGCTGCTGTTTTCCCAACTCCTGGAGGACCGTAAACGATAACATGCTGAGGATTCGGTCCACATAAAGCAGCCTTCAATGCTTTTATTCCATCTTCTTGTCCGATGATATCTTCGAATTTTCCAGGTCGAACACGTTCAGACAGGGGTTCTGATAGTGAGATCGATCGCATTCTTCTAAGCTGCTCCATCTCTTTTCTCGATTCTTTATCCACACTTACTTTTTGAGAACGCTGGTTGCGCAGCAAGTTCCAAAAATATAGCCCGATAACAATCCCAAAGAATAATTGAATAAGTAATGCTATGCCAGTCCAGTTCATTGTTTTTCCTCCCGGTACCTATGTAGTGATAATCATAGTATCTCCGAGGAGGTGGTGAACTAAACGGTCAACCTTTTAAAAGAATGGAATGATTTTAAAAGTACAAGGCATATCAAAAACAAAAGAACAGAAGAAGTAAGCTATGAAGTATATTTTATGAAGACCTTCACATGTATACATTGATGCTCTTGACAGAAGTTGATTTTCTGCTAAATTTTGCTCGCTTTCCATGGAGCGTACGGTGAGCCTCCTGCCACTTTGTGTGTTCAGGAGGCTCCACCTGTCTAGATGCAGTGGCTAGTCCCTCGAGGTCAGTTTTAACTGTCCGCGATGAACAAAAGTGCGACTTCCTAGCCCATTCAACTTTTGCTTGTCAGGGATGAACGACAACTTTCACTTTTCCACTGATCGCTCTTCTCTAAAAGATTGTCACTGTCAAAGCCATGTTCTCCTTTGACAGTTGATTGGAGTGGAAGGCGCGAGGCTCCTACGGGACAGGCGGGCAGGTGAGACACTTAAGAGTGAAACGTACGAATGTGGCTCACCGCCTGCCCCGTGGAAAGCGAGCAAGCCTGGAACGGAAATCAACACTTCCAAAAGCAACAAAGCTACGAAAACAGCATTTAGAAAAAATTACCGCTTTAAACTTGGTTTATCCCATACAAAAAAGACCAGCATACGCTGGTCTCAATGTTAAGCACTCTCTTTTGGCGTTTCTTTTGATTGTTCAATAACCGTACCATCTTCTAACTCGAGAGTTGGTGGTACTTTATCAGAGATTGTTTCTTTCGTTACGATACACTTAACAACATCTTCACGAGAAGGCAGCTCAAACATTACGTCAAGCATAACTCCTTCGATAATCGAACGAAGTCCACGCGCACCTGTTTTACGTTCAATGGCTTGAGCAGAAATTTCTCGAAGAGCTTCATCGGTAAATTCTAGCTCGACACCGTCAATATCCAATAACTTTTGATATTGTTTTACAAGTGCGTTCTTAGGTTTTGTTAAGATTTCGATCAATGCTTCCTCATCAAGAGGGTTTAAGTTTGAAATAACCGGTAAACGACCGATAAATTCAGGAATCAAACCAAAGCGAAGCAAATCTTCTGGAAGAACTTTAGACAAGTATTCTCCCGCTTTTAAATCAGCTTGTTTCGTTTCAGAACTGAATCCGATCACTTTCTTACCAAGTCGGCGTTTGATGATTTGTTCGATACCATCAAAGGCTCCACCACAAATGAACAGAATGTTAGTAGTGTCAATTTGGATGAACTCTTGGTGAGGATGCTTTCTTCCTCCTTGTGGCGGTACACTAGCTACTGTACCTTCAAGGATTTTAAGAAGAGCCTGCTGAACGCCTTCACCAGAAACATCTCTTGTGATAGAAGGATTTTCAGATTTACGTGCAATCTTATCGATTTCATCGATATAGATGATACCCTTTTCTGCTTTCTCAACATCATAATCTGCAGACTGAATCAATTTAAGTAGAATGTTCTCTACATCCTCACCAACGTATCCAGCTTCAGTTAAAGATGTAGCATCTGCAATAGCAAAAGGTACGTTTAAAATACGAGCCAACGTTTGAGCAAGAAGCGTCTTACCACTTCCTGTTGGTCCGATCATCGCGATATTACTTTTCGCCAGTTCTACTTCATCTGATTTTTGAGTTGAATTTATACGTTTGTAATGATTGTAAACGGCTACAGAAAGAGATTTCTTAGCCTGACCTTGACCGATTACGTACTCGTCAAGAATTTTACGAATTTCTACTGGTTTTGGTACTTCTTTTAGTTCTACATCCTCTTCTGTACCTAATTCTTCTTCGACGATTTCAGTACAGAGTTCGATACATTCATCACAAATATATACACCTGGTCCAGCAACCAGTTTTCTTACTTGATCTTGTGTTTTACCACAGAAAGAACATTTTAATTGCCCTTTTTCATCATTAAACTTAAACAATGATATCACCCCTAAAACGAGAATATGGATGAAACGCTTGACTAAAATTCAGATATGTTCTGAAGGAAAGTCTGATTATCTTTTCTACTACTTAAGCATTCCGTTGATTATAATGGATTGTATCACACTTCCATATTAAAACGGAAATAATAACTCTTAATAAATATGTATGGTAACGCTCTATATAAGTATGAACAATACCGCAAGATTTAAAACCTATTTTTCAAATAGGATGTGTATTTTAATAGAAATTTAATATGTATGGCAAAACAAGGCACGATACATAAGGATCGCGCCTTGCTTAAGTTTTATGAACTTATTTAATTAATGATTAAACAGTCTTGCTGTTTTCCAAAAGGAAATCAATTGCTTTACGTACTTTCAAGTCAGCTGCTACTGCATCATTTCCACCTTGCATAGCAAGCATTTGCTTGATTTGTTCTACTTCCATTTGGTACATTTCAGCCATCTTGCTAAGTTCAGCATCGATTTCTTCTTCAGAAACTTCGATGTTTTCAGCTTCAACGATCGCTTCAAGTACTAGATTAGTACGAACGCGCTTCCCAGCATCTTCTTTCATTTGCTCACGAAGTGCTTCTTCGCTTGTACCAGAGAACTGGTAGTAAAGGTCAAGGTTCATACCTTGCATTTGAAGACGTTGGCCAAATTCTTGAACCATACGGTCAAGCTCTGTGTTTACCATCGCTTCAGGGATATCGATTTCAGCATTCTCAGAAGCTTTTTCGATAACTGTTTCACGAGTTTTGTTTTCAGCTTCTTGCTTTTTGCTTTCTTCAAGCTTTGTGCGAAGTTCTTTTTTAAGATCTTCTAAAGTTTCAGCATCGCCTTCAGCTTCTTTAGCGAACTCGTCATTAAGTTCTGGAAGTTGTTTAGCTTTGATATCGTGAATGTTTACTTTGAAAACAGCAGGCTTACCAGCTAGCTCTTCAGCATGGTATTCTTCAGGGAAGTTTACGTTAACTTCTTTTTCAGCACCAGCTTTTTCACCAACTAATTGCTCTTCAAAACCTGGGATGAAAGATCCAGATCCGATTTCAAGAGAATAGTTCTCAGCTTTTCCGCCTTCGAAAGCTTCGCCATCAACGAATCCTTCAAAATCGATGTTTACAGTGTCGCCATTCTCAACTGTTCCTTCTTCTTTAACAACAAGTTCAGCTTGTTGTTCTTGTAAAGAAGTAAGTTCGTTTTGAACATCCTCATCTGTAACTTCAGTTTCAGTCTTTTCAACTTCAAGACCTTTGTAATCACCAAGTTTAACTTCTGGTTTAACGATTACTTTAGCTGTGAAAACAAGGTTGCTTCCTTGTTCCATTTTTTCGATGTCCACTTCTGGACGATCGACTGGCTCAATACCAGCTTCTTGTACAGCGTCTCCATATGCTTTTGGCAATAGGATATCTAGAGCGTCTTGGTAAAGAGACTCTACTCCAAAACGTTGTTCAAAAAGTCTACGTGGCATTTTCCCTTTACGGAATCCTGGTACGTTAACTTGCTTTACAACTTTTTTGAACGCTTGATCAAGCGCTGTATCTACTTCAGTTGCCTCAACTTCTACCGTTAAGACACCTTGATTACCTTCTAACTTTTCCCATTTAGCAGTCATTAAATGTTCCCTCCAACATCGGTATTTCCATAACTATCATATAGATTACAACCATTCCATTATAGCATAGACGTTCTGTATTTCAACAAGTTACATCACTTTCTCATTAAGTCTGCATATAAAATCTTTCCAATTCGACGAGAACCTTTACTGCTCTTTGTAATTCTTCATCTTCTTGATCCACTTCTTCTTCCATCCCACATAGAATATTCGCTGCCATAACAGCGGCCTCAAACCAAAGTATCTTATTCTCTGGAGTTGGTGAGAAAGGATATAAGGCGAGTGAATAATCCTTCCATACGGCAAGCGCGATCTCGAGTAGTGATGGATTCTCTTGTTCGAGCTCATCTTTGATCAAAGATTTTACTTCCTTATAAAAGAAATTATCATTTAGATCAGTGAGCTTCGCGATGTCCACTTCAGTGAATTGTCCATATTTCTCGATCTTTACGATTTTGTCTACTTGATTTTCTTTAAGATATTGCAGAATCAAGCTTTTAACAGCCGGATGTTTTTTTTCATCTATTAAAAAAGACTCAAACATCGGTACGATCATGTCAGGACCGAGCCGTTTCAACTGTTGTACAGCCATCCACTGCGAGTCTGCCTGATCGCTTTCAAGCATCTCTTTTAATGCTTGAAAGTCAGGATTAGCTGGGGGTGCTGTTGGAAGTACAGGATCTTTCTTCACTTCAGGAACACCTTCCTGCTCAATTACTTTACGACTAAACTGTAGAAGCTGATAAAACGTTTCAGCTTTGTCTGCAGGAATCTTCTGCTCTTCAAGAACAGCTTCGATCACTGAAACAACGGTTATGTATTCTGATAACTGAACTAATATGCTTAAGTAGATTTGAAGTACATCATAATATTCGCCGATTCCTTCTTTAAGCATACGGTCACATCTCTGTTTGGCTTCGTGTAATCGACCTAATTCAACCAAACTTAAAACAAGCCCAAGATTGCCTTGTGCATGCATTGGGTCTGCATGAAGCAATTGTTCAAAACAGGATAAAGATTCATCGTATTTTTTACTTTTTAAAGAATCCATTCCTTTTTCTAAAAGACGTCCATTTAAGTTAGGAAACCGAACGATATTGTTTTTGTTGTTCTTTTCGTTAGTCATCACAACTCTCCGCTTCCATTAATGTTTGACTAAAGAATAGCAGGTTCGCCAGATGAACTCAAGGTAACTAGAGGTTAGAACCCTGATTTCTTTAACCTCTGTTCTATACACAAAAAAACTTACTCAAAAGTTTCGCCTTCTGAGCAAGCCCAATATTATTAACTAATTCTTTTTAAGTTCACCTTATCAGCCATTCCTTTATATAATGACCATTTAACGGGATCTACATTACCACCACTAATGATAAGGCCTACTTTTTGGTCCAACGCAAGACGGCTATGGAACATCACTGCCGCTAAACTAGCAGCTCCAGCTCCCTCTACGACCACCTTTTCCCGCTCAAGCATAAACATCATCGCGTATGCGATTTGTTCCTCGGTCACAGTGACCATCTCATCCACATATTTTGATATCACAGGAACGGTGATATCTCCGGGCTTAACAACCGCGATTCCATCTGCGATAGATGTACAGCGAGTTAACGTTTTTCTTGTTGTACCTGTGAAGGCTTGATAGACCGCACTAGCATTCGCCGATTGCACGCCAACTACTCGGACATCAGGTCTGATCGACTTAACCGCTAATGCGATCCCAGCCAATAGACCTCCGCCCCCGACAGGTACTACAATCGTTTTTAATTCAGGTTTTTGCTGAAGCATCTCGAGAGCAACGGTACTTTGTCCAGCGATCACATCGTAATCGTCGAAAGGGTGAACAAACACTCCTCCGCTTTTTTCTTCTTCTCTTTTTGCCGCTTCATAAGCCGCCTGATAATTGTCACCTTCTAAAACAATATCTGCTCCATACGATCTTACTGCATCGATCTTGGAAATCGGTGCATTTTCCGGCATAAAGATCTTAGAATTTATTCCACGGAGTGAACATGAAAGCGCTAAACCCTGTGCATGGTTTCCTGCTGATGCAGCGATGACACCTCTTGCACCGTCTAGTTCGTTTAACGTGGAAACTTTGTAATAAGCTCCTCGCAATTTAAACGAACCTGTCTTCTGAAGGTTCTCCAGCTTCATATACACCTTTCCACCCGTCCACTTGTTAAGAGTTGATGATTGTTTAAGTGGCGTACGGTGTGCGATTTTTGAGACTTCCTCCAAAGCGTGAAATAAACGTTCCGCTGTGATTGTTAAATCCCCATTGTCAGTTCACAATCCTTTCATCTTCATATTCTTTTATAAGAGCTTCTTGTTGAAGAGTTACTGATATTTCGTCCCACCCGTTTAGAAGCATCTTTTTCCAGTACGGATCAAATTCAAAGCGGAATACTTCTTTCGTTTCGTTTTCTACAAGTTGTTGTTCGAGGTCTACTCTCAACGTTCGTATGAGGTTTCCAGCTCTCTCACTCTGCAGGTTTCGAAGCTCATCTTTAGAGAGTCGGATCGGTAAGATGCCATTTTTCACACAATTGTTGAAGAAGATATCAGCAAAGCTTTCGGCGATGATCACTTGAAATCCGTAATCTTTTAAGGCCCAAGGTGCATGTTCTCTGGATGAACCACAACCAAAATTTTTACCGGTAACTAATATGGATACTTCTTTTGTTTCTGGGGAGTTTAGCTCAAAGTCTTCGTTCTCCTCTCCATTTGAGTGATATCTCCAATCAAAGAACAAAAACTCTCCATAACCAGCTTTATCAATTTTTTTCAAGAATTGCTTCGGAATGATCTGATCTGTATCTACATGATCTCTGTCTAATACTGCAGCACTGCCTGAATATGTTTTAAACCCCGGCATAACGATCTACCTCCTGTTCTTTTTTAGGAAGTATGGAACGAACATCAGTGAATTTCCCATTTAAAGCTGCAGCTGCAGCCATGATTGGACTGACTAGGTGTGTCCTCGCACCTTTTCCTTGCCTCCCAGCAAAATTACGATTTGAGGTAGATGCACATCTTTCTCCTTCTGGAACAATGTCATCATTCATACCTAAACACATCGAACATCCCGACTCACGCCACTCGAATCCAGCATCTATAAAAATCTGATGAAGCCCAAGGTTCTCAGCTTCTTTTTTTACAGCTTGTGATCCTGGAACTACGATCGCCCGGACTTCGGGGTGTACATTTCTGCCTTCAACAACTTTAGAAGCTTGAAGTAGGTCACTAAGTCTTGAATTTGTACAAGATCCAATAAATACGTGCTGCACAGGTATATGCTCTATTTTTTCATTTCCTTTAAAGCCCATGTAATGGAGTGCATTTAGTAACGATTGCTTCTCTTCTATAGAAGAAGAATTTTCCTCTGCAGGAATCACTCCGCTGATCGGCAAACACATCGATGGAGTCGTTCCCCACGTGACCATTGGTTCGATCTCTGAAGCATCAATCTCAATCGTTTGATCAAATCTAGCATTCTCATCACTCGCAAGCTCTCTCCATCTTTTACAACTTTCCAGAAAATCTTGATTCTTTGGAGCATAGCGCTTACCTGATATATATGAAAAAGTAACTTCATCAGGAGAAACGACCGATGCTTTTGCTCCAGCTTCAATAGACATATTACAAAGAGTCATTCGTTCTTCCATCGAAAATTTTCTAACCGTGCTACCAGAAAATTCAATAATATGACCTGTACCGACATTCGTTCCATATTTCGCGATAAACCATAGGATGACGTCTTTCGCTGTAACACCAAAACCTAACTCTCCTTCAATCTTAACGTTCATCTGTTTTGGTTTGTTCTGCCACAGCGTTTGTGTAGCAAGAACATGTTCAACTTCACTCGTGCCAATTCCGAAAGAGAGCGCCCCGAAAGCACCATGCGTAGATGTGTGACTATCACCACATACAATTGTTTTCCCAGGCAATGTCAGACCCAGTTCTGGCCCTATAACATGAACGATCCCTTGTTGTTCAGAGTTCAATCCCTCGAGTTGAATACCGAATTCCGCGCAGTTTTTTTCAAGAGTTTGCACTTGCAAGCGTGATGTTTCGTCTTTTATATTGAATCGGTCGACCGTCGGGATATTATGATCCATCGTTGCAAAACAAAGCTCCGGCCTTCTGACGGTTCTATTTTTTTCTCTTAAACCAGCAAACGCTTGAGGTGATGTCACTTCATGAATGAGGTGCAGATCAATGTAGAGCAGGTCTGGTTTATTTTCCTCTTCTACGACAATATGGCTATCCCAAAGTTTATCTATTATTGTTTTACTCACCGAAATCTACCTCCCTACACATAAACCTCTAGAAGAGTTGCACTTGTTGAATCTTCCAACATTCTAAAATGAATTTGATTGACCATTTCTTTTGTCGTTACTAGCGTTCCACTTTCTCCAAAGATATCTTGTGTTCGATAACCTGCCTGCAGCGTTTCGAAAACGGCAAGTTCAACGGCCTCCGCTTCTTTCTCAAGTTGGAACGAATGACGAAGCATCATCGCGACACTAAGGATCATACCGATCGGATTTGCTTTCCCGCTTCCTGCGATATCAGGTGCTGATCCATGTATTGGCTCATATAGTCCAGGACCGTTTTCACTAAGAGAAGCAGAAGGCATCATTCCTAACGATCCTGTAAGAACAGAGGCTTCATCAGACAAAATATCTCCAAACATATTTTCAGTAACGACCACATCAAAACTCGTAGGATTACTGATCATCCTCATGGCAGCATAATCTACCAGCAAGTGTTCTGTTTCGATGTGTGGATACTTTTTAGCTACATCCTCCACGACTTCTCTCCACAATTTGCTCGTTTCAAGAACGTTTGCTTTATCAACAGATGTTACTTTTCTTCTGCGAGAAGAAGCTAACTCATATGCCTTTTCAACGATTCTCGTTATCTCCTCTCGCGTATACGACAATGTATCTACCGCACGTTTTTCATTCCGTTCTTTCGGCTCTGAAAAATAAATACCACCGGTCAGTTCGCGAACAAATACAAAGTCGGCACCTTTTACCTTGTTCGATTTAAGAGGTGATAGATGTTCAAGACCAGGATAAACGTGAACAGGTCTTACGTTTGCAAACACGTTCATCGCTTTTCGTAAAGCGAGTAACCCTTGTTCCGGCCGAACCTTCCCTTGATCCCATTTCGGTCCACCAACCGCTCCTAGCAGAACAGCATCACTGTCATTGCAAGTTTTAAGTGTGGAATCTGGAAGCGGATTACCTTCCTGATCAATAGCAGCACCTCCAAATACTTGTTCAATCGTCTCAAATTCATGACCAAACCGCGTTGCTACACCGTCTAACACTTGCAGAGCACCTTTGATCACTTCTGGGCCGATCCCGTCTCCTGGTAAAACTGCTATTCTCTTTTTCATCTAACATCCCTCCTAAATTTAGATACTCATTGCTTGATAGCTCTTCTTTTCATCATGAAGCTGAAGCTTATTATAGGCGTGAACATAGGCTTTAGCTGATGCTTCCAAAACATCTTGCGCCGTTCCGCTTCCGTTGATCTCATGACCATCACTAACGATCTGAACAAACACTTGAGCAAGAGCATCACGCCCTGCACCAACCGATTGAATTCGATAATCATTCAATTTGATTGAAGAAGGAAGCATCTTTCCGAGCGTATTGTAGATCGCTTCGACACTACCTGAACCTGTTGCAGCGTCTTGAATCAGTTTTCCATCTGGAGTCAACAGTCTTAACGTCGCAGTAGGAATCTGATTTGTACCATAATTCACTTGAATGTCTTTCAGCTGATACAACGGCACTTCAGGTTGTATTTTATGATCGATGAGTAGAGCGAAGATATCTTCTTCTGTCATCTCTTTTTTCTTATCAGCCAACTGTTTAAAATCTTCAAATAGAACTTTTACTTTGTTCTCATCTGGATGAAAACCTAATTTATGCAAATAATCTTTAAACGCGTGACGCCCAGAATGTTTTCCGAGCACGAGTTGGTTAGAAGGAACCCCTACAAGCTCAGGTGTGATGATCTCGTATGTCGACTTTTCTTTTAACACACCATCTTGATGTATTCCTGACTCATGTGCAAAAGCGTTCTTTCCGACAACTGCCTTATTCGGAGGGACAGCGATTCCTGTTAACCTGCTTACAAGCTGACTCGTTCGGCTGATCTCATTTAACTTAAGGTCAGTTCTTGCCTGATAAAAGTCTTCACGGATCGCCAATGCTACTGCAATCTCTTCTAATGAAGCATTTCCTGCTCTTTCACCAATCCCGTTGATCGTGCATTCCACTTGATTCGCACCATACTCGATCGCCGATAAAGAATTGGCAACAGCCATCCCTAAATCATCGTGGCAGTGAGCAGATAAAATTGCTTTCTCTATGTTCGGAACATTATTTAATAGATAACGAAAGATCTTTCCGTATTCCTCGGGATTCGTAAAACCAACCGTATCTGGTATGTTAATGATCGTTGCACCAGCATCGATTACTTTCTCAACAATGCGCGCTAAAAATACGAGATCTGACCGACATGCATCTTCTGCAGACCATTGCACGACAGGAAACTTTTGTCGTGCATATTTGACTGCACCAACCGCTGTCTCCACGACTTGGTCGGGTGTTTTCTTTAACTTGTATGTCATGTGAATGGGCGATGTTGCCAGAAAAACGTGCAACCTTGGTTCAACTGAATCTTTTAGAGCTTCCCATGCATAATCAATATCTGAGGTGTTCGATCGTGCCAAAGCAGTAACGGTTGAATTCTTTACGATAGAAGCTACTTTTTTTACGGCATCCAGATCTCCTTTGGATGCAGCCGGGAAGCCAGCCTCCATAACATCCACACCTAGCAGTTCTAGTCTTTTAGCTATCTCAATTTTTTCTGCCGTGTTTAGATTGACCCCTGCTGTTTGTTCTCCATCACGCAAAGTCGTGTCAAAGATTTCAATTTTTCGCACTAGCAACGGCCTCCTTTTTTTGTTTTGATTTTACGAACGGCATCATTGCTCGAAGTTCCCTCCCTACTTTTTCAATAGGATGGTTCTTCTCTTGATTGTTCACAACATGGAACACAGGTCGATTTGCTTGATTCTCTAAAATCCAACCCTTAGCAAACTCTCCGGATTGAACATCTTTCAGGACTGATTTCATTGATTCTTTCACTCTTTCATCAATGACACGTGGTCCTGATTGAAAATCTCCCCACTGAGCAGTATCTGAGATTGAATATCTCATCCCCTCTAGTCCACCTTCGTACATGAGGTCAACGATTAACTTCAATTCATGTAAACATTCAAAATAGGCAACTTCTGGCTGATAGCCAGCTTCTGTTAATGTTTCAAATCCAGCTTTGACAAGTGAAGATAACCCACCACACAACACGGCCTGTTCACCAAAAAGGTCTGTTTCCGTTTCTTCTTGGAAGGTCGTTTCGAGCACTCCAGCTCTAGCAGAACCAATTCCTTTAGCATAACTAAGTGCAGTTTCACGGGCAGTGCCTGTAGCATCTTGGTATACCGCGAAAAGCGCTGGAACTCCTTCACCTGATTCAAATGTACGTCTAACAAGATGACCAGGACCTTTAGGAGCAACTAAGAATACATCCACATCTTGAGGTGGTACTACTTGGTGATAGTGAACGTTGAACCCATGAGCAAAAACGAGTGCATTGCCCGGAGACAGTTCAGGTAAAATTTCATTTTTGTAAACTTCAGGTTGCCTTTCATCTGGTAATAGAACCATTACGACTTCAGCAATCCTAGCCGCTTCCCGAACAGGATATACCTCAAATCCATCTTTAACTGCTTCGTCAAAAGAACGACCCTCCCGAACACCAACTACAACATCATAGCCGCTATCCTTTAGGTTCAATGCATGAGCATGCCCTTGAGAACCATAACCTACTACCGCTACCTTCTTATTCTTTAATACATCGTTAGAAAGATCGTTTTCGTAATATACTTTTGCCATTATCATCATTCTCCTTTTACATAATAGAATAGGGGTGAAGCTCAAGTACTTTCTTTTGTGTTCCGCGAGGTATAGCTGTAACACCGGTCCTTGAAATCTCTTTGATTCCATATGGACGCAGCAGTTCGATCAACGCATCTATCTTTTCTCCGTCCCCCGTAACTTCAAGCGTTACGTTTTCGAGTGAAACATCAAGGACGGTTGCTCGAAACGGCTCGATCAGCATTTTGATCTCGCTGCGCGTATCAGGTGTTGTGAGAACTTTGATGAGCGCAAGTTCTCTAGAAACGAGTGCCATGTTTGTCAGATCACGAACTTTTAGAATATTAATCTGCTTATGAAGCTGTTTAACAAGTTGTTCAGCTTTACGATCATCTTCTACCCAAACCGTTAATGTTACTTTTGAAACGGCTGGATCTTCTGTATGTCCAACCGTAATGTTCTCTATGTTGAACTGGCGTTTTGTCAGCAATCCGGTCAAACGATTCAATACACCACTTTCGTTTAGAACCGTTGCAGAAATGATACGTCTCATCCTCTCACTCCAATCATTTCATGTAGTCCTTTTCCTGGAGCGATCATCGGATAGACATTCTCATCAGCAGTAACAACACAATCAAGAACAAATGGTTTTTTTGATGCAAGAGCAACCGCTAGAGCCTCTCTTACATCGCTTTCAGTTACAGCACGTTTCCCATCAATTCCGTAAGCTGATGCTAGCTTGATAAAGTCAGGTTGAATATCAAGCAAAGAGTGAGAGAATCGTTTTTCATAAAAAATCTCTTGCCACTGTCTTACCATCCCGAGAGATTTATTGTTCACAATGACTACGATGACAGGAAGCTCCCAATCTTGGAGAACTCCGAGTTCTTGAAGCGTCATCTGAAAACCACCATCTCCTACAACTGCTATTACCGGGAGCTCCGGCTTTCCAACTTTCGCTCCAATCGCTGCAGGAAATCCGAATCCCATCGTTCCAAGTCCTCCAGACGTTATCCATCTGTTCGATTCTAAAAACGTATAATATTGAGCTGCCCACATCTGGTGCTGTCCTACATCAGTAGCTACGATGGCTTCTCCTTTCGTAACTTCATGAAGAATCTGCATTAACTTTTGTGGTTTCAATTCTGATTCATCTGTCTTATACGTAAGAGGAAATTCAGTCTTGTGCTTCGTGAGTTGGATTACCCACTCGTTATAGTCTCCTTTATCGCCTCTCGTCTGGTTTAATGCCGAAAGTGTTTCTTTCGCACACCCCACAATGGGAATTTCAGTTGGAACATTTTTTCCGATTTCAGCCGGATCAATATCGATATGTGCAACCACTGCTTTTTTAGCAAAATAATCCAGGTTTCCAGTTAACCTGTCATCAAACCTAGCCCCAACACCAATTAACAGATCGCAGTCATAAAGTGCCATGTTGCTCGCGTATGTTCCATGCATTCCTGCCATCCCCAAGCAAAGCGGGTGTTCAGCTGGAAATCCCCCAAGGCCGAGAAGGGTTTGAGCAACCGGTATCTGGTGATATTCCGCGAATGCGACCAACTCTTTTTCAGCACCTGCCGCCAGCACCCCCGCACCTGTTAAGAGGACAGGTCTTTTCGCTTGCAACAAAGCTTCGTTCAATCTTTTCACTTGAAGAATATTAGGTTTTACTGTAGGTTGGTAACCTGGAAGGTGAATACCCGCAACCTCTCTAACTTCAGCTGTTTTTACCGCAACATCTTTCGGTATATCGATTAAAACAGGTCCTTTTCTTCCAGTGCTCGCTATATGAAAGGCTTCTTTCATAATTCTCGGCAGGTCTTCTGCCCGTTGGACTTGATAATTATGTTTTGTGATCGGCATTGTAATCCCGACGATGTCCGCTTCTTGAAAAGCATCCGTTCCAATCACTGTCGTTGCTACCTGACCCGTAAAGATAACAAGAGGAATAGAATCGATCATCGCATCTGCGATACCTGTAACAAGGTTGGTTGCACCTGGCCCTGAAGTCGCTAACACCACGCCTGGTTTTCCAGTTACTCTTGCATAACCTTGCGCAGCATGAATCGCTCCTTGTTCATGCCTCGTTAAAACATGTTTCATCTCTGATTTGTAGAGGGCATCATAGATAGGAAGTACAGCTCCTCCGGGATAACCAAACAGAACTTCAACTTTCTCATTCTGCAACCCTTGAATAAATAGTTCAGCACCAGAGACTAATGAAGTTTCGACTGATTTTTTCTCAGCCACCCAACTGGCCTTCATTTTCATTCCTCCTTTAACCTCGACTCGAACCTTTATTTAGTAAAGACTTTTCGCGAATCAGTTGTTGCTCTTAACAACAACGTCTTAAAAAAAAATAAAAAAACTTCTCCACCCAAATGGACAGGTCAATCCTATCCAAAGGGGTGAAAAAGTTTTCTTTTCCACGGTACCACCCTTATTCACAGTTCATGCACATTTACGCAAGAACTGCCTCAAGACGAAATAATCGTCATTTGATAACAAGCGATAAATAATGGTCTTATCGCTTGGCCCTTCCTACTAAGAAACGTTCAAAAGGACACTCAGGAGGGATGTCCTGGTATTAGGGATAACCGGTTCACAGCAACCACCGGCTCTCTGTATATCCCACATCTACCATTGTTCTCCGTCATCGTTTTAATGATTTAAATTTTTAAGATTCCTCCAGTATTAGCTGATGTTACAAGCGCCGCATAGCGTGCGAGGTAGCCTTTTTTGATCTTCGGCTCTGGTTTCACCCAACCTTCTTTTCGTTCTGTTAAGTCTTCTTCTGTTAATAAAACGTGAATCGTTCTATTCACTAGATCAATTAAGATTGGATCACCATTGTTTACGAACGCGATCGGTCCGCCTTGTGCCGCTTCTGGCGAGATGTGACCGATAGAGATCCCTCGAGACGCCCCAGAGAATCTCCCATCCGTGATCAGCGCTACTTTCGTACTCAATCCTCTTCCAGCGATAGCAGAAGTGGGAGAGAGCATCTCCGGCATACCTGGTCCACCCTTCGGTCCTTCATATCGAATGACAACGACATGCCCTTCTCTTACTTCACCATTATTGATGCCTTCGATTGCTTCTTCTTGAGATTCATAGACGATTGCCTCGCCTTGAAATGTTTTTATTGAAGGATCAACAGCTCCCACTTTGATCACACAGCCATCTGGTGCAATGTTTCCATAAAGTATAGATAAACCGCCTACTGGTGAATATGCGTTATCTTTTCTACGAATAACATCATCATCTAAAATTTCCGCATGCCGGACTCGGTGCTCTAGCGTTTCTCCACTTATCGTTAACCGATCGTTATGGATGGCACCTTCCATTCTACAGAGTTCATTGATGATCGCACTGACACCGCCGGCTCTGTGAACATCTTGCATGGAATAATCCGAAGCCGGACTAATCTTTGATAAATATGGAATACGCTCTGCGATCTCGTTGATTGATGATAAGTCATAATCAATCTCAGCTTCATTTGCGATGGCAAGCATATGAAGAACGGTATTTGTAGAGCCGCCCATCGCCATGTCCAATGCAAAGGCGTCATCAATCGCTTCTTTCGTTATAATATCTCTAGGTTTTATATTGTTTTTCACGAGATCCATAAGTGATGTTGCAGCCTCTTTGATCAGTTCTCTTCTTTCGTCTGAGGTAGCAACAATCGTACCATTACCCGGCAGTGTAATTCCTAGCATCTCCATAATGGAATTCATGCTGTTGGCTGTAAACATCCCCGAGCATGATCCACAAGTCGGGCAAGCACTCGTTTCAAGTTCTAATAGTTCTTCTCTCGTCATCTTTCCAGCTAAGTGAGAACCTACTCCTTCAAATACCGAGGCAAGAGATAGGGATTTTCCTGCCATAGACTTTCCAGCTTCCATCGGACCACCTGAAACAAATACTGCAGGAACATTCGTCCTGACAGCTGCCATTAACATACCAGGCGTAATCTTGTCACAGTTAGGTATGTAGAACACACCGTCGAACCAATGGGCGTTAATCACCGTCTCTGCTGCATCTGCAATGACTTCTCGACTCGGCAGCGAATACCTCATACCGATATGGCCCATCGCAATTCCATCGTCTACACCGATGGTATTAAACTCGAACGGAATTCCACCAGCTTCTCTAATGGCTTCTTTTACCCATTCACCTACTTTGTTTAGATGCATATGCCCCGGAATAATATCAACATAGGAATTACAAACACCGATAAAGGGTTTATCCATATCCTCTGGTGCAACTCCCGCTGCGTGGAGAAGACTTCTGTGCGGGGCTCTATCGATTCCTTGCTTGATCATATTACTGCGCATATCTGTAACACTCCTATACTTCTTTTATCCAGCTTGAACGGCTTGGTTTGGATACACCTTAACTCCTTCTTCAACTACTTTTTCTCTGAAGAATTTTAAAAGTTTGTTCGTATGTTCACCTGGTGCTCCATTTCCGATTACTCTTCCATCTACTTTTACTACTGCAATAACTTCAGCTGCAGTTCCAGTTAAGAATACTTCATCAGCTACATAAACATCATGTCTCGTGAATGGCTCTTCAACCATGTTGTATCCTTGTGCTCGTGCGATCTCTACAATTGCGTTTCGAGTAATTCCTTCTAGAGCCCCTAAGTATCCTGGAGGCGTCTTAATGGTATTCCCTTTGATGATGAACACATTATCAGCAGAACCTTCCGCCACATACCCTTGATCGTTCAGCATCAATGCTTCACTTACTCCTGCAAGGCTAGCCTCGATCTTAACTAAAATATTGTTCAGGTAGTTTAGCGATTTAACTTTAGGACTTAACACATCCGGGCGGTTTCTTCTGCTTGCCACTGTTATGATCTCTAAACCTGTTTCATAAAGTTTTTTAGGAAATAGTGCAAGCTGTTCTGCAATAACAATGACTCCCGGTTGGCCGCATGTAAAAGGGTCCAATCCTAGATTTCCTTTTCCTCGTGAAATTACTAGTCGAATATAAGCATCACGATATTTGTTTTTCTGGAGCGTTTGAACGATGATGTCTGTTAGTTCTTCTTTAGTGTGTGGAATTGTCAGCATAATGGATTGAGCTGATTCGTATAAACGCTGAAGATGTTCATCTAGTCGATATACATTCCCGTTATAGACTCGAATACCTTCAAACACCCCATCTCCATATAAAAACCCATGATCGTAAACCGAGACTTTGGCGTCATCTTTTAATACGTGCTCACCATTAACATAAACCCATTGCTCCTGCATCGTGATCCTCCTTTACGTGTCAATTTGAATTATTTGAATTTTTTAAAAATATTTTAATAATTGTTGACAATATTACGCCCATCTTATTAAAGAATCAACCACGAATTTTGGATTTTTTACTGAATTCTGACTTTTCAGTTATTTTGTACACGCTTTCATTCCCATGCCCATAAGGTTTTGAAGCTTTAACGCGTCACATTGTAAACATTTTTAAAGCGCTTTCAACAAAAAATAAAAAAACACGCTTGATATCCTTTAATAGAGGACATCAAGCGTGTCGAAAAGTTGTTATTATGTAAGTATTATGGCGTCCCAGGAGAGATTCGAACTCCCGACCAACGGCTTAGAAGGCCGTTGCTCTATCCGGCTGAGCTACTGGGGGGGATGCTGTTCCTTATCAGCCAAAACACTGGCATATCAAAGGTTAGCACAGATTAAGTTTTCACTGTATAGCTACAATATATAATAGTTGGGATTAGTACCTTTCCCTAACAAAGTTCTATTACCTTATTCAACAGAATAACTCAAACCCCTCATGTTATCAAACAATTTATTTATCTAATACTGCTACTCTAGCAGGTATTTCCCTTAATTAATTTGGAATCCCCTAAACTTCTCTTAGGTTAAGATGGCAATAACTATATAAGGAAGTAACTGTAACAGTTAACACCCCTGACATCTGAGACTTATGCTGACAAAAAAGAGCTTATTTAGCTCCCTCCCTAAAGTTATCAGTATCAATCTGTATCATTACTAGACTAGCTCCCTCAGGTACTTTAATGGTATCAGACTTACTAGGAACAGGAATAACCTCTCCATCCTTCTCCATTTCTGATAACATTAAGCCTAGAACATCCTGAGCATATTCTACAGCTCCTGTCAGAGTATCAGCATCTGTAAAGCAATTATCAATATCAGGAAAGCTGACAATAAAACATCATGAGCCATCCAGTTTCTCTTTCTCAATCAAAGCATAATATTTGTACATACCCATCTGATTGACCTCCTATTTCCTAAACAATCTCTCAATTAGTCATTTCTAACAATACCCTATCTAGTCTAGCTATATTTAACTTACCTACTGTAACTACATTTACTTTGTTAGTTCTATTAAAGTTTATAAATAATCCCTGTTCTAAGTGTTCTATCCATCTTTCATAACTCAAACTCTTAGGCATTGCTTTAGCCTTGAGCAGTTCATCATTTAGCTGTACCTGCTTGTCATCAGCATACCTAGATAAAAGTACCAGTTCCTCCTCAGTTAAAATTCCTTTATCCTCATACATAAACTCATCCTCTTAAATAAAACTCCTATTTAAGTCATTCAGATAATAAGCAAAGATAATGAGTAAATCAATGTAAAAAAGTATGGTTGCATCTATATAAGGTATAATGTTTGTTTTTGTCTGAATTTAGCTTTTCTTGAATCATTTTTATTGACTACCTCAGGACAAACCCTCATAATAACCCTATAAAAGTTAAATATTATTTTAACTCCAATGGAGGGTTACAAGTTGTATACTATAAGCAAAGACAAAGTTAGAGTACATATGAAAAGACATGGCATATCTACACAAAAGGAATTAGCTGAGCAATTAGGTATCAGCAAAAATCAGCTTTCTATGTTATTATCCCCTAATTTTAACCCTATTAAGTCCAATGCTCTCAAACTTGCAGAAATCTTAGATGTAAACTTTGAGGAGATTATTGACTCTGAGCAGTTTGCATTACCTTTAGATGCAGATACATTAGGAGAGCAGTCTCAGGATGATGTAATTAATGTAGCAGACTATGAGGGTCATGATTATGTAGAGGTAAGAGGATTAAAGGCTCATAAGGAATATACAGGTATTGAGCTTTTTGCAGGAGCAGGAGGTCTGGCTCTTGGACTTGAGGAGGCAGGGTTCCATTCTAAAGGTCTTATAGAGATTGATAAGTATGCCTGTCAGACTCTCAGAAAAAACAGACCTAACCTTAATGTTATTGAAAAAGACATTATAGAAGTAGCTGAGCAAGGTATCAGGAACTTTGTTGACATTGGTATAGGAGAGCTTGACCTGCTATCAGGAGGCTATCCTTGTCAGGCTTTCAGCTATGCAGGAAAGAAAATGGGTCTATCTGATGCTAGAGGTACAATGTTTTATTACTATGCTCAGATATTGAAACAGCTACTACCTAAAATGTTTTTAGCTGAGAATGTAAGAGGATTACTAAATCATGATGAGGGTAGGACATTTGCTCTAATGCTTAAAGTATTCTCTGATATTGGCTATACAGTTAAATGGAAAGTCTTAAGAGCCTTAGACTATGATGTAGCTCAAAAAAGGGAAAGATTAGTCATGGTAGGGATTAGAAATGACTTAGTTGAAAAATATAATTTTAGCTACTGTCTACCTCAGCCTTATGGCTATGAGCTAACTTTAAAAGATATTCTACAGGATGTTCCTAAATCAGATGGAGCTAAGTATCCTGAGTCGAAAAGGAAAGTCTTAGACCTGGTACCTCCAGGAGGATATTGGAGAGACCTCCCTGATGAGATTGCTAGGGATTTCATGGGTAAGAGCTATTACTCAGGAGGAGGCAGAACAGGAATGGCTAGAAGGTTATCATGGGATGAGCCTTCATTAACATTAACCTGCTCTCCCGCTCAGAAACAAACTGAGAGATGTCATCCTGATGAAACTAGACCTTTCACAGTTAGAGAGTATGCTAGGATACAAAGTTTTCCTGATAGTTGGGAGTTTGACTGTTCACAGGCTAATGCTTATAAACAGATAGGAAATGCTGTCCCTGTAAACATGGCTAATGCTATTGGCTTATCTATTGTAAATGTATTAAATCAGATAAAATAAATTAATCCATATTGAGGATAGGGAGATATTGGAATGTTAATTAAAAAGATGTATGGGTTACACAATTGGTTTTATGAAAAAGAGGAGCTTATACCTGAAAGTCATTTTGATGGTAAAGATTCTGTAGTCGCAAGATACCTTATCCTTCATGAGGATGTTACCGATATTAATGCTTATGATGTCCCTTACGTTGCTGATACGCTAGCAGAGGCAGAGATAGAATTAGGATATAGCCTATAAAAATGAAAAAAGGGATGGATGCAATTACAGCAACCTCCCTCTTTTTTGTTACAAAATATATTCCCCTTTATCCTCAGCAGCTATCTTCTTTTCGATAACAGGTTTTAATTGCTTTGGCTTTAATGTATCCTCAATTTCTTTAGCTAAAGTCTTAATCACATCCTCAATCATTTCAGAACCATCAACCTCAGAAGCTACATCACCTATAGCATCTGTAAGTTTTTGATAGAAGTCTAGCTCACCTGTTAGTCTGTACCAGAACTCCTGACCAACTATAACAGGATACTCTTTGTTGATAGTCTTATAATGATTACTTAAATCATCAGGAGTACCATAAAATACACCTACCACTAAATCATCAAAGCTGATACTCAACTTATTAGTCCTTGCAAGGTTTTTAATGCCTTGGAAATGCCCTTTGATAGTCTCAATATCATCTTTATTGATAGTGTTTGGACCTGCCTTAATTTGACAGTATTTCTTTCTGCCATCTACCTTATCAAAAAACTCAATATCAATACCTGATGTTGTAGATGCAAAGCCCTCTAATACCTCACTACAAAATTTCTGTAATCTATCTCCAAAGATAGTATTTATGGATGTACCCAAAACCCTTGGATAGACTAAAGCTCTAGCAATACTCTCAGAGTCATCATTTCCAGTTAGAAAGCTGGCTTTATACTTATCCAAAAATGGATTAAGGTTAAACTGCTTTAATTTTTTTAGTTTAAGAGTATTAGCTTTGTGGCTTGGAACAATATCATCTTTGAAAAATTTCTTTGCCTTTTCTATTATCTGTACTAAGGCATCCTCACTTAATTTTGCTTGACTCAACACATTTCCTCCTCTCCCCTATAAACTGACTACACTCTGCGGAAAAATAATACAGTGCTATTTTACCATTTTTTCCATGTGCCTTAAAGCCCCAGAAATAAGTCTCACTGAAACAGTATCAGAAATAATCTAAAGAACATCAGGAGTTGTCACAGTTTCTCTACTCTTTCTAATTATAGTAATGAAGAAAGAATGAGGAGGTCAATATGATGTTAGGGTTTAATAATGTCAAGCTAACTGATAGGGATGTCTACAAAATCCTTTATTACAGTAAAGTGAAAGGTCTGCTCCCATTTCAAATTGAGGAGCACTTCACTGTATCAAGAGCAACTATAAAAAACATTGTCAATGGAAAGAGCAGGAGAGACTGTTATGAGGCTTTCATGGAGTACAAAGCAAAGCATCCTAGAAAAGTAAAACTATTGTTTGAGGGTGAGGAATGAGTTTAGAAGTCCAATTTTAATACCATAACTAAATAACTGTATTAACTAACTAACAAAATAACTGGATAACTCAATATCTACTTTTGTAGCAAAGATAGAGGCTAAGCCTCACATCAATGATTAATAAAAAATTATTTGTAGAGGAGAATTACAACATGGGTAAGATAACTGATAAAGATATACAGAAATACAAGAACCTCATGAAAAAGCAATTAGAAGAAAGATACATTAAGCCTGAGCAGGTTACTCAACCTCTATTTATTGTACAGAATATTATATCCTATGATGATTGGACAGAAGATGTAATCTATATGCCATATGTATCTACTAACATTTTTAAAATTTACAACAGTGGTTACTTGAAAGGTCTGCCTAATGGATTAATAACATTTATGCAAGCACTTTGCTCCCATGTAGATAAAGATGGATTTGCTTTTCCATCTGTAGATAGATTAGCAGAGATGACAGGACTTGGTAGGTCTACAATTCTTAGCTACATCAAGGCATTTGCTAATAATCCCATTAGTGGAAAAGTATTATTTTATAAACAGACTATCAAAAGAGGTAAAGCACAGTATGACCTCAACATGTATTATGTTCCAAATTGTATTGTAGCATTTACTGACATTGATGACTTAAAGACTGATGAGGAAAAGCTCCAATTGTTACAACAGGAGCAAAATGAGACTAATATTTTTGAAATGCCTGATATAACAGATGAGGACTATATGGATGAAGTATCTTAATTTAAATAGCAATTACTTAGCATATTTAATGGATGCTATTAGGAAGGCTATGGAGTTTAATGGTTTTTCAATGCTAAGAAAGGTGGATATATTTCTTTTATGATGCAATTGTTAATCCTGATAATGAATAATTGAGTCAGCTGAATAGATAATAAACTTCTGTTTTTTTATTACTCTTTAAATCTCCTCAAACTCTTCCCTGTCCTGCAAGTCTGGTCTTGGATTTATCACACTAAAGGAATACAGTGTTACCAAGGGATGTAGCTGAGAAATATCCAAGAAAATAAGAGTCCATGCAATATCAAAAATATTTTTTCTGAGCCTGAAACAAATAAAGAGCAATTTCTAATCAAAGTGCCTATCTCCATATTCCAAAAAAGTAACACAATGTAATTATGTTACCTATAGATTGTTGTTATATCAGACTATAACTGCTATGATGGTTAAAGAAAATAATTTATGTAACATAGTGAGTCTTAATTATTACATTTTTTCTACATATAGCAGGGGGAAAATAAAAGTGAATACAGCTCAGCCAATCACTGATATGAAACTGATTAAGGATGTTATGGAAGTCTATAGAAAAGGTTCTAAGCAGTATTTACTGTTAGCTTACAGTCTGAATACAGGGCTTAGAATATCTGACATACTGAGGGCAAATGTTAAGGACAGCTTGAGAGGTATATGGAAGAACAGAGAGGAAAAGACCAATAAGGAGAAGTTGATAGAGCTTAACCCTAAGCTACAGCTACTGATAAGGGATTATGTTGTGGCAGAGGAATTAGCTGAGGGGGACTATCTCTTTTACAGTAATAAGGACAGGAGTAAGCCTATAAGCAGAGTACAGGCTCACAGAATAGTAGCTCATGCAGGAGATATGATAGGCATCACACTAAGCTGTCACAGCCTTAGAAAGACCTTTGGTTACATGGCTTACAAACAGGATGTAGACTTAGCACTGCTTCAGTATATCTTTAACCACAGCTCACAAGCAGTAACATTAAGATACATTGGTATTACTCAAGATGAGGCAAACAAAGTAACTACAAGATTATCAATAGGAATATAAGTGAAAATAAGTTAGGCTCAGGCAGATGCTGTAATGGTGTCTGTCTCTTTCTTTAAATGTAACAGCTCCTATCACCTCTCAGACTGCTTAAATTACTGTGCATTGAACAGTACAACAAACATGATAAGGATTCATGGCTGTACGACTACCTGAAAAGCCTGTTGCCTACTCAGCCCCCACCATGGGAACACCCCCTCTTAGAACTTGGAGCAAGGCAAATAAAACATACGCGTTCCATTTTTTTATTATATGTAATAATATTCCAGTTTACTCAGCTACAGATTTGCTAAATAGCAATTTCCTAAAAAATTTAGCATTATATTTTTATAAACTGGCAGGATGATAAAATAAAGAGAACTTGCTTAGCCCTCTGAAACTAACTCAATATTAGCCCTTAATTTAATTGCAAATTTATTTCATTACACTGTAATCATTCTAAGGTCTTTATCTATAAAAACTCTGTAATTCCTCTAATGATACTTTAAGTTCTGAGTTATTAAGTCTCTCTCTTCTCTTTAAATACAACTCCTCTAACATATCCACTTTATCCTCAAAAAGAGCAAAGTGTAACTTCTTATGACAGACCATACAGAGGGATACTATGTTTGCATGAACATCTAAGCTACAGTCAAACTGCTCTTGAAATTTCATTGGAATAATATGATGAGCTTCTACATAGTTTCTTTGGCTAAACTTAGATGTAAAGTGAGTATGCTGATTATCTACTTCACATAAGTAATCTGCATCCATTACTGAATCAATTGCATATTTAGGATTTCTACTCCAAATCTTTCTGTTGTTAACAGTCCTATATTTTGGTCTATCCTTTTTAGTATCTACAATGTTTACAGGTCTATTTTCATTGGATATATTTTGCTTAATCTGCTTTTCATACTCTATCTCATCCTTTAATAGCTCTGTTTGATATTGAATAGTCTGATTGTATTCAAGAAACCTTCTATAATGATTTAATGAAACACTATACATTCTATTTCCATTTTTATTTTTTTGGAGAAATTCATTACTTTCTTGAAGTTTTTTTATAACAGAATCAATAACTAAAGGCTCTTCCACATTGTAAAGGTTAATTTCATCCATTCCATAACTAGCTAATTCAGAGCTAATTGTTTCTATAGCATTTGCGTATCTATTTACTGAATATAGAACTATATTTCTATTATTTTCAAGCCAATAAATAAACTCTTTTTTGTTGACCATGTTTTTACATTCCCCTTTTACAGTTTGAGTCAATTATAACTCAATACAATTTAAAAACTTACAATTTATGTATTTAAAAGGTATAATTTATCTAAAAAGGAGTCTATATGATGAAAATTGTTTTAAATTCTACATCAAAGGATTCTGCAATGGGGACTGACATTATATTAAGGGAGAATAATTTAACTAGATTATTATTCAGACCTCAGATTGTAAACAATCAAAAGGATATCAATGCACCAGTAAATGGTTGCTTTATTTTTCAAAAAAAGAAAAAAGATGATGAGTGGGAAGATTTCAAAGATTTTAATCTTACTTCTCTAAAAGCATATGAGGGAATCAAACTTGAGTTAAAGTCAGATGAAATGCTCAAACTAATGACAGAGGCTGATGCTTATTACAAAATACATAAAGAGTATGGCATTATCCAGGGCAGGAGCTGGTTTACAAAAGCAAACAGCCAACTGCAAAAAGTAATAGAGATGTTCAAAAAAGATAGTAGTCTATTTGAAACTCTGCTTGATGAAAATAAGCAAGAATTAGTCAAGCAAACATTTGAATGGATGGCTAACACTAAAAATTCTGAGGATATAATTTCAAGATTGTTAGAGGTAAAGGGAAATGAGCTAGACCAATTAAATAATCTAATTGGAATAACAAATATCAGAAAATTATTAAAGGTCTGGCAAGAAAATTCAGATAATAATGATGAAGAGTTTTGGCAAAGGGTATTTACTGATAATGCTTGGGTATTGAGTCAAATCTTTGCCAGCCCCATGTTACTCTTTGAGGACAAAGCCTATGTTGGTGGTAAAGGAATTGGCAATAAAGGTGGAAAAGTAGTAGATTTCATGTTTAAGAATGATTTATCTAATGATGTAGCATTAATTGAGATTAAAACTCCAAGCACTGATTTACTTTCAGGTAAGTATAGACAAAATATATACTCCATACACAGTGACTTAACTGGAGCAATTGTTCAGGTACTAGGCTACAAGGAAACATTACAAAGAGAATATACATCCTTAAGAGGTAGTTCTGATGAAGATTTTAAAGTTTTTAACCCTATGTGTGTAGTAATTGCAGGGAAAATGAATGACTTGGAAGAACAGAAATTGCAATCATTTGAGTGGTACAGAAAAGAAATGAAAAGTGTAACTATAATTACATTTGATGAGCTGTTTAAAAAAGTGAATTTACTACTTGATTTATTATCAGGAAAACAAGAACAAGAAGAGAGCACCTAAATGCTCCCTTCTTTTTTAGTATTGATTTATAAGTCAGTAATAGGCACTACTAATCATTCACATAATTTTTAATTTTCTTGTTTTAGTTCTTCCATCAAGCCTTTAAGCCCTGTTGATACAATGTCTATTGAGTCTAAGACAGCATATTGCTTTTTATCAATTAATTTTTCATTTTTATCTCCATGTACTCTAAGTGCTTTTTCAACCTCCCTCATTTTTTCAATTAAATCATTATTTTTTGATGGTATTGCATGAATTATTTCACCTACAGTTGTTTCTAACTCTTTGTATCTTTTTTGGACATTAGCTCTGCCATCTGTACCTATCTTTCTGATGTCAGATTTAATCTGTTCTAATTTCTTATTAACTTCTGTGTATATCTCAACTCTTCTGTAGTTTTGAATAACTCCTAAAGTTTCACTTGCTTTATTTGCATATTTTCTTGCTTTAAGCCAAGCTGTGACTGCTACAATACCTGAAATGATTCCAATAAAATCTGCTAATTTTCCTACCACATTTAAAAAGCTATCCATTTATTAAAACCCTTTTTTAATGTGTTGATATTTTGGTAAAACTCTATACAGCTCATCAAACACTTCTTCCCATCTATCATTTTCCCAAAATGCTCTAGTTAATGATTCTACAAAGTGATAATTCCCACTATGTTGAGGAACTATTTCATACATCTCATCCTCAAATTTACCATGACTAACCTTTTCTTTATTATCTATTTTTGTTCTGTACCTATCCATCAAATCCATGATGAGATTGTACTGTTTTTTTGTAATATCATATTCATAAATGGCTCTATCCACAGATGTATTTGAAAAAAGCAAGTTCTGTCTGAAAGTAATTAATTCTATAGTTTCTTCAAGCTCTTGAATTCTTTTTAATAAATCATTGTTCTCCAATTTGAGTCCCCCTTAGTTTTTTAACACCCCTATTTAAATAAACTACTTATACACTAGAATCCCCATGAGAAATTAGCTAAGCAATTAAGATTCTACCTACCTCTAAATAATAAAAGGAGCTGACCAAATCAGCATCCTCTTTATGACTTACCATACTCCATTGTTACTTAAGTAAATCTTAGTAAGGTAGCCAGACAATAGGTTGTAGTAACCCTCATCATTATGAAAAGGCTGTTTAGCAACCTTATCCTCTGTTAGATATTCATTAACTAGTAGAAACTCTCTTGCTTTGCTAATCCATAACTCATATAATTCATGTTTAGCTTTTCCATTTTCAAAAGTAAAACTTTCCCCTAGCTTTAGCATCTCATCTAACCAAGTATCCATCTCAGCATTTTTCATCACTTTTCACCACCTTCTACACTCAACTATACTACTAATTTCTGTATTTAAAAATACAAAAACATACAAAAAAACCTGCTAGAATAGCAGGAGTAAAAGTATTATAAGTATTCCCTAAGGTTGTCAGCAACTTCCTCAACATCTAAGTCCAAATACTGAGTTGTGACAGCTAAATTAGAGTGTCCTAAGGCTTTAGAAATTAATGCAAGGTTAGCCCCTTTTTCTAATAAAGTCTTAGCATAGCCCCTTCTAAGGGCATGAGGATTTATGTTATCTAACCCATACTTTTTAGCATATTTATTTAACTGCTTTGAAATAGCATTGTTTGTAGACTTTGTATTAAGAGATGTGCCTTTGTAACTTATGAACAGATATGAATTTTTTTGCCCATAGTAAGTTCTAATTTTATTGTTCTGATTCATAAGAACCTTTAGCAAATGTAGTAGTTCATCATCAAGAGGCAGCTTTAAAAGTTTATGGTTCTTTAATATTGTACCATCCATACATAATTGCTTATTTTCAAAGTCAATATGCCTTTCTTGGAGTTGCCCCAGTGTATTAATTCTTACACCAGTTCTATAAAGAGTAAGAACTGCCACAGCATCTCTGAGACCAATAAAGGTATTTAAGTCTAACAAAGATAGCAAAACCATTACATCATCCTTCTTAGCACCTTTTTTAACCTGTTTATCAACTTTAATATTGATGCTATGCCAAAATTTTGAGCTGAACCACCCATTATTGAAACACTTACCTAGAATAGCCTTTAAGCATTTGAGCCTTGTCAGCTTAGTCTGATTAGATACTGCCATTGAATTAAGCCACAGATAAATACTATCTGTTGTAATATCCTCAAGGTATTCAACATTTGTAACCTTCCTAAACTGTGCCATGTAGCTTATATAATCAGTCATAGTCCTCTCTCTGTATCCACTAACTGTCATTTGCTGAATAATTACTTCCATAACACTGTCTAAGTCTCTGCCATCTTTCTTACTTGTTTTAGCTGTTGTAGGTACCTTTGCCCCTGATAACTTTTCTTGTATACCTGTAATATTTCCTTGATTAAACAGATTAATGTCTGCCTCTACATCAAATATGCCTTTTTTCTTTGTCATACTGTCTCCTCCATTGTGGCTAATAAGTTGGAGGTAGCAGAACTTTTGCTGAAATATTGTAGGTATAAAAAAGAGGATGCTCCCACAGTGTTATAATCTGTGATAGCATCCCTTATCTGTTCAAAACCCTGTCATATCAAGGGTTAGACTGTAAGTATTATGGCGTCCCAGGAGAGATTCGAACTCCCGACCGTACGCTTAGAAGGCGTATGCTCTATCCGGCTGAGCTACTGGGACATATGTATTGGAGCCCCTTTCGCATAGCAATGGCGCTTTCCGCAATTACCATGCGCTGCGGGCACACAGTGATTTGTTCCACCCGTCGACTGTGGATACAAATATATTTTTATCATGCATTTTAATTGTAAGATCTGTTAACTTCAGATGTAACTTTTCATGGACCATTTGAACGTGAGAAAAACAAATGGAGCGGGTGATGAGAATCGAACTCACGACCAGAGCTTGGAAGGCTCTTGTTTTACCACTAAACTACACCCGCAGACAATTTAGACCTTGTCGCGACGACATAACTAAATATACATGATATCTAAATTATAGTCAACCCATTTTCTTAACTTTTTTATTTTCTTACCGTTTTCTTTTCAAATGTTCTACTTAACTGATCGATACGTATACCATCGAGTGAATAAAAACTTACCGAAATACTATTATCTTCAATTTCTAATAAAGCATAAGTCTTTTCAAACGAACCTCTAGGCAGCCTGATACTGCCTGGATTAATAAAAATCATTCCCTCACGTTCAAATGCCTCAGCTATGTGTGAGTGCCCAAAACAAGCAATTGTTGCGCCTGTTTCCTCTGCTCTGTATGCTAGTGAAAGATAAGACATTTTTACATCGTATAGATGACCATGTGTTATATATATACATGTTTCTCCCAGCAGCTCAATGGCTTCGTTAGGAAAATCATCGCCTAAATAATCCATATTTCCTTTAACCGTTACAAATCCAGACATTTCTTTAGATGATGTCGAAAGCTCAGAATCACCGCAATGGATCATAAGATCTACTTTATTTTGATAGCGGCTCTTTAACGTTTCTAACTCATCTGTTAACCCGTGACTATCACTAACGATTAAGGCTTTTCCCATAAGAGATCCTCCTCATTGATCAGTTTTTTTAGTTTTTCCAAAGCTATTGCTCTATGACTAATTTTATTTTTTTCTTCTTTTGCTAACTCTGCCATCGAACGATTTAATTGAGGAAGAAAGAAAATCGGATCATACCCGAAACCTTCCGTTCCCTTCTTTTCTCTTAAGATCTGACCTTTACATTCACCTTTTACAACTAGCGTTTCTTTTTGAGGTCTTGCAAAAGCCAAAGCACATACAAATTGAGCGTTTCTATCGTTATCTTCAACATCCTGAAGTTCTTCTAAGACTTTGTTCATGTTCTCTTCATCACTTTTATGTATACCTGCATATCTAGCTGAATAAACGCCAGGTCGTCCTTCTAACGCATGAATTTCTAATCCAGAGTCATCTGCAATAACAGGAATATTCATCTGTTTAGAAATGGTTTCAGCCTTTAAAATAGCGTTCTCTTCAAAAGTGACTCCTGTTTCTTCAACATCAGGACTTCCTTCAATATCGTTTAAAGAAAGGATTTCAACTCCAAGGCTTTCAAACATGGATTGTAATTCTTTAGCTTTGCCTCTATTTTTCGTTGCGACTAAAATTTTCATGTGGTTTATTCCTCCGATAAAAGTAAATCTTAACTTAATGAATCAATATGTTAAATCCCTATATTAATATGGACAAAATAAAAAAGAAGCGAATATCTCGCCTCTTTACTGTATCACAACCTATTTGATTTTAAAATTCACCTGTATTCACTTCTTTAGGTCTTGAAACTGGAGCAGTGAGTTCTTTCCCTTTTTCATTAAAGATCTTTGACTTCCCATCGACTTTAATCGCTACTTTCTTCACTTCAGATAGTTCAGTAAGAGAAAGAACAATTGAATTTAATACTTCATCTGCAATCATGCTTTCTTCTTTGTTATCCAGTAAAGCTCCATTGAAGTTTAGTGTAACCACACCATCTTTGACGACAGGTGTACTCAACAGTTTCACATCTGTTCTAAAATCTGTTAGAAGGCTGCTCTCAGCAGAAGGGCCATCAATTAGATGTTCGATCGTTGCTGTTACTTTATCTGTTCCCTCTTTTGCAACTCGGCGCGTTACAGGTACATAATACGTTTGATCCTGTGTCTGTGCCAAGAAATAGAGCGTTACGAGTTCACTATTCGTGATATCTGCCACACTGCCATTTTCGAGGTTTATACCGTCAACGCGACTCACACCGTCACCAACTGGTGTATTGTTAACAGGCATTGAATTTTGGTTCTTTCCTGCGATTTGTATTTTAACTTTCTTTATGTTGTCAAACTGAGTAAGTGTAAATGTAATAGCTTGCAGAATCTTCATTTCATCCGCTGCATTATACTCTGTGAACTCTTTAGAAAAATTTGCTGTAGCTGTTCCTTTTTTGATATTTACCGATAACACTTCTGTATCTGCTGGCAGAACAGCTTGAAAACCGTTAGGAAGCAAATTACTGATTGGCCCATCTTTCACAAGATACTGCAGTACTTGTTTAGCCGTTTCATCGTTCTTTGGAAGAGCTAGTACCTGTGGGACAACCATCCCGTTGCTGTCGAATAAAAACAGTTGCCGCTTATTCGTTTGCTCTGCACTCGCTGCTTTATCCTTCTTATCAAGTGACTGACCTTCTTTCACGTAATTCACTTTAGGGGGATCAAGCTCATTTCCTGCTTTCTCTCCCCATAGTCCGCAACCTGATACCAGCAATGAAGCTGATAATATGATAAGCGGTGCTCCTGACTTCATCATTTTGCGCATACTTTCCCTCCTCAAGTGGTTTGTACTACTATGTATACGAGCTACCCTCTCCCGTTAGACCACTTGTACAAAAAATAAAAGAGATTGGCATTAATCAAAAGAAAAGAGCAGAATCCCTAAATGGATTCTACTCTTTTCATTTCAATATTCTCATTATGAGGTAACCTAATTTTCGTGTTTTTTGAAAACTACAACTTAATACATTCTACTTTTTCAATCTTGCGGTCTAGCCAATGGTTAGCGATCTTCAGGAAATGATTGCTCTCTGCTGTAGCTAAGAATCGATGCATCGGTTTAGCATCTTCTGTATTTAAGAGCCCGCTATGATCTAAGATGACAGAAACTTCACGCGCAGTTTCTGCACCTGAACAGATCAACGTGATATGTTCACCCATCACTTGCTGTATGACAGGTCTTAACAGAGGGTAATGAGTGCATCCCAAGATTAACGTATCGATGGAAAGATCCTTAAGCGGATATAACGTTTCTGAAACTGCGCTTAATGTCTCTTCACCTGATAACTTTCCTTGTTCAACAAGCGGAACAAACAACGGACATGCTAAACTTTCTACGATCACATCATTACGAATCTGCGTTAGTGCCTGTTTATAAGCACCACTATTGATCGTTCCGACTGTCCCGATTACACCGACATGATTATTTTTCGTCGCTTTTAAAGCGGAACGGGCACCAGGATGGATAACACCTAAGACCGGAATGTCTAACTTTCTCTTCGCTTCTTCTAATACTGCTGCAGTAGCTGTATTACAAGCGATAACGAGCATCTTAATCTCCTGTTCTAAAAGAAAGTCAATCATTTCCCATGTATAAGTCCTAACCTCTTCAAAAGGTCTAGGGCCGTACGGACACCTTTTTGTGTCTCCTAAATATATGATCTCTTCTTTCGGCAGCTGCTTCATGATCTCTCTTGCAACCGTTAAACCTCCCACTCCTGAATCAATGACTCCAATGGGTCTATTCAAAAACATCGCCTCATCTCTATATACATTACTGGCGTTTAATCACTGTTTTCTATTCTGCTAATATTTTTATGAAAATGCAAGACCATTCGTTAATGGAATGTTTTAAACCCTCGCAACCTGGAGCGGAAATCAACCACTCCCGTGTCCAACCATATTACCTCAAACATCTATAGAAAAAGACTATGGAAATTTCCCCATAGTCTTTTTTCTACTTTAGAAATTTTCTTCTGCAAACTTCACAACGTCTTCCATCGTTTCCATTTGTAGAATTTCATCCATGTGTGCACTTATCTTTTCTTTAGACAGACCTAGGATCTGACTACGAGCAGGAAGTACAGATGTAGCACTCATCGAGAATTCATCGAGGCCGAGTCCAAGAAGAATTGGAATTGCGATCGGATCGCCTGCCATCTCCCCACACATACCAGCCCATTTGCCTTCCTTATGAGCTGCATCAATAACCATTTTTACTAATCTTAAGATCGCTGGATTGTACGGCTGATACAAGTAAGAAACTTGTTCGTTCATACGATCAGCAGCCATCGTATATTGAATCAAATCGTTTGTACCGATGCTAAAGAAGTCAACTTCTTTAGCAAATGTATCTGCCATTACGGCTGTTGATGGAATTTCCACCATGATACCTACTTCAATGGATTCAGATACTTTTATACCTTCTGAAGCGAGCTTTTCTTTTTCCTCTAACAAAATACCTTTAGCAGCACGGAATTCTCCAAGTGTTGCAATCATCGGGAACATGATTTTCAAGTTCCCATATTGGCTTGCTCGAAGAAGTGCTCTAAGTTGTGTACGGAAAATTTCTTGCTCTTCTAAGCAAAGACGAATCGCACGGAATCCTAAGAAAGGATTTAACTCTTTCGGAAGATTTAAATAAGGAAGCTCTTTATCTCCACCAATATCAAGTGTACGGATGACTACTGGTTTACCTTCCATCTTTTCAAGCACTTCACTGTATGCCTTGAACTGCTCTTCTTCAGTTGGAAGTTGGTCACGGCCCATATAAAGGAATTCTGTACGGTATAAACCAACGCCTTCTGCACCGTTTTCTAGAACACCTTTTACATCAGCTGGTGTTCCAATATTAGCTGCAAGCTCAACTTGAACAGAATCGCTTGAGAATGTTTTTTCATTCACTAGCTTTGCCCATTCCGCTTTTTGGTCTTGATATTGTTTTTGTTTCTCTTCATATGTTGCGATTTCATCGTCAGTCGGATTCACGATTACGTGTCCATCCAGACCGTCGATGATTACCACTACACCGTTCTCAACATTTTCCGTAATTGTTTTAGTTCCTACTACTGCAGGAATCTCCATTGAACGTGACATGATTGCTGAGTGAGAAGTTCTCCCACCAATGTCAGTTGCAAATCCTTTAACAAAATTACGGTTTAATTGAGCTGTGTCGGAAGGAGTTAAATCTTCTGCTAAGATGACAACTTCTTCTGTGATGCTTGCAGGTGTTGTAAACGTCACATTTAACAAGTGTGCTAAAACTCGTTTTGAAACGTCACGAATATCTGCAGCACGCTCTTTCATATATTCGTTATCCATGGATTCAAACATATTGATGAACATGGATGAAACATCGTCCATTGCTGCTTCGGCGTTAACCTTTTCATTTTCAATCTTTTGTTTTACAGCATCAACTAGTTCTGGATCGCTCAAAACAAGAAGATGGGCAGCAAAAATCGCTGCCTTATCTTCGCCTAACTCTTTGTTCGCTTTTTCTTTTATAACAGAAAGTTCTTCTTTAGAAACTTTAAGCGCTGCTTCAAAACGCTCTATCTCACTCGCAGAATCGGAGATCGATTTTCTTTCGATCGTTAATTCAGGGTTTTGAAGAACAAACGCTTTTGCGATTGCGATGCCGGCTGATGCTGCAATACCTGAAATTTTTTCAGACATTACTCACCAAGCCCTTCCTTTTTCATTACATTTTCTAATGCTGCGATTGCTTCTTCTGCATCTGAACCTTCTGCTTTGATCACGATTGAAGATCCTTGTTGGATTCCAAGGCTCATTACGCCCATGATAGATTTTAAGTTAACGCTTTTTCCGTTGTAGTCAAGTGTGATATCTGAGCTGAACTGACCTGCTTGGTTAACTAAAGTTGTTGCTGGACGTGCGTGGATTCCTGATTCGCTCGTTACTTTGAATGTTTTTTCTGCCATGATAATTACCCCTTTATTTTTTGAATGTAATAATATTTTCTTCCTCTATAGCCACAGTTCCTGTTTTTTCGACGGAAACTGTTTCATCCGATAGATTCGTGAAAACAATCGGTGTGATTACGGATGGTGCATTTTCCTTAACAAAGTTCAAGTCAACCTTTAAGATCTTTTGACCGATCTTAACTCTGTCGCCTTCAGACACAAAGCTCTCAAAACCTTCACCTTTCAGTTTCACTGTATCGATACCAAAGTGGATGAGAATTTCTTTGCCTGAATCTGACTCAATACCGATGGCATGTTTTGTCGGGAAGATATTCATTATCTTACCATTAACAGGTGAAACCACCAAGCCTTCTGCTGGTTCGATGGCAAATCCATCACCCATCATTTTTCCTGAGAAAACTTGGTCAGGAACTTCGGTGATCGGAAGTATTTTCCCTTTAATCGGAGAAACAAAACGATCATCATCAGTAGAAATGGATGAAGTTGGTGTAGCACCTTCATTGTTTGTTTCCACAACTTTTCCTTGTTCAGGCGTTTTCTCTGAATTCTTCGGTTTAGCTACAGTCTTACCACTGATAATATCTTGAATTTCACTCTTGATCGTATCTGATCGAGTTCCAAAGATCGCTTGAATGTTATTACCCATTTCAAGAACTCCAGATGCTCCAAGTTTTTTCAATCGATTCTTGTCCACTTCCTTAGGATCATTTACAGAAACTCTTAATCGAGTGATACAAGCATCAAGGTTAGAGATATTGGACTCTCCGCCTAATCCCTCTAAAATATTCGCTGCTAGAGAATCTTTATTGGACGGTCCAACATTTGTTTCGACTTCATCATCCACGATTTCTCGTCCTGGTGTCTTAAGGTTCCATTTACGGATCGCAAAACGGAAACCAAAGTAATAGATCACTGCAAATACGAGACCTACAGGAATTACTAGCCACCAGTCTGTACGGTTAGGAAGTACTCCAAACAATAAGTAGTCAATTACACCACCAGAGAAAGTCATACCTATTTTAACATTTAACAAGTGCATGACCATAAAAGAAAGACCTGCGAATATAGCATGAATTCCAAATAATACTGGAGCAACAAATAAGAAAGTAAACTCAAGTGGTTCCGTGATTCCCGTTAAGAAAGAAGTCAACGCAGCAGAACCCATGATACCCGCTACTATTTTCTTTTGTTCAGGTCGTGCTTCGTGATACATAGCCAATGCTGCAGCTGGAAGTCCGAACATCATGAACGGGAACTTACCAGTCATAAATGTACCTGCTGTTAATTCAACGTTATCTTTTAATTGTGCAAAGAAGATCGCTTGGTCACCACGAACAAGTCCTTCTGCTGCAGATTTATAAGAGCCAAACTCAAACCAGAACGGCGAGTAGAAGATGTGATGAAGTCCAAACGGAATCAATGAACGTTCGATCACTCCAAAGATAAATGCCGCAACCGTCAAGTTCGAATTGATCATGCTTTCAGAGAACGTATTAAGTCCATGCTGAACAGGTGGCCAGATGAACGTCATTACAATACCAAGTGCTAAAGCAGATACTGCTGTAATAATCGGTACAAAACGTTTTCCAGCGAAGAACCCTAAGTATTGAGGAAGTTCAATGTTATAGAACCTCTTATATAGATAGGAGGCTAAAATACCGACGATGATACCTCCAAACACTCCAGTCTGAAGTGTTGGAATACCAAGTACGTTCGCAAAAGAAGGATCTTTTCCGATCATATCAGGCGTTACACCTTCAATTACGCTCATGGTTACGTTCATGATCAAGTAACCAATAATTGCTGCTAATCCTGCTACACCTTCACCGCCTGCTAGACCTACGGCAACACCTACGGCAAACAGTAACGATAAATTGGCAAAAACAATGTCTCCCGATTTTTCCATTACGTCTGCAACAAGCTGGAACCATGCTGCATCTAATGCAGGTATTCTTTCAATCAACGCTGGGTTTTTGAACGCGTTACCAAAGGCAAGCAACAGACCTGCAGCTGGTAAGATCGCAACTGGCAGCATAAGCGCTTTACCTACGCGTTGAAGAACACCAAAAAGTTTTTTCCACATAGGAAGTCCTCCTTTTTATTATGATAACCCTTCCATTTACTTTCGCATCAAACAAAAAAAGACATAAATAAGAAACATGAGTAAAATCCCTAATCAGAATTAATATATCCTAATTAAGCATCTGCTACACTTTTGTTTCTTACTTATGCCTGATCGAATCAGTAACACGTAAAAACGAGTTGTTCTATATTCATTTATCATTTGTCTTCATTGTCATAACGCGAAAGCCTTTGCAAATGCATCGTCAAATATACTGCTTCTGCATGGGGCACGGGTTTTTGTAAGGTATTTTGCATAACCTTAATCAACTTCCACGCCAAATTGTAGCATAAAGGATATTCTTCTTTCAACACTTTTGCTAACTTTTCTTGTTCCTCCATGATATCACCCATAGAAATACGCTCTATCGCATGTCTTAAATGACGCACAAGACGTAAATAATTAATGCTCTTTGTATCGATTGATAGGTCTAGTGAATGTTGAATCATCTGCATTAAAGTGTTGATGAGCTCTGAGTGCTTCTTTATGTCAGTTACACTTTTATTGGTTATGGCGCTATGAATATGTAATGCCACAAAACCAATCTCACCTTCAGGAAGATGAATGCCCAGCGACTTATTGATGATCTCGATCGCCTCTTCAGCCACCGTATATTCTTTTGGATATAGTGTTTGTGTTTCAGTTAGGAATGGATTTTTGATATCCATACTTTGTTCTAATCGTTTGATAGCAAATGTAATATGGTCGGTTAACGCGACATGTATATGTTCGTTTAACTCATTCTCAAAACGAGTTCGTATGTGAACAATTACATCATTGATCAATTCTACAATCTTTTCATCTATCGAATCTAATAAGGTTTTATATTGTTCTTGTTCGTTTTCATCTTTCAATACAAATAACTTGTCCACTTGCTTAGGAAGGATCTCTTCACCTGGTTTCTTGCCGAAGCCAATTCCTTTGCCGATAACAATTCTTTCTTCATCGAAGGAATCAATAGCAATAACCACATTATTATTAAGAACTTTTTTTACTTGCAGGCTTTTGTTCATGAATTTTTTCACCTTTTTCATTTAGGTCCATAAACCACTAACATCATAAACTTCATCATAGCGGAAAAAGGTTAGAAAAATCAATTACACTTTTTACCTTTAGTAAAACCAAACTGAAAACGGCTTTCACAATGAAAGCCGCTTTCTGACTAAATCTCGAGTTCTCCAAGCCTCAATAACTCTACAACGGCTTGAGAGCGTCCTTTAACCCCAAGCTTTTGCATGGTATTGGAAATATGGTTACGAACTGTTTTCTCACTAATGAATAATTGTTCCGCAATTTCTTTTGTGGTCTTATCTTGAACTAGTAGTTCGAAAACTTCTCTCTCTCTTTTTGTAAGTAGAGGCTTCGGTCGGTAGTGTTTATCTTTCAATGAATTCACCCCTCCTTGCTAGGGTTTAGGAACCGCCAACGAATATTGGAAGTATTTAGTCAACATATAGTATGTAAAGAATCAGATGGGAGTGACTTGGTTCATTTAAAAAGTATGAAGAATATTACGGATAAACCATAAAAAAAAGCCCATTTTCAAACATGGGCTTTTTTAGAAAAATTATTTAGTTGGTTTTTCAGCTCTTCATTCCACTTAACGGGACGTCCATTTCGTCTAGAAATCTGTACAATAGCACCTCTTCCTGTAAATACAGGAATCTTCTTCTCGTTTATTCCTAAGTAATGTATGTCGATGGAAGATGAGCCTACTTCATTAATTTTCACATAAACTCTTAATTTTTCATCGTACATGATCTGAGCCAAATAGTCACATTGAAGGTCTGCCACAACCGGAATCTCTTCTGAATCAGGAGCACCCCAGTCAGTCATCAGACCTAGTTCCTTAAACATCGCGATTCGTGATTCTTCCATATAAGTAAAGATATTCGTATTATTCACGTGGCCGAATCCGTCAATTTCACCAAAACGCACTTGCAATTCGTGATAAAAAGAAAAGCCCTTCTGCCACTCATCCATATTTGATATGTAATCTTGCCTAGCCAAATTCTTTACCGCCTTTCTTATATAGAAATTCAAGAATCATTCTTTTTTAGTATCATAGCGGCTTTTGAAAATAATTGATTTCCACTTATAGTTGCTCGTTACTTCCAAAAGCAATTATCTCCCAGACTACTGCCTTTTAAAAAAGCTTCTCCCTGATGAGAGAAGCTCTTGTGTTATATGGTTTAACGATCGCTTCCAAAGAAGTTCTTAAATGCTTGGAAGCTTGTATCACGGTTAAGTGCCGCAATTGATGTTGTTAAAGGAATACCTTTAGGACAAGACTGCACACAGTTTTGAGAGTTACCACACTCTGCAAGCCCACCGTCATCCATGATCGCGTTCAAACGTTCTTCCTTATTCATCTCACCAGTTGGATGAGCATTGAATAGACGAACTTGCGATAAAGGTGCTGGTCCGATAAAGTCCGAATTTGTATTTACGTTCGGACATGCTTCTAAACAAACACCGCATGTCATACATTTCGAAAGTTCATATGCCCATTGACGCTTTGTTTCAGGCATACGAGGACCTGGTCCAAGATCGTACGTACCATCGATTGGAATCCAAGCTTTAACTCGTTTAAGTGCATCAAACATTCTACTTCTATCGATCGCCAAATCACGGACAACCGGAAATGTTTTCATTGGTTCAAGACGAATTGGCTGTTCCAATTGATCAACAAGAGCCGTACAAGATTGTCTTGGCTTTCCGTTGATCACCATTGAACACGCACCACAAACTTCTTCTAAACAACCCATCTCCCAAGTAACGGGAGTCGTAGCTTCCCCTTTTGCGTTAACAGGGTTTCTACGAATTTCCATAAGAGCAGATATTACGTTCATGTTAGGACGATGAGGAATCTCAAACTCTTCTAAATATGGGGCAGTTTCTGGGTTATCCTGTCTTGAGATGACGAATTTCACCATTTTTGTGCTCATTCTTACACCCCTGCCTTCTTCTTAGAATAGTCACGTTTACGTGGCTGGATAAGCGAAACATCTACTTCTTCATACTCGAATTCTGGTCCGTTCGTTGTTGGATTGAATTTCGCTTTTGTTGTTTTTAACCATTGCTCATCATTACGTTCAGGGAAGTCTGGTTTGTAATGAGCTCCACGGCTTTCATCACGGTTAAGAGCACCGAGCGTAATAACACGAGCTAGCTGAAGCATGTGCCATAGCTGACGAGTAAATGATGCACCTTGATTACTCCACTTGGAAGTATCATTAATATTGATGTTTTTATAACGCTGCATCAATTCTTGAATCTTTTCATCCGTTTGCTTTAACTTATCGTTGTATCTTACAACCGTTACGTTATCTGTCATCCATTCTCCAAGTTCTTTATGGATCACATAAGCGTTCTCAGTTCCATCCATGGATAGAATGTTGTTGTATACTTCTTGGTCTTTTTTCACTTGGTTATCAAATACAGTAGAAGGTACATCCTCAACTGTTTTTTCTAATCCTCGAATATATCTAACAGCAGATGGGCCAGCTTCCATACCGCCAAAAATAGCTGAAAGCAGCGAGTTAGCTCCTAATCTATTAGCACCATGATACTGATACTCACATTCACCAGCTGCAAAAAGACCTGGAATGTTTGTCATTTGATCATAATCAACCCACATTCCACCCATTGAATAGTGAACCGCAGGGAAAATCTTCATTGGAACTTTACGAGGATCATCACCCATGAACTTTTCATAGATCTCAATGATTCCACCAAGCTTAATGTCAAGCTCTTTAGGATCTTTGTGTGAAAGATCAAGGTATACCATGTTCTCACCATTGATTCCTAGCTTTAGATCGACGCAAACGTGGAAGATCTCACGTGTAGCGATGTCACGAGGAACAAGGTTTCCGTATGCTGGATACTTCTCTTCAAGGAAGTACCAAGGTTTTCCGTCTTTATATGTCCAAACTCGTCCACCTTCACCACGTGCTGATTCACTCATCAATCGAAGCTTGTCATCACCAGGGATAGCAGTGGGGTGAATTTGAATGAACTCACCGTTCGCATAATATACACCTTGCTGATAAAGAGCTGATGCTGCTCCACCTGTGTTAATAACAGAGTTCGTAGATTTACCGAAAATGATACCAGGTCCGCCAGTTGCCATAATAACGGCATCCGCAGGGAAACTTACGATCTCCATCGTTTTCAAGTTTTGTGCGGTGATTCCTCGACATTGTCCTTCGTCATCAATAATGGCAGATAAGAATTCCCATCCTTCATATTTCGTAACAAGACCTGCTACCTCGTGGCGGCGAACTTGCTCATCTAGTGCGTACAATAACTGCTGACCCGTTGTTGCACCGGCAAATGCAGTACGATGATGCTGCGTTCCTCCGAATCGACGGAAGTCAAGTAATCCTTCAGGCGTTCTGTTAAACATTACACCCATGCGGTCCATCAGATGGATGATTCCTGGTGCCGCGTCACACATTGCTTTTACAGGAGGCTGGTTTGCTAAGAAGTCTCCACCGTATACAGAGTCATCAAAATGCTCCCATGGTGAATCTCCTTCACCTTTTGTATTTACTGCACCGTTTATGCCACCTTGAGCACAAACAGAATGCGAACGTTTTACTGGAACAACTGAAAAGAGGTCAACATTAACACCAGCCTCAGCTGCTTTGATTGTAGCCATTAAACCGGCGAGACCTCCGCCAACAACAATAATTTTCTGATTACTCAATTTGTCTCACCCCTTTTAAATAAATGCAAAGATTGTTCTTACGCTAACAATTGCAAGTGCAACAAATACACCCATCGTTACGTATGTTGAAATTTTCTGTGAACGAGGCGAAACTGTAAGGCCCCAGCTGACAAAGAACGACCATAATCCGTTTGCAAAATGGAATACTGCTGATAAAACACCTACCAGATAGAAAGCAACCATGAATGGAGAGCTTAAGATGTCTGCCATCATATCAAAGTTTACTTCTTGTCCGAACGCAGCTTGTACACGTGTTTCCCATACGTGCCAAGCGATAAAAACTAATGTGATAACGCCTGTTATACGCTGAACGAGGAACATCATGTTGCGGAAATAGCCGTAGCGGGTAACATTGTTTTTCGCTTGAAACGTAATGTAAAGTCCATACACAGCATGAAACAAAATTGGTAAGTAGATCACAAACGTTTCTAGGAAGATACGAAACGGTAAGCTTTCCATAAAATGTGCTGCTTTGTTAAATGCTTCAGCATCCCTCGTCGCAAAATGGTTCACAACTAAATGCTGCACGAGAAAAATCCCGATCGGAATTACTCCTAATAATGAATGAATCCTTCTGTTAAAAAAATCTCTACTGCCAGCCATTCTCTTGCCCCCTTCAAATTTAGCCTCTCTCTGGCTGCTAATCTTTGTTCCTCTCCACATGTAAGCGTTTTAAGTTTCCTCTTTTAGAGGATGAGTGTTAAACAATTAGCTTAATTAACTAGCAACATGTCCATTTTACTCCCATCGTTTGACACCGTCAAGAAAACGCTAACAACTAAACACGTAAATTTTCTTGATACATCAACGCTTTTGGAGGTTTAAGATTTTCGACAAATAGTGATAGTTGCTATAGAGTTTAAACCGCTTTCCCGTTATAATAAAAATTAGAAAGAAGGGATGCAGAATGTTTAAACAAAAGACAAAGGATGATAACACCCCTGTAGAACAGCTTTCTGTTTCAGCTTTTGGGTATGAGATCCTACGAAGCGACTTATTGCCTGAACTTCTTGGCAAACAAGAACGAAATATTCTCTATTGGGCAGGAAGACACTTGGCTAGAAAATATCCTTTACATACGATGGAAGAAGTTCACGCTTTTTTTGTTGAAGCTGGCTGGGGCACACTTGAAATGATTGAAGCTTCGAAAACAGAGATGAATTTCTCTTTAAACTCTCAACTGATCATGCAGCGAATAGAAAACTTCACTCATCAAACGTTCAGCCTAGAAGCAGGCTTCCTTGCTGAACAAGTTCAGCTACAAAAAAAATGCACAACAGAAGCTTTAGAATCAATGAAAAGAAACAAAGTTTTTATCACAGTTCAATGGGATAAAAAAGATACGATCGAATAACAAAAGCCGGCGGATCGCCGGCTTTTTTTTCAATGTTTGGTCTTACGTGTTCTCAACAGGAACACGAGCATCTAACTCAAACACATCATGCAGCGTTTCTATCGACTTAATCATATCTTCTTGTTTCACAACAGTAGATACTTTAATCTCAGAAGTGCTAACCATCTTGATCATAATCTCTTCGTCTGACAGAGCTTTAAACATTTTAGCTGCTACACCAGGATTTGAGATCATGCCAGAACCAACGATTGACACCTTCGCCAGACCTTGTTCATAACTTATCGATTCAAATCCTAATTTTGATTGATGCGCTGCAAGTACTTCTTGTGTAGCAGACAATGAATTTGATTCGATCGAGAACGAAATATTCGTTTTTTCTTCATTTAATACATTTTGAATGATGATATCTACATTTATGCCGTTCGAAGCCAAAATCGTAAACAGTTCCGCTAATGCATGCATCTCATTAGGTACTGAAGAGACCGTAATTTTTGTTATGTTTCCTTCAAACGCAAGACCTCTAACCATTAAATTTTGTTCCATAGACACTTCCTCCTCAACTAATGTTCCACGTTCTTCACACATACTTGATCTTACTTCTAATGTAATATTATAGTTTTTAGCAAACTCAACCGCTCTCGGATGTAAGACGCCTGCACCGAGGTTCGCCATCTCTAACATCTCATCATAAGAGATCGAAGGTAGTTTTCTAGCTGAATTCACTACACGGGGATCAGTCGTATACACACCCGTCACATCGGTATAGATGTCACATCGATCTGCATTAAGAGCTGCTGCTAGTGCAACGGCTGTTGTATCAGATCCACCTCTACCAAGAGTGGCAATATCCTTTGTTTCAGGAATAATTCCTTGAAATCCAGCAACAACCACGACATGGCCATCTTTTAACAGCGAAGAGATGCGCTTTGAATCGATGTCTAGTATTCTTGCATTTGAAAAGGTATCTTCTGTTTGAATGCCCGCTTGCCATCCTGTTAATGATTGAGCTTTATATCCTTCTTGATGGAGAGCCATCGTCAAAAGGGCGATCGTAATCTGTTCTCCCGTCGTAAGGAGCATATCCATCTCCCGTTTGGAAGGGTTCTGACTGATATCCGTAGCAAGCTTTACCAGTTCATCCGTTGTTTTACCCATCGCTGAAACAACAACTACTACTTCATTTCCTGCATCTACTTCATGGATAATTCGTTTTGCCACATTTTGTATTCGCTCAACTGAGCCAACACTAGTTCCACCAAATTTTTGAACAATTCTCCCCATATACTCCAATCCCTTCTTGTTGTAAGATTCTATCTCTTTTATTAGAAGACTTTGTTGACGCTAAAATGACCACGTCTACTTAGTTTGCACGTATACTTTCAGGTCACTTATTTTTGAAAGTAAATACAAAAAAGCAACAATAAGGAAAAACCCTATTGTTGCTATAATCCGTAGCAAGCCAAGTTTGTTCCCCCTCGTGAGATAGTCCTCCACACAAACCCTGGGGGGACTTGTGTGACAGCTCTGTATTTATTCAATACAGGTCCAGCATAAAAGACTAGAAGCCCTTTTACACTTCGGCAAGAATCCCCTTTCCACCATCATCACTAGAGCTTCTTCTCTTCAGATGGGTTACTATTGGTTCCTGCTCCTCTACCATCACTTCATACGAAGCATGGCATATTTATAAAGTTGGATTCATTTTAACAAAGTTACTCAATGGCTGCAACTACTCATTTGATAAAAATGCTTTTTCTATCAGCTCGGCCACTGGTTTAGGTACACCTGCTGCTTGAATTTCATCAACAGAAGCTTCTTTTAACTTCTTTAATGATCCAAAATGGCGAAGAAGCATCTTCTTCCGTTTGTCACCGATACCCGCAATGTTGTCTAATGTTGATTCAAACATACTTTTAGAGCGAACTTTTCGGTGGAAAGAGATCGCAAACCTATGAACTTCATCTTGAATTCGTTGCAACAGATAGAATTCCTGACTGTTTCTAGAGAGGTGTATCATCTCTGGAGGATCACCGATCCATAGCTGTGAGGTTCTATGCTTTTCATCTTTCGATAGACCTGCTACAGGAATAAATAAGTTAAGCTCGTTTTCTAACACATCTTGAGCGGCTGATATCTGCCCTTTTCCGCCATCGATCAGAATTAGACTAGGAAGTTCTCCTTCTTCTCTTAACACTCTTGTATATCTGCGGCGAACAACTTCTTTCATAGAAGCATAATCATCTGGTCCTTCTACAGATTTGATCTTGTATTTTCGATAATCCTTTTTATAAGGTTTACCATCAACAAAAACAACCATCGCAGAAACAGGATCTGTTCCATGTATATTCGAGTTATCGAACGCTTCGATACGATAAGGAGCAGCAATTCCCATTCTTTCGCCAAGGTTCTCAACGGCTTTGATCGTTCTCGCTTCATCATGTTCAATCAGGGCAAATTTTTCGTGAAGAGCTAAAGATGCGTTTTTAGTTGCTAACTCTACTAGCTCTTTCTTTTGTCCTTTTTTTGGTTGCAATACTTTTACTTGAAGAAGTTCCGATACAAGATTAGCATCTACTTCCTGAGGAAGCAGGATTTCTTTAGGCAAAAGGTGATTTTTTTGCAGATAGAACTGACCAATAAAGGTCAATAGATCTTCATTCGCCTCTCCATAAAACGGAAAGACAGAAATATCTCGGGCGATCACTTTACCTTGTCTGATGAAGAAGACTTGTACACACATCCATCCTTTATCAAAATGGTAGCCAAACACGTCTCGATCGACTAAATCTGCCGTCATCATCTTTTGTTTTTCCATAACAGCTTCGATATGCTGTATCTGATCTCGAAGCTCTTTTGCGCGTTCAAAGTTCAATGCTTCAGAGGCTTCTAGCATCTTTTCCGATAACTCATTTTTAACATCCTGATAACCGCCGTTAAGAAATCTTACGATGCCATCAACCATCTTCTTGTTTTCTTGTTCAGTTACATCATACACGCAAGGACCTAAACATTGGCCGATATGATAATACAGACACACCCGTTTAGGCATCGTGTCACACTTTCGGAGCGGAAATATACGATCTAATAATTTTTTCGTTTCTTGGGCAGCATAAGCGTTCACGAACGGACCAAAATATTTTCCGCCGTCTTTCTTAATCTTCCTTATATACAGAAGTCGTGGCTGTTTTTCAGCCGTAATCTTTAAGTATGGATAACTCTTATCATCTTTTAGCATCACGTTATATCGAGGGTCATGCTTTTTTATTAAATTCATCTCTAGAACTAATGCTTCCATCTCAGTAGAAGTTACAATGTATTCAAAATCTCTGATCTCACTTACAAGTCTCTGTGTTTTGCCATCATGTGTCCCAGAAAAATAAGACTTAACACGGTTCTTTAACACTTTCGCCTTACCAACATAAATAACTTTCCCGAACTCATTCTTCATAAGATAGCAGCCGGGTTGATCTGGTAGCAACATTAATTTTTGTTTTACAGAAATAGAGGTCAATTTCTTCCCCCTTTCACTCTCAGCAGTCTTTTCAACTATCATATCATGTATCAACCTGATCATAATACTACCATGATTTCAATATCACATATTTTCATTTATCGACAATATTTCCTAGAAAATATTGTGCATTTTGTAAAATGCATAAAAAAAAGCCCGAGCAACGGGCTTTTTTGGGTAAACCTTATTTATGTTTGTTTAATAGTTCAACTAAAGCTTCTTTCGGTTGGAAACCGACAACTTGATCTACCACTTGACCGTCTTTGAAAACAAGTAGAGTTGGAATACTCATAACTCCGAATTTACCAGCTGTTTCTTGGTTTTCATCAACATCAAGCTTAACTACTTTTACTTCTTCCATTTCTTGATCTACTTCTTCAAGAACAGGAGCAATCATTTTACAAGGTCCGCACCATGGTGCCCAAAAGTCAGCAAGTACTAAACCTTCGTTCGTTTCTGTATTAAATGTTTGATCTGATGCATTAACAATAGCCATTTATTTGGCCCTCCTTTTAAATAACAAAGTGTAAACAAAGTATATCTCACAAATGTTTCAGTTGCTAATAGTTTGCTCACGTTTATGGTACCCAAGTTTTTAATTCGACAAACGTTATATTGTTGCACTCGTTTCAAGATGTTTTTGACAGTTAAATAATTCACAATTCCAATCGTTTTCTGCTTTTAGGTTAAAGACCGAAAATGACGTGTTATTAAGTCCGTACCAGCGATCAGTATCGTCTTGCAGAAGCTCTTTGAAGATCCTTACAAGCAATGCTCCATGAGTGATGACCAGAACTTTCTCGCCATTATGCTTTTGAACAATGTCGTTTAGGGCTGCTTTCCATCTAGTATCTGCATCTTCATTTGGTTCTCTGCCTAGATCAAGTTCCATCCAATTTTCTCCCCAGCGTTCGACTCGTTCGATTTCAGTGGTACCTTCTGTCTCTCCGAATGAGATCTCGCGAAGTCTATCATCAGCCAACACGTTTAGACCCGTAATTCCGCTAATTGCCTCAGCTGTTTTATATGCTCTGAGTAGTGGACTGGCATATATAGCATCCCATTTCTCATCTGCAAATCTTTTTGCTAAACGTTCTGCTTGATACTTTCCGTTATTGTTAAGCGGTATATCCTTGCATCCTTGAGCTCTTTTTTCAGTATTCCAATCGGTTTCACCGTGACGAATGAATGCAATTGTTGTCATCATACACCTTCCTCGTTACATGATTGAAAAAAACGTCCAGAAAAACGGACGTTTTCATTCTTTACATTCTATTATACTAACACTTTCTTAAACTCTTCTGTTAATAATGGAACGACTTCAAAAAGGTCACCAACAATTCCGTAATCTGCTACTGAAAAGATACTAGCTTCTGGATCTTTGTTGATCGCAACGATTACTTTAGAGTTGGACATCCCAGCTAGATGCTGAATAGCTCCAGAGATTCCACAAGCAATATACAGATCAGGGGTGACAACTTTACCTGTTTGACCAATCTGCAATGAATAATCACAATAGTCCGCATCACAAGCACCACGTGAAGCTCCTACAGCTGCACCAAGTACATCTGCAAGTTCTTGAAGAGGTTTGAAACCATCTTCAGATTTAACGCCTCGACCACCGGCAACAATAATCTTTGCTTCCGCTAGATCTACGCCTGTAGACGCTTTACGAACAACTTCTTTAACAATCGTTCTTAAGTCTTTGATGTCAACAGATACAGATGTTACATCACCAGAGCGAGATTCATCTTTCTCTAATGGTGCGATGTTATTCGGGCGAATCGTAACGAATACAAGGCCATCAGAGATTAATTTCTTTTCAAAGGCTTTTCCTGAATAAACTGGACGAGTAAACACAGTGTTTTCACCAGCTTGTTCAAGTCCAGTAACATCTGAGATCAGTCCAGATTCTAAACGAGCTGCAAGTCTTGGAGAAAGGTCTTTTCCTAAAGATGTGTGTCCGAACACGATAGCTTCAGGGCTTTCATCATCGATAATCTGCTTTAACGTTTGGAAATAACCATCTGGAGTATAGTTCGCTAGCTTCTCATGTTCCGCTGTGAGTACACGATCAGCTCCATAGTGAAATAATTCTGCTGCTAACGACTGAACAGAGTCACCACATAATACTGCGAACACTTCTCCGCCGCCAGAAATTTCTTTTGCTGCTGCAATTGCTTCGAATGAAACATTACGTAATGCACCGTCACGGGATTCTGCAAGTACTAAAACTTTTTTTGCCATGATGACTCCTCCTTATATTACCTTCGCTTCGTTTCTTAACAGAGATACAAGTTCTTTTACTTGCTCTGGTGTTTCACCTGTTAGGATTTTTCCAGCTTCCTTTTTAGGTGGAAGATACACTTCTACAGTTTTTGTTTTCGCTTCAACTTCATCTTCATCAATATCAAGATCATCTAGCTCTAGCGTTTCAAGAGGCTTTTTCTTTGCTTTCATAATCCCTGGCAACGAAGGATAACGCGGCTCGTTCAATCCTTGTTGTGCTGTTACCAATAATGGAAGAGATGTTTCGATCTTCTCAAGATCTCCTTCAACATCGCGTTCGATGTTTACAGTCGTACCGTTTATTTCAATCTTAGTGATCGTTGTTACGTGTGGAATATCTAATAGTTCTGCAAGACGCGGTCCAACTTGACCAGTACCGTTATCAATCGCAACGTTTCCGCCTAGAATAATGTCGTATTCTTTATCTTTAAAGTAAGCTGCCAAAACTGACGAAGTCGTAAATTGATCTTGGCTGTCCAAGTCTTCGTTTGAGATAAGAACCGCTTGATCTGCTCCCATAGCCAGTGCTGTGCGAAGTTCTTTTTCAGAATCTTCGTCTCCAACCGTGACAACCGTAACAGTGCCACCGTGGGCATCTTTTAATGTGATCGCTTCTTCGATCGCATATTCGTCATATGGATTAATAATAAATTCTGCACTATCTTCAGAGACCTTGTTGTTTGAAACCGAAATTTTTTCCTCTGTATCAAAAGTACGTTTTAAAATAACAAAAATGTTCATCGTTACCCTCCTAGTTATCGGTCCTGAAATTCAGGCTGTCTTTTTTCAATAAATGCTGAGATTCCTTCTTGCCCATCGAAACTTTTAAAAGCTTTTCCGAACAGTTCTTGCTCTTTCTCTGCACCTTTTTCATAGAGTCCATGTCTCGCATAATTCAACAATTCTAATGTGTACTTAATGGAGACGGCACTTTTCATAGAAAATTCTTCAGCCATTTTGTAAGCCTTTTCAAAAAGTTCTTCTGTTGGATAAGAGCTGTTTGCTAAACCAAATGTGACAGCATCTTTTCCTGAGATCGGCTTACTTGAAAGGAGCATCTCGCAAGCTTTAGGTACACCTACAAGCTGTGGCAGTCTTTGCGTTCCTGCAAATCCCGGAACCAGTCCTAGTGTGAGCTCGGGAAGACCAAGTTTCGCATCTTCGGCCACAAGTCTTATGTGGCAACTCATCGCAAGTTCAAGACCGCCACCAAGCGCTGCCCCATGAATCGCAGCGATCACTGGTTTTGAGAACTGTTCGATTCGGTTGAAAACATCTTGTCCCTTTTTTCCAAGCTCTGCAAAACCTTTTTCATCAGTAACTTCTGTAAACTCTTTGATATCAGCACCTGCAGAAAAGAAACGTCCTTCTCCTAAAATAACAATTGCTTTAACCGCGTTATCATTTTCGATCTGATCGAGTGCTTTGTCGATTTCCGCGATTACTCCCGTTGATAATGCATTGGCTGGCGCACGATTAAGTTTGATCGTAGCCACTTTATTTTGTTTTTCAATTTGTAAGAATTCCAACTTCGCATTCCCTCCTTATTTGAAAATCAATCATCTGGATTTACAGACCGTACGGACAGACCGTTTACAAGCATCTGATGTACGGGACCAGCAAGAGCAGGAAGATCATATCGATGATCGTTCATCACCCAGTTTGTTGCTGTTTCGTCAATTGTTCCAAAGATCATCTGACGAGCTAATCTGTAATCCATGTTCTTAACAAAAACACCTTCATGCATTCCGTCCTTCAAGATAGAATCGATTAAATCTAAGTACCTCTTTAATACTTCACCGATTTTTGCACGAAGTTGTCTGTTTGTCTGCCTAAGTTCTAGCTGAGTTACGATTGATAGTTCAAAATCAGCAGTCAGTTGCTTAAAGTGCATCTCAACAAGAATTCTAAGCTTCTCAATCGCTGAATCGTTACTTTTCAGCTCGTTTTCTGTTTTTTCGATAAAGGTCCCCATCTTCTCATTAAAAACAGAAACAAGCAGATCTTCTTTATTTTTAAAATATAGATAGATGGTGCCGTCAGCGACACCTGCTTCTTTCGCTATCTTTGAAACTTGGGATTGATGATAGCCGTGCTCCGCGATTACATTTACAGCTGCATCAATTATTTTTTCATATTTTGGACCTTTACGTTTCATTTCTATCGCCTCTTTTTGTATAACACAATCATCTTTTCAAAAATGAATGATTGTTCATTCATAATTGTAAAACAAATCTTTCTTTTCTGTCAATTTCATTATGTCATTTTTTCTATACATTTTACAAGTTTAACTTGAAGATAACGTTTTTTCATTTTTGCAAAGTGATATTTTCACATAGAAAAAGCCGCCAGGTGGCAGCTTTTTACGAGCTTTGTTTTGCCTTCTCACGTTCTTCTTCCAAAAGAACTCTTCTTAAGATTTTTCCTACCATCGTCTTAGGAAGCTCTTGTCTGAACTCATAAAGCCTAGGTACTTTAAAGGATGCAAGATGTTCCCGGCAGAATTTATTTAACTCTTCTTCCGTACTTTCTGCCCCTTCCTTTAAAACAACAAAAGCTTTGACCGTCTCTCCTCTGTATGCATCAGGCACACCGACTACTACAGCTTCTTTTACTTTTTCGTGTTCATATAAAACCTCTTCTACTTCACGAGGATAAATATTAAATCCTCCTGCAATGATCAAATCTTTTTTGCGGTCCACGATGTAAAAGTAACCTTTTTCATCCATATAACCCATATCCCCTGTAATCAACCAATCTTCTCTGAATACAGATGCGGTTTCTTCGGGTTGGTTCCAATACCCTTTCATAACCTGAGGTCCTCTTACAGCTAACTCTCCGATCTCACCTGGCTCTGCCCATTCACCTGTCTCAGCTGAGATGATTGCTGCTTCAGTGTTTGGCCAAGGTAACCCGATACTGCCTCTTACCTGATCTCCATAAATGAGATTCGCATGAGTAACAGGTGAAGCCTCAGTAAGTCCATACCCTTCTACTAACGATCCTGAAATGACTGCTTGGAATTTTTGTTGCACTTCAAGCGGCAGAGCAGCTGAACCGCTTATACATGCTTGAATGGATGAAAGATCGTATTTTTCTAAATCTGGATGATTCAGAAGGGCGATATACATTGTCGGAGCGCCTGGAAATAGCGTTGGTCGTTCCTTATGAATCGTCTTCAAAACTTGCGCTGGATCAAACCTCGGAAGAATGATCATCTCTGCTCTCGTTATGATGCCAAGATTCATTACACACGTCATCCCATATACATGGAAGAAAGGCAGAGCACCGAGAATTTTTTCTTTTCCCTCTCTGTTTTTATACATCCAAGTATTGCACTGTAACGCATTCGTGACTAGATTCTTGTGAGTCAGCATCACACCTTTTGCTGGCCCTGTTGTACCCCCAGTATACTGCAGCAGGGCAAGATCCTCATCGGGGTCCACCTCTACTTGTGGCTTTACTGGTTGAGAGCGCTTCTGCAGATCTTTAAACGAATGAACTTCATGATTGTACGTAATATCAACGACTACTGTTGGATTCTGCCTCTTTTGAATAAATGGATAGATCAAATTCTTAGGAAAAGGCAGATAATCCTTCACAGAGGTCATGATGATGTGTTCAATGTTCGTATCTCCTCGAACGGCTGAGATTCTTCCAAACAAAAGATCTAATCCTACAATGACTTTTGCCCCGCTGTCAGATAACTGATGGCGTAATTCTCTCTCCGTGTAAAGAGGATTTGTCTGTACAACGATTCCGCCTATAAAAAGCGTGCCGTAATAGGCGATTACTGCCTGTGGACAGTTGGGCAGCATGATGGCAACACGATCACCCTTTTTTACACCAAGGGATGTTAAAGCATGCGCGAAGCGTAAACTGCATTCATGAAGCTCACCGAATGTTAATGTTTTTCCTAAAAAGTGTACAGCAGTTTTATCTGTTTTTTCTTCTGCTGCTGATTCTAAATACGCGAATAAAGGTTTGCTGTCGTAATCAAGATGTCCCGGAATCTCACTAGGGTAACTGTTGAGCCACCGTCTTTCCACTTGCATCTCCTCCTTTAATTCACGCCTTCCTTCAAAATTTCTATATCTTTATTCCTATTATATTGAAAACGCATACAATTTTATATACTTTTTTAAAAATTATAAATAATTAAATAATACGGTTCTAAAAATAGTATTTGGGCATAAGCCAAAAATCTTTATGTTGCGAATTCATCGTAGGATTTGAAAGTAGTTGATTTCCGCTCCAGGTTGCACGCTTTCCGCGGGGCAGGCGGTGAGCCACATTCTTAACGTTTCACTCTTAAGTGTCTCACCTGCCCGCCTGTCCCGCAGGAGTCGGCAACCTTACGCTACAATCAATTCGCACAGAAGAAAATAGAAACAATAAAAGGAACATTCTTTTTAGTAATCATTAAAGATTAATAACAATTAAAGAACAGTCTATAAGAAAACAATAAAAACCAGCTCTCCGAATTGAGAACTGGTTTTGAGACTTACGCAAAGAAAAATAAGTAGATAAGTCCTGCAGCAATAAAAACTCCGCTTAATACAAACAACACTTTAAATAACGTTTCCATATCTTTTCCCTTCAGCTATTCGATTCCTTCACCGATTACAAATGATAAACCAATTGAGATGATCATCGATATGAAACCCACTGCTCGGTTATCGTTTTCGATCTCTTTATCGATCTGAAACTTTGGGGTTAAGAATTCGAAGATAAAATAACCGATCAAGAGCAGGATGAATCCATAGGCACTCCACGTTATCATCATTAGTATGGAATCATTTTGAGCGATCGAGTAACGGAAGATGTTGGCGATACCAAAAATTTTCCCGCCAGTAGCCATAGCAACGGAAAAGTTCCCTTTCTTGATCTCGACCCAGTTTTTATAACGCGTAACCAGTTCAAACACAGCCAAAAAGACGACTAGACATAGCACGACAACGCTATAGTTAGCTGCTGTTTTAATAAAAGCGTTACTCATAAAATCCATTCAACAATACCCCTTTGTAAACGGCTTGGTTTAATTCCCTATACTATTTCAATACAGCGACTGTTACTCCGCCTCCGCCTTCACCAGCTGCACCCATACGAGTGGATTTAACATTTCGATGTGTTTTCAACAGCTCTTGAACACCTTTTCTAAGTGCACCTGTCCCTTTACCATGGATGATATACACTTGGTTAAATCCAGCTAGAAGTGCTTCATCCAGATATCGATCCACCTCTAGCATCGCATCTTCATACCTTTTCCCTCTTAGATCAAGTTCAGGACGAGAAGAATCAGAGTTTCCTGATACTTTTACGAATGAACGCGGTTCAGGTTTCGGTTTACTTTGTTTTACCCACTCTAAATCTTTTTCAGATACATTCATCTTTAAGATTCCAATCTGAACTTGGTATTCATTGTTGCTTACTTTTTCAACGATATGCCCTTTTTGACCTACAGTAAGCACTCTTACCTCGTCACCTGGAACGTACTCTTGTTTTGTTGATACAGCTTTTACCTTCTTATTTTTGGCTTTTGATTTTGGAACAGCTTCTTCCAATCTCTTTTTCGCTTCAATCAGTTTATGTTCTTTGATCTGTCCGCCCGATTTTTGAAGTTCACGAATCTCATGAATGATCTCTTCTGCTGTTTCACGTGCTTTTTCAATCGCCTTTTCTGCTTCCTGCTTTGCTTTTTCATACAATCGATCTTTTTCATTTTGAAACAGTTCGAGTTCTCTTTCTAGGTCACCCTTAATAGACTCTGCTTCTTTTCTTCTGTTCTCTGCTTCTTCCATCTCTTTTTCTGCTTTTTTACGATTATCTTCTAAAGACTTTATCATATTATCAATCTTGTTCTCATCTTCACTGATCTGAGAACGAGCTGAATCAATGATATCTTGACGGAGCCCGAGTCTTTTAGAGATCTCAAACGCGTTACTTCGACCTGGCACTCCCACTAATAAACGATATGTAGGTCTTAACGTCTGCACATCAAATTCTACAGAAGCGTTCATAACACCAGGTCGGTTGTATGCATATGCTTTTAACTCGCTATAATGGGTTGTCGCTACGACACGTGCTCCTCGCGCAAAGACAAAGTCTAGAATCGAAATAGCAAGGGCTGCACCTTCTTGAGGATCAGTCCCTGCTCCAAGTTCATCAAAGAGAACGAGGGATTCAAAATCAATCTTGTTTAAGATGTCTACGATGTTAACCATATGTGAAGAGAATGTACTCAGTGATTGTTCAATAGACTGTTCATCACCAATGTCAGCATAGATATTCTTAAAGACTGCCATTTCTGATTCTTCTCCAGCAGGAATCTGAAGGCCACATTGCGCCATAAGTGTAAGCAGCCCGATAGTTTTAAGGGTAACCGTTTTACCACCTGTATTTGGACCTGTTATGACGAGTGATTGATACTCGCCACCTAACATCACAGTAGTTGGAACAACCGTTTCTTGATCGAGCAGAGGATGTCTGCCTCTATTCAGTGAAATAAAACCTTTGTCATTCATAATCGGACGCGTACATTTTAGCTCATTGGAGAATCTAGCTTTTGCTAGAATAAAATCCATCTCTGCTAAAATATCTACGTTCAACAGAATATCATCAGCATGTTCCGCGACTTCAGCAGTTAATTCTCTTAGAATCTTTTCTACTTCGCGCGCTTCTTTCGCTTTTGCTTCTTTCACTTGATTATTAACCGTCATAACAGATTGAGGTTCAATAAACAAAGTTGCTCCACTCGCTGATTGATCATGAACCATTCCGCCAAAATTACCTCTGTACTCTTGTTTTACAGGAATAACGAATCGGTCGTTACGAATCGTTATGATCGAGTCAGATAACATTTTTTGATAACTGGATGATCTGACGATTGATTCCAGCTTTTCTCTTACGCGCGTCTCAAACGTACGCAACTGCTGACGAATCGCACGAAGTTCTGGACTAGCGCTATCCATCATATGTCCATTGTCATCAATACAGCTTTTAATTCCTTGTTCTAGCTCATGAAGAGGAATGATGTTTTCTGCTGCATTCTTTAAGATGCGCAGTTCAATTCCATCCTCTACCAAGCCCTCGATAAATCGCTTAAACCGTCTTCCACCATAAAGAGTAGAAGCGATATCCATCAAATCTTCTTCGTTTAGCAGACTGCCAATCTTTGACCGCTTAACATTTGGCGAAACATCAAAGATCCCTCCGAATGGAACTTGTCCTTTTAATCGGAGAACTTTTACCCCTTCATCTGTAGCATCTTGAGCTTCGTTTACTTCTTCAAGGGCTGTAAATGGCATTAAAGAATCGATTCTTTTCAGTCCAAGTGAGCAGCTTGCATGCTTTTTTAGACGATCGATCACTTTTTTTAGTTCTAAAACACGCAGCATTTTTTCTTGCATATTCTTTCCTCCTGATCCCAGGACCTAGAGCTATCTACGGTTTAAATAGGTTTCGAGTTCTTTTAAAGTCATTGTGTTTAACACATTGCTTTTTCGAATGTAACCTTTTCGGGCAACCGCTGCTCCAATCTCCATATGTTTCATCGTGTCTTTATAATGTGCATCTGTATTAATCGCTACCTTAACCCCAAGTTCCTGAGCTTTCTTAAGCCATTCAGGTGCAAGGTCCAGGCGATTCGGATTTGCATTCAACTCAACAGCGGTACCTGTTTCATAAGCAAGCTGCAGCAGGGTTTCAACATCCACGTCATATCCTTCTCTGCGTCCGATCAAACGCCCTGTTGGGTGGGCGATCAGATCAACTTTTTTATGTGTTAACGCCGTCTTCAAACGATCCATGATTTTGCTTTGATCTTGAGAGAACGCAGAATGGATGCTTGCAATGACAAAATCCATTTCTTCTAACAATTCATCATCATAATCAAGTGTACCATCTGGCAGAATATCCATCTCGATTCCAGCAAGTATCTTGAAATCGGTATACTTTTTATTTAACTTATTAATCTCTTGTCTCTGCATGCGCACTCTCTCAGGAGTTAGACCGTTTGCTACTCGTAGATATTGAGAATGATCTGTAATCGCCATATATTCATAGCCTTTGCTTCGTGCTTCCTCAGCCATTTCCTCAATCGAGAACGCCCCATCGCTCCAAGTAGAATGCAGATGAAGATCTCCTTTTATATCGGATAACTGAATAAGGTCATGACCATCTTTAAATAGCTCTATTTCTTCTCCAGACTCTCTCGCTTCAGGCGGTATCCAGCTTAACGAGAAATGAGCATAGAAATCCTCTTCCGTGTCAAATGTAAGAATTTCACCAGTTTCTATATTTTCTACACCATATTCACTGATCTTTTCGCCTCTTGCCTTTGCAAGCTGACGCATTTTAACGTTATGCTCCATAGAGCCTGTAAAATGATGCAGTGTAGTAGCAAACTGATGAGGTTGTACGATACGAAAGTCTACGGATACAGAGAGTTTCTCATCGAGTACGAGAGAAACCTTCGTATCACCACTTGCAATCACGTCGATAACTCCATCGAGTTTCAAGAGTTGCTTCTTCACTTCACTCGGATGTTCACTTGAAATAATAAAATCCAAGTCTTTGATCGTTTCACGATATCGTCTTAAACTTCCTGCTCTAGAGTATCTTTCAATACTGTTCATTCTTTTTAAATGAGATTCTATTTTTTCTGCAATGGGCAGCATGTATGCTATAGGAAGTCTCTCTGGTCTTTTCCCAAGATCTTTTAACGATGCTAAAATCTTTTCTTCTGTTTTAGCACCAAACCCTGCCAATTCTCTTACTTTACCATTTTCACATGCTTCTTTTAGAGATTCAATATTCGTTATACCTAACTCGGAATAAAGTTTAGCGATTTTCTTACCACCAAGATTAGGTACCTGCAGCAGTGTTATCAGTTCAGATGGTACTTTTTCCTGAAGTTCTACTAAAAGTTCCGACTCGCCCTTTTCTATCATTTCAATTATTACAGAAGCTGTTCCTTTGCCTATTCCTTTTAGTTTTGATACGTCCCCGATCTCATTCATCGTTCGCTCATCACTCTCAAGAGCATTGGCTGCTTTACGATAAGCGGAAACTTTAAACGAATTCTCACCTAAGATCTCAAGGTACAAAGCAATCTGTTCCAGTGCGCGTACTACCTCTTTTTTATTTACCATAATAAGCTCACCTCTATTATAATTGTATGGCTAGAAAGACAAAGGCTGTTTTCTACGAGTTTGGTACTTATGAAGTATTTGACACGTTGATCTAATGACACATCTCTGAAAGCGAGCAAGTGTGTGCGGAACTCAAGTACTTTGATTTTTTAAACAAAGTGTGCAAAATCACCTTCCAAAAAAGGGATTCTTTTTGTTATTTTTTAATTAACTTCTTTGACAAGTTGATTGGAGCAGAAGGATGCGAGACTCTAGGCTAGGACAAGCGGCCAGGTGAGACCCTTAACGGCGCAAAGCGGCAAGGGGCTCACCGCCTGCCCCGAGGAAAGCGAGCAGCCTGAAGCGGAAATCAACTACATTCAAGGTCTACTTAGTATAAACAACAAAGAAAAAACTTCTCCGCTTTGGGAGAAGTTATGCCATATGTTTCATCCACATTTCCTTTACTGACTCAGAAAATACGGGGGTGTTTTTGACCATTCCCTGTGCGATCCATGAATTTTCATAATGAGCTTGAAAGGCTTCAATCGGAACTAATGTTGCGATATACAATAGAATAAACACGATTAAATAGACTTCTACAAAACCTAATAAACCACCGAGCCATCTGTTGAACGTATGAAGGATCGGTAAGTTTGCAAGAAAATCAAGCATAGACCCAAGAATCTGTAGGATGATCTTCGTAGCGAAGAACAAGATAGCAAAGGCTATCGCATTATAATAAGCTTGTTCAAGTGATATGCTGTTCGTTAAAAAGGATACAGAACTATCATTTGAAGAAGGATACGGAATCCACAACTCTAACTTTGGCGCAAGTTCATCGTAATACAGATAAGCAACGATATAGGCTGCTATGAATCCGATCAAATGAACCAGCTGCATGATGAAGCCTCTTTTTAACCCAATTAAAAATCCACCTGCTAATACGATAATTAAAATTAAATCCAACATACTAACTTTCCTCTTTTCCAATTCGCTGTTGCAATTTTTTCAGCTCTTCTTTAATCTTTAAATATTCGTTCATTGTATTTACTGCTGTAAGTACAGCTAGTTGTTTCGTGTCGAGAAACCGGTTATGAGATTGAATCTCTCTCATTTTCAAGTCTACTTTATCAGCTACTAAATGAATGTGGCTGGAGGATTCGGTCCCTGCAATTACATATCGTTGTCCATAGATTTCGACCGTCGTACGGTTTTTCTTTTTCTCTTCCGCCACAAAATAACCTCCTTAACATACAAAGGATCATTCATTTAATGAATACTCTAATCTTTATCTTATCAAATATCGTTCATAGTTGAAAATATTTCTGTTCTATTGTAGCGTTTTTTTGATATATTTGGAAATCTCTTCATTTTTAGGAGGATTAATATCATGTCTCACGTTGTTAAAAAAATGACAAATGCAGAAATACTTGAAATGAAAAAAGAACTCACTTCCGTTCTATCAGCTAAAACCCCACCTGGCGCAGTTTTTTCAGCCAAGCTCTCAGATTGCACCGTTACAGCATACCAGTCGGGAAAAGTCCTTTTCCAAGGTAAGGGAGCTGAAGCTGCTTCTCAAAAATACTCAGGTGAAGTTTCCGTCCCAAAAGCGAAAAGCAAGACGGTGAAACCGCCTCATCAGTATGCCCCACCACAGAACGCTGCAGAATTATCGATGATCGGAAGTGACGAAGTTGGAACAGGAGATTATTTTGGACCGATGACTGTTGCTGCGGCATACGTTTCTAGGGGAAATCTAGAACTTGTAAAAGAACTAGGAGTGAAAGATTCCAAGCACTTAAATGACAAACAGATCATTCAAATCGCAAAAGAATTAATCCATACCGTTCCATACTCACTTCTTGTACTGAATAATGAGAAGTATAATGAACTTCAGCAAAAAGGTATGACGCAAGGTAAGATTAAGGCGATCCTTCATAACCGAGCTCTGCAAAATGTAAAAGCAAAAATTGAAGGTGAAGAGATCGAAGGTATATTAGTCGACCAGTTCTGTGAACCTGGTGTTTACTTTAACTACTTAACAAGAGAGAAGAACCTTTTAAAAGAAGGGCTTTATTTTGCTACAAAAGGTGAATCGATCCACCTAGCTGTTGCTGCTGCTTCCATCTTGGCGAGATATAGCTTCTTAAAAGAAATGGATAAGTTAGGGCACCGCTTCAATACCGTTATTCCAAAAGGTGCAGGCCCCCACGTTGATGTGAAGGCAGCTGAGCTCGTTGAAAAATATGGAGAAACTGTATTTGATACAGCAACAAAGAAGCATTTTGCAAATACGCAAAAAGCCTTGAAGCTGTTAAGCAAAAAACGAAGTTAGTAGGAGTAGCTGATATTAATAGGCTGTTTTCGTAAACTTTGTTGCTTTTGGAAGTGTTGATTTCCGTTCCAGGTTGCTCGCTTTCCACTCCAATCAAGTGTCAAAGAAGTAAATAAAAAAGTTTTAAAAGCAACAATTTTTTAGAAAACAGATTATAAAAAACCGGTTCATCCATGGATGAACCGGTTTTTGTGTAAATTATTTTCTTAGCTGTGCGCCAAAGCGCTCTTCTAAGCTCTTTAATACGCGGTTATGCGCCGTTACAACTTCTTCATCTGTTAACGTTCGTTCTGGATCAAAATATTTCAGTGAGAAGGCGAGTGATTTCTTGCCTTCTTCCATCTTTTCTCCTTCATACAGATCAAAAAGATTTACTTCTTTTAACAGCTCTCCACCTGCAGCTTGAATCACAGTTGTTAGGTCTCCTGCTGGAAGTTCTTGATCAACAACAAGAGCAATATCTCGTGTAATCGAAGGATAACGAGGCAATGTTTGATAGACCATCTGATCCGTTTCCTTCTCTAAAAGACTAGTTGCGTTCAACTCGAACACATACGTATCTTTTACATCCAACTCTTTTTGAAGAGCCGGGTGAAGCTGACCAACAAATCCTACAGAAATTCCATCAAGTTTCACGATCGCTGTTCTTCCTGGATGCATGTTCTCAATTTCTCCAGCTTCATATGTGATGCGTTCAGAAAGGTTCAGTTCACCCATGAGACCTTCAAGAATCCCTTTTAACACATAAAAATCAACAGTCTTTCTTTCCCCTTGCCAAAGATGCTCGTTAAATACACCTGTAACAGCTCCTGAAACGAACACATACTCTTCTGGAAGGTCCGTCAATACCTCCTGTCGATTGATGAAGACTGAGCCCATCTCATAGATAGCAAGGTCTTCCATCGAACGATTTCTATTGTATTGAAGCACTTCTAGAAGCTGCGGCAACAAACTCATTCTTAACGTACTGCGTTCTTCACTCATCGGATGTGCAACTGAGATCGGATATACCTTCTCATCGCTAAATGAAAAATGAGTAGACTTTGCAGGAGTAGTCAATGCGTATGTTACAGCTTGATATAGTCCAGCTCCTTCTAGATACGTTCTGATATTACGGCGTTGTGCCTGATTCATCGTTAGACCACCGGGACGCGCTTCTGATAAAAGGTACGTAGTTGGGATACGGTCATATCCATAGATACGTCCTACTTCTTCAATCAAATCTGCTTCGATCGTTATGTCCGGTCTGCGTGAAGGAACGTTTACTTCGAACTGTCCGTCAGACTCTTTATAACCAAAACCTAAACGCTTAAAGATAGATGCAGTTTGTTCAGATGTGATCTCTGTTCCTAAAAGATTATTCATTCTAGATACATCCATCTTGACGCTGTATGTGTTGACTTCTCGCTTACCAGCCTCAACGATTCCTTCAGCAACTTTGCCTCCAGCAAGCTCGGCCATAAGGCTAGCCGCTCTCATTGCTGCTGCATAAACACGGTTACGGTCTATGCCTTTTTCGTATCTCGAACTTGCTTCACTGCGTAAGCCTAGATCTTTTGAAGCTGCTCTTACACGACCTGAAGTAAAATACGCTGCCTCTAATAGTACGTTTGTTGTGTCAGATTGGACTTCACTCGTAGCTCCACCCATAACACCAGCTACTGCAATCGGATCTTTTCCGTTTGTGATCACTAAGTGAGTTTCTTTAAGCTTACGATCTTGATCGTCAAGCGTTTGAATGTGTTCACCTTCTGTTGCACGACGGATCACGATCTCTTTTGAACCTAAGCGGTTATAGTCAAAGGCATGTAAGGGCTGACCGTACTCAAGAAGCACATAGTTTGTGATATCAACGATGTTATTGATCGGACGAATACCCGAAGCCATCAGGCGATTCTGCATCCAAAGCGGAGAAGGACCAATTTTAACATCACGGATGACCATCGCTCCGTAATAGGGATTATCTTCAAGCGATTCGATCTGAACCGAGATAAGATCTTCTGCTTTTTCTTGTGTTGTTTTGATCGATGTGTTTGGAAGTCTTACTTCTTGTTCTAAAATCGCAGCTACTTCATTCGCTACACCGATCACGTTCAGACAATCAGCTCGGTTTGGTGTAAGTCCAAGTTCTAATACATGGTCATTCAGATTTAAGTATTCTAAAGCATCACTTCCAGGCTCTGCATCACTTGGCATCACAAAGATTCCTGTTGCATATTCTTTTGGAACTAATTTTGTATCTACACCTAACTCTGTAAGCGAACAAATCATTCCGTGAGATTCTTCACCGCGAAGTTTTGCTTTTTTTATTTTAAAGTTACCTGGAAGAACCGCTCCAGGTACAGCAACAGCCACTTTTTGGCCCTGAGCTACGTTTGGTGCACCGCACACGATCTGTGAGACTTCACCTTGACCTACATCTACTTTACAAACTCTAAGCTTGTCAGCGTTAGGATGCTGGATGCATTCTTCCACATATCCAACAACTACTCCACTGATTCCTTTATTTAGTGACTCGACCATCTCGACTTCAATGCCGCTTTTTGTAATCTTATCTGCGAGTTCAGATGGTGAGATTTCTACGTTTACATATTCTTTTAGCCAGTTATAAGAGATTAGCATATAATTCCCCTCCTCAAGTTATGCATTTTTGAATTGTTTTAAAAACCGGATATCGTTCGCATAGAAATGACGAATATCATCAATTCCATATTTGAGCATCGCGATACGCTCTGGCCCCATACCAAATGCAAAACCTGTGTATTTCTTTGAATCGAATCCAGCCATCTCAAGTACGTTCGGATGAACCATACCTGCTCCTAAGATCTCGATCCAACCTGTTTGCTTACAGATCGAACAGCCTTTTCCGCTACACTTAAAGCAAGAGATATCCATTTCGACAGATGGTTCTGTAAAAGGGAAGAAACTTGGTCGAAGACGAATTTTACGATCTTCACCGAACATTTTTTTAGCGAACGTTTCAAGCACACCTTTTAAGTCACTTAAACGAACGTTTTGGTCCACAACTAGTCCTTCGATCTGCATGAACTGATGAGAGTGTGTTGCATCATCGTTATCTCTTCGGTAAACCTTACCTGGAGAAATGATCTTCACAGGTCCTTCTCCTTCATGCTTTTCCATCGTACGTGCTTGAACAGGTGATGTTTGTGTACGAAGAAGGATATCTTCTGTAATGAAGAATGAGTCCTGCATATCTCGAGCAGGGTGTCCCTTCGGCAAGTTTAGCGCTTCGAAATTGTAATAGTCTGTTTCTACTTCTGGTCCTTCAGCGATCGTGAAGCCCATGCTCAAGAAAAGATCTTCAATCTCGGTAACAACAGCTGTTAGCGGATGCGGATTTCCTTTCTTTACAGGTCTTCCTGGTAATGAAACATCGATCGTTTCTTTGGATAGTTTTTCTGCGATCGCTGCATTCTCAAGCTCACTTTGTTTTTTATCTAGTTCTTGTTGGATGCTGTCACGAACTTCGTTTGCATAAGCACCAATTACAGGTCTTTCTTCAGCAGACAGTTTCCCCATCCCTTTTAATACTTCAGTAATGGGTCCTTTCTTTCCTAAATAAGCTACCTTAACAGCTTGCAGATCTTTTAGATCATGAGCTTCTTTAATCTGGCCGATCGCTTCAACTTTTAGAGCTTCTAAACGGTCTTTCACCGTGCAACCCCTCCTTAAAAATATAAAAAACTCCTCATCCAATAAGGGACGAGGAGTTCGCGGTACCACCCAATTTAACAATGAAAAATACACTGTTCACTTCATTTTAATAACGGCTTTTCACCGGTCAGCCCTACTAATCAGTTCAGGTGACAACTCAGGAGTGAATTCAATAATACCTACCAAAGAAATGCTCACAGTCCAAGACATTTCCTCCCTTTTTGGCGGAATCATTACCTACTCTTCTCCATCTTCGTTTTTAATACTATTCCATTCATCTTTTTTATTATATATGAAAAAATTCATTAATTGCAACGCTATGTCATAAATTACGTTCGATTTCGCTGTAATTCATACAAAAGGATACCCGTTGCTACAGAAACGTTTAGGGACTCCGCATTTCCGAAGATCGGAATTTTCACATTCAACGTTGATTGTTGTTGAAGAATCTCCTGCACACCAGCGCCTTCATTGCCCATGATCAAAGCAAATCCATCTACTTCAGGCGTTTCTCGCATATCCACAGAATTTTGAAGTGAAGTAGATAATACTGGCAGATCATGCTCCTTACAGCGCTCAATAATGTCTAACAAGTTCGCTTTAACAATCGGCAGATGAAATAAAGATCCTTGCGTTGATCGAACGGTTTTACCATTGTAAAGATCCGCTGTACCCTCACCTAAAAATACGCCATCAAGGCCAGCACTATCAGCTGTTCGAATGATCGTACCAAGATTTCCTGGGTCTTGAACGCCATCGATTAGGAGATAACGTCCACCTTTTTTGATAAGTTCTTCAGATTGATCCATCATCTCGCAAACAGCAATGATACCTTGTGGTTTCTCAGTTTCAGACAGCTGTTTCATCAATTTAGCCGGAACAGACCAAAGCGTAAATTCTTCCTTTAACCACGCTTCATTGATCTCAAAATTTTCCTCAACGATCACATGTTGAAGTTTTGCTCCAGACGTGATTGCTTCTTCTATAAGATGAGGACCTTCAAGTAAGAATGTCCCAGATTTTTCTCGTTCTTTTTTTGTATGAAGTTTTTTCCATTGCTTCAAGGAAGTGTTGGACTCTGATTCAATGTGCTTCATATTCAATTGTTCTCCTTTAAATCATAAATATTTTACTTTTTTCTCATAAAACATACTCAAAACGTACACAATAAAAAAAGAAAAAATTAATAGAGGTGCATATCCATGAATCTAGACTTAAGAAAAGCTGTATTGCATAACGTTACTGGCAACAATAAAGAGCAGTTACAAGATACGATCGTAGATGCTATCGAAAGTGGAGAAGAAAAAATGCTTCCTGGTCTTGGCGTTCTTTTCGAAGTGATCTGGAAAAACTCAGATCAGCAAAAGAAGGAAGAAATCTTAAACACACTTTCAGACGGCTTGAAGTAAAACCCGGGTTTCCGGGTTTTTTTTTCGTTAGAGCATAAGGTTGTTATCCTATTAATAGCCCGTATCTTGACGTTTATGATTCACTGCATTCTTTTCAAAATAAGCAGCTTCGATCTCTTCAAAAGTAAAGCCTAGTTTTACACCAAGTCCTAAAAATTCGTCAAAAAACGTTTGAAACTCATCGTTTGATAAGGATCTAGAACCGTTTTGATAAAGAGTTAGAAATAAAGAATTTATATCTATCTTGTCCATTTTCTCGCTAAGATCAACCTCATCTGTCATCTTAACCTCATTAAATCCCAAATCTAAACCAATCGATAAGACAAAATGTAGCCCGTCTACATATTCTTCTAAGATTACTTCTTTTTCAGACGCTGGACGTTTACTCCAATATTTAAAGCATCTTGTCTCATTGGCCAGCTCCCCAAGCTCAACAAGAAATGCTAATCTTCTCTGTTCAAATAATGATGAGTTATCAAGATTATGTTCTTTTACAATGCGCATGTTCAATTCGCTCTGCATAGAAAAGAGTTCTTTAATTTTCATGTCCATCCCTGCCTTTCATACCTAAGCTATTATAACGTTTTCTAGTCCTACATTCGAGGATGAATTTTTATAATGAAAACCAAGTAAAATTATGTCGCAAATTGCAAACTCGCCGCTATATTGCAAAAACTCGCCGGATTATCTATCAAATTTAAAGAATTAACATCTTCTATGCGGCTTAGTTCTGTACCTAACATAAAAAAAGCACACCTTATGCAGGCATGCGCTGTTTTTGCTGCTCTTCTTTCTCTTCCTCAAAGAACTCACTCCATTTGATCACCCATTCTTTTCTTCTCAATAAGTAAAACAATACAGACAAGACAATAATAATAGCTGCAGAAGTAACGAGCGATAGAGACAGCAACACCGAACCGAACGAAGAATAAAAAATAGCGATCGGAACGTTTGATATGATACTAGCCTTTGTATACTCTTTAAAATTTGATGAAATCTCGATCAAGCATAGACTCAGCAGATGAAAATGCATGAAGGGAATCATTTTTAAAATGGCAATCTGACCTACCGAAAACGGCATACGTTTTCCAATCCACTTTTTTTGCAGCTTTTTTACTTTTTTCATCAGTTTCGGCATACTTTTCATTCCCCAGTAGAAAAGAACACTCGAGAGCGTGATTCCGATGACTGAATAGAACGCGCCTGCAACTGCTCCAAACAAGATGCCTCCTGTAAGACAGATCAAGCCCACCGGAAGAAAAAAGAACTGTCGAAACGCTTGAAGAAGAATGAACAATAAAGGGGCAAAGATTCCACTAAACTTGAGCACCTCGATGAACACACCACTATTGTCTAACACGCACTCATCCCCCCTTAAGTCAGCATATGACAGAAGACGAGCTCTGTATGACAGAATGTTCGTATGCATAAACACTACTTCTTTTTGACACCTTAAATATAGATTGTTTGCTTACATAGTTCTTAGTTTCTTAGGAGGAGTCCGATCATGGATACAGTTGTACTTGCGAGAGCGTTCTTTGGTACATCACTAGGTTTTCATATAATATTTGCAACACTTGGTGTGGGTCTTCCTTTGATGATCGTTATCGCCGAAATCATACATCAAGTGAAAGGTGACAATGATTATGCCATCATGGCTAAGCGCTGGACAAAGGCGTTTGCTGTTTTGTTAGGGGTGGCTATCCCATCAGGGACGATCGTCGGCGTACAATTATCTTTATTGTGGCCAGGATTTATGGAAATCGTAGGAAAGGTTATCTCCCTTCCCTTTCAGATTGAGATTTTCGCTTTCTTTTTAGAAGCCTTGTTCATGTCTATTTACGTGTATGCGGCTGACAGGTTACCGAGATATTTCCGTTTGATCTCTGTATTCTTTGTAGCACTTGGTGCTGTTGCGTCCGCCATCTTAATTTCAGCCGTTAATACGTGGATGAATACACCGGATGGATTTAAGATCAAACCAGATGGGACGATCTATGATGTCTCCCCTTGGGATGCTTTCTTCAATCCTAGCTTTCTATCCTCTTCCTTTCACGTTGCCATAACCGCTTATATGACCGGCGCTTTTGCCGTTGCTTCTGTAGCAGCGTTTAAACTTTTAAAGAAGCGACCTGAACGCGAACGAGCTTATCATTTAAAAGGGTTGTTCATGTCTCTTACCGTCGCTCTTTTGATGAGCTTTGTCTCTGCGGTTTCTGGGCATCATTCCGCCCAGATTCTGCACCAGCATTCTCCTGAAAAACTAGCAGCTGCAGAAGGGCTGTTTGAGACTCAAAGGTATGCACCACTTGCTATAGGAGGTTATACAGATCCAAAGACCGAGGAAGTGAAATACGGAATCGAAATCCCTTGGGCACTTAGCTGGCTTGCTGCTGGAAAGTTCGATACTGAAGTAAAAGGACTGTACGAGTTTCCTCGAGAAACATGGCCACCTTTTTATGTACACACACTCTTTAACTTAATGGTAGGGATTGGAACACTTTTATTAGGACTTGCAGCAGTTGCTTTAGCATACTGGTGGTTCTTCGTAAAAAGAAAAGGAAAACAGTTTCCAAAGTGGCTGTTATGGTCTCTTGTTTTATCCGGACCACTTTCTATGCTCGGCATTGAGTTCGGCTGGGTATTTAGCTGTAGCGGAAGACAACCATGGACCATCTATCGCGTTCAGACGACGGCCGAGGCTGCAACTAAGAATGAAGATCTTGGCGTGCTCTTCCTGTTATTTTTAGGCTTATATGCGCTACTCAGCGTGTTAACCGTTTTGATTTTAACAGCTTATTTCAAACGAAACCCTGTTTCAAAAGATATGGAAAAACTTCAGAGTTAGAAAGGAGGAATGAAGGATGAGCGAAGAAGTTTTAGCGATTCTGATGATGTGGACCTTTATCTTTATCTATAGTATTTTCGGTTCGATCGATTTTGGTTCTGGATTTTGGGCGATGATCTATAACAATCATAAGACGATGGCTGGAAGAATCGCGAATCGTTTCTTGTCTCCCACTTGGGAAATTACAAACACGTTCTTAGTACTTTTAGTGGTTGCGTTCGTTGGTTTCTTTCCAAAAGGTGCATACACTCTCGGAACGGTCATGCTCGTTCCAGTTTCTTTAATTCTCTTCTTACTTGCTATCCGAAGTGCATTCATGGTGTTCTCGTATTCAGTTCAAGGATATCGCAGAACGATGTTTATCATCTCAGGCATCTCTGGCCTACTTATTCCATCCCTGTTGATTGCCGTGCTTCCTATCTCACAAGGTGGATTTATCGCGGTTGATGGAGATACACAGAGCTTATTGCTCTCAAAGCTGCTCACAAGTCCAACACTCTATTTGTACGTGCTATTCGGCCTTACATCTGAGTTGTATCTTTCGTCGCTGTTTTTAGCGGATTACGCAAGAGTCTCTAAAAAAGAGGATGCATATAGGTTATATCGAAGCAATGCGATTCTGTTAGGACCACTGACGCTACTCGCTGCGCTATTCACATTACTATTCATAACACCAGAATCGCGCTGGCTCATCGATAATCTAATGGATCAAAAAATTTGGTTTATTCTTTCATTGGTCGCCTTTCTTATTGCATACTTTTCTCTATGGTGGCCAAAACAAAACCGCCCAGGAATTGGACGGCCGCGTCTTACACTATTAGCAACTGTTTTACAATATGGTCTTGCAAGCGTAGGTTATGGATTAGCTCATCTGCCTTACATCGTATATCCTGATTTAACAATCTATGAGGCGTTTACTGCACCAGAAACATTTTATTCTTTAATGATTATGTATATCGTAGGTCTTGCCATCTTGGCACCAGGTTTCTATATTTTCTGGAGGTTGTTCTTAAAAGACAAACGATATCTTCAACAAGAATAGTTTTTATATAAACCAGCCTGCTAAAACCGTTATAAACATACTTAAAAGAGGCAGCCCGTAACGAAATGAAGGATGCTTAGTCTTATGACGTAACTTTTTCATAGCTAGCCACATACCCGGTGCTCCACCAATAATAGCGATCAGCCAAAGCCTCGCTTCAGGTGTACGCCATTCGCCCTTTTTAGCAGATAACTTGTCTCTTTTCATAACATAATAAGCGGCTACGTTTAAAATGATTAGATAAATGATTAACACCTTGTTGTTTCCCTTCAGAATGAAAAAAGATCATCTCCATCAAATGAGGAAATGATCTTTTCTTTTTTTCTACTTAAGCTTTTAGGCTGTCTTTAGCTTTTGAAGCTAATTCAGTGAAAGCTTTTTCGTCTGTGATAGCAATTTCAGAAAGCATCTTACGGTTGATGTCGATACCCGCAAGTTTAAGACCGTGCATTAAACGGCTGTAAGAAAGACCGTTTGTACGAGCAGCAGCATTGATACGAGTGATCCAAAGCTTACGGAAGTCACGCTTCTTTTGACGACGGTCACGGTAAGCGTACATAAGGGATTTGAATACTTGTTGTTGTGCTACTTTAAATAATTTATGTTTGGAACCGAAATAGCCTTTAGCTAGTTTAAGAACTTTTTTACGACGACGACGTGTTACATAGCCACCTTTTACTCTTGGCATATTAAAAACCTCCTATTTTTAAATCGATTAATAAACGATTAACGTTTTTTGTAAGTTAACAATGTACGGATACGCTTGTAGTCACCGCTGTGAACAAGTTTCGCTTTACGAAGCTTACGCTTAGCTTTAGTAGACTTGTTAGCAAATAAGTGACTAGTAAAAGCGCGAGCACGCTTTAATTTACCTGATCCAGTTTTTCTAAAGCGCTTCGCAGCACCTTTATGAGTTTTCATTTTAGGCATAATGGTTATCCTCCCTGGTAAAAATTATTTTTCGGCTTTAGGCGCAAGGATAAGGAACATGCTACGACCTTCCATTTTCGGTTTTGTTTCAACCGTAGAAAGATCTTCACATTCTTTCGCTAACTTCTCCAATACCGTTTTTCCGATTTGAGAATGAGTGATTGCACGTCCACGGAAACGAATGCTTGCCTTTACTTTGTCACCTTTTTCAAGGAACTTACGGGCATTTTTAAGCTTTGTATTAAAATCGTTTTCCTCAATTGTTGGACTTAGACGAATCTCTTTAGTCGTAATGACCTTTTGATTTTTTCGTGCTTCACGATCTTTACGTTGTTGCTCGTATTTAAACTTACCGTAGTCCATGATACGACATACTGGCGGTTTAGCAGTTGCAGCAACGAGTACAAGGTCAAGATTTGCGTTTACAGCAAGGTCTAAAGCTTCCTGTCTAGTTTTAATGCCAAGCTGGCTTCCATCAGGTCCGATTAAGCGAACCTCACGAGCACGAATACCTTCATTGACAGACATGTCCTTACTAATAGTAAGTCACCTCCAAATTTTTTCAGTGAGCGTTTTAAAACACTCGACTTGTTATTTCTGCAAATAAAAAAAGCGTCGGCGCAACGATCACCCACACATAGTAAACCGGCTATGTACACTTTGACATGCCTGAATATCCATCTACCCATCAACAGCCTTTCTTGGCGTCGAGTCAGGTGAGAAGCGGGTGCTTCTGCTTGTTTGATGCTTTTGCTTATTTTATTAACCTTACATACTATAACACATTGGAGATATGCGTGTCAATCAACGAATGTAATAACAGCAACGAAATTAATTTTACTTCGTTTACGAAAGGATTGCAAGAGTTTTTTTATTTGCCTTTTCGGTTTTGGAGTTTTACTGTCCACTCTTGAGTAATTACTGTCTACTTTTTTAGATTTACTGTCCACTTTTGAGTACATACTGTCCACTTTCAGTAATTTACTGTCCACATTGAGCATTTTACTGTCCACTTTTCATTTTCCTATAAAAAAGACGGCCAATTCAACATTGGCCGCTCTCTCAATAACCTTATCTCTTCTCGTTAATTTGAGCTAAAATCTTATCGCGGAAATCTTCATAAGAAACAGTCTCTGATTTTTGCTCACCATATTTGCGAACATTAACAGCATTGTCTTCGATCTCTTTATCACCTAGAACAAGCATGTAAGGAATCTTCTTCATCTGTGCTTCACGGATCTTGTAGCCCATCTTTTCATTTCTTGTATCAATCTCAACACGTACTGCATGCTGCTTCAAATCTTCTTGGAGCTTATACGCGTATTCATTATGAACATCTGATACTGGAATTAGTTTCACTTGTACTGGCGCTAACCAAGTTGGGAACGCTCCCGCAAAGTGCTCAACCAAAATTCCTAAGAAACGGTCGATCGAACCATAGATCGCACGGTGAATAACAACTGGACGAACCTTTTGGTTGTTCTCATCTACATACGTTAGATCGAACTTTTCTGGCATCTGGAAGTCCAGCTGAATCGTTGCACACTGATGACTTCTCTTAAGAGCATCTTTAATATGGAAGTCGATCTTCGGACCGTAGAATGCTCCATCTCCCTCATTCAGGTGATAATCCATTCCTAGATCTTCTAGAACGTTTTTCAATGCGCCCTCAGCTTGTTCCCATAAACGATCATCTCCCATAGAATCTTCTGGACGAGTTGAAAGTTCTACCGAATATTCGAATCCAAACGTGCTGTAGATTTTATCCACTAACTTAAATACGTTCTTGATCTCACTTTCGATCTGCTGTGGCGTTACAAAGATATGTGCATCATCTTGGCAGAACGTACGAACACGAATCATACCGTTTAGTGCACCACTATATTCGTGACGATGTACTTGACCGAACTCAGCCATACGTACCGGAAGATCTCTATAAGAATGTAGTTTGTTCTTAAAGATCAGCATGTGGCCTGGGCAGTTCATCGGCTTCATCGCAAATTTTGTATCATCTACTTCAGAGAAATACATGTTTTCATGATAATGATCCCAGTGACCCGATTGTTCCCATAGACGCTGATTCATCATAAACGGAGTACGCACTTCGTCATAATCCACTTGACGTTGAAGTTCGCGAGAGAAGTTCTCAAGCTCTGTACGGATTGTCTGACCGTTAGGAAGATAGAAAGGCATTCCTGGTGCTTCTTCTGAGAACATAAATAACTCTAATTCTTTTCCGAGTTTACGGTGATCTCGTTTTTGAGCTTCCTCAATAAAGTGAAGATACTCATCTAGGTCTTTTTGGCTTAAGAACGCAGAACCATATATACGTTGAAGCATTTGGTTGTCGCTGTCTCCACGCCAGTATGCACCAGAGATACTCATTAATTTATAAGCTTTGATTTTCCCAGTCGAAGGAATGTGAGGCCCACGGCAAAGGTCAAAGAATTCACCTTGCTCATAGATCGTGATCTTTTCACCTTCAGGAAGGTCTCGGATCAACTCAAGCTTTAAGTGATCGTTCAATTTTTCGTAAATCTCAAGGGCTTCTTGTCGACTAACTTCTTTGCGTACGATCGGAAGGTTTTCGTTTACGATCTTCTTCATTTCTTTTTCGATCGCAGGCAGATCTTCTGGTGTTAAGTTATGAGACATGTCTACATCGTAATAGAATCCGTTATCGATAACTGGTCCAATCCCAAGTTTCACGTCTGGGTAAAGACGCTTAAGAGCTTGAGCAAGTAAATGAGCATTTGAGTGTCTTGTCATTTCAAGACCCTCTTTAGAATCCTGCATTACGATCTCAATCGATGCATCTTCTTCGATAGGACGTGAAAAATCATATAATTGTCCGTTTACTTTCCCTGCAACTGCTTTTTTCTTTAAACTCGGGCTGATACTCTCTGCTACTTGTTCAGAAGTAACGCCTTTAGGAAATTCCTTGACTGAACCGTCAGGGAACTTGATTGAAATTGACGACATATAAAACATCTCCTTTTTTACTAGGTTCTTATCTGATTGAAAACAAAAAACACCCGTCCCTATAGAAGGGACGAGTGATTATCTCGTGGTTCCACCCTTGTTCCGACAACTTTAAACAAGCCAATCGGCACTCGGACAGTGTAACGGACTGCGACCGTCAGCGATTACTAAAGTTTTCACCGCTGAAGTTCCAAGGTGGTAAAGCACTTTTCCGTGTTAGGAAGCTTTCAGCCAAGACTTCCCTCTCTATGAACCGTAAAAACATGCTTCGTGTCCTTATCAATACAGATTGAATGATAAAATTATACACCTATTATATGCAGTCGTTTTTCAAAAAGCAAGAGGACTCTGTAAGTTTATGACTTTTTTTTACGGTAAGACCAATGTTCTCTGTAGGACATCCTATCAATTGGTGTGATCGTAACTTTTTCTTGAAAGATGTTTTTCACCGTTTGAAGCAATGGATGATCAATATCATAAGCATAGATCCTAGCGGAATTTGGTGAGATTCCAACTAATGGACCTAAAAGTCTTTCGTCTAAATTCGTTACATTCGTTAGACGCAGTGCCTTTTCATGGAACATCATCAGTTCAGTGTGTGTTAACTGTTTTTGATGTTCATCAAAAAGAAGTATTTGCTCTTGTTCAAAAACAATGACGATATCTGCTGAAATAAACGATCTCTGTTTCGTTATGCATGTCCTTAACTGCTCTACGAACATTTGGTATTCAAGTTCTAACTTGTATTCATCAATAGCACATTCAACTATCTTCAGCAAGGTCGCTAAATACTCTTTCAACCTAAACTTTATAAAGGATTCAAATTCTAAGAAATCTGTTTTAGCATCAATAATAGATTCCCATTGCTTTCGGATCAGTTCATTTAAGCTTGGCAGGTGTTTAACATCAGGTATTCCTTCGATCTCTCCAAGAATGATGCTTTTCGTGATAGATAAGATCTCTTTTTGCTCTGCTAAATCGCTGTAACAAAATGCTTGTTCGATCATTTCCTTCAAACAAATATCCTCTACTTTGTTTCGAGTAAATTCCGTTAACACATCCAATATGAACGTTTTTCTCTCCTGTATGTGCAGTTCAAGAATTTTTGAAGAAGCTTCAGATAATTTGGCAAAGGAAGGGTTTATTTTATGCTCAGCTGCCATACGAATCATTTTCTTCAAAACAGCTATACCATCTGCTGGGTGTGAAAAAGCAATCGCGACCAAATAAGTCCCCCCCATATAAAATCCTCAATAATACACTATATGGGACGAGGTCCTAAAACATGTTACTTACAAAAGAAAAAACAACCCTGTGGGTAGGGTTGTTCTTAATAAACAAATTTACGCTCAATTCTAGATAAGATAAACGCCATGCCAAGCGTTAAGATTAAGTACATTAGAGCGGCTGTCATGTATGGCTCCCACGGTCGGTAGTATTGACCCATCATCGCTCTCGCGTAATACATCAATTCTGGGGTAGCAATAATGGAAACTAAGGATGAATCCTTAATAAGCACAATGAACTCATTGCCTAGCGGCGGGATCATCCTTCTAGACGCTTGTGGAAGAATGACATGTTTCATAGCTTGTACATGATTCATGCCTAGAGAACGCGCTGCTTCCATCTGCCCTTTATCGATCGATTGAATCCCTGCTCTAAATATCTCAGCGATATAAGCAGCAGCATTAAGCGAAAGAGCTAGAACGCTTGAAATGAAAACGTTTGGCGGCTTCATGAACAATGGCATGAGCGCTGAATGGATTAAAAGGATCTGAACCAACAACGGCGTGCCGCGGAAAAAGCTGATATACCACATGCACGGAAGATGAACAAATGGGTTCTTCACCATTTTGCCAAGTCCGATGAATAATCCAAATATTGTACCGAATAGAATCGCCAAAAAAGATAACTGTACCGTTACCCATGTTCCTTTTAGAAACAGGGGCATATAATCACTGATAATCTGTAAAGAGTATTCCATGAAGACCTCCTGAGAATGTTATTGTTTCAGCACATCTACATTTGGTTCTTCACCAAACCATTTTTTATAGATCTCAGCATATTTTCCATCATCGATAATTTTCTTCATCGCTTTGTTAATCTCTTCTTGATGTTCACCATCTTTAGGGAAGATAATTCCGTAAAATTCGCTCTCGAAATTTTCTTTATCGCTGATTGTTACGAGTTTTTTATCAGGATTATTCTTTTCATATTCTTGTACTACAGCGTTATCTGCAACTACAGCTTCTACTTCACCATTTAATAGAGCTTGTATCGCTAATACATTGTTTTCGTACTTCTTTATGTTTTCACTTTTGCCAAACATTTTTTCGAGTGCTGCTTGTCCGGTAGTTCCGTTCTGAACGCTTACCTTCATTCCCTCTAAGTCCTTTGCACTTTTAATCGATGTTCCTTGTTTAGCTAAAATCATGTTAATCGATTCAAAGTATGGTGAAGAAAAGTCATAACTTTTCTTACGATCGTCATTTATCGTAATAGCAGAGATACCTGCATCAACTTCTTCATTCTGAAGAGCGATAAACAAAGGATCCCATCCTTTATTTGTTAATTCATAATCTAATCCCGCTTCCTTCATCACGGCATCAAGCAGATCTACGTCGAATCCTACAATTTTTTCACCGTCTAAGGATTCAAAGGGGGCATATGCTGCATCAGTACCAACCGTCAGCTTTTCACCGGACCCAGAACCAGAATCAGCACTTCCGCATGCTACAAGAAACGCAGCAGATAAACCTATTAATCCCATTTTAAATTTTCGTTTCATTTCCATTCTAATATTTCCCCCTTTATTCTAAATATTCTTATATTATACACAAAATTTTTAATATAAGGAAAATTACGATAATTTTTTTAATACGAAAGTCACTCATTAAAACATTTGGATATAAAACAAAAGACCCCGTCTTGGAGTCATTTGGGTCATCTATATTCTGCAGGTACCAAACGGACAACCTTAAAATCTGAAAACATCCATACAAGCGCATCAAAAAAGCACTCGACATAAATATGCCAAGTGCTTCACTGTTAGTTTTGCATCACAAAATCTTTTTCAGCTTTTTCTTCATCCTCAAATACACGAAGTGTTTCGTATTTTGTATTTCTTTGTGCTGGTATCTTACCTGCTTCACGAATCAGTCGCAACGTTAAGTTCGTATTTACCTTGTGAGTGGTTCCAGCTGCTGAAACAACGTTCTCTTCCATCATCGTGCTGCCAAAATCGTTGCAGCCATAGTGAAGAGATTTTTTACCAACCTCAGGTCCCATCGTAACCCAAGAAGATTGGAAGTTAGGTATGTTATCTAAGAAGATACGAGAGATCGCAACATTCTTTAAATATTCTCTCGGAGTTGTCTTTTCAGCCTTCATGTTCGTGTTATCCGGTTGGAACGTCCAAGAGATGAAAGCTAAGAAACAATCTGTCTCGTCTTGTGCATCACGAACACGCTGTAGATGAAGTGCGCGTTCTTCGAATGTTTCACCAAATCCAATAACCATCGTAGCAGTAGAATGCAGTCCAACTTTTTTAGCTGTTTTCATGCAATCGATCCACTCTGTCCACGAGCCTTTAAGTCTACTGATTTTCTTACGGGTGCGGTCATCTAAAATTTCTGCTCCGCCTCCCGGAAGAGAATCAAGCCCGGCTGCTTTCAGTTCCCGGAGCACTTCCTCTAGAGATAGACCAGACACTTCAACCATCTTCCAAATTTCTGCTGGAGAAAATGAATGCATCGTGATATCAAAGCGCTTTTTGATCTCTCTTAATAAGTCCGTATAGTAGTTGAATGGCAAGTTAGGATTTGTTCCACCTTGCATAAGAATTTCTGTACCACCTACATCAACTGTCTCTTGTATCTTTTGGAAGATTACTTCATCATCCAACACATAACCTTCGCTGCTTCCTGGCGCTCTATAGAACGCGCAGAATCTGCAATATGTATCACAAAAATTTGTATAGTTTACGTTACGGCCAATTACAAAAGTGGTAATCGGTTCAGGATGCCACCTTTTCATAATAATATCCGCAACTTCTCCCATGCGTTCTACTTCATCACTCTCATAAAGTTTAACGGCATCTTCTACCGATAAACGTTCGCCATCTAAAGCTTTTTGTAAAATAGATTCTATACTCATCGGTAACCTCCGAATACAATGTCTTAAGATCTTGTCTGTTCTTATCCTATCATATTTTAGTAGAAGAGACAGCTTTGTGTTTTCAAGAAAAAAGCTCCTGCCCTTTAAAAGAGCAGAAACTGAATTAATAATCTTCTCTAAAGTTTTTATTTCCACCCATAAAAATCGGAGAACTTAAGTGTTTGATCCGCTCCATGATTCTGAGAGCTTTCAGTTCATCGAGTCCGCCTTTTTGAGAATACGATAAATGTTGCTGCAGCATATCATAATCACAGTTGGACGTGTAAAGAGTTGGCAGTTTTTCCATCATTCGATATTGAAGAATAACGCCAATAATCTCGTCTCTGACCCAGTTCGTCATGTTTTCAGCACCAAGATCATCGAGCATGAGAACCGGAACGGTCTTTAACAGTTCCATCTTAGAGTCAAATGTCCCGTCAGAAAGGGAAGATTTCATTTCGCGAAGAAACTCGGGTGTATGAATAATTAGTGAGTGGACGCCCTTCTCAGCTAAACCATTCGCGATAGCACCTAACAGATATGTTTTACCAACACCAAATTTTCCATAGAAGTAGATTCCTTTTGCTTGATGACCAGAACCAGTCATCTGAACAAATTCATAAGCCTTCGAGATCGCGTTACGTCTTGTTTCATCAATACTATGTTTGTACAAACGATCAAATCTCGCTTCAAGGATTTCTTTCGGTATAAAGTAACTCTTAATCAATGAAGTCATGGATTTCTTTTGTTCATCGATGACCTTTAGTTCACAAGGTTTGTATCTTAGTTCTACCGTTTGTCTCACTTTCGTTAATTCAGAACGATACCCTTGCATAAGGTTAGGACAATTCTCTAAACCTGGACAATTGCGGCAAGCATGCTGTTCGTTCTTAAAGGTGTAAAAACTGGACAATAACTTTTCCGCATGGACATCTGATATGTCAGGGTTCTCTCGCAGAAAACGCATGACTCCAGGGTCTGTAAGTACTTGTTGCTTCATTTGCTCAAATCTTTCCTGAAACTTATCAAACCCCGGCATATTTTTAACAGATTCCTTTATGGATTCCATATTATTTCCCCCCTTTATTTCGAACTATTTAACAAACTCTCGAGCCATTTACGGTTCTCATCCTCAGTAGTATCTGTGTTAGCATCACCAGTCTGATCAGCAGATACTTTATCCTGTTTCAGCCAATCAGGAACAGTAACGTTACTCTTCTTATTACCCTTATTATAAGAGCCCGAATTTACCTTCTTATCTTGCCATTCTTTATATTTTCGTTTTTCATCGCGTGCTAAAGTCATTGCCTCTAAGACCGTTTGCGCTCTTTTACGAGCCCAATGTGAAGCGATCCGTTCGATCAATCCTTTTGCAAGCTTCATATCATTCTCAGATAACACGTAATCTAAAAGAACATTCGTAACGCCTGGTGTTAGATTCTGATCGATCATACAATAGGCAACGAGTTTCAAATCTACTTCTGAAGGAGTTGTACCTGAATAATCTTCTAACAAACGATAAGGTGACACTTCTTCAAAGTATTTGATAAGTTCCTCTTCTTTTGATTGAGGCTGCATGCCATGAAGAGCCTTTAGGGGAACTGGCTGCGTTTTTAACGCTAGAACCGGTAGTCCTTCTTCATGCTCAAATCGATACCATTTCTGAATTTCTTTTCTTAAACTCTCTGCAGAAATTTCTCCTGTAGAGTAGTATACGTTTTGAATCTGCTTACTCATATCCATCGGTTGTAACTGATAGATATAAGCTAGTTTATAGATAGCTTCCTTTAATTTTGGGGTGATCACCTCTTTAGGCACGATAAAAGACGAGATCTGATTCACCATCGCTTCAAAATCAAATGTGGATTCACTTAGTGCAACTTTCCCATGATTGCCTTTTTCATGTAAAGAGACATCTTCTGGAAGAACGTTTTCGTTAATCTCTGCATAGCTCTTCGATGACATTTCAGAAGGGTGTAAAGAAGTAAACACATCACTGAACGAAGCAGTAACCTCTTTATAATCCGACACATCCGTTTGAGCGATATAAAAGGACTCTCTAACTTCAGTAAACTTCGCTTTTCCTAAACGGTTAAAAAGATATATGCTTAAAAAGCCATCTGTAAAAAAAGCATTTGGCGAAAGTGGGAGTTGAAGCTCATAAACGTACTCCCTTGAACTATCGCCGTCTTTCTTAAACGTCTTCAAGAGACCGATCGCTTCTAGCTTCTTTCTTCCCGCCAAAATATCTTTTAGCGAGAACTGAGTTACGTTCATGAGGTGCTGATGTTTTTGTGTCTGCCGATCCATATTTACTTCGCACCATAATGTCATATATAAACTATGTGCAAATGCGCCAACCAACGGCTGATATAACATGGTTAGAACTTTATGATCTATTTCATGCAACATACCCTTGCACTGGACGGAATACGTATCAACGGGCACAACTTCTTGAAAATGTACCGTCATCGTTTTCACCCTTTGTTAAAAAGTCTTTAAAGTAAGCTGGCCGACGGATGTTAGTATCGTCAGCCAGAGTCATTTGTTCATTTCTATTTAGCCGTTTTCTAACACAGTAGAATACGGATTAAAATTTGTATAAAAAGAGCGTTACAGCAGTCTAAGATACGCTTTAACGCTCCTCCTTGTTAATGAGTTCTTTTAATTCCTGTATAAAAACATTGATATCTTTAAATTGACGGTATACAGAGGCAAATCTTACATAAGCCACCTCATCCGTTTTAGACAGATGTTCCATCACCTGTTCACCAACGGCTGTACTTGATACTTCAGATGCACCTGAGTTCCGTAATTCTTTTTCAATGCTATCTACTATATTTTCAAGCGTTTCCAAGGGGACTGGTCTTTTTTCGCAAGCTTTAATAAGCCCTCTAAGGATCTTTTCACGGCTGAACTCTTCACGTTCTCCGCCCTTTTTAACAATGATAAGCGGTGTTTGTTCTACCGTTTCAAATGTAGTAAATCTATAGCTGCAAGATTCACATTCCCTTCTGCGGCGAATGGATCTTCCGCTATGTACAGGTCTTGAATCAAGCACTTTTGTTCCGTTGTGCTGGCAAGTAGGACACCTCATTGTAATCATCCCCAAAAAATTTTCTATTCTCTATCTATCTTAAAGAAAAGGGAGGAGTGTGACAAGCTATTCCTACAATTTTTCAGCCATTGACGTCCCTACAAACGTTAGTTTTTCTTTTAAGATCTCATAAATATTAACTATTAGTCTTTGATTGTTACCAAAATTAAAAGGAAGAGCAGACTCTGTTGAAACGTTCAGATCTACAGCAGTTCGATTCGCTCTAACTGTTACTACACTAATAACAACAAACGCGCTCTTGGGCTGTCTGACTTCAAACGTAACTTCTCCCCTTTCTTCTGAAAAACCAAGTTCATGAAAATTGGTGTCTTCATCTAGGATCTGTTTGATCACTTTCATAACTTCTGGTTTATTAGCTTTAAAATAATGGGTTCTAAGTCTTTCGTCCACATGCTGTTCACTCGTTTCCGCATGATTTTCCATTAGATTTTGAAGTTTTCTAAACATAGTAGTCCTCCAAAGCAATATAATTTGTATCCTATTATTCCCTATAATGAGTGAAATAAAAAAGAGGTGTGATTTCTCACACCTCACGTACATTCTGTTTTAAATTATTGAGCAGTAACTTTTGATTTGGCAACAGAAATTGGACCCATTCCACGAGGAACTTCCAAGTTTTCGCGCTTTTTAGCGCCAAGTGCCTCCGAAATGTAATCAGCAGCTACGTTAGGATCGATTCGATCTCCACACGTATATACATCAATACTTGCATAACCATGCTCAGGAAAACTGTGAATAGTTAGATGAGATTCAGAGATAATAACAACTCCACTTACACCATGTGGAGCAAATTTATGAAAAGCAACCTCACGAATTTCTGCACCTGCTTTCAATGCAGCGTCAACGAATGTCTCTTCAATAAATTTCATGTCATTTAGTTTTTCAGAATCACAACCCCATAACTCAGCAATTACGTGTCTTCCCATTGTATCCATTAGCATAGTCCCCCTTTTAAAAATAATCATGCCTTCAAGCATGCGGTATCGAACATCTACCACGGGGGCAAGTTAGTCCAAAGAGGTCCTAACCCTTTAAGTAGCATTCAATGCCTTTGTTTGCTTTATTTGAAGTTCACGAATCATAGTATACTTCTTTTAAAATTTATTTGCAATAACTATAGGTAAATTTTTTCGAATCAATTTTTTATTGTTTTTTAAGTATGCTGTTTTCGTAAACTTTGTTGCTTTTGGAAGTGTTGATTTCCGTTCCAGGCTGCTCGCTTTCCACGGGGCAGGCGCTGAGCCACATTCGTACGTTTCACTCTTAAGTGTCTCAGCTGCCCGCCTGTCCCGTAGGAGTCTCGCACCTTCCACTCCAATCAATTGTCAAAGGTGACAAGGAGTTCAAAGCAACAATCTTTTAGAAAAGAGCGTTTAAGTATAAAGATCAATCGAAATATACTGGTGCGTTGAAACGCAAAAAAGAGCTGATGTGTAATCCAGCTCTTACTCATTTATCTATTTTTGATTTTTGTTAACGTTTTTATGATACAGAAACATTTTTTTCTTGTACTGGCATATTTACAGCAACACTTACATGTTTAGCTAGATCTACTACTCGGCATGAATAACCCCATTCATTGTCGTACCAAGCAAGTACCTTAACTTTGTTTCCGTCCATCACCATCGTTGATAATCCGTCTACGATTGATGAGTTTTCATTTCCATTATAATCAATTGATACTAGTGGAAGATCACTGTACCCTAAAATTCCACGCATTGAACCTTCAGAAGCAGATTGGAAAGCGTGATTCACTTGGTCTTTCGATACAGGAGTCTTCAATTCTACAACAACATCAACCAAAGAAACATTAGGTGTTGGAACTCTGAGTGCCATACCATTCAGTTTACCTTCTAAGTGAGGCAAGACTTTTGAAATGGCTTTTGCAGCACCTGTAGAAGTTGGAATGATTGATGTTCCACATGCACGTGCACGTCTTAAGTCCTTATGAGGGTTATCAATATTCTTCTGATCATTCGTATACGCATGTACAGTCGTCATCATGCCAGATTTTACCCCGAACTGATCATCTAGAACTTTAATCACAGGGGCTAAACAATTCGTTGTACACGACGCATTAGAAATAATATGATGTTTTGAAGAAATGTAATCGCTATCATTTACTCCCATAACAATTGTAATGTCTTCGTCTTTCCCTGGTGCAGTAATAATTACTTTCTTTGCACCTGCTTCAATATGAAGACCTGCAGATTCTTGTGAAACAAATTTACCTGTTGCTTCTATAAGAATATCAACGCCTAACATTCCCCAAGGTAGCTCACGAGGATCGCGAGAGTTAACTAATTGAACTTTTTTTCCATTAACAAAAAGGGCATCTTCTCCAGCAACAACTTCTCCAGGATACGTTCCATGTATAGAATCGTATTTAACCATATGAGCAAGAGTTTCGGCTGGATAGCTGGCATTAACAGCTACAACCTCAAATTCATCGTTCTCCATCATTTTGCGGAAGACCATTCTTCCGATTCTCCCCAAGCCATTAATTGCAATTTTTGCTTTCATGAAGCTGCTCCTTCCAATGTGTTATACTCTATCTTGTATCTATCTGTAATTAGTATATCATATTCACACTTAAAAAGAACATACTTTTATTTAAATTAGGCTGAAAAAGGGCTTATATAGATAAAAACAGACCTGAATTAGTTATCAGGTCTGTTTTTTGGTTTGCTTAAGTAATAATAGAACATCATTTTCTAATTCTGCTAAAGAGCCATTATTCATGATAACAACATCCGCCAGTTCCTTTTTCTCTGTGATTGGCATCTGTGAATGTATTCTAGACAGCGCTTGCTTCTCTGAAAAATGATCACGGTTGATCAATCTTTGAAGTTGCAGTTCTGGTGAAGCATAGACTAACCACGTTCGATCAACCATATGTGTCAGGTTACTCTCAAATAAGAGTGGTATATCCATGACCACTAAAGACTCACCTATACGTTGATAAGCATCTGCTTGCCGTCTCATTTCTTTTCTTACAGCAGGATGAACAATCTCGTTCAACATCGTTCTTTTTTCTGAATCATTAAAGATGATTTCTCCTAATCCTGCTCTATTTATTGTCTTGTCATCATTTAGTATCTGTTCACCAAAGCTGGCAACGATCTTCACATACGCTTCTTGATCCGGCATAACAACTTCTCTAGAAATTATATCGGCATCAACTACAGGAATTCCCTGACTCTTAATGATGTTGCTGACTGTTGATTTCCCCGTTGCAATGCCTCCAGTTAATCCAATAATCACAAGTTATCCTCCAGTGTTACATTTTTAATAATCCCATTACGATCAACAGAACTCCTGGCAGTATAGATAATCCCTTCATCCAGTTTGTTTTGTTAAAAAGATATAATCCCAGTATCATACCACCCCATAAGAATAAAGCACTCATCAACGCAATTGTAATGGTTGTTAATGAAGGTGACAGATCAATGAGTGCGGCTCCTATTCCCGCTCCAAAAGCATCCAGCGATAATGCTATCCCAAGCAATACGGCTTCTAAGCCCGTGATCGATCCAGACTTATCGATATCAGCCATAACTGGTTTCTTAAGTATGTGTATAACGATTCCCAACGATTTAATTTCAAAAAGCACAATGTTCTTAGGTTCTTTGTCTGTGCACTCAACGTTCTCTTTCTCCGGTAAGAAAACCTGCCATAGAGAGTAGATTCCGATTCCAAGAAGAATCACGCCTCCCAATATCTCACCTGTCTTAGGGGAAATAAATTGTTCTAACGTAAATCCAAGCAACATCGAAAGTAAAAAGGTAACAGCTGAACAAATTGCGATGATGATAATGGAGCGAAAAGGAATTTTAATGGATTTCATTCCATACGTTAATCCGGCTCCAAAACTGTCCAGGCTGACGGCCAGTGCCAACAAAACAAAAGAGTAAGCCACCATTGTTCCTGTACTCCTTTCAGTTAACGGTAAACGTAGTATATGAAAGGAGCACAGAATTGGTTTATTTTTGACAAGTCTTACAAATGTGAGTTCCTCTACCCGCTACAACTAATCGTTCAATTTCAGTACCACAAACGCGGCATTCTTCATTTTTTCTTCCGTAGACAAATAATTTCAGCTGAAAGCCACCTGTCTCACCAACTGCGTTCGTGTAGGAACGTATTGAGCTTCCTCCGTGCTTCACAGACTCAGAAAGAATTTCAGTAATCGCGGTTTTCAATTTCTTTAACCTAGGTAGGGTTAGAGAGTTAGCTGGTGTCTCTGGATGGATTCCTGCCTGAAACAGTACTTCATCTACATAGATATTGCCTAAACCAGCCAGAAGAGTCTGATCTAGCAATACCGATTTTATGTTGCGCTTTCGATTAGCAAACAGCTTTTTCAAAAGTGCTGCTGTTAAGGAATCTGATAATGGTTCTATACCTAAAGTTTTTAATGGTGCATGACTTTCCTCTGTTCCTTTTGGATACAGATGCATCGTCCCAAACTTTCTCACATCTCGATATCTGAGTTCAGTTCCATCAGAGAATTGAAAAAATACATGTGTATGCTTATCAGCAGACTCTTCACTTTGATTCAACCCATATTTGCCTTCCATCCTTAGGTGAGATACTAAAACATCTTCATCAAGATGAAAGATTAAAAACTTTCCTCTTCGATACACATTTTGAAAACTTTGACCTTTTAACTTCAAAATGAATTCTTCTATCCCAGGATGTTTAATAATATTTTCCCAGTGTATTTTCACATCTGTAATCTTCTTCCCCGGAAGAAATTTATTCAAAGTGTTTTTGACATTTTCAACTTCAGGTAACTCAGGCATTCTTTCACCAACCTTATTAGAAAAACAGCACCCTGGATCTATAGGATGCTGTTTCTTTATTATTTTGCTTCAAACCAGGAATCTCCCCAGTTCACATCTACTTTTAATGGTACATCAAGTTCTACTGCTGATTCCATCACTTCACAAACGATCTCTTCAAGTTTTTGCAGCTCATTTTCAGGTACTTCAAAAATAAGTTCATCATGTACAGTGAGCAACATTTTTGCTTCAAGTTTCTCGTCTGTTAACCGCTGATCCATATCGACCATCGCTTTTTTTATGATGTCTGCGGCAGTTCCTTGAATCGGTGTATTCATTGCTGTTCTCTCCGCAAAACTGCGAAGGTTAAAGTTTCGGCTATTAATCTCAGGCAGATAACGGCGTCTATGAAGCAGAGTTGAAACAAAACCATTATGTTTTGCTTCAGAAACACTGTCCTTCATGTACTGTTGAACACCAGGGAAACTATCCAAATAGGATGAAATAAATTCTCCAGCTTCTTTCCTCGTGATTCCAAGGCTTTGCGATAAGCCATAATCACTGATTCCGTATACGATCCCAAAGTTAACGGCTTTAGCGTGTCTTCTCATCTCTGAAGTAACTTCGCTTTCTTCGACATGAAAAACGTCCATGGCCGTTTTCGTATGAACATCCATCTCTGTTTTAAATGCTTCTATCAAGTTTTCATCTTGTGAGATATGAGCCAAAACACGAAGCTCGATCTGTGAATAATCGGCAGCAAGTATTTTCCATCCAGGCTGTGATGCAACAAAGGCATGTCTGATCTTTCTTCCTGCTTCTAAACGGATCGGAATGTTTTGAAGGTTCGGATCGATAGAACTTAGTCTTCCCGTTTGCGCAAGAACCTGATTGAAGCGTGTATGAATCTTACCCGTATCTTCTTTTACTACTTTTAGCAGACCTTCAATATAAGTAGACCGTAACTTACCTAGCTGACGATAGATAAGGATCTTATTAATGATCTCATGTTTGCCTTCTAACTTCTCTAATACATCAACAGAAGTCGAGTAACCCGTCTTTGTTTTCTTAACAGGAGGCAAGTTCAGCTTCTCAAATAATATTTCACCCAACTGTTTAGGTGAGTTTATATTAAATGATACCCCAGCTAGGTCGTGTATATCTTTTTCAAGTGCAGTTAACTGTATATCTAAGTCAGCACCCATCTTTTGAAGAGTATCTGATTTTACTTTTACGCCGAACTCTTCCATCTTGGCTAATACGAGAGCTAATGGCATTTCTAACTGATAGAATAGATCGCTCTGTTCATTTTCTTTTAACTTCTCATCCAGAAGATCACTCAATTGAAAGACAGTATGAGCTTTTCTACAAAGATGCTCAGCAAGAACAGCTTCATCTTCTGGCAGCTTCTTCTTAGCACCTTTACCATATACTGCTTCATTCACATCAACATTAGACTTGCCATACTGCCTTGCAACATCAGCTACTTCATCTAAGGATTCAGAAGGATTAAGCAGATAGGAAGCAAGCTGAATATCAAAATCAATACCATTCAAGACGATCCCTTGCCCGTGTAAGGCTACATGTGCTCTCTTAGCATCAAACATTCTTTTCTTTTGGTTCTGATCTTGCAGCCATTCATGAAATTCTTCTGATTGATCTGCAACACTTGAAGGAATATAAAATGTTCCTGCATCATTACTTACAGCAAAACCATGAATTTTTGCTTTATGATAATCTTCAGTTAACGTTTCTACGATTATGGATGAAGGACTTGTTAACATGTCAGCTTCAATTTTCGTTACCGTTTTGAAGTTAAGTTCTTCTTTTTCCTCATCCTGAAGAATTTCTTCATCTCCGCCTAATCGTTCGAGCAATGAATTAAATCCTAACTCTTTGAAAAGAGGAAATATAGATGACGTTTCATAACCATCGTAATTCGTTTCTTCCAGACTGACTTCAATAGGAGCTTCTTTCGTTATCGTAGCAAGCTCTTTACTCATAATAGCTTGCTCTTTGTTCTCTGTTAATCGCTCTTTAAGCTTAGCACCTGAGATCTCATCAATTGAATCAAGAACTTTTTCAATCGTCCCATATTGTTTGATTAATTTGATCGCAGTCTTTTCACCAACTCCAGGTACTCCTGGAATATTGTCGGAAGGGTCTCCCATAAGGCCCTTCATATCTATAATTTGATGAGGTGTAATTCCGTAGCGCTCGTTCACTTGTTCTACGGTATAAGCCTCCACCTCAGTGATTCCTTTTCTAGTTAGCACGACTTCAACATCAGGGGTAACCAGTTGAAGTAAATCTTTATCACCCGTAAACACTTTTACATCCCAGTTTCCATCGGCAGCATAAGATGCAAGGGTTCCGATAATGTCATCTGCTTCATAATTTTCAAGCTCATAACGCTTTATTTTAAATGCATCTAACAGCTGTCTGATAAACGGAAACTGCTCTGATAATTCTGGCGGGGTTTTCTGTCGGCCGCCTTTATATTCACCAAAAGTCTTATGTCGGAAAGTAGTTTTCCCGGCATCAAAAGCAACGAGGATATGTGTAGGCTTCTCATCTTCTAAAATCTTTAGGAGCATCTGTGTGAACCCGTAGACAGCATTTGTATAAATACCTTTATCGTTGTTTAAAAGAGGCAGAGCAAAAAAAGCTCTGTATGCAATACTATTTCCATCAATAAGTACTAATTTATTTGTTTTTGCCAAGTCCGTAACCTCCTGAGGACATTTCTTCTATCATCTATTGTATCACGATGACAACCAGAAACAAAAAAGTAGGAACAGAAGAGCTCTTGGCCATAAAAAAGGCGAGAATCCGTAAAGGACTCTCGCTAAGGGGGTACTGAAAAAGGATACTTTAATCATAAGATTGAACTGTTAACTAAAGAAAACAAGTGTGTAAAAGAATTGTAAATCTTACAACTCAAACTTCTTCGGAAACAGAATCGTAAACTGAGAGCCTTCTCCTGGCTTACTCTGAACTTCAATGGTTCCGTGATGAGCTTCTACAAGATGCTTAACGATTGCAAGCCCTAATCCAGTACCTCCTGAATTCCTGCTTCTTGCTTTATCTACACGATAAAAACGTTCGAATATTCGAGGAATCTCACTTTCCTTGATGCCGATTCCTGTATCTTTGATCAGCAGCTTCACATGGTCTTTTAGTTCTTCCACTATTACATTTACACGGCCACCAGCAGGCGTGTACGTTAAGCTGTTCGAAACAAGGTTAATGATGATCTGTTTCAATCGAGGTGAATCTCCATCCATAACAGTTTCACCTGAAACATCTACTGATAGAACAATACCTTTCTTTTCAGCTTTCGGCTGAAGAATCTCAAAGGTATCGTTTACTAAAGCACCTAGATCAATAGATTGAGTTTCTAGGTGAAAACCTTGTTCACTTTTAGAAAGATCTAACAAGTCTTGGATAAGCGCCTGTAGCCTATCACTTTCATTTAACATGATCGTTAAAAACTTATTTCGATACTCTTCGTTTTCACCTGCACCGTCTAATAAAGTCTCAGCAAAACCTTTTAAAGAAGTGATCGGCGTTTTAAGTTCATGTGAGACATTAGCTACGAAATCTTTTCTTACTTGCTCGAGTTTCTTAAGCTCTGTAATATCGTGAAAAACAAGCACGATTCCTTTTAGCTTCCCTCTTGCGTTCATGACAGGCGCACTATAGACATCAAAATGTTTTGTATCGATGTGAATAGGGATCACCGTATTTCTTCTCACCTTTTTTTCAGTTAAATACGTTTCTTTCACAATATCCTTGATGGATGTGTATGGAAATACTTCATAGAAGAGATGACCCGTCCAATAATCTGTATGTTCCTTAAACAGTTCTTTGAACGTTTTGTTTACTAAGTTGATATAGCCATTTTTATCAATAAGAATAAGTCCGCTTCCCATGTTCTCGATCAATGTTATCAAGCGATCATGCTGAGATTCTTGGGATTTTGTCATTTTCTCTAAGTTTCGTGCTAAAACGTTTAACGAGTAGTTTAACTCTCCGATATCTTCTCCAAAATACTCATAGGTTCTCGCTTTAAAATTACCTTTTGCAAGCTCTTTCGCAGTCTGAGTCGCTTCTTCAACAGGTCTGACAATCTTATGGATCACTTTAAGAGACACGTATAAAATGATGATAAAGCAGATCAGGAAACCGATCGACATCATGATCCAAATCGATCTCTCTTCAGATTCCGCAGCACCTTCAGGAATTGCAAACTGTATATATCCTGTTTCATCTTTCTTTTTTAACGTATAAAACAATTTACCATTCTCATTCTTAATAACAAGATTTTGGTCATTCATTCTTTTATCTTTTGGGTAATACAGAGACATGTTTCTTGGACTGTCTCCGTCAGATGTGTATTTTACATTCCAATCTGAATCGAGGACATAAATCTCACCTTTAAGATCTTTAGAGGCCGTTCTTAATAAGTTCGTTATAGTAGTCTTAGATTTTTCTGTCTTAAGAACTTGTTCAATTAGGCTTAATTCACCTTTATAAAATTCCATGCGCTTATCTTTCACACTATGGTGAACAATGTTCCCCATTATTAGAGCTAATAGAATAAAAACCAATAAAATACCGAGCAGGAAAAAGGTAAGTACCCGGTTTTTAAAATCATGCATTATTGAGGCTCCTCTAGCTTATAACCTAATCCCCTTATGGTTTTAATATAAATCGGCTTGCGTGTATTATTCTCGATCTTCTCTCTTAGATGACTGATATGCACATCAACAATTCGTGTATCACCTACAAAATCATAGTTCCAAACTGCAGAAAGCAGCTGTTCCCTCGAAAGTACACGGCTCTTGTGTCTAGCAAGATAGACGAGCAGTTCAAATTCTTTTGGTGTAAGTTCTAATGCTTTCTCCTTAAAATATGCTTCATAGTTTTCCGGATAAATATCAACTTCACCAATTTTAAGGTGCTCTACTTCTTCTTTTTTCTTTTCTGATTCTGTATTGACTGATGTTGACCTGCGGAGAATTGCCTTTACCCTTGCAACTACTTCTCTTGGACTGAATGGTTTCGTCATGTAATCGTCCGCGCCTAACTCAAGGCCCAAAACTTTATCAAACTCATCATCCTTAGCCGTTAACATGAGAATAGGAATATTTAATTTTCTCAGACGAAGTTCTTTGCATACTTCTATTCCATCCATTTCTGGCAGCATAAGGTCTAATATGATTAGATTAGGTTCTTCGCTTTCCGCTTTTTTTAATCCACTCTTGCCATCCATTGCCGTAACTACTTGAAATCCTGCTTGTTCTAAGTTAAATTGCAACAATGTTGAGATCGAAATTTCATCTTCTACTACGAGTAACTTTTGGCTCATCATATTCCCACCTTTTTACGACTTGTACAAATTCATCATACTATTTTTTTTATAGTGTGTACAAAAAACGCAAAATTTTCATAGTGGATTTACATATCCTTAACACTACCTTTACATTGGATAGGTTTTTTTGTGTTTTTTTAGTTCCAATAAGCCATTTCATAAAAATAAACCTTTCAAATGAAAGGTTTAAAAATTTTCCATCGTATTAGATGTAATTGATTTTGGAGCATATGGAGGACAAACTTGCAAAGTACTCTTTAACACTTCGATCCCTTCCTCGTTCTGTGCTCTAACGATCATATGCACAATATGTTCTTCTCTATTTACTTCGGTAATTTCAAACAAAAAGGTTAATTGGGAATAATGATAAACGGGTTTGATAAATGTGAAACTTGATTCAACGATCGAACTTCCAGGACCCGGTAAATATTTCGATACAGCCGATGTAACCATTCCCATTAACATGATCTGTGGAACAACGGGCTTTTTATAAGGTGTCAATGTTGCGTAATCGTGTTGGATGAATAGTGGGTTGTTGTCGTTCGTTAAGCCTAAATACAAAAGAAGATCTTTATCTTCAATCGTTTCTTGCATCTCTAATTTTTCACCAGCTTGAATCTCATCTATCTTTCTTCCAAGTTTTCGTTTTTTTCCGATCAGCATTTAATGACCCCTCTCTTGATGATAACGCTTTCATTATTAATAGGAGAAAAGATTCGGGGAGTTGCCCGAATCTCTCACACACTCTTCACACACTTATGCTAATACTTTCATAACTGATTTAACAGATTCAGCCGATTGATCAAGCGCTGCTTTCTCTTCTGCCGTCAGCTCAAGTTCAATGATTTCTTCTAGTCCGCCACCACCAAGAATCGTTGGAACACCAAGACAGATACCATCGTAACCATACTCACCTTCTAAAAAGGCGATTGAAGGAAGCACTCTACGTTGGTCTTTTACGATCGCTTCCACCATCTCAACTAAAGAAGCAGCTGGTGCATAATAGGCAGATCCGTTACCTAAGAGATTAACGATTTCCCCTCCACCTTTGCGTGTGCGCTCAACAATAGCATCTAAACGCTCTTTAGAGATTAGTTTCTCTAACGGAATTCCACCTGCATAAGAGTAACGTACGAGTGGCACCATATCGTCTCCGTGACCACCAAGAACAAAACCAGTTACATCTTTAACTGATACGTTAAGCTCCATAGCCACAAACGTACGGAAACGTGCTGTATCTAGTATTCCTGATTGTCCGATTACACGGCTTTTAGGAAAACCAGATTCTTTTAATACTGTGTAAGTCATGGCATCAACTGGATTTGTTAAAACGATAATCGTGCAATCCGGAGAATGTTTAACGATCTCTTTCGTTACGCTCTTCATGATTCCAGCGTTTGTGTTTACAAGATCATCACGGCTCATACCAGGCTTACGAGCAATTCCCGCGGTTATAACCACTACATCAGATTCAGCTGTATCTGCATAATCGCTCGTACCCGTGATCGATGCATCAAAACCTTGAACAGGACTTGCTTCCATCATGTCTAGCGCTTTACCTTTTGTAGGGTTTTCCATTTGAGGAATATCAACTAAAACTACGTCCCCAACTTCTTTTTGTCCTAAGATAAAAGCCGTTGTTGCTCCTGTAAATCCTCCACCAATAACCGAAATCTTTTTTCGTTTGTTAGCCATGTCTTTCCCTCCAGGAACAGTTTTAATAAGCATAAATGATGTTGAGAAAACCCCTTATAAAAAGGGGTCAGTTAGATTACATGTTTTTGATTAGTTCGTCAGCAAACTCAGAACATTTAACTTCTGTAGCGCCGTCCATCAAGCGTGCAAAGTCGTAAGTAACAACTTTACTAGCGATTGTGTTTTCCATAGAAGAAAGTACTAATTTAGCAGCTTCTCCCCATCCTAGATGTTCAAGCATCAACACACCTGAAAGAATAACAGATGATGGGTTTACTTTATCAAGACCCGCATATTTTGGAGCAGTACCGTGAGTTGCTTCAAAGATTGCATGTCCTGTTTCGTAGTTGATGTTAGCACCTGGTGCGATACCGATACCACCAACTTGTGCAGCAAGAGCATCAGAGATGTAATCTCCATTTAAGTTCATCGTAGCAACTACATCAAACTCAGCTGGACGAGTTAAGATCTGTTGTAAGAAGATATCAGCGATAGAGTCTTTAACAATGATCTTACCTGCAGCTTCAGCATCTGCTTGAGCTTTGTTCGCAGCATCTTTTCCACTCTCTTCAACAATGCGGTCATACTGAGCCCATGTGAATACTTTGTCACCAAACTCAGCTTCAGCTAACTCATAACCCCAGTTTTTGAAAGCACCTTCTGTATATTTCATGATGTTTCCTTTATGAACAAGTGTTACACTCTTGCGTCCTTCGTTGATCGCATACTGAATCGCTGCACGAACGAGACGTTGAGTACCTTCTGAAGAAACCGGCTTAATACCGATACCTGAAGTTTCAGGGAAACGAATTTTGTTAGCACCCATTTCATCTTGTAGGAATTGAATCAATTTTTTAACTTCATCAGATCCACTCGCATACTCGATACCAGCATAGATATCTTCTGTATTCTCACGGAAAATAACCATGTTTGTATCTTCAGGGCGTTTTACTGGTGAAGGCACACCTTTGAAGTATTGAACTGGACGAAGACAAGTAAATAGATCTAGCTCCTGTCTTAGTGCAACGTTTAAAGAACGGATTCCTCCGCCTACTGGCGTTGTTAAAGGTCCTTTAATCGCAATTATGTAATCGCGAATCACATCAAGAGTTTCTGCAGGAAGCCATTCACCTGTTTGGTTAAACGCTTTTTCTCCTGCTAATACTTCTTTCCATACAATTTTTTTCTCACCGTTATATGCTTTTTCAACAGCAGCTTCTAAAACACGTGAAGCTGCAGCCCAAATATCAGGACCCGTTCCGTCACCTTCGATAAAAGGGATCACCGGTTGATTTGGTACGTTTAATACACCATTGTCGACTGTAATACGTTCTCCGTTAGACATTTCTAAATTCCTCCTAATTCTTGTATTGCATGTACTATACTAGTCTACTAAAAAACATAGGGAAAAGAGAAGAAGAATCCCTTCTCTTTTTGTGATATAACCTATCGTTTTTATATTATCTTTGTTCTAAAGCAACATACTGCTGCATGTCAGGTCCGATATATTCAGCACGAGGGCGAATTAAACGGTTGTTTTCATATTGTTCTAAGATATGTGCAATCCAGCCAGAAACACGGCTTATCGCAAAGATCGGCGTGAATAGGTCATGGTCGATACCTAAGCTGTGGTAAACACTAGCAGAATAGAAATCTACGTTTGGCAGCAAGCCTTTCTTCTGCTTAAGCGTATCATCAATCTTTACGCTCATCGTGTACCATTTTTCTTCACCTGTGATAGATGTTAGCTGTTTAGACATTTCACGCAAATGTTTTGCACGTGGATCGCCGTTCTTGTATACACGGTGACCAAAGCCCATGATCTTTTGTTTGTTCTCAATCGCGTTGTCCAAGTAAGATTCTACATTTGCTTCTTCACCGATCTCAGATAGCATCTTCATTACTTGTTCGTTTGCTCCACCATGAAGTGGTCCTTTTAAAGCACCGATCGCTGCTGTAATTCCTGAATAGATATCAGAAAGAGTAGCCACACAAACACGTGCAGTGAACGTGGATGCATTTAGCTCATGATCAGCATGTAAAACTAATGCTTTGTTAAAAGCTGTTTCAGAAATTTCATCAGGCTCTTTACCTGTTAGCATATATAGGAAGTTAGCTGCATAGCTAAGTTCTTTTTTAGGAGCAATCGGATCTTTTCCTTCCCTAATACGTGCAAATGCCGTTACAAGTGATGACATCTGTGCTTGAAGACGGATGGCTTTTTTGTAGTTTCCATCTGTAGACATATCCTCTGCTTCTGGATCATACATCGCTAATGTTGACACGATTGTACGCAATACAGTCATAGGATGTGTATTCTTCAAAGGAAGCGATTTCATTTGTTCCAACAATTCTGCAGGCAGCTCAGTAGCTTCAGCAAGCTCTGATTTAAATGATTCAAGTTCAGATTGGGAAGGCAGTTTACCATTCCAAAGCAAGTATACAACTTCCTCAAAAGTTGCATGTTCAGCTAAGTCATCAATGCTATATCCTCTATAGGTTAATACATCGTCAATGATAGAGCTGACAGAAGATGTCGTTGCAACAATTCCTTCTAATCCTCTTGTAGCTGTCATGGCTATCTCTCCTTTTTTTCTGTTATTCTCTCTTCTCCTTTAATTGTTTCACTTTTAAAAAAATAGAAAGAGCTTACATTTTCCTTGGAATAAAAAAGCCGGATTCAAGGTTACATTCCCAACTTTTTTAATCTCGAAACTGAGACTTGAAAAATGAAAGACTATTTAAAGGAAATGGGACATACACATCAATTATAAACAATAATCTGATATTTGTGAACGGATATCACTTATTTCGTGCGGAAAGCGTCATGAACCTGAAATCATTCCAACGACTTTCATAGCCATATACGCAATTCCAGCACCGATCAATGGTCCTACAGCCACTCCTTTAAAAAGAGCGACGGCAAGGATTGTTCCAAAGACTAAAGCAGCTGTAATATGAGGATCATTCTGAAGCAGATGAAGTCCTTTACTTGCGATTACCGCTACGAAAATGCCCGATAATAGAGCAACCCACGCATAATAAGAACGCAATGATTCAGACAACTGTTTAAACCCAATCTCACCAGATGCTATCGGTACCAATACGGCAATCGTTATGATCGTCACACCCCAATTTATTCCTTTTTGCTGTATAACAGAAAACCATTTATCACCCATACCGGTAAATTTTAACACTAACAAAAATGCTACTGCGACGATTAATGATTGATTTTTTGCAAGTAAGCCAATAATCAATAATCCTAATAAAAAAAGTAAAGGTCCCATAGTTTCATTCCTTTCTCAAAGATGATATGTAGTGAAAAGGCAGGTGGAAAATTTGTATGCTGAACTGACACATCGCTTGTTGCGTATTGGATTTATTCTATTCCTCGCTGTTGCCCTTATTTTTTCTGGCTATTATGTTTCTGCTATTCTTTATCCATTCATAGCAGGCGCAATCATAGCACTGATGATCAACCCTTTTGTTGGCTTTATCGTGGATCGATTCAAAGTGAATAGAGCTCTTGCTGTCATTCTTTCTATATTAGGCCTTTTAGGTGTGATTGTCTTGTTACTAACCTTGCTTATTCAAGAGATGATGACTGGTTTTGCCTATATTGCACATGAATTGCCCGCATATATTCAAGAGCTGGTCTTTTATTTTGAACGATCTTTTAAAACGAACGTACTTCCTTTATATCAAGATTTACTCTCCATCTATAGCAAGTTGGGAACGGATCAGCAAGAAACGGTAATGGATAATATCGAGAAGATCGGAACCGGCATTACCACAAATGCGTCCAGTATGACACAGGCCGTAATTAATAGTGTCTCTCTAATGATCGTAAGTCTTCCAACTTTTTTAACGGTATTTATCTTTTCACTGCTTGCTGCTTTTTTTATTAGTAAGGATTGGTATCGTCTAACAGGATTCCTTAAGGCGATCTTTTCTGAAAAGTTAATCCATACTGTCACAACGGTATATGTAGAACTCCGAAAAGCTTTATTTGGCTTTTTAAAAGCTCAGTTAACCTTAATCTCCATAACAGCCTGTATCGTATTAGTAGGTCTCTTGTTGATGCGTATTGACTATGCCGTAACCATATCTGTACTGATCGGAGCGATTGATCTGCTACCATACCTTGGGACAGGTGCTGTTTTTCTGCCGTGGATCGCTTATTGCTTCTTGACAGGAAACTACACGCTAACGATCGGACTATCCATCTTGTATGGTGTTGTCGTTATTCAGCGACAGATCATGGAACCAAAGCTTTTATCACAAACGATCGGACTAGATCCTCTCGCGACTTTAGTTTCTTTATTTGCTGGATTCCAGCTTCTTGGATTTGTCGGCCTTATCGTAGGACCTGTTATCCTAGTCATTATTCGTGCTCTTTATGAAGCAAAGTTCTTTCATGAGATCTATCAATTTGTTATGAAGCCTATACACAAATAAAAAGAACGAATGCTTTAAGTGAGCATCGTTCTTTTTGTTATGTTTTCGTATTCACAGATGCCCTTTTTAGTGGTTGGTTTCCGCTCCAGGTTGCTCGCTTTCCACGGGGCGACCGGTGAGCCTCCTGCCACTTCGTGCCATTAGGAGTCTCACCTGACCGCTCGTCCCGTAGGAGTCAGCAACCTTCCACTACAACCAACTTGCCAAGAAGAAATTCAAAGAAACTTAAAAGAAGAAATCTTTTAGAAAACAACCTCTTATTATTTGCTAGGTTGACTCTGTCAGTAACTAGTGACTCTACCTTCTTTTTATAAAGTAAAACTGTCCTGATTGCATCTTTTGGAAGAGTTTCGCTTTCATCCACAACTTCACTGGCTTTCTTAGTGGAGGGATAAGTAAGAAGAAACCTAGAATGTCGGTTAGGAATCCAGGTGCTAAGAGTAATGCTCCACCGACTAGAATGCATGCCCCATCAAGAACTGCCTCTCCTGGCATCTGTCCGCTCTCAAACTGCACCTTCACACGTTGAAGCGTTTGTACACCTTCTCTTTTTGCTAAATAAGCGCCTAATATACCCGTTATAAATATCCCAGCAATCGTCGCAGGAATGCCTATATATTGTCCAGCCAGTATAAAGAGTCCTACCTCGATGGCAGGAATAAGAATAAAGATCGGTAAAAGCTTACGAAACAAATAAACCACCGCTTTCGTTAAACATGTAATAAGGGATTAAGCCTATTCCTTTTTTTACGAATGAAAAAAGAGAAGGTTTCACCCTTCTCTTTTCGTATCATTAAATAACGTTCTTTCTTCCGTCATAAATATATCCAACAGAAGCATCGATCGTAATCTCTTGGCCATCTGTAAAGATTTCCGTAGCATTTTGTAAGCCAACGATAACAGGAATACTTAGTGATACTCCACATACAGCAGCATGGCTTGTTAATCCGCCTTCTTCTGTAATAACAGCAGATGCTTTTTCGAACGCACCAATCATATCACGGTCAGTTCCAACTGTTACAAGAATAGCACCTTCAGTCATTTTATCCATCGCTTCTTGAGCTGTTTTAGCTACCACAACTTTTCCTGAAGCAGATGATTGTCCGATCCCTTGAGCTTTTGCAAGCACATCACCAATGATGTGGACTTTCATTAAGTTTGTAGAACCAGATTCACCAACTGGTACACCTGCTGTGATCACTACAAGGTTTCCATGTTGAACAGCTTCTGCTTTAAGCGCTGAATCAATTGCAATTTGGAACATTTCATCTGTTGTTCCAGCTTTTTCACCTTTAACTGGTGTTACTCCCCAAACAAGTGCAAGCTTACGGCAAACATCTTCGTTGCTTGTTACTGCGATAATAGGAGCTTTTGGACGATATTTTGAAATCATGCGAGCTGTTTGACCTTTTTCAGTAGCTGTAATAACTGCATCTGCATCAAGGTTAAGAGCTGTAAAGGAAACAGATTGAGAGATCGCATCTGTAATTGTCGTTTTGCTCTCTTTGCTTCTTGAAGATAATAATGTTTTATAGTTTAACGAACTTTCAGCACGGCTAGCAATCTTATGCATGGTAAGAACCGCTTCAACTGGATAAGTACCAGCAGCTGTTTCACCTGATAGCATGATCGCATCTGTACCATCAAAGATTGCGTTTGCTACGTCACTCGCTTCAGCACGTGTAGGACGCGGGTTACGTTGCATAGAATCTAACATTTGAGTCGCTGTAATTACTGGCTTTCCAAGCTCGTTACATTTCTTGATCAGCATCTTTTGCACAAGAGGTACTTCTTCAGCCGGGATCTCAACACCAAGGTCACCACGCGCTACCATCAGACCGTCAGAAACAGCAAGGATCTCATCAATATTGTCTACACCTTCTTGGTTCTCGATCTTAGGGATGATTTGAATATGGTTTGCATTGTGTCGATCTAAGATCTCACGGATTTCAAGAACATCTGTTGCACGACGTACGAATGACGCAGCAATAAAGTCAACACCTTGTTCGATACCAAACTCAATATCTTTTGCATCTTTGTCCGTGATACCAGGAAGTTTCACGCTTACGTTAGGTACGTTCACACCTTTTTTATTCTTTAATGTACCGGAGTTTAAGATTTTTGTAGTTAATTCTTTCTCGCCGATCGCTGTTACTTCAAGTTCGATCAGTCCGTCATCAAGCAGGATTCTTGATCCTACATGAACATCTTCAACAAGACCTGGGTATGTTACAGAGATCTTTTTGTCGTTACCAACAACTTCTTCCATAGAAACGATCAATTCGTTTCCAACTACAAGTTCAGCAACTCCGCCTTCAAGCGTTTGTGTGCGGATTTCAGGCCCCTTCGTATCTAAAAGGATCGCAACTGTTTTTCCGAGCTCTTTAGATGCCTCACGAATGTTGATGATTCGTTGACCGTGCTCGTCAAAGTCACCGTGTGAGAAATTTAGACGGGAAACGTTCATCCCAGCATTCATCAATTCTTTTAACTTATCAATACTTTCGCTTGCCGGACCTATCGTACAAACGATTTTTGTTTTACGCATCATATAAATGGCCTCCTGATTTTCTTTTTTCGCAGAAAGGCATCGTAAGGCTTCTGCAGTCAAACTGCAGCCGTACGATGCATTAAGCAGATTATATGGATAATTCTTGTGATAACTTGTACATTTGTCTATCTATCGAATGTTTTCTAGATAATACTTCTGTAATGTCATAATCAACAAGTTTGTTATTTTCAATACCTACTGTACGCCCAGCTTTACCTTCTAATAAAAGTTCAACCGCTTGCGCACCTAGACGGCTTGCTAGTACACGGTCAAAAGCTGTAGGGGAACCACCACGTTGAATGTGGCCGAGAACCGTAACCCTTGTCTCGAAGTCTGTAAGCCTTTCGATCTCTTTAGCAACATCAACGCCGCTTCCACAACCTTCAGCAACAATAATAATACTGTGTTTCTTACCGCGCTCATGTCCTCTTTGTAACTTTTGTACAACCTGATCCATCTTGTGGTCTTCTTCTGGAATGAGAATCGTCTCAGCACCATCTGCAAGGCCAGCCCATAGAGCCAAGTCACCAGCGTCACGTCCCATAACTTCAATGATATATGTACGCTCATGTGAAGTAGCCGTGTCACGAATCTTATCGATAGCATCGATAATCGTGTTTAATGCTGTATCAAATCCGATTGTGAAATCTGTACCAGGAATGTCATTGTCGATTGTACCAGGTACACCAATCGTTGGATAACCTTGTTCAGACAATTTCTTAGCACCTTGGAAAGAGCCGTCTCCACCAATAACGACTAATCCTTCGATACCGAATTTTTTTAATTGCTCGATACCTTTTTGTTGTCCTTCTGGTGTTTTAAACTCTAAACAACGTGCAGAATGAAGCATTGTGCCTCCACGATGTATAATATCTCCAACAGATCCTAATTCTAGTTTTTTAATATTCCCTGAAATTAGTCCTGCATAACCATTGTATATCCCATAAACTTCTAAGTCATGGTAGATTCCTTTTCGAACAACCGCCCGAATCGCAGCGTTCATGCCTGGTGAATCGCCACCACTTGTTAGAACTCCTATCCGCTTCATGAAACATTTCACCTCTCTAGTTCTCTCGTCTTATTAAAATATCATGTTCAAATGTTGAACACAATAGACAACAATAGGCAAAAAAATGCGCCTTTCCCTAAGCAGAAAGGCACATTCCCTATTTAACAACAATGGAATCGTTTACAAACCCAAATTGTCCGATTTTTTTATATTTTTCATAACGTTGATTTATGAGCTCTTCTTTAGACATGGAGAGCAAAGAATGTAAAGAGTCTTCCAAAACCTGGTCGATTAATTCTGCTTGATGCTTCGCGTCTTTATGTGCTCCGCCCTTAACTTCTTCAATAATCTCATCAATAATTCCTAACTCTTTTAAGTCTGGAGCAGTGATTTTCATAGATTCAGCTGCTTTCTTTGCCATCGAAGCATCTTTCCAAAGAATGGCAGCTGCGCCTTCTGGAGAGATAACAGAATAGGTTGAGTTCTCGAGCATGTGTACGTAATTTCCTACACCTAAAGCTAATGCTCCACCGCTTCCACCTTCTCCAATCACAACACAAATAACAGGAACAGTTAACCCAGCCATCTCAACTAAATTACGAGCGATCGCCTCACTCTGTCCTCTTTCCTCAGCTGCTTTTCCTGGATATGCTCCCTTTGTATCAATGAAACAGAAAATAGGTCTATTAAACTTCTCCGCTTGTTTCATTAAACGCAGTGCCTTGCGATAGCCTTCTGGATGAGGCATACCGAAGTTACGACGAAGATTTTCTTTCGTATCCTTTCCTCTTTGGTGTCCGATGATCGTAATAGGAAGTTCCTTATAAAATGCTACTCCTCCAACGATCGCTTCATCGTCACCAAAAAGACGGTCTCCGTGTAATTCAATGAAATCCGTAAAAAGATAGTTAATATAATCAAGGGTAGTTGGGCGTTCAGCATGTCTGGCAATTTGAACACGATCCCATGGCTTCATCTCTGAATACGTACTGTTTTCAAGGTTAGACAATTTTTCTTCTAGCCTCTTGATCTCGTCTGTTAAATCAATATCTTTCTCATCCATAAATGACTTAAGCTCTGCGATTTTTTTCTCCAGTTCGTGTATCGGTCTTTCAAATTCTAGTTCTGCTGCCATGCTTTACACCCTCCCTTCTGTATGAATCTTTACTAACGTACTCAATGTTTTCTTCATTTCACTTCTATGGATGACTCTATCTAACTGCCCGTGTTTTAATAAAAACTCTGCTGTCTGAAAATCATCCGGTAATTCCTGGCGAATCGTTTGTTCTATGATCCTTCTGCCAGCGAACCCGATCAAAGCCTTAGGTTCAGCAAAATTGTAATCACCTACAGATGCGAAACTTGCAGAAACGCCACCTGTTGTCGGGTGTGTCATGATAGAGATAAACAACAATCCTTTGTCACTCAAACGGTTAAGAGCTACACTCGTTTTAGCCATCTGCATCAAACTTAATACGCCTTCTTGCATTCTAGCTCCGCCAGATGCTGTAAAGATGATAAACGGTGTTTCTTTATCGATCGCGTGCTCGATCGCACGTGTGATCTTCTCACCTACAACAGAACCCATGCTACCCATTCTAAAGCGAGAATCCATAACCGCTAATGTTACATCACGGCCATCAATCTGACCGGCGCCTGTAACAACGGCTTCATTAATTTTTGTTTTTTTTCGGTCACCTTCAAGTTTTTCAACATAATCTGGAAACTCTAAAGGATTTCCAGAGATCATGTCTGCATCATATTCTGTAAAGGTTCCTTCATCAATCAGAGCAGCTATTCGTTCTTGTGATGACATTGGATAATGATATTGACAGCCTTGACAGACAAGCAAGTTTTTTCTCAATTCTTTTGTTACCATGATGTGCTTGCATTCTGGACATTTACTCATAATTCCTTCTGGAACGTCTTGTTTAACTTTACCAGTTGGTATCGTGGCATATTTTTTCTTTTTTACAAACAATCCTTTAATCATAAATGAATAACACCACCTATTCGATTGCGTTTAGAGCATCGTTTTGTTTTGATAACAAACTCGTCAGCTTCACAGCATCTTTTTGTTGGAGAAGTGTCAGAACTTCCTCACAAAATGCTTGTGACCAGTACGAATTTGCTCGTTGCAATGAAGACCCATAACCCGTTAGTTCTACATATAAACGATAAAGAAGATGATTGCCGCATGCTTGGATCACAATTTTTTCGAATTGTTTGCAAGCTTTATGAACTTGCTCTTGTTCGTTTGTATCCATCTGTTCGATAAGATTTCCCAGTTTTGAGATAGTGGCAGATTCAGCTCTGCGTACTGCAAGCTCCACACAGTCTTTAATAACAATATGTCTTGTTTCCTGAAGATCGTGTCTAGCTTTATTATCATTTAAGATGAACGAAGCTAGCACTTCAACGAGCCGGTGTCCGGTTGCTTCACGAATGAAGGTCCCTTCGCCTCTTCTTGTCTCAATCAGACCTAAAAGTTCTAGAGATCGCAGTGCTTCGCGAACAGATGATCTTCCAACCTTCAGGCGGTCACTCAGCTCCCTTTCAGAAGGGAGCTTGTCACCCGCTTGAAGACCGTCCTCAACGATAATCGCTTTAATTTGTTTAAGAATTTCTATATATACTTTTTCGGTAGGCTGGACAGACATTCCTCTCTCCTCTACCGGTTTCATTCATCTTTTCCGATAATAGCTAGTTTCTTAGTCTTTTCAGCGATGTCTTCAGGATTCACACGAAGTCTTGCTACTCCTGTTTCCATAGCCGCAGTGGCTACAGCTGCAGCAACAGCAGGTGCTACACGCGGGTCGAATGGTGCTGGAATTACATAATCCGCCGTCAATTCAACTGGGTTCACCAGATTTGCGATCGCATGTACCGCTGCGATCTTCATTTCCTCATTGATGTGTGTTGCACGAACATCAAGAGCACCGCGGAAAATACCAGGAAACGCTAACACGTTATTTACTTGATTAGGAAAATCAGATCGGCCGGTTCCAATGACCATCGCACCTGCTTCACGCGCTTCATGAGGCATGATCTCAGGGTTCGGGTTAGCCATAGCAAAGATAATCGGTTCAGGATTCATTGACTCAACCATTGCCTTTGTTAATGCACCTTCTACTGAAACACCGACGAAAACATCTGAGCCGCTGATTACATCAGCAAGTGTTCCCTCTTGTTTTGTACGGTTCGTAAAGTTTGCAACTTCTTTTTTTACACTGTTCATTCCGAACGGACGACCTTCATAGATCGCACCTTTTGTGTCGCACATGATAATATCTTTCACACCAAAACGATCTAGCAATTTAATAATAGCAATCCCAGCTGCCCCTGCTCCATTAACAACGACCTTAATCTTAGACATTTCACGTCCTGTTAATTTAAGCGCATTAACTAGACCAGCTAGTGTAACAATGGCTGTGCCATGCTGATCATCATGGAAGATTGGAATATTCGTTTCTTTCTTTAATCGCTCTTCGACTACGAAACAATTCGGTGCTGCAATATCTTCTAAGTTCACACCGCCGAATGTAGGTTCAAGCAATTTCACCGTTTCAACGATCTTGTCCACATCTGTCGTATTCAAGCAGATTGGGAACGCATCAACGCCAGCAAAACTCTTAAATAGTACTGCTTTTCCTTCCATTACAGGAAGTGCAGCTTCAGGCCCTATATTTCCGAGACCTAATACAGCTGTTCCATCAGAAACAACAGCTACTGTGTTACCCTTCATCGTATAGTCATAGACTTTCGTTTTGTCATCATAAATATCTTTACACGGCTCTGCCACACCAGGAGAATACGCTAAGCTTAAATCTTTCGCGTTACGTACAGGTACCTTTGATTTTGATTCTAATTTCCCTTGATGTGTGCGGTGCATGTGTAGTGCTTCTTCTCTTAATGTAGACATTTTTTCATCTCCTAATGATTTTAAATTTAAGGTTGATAAGCCAATTAGGAGGTGGTCAGACCACTAATATTGACTCATCCATTATAACAAAAGTTAACAAGCTGTAAAGGTTTTTAATTTCTTCTAAATACGACATTACCCTCACCAATAACAGATTGCAATTCTAATAACAATTTTTCAGAAACATTTACTTTTTGTGAAATCTGGACCTTTTGTCTATTCTCTTCATAGATCAAAACAACAGTTGTAGAACCTTTTGATTCGTCGAAAATGGTCTTCAACGCATTCAGATGCTGAGACGACTGATGATCTTTATCTATTTTAATAAATAGGGTCGGCTGCTCATTTGACTTTAGATCTTCGAGCAGTCTGCATTTATTCACAAGAATCTGCAGTGAATCGTTACGGTGTTCCACACTTCCTTCTATAAACAATTGTTGTCCTTTCTGAAGAAGAGAATGGTAAGCTTCATACACTTTTGGAAAAGCCACGGCCTCTATCTCACCACTTTCATCACTGATCGTCAGGAATGCCATGAGTTCTCCTTTTTTGGTTTTGATCGCTCGTACTTTGTCCACTAGAACACCTAGACGAACGGATGATTTTTTTTCTTTTAACTCATTGATGTTAACCGCTTTCCAGCTGCTTAAGGTCGTTCGATATCTTTGCAGCGGATGTGAAGAAAAGAAAAAGCCTAAAGCTTCTTTTTCAAACTTAAGTTTTTCGCTTTCTTGAAAGGATTGAACGGAAACATAGGAAGGTTTAGGCAAATTAATATCATCATCAAATAGATACATCTGATTCTTTCGTGAGATTTCCTGAAACTCTTCTCCATATTCAATCGCAGTTTCTAATGAAGCTAGCAACACTGCTCTATCTTGTCCCAATTCATCCAAAGCTCCTGCAAAAATTAATGATTCGAGTGTACGTTTATTCACCACTTTCTGAGGACATCGTGAACAAATATCGAACAGATCATGAAACGTTTCTTTTTGGTTCTCTGTCATCAACATCCTAATTGCATTGTACCCAACGTTTTTTATTGCCAACAGACCAAATGTGATAGTAGATCCATTTGAAATAAAAATTTCGCTGCCATTTTTTATAGATGGTGAAAGAACAGGAATCCCTCTTTGCTCGGATTCTTTAATATATTGATTCACTTTATCATGATTCCCGATAACGCTTGAAAGCAGAGCCGCCATAAAGTAGGCTGGATAGTTCGCCTTTAAAAAGGCAAGTTGATAAGCGATCACACTGTATGCAACAGCATGGCTCCTAGGAAATCCATAATCAGCAAAACGTACGATCAAGTCGTACAACGCATCTGCAGATTTTTCATCATAGCCTTGCTCTAAACACCCTGCAACAAAGTGTTGTCTCTCACGTAGAAGAATATCCCTTTTCTTCTTGCCTACTGCTCTCCTAAGCAAATCTGCCTCTCCTAGTGTGAAACCAGCTGCTTTTGTTGCAATCTGCATAATCTGTTCTTGATAAACGATCACACCATATGTTGATTGTAAAATCGGTTCCAGATCAGGGTGCATGTATTGCACAGTCTTCAGACGATGTTTGCCTGCAATATAGTCGGGAATATTCTGCATTGGACCCGGCCGATAGAGAGCATTCACCGCTACGATATCTTCAAACTCCGTCGGTTTAAGCTGCTGAAGAACTTTTCTCATCCCGTCAGACTCAAGCTGAAACACCCCAGTAGTATCACCTTTTGCAAGAAGCTCAAATGTTTTAGCGTCGTCGAATGGAATGTCATTCAGACTAATCTTCACATTTTCATTTTCTTCGATCGCCCATAAGATGTTTTCAATGAGCGATAAATTTCGCAAGCCCAAAAAGTCCATCTTCAACAGTCCTGCAGCTTCGAGCCATTCCATACTATATTGTGTAAGAGGTATACCGTCATGACCGGTTTGTAAAGGTACTTTTTGAACAAGTGGTGCTCCAGACAAGACTACGCCTGCGGCATGGGTTGATGCGTGCCTCGGTAAACCTTCAAGTCTCATTGCGATCTCAACTAGCTTTCTCACATCAGGTTCATTTTTGTACGCCTGTTGCAGGCCGGCTGATTCTTTCAACGCATTTTCCAACGTTATTCCTGGTCTAGATGGAATATTCTTTGCCGTAAGATCAATAAGTGCTGGAGCAAAATCCATTACTCTGCCCGCATCCCTTATCGCAGCTCTTGCAGCTAATGTCCCAAAGGTAATGATCTGTGCGACATAATCTGTACCATATTTACGCGCAACATAACTTAGTACTTCATCACGGCGGTTATCAGGAAAGTCGATATCAATATCCGGCATCGTGATCCGTTCAGGGTTTAGAAAGCGCTCGAATATCAGTTGATGATGAATAGGATCAACATTGGTGATCTTAAGGACGTAAGCGACTAATGAGCCTGCTGCAGAACCTCTTCCTGGTCCTGTGATCATCTTTTCGTCGTGTGCAAATTTCATAAAATCCCACACAATCAAGAAATAATCTTCAAAGTTCATGCTTTTAATAATATTGAGTTCGTAGGTTAAACGATCTTTGATTTCAGGTGTTATCGTTTCGTACCGATTCATAAGTCCTTTATTGCACAGCTCTGTTAAATATTCATAGCTGTTCTTATTGTCAGAAACAGGGTATTTGGGCAAAGCGATGTTACCAAGATGGAGCTCGAGCGAACATCTTTCTGCCAGTTTGGCCGTTGTATCTAACGCCTCTTCAGCATGGGAAAATTGACGTTCAATTTCTGTTGGGGATTTAAAATAAAACTCATCGGTCTGCAGTTTAAATCGATCACGATTGTTTTTCTTCTCTCCTTGTTTGATGCAAAGCAGGATATCATGCGCGTCTGCATCTTCTCTTTTCATATAATACGTTTCATGCATACAAACGAGAGGGATGAGATATTTCCTTGAAAGGTTGTGCAATTGGAGATTTATTGTTTTCTCTATACCTGTATTATGATCTTCTATTCCAAGGTAAAATCGATCTTTGAAGCACGATTTATAGAATTGAAGCATTCGATCTAATGTTTGATCGTCAAGGATTTCACGAGCAAGATACTGCTGGACCTCACCTTCTATTCCTGATGAAACAGCAATAAGGCCATCAGTATGATTTGAGATTTCTTCATAAGTAAGAGGTGACACGTCTCCATCCAGCTTAGTCTGCATAAGCGTTGTAAGTCTTAATAGATTTTCATAGCCTTCTATGTTCATGGCATATAAAAGTAGTTTATGGTGTGAACTTATCTTCTCTTTTGTATCAGTTTGATTTCCAACTTCTGCTTCCAATCCAATAATAGGTTTGATGCCAGCTTTTACACATGTTGTATAAAACTTTAAAGCACCATACATGTTTGATTTATCTGTTAAGGCTAACGACGTATACCCAAGCTCTTTTGCATATTGAACAAGCTCTTCGATCCGACAAGAGCTTTCAAGAAGCGAGTACTCACTATGTATATGCAGTGGGACAAATCCCATACCATCACTTCCTTTACGCACCTGTTTGCATTCCATTATAGTACAGAAGTTCGCATGTGTTAATGAAACAGTTATGAATAACGAACGATTATTCATTTTCTCTCAAATTAGCATACACTTCAGCTACTTCCCATACATTGATTAAGAGGGGAGGTTGTCTCATGGTACGTGAATTTTTTGCGAATATCATATTAGATTTTGCTATAGCTTTTGGTGTATTGTTGGGTGGAGCGTTAATCGGCGGGCTTGCTGCTTTTCTTGTGGGAAAAGCACCTATATATGAAATGATGGAACTTGCGAAAAGACTTAAAATATGGGCAATCGTCGCTGCTATTGGTGGAACGTTCGATACGATCACGAACTTTGAGCGAAGTTTTGAAAACGGCGCTACTATAGAGATTTTTAAACAATTAACTTATATTTTCGTAGCGATTGCTGGTGCTAATTCTGCCATGCAATTGATTCAATGGCTCAGTCAGGAGAACATCCACTGATGAGGATCCCCCCGCTATATCAACGAAAAGGCTACCAGCGTTTTTTTGCTGGGATAGCGATCGGATTTATTATCGGCTGGGCTTTTTTTTTAATACAAGGCGGTTTAGCTCATGAAAGACTGATTGTTAGAATTGAAAAGCAACGAGTTAAAATTAATGATTTGGAAAAAAAGAACGAGATCTTAACTTCGGATGATGAAAAAGCAAACAAAGAACTTGCTAAGAAGTTTAAACTACATGAAGTGAATGCAAGGTTTTCAAACCAAGATTCTTTAAAGTTATCAAACTTAACTAGACTGCACTTAGCAAAAGCAGTTGAAGACGACCTAGAGCACCTTATAGGAGAAGATACAGAAACACTTGCAAAAAGCCATTCCTTACTCGTACAAGCTATTGAAAATAAAACGTACCGACTCGATGACGATGAGCAAGCTTATGAAGTCAAGATCGATCATTTGTATTTATACACGGGTGTTCTTCGAATCTATATCTCAGCTAAAATCAGTGAATGATTATGCATAAATAATGGTCGAAATATTACGTTTTTATGAATCTTTGGGCAAAGAAATGGCAATCCCTCCTTCAATTGTATAAAATATGTGTAAAGAATAATTCAAGAGTGATTATTGGGGGGAAACTACATGATTATCAATCGAAAAGAACTTGCCCGTGAAAAGGTAAAGGAATTACAGAATGGCTTTTCTGCTTTTGCAGAAACGAAAGAAGTAGCAGACCTAATCAAGAGAGAACTTGCAAAATTAAACTTAAAAGTGCATGAAGATGTAACAGATGTTGGCTCTTGGTTTATCCCTGAAAAAGCTAACTAAATCTATTCCATGCTAAAGCATAAAAAGGCCCCCCGATGAGGCCTTTTTTATTTGAATTTATATTCTTTACAGAGGTTTCGAAGTTCAGCTAGTACAGACATCGTTTCGTCTTCTGTATATACCGTTGCTCCTGATGCTCTCGGATGCCCTCCGCCGTTGAATTTAGCTGCTATCTTATTAACAACAGGACCTTTCGACCGCAATCTAACTCTGATCTGATCTGGTTCATCCACAAAAAACACCCACGCCAACAAGCCTTCAACATGTGAAAAAGAATTTACTAAAAGAGAGGCTTCACCAGGAGTTGTTCCAAACTCTTTTAACGTATCTTTTTTTAAGTGGATATACCCTACACAATTGTCTACAATCGAAAAATTTTGAAGTACATAACCGTTCAATCGAACGAGTTTTTCCGATATCTTATATAAATTTTCGTGAATTTCTGAGGGTGAGAATCCTGTCTCTAATAACGCTGCTGTATAATGGTGTGTTTTTTGAGTCGTGTTTGAAAATAAAAAGCGACCAGTGTCACCAATAATACCAGCATAGATTAGTCTTGCTGCATGTTCATCAAGTTTTAATCCAGACGTTGATCCATAAAGGTAAAGATCCATGATCATCTCTGATGTAGAACTTGCTTCAGTATCCACCCAAATCAAATCACCATAAGGATCTTCATTTGGATGATGATCGATTTTGATAACAAAATCTCCTAGTGAATAACGGTGATCACTGATACGAGGTGAGTTTGCAGTATCGCAAATAATGACCAAAGCCCCGTTATAAACACCATCTTCTATAACATCCATTGTGTTTAGAAATGTGAGGCCCGCTTCCTCTTCTCCTACAACATACACTTCTTTTTGAGGATAACTTGCTTTGATGATCGCAGAAAGCCCACCTTGTGATCCAAGCGCATCCGGGTCTGGTCTCACATGTCGATGAATAATTATTTTTTCATACTGTTCAATTCTTTGTAAGATTTGTTCTTTCATAGCAGACTCCTTTTAGATGTCGTTGTGGCAATTATGGTTTTAAACGTTTACAATATAGTGGAGTAAATACGTGGGGGAATTTTCAATGCCTATTTTTATTATCCTAATTATACTTTCTTTTTCTCTTTATGTGTTCTATAAAGTCTCTGAGGTGCGCGCAAAAGAACCGTTCTTAAAGCGGTGGACAGGCACAAAAGCAAAAATGGCACTCGGTTCATTCTTAGCTTCTTTCGGTCTTAACGAACTCACTGCTGTTGAAGGACGTGTTCAGCTTTGGGTAGCACTTATTTTCTTAATCTATGGAATTGTACTGTTAGTCATGAATTATAAAATGTACAAGCATTTTCTTACACTTGCACGTGAAGAAGCACAGAAAAATTAATTACTTATGGATAAAAAGTCCCTGAACCAGGGACTTTTTTTATGAACGATGATCAAGAAGCTGTGCCATCATCATAGCTTTTCCAACAATCTTTCCATCATGATGGATTTCAACATCTACTTTCCCAAATTTCCGGCTCACTTCCAGCACTCGGGGGATCAGTTCAATATCACTATCAATCTGTACGGGCTTAATATAATAAAATGTAACATTCTCCACAACGAGGTCGCCTTTTTTAATTTTTCTCAGCGCTTTTCGCGCCGTTTCCGTAACGATCGTCATTAAAACGCCGTATGAAACAGTTCCAAGGTGATTGGTCATCTGTGGTGTAATCCTGCAAGAGTATGTGATCTCATTATCTACTTTTTGCTCTTTTAACTCTGTCGTAATAAGATCATCAAAAGTAGCACCTACCTGAGGCTGCTTTTGCATCATCTGCATCGCTTTTAATACATCTTGTCTTGTTAAAATTCCGATTAGTTTATGAGAGGTTCCGATAACAGGAAGGAGTTCGATTCCTTCCCAGATCATCATATGAGCACAAGCAGCAACAGATGTTTTTTCCGTAACGGTTAAAGGTGCACGGGTCATTACTTTTTCTACTTGCATGGAAACAGGTACCCCTATAATATCTTTAGAAGTAACTACTCCCGTTACGCGATTACCTTGATCTACAACCGGATAACGGCTATGCATAGTTTGTTGATTCAATTCATGCCAACGCTGCACTTTATCATGTTGATAAAGAAAATGCGTCTCATCGATCGGAATTAAAATATCAGATGCTAAAACGATATCTTTCTTAATCAAACGATCATGAATGGCTTTATTAATCATAGTCGCAACAGTAAAGGTATCATAGCTCGTAGAGATGACAGGAAGCTCAAGATCATCTGCGAGTCGTTTCACTTCTTCCTCTGTATCAAAGCCACCAGTAACTAAGATTGCACTTCCTGCTTTAAGTCCAAGTTCATGAGCGTTTACACGGTTACCTACGATCAATAAACTTCCTGCATCAACATAGCGCATCATTGCTTCAAGTTTCATGGCTCCGATTACAAATTTGTGCAGCGTTTTATGAAGACCAGCGCGTCCGCCAAGTACTTGTCCTTCAACAATATTTACGACTTCAGCAAACGTTAACTTTTCAATATTACTCTTTGCTTGTCTTTCAATTCGTATCGTCCCAACACGTTCGATCGTGCTTACGATTCCTTGATTCTCTGCTTCTTTTATCGCTCGATAAGCTGTTCCTTCACTAACGGTCAGATCTTTTGCTATTTGCCGAACGGAGATTTTTGATCCGACATCAAGGTCCAAAATATGCTGTAATATTTGTTCATGCTTGGTTAGCATTACATTCACCGTTCCTTCTACCTGTATCTATCTGTTTTATCACTTTGACTAATACAGATTATACAGGCATTAGAACAGAAACTCAACTTTCCATGTGTATCCTTTTTTTCATTTTTGAATCTGGAGTCACAATCTGCTTTTTAACAGCTCTTTTCTCTGGTGTATCTTTCTTAAACAAAAGGCTAACTAAAAGCATACCCGCAAATCCCATCCATGCTGCCGAGAAAAGTTGTTGCAGCAGAGGACCGTCAAACGATAAGACAGGTATCGCTACATAGAAAAGCACCAACAACATTAAAACTTTTGCCATTTTTTCTTGTCTCATAAAAAACACAACCTCCCTTACTATCATCAATATGCATAGAAAGGGAGGTTAGAATCATTATACACTTATGCTTTCACCGCTTATGAGCACTTTTCCTTTGTTTCCGAGTTTAGATGTGAATGAGGCTTCAGGATCCTGTTCAATCACAGGAAACGTGTTGTAATGGATTGGCACGGTAACCTCAGCACCGATCCACTCTGCTGCGATTAATGCATCCTCCGGCCCCATTGTAAAGTTGTCACCTATAGGCAAGAAAGCAATATCTGGTTTTGCAAACTCTCCAATTAATTTCATATCTGAGAATAGAGCTGTATCTCCTGCATGGTATAGCGTTTTCCCACCATGTGAGAATAAAATTCCCGCTGGCATTCCCGTATATACGACAGTGCCATCTTCTTGCGAATAACTTGATCCATGAAAAGCTTGAGTGAATTTCACTTTACCAAAATCAAATGTGCGGCTTCCTCCTATATGCATAGGATGTGCCTCTACTCCGAGTGTTTGTAAGTACTCAGCAAGTTCAAACGGTGCTACGACCAAGCTGTTATTCGCTTTTGCGATCTCAACCGTGTCGCCTACATGATCGTTATGACCGTGTGTTAATAAAATCACATCGGCTTTTACGTCCTTAACATCGATCTTAGCTTGTCCATTTCCATTAATAAAAGGGTCGATCCAAATGGAATGTTGTCCGGTTTGAATTTCAAGTACAGAATGTCCGTGGTATGTCACTCTCATAATTACATGCTCCCTTCTCAAATAAAACGCTGAAATATCTTACTTCCATTACATACCCTATTATAGAACAGAAAAAAAGTCCGATTCCAGAGAAAAGGAATACGAACTTTTTCTAATTGTTATCTATTTGTTTGATTTTAGAATGGAGACAGCATCTTTATAGTCTAGTTGATGCGATTCAGCAACCGCTTTGTATGTTACGAACCCATCTAATGTATTGATTCCTTTAAGTAGAGCTTCATTATCTAAACACGCTTGAACATAACCTTTGTTTGCAATTTGAAGAGCATAAGGTACCGTGACATTAGTCAGACCGATCGTTGAAGTTCTCGGAACAGCACCTGGCATGTTAGCCACTGCATAATGAAGAACACCATGCTTTTCATACGTCGGATTATCATGTGTTGTGATGCGGTCGACCGTTTCAAAGATTCCACCTTGATCAATGGCAACATCCACGATGACAGAACCTGGCTGCATGCCTTTAATCATCTCTTCTGTCACAAGCTTAGGAGCCCTAGCTCCCGGAATTAACACAGCTCCAATAACTAATGCTGATTCTTGAACCGCAAGAGCTATATTGAGTGGATTTGAAATGAGCGTGTTGATCTCAACACCGAAAATATCATCAAGCTGACGAAGTCGTTCGGGGTTCAAATCAATGATTGTAACATCTGCTCCAAGTCCCATAGCGATCTTAGCAGCATTCGTCCCGACTACTCCACCACCAATAACCGTTACTTTTCCACGTCTTACACCAGGTATTCCACTTAATAGGATACCTAGCCCACCTTTTGGTTTTTCTAAGAATTGAGCCCCTATCTGAGCCGCCATTCTTCCTGCCACTTCACTCATCGGTGTAAGGAGAGGGAGTGTCCCATTCGGCAATTGAACCGTCTCGTACGCAATGCCAACTACTTTATTATCTGTTAATGCTTTTGTAAGTTCTGGCTCAGGCGCAAGATGTAAATAAGTGAAGAGAATTAGACCTTCTCGGAAAAAACAGTACTCCTCAGGAAGCGGTTCTTTTACTTTCATGACCATATCCATCGACCATGCTTGAGTCGGTGTTTCTACGATAACACCACCAGCACTTTCGTATTCTTCATCTGTAAACCCTGAACCGATTCCAGCACCTTTTTGTATAAACACCTCATGACCTGATGCCACAAGATTCAACACGCCCGCCGGTGTCATCGCTACTCGATTTTCATTATTTTTTATCTCAGTCGGTACTCCTATTTTCATGTTGTACCCTCCCTTAATTCACATGGAAATATTTTCATTATTCTATAGTTAACATACCACCAAAAACTCAAAATAAAAAGTTGAATCTTCTTAGAATATTTATAAATTCAAGACAGCTTTAAGGTGCCCTAAAAGGAAAAAGAACATTCTCATTTTTGGTTTTATGAAAAATTCTGCTTATGTTCGCAACTGTAATAACTTTTTTTAGAACACAAAAAGGTAGCCTCTGTAATAGAGCTACCTTAATCTTGTGTTATGAAAGACTTTCTTCTTCATCAAGTTTTGTTCTTTGCTGTCCTTGATCTACTTTATCAACGATTCCGCTTTGATAAGATTCTGTTATCTGCTGATGAACAGTCATCTCACCTTCAGCATCATATTCAAGCTGTTGATTGGGACGTTTTTCGTTTTCCATCATAACTTTCCTCCTTCAAACGCAAGACTTTAATCATAGTTTTTGTCTTACAAGGAAAGTTCATTTGAGCTAATTATTGGAAACGGCCATTTTTGATTGAGCGGCATCAATCTGTTGGCGAACTGCCTCAAAACCAGTTCCACCTTCAGAATTTCGTCTTTCTACTGCTGTTTTTGGAGATAGAGCCTCAAACAGATCATTTTCAACGAGCGGACACCATTCCTTATACTCATCCAACGTCACATCAAGAAGATAGCACTCTTTTTGAATGCATTGAAGGACCATCTGACCAACTAATTCATGTGCTTCTCGGAAGGGAATTCCTCTTTTTGCTAGATAATCTGCAAGCTCTGTAGCATTAGAAAAGTCTTGATGCACTGCTTTATTCATCTTATCAACATGAATCTTCACTTCATTCATCATGCCAGTCATGATACTTAAGCATCCTTTAACGGTTTTTACCGTATCAAAAACGGGTTCTTTGTCTTCCTGCATGTCTTTGTTGTATGCAAGTGGCAATCCCTTCATCAATGTAAGAAGGGAGATCAACGAACCATATACCCTCCCGCTTTTTCCTCGGATCAATTCAGCCATATCAGGGTTCTTTTTTTGTGGCATCATGGAACTGCCTGTAGTAAAGCTGTCACTGATCTCAATGAATCCAAACTCTTCTGAAGACCAAAGGATCAGTTCTTCACAAAAACGAGAAAGATGCATCATGATCATAGAAGCATTGCTGCAGCATTCGATCGCAAAATCTCGATCACTTACAGCATCCAAGCTATTGAGATACTTGTCTCTGAATCCAAGCTCGTTCATCGTGATGTTGCGGTCGATATCAAACGTCGTTCCCGCTAAAGCCCCAGCACCAAGGGGCAAAATATCACTACGCTTTAGACTATCTTGAAGTCTTCCTTTATCACGATCAAGCATCCAAAAGTACGCCAACAGATGATGAGCAAATGAAACGGGCTGTGCACGCTGAAGATGTGTATAACCAGGGATGATCGTTTCTACATGCTCTTCTGCAAGATTCAAAAGTGATTTTTGTAATTCTTCAATATGAGCAATGATCAATAACGTTTCTTCTTTTACATAAAGATGAAAATCTGTTGCCACTTGATCATTTCGACTTCTTGCCGTATGAAGTTTTCCGCCATCCGGTCCAATTTTGTCTGTTAATAATTTTTCAAGGTTCAAATGAATGTCTTCGTATTTAACAGAATACGTAAGCTCCCCTTCTTCAACATCTGATTGAAGAGAAAGCAAACCATTCTTTATATTTTCATAAGCACTCTCGTCAATAATCTTACACTGAAACAACATCTTAGCATGAGCCAAACTTCCTTTAATGTCTTGACTGGCCAATTGCTGATCAAAAGAGATGGATGCTCCAAACTCATCTACCCATTCTTCAGGCTGTTTTGAGAAACGTCCTCCCCATAACTTCTTCACACTTTCACCTCATTTTTTTGAACCATGCTGCTAACTTTTGTAGGAAGTCCCCATAAAGAGATAAAACCTTTCGCAGCTGTATGATCAAAAGCATCGTCTGATGTATATGTTGCTAATTTTTCATCATAAAGAGAATAAGGTGATTTTCTTCCTTCGACGATCGCATGCCCTTTAAAGAATTTAACACGAGCTGTACCTGTTACATGTTTTTGTGTTTCGTCCAAGAAAGCTTTTAAAGATGCATGTAACGGTGAGAACCATAAACCTTCATAGATCAGTTCAGTCATCTTCTTTTCAATGATCGGTTTAAAGTGAGCGACTTCTTTAACTAATGTAAGATCCTCAAGTTCTTTATGGGCTTTAATAAGCGTTGTTGCGGCTGGACATTCGTAAACTTCACGAGATTTGATTCCTACTAATCTATTTTCAACATGGTCGATACGTCCAACACCATGCGCGCCTCCCCATTCGTTCAACTGATTAATCAGAACATCTAACGTAACATGCTGACCGTTCAGTGATACTGGAACACCTTGTTCGAATCCAATCTCAACAATCTGCGGCTCATCTGGCGTATGTTCGAGAGCAACAGTCATTTCATATGCTTCTTCTGGTGGTGCAGCCCAAGGATCTTCCAAGATTCCACACTCATTGCTTCTTCCCCATAAATTTTGATCGATAGAGAACGGATTTTCCTTTTTAATTGGAACAGGAATATCATGTTCTTTTGCATACTGAATCTCTTCTTCACGAGACCAGCTCCATTCACGAACCGGCGCTAGAACTTCAAGCTCAGGAGCGAGTGCAGAAACAGAAACTTCAAAACGAACTTGGTCGTTCCCTTTTCCAGTACATCCATGAGCAACGGCTGTAGCTCCATATTTTTTAGCAGTTTCTACTAACTTTTTCGCGATTAACGGTCTGCTTAATGCAGAGATGAGTGGATATTTCCCTTCATACAATGCATGTGATTGTAGAGCTACTAATGCATATTCATCAGCATATTCCTTCTGAACATCAAGTACGATCGATTCAGATGCCCCGATTGATAACGCCTTTGATTGTATAAAAGGAAGATCCTTGCCTTCACCTACATCCAAGCATAATGCAATAACTTCGTATCCTTTATCAACTAGCCAAGGAATCGCAACAGACGTATCTAATCCTCCAGAATAAGCTAAAACTACCTTTTTCCCCATATGAAATCTCTCCTTTTGTTATAGACAAAAATGAATATTTATTTATTTTTATACATTTTTTTTTATAAAAATACCATTTATGATAGTTCATACTATAACAAAAACATCACAGGGATTGCAAGGTTATTCTTTAAAATGAATAAAAATAACATCGAACTTTTATCTACCATCCCACTCCACCCTTTTGTACAATAGAAATAGAGGTGATTTCAATTGCAGAATGACTTTGTTTGGGATGAAAGACTCGGAATCTTTGTTCCGCATTTAAATAAATCGTGGGGAAAGTACGATATGGCGACTCAAGAAGCGATAATGTTACAATGGGAAAAGATCAGAGGAAGAATTCCTGATCGAATCGGAGAGATCGAAGAGATAATTAACGAGTTGCAAGACCAACTATCAACCGAAGAACATTTTAAGGTCTCATGCGAATTGAACAATAAAATCGCGAGCCTCGCTTCTGTCATCAACGATCTTTGGCTATGGTACAGATTGAATCAGAGTATAACATCAAAGATTCATGATTAAATTAGGGTCTTTTCGATAGTAGGAGTCTTCACATAAAAATAAAGAGGATGCATTTTGCATCCTCTTTATTTTGGACTATATTCTTTAACAAACATCCTTATTTATTCAGCTGTTGAACAACATGAGACAGCTCGGGTATGACTAATTTCTCCATGCCTAGTTTTACAGCACCTGATGAACCAGGGAGTGCGAATATCGCTGTCCTATCCTTAACTCCCGCTACTGCTCTGCTCAGCATCGCACCAGAGCCAATATCGTCTGTATAGCTTAACATGCGAAAAAGTTCACCAAAACCAGAGATCTCTTTATCGAATAAAGGCGTTAATGCCTCAATTGTTACATCCCTATAAGCGATTCCTGTTCCTCCATTAAAAAGGACAACATCAATCTCTTCATTCTGTATACCGTATTCCGCAGCATCTTGAATGGATCTAATCTCATCTTTAACAATTTTGTATGCAGCAATTTTATGATCCTTTTTCTCTAAAAAAGCATGTATCAATTTGCCGCTCTTATCTGTTTCTTCATTTCGTGTATCACTAACGGTTACGATCATGCATCTAACCACTCGTGGTGCTTCAGCTTTATGTTCTTTTTCACTCATGGATGCAACACCTGTTTCTTAATATTTTTCGTAAAGATATCTTTTTTGATAAAATTTGTGTGCAATTTCTGTAATCTTTCTCGACTGTTGATAGTTCATGAATGCACCCAGTGCCATACCGAAGATCGGCAGACCTTGAGTGAGCTTCTTTCTGAGAAGGAGAATCGCCATCATCTTCACAGCTTGCTGTATCGGATGAGACATCCAGGACACATCTGCGATCACATCTTTTCCTGCATAAAAAATCGGATCTTCTTCCTCTCTGATCTCAACCATTAGTTCGTCCCACTTTTCCTGCTGAAAACGCTTTGGCATCGTTGCTGCATGATAAACTTTTAACGAACGCATCATTTCTGCAGGTCTTTGTATATCATAGCCATAGTGCATCGCGATAGATTGCACAGAGCGGATTCCTAGAGCAACCATTGCAGGCAGGTCTGTACCTAAGAAGAGAAGTCCACCTGTGCCGGCGAGTCCTCCTTGAGAGAATGACAACAGTCTGTTTCTTGCGATCTGCTGGTCTGCCATATAAGACAACTGATCGATCGAACACTTTTTCAGATCTTCAATTTCAAAGATATCGTCTCTAAAGACTCTTGCTTCAGACAACAGCCTTTGCTTCGTATCCAGTTGGAATTGTGAATTCTGAATAAGAGCATGAATATGAAACAGTGCAGAATCAACATACTCTCCTATCGTCTCTTGCATCTCGTCTGGAAGAAGGTCCATTTGCCTTGTTGCCCATTTTTCGTAAGTACGGCCAAAATCCGTTGGTTCATATGTAAAAAAATCTTCTTCCCACGCATTAATGTCCTGCCAGATTTGTTCTTCACGCTCTGTTAGTGCCATAAGCATCCTCCTTAAAACCTTTTAAATAGTGTAGTATAAATCACTCTTAAAGTAAAAAACACCGAATGAGCAATCTTATAGAAAGGGATTTCTCCATTCCATCAACAAAGCATAGTTAGACGATTCTTCGTCCTCAATATAATTCGGGATAAGCATCAGCGGATTTCTTCCACATCGCAAAAGAAACGATATGACCGGATCATATAACTCACCACTAATCACTTTGTCAGCATAATCTTGAGGAGAAAGAACATGTGAATGCTTTGAATAACCCGGCATCCTCCCTCCGCCTAATAATCTCTGTAATTTAAGGTGAACGACTGTTTCATACAGAGATTGCATAAGAAGCTTGCCTAAATTTAATTTACGGTGTGATGGTCTTATGCAAATATCTACAACATACAGTGTATTTCCACTTTGATCATGATTGGTGATATAGCCATTATCCGTTATCTCTTCCCACGTATGCTGCGGATGTTCCAAGTCATAATCCACGAGTAAACTTGTTACTGATCCAGCAAGGACTCCATTGATCTCTACACATAGAGCTCCATCCGGAAAGAGCGAGATATGGTTATATAACTGTTTTTCGTTCCATAATAATTCTGGGGGAAATGGAGAAGGAAAGCTTTCTTTTTGAATGGAAAGGAGTTCAGCAAAATCCTTTTGTTCATAATTCCGAACGACAGCTCTTACATTTTGATTGTTCATGTAAAGATATTGTTCCTTTGTGTACATATTTTGGCCTCCCTCTTTTAAGAGGTGATCGCTATTTATTTGCTCATTAAATGGTTTACGCTAAACAACTCCATATTCCTCCTTTCACTTGCATATCTAAGCATAAAAAAACAGCCTTTTCCGAGGGAAAAGACTGTCTCTAAAAACTACATCGCATAGCGCATTGTATCACGCGCAATCATCACTTCTTCATTTGTAGGAATTACGATAACTTTTACAGGAGAGTGAGGGTAGCTGATGAATGCCTCTTTACCACGAACTTGGTTAAGAGCTGGATCCCAATATACTCCCATGAACTCTAAACCACGAAGTACGCGCTCACGGACAGCCGTACTGTTCTCACCGATACCAGCAGTAAAGATGATTGCATCAATACCTGCCATTCTTGCTGCATAAGATCCAATGTATTTATGGATACGGCTAGCAAAAACTTCTAAAGCAAGCTCTGCACGTTCATTCCCTTTTTCTGCTTCACTTTCAATATCGCGAAGGTCAGAAGAGAAGCCAGAAACTCCAAGCATTCCACTCTTATTGTTCAATACATTGATTACTTCTTCAGCACTTTGACCAGTTTTTTGCATGATGTAAGGAATTAATGACGGGTCAATGTTACCGGAACGAGTGCCCATTGTAACTCCTGCTAAAGGAGTGAAGCCCATAGAAGTATCAATCGATTTTCCACCTTCGATCGCTGCAATACTTGCACCGTTACCTAAGTGGCAAGATAAAAGACGAAGTTGTTCAACCGGACGTCCAAGAAGCTCCGCAGCTCTCTCTGAAACATACTTGTGACTTGTTCCATGGAATCCGTATTTACGAATTCCGTATTCTTCATAATACTCGTATGGAAGGCTGTATAAGAATGATTTTTCAGGCATGGACTGATGGAAAGCCGTATCAAAAACAGCAACTGCAGGTACGTTAGGCAATACGTTTTTGAACGCTTTGATTCCAACAACGTTGGCTGGATTGTGCAGTGGTGCAAGATAAGAGATTTCTTCAATTTCATGAAGAACTTCATCTGTGATTAAAACAGAGTCGTTAAACTTTTCTCCACCATGTACAACACGATGACCGATTCCTTCGATCTCATCTAGAGAAGAAATGATGTTATGTTTTACTAATTTATCTAAAAGCATTGATACTGCTTCTGAATGATCTTGGATATCTTTAATTTCTTTAACTTTTTCACCATTCACTTCGATTGTGAAAACTGAATCATTTAATCCGATACGTTCTACAAGTCCTTTAGTCAGTACTTCTTCTTCAGGCATTTGAAGCAACTGAAATTTTAAGGACGAGCTTCCGGCATTAATTGCAATAATTTTAGCCAAAATAGCCATCTCCTTCATATTCAATGAAATAGTAGGATGAGAACTCCAACTTCCATCTCACTTGAAACTTAATCCTTCCTTATTTAAACATTGACCTTTATTAATATCAAGGTTGTAAAACGCTTACACCTTATATTCATGCAATTCAGACTTGAATCCGTTTGCAAATGCATAAAAAAACAGCATAGGATAGACCCACGCTGTTATTTTTCACGTTCCCACTCTGTTTTAAACCACTCATTAATCTGTTCCATTACATTTCCTAAACCATTTTTATTTGAGAAGGATGGAAGCTGAGCTAGCATCGCTTGTTTAGGCTTTATTGCACCTTCTCCATTCTTCTGAAGAATCAGGATACTCTTTGCATGTACGGATGACTTAAACAATGATTCAGGAAGTTGAAGAAGACCTAGGACGGTTACTGTTTCCTTCATCCAACTTTTAAACAAGTCCGCTTGTTCACTTTCAAAGAGGTTGTTCGGCACGATAAATATCCCAATGCCTGTTTCTTTCAAATGATGAATCGATTGCTCAATGATTAAGTGATGAGCATAAGTATGTCCTTCTTTTTCATGTACTTTAAAGGCTTTAGCTGCTTCGTCATCAGGATAATATCCTACAGGCAAGTCGGCTACAACAACATCAACAGGATCTGCATAGAGTGGTTTGATCACATCTTGGTGAAAAAGTTCAAGTTTATGTTTTTGGATATTTGCATTGACCCACGCTAAACGTAAAAGAGTTTCGTCCACTTCTACTCCAAATGAAACACACTCTTTATCCTTCAACTGATTCATAACAGCTGTTAGCAAGTTTCCTGAACCCACTACAGGATCTAACAATGTAAGGTTTTCGGATTTTTTCATGAATTTTTGTACGAGGTATCCTGCAAAAAGTGCAACCGCATCTGGCGTCATCGCATGATGGGGCTGAACAGCTTCTTTCATACCTTTTAGTACAGCCAACTGAAATGCTTTACGCGTTTCTTCTTTACCGAATTCTGTAACATTCACTTTTTTGTATTCATCTGTTAATACAGTTGATAATTCTTTTGGGTATTCTTTTGGTATCTCCTGAAAGAACAGATTTTCTCCTGATTCTACAAGAGCGTCTAAATAAGGCAGTTCAATTTTATCCTTAATTGCCGTTGCTGTGTTGTCGAGAACAACAAATAGCTTTTCTACATCTTTAAAAGAACTCATATATAGCTTCCTCCTAAGTTTTCACAGGAAACATTTTAGCAAACTACGTACTATATATACAATCATTAACTTCTACCATTACCAAAATGGAGGTTGTGAGCAATATTTAAAACAAAAAAATCTCCGGTATTTTGAAGCTTTACCGGAGATGTCTGAATGTCTATTTTGCTGCTTTAGCAGCTTCGATCGCTGCTTCGTAATTCGGATGGCTCGTTACTTCGTCTACGTATTCTACATACGTAACTTTATCAGAGCTATCAATAACAAATACGGAGCGTGCAAGGAGACGAAGTCCCTCGATCGCAACGCCGTATGCTTTACCGAATGAAAGATCACGGTGATCAGAAAGAGTTTGAACATTTTCGATACCTGCTGCAGCACACCATCTTTTTTGTGCAAAAGGCAAGTCCACTGAAACCGTTAATACTTTAACGTTATCAAGCTTAGATGCTTCTTCATTAAAACGACGAACTTCAGCATCACATACGCCTGTATCAACCGAAGGAACAGCAGCGATCAAACGTACACTTCCTTTAGAATCTGCAAGGCTCACTTCAGACATGTCGTTTGCCAACACTTTAAAATCTGGAGCTTGGTCCCCTACTTTTACTTCATTTCCTAGTAATGTAACTGGTTTTTCCTTAAATGTTACAGCCATGATCATACTCCTCCTTTAAGGTATAAATTATGTACTTTCCCTTCCATCTTAAAGCAATGCAGAAAAAAAAGCTAACGAGATGTTAGCTTTTTTAAAACTCATGAGTTTGTGTGCTTGAAGGTCCGTGATCATGTTTGTTCTTGTTCATGAGATGCTGAAGCTTATCAATCACACCAGGTGCTAGATCTAAGATTCTCTCGTAAAGGTGCGTACTATTATCTAAGTGGATCGTTTTGATCCCAGTATTGCTTACAACAAGGAATGCAATTGGAGTAATCGAAACTCCTCCTCCGCTTCCTCCACCAAAAGGCATCTCTTTTGATTGACTAGAAGATCCTTGCTGTGTAGATGAATTACGGGATTCCTCCTGTCCACCGAATTCACTTCCACCTGCTGCAAATCCAAATCCTACTTTTGATACCGTTAGAATAACACTGCCGTCGGGTGTCTCTACAGGATCACCAATAATCGTATTTACATCGATCATTTCTTTTAAGTTTTCCATCGCGGTTTTCATTAAACCCTGGATTGGGTGTTCACTCATTTTCTACATGCCTCCAGTCATATATTCAGAATTCACCTTAGTCGAACGACTTACTATTCGCCAGGACTTTAAGATTTTTAACATAACGACAATAGCATGCCCGATTTTAAATGAAATCATACAAGAAAACCGCGTTTCACTATGCATACCCTGAAAAACAGGAACAACGGATATATTCGGAGATTCTTCAAGTTTAAAAAATGCATTCAGCACTTGTATCGCTATTCCTTTGAAACCCCAAACAGTACCAGCTGCTATAGCTGAGGAAGATGCTTCACCAAGTCCGATCGCACTATGCCATTCTACTTTTTTCACTCTCATCTTCTTTAAAAATGCTGCGAGTATCTGGTAAAAATGGTTGATGTGCTTTAGCATCTTATTAAATGATTGATATTGATTTTTTAATTGTGAGAACGTAATCTTCTTCTTTTCCTTTTTTTGTCCGAGCGTTGTTTGTTTTTCTTCTCGGATCTTTACAGAATGATCTTGAGCATCAACCATGATGAGTGGCACATTTAATTTATATTTTAAAAAACGATACATCTTAAAATTCACTTGAATGTTACTATTATCATTTCTGTGAACGAAATAAATAGAAATATGAATCGTAGAAAAACTTATTACGATTAATAAAAGCAGTAAGATACCAATTATGATTGTCACCCAAACCATACATGCTCTCCCCTTCTGTTATCTTTTCATTATGGACAGAGGGCATTCAATCTAAACGTTATGATGTCTGTTACAATAGAATCAGGAATTCGATTAAATGACTAAGAACAGAATAGGAAAGCAGAGAAATGTAAGGGAGGAAGGCATAATGGCTGTTCGTAATAAAATATTCTTCTTTTATAAAAAGGAAGAACGTACTTTAGAGAAGATCAACTCATTACTTTCATTGGCCAAAACAGAGGGCTTTGAACTAGTTGAAGATGAGAAAGAAGCAAACATCATAGCTAGTATTGGTGGTGATGGCACCTTCTTACAAGCTGTCCGTAAAACGGGCTTCAGAGATGATTGTCTGTATGTTGGCGTCAGTACACTCGAGAATGAATTTTATTGCGATTTTCATATTGATGATCAAGCAGGTATGATTGAAGCGATGAAAAATGAACAAGTTGAAGTTAGAAAATATCCTGCTCTATCGGTAAACATTGATGGACAAGGGTCATTTTTTTGCTTAAACGAATGTTCACTTCGCTCTTCTATTATTCGAACTCTTGAGATCGATGTCTTCATTGATGATTTATATTTCGAAACATTCCGTGGAGACGGAATGATCATTTCGACTCCTACAGGGAGTACTGCTTACAATAAGTCAGTTAACGGAGCAGTCGTTGACCCGATGCTAGCTTGCTATCAAATCAGTGAGCTCGCTTCATTAAATAACAATCACTATCGCACTTTAGGTTCGTCGTTTATCCTAAGTGATAACCGTAAGATGACATTAAAGATCAAGCATGATAACAGCCATTATCCGATTATCGGTATGGACAATGAGGCGATGAGTATCAAACATTGTGAAACCTTGAATTTTGAGCTTACAAATAAAAGAATCAAGACCGTAAAATTAAAAGATAATTCATTTTGGCATAAAGTAAAAAGAAGCTTCTTGTAGAAGATAAACAACCAAATAAAACAGCTTGCATGTTCTGCAAGCTGTTTTTCTTCTGTTCATGATTCCGCGTTCTACTCACCCTTGTGCTCATAGACAATATTACCATCTACAATTGTAAGTACAACCTTAGATTTTAAGATCTCATCTTCTGAAACTTCAAATAGATCTTGATCTAATACAGTAAAGTCAGCGAAATATCCTTCTTTAATGACCCCTTTAACATCCTCTTGCATGATGGCAGAAGCACTTCCGACAGTATATAAAGCTATCGCTTCAAACATCGTTAATTTTTGTTCTGGAACATATCCTTCATGGTACTCCCCCGGTTTTCTTCTCGTAACAGCTGCAAATATTCCAAGAAGTGGATCCACCGGTTCAATAGGAGCATCAGAGCCACCCGCACAAATTAGTTGTTCATCTAGCAGTCGCCTAAATGGGAAAGCATTCGGAATCCGTTCCGTACCAAGCCGTTCGATTAACCAAGGAAAGTCTGATGCTACAAATCCTGGTTGTATATCTAATATGACAGGTAGTTGTTTCATGTCAGCAATTAATTCATCATCTACAAGTCCAACATGAATTAAACGATCTCTGCCTTCTCTTGCCGGGTTATTTTTTATCGCTTCAATCGTTTGTCTCAATGCCATATCACCAATCGTATGTACCGCAACATTCATATGATACCCTCTAGCTTTTTGAACAAGTTTAGCAAGATCAAAATCTGCATGGATCGATACACCTGACGTTTCCGGTGCATCGTTATAAGGCTGAGATAGCCAAGCGGTCCGGCCTCCAAAAGCTCCATCTGCAAATATTTTCAATGCTCCATACTCTACAAAAGGCAACTCATATTCCTTTTTAACATTCTTGAAGTCTTCAAATGCTTCATGATGCACTAATAGATGAGCACGAAACTTAATCTCTTCTCCATCAATGACAGATCGATAAGCACTCAACGGCCTTTCTACATACCCATAATAGCTTAGGTCTTCCGAATGACCTCCTGTTAATCCTAATGAAAGCAAATGTTTAATAGAGGTCTTTAAGGCAGTATTCAAATAGTTCTGTGAAGCTTCTGGCACAACTTTCTTTACAAGTTCTGCAGCACTATCATGTAACAGCCCTGTTGCTTCTCCATCATTATCTCTTACGATAATTCCACCAGGAGGATCGATCGTATCCTTAGTTATACCTGCCAATGCTAATGCTTTCGTGTTCGCTAAAAATGCATGCCGACACACTCTGGATAGAAGAACAGGACGTCCTCCTGAAATATCATCAAGTTCTTGCCTATGAAAAATCTTACGGTCGATAAAATTGTTCTCGTTCCAACCTTCTCCGATCAACCATTCATCGGATGTAAGGGTAGCTGCTTTTTCTCGCAGAGCACGTTCCATCTCCTCAGCAGAAGTCATTTCTGAGAGATCAAGCTTTATCAATTTTTCACCATGACCGATCAAGTGCAGATGACTATCTACAAAACCTGGATACATAACATACCCTTTAAGATCAACTTTTTTCGTAATACGCTCATTAAATGTTTCTAATAAGTTTTCTTCGGTCCCTGTTTTAATAATTTTGCCGTTCTCTACGTAAACGGCTTCAATATGCTCATCTTCATTTACCATCGTATAGATTTTCCCATTAAAAAAGAGCGTCCCCAATTGATTTACCACCTTTAACAATCTTCTTTTTACAGTAGTATAACGTAAAAACCAAACAAAAAAGCAGATAAAATATCTGCTTTCCCTTAAAAATCATCTTGTTTTAGATGCTTCTAACTGACGCAGCTCGATACGCCTGATTTTCCCTGAAGTTGTCTTAGGAAGATCATCCACATATTCAATCGATCTTGGGTATTTATAAGGAGCCGTAAGTTCTTTTACGTGTTCTTGAAGTTCTTTTGTTAGGGCATCGTTACTTGCAGTATGATCTCGTAAAACAACAAACGCTTTTACAATATGACCACGTAATTCATCTGGGCTTGCTACTACTGCACATTCTTTAACAGCAGGGTGTTTTACAAGTGCATCCTCAACTTCAAAAGGTCCGATCGTATAGCCAGAGGAGATAATGATATCGTCACCTCTGCCTTCAAACCAAAAATAACCTTCAGCATCTTTCTTTGCTTTATCACCCGTAACATAATAATCACCACGGAATGCCATCATCGTCCGATCTCGGTCTTTATAATATTCTTTAAACAGAGCAGGACAATTTTTATGAACGGCAATATCACCAACTTCTCCAGCTGCAACAGGTTTTCCGTTCTCATCAATAACATCAACATCGTTTCCAGGGGTTGGCTTGCCCATTGAACCTGGCTTGATCTCCATACCTTCCATCGTACCGACTAATAACGTATTCTCTGTCTGCCCATACCCATCACGGACTTTGATGTGGAAGTATTTTTCAAACGTATCGATCACTTCCCGGTTCAGTGGTTCTCCTGCTGATACAGCACTTCTTAAATGCGGTAACTTATATTGATCTAAATTGTCTACTTTAGCCATCAAACGATACTCTGTTGGTGTACAGCATAGCACCGAGATCTGTTGGTCTTGCAAAAGTGTTAAATATTTTTTTGGATCGAACTTACCTTGATAGACAAAACCAGTAGAACCAGTACCTAGAGTGGATAAAAAAGGACTCCAAATCCACTTTTGCCAACCAGGTCCCGCTGTTGCCCAGACTTTGTCATCTTCTGAAATGTTTAACCAGCTTTTAGCAGCAGTACGAATGTGAGCATACGCCCATCCGTGTGTATGAACGACACCTTTAGGCTGTCCTGTTGTGCCAGATGTGTAGGATAAAAAAGCCATATCATCCTTCGATGTTTCAGGTGCTTTATAGGAAACGCTTACATTATTCGTTATTGCTTGCAAGCTTAACCAGTTATCTGTTTCCCCGTTCGCACTAATTTTATATGTAAGAGTAGGCAGAGTATCTTTGATTTCATTAACTTGTTCTGTAAATCGGTAGTCCGCAATGATCGCTTTTGCTTCACTATGTTGGACGCGGTAGCTCAGGTCCTTAGCTCTTAACATTTCTGAGCAAGGAATAACAGAAATTCCAGCTTTCAAACAAGCGATATACACCGCATACGTTTCAATCAGTCGCGGCATGATGATCAGAACTCTATCACCTTTAGCCAGTCCTAGTTCTTCTAAAGAATTTGCAATTTGATTCGCTCTGTCTAGGAGCTTCTTATATGTAATCTCCTCGGTAACGCCTTGTTCATCCATCCAGATTAAAGCTTTTTTTTCAGGGTTTAAAGCATACTTTTCCATTTCTTCCGTTAAATTATAAATGTTTGGAGCAATCAAGTTCATTTACTTCACCCTTTCAATTCATGTTGTTCTTTACCATTATAATATATTTTAGAAAATTTTTAAAATTTAGTTATATATGCACAAAAATAAAAGGAGCGGGGACAACCCGCTCCGTTAGCCATTACTATTTACTTAGAGTATCCACCTAGAGCTTGAGCTACTAGACGCTTAGTGATTTCTCCACCTACAGATCCGTTAGCACGTGAAGTTGAATCTGGTCCAAGGTTTACACCGAATTCAGAAGCGATTTCATACTTCATTTGGTCTACAGCTTGTTGTGCACCTGGTACTACTAATTGGTTTTGGTTTGCCATGTTGTTTCACCTCCTTTGTACTAATAAGATGTGTCTAAATGACCGATTCAATTCTTGGAAATTGTTGTGTGTGTTGCCATTTCGAATATTAGTTAGGAAGAAGGTCTATGAAGGTAGTTGATTTCTACTCCAGGTTGCTCGCCTCGACTACCTTGCGCTCCAATCAACTTGCAACGGAGAGACAATTCAAATGCAAAAGCTACAGCTCCTAGAAAAAGAAAAACGAAAAAAAGCCTACACAATGTGCAGACTTTTTCAACTGGGTTTTATCTTGTTTATTTTTTGAACTGAAAGCGTGCCTGAATCACCGCCACTAAACATTGAAGGCATTAATTTTTTCACCGGGTTACTTTCAGGTCATTTTCTTTTCTCTTCATTGACTAGTTGATTGGAGTGAAAGGTGCGAGACTCCTGTGGGACAAGCGGTCAGGTGAGACCCTTAAGGGCGCAAAGCGGCAAGGGGCTCACCGCCTGCCCCACGGAAAGCGAGCACCTGTAACGGAAATCAACAACTTTCAAGATGGCTTAGAGCAAATCATCAAACGTTTCGTCCGTTGACTTCCCCTCTTCAAGAATCAACGTTTCAACATCATTAACCGCTTCTTCAATCAACTCTTCAAGATTTTCAATATTTTGTTCAAAACGAATGGCTTTCTCACGCTTCGGTTTAGTCTTTGGTGCAGAAGGCAAGAATATCGTACAGCAATCTTCATAAGGACGAATTGAAATCTCGTATGTTCCAATTTTATGCGACAAATTCATGATCTCTTGCTTATCCATTGTAATAACAGGACGAAGAATAGGCATGTTCGTTACTTCATTGATCGCATACATGCTATGCATCGTCTGACTTGCAACTTGGCCAAGGTTCTCGCCGTTTGCGATAGCCATCGCATGGTTGTTCTCCGCTAATCGTTCAGTGATTCTCAGCATTACTCTTCTCATGATCGTCATGCTATAACTAGACGGAATCTTATCTTTGATCGTTTGTTGGATTTTTGTAAAAGGTACAACATGAAGCTTGATCTTGCCTCCGCTATAGCGAGTGAGCTCTTGTGTTAGATCGACCACTTTTTGTTTTGCTCGTTCACTTGTAAATGGCGGACTATGAAAATGAACACCTTCAATACGAACGCCACGCTTCATCGTTAAATATCCTGCTACCGGACTGTCGATACCACCTGAAAGCATAAGCATCGCTTTACCACCAACACCGATCGGCAGACCGCCAGCTCCCTCAAATGATTTTGAGCTAATGTAAGTTCCTGTATCTTTTACTTCCACTTTTACATTTACATCTGGATTATGAACATCAACGGTTAAACCTTCCGTATTTCTTAAAAGGTATCCTCCAACTTCTTGGTTAAGCTGCATCGAATTAACAGGGAAAGATTTTAAAGAACGTTTACCTGTAACTTTAAACGTCTTCTTTCCTTCCATCGCTTCATTTAGAGCGATTAACGCTGCTTTCTGGATCGCTTCTAAGTCATTTTCAGATCTTACAGCTAAACTGATCGAGTGTATGCCGAAAATATCTTGTAGTGATTTGACGATAGGCTCATAAGATTGTCCGTTTAACTCAATAACAATTCGGTCAAAGTGTTTAGACATATTAAGTTCCTGAAATGGACGCATTTTTCTTTTTACTGTTTCAAATAGCTGTGATTCGAAATGCCTTCTGTTTTTTCCTTTTAGTGATAATTCACCATAACGCACGACTAAATGATCATAAATCATCTTCATTACCTCATTACCTTCTTAATATTTATTAGTTCTTCTTTTAATATTTTTAAAGACAGTTCTGCTTCTTTCAATGTGTTTCCATAGGTGGTACTCAAACGAATGGCCGTTGAAGCACGATTTTCTCCTAACCCCATCTCTAGTAAGATACGGCTTGCTCCACCTTGTCTTGATGAACAAGCAGAACGAGTAGATACATACACATCTCTTTTATCAAGAGAATGAATCAGCACTTCTGGTTTGATGCCCTTCACTGAAAAATTAATAATGTGAGGAGCTGAGCTTATAGGAGTATTAATGTCTATTCCATCTATGGTACGTAACTCTTCAATTAAGAACTGTTTAATCTCAAATAAATTTTCTCTCTTTTCCTTACTCTCTTGAAGAATCAACCTTAACGCTTTTGCCATAGCTACAATACCTGCAACATTTTCAGTACCAGCTCTTTTCTTTAATTCTTGTTCACCACCAGTGAACAAAGAAGAGAGACTCACACCGTTCTTCACAAAAAGAATTCCATTTCCTTTTAGGCCGTGAAATTTATGTGCAGATATTGTGCACAGATCGATCCCACACTCTTTAAGTGGAAGGTCAACCTTACCGACACCTTGAACATTGTCGACATGGAAAAAAATCTTCGGGTGCTCTTTCAAGATCTTACCTATCTCTTGAATAGGTTGTATCGTTCCCGTTTCATTATTGACATGAATAAGTGAAACAAGTATCGTATCCTGCCGAATCGAACGTTCAAGGTCTTCTAATGAAATCAACCCGTCATGATCCACTGGAAGATACGTTATTTCGAAACCTTGTGATTCAAGATATTGAAAGGATTCATGACTCGATGCATGCTCAACAGAAGATGTTATAAGGTGTTTACCTCGATTTTGATGTTGAAAAGCAATCCCTTTGATCGCAATATTGTTGCCTTCTGTACCACCAGAGGTGAAAACGACTTCTGATGGAGCAACCTCCAGTAACTGAGCAATTGACTTTCTGGCCTGACCAAGCAATTTCTCAGCTTCGCTTCCTTTAGAATGAAGGGAAGATGGATTGGCAAAATACCTTTCTGACACCGTAACGAACGTATCAAGCACTTCCTTATATGGCTTTGTTGTTGCACTATTATCCAAATAAATCATTGTTGAATCCTCCAATTATACATTCCAAACCGTTCTAAAACACACATTTCATTATCATACCATAATTTAGCTATCGTGCACATCTACACATATCTCCTATTTTTTGTTAACCGATTTAAAAAATCTCTTTTTTACAGCAAAAAAACTGCAGGAATTGAATCCTTACAGTTTTTATACGTGTGACTTTAAATTAATTTCCATCTCTTTAAGGATTCCAGGTCTAACACTCTCTATCGCAGAAGCTGCAATCTCAAGAGCATCTTCATACTGATAATTTCGAAAAGCGATCTCAGCTTCAATCAATCGAACGGATACTGATTGATAAGAACTTCTAAATCTATTTCCGTACTGTATAAGCTTTTCTGCTAAAAAAGCATTCTCTATCATCTTAGAGGTTTCATCGTAGCCCTCATTCACTGCTTCATGCGCTTTGTTTAGAACATAAGAGACATCTGACATTTCTAGAGGTTTCTCATCCAGTTTTTTAGAAACTTCGATGATATATTCTTCTGCTTTCCCAATTGTGATCAAGTAATGTTCCGGCAATCCAGGAAGGTTGCTCTTTTGTACCATCCTTCTCGCTTCAAGAAGTTTCTTTCGAAGTCCTCTTAAGCTCTGTTTCGTTTCAAGTTCATCTTTTCTTAAATTATGAAGCATTTCTTCATAAACTTTCTGAGAACGCTGCAGTTCTTCCATCTGCTTTTGCATCTCTTCCATCATCTCGCGAATAACAGAATATGATTCTCTTTTCTCGTCAATTGAATCTTCGATGATCAAGAACCTGCTTTGTAGCTTGTGAAACAATTTTTCAATCTTCTTTTGCATCTCTGCTTCATTTTGTTCGATCAAGTAAGTAGAAGAAACGATTTGGGTCTCTTGCTTTAAATTCTCAATTCTATCGTGTAAATCTTGAATATTTGAGAAAAAGACTTCTCTTTCACTTATTACAAATTGCTTAGAATGTACTTCGTTCTCAAGCACTTCATAGAGCTGATCCATCTTCTGTACCGTTTCATCCATATCTTTTTGAGCACTTTCAAGCTCAAGTTCAAGTACTTTGTTCAGCGCTTGATCGTTAAGATCCTTTAAAGAACGGATCTCTTTTTCGATGCCAATATGATGAAGAACATAACCTTGTTGTTCCATCTCTGTAAAACCTACACTTAACTCTTTTAATGAATTAGGAATATCTGATTGAAGGATCACAAGAAGTTCAGGAACTCCCTGCATCTTTGTTTTACAATCAGAAATACGATTCAAACTCTCAACAAGTCTTTGTCTAGCTTCAAGATGGCTCCCTTGTACAGTTAATGATTCGAACGTTTCAATTAAAGCTTTTATCTCGTCAAGTTCTTTATCAAAAATTGGAGCAGTCTGGCCAAGTGCACGGATATGAGTTAAATAGTACTTCTTTGTTTCTTGAAGCTTTTCTTTCGCTTCAACAATCTCTTCCCGATTTAGTTCCTCACTCGTAACTAACTCATTGATTTCGGAAGTAATCTCTTTAATTCTCAAATCCATCTTTTCTAAAGACTGACTAACACCAGCTAAAATAGATTTAGCTTTTTTGAAACGATACTTGTCTGTATATTCCTCAGCATCGAATAAGTCTTCTTCTAAATTAGGAAGTTGAGTCGTTACCATCTCATCCCATTCTTGACGCCACATTTCAAATTTCTCTTCCGTTTCACCAATCATCGCCATACCCTTAACTTTTGAGATTTCTTCTGTTAAGGGGCGATTCATAATTTGCATCTTCCATGCTTCAAGTCGGTCAATTTCTTTATACACTCTTCGGCGTGACATGGCACCGTACAGGATCAATGCTAGGAATGTAACGATGGCAATGACTATGTATATCATCAGAGGCACCCTTTCTATCTGTTCAAATTTCTATATTGTCTATATTATGTATTCGTATGTTTAAATCGCTTTACCGATCTAATTTAGTTTTTATTCTATAAAATTGCAGTTTAATGCTTTTATGATAACATGTAAACAAACATTTGACGCAAAAAAATTGCATAATCTGATAACTTTTTTCCAATTTAATGAAGATTTTGTCGAAAGGAGGAGTAAGAAAGATGTACTATGATGGACATATCCACACGCCTTTTTGCCCCCATGGGTCTTCAGACACTTTTGAAATGTATATCGAAAGAGCTATCTCTTTAGGTTTGAAAGGTATTACTTTTACAGAGCATGCCCCGTTGCCTCATTCATTCATCGATGCTGCTCCTACGAAGGACAGCAGTATGAAACATGAACAATTAGGAAAATACTTCGACACTTTGAGAGAAGTTAAGAAGTTTTATAAAAGTAAAATTGAAATCTTTACTGGTTTAGAAGTCGATTTTATTGAGGGCTATGAAGAGGAGACGAATACATTTCTGAAAGAGGTTTGGCCTGAACTCGATGATGCCATTCTCTCTGTTCATTTCTTAAAGGTTCAAGACCATTACTTCTGCATGGATTATGATGAGAACGTATTTAGAGATTTGATCGAGCAATCCGGCAGCCTCTCTGCAGTATACTCACTATACTTTCAAACCGTAAAAAAATCGATCAGTCATTCATTTGGAGATCATCAGCCAAGAAGGATTGGACATATGACATTAGCAACTAAATTCCAGAAACTTTTCCCTCCAGATTTTAGTTATGAAAAAGAAGCAGAAGAGATTTTAACGGCACTGTCTGAACGTAACATGTATTTGGATTATAACGGAGCAGGCGCTGTTAAGCCATATTGTTTGGAACCATATCCTTCTAACTGGATCATAAAAGAAGCACAAAAAAGAAAAATCCCTCTTGTCTATGGGTCTGATGCCCACAGTGCTAAGGGACTCGGTCAAGGATTGGATCAATTAGTATCAACAGCAACATTAACTTCCCCACTTCTCCTGAATAGAGCCAAATAAAGGCTTTTGAACAGCGGACAGCAGGGGATTTTTTCTTTCTGGGATACAAACACATTTATCAAACCAGTTCATCATCCACTTCTTATAAGGTTGGAAGAACGTTTCTGTTTCAGCACTTATCTGATATACCTCAGCTAAATAAAGAGGATGTAAAAATGGAAGCATCATCATATCTTTGAACTGAATGGTTAAAAAGTCGATTGGCTGCCTTCTGAATTCTTTTTTCTTCATCCCTTTTTCAAACAGAGTTTGCAAAAAGTATTTTTCTTTAACTAAGTAGGTAGACATGAGTTCACGGACCAATGTTGAATCAAGCGTCATCTCACGATAGACAAAGCGTGCAAGAGGAAGGTTTCGCTGTTGATAGATCAACAATGCTTCTACTATTTCAATAAAACTCCCTTTTACAGTTGGAGAGCTCGATGTATGATATATGATTTCAATCCTTCTGATATACCCTTCAAAAAATGATATGATCAACTCTTCTAGAAGACCTTTCTTTCCTCCAAAATGGTACGAAATTAAAGCGATGTTCACACCAGCTTTTTTTGCTATCTGTCTAACGGTCGTTCCTTTAAACCCTTGGCTTGTAAAAAGAGCAATCGCTGCTTCGGCTATTTTCAGTTTCGTTTCCATCGGATCTGTCTTCATTTTCTTCCACCGTCCTTCCCTCTTGTATAAAATTCTTGGGCGAGAGACATAAACCTTTAATAATCGCTCGACAAATAAGGGCTTATGGGTGTATAGTTCAACATTATTTGATAGGATAGAGTAAACAATTTATCAGGTTTGGAGGAATCTTGATGTTTTCCGTTCAGCAATATAGCACAGACAAAAATGAAGCTTATTCTCTTCTGTTGAAACAACTTTCTGCTCTGCTTGAAGGCGAGACAAACGCGACTGCTAACCTCGCAAACGCTTCTGCTCTTTTGAATCAATTTTTAGACAGAGTAAACTGGGTTGGTTTTTATACACTTGAAGGAGAGACGAACCAATTAGTTCTTGGACCCTTTCAAGGGCTTCCAGCTTGTGTAAGAATTCCTCTTGGAAGAGGAGTATGCGGAACGTCCGCTCAAAATCAAGAAACGTTAGTTGTAAAAGATGTTCATGAGTTCCCTGGACATATCGCTTGTGATGCAGCTTCTCAATCAGAGATCGTGGTTCCATTAGTGAAAGACGGAAAGCTGCTAGGAGTTCTAGATATTGATAGTCCTGAAAAAGCACGATTTGATGAGATTGATCAAGAGAACTTAGAAAAGTTTTGTGAGGTTTTACTTCGATATCTCTAGATTCTCTTCCCTAAATAAAGAAGTCCTGCGCAGTCATTAGCGCAGGACTCTTTTTTATAGTGAATCTAAACTTTGTTTAATATCATCCCAAATATCTTCCCATGCTTCTAAGCCAACCGATAAGCGCAGAAGCTGATCAGTGATGCCCATCTGAAGTCGATTCTCCTCAGGTACGACAGCATGTGTCATTGTAGCAGGATGTTGGATGAGTGTTTCAGCATCACCAAGACTAACAGCGATCTTAATGAGTCTTAAATGGTTCATAAACTTTTGGGCGATTACTTTATCTCCTCTTATCTCAAAGCTGATGAGACCCCCAGCGTTCAACATTTGTGAGTTCGCTAGCTCATATTGAGGGAAGTCCGGATCACCCGGATACAATACTCGATTTACCGAAGGATGTTTCTTTAACAAGTCTGCAAGTTTCTTTGCATTCTCACAATGACGGTCCATTCGTACAGGCAGTGTCTTGATTCCTCTTAAAAGCAGCCAAGCATCAAAAGGAGACATGACCCCTCCAATATCCTTTTGAGTGGTCATTGCAAGGTGACTCATCATTTCTTGCCTACCGACCGCCAGACCTCCGATTACATCTCCATGACCACATAGATATTTCGTGGCACTGTGCAAAACAATATCGCACCCTAATTCGAGTGGACGCTGTAGGTAAGGAGATGAAAACGTATTATCAACAACAACTGGAATATTATATTCTTTCGCGATTCTTGCTACCATACTCAGATCAACAAGTTTCATGGTAGGATTTATCGGAGATTCAATATAGATGACCGCAGTATGATCGTTGATCGCTGAACGTATCGATTCCTCATCGTTCATAGGATGAAAATTATGTGTAATATGATATTTTTCTTCCATAAGTTGTAACAAGCCAAAGGTACACCCATATACTCCTTCTGAACAGAGAATATGATCACCGGTTTTCGTTAAGCCAAGCAGAATGGCTGAAACTGCAGCCATACCAGATCCAAACGCTAAACCTTTTTCCCCTTTTTCCATCGCTGCGATCCGCTCTTCTAACATTGCAACCGTCGGATTGCTGAGTCTTGAATAGATATAACCTTCCTGCTCTCCTGCAAATCGTGCAGCACCCGTTTCCGCGCTATCAAAAACAAAAGTTGAAGTTTGAAAAATAGGAGGAGCTAGACTTCCATAATGCTGTTCTGCGTTATACCCCTTATGAATCACATCTGTTTCAAAGCGTTTTGTATCCATTTTTACTTCTCCTTTGAAGGCAATATAAAATGTAAGCGCTTTCTTATTTATATCATATATGAATTTTAATACTTTTACAATTTGTCCTGATAAATGTTTTATGAATATGGCGATCAGGTTGACATCGAAGAGCAAAAAAGCTTATACTATTCTTTGTGTAAAATAAGCGGCACTGTGTCCATCATTTGTTTTTATTTTGTACTCAGGTTTTTATTAATCTGGGAACATCGCGTAGCTTCATAGGCTGCTGAAGTGAAGATGTTTTTCATACAAAATATGCTCATGAAAAGGCCATAGTCACTGTTGTTGTTTTAACACAAACAAACACGTGAAGGAGGAGTCAATTATGGCTCGATATACAGGTTCAACATGGAAAGTTTCTCGTCGTCTTGGAATTTCTCTAAGCGGAACTGGGAAAGAACTTTCTAAGCGTCCATACGCACCAGGACAACATGGTCCAACTCAACGTAAAAAAATCTCTGAATACGGTTTACAATTACAAGAGAAGCAAAAGCTTCGTTACATGTACGGTGTAAACGAGCGTCAATTCCGCCGCATTTTTGATGATGCTGGTAAAATGACTGGTATCCACGGTGAAAACTTCATGATTCTTTTAGAATCTCGTCTAGACAACGTAGTTTACCGTCTTGGTCTTGCTCGTACGCGTCGTGCATCTCGTCAATTAGTAAACCACGGTCACATCACAGTAAACGGCAAGCGTGTTGATATCGCTTCTTACCGTCTATCTGCTGGCGATGTAATCGGTGTTCGTGAAAAATCTCGCAACTCATCTGCTATTAAAGAAGCGATCGAAGTAAACAACTTCGTACCTGATTTCTTAACATTTGATGAAAACAAATTGGAAGGTACTTTCACTCGCTTACCAGAGCGTTCTGAACTTCCTGCTGAGATCACAGAACAACTTATCGTTGAATACTACTCTCGTTAATCTGAGTAAAGAAACCCCTAACACCTTTTTAAAGGTATTAGGGGGTTTTTTTATTTTATAAAAGTTCTTTAAACCTACTTGCTTGTGACTCTAATTGTCGTGCAGAATTTTCAATACCTATGAACTCTTGCATCGCTTGTTCAATTAATTTCTTGTTTTTCGTTATTCCTTCTTGTGATCGGTGAGTCACATCATTGATCTTGTTTATCTCACCTGTGATTCCTGAAATATGTGCATTCACTTCTTGGATAGAATCTTGCACGCGAGTAGCAAGCTTTCTAACTTCAACCGCTACCACATTAAACCCTCTTCCGTGATCACCAGCTCTTGCAGCTTCTATCGCTGCGTTTAAGGCTAACAAATTGGTTTGTGCTGCAATCTCACGAATCGTCTTAACGATATCCTCTATAGAAGTAGCTTGTTTTTTCAAAGATTCTAGAATCAATAAATTTTGTTGAGACTCAGATACTAGTTTTTCAGTAGATATCGAGATCTCGTTACTTTTCTTTAATCCTTCTTCTGCGCGTGTAAGCAACTCTAGAGACATTTGTTGAAGATTAGATGCAACTGTAATCGTATTATTTTCTCTATTCGTAATATCTGTAGCGATTTTCACAACAGCTGACACTTTATGATTTTCGTCTAGGACTGGTGTATACGTAGCTTCTAACCAAATCAAACGCTTTGATTTCGTTACACGTTGTATCTTTTCTTGAAATGTTTTACCTTCTCTTAGACTTCTCCAAAACCGATCATATTCACCGCTTCGCAAAAACTCTTCTGTGCAAAATTGCTTATGAACCAATAACGGCATCTCATCAACATGGTATTCCACCGTTGTTGCGAAATTTTCATTTGCCCACAGTACTTTTCCATAAGGGTCAAATTCAATCATTGCTACTGATCGATCAATCGCTGCTAGTACAGCGCTTTCATTCAATACTTGCGAGCTCTTTGTAGAGCTGTTATTGCTCAATGTTATCATTGTTGCATCCCCATCTTTTAGTTTTTATTTCTAATATTATACTACTAAGGAACTAATTACTAATTTAATGTTCTATGAATATAATAAAAAATCCACACAGCATGCTGCATGGATTTTTACTTATTTATGGGTGATTTTCAAGTATGGATCAGTCTACTTCTTTCCCCATACTTTCTTGTAAAATATAGAACCATTGCTCGCGTGTTAATGGTAAGTTTGCTGCATTTACAGCTGCTTCAATACGGTTCATTTTTCCGCTTCCTACGATCGGCATGATCTGTGAAGGATGCATTAACAGCCACGCGTAAGCGACTTCATCAATGGAAGTTGCTTCTGTTTCACTAGCCACTTTTTCTAATGCCTTTTTCACGCGTACCGCTTTCTCATCGTTGCCTTTAAACAATCTTCCTCCAGCAAGAGGAGACCACGCCATCGGTCTTACTTTTTCTTTTTGAAGGTGGTTGAGGGTACCGTCAAAGAACGGCTGTTCATGAAGAACAGATAACTCGATCTGATTCGTAACAAGTGGGCCATTGTACTTACTCTGAAGCATTTCCATTTGTTTAGGTGTGAAGTTAGAAACACCGAAATGTCTCACTTTTCCCTCTTTTCTTAAGATGTGAAACGCTTCTGCTGTTTCAGCTGGGTCCATAAACGGATCTGGGCGATGAATCAATAGTACATCTACAAAATCTGTGTTCATTTTTTTCAATGAATTTTCTGCAGAAGATATGATATGTTCTTTACTCGTATCATAGGATTTTATCGTATGCTCAGGACGATTTTCAGATATGAGTTTAATGCCACACTTCGTCACGATCTGAATTTCTTGTCGTAAGGATGGTTTGAGAGCTAGTGCTTGTCCAAACAGCTCTTCACACATGTAATTACCATAAATATCAGCATGATCAAACGTTGTAATTCCTGCTTCTATACATCGTTCCATAAGTGAAAGAAGCTCTTCAGGTGAGAGATTCCATTCTGTTAAACGCCAATGACCATGAACAATCTGTGAAAACTGAAGGTCTTCTGCTAATTGAATTTTCTTCAAAACAAACACACCCCTTAATAAAGTTTGAGAGGAACCCCGTTTCAACAGGGTTCCTGCTCTTTTTTAGTATCTGATCAACGTATACTTTTTCTTGCCGCGTCGGATGATGACAAACTTATTTTCGATACGGTCGTTCTCACCAATCATATAAGCTGTATCTTGAACCTTTTCGCCATTGATTGATACAGCTCCATTCGTAACATCTTCTCTAGCCTGTCTTTTAGATGGAGAAATCTTAGCATCAACAAGAAGGTCTACAATGTTTACCGCTTCCGTATTAGGAGCGTTGAACGAAGGAACGTCCTTGAACCCTTGTTCGATCTCAGCAGCCGTTAAATCAGACAAATTTCCACTGAAGAGAGCTTCAGTGATCTTTACTGCTTGTTTGTATGCTGCTTCACCGTGAACTAAAGCTGTTACCTCTCGTCCTAACGCTTTTTGAGCTTCACGTCTTTCTGGTTCTTCAGCTAAGGATTTTTCAAGAGCTTCAATTTCTTCTTTAGATAAGAATGTGAAGTATTTTAGCCAGTTGATTACATCAGCGTCTGCTGCGTTTACCCAGAACTGGTAGAACTCGTATGGAGTCGTTTTTTCTGCATCTAGCCAAATCGTTCCTGATGCTGTTTTACCAAACTTCGTTCCATCCGCTTTAGTGATGAGCGGAATCGTTAGTCCAAATGCTTTTTCTTCCTCACCAGAACGACGGATCAATTCCATCCCAGCCGTAATATTCCCCCACTGGTCACTTCCACCTATTTGAAGTTTTACGTTTTCTTTTTGGAAGAGATTAAGAAAATCATACGATTGTAAAATCATGTATGAGAACTCGGTAAAAGAGATACCCGCTTCTAAACGAGAGTCAACAGAATCCTTGGCAAGCATGTAGTTAACTGAGAAATTCTTTCCTACATCACGAAGAAACTCAATCATCGTGAGTTGACTTAACCATTCATAGTTATTCACTGTTCTCGCTGGATTAGTTTCTCTTTCAAAATCAAGCAGTCTTGAAAGCTGATTTTTAATCTTGTCTGTCCATTGAACAACGATCTCAGCTTCATTCAATGTTCGTTCTGTCTGTCTGCCACTTGGATCACCAATCAAACCTGTTCCACCGCCAACTAATGCAAACGGCTGATGTCCAGCTTCTTGGAATCGTTTGAGTGTAAGGATCGGTAACAGATTTCCGATGTGAAGACTGTCTGCAGTTGGATCGAATCCGCAATAAAGCTTTACGATTCCCTTTTCAAGTTCTTTTTGTAGCCCCTCTTGATCCGTTACTTGATTAAGAAGACCTCTAAATTCTAGATCTTGTAGAATATTCATTCCTATCTTTCCTTCCGTTGTTTAATGATGATGATGTTTAATAACAATAAAAAAAGTCCCTCTCCAGTTGGAAAGGGACGTGATGACAATCTCGCGGTACCACCCTAATTAAAAGCCAAACTATTGGCTTTTCACTTCATTTCGTAACGGTTTTATCCGTTCTCTGCTACTTAATCGTTCACAGAGACAGCTCCAGGAGGTAATTCACAGTATGCCTTTGCACTGGTTCGCATCAACCACCAGCTTTCTGAAACAGGGAGACACCTGCTACTCATTCCTATCTTCGCTTTCAACATATAATAATCTTCATTTATTTTTACCACACAGATGAATTTCATGTCAATCTTCATCTTCAAAAACGGTGTTCTATCATAAATCGACCTTATGTTATAATACACGAGGGGGAGGGATTACCAAATGATGTCTCATTTTGATGAACTGAAGCAAAAATGGGAGAAATTTGTCCACTTTTTGAAGGAAAAAGGAATTATTCGAACAGCACGAATTACATATAACGTCACTTGGAACATGTTCTTGATCGTAACTGTACTACTTATCCTCGGAGGTGTTTTCGCAGCAGGTGTTGGAGCTGGTTTCTTCGCTTCACTCGTAAAAGACGAACCTGTACGAGCACACACTTCTATGAAAGAAGATATTTATAATTACGAAGAAACGAGTACCGCTTATTTTGCTAATAAAACGTACCTAGGGAAGCTTCAATCTGATCTGGATAGACATGAGATAAGTTTAAACGAAGTTTCTCCTTACGTGTTAAAGGCTGTTATATCAACAGAAGATCAATATTTTTATGAACATGAGGGTGTTGTGCCAAAAGCCATCTTCCGCGCCATGTTCCAAGAGTTTTCTGGTGCTTCTGTTGTTACAGGAGGTAGTACACTCACTCAACAACTTATCAAAAATCAAATTCTAACGAATGAAGTATCTTTTGATCGAAAAGCTAAAGAAATTTTATTAGCCATGAGACTTGAAAAAGTACTTAAGAAGGATGAGATTCTAGAAGCTTATTTAAACATCGTACCTTACGGAAGAAATTCTTCCGGTCGAAATGTTGCCGGAATACAAGCTGCTGCAGAAGGTGTTTTTGGAGTACCTGCTTCCAAACTAAACCTAGCTCAATCCGCTTATCTATCTGGACTTCCAAAGAACCCTTTCGTTTATACCCCTTTTAATAAAGGTGGAGAGCAAAAGGAAGACATGACTGCTGGAATAAAGCGTATGCAAACTGTTCTTAGCCGCATGTTATCTGCCGGTTCCATTACACAAGCTGAATATGATGAAGCTATGAAATATGATATTAAGAAGAATCTTACAACAAAAAAGCAGTCTTCGTTTGAAAGATATCCATACTTAACAGTTGAAATTCAAAGACGTACAGTAGAATTACTAACAAAATTGAATGCTGAAAAAGATGGGAAGAAACTAAGCGATTTAAGTGCTGAGGAATTCAAAGAGTATGAGGATAATGCTCGTACTCAAGTTAGACAAAAGGGAATTAAAATTTTCACAACCATAGATCAAAAAATATACGACGATATGCAACAGGTAGTAAAAAATGATAATTTATTCGGTCCTGCTAATCAATACGTGTATAACAGCAAAGGACAAAGAATCAAACTTGATAAGCCCGAGCCTGAAGAAGTCGGTGCAACGCTTATAGAAAACAAGACAGGAAAGATCATCAGCTTTGTTGGCGGGCGTGATTTTAACCGTGAACAAACCAACCATGCGATGAGAGCTCCTCGTCAAAACGGATCAACAATGAAACCATTGCTTGCTTATTCTTACGCTTTAGAAACTGGTAAAGTTCAACCAGGCTCAATCGTACCTGATACACCGATTGCTTTAGGAACATGGAAGCCAAATAACTATGATATGGATTTTGATGGTCTCGTTTCGGTTCGACATTCATTAAAAAAATCGAGGAACATACCAGCTATTAAATCTTATCAGCGTGTCGATCATATGAAAGCAACCGAAAAGCTGATGCAGATGGGTGTAACAAGCCTTACAAAGGGTGATCGCACACAAAATGCAATGGCTCTAGGTGCCTTAGATGTAGGAATCACCGTTGAAGAAAACGTTAACGCTTTCTCTACCTTTGCAAACGGAGGGAATTTTGTTGATGCATACATGATTGAGCGCATAGAGTCTAATGATGGTGAAGTCATCTACCAACACAAGAGTGAAGCAAAACCCGTTTATAGTGCACAAACATCCTATCTATTAATTGACATGATGAGAGATGTTCTGTCTTCTGGAACAGCTTCTGGTGTTCCTCGCAAACTAGCTTTCCAATCGGATTGGGCTGGGAAGACAGGAACTACAAATGCTGATAAAGACTCTTGGTTTGTAGCATCCAATCCTAACGTTACGTTTGGTGTTTGGATAGGTTATGATACACCAGCTGACCTAGCAGGTAATACAGGACAAAGAAATCAGACGATCTGGGCACAACTCATAAATGCTGCTTATAAAAATTCACCACAACTCGTAGACGCTGAAAAGCAATTCGCAATGCCTTCAGGAATCGTTCGTCGTGAGATCTGTGGAATATCAGGTAAGCTGCCTTCTGATCTATGCCGAAGTGCTGGACTCGTTACGACTGATCTGTTTAATGCGAAGTTCACACCTAACGAAGTGGACGACACGCTTACAAAAGGCCGTTATGTACTTGTAGGTGATGCGAAGTACAAAGCACTTCCGTCTACACCACAAGAGTTCACAAAAGACGGTGTTCTAATTAAGGAAGAATTCCTGCGCGAACTTGGATTAGAAGCACTAAACAAATTAACGAATACAACGAATCTATTGAACAACATTGTTCCTGAGAAAGAGTTAAAAGAGAACGGCAAAGTTCCTGCCGCTGTTGCAGGCGCAAAAATGTCGGATGGCGTGCTCTCATGGGCATCACATGGAGAGAATGATGTAATTGGTTACCGCATCTATCACTCTTCAGATGGCACATCATTTAAGAAGATCGGCTCTGTAACCGCTGATAAAACTTCTGCAAAAGTACCTGCCGGAATCGTATATGTTACAGCTGTGGATATTGCAGGTAAGGAATCTCCTGCACAAACAAAAGTTCAAGTGGGCGAAAAAAAACCACCAGCTGAACCACCAACTCCACCAACAGATGGAGACGGAGATAAGCCTGATGAGCCACAAGATCCACCGCCGCCACCAACTGAACCTGCAGATCCTGGCACTGGCGATCCGCCACCAGCCACAACACAAAACAATAATAAGAAAAAACCCTCGAATTGATTTTCGAGGGTTTTTCATTGTTATTAGTCTTCCATCGTAGATAGATCCCCAGTTGGTAGATCAAGTTCCCAAGCTTTAAGAACACGACGCATAATCTTACCGCTTCTTGTCTTCGGAAGCTTATCACGGAATTCGATTTCACGTGGTGCCGCATGTGCAGCAAGTCCTGCTTTTACAAAACTACGGATTTCCTCGATCAGCTCATCACTTTCTTCATAGCCAGAACGAAGGGCGATGAACGCCTTAATAATCTCGCCTCGAACAGGATCCGGTTTTCCGATAACACCTGCTTCCGCAACGGCAGGGTGTTCTACGAGTTTGCTTTCCACTTCAAACGGTCCGACTCGTTCTCCGGACGTCATGATAACATCATCAATTCTACCTTGAAACCAGAAATAGCCATCTTCGTCCATATAAGCAGAATCTCCGGAAACATACCAGCCACCTGGCGTAAAATACGAATCGTATTTTTCAGGATTGTTCCAGATCGCATGCATCATGGACGGCCATCCTTTTTTGATAGCAAGATTGCCCATTCGATATGGCGGTAAGATGTTATCTTGGTCGTCAATGATCGCTGCTTCTACCCCTGGGAACGGTTTACCCATCGAACCAGGTTTAATTTCCATCGCCGGGTAGTTACTGATCAGCTGACCACCTGTTTCTGTCATCCACCAGTTATCATGTATGCGTAAGTTAAACACCTTCATTCCCCATCTAACGACCTCAGGGTTAAGAGGTTCACCTACACTTAAAATATGTCGAAGTGAGGACATATCAAATTTCTTGACCACTTCGTCACCAGCACCCATCAACATACGAAAAGCAGTTGGAGCACTGTACCAGACCGTTACACCATAATTTTCAATCGTTCCATACCAATCTTCAGGTGAGAAACGTCCACCACGAATAACACTTGATGTGCCGTTCAACCATGGCCCGAATATGCCATAAGAAGTTCCTGTCACCCAGCCCGGATCAGCGGTGCACCAGTACACATCGTCCTCTTTAAGGTCGAGTACCCATTTTGAAGTTTGGAAATGCTGAAGCATCGCATTATGAACATGAAGTACACCTTTTGGTTTACCGGTCGATCCAGATGTGTAGTGAAGGATTAATCCGTCTTCGCGGTCCACCCATTCAATATCTAGATCTTTTGATGCTTTTTTCATACGATCGAAATAATTTACATATGGTCCCTCTTCTTTAACATCTTCTCCCACCAAAATAACATTCTTCAATTTCGGCAGTTGATCAACTGGGACACGCTCTAAAAGTGATGGCGTGGTAACGAGTACTTTTGCCTCACTATCTTCAAGTCTGTCTCTTACTGCCCCTTCCATGAATGCTTCAAACAGTGGGCCTACGATTGCTCCGAGCTTGATCGCACCAAGGAACGTGAAGTAAAGTTCAGGTGAACGCGGCATGAAAATAAAGACGCGATCTCCTTTTTCAACACCTATTTGACGTAACATATTACCCGCTTTGTTAGACATCTCTTTCATGTCTTTAAACGTGTACTTCTCATCTCTATTTTGATCTGAAAAGTAGAGCGCTACTTTATTTTTACGATGGGATGCTGCATGACGGTCTATAGCTTCATACGCCATATTAACTCGTCCTGTTTTGTGCCAGGAGAATTCTTTTTCAATGTCTTTCCAATCAAATGCTCCGTATGTAGCCTCATAATCATGAAGATTAAAATCACCTTTTATAATCGGAAGCGCTTCCAGTTTCATTGCCAAATCTCCCTTCCCTTTTGGATATCCCTTTAATTATATCATATTATCTAAATTTTTTAACTTATTAGAACTATCTATAAAAACCGTTATGTAAACCCTTATAACGTGGTTTAATGATGTATAATAGAAGTTGGAAACCAACCTAGGTGGTGTAAAAATGAAACATACGAAAACATACAACTGTGTAGCACTAAAAACGAGTCATGGAACCATAACGGTCGAGGGACCTGTATCAGCGGAAACGTTAGAAGGTCTTTATTTTCATGAAGGTTTAAAAGCATTTAGACCAGCAGATGAACAAAAAAAAGCTGTTACTGAAATCGCTAGACTAGCCGAAGGAAGAATCATAATCGCAAGGAATAAGGATACCGTAGTCGGTTATGTTACATATGTCTATCCAGATCCACTAGAGCGCTGGTCAGAAGGAAACTTGGAAAATCTATTAGAACTAGGTGCGATAGAAGTCATTCCTGATTATCGAAACTTTAAAGTTGGAAAAACACTATTAAAAGTTTCCATGATGGATGATTCCATGGAAGACTATATTATTATCACGACAGAATACTATTGGCACTGGGACTTAAAAGGAACGAAACTATCCGTTTGGGATTACCGAAAAGTCATGGAAAAGATGATGAATGCAGGTGACCTGGAGTATATGGCAACTGATGATCCTGAAATTAGTTCGCACCCGGCCAACTGCTTAATGGTCCGTATTGGAAAAAGAATCGACTTAGACACGATTCAACAGTTTGACCGGCTGCGTTTTAAAAATCGTTTTATGTATTAATCCAATCAGTAGACTAGAGAGAAATCAAATGGGAGTGTTACGATATGATCGTTCAAAATATGATGCAGAAGAATGTTGTAACGATTCATGAAAGCGAGACGATCGGTACAGCCATTCAATTAATGTTAGAAAAAGATATTCGAAACTTGCCTGTGATTGACAAGAACGGAGATTTTCTAGGTCTTGTTACAGATCGAGAAGTGAAGGATGCCAGTCCATCAATTTTTCACCAGAACGAGCATCCAGAAGATTTTGAAAAACCGGTTTCAAGCATCATGAAACAAGCTATCTTTTCAGCTCATCCTTTCGACATAGCAGAAGAACTTTCTACGATTTTTTATGAACACAATGTGAGCTGTATTCCAGTGCTGGAAGAGACGAAGTTAGTTGGTCTAGTAACTGAAAGAGAGATGTTACATGCCTTCATCCTTTTAACAGGCACCCATCAGCCTGGGTCTCATCTAGAAGTAGTCGTACCGAACGAAGCTGGTGAATTAGCTAAAGTAGCGAGTGTCTTAAAAGATTTCCACTTGAACATCAGCTCAGTTCTCGTCTATCCTTCTCATAATGAGCGAGAAAAGATTATCGTATTTCGCGTTGGAACGATGAACCCGCTTCCGGTCATCGAACACTTAATTGATAACGGCTATGAAGTGAAATGGCCACCTGTACCGGGTGAACGCGATGAAAAATGATTCTGTTTTTGTTTATTCACCAGACCTATTAGGATATAAGTTCAGTGAGACGCATCCCTTCAATCAGCTTAGAGTTCAGCTTGCTTATGAGTTGTTAAGAGATTCAGGCTGTTTGAATGACGATCAGATCATCAAGCCTAGACAAGCAACAGATGAGGAGATTATATTGATTCATGATCCTGGCTATGTAGAAGCTGTAAAGCAAGCCGGACAAGGACAGCTTAATCGTGAAATCGCTCTAAATTATGGACTCGGTACAGAAGATACACCCATATTCCCAAACATGCATGAAGCCAGCAGCTGGATCGTTGGTGCCACTCTTACAGCGGTAGATCATGTGATGGAAGGAAAGTCCAAGCATGCTCTTAGCCTTAGCGGGGGACTGCATCACGGTTTTAGAGGAAAAGCTTCTGGGTTCTGTATCTACAATGACAGCTCAATCGCAATTGAATATATGAAACGAAAATACAATGCACGTGTTTTATATGTTGATACGGATGCTCATCATGGTGATGGTGTGCAGTGGGCTTTTTATGATGATCCAGATGTTTGCACCCTTTCCATCCACGAAACAGGACGCTACTTATTTCCTGGTACTGGATCCATCCATGAAAAAGGAGCTGGAAAAGGGTATGGCTTTTCCTTTAATGTTCCTGTTGATGCCTTTACAGAAGATGAATCCTTCTTAGAGTGCTATGAAAAGAGCTTGTGGGAAGTTGCAGAATTTTTCAAACCAGACGTTATCATTACCCAAAATGGTGTTGATGCTCATTATTATGATCCTTTAACACATTTATCTGTAACGATGAAAACCTATACGGAAATTCCAAGGATCGCAAAGAAAGTTGCTGAAAAATATTGTGGCGGCCGCTGGATTGCAACAGGCGGTGGCGGTTATGATATTTGGCGTGTCGTTCCTCGTGCTTGGTCTTATTTATGGTGTGTGATGAACGATCAAGCACCTTCCGGACAGATCGCAGAGAACTGGCTAAAGCGTTGGACGAATGAAGCGAAGCACCCTCTTCCTCCTACATGGGAAGATGAATCCGGAATCTACAAACCCATTCCAAGAAAAGATGAGATTACATCCAAAAACAGAGCAACATTGGAAAAAAGCTTATATTCCATTAAAAAGAGTTCATAACGAAAGAGGACTATATCGTTTAGTCCTCTTTTTCTATGTTTTAAATCCTGAAAATAGCTGTAGATGACAAGCGTTTTAAGTGCATGTTCATAATTTCACGGTAATCGAAAATATATTCCCGTTAAATAGAATTAATTTCGCGGTAATGTAAAGTAATTTCACGGATAAAAATTTTTAACCACTTTTCGACAAATCCATAAAACCCTCATGACCCAGAACCAAAAAAACTGACCCATCCATTGACGGGTCAGTTTTCCATAGCACATTCTATAATGATTCTATAATCGTTTCTACCATATCTGACGAACGGCGTGCAGCTAATGCTGTGAATTCAGCAAAGCTAGCTGGCGCTTCGCCGTTTGCTTTATCAGAGATCGAACGGATGATTACGAAAGGTACTTCATTTAAGAATGAAGCCTGAGCCACTGCTGACCCTTCCATTTCAATGCAAGTTCCGTTGAAAAGAGCTGAATAGACTTCAACCAGTTCACGATCAGCGATAAACTGATCACCGCTCAGTACTTTGCCGATCTTCACTTTCGGTCCTTGTAATCTTTCTGCTGCTGTTTCTGCAAGTTTTACTAAGTGAACATCTGCTCTAAATTCAGAATCAAACGCAAACATCGGAATCGTTCCTTTTGGAAAATCAGGGCTCAATGCAGAAGCATCCATATCATGCTGCATTGCACTTGATGAGATCACAATGTCTCCTACTTCCAGTTCAGGATCAAGTGCGCCTGCTACTCCTGTGAAAAGAACATGAGTGACTTGAAAGCGATCGATAAGAATCTGAGTGGTAATCGCTGCGTTAACCTTCCCTACACCAGACTTACATAATACGACCTCTTTGTTATGATGTGTTCCTTCATAAAATTTATTTTGAGCAAAAACGCTTTCCCCATAGATATCAAGTGCTTCTTTCATATAAACGATTTCTTCGTCCATCGCACCGATGATGCCAATTCTCACTTCGCCCACCTCAACACTTCATTATTGTTTTGTAGAATTTCTGAATTGAATACGATGAGGCAATACTACCGTATGTTCTTCGACCGTTTCTTTGTTCATCAATTTTGTTAACAATCGCATCGCTACCGCTCCGATATCATACATCGGTTGAACGACTGTTGATAACGTTGGACGAACCATCGTAGCCAGTCTTGTGTTATCGAAACCAATTACTTCAAGATCCTCCGGCACGCTCAAACCTCGGTCTTGTGCACCGTGAATTACTCCTAATGCCATTTCATCCGTACCTACAAAAACAGCTGAAGGTTTGTTTCCACTGTCTAAGAAGCTTTCGATCGCTTCGATTCCAGAATCATATGTGTATTCACCAACGAATACTTGACTTTCATCAACCTTTTTACCATGTTCTTCTAACGCTTTACGGTAACCATTGAACTTATAATAGCCGTTGATTGGGTCTTCTAGTGGTCCTGTTACCATCGCAACAGATGAATGACCTTTTTCAAGCAAGTGAGAAACCGCTTCATAAACAGCATTTTGATAGTCGATGTTTACAGATGGAACTTCTTCGTTCATATCCACTGTAGCAGCCATAACGATTGGAACAGCCGCACGCTTGAATTCTTCTACATGCTCTTCTGTGATCTTCCCGCCCATGAATACAATTCCGTCCACCTGCTTACCTAGTAAAGTGTTTAACAGATGGATCTCTTTATCTTTGTTCTGATCAGAGTTACAAAGGATAATGTTGTATTTGTACATGGTTGCAATATCTTCAATACCACGAGCGAGTTCGGCAAAAAAGATGCTAGAGATATCCGGAATGATAACGCCGACCGTTGTTGTTTTCTTGCTTGCTAGTCCCCTTGCTACTGCATTCGGACGGTAGCCTAACCTTTCGATCGCTTCAAGCACTTTCTTTCTAGTAGATGGCTTGACGTTTGGGTTTCCGTTAACAACACGAGAAACCGTTGCCATTGAGACACCTGCCTCACGAGCTACATCATAAATTGTTGTATTCAAAAAAAATCCTCCTTATATACTGCATATCCGACAGCTATGTAATGCTATTATCATACGATAAAGTAGTAAAGTAGGCAACGAATAGAGACATGTTTCACCATTTATTCATACATTAAAAAAAGAATAAAATAAAATGCACCTATTTTACTTATTTTTGGCGAAAATAGGCAGAATCATACACTTTTTCAGAGTGGATATTGATATATAAAAAAAACCGGCAGCATTTATCACAAAAGCTGACCGGTTCTCTACTTATTAAACCATCTGATTTAGTTTAAGAAAACGGGAAGAAACAAGTTCTTCAACAAATCTTTGAAATTCTTCGATGTTCATCTGCTGTGCAGCATCCGACAAAGCTACGGCTGGGTCTGGATGTACTTCTGCCATCACTCCATCTGCACCGATTGCAAAAGCTGCCTTTGCAGCTGGAAGGAGCAGATCTTTTCTCCCTGTTGAATGCGTTACATCTACAAACACAGGCAGGTGTGTTTCTTGTTTTAAAATGGGCACCGCTGTAATATCCAACGTGTTTCGTGTTGCCCGTTCATACGTTCGAATACCTCTTTCACAAAGGATGATCTGCCCATTTCCTTGTGACATGATATATTCAGCTGAGTTGATAAACTCATCAAGTGTTGCTGCGAGTCCTCTTTTTAATAAAACAGGCTTATTGAGTCTTCCAGCTGCTTTTAACAGCTCATAGTTCTGCATGTTTCTAGCACCAATTTGAATGATGTCTAAATACTCACATGCCATATCAAGGTCTTGGGGATGGACGATTTCACTGATTACCGCACAATTGTATTCATCTGCCACTTTTTTCAGAATCTGAAGTCCTTCCACGCCTAAACCTTGGAAATCATAAGGTGACGTTCGAGGTTTGAACGCTCCGCCTCGTAACAACTTCACACCATTCTTCGTAACAGCTTCTGCGACTGAAGCTGTTTGTTCATAACTCTCTACAGCACACGGTCCAGCAATCAAAATAGGATTTCCGTTTCCGATCTCCAGACCTTTAACAGAAATAACCGTATCTTCAGGTCTTTGTTTTCTCGAGACAAGAAGCTCTTTTTTGTGATTCACTTCTTGTAATTCGAGACCTGCTTTAAAAATTTCTTTAAAAAGATGGTGAAGTGTACTCGTTTCAAAGGGTCCTTGGTTCTCTGATGAAACGAGATCTAACATATGCCTTTCTCTAACAGGATCGTACTTCTTCATACCTTGATCGGATTTAATCTCACCGATTCGCTGAACAATCTTACCTCGTTTATTGATCAATGCTAACAATTCTTTATTTACAACATCAAGCTCGGACCGTAACGTGTTTAACTCTAGATGATTCATATATGAGCACCTCAGTATTTATATAATGTAAGAAATATGATACATTTCTAATAATTGGGACGTTTTCTAATAAACTTATAAGACCTATACATCTATCGTAACAAAAAGAGGTGCCTTCGTGGACAAAAATCTTTTATTCGCATTAGATATCGGTACACGCTCCGTGGTCGGTATGATTTTAAAACAGCATGTAAACGGAAAGTATGAAATTTTACATAAAAAAATGATCGAACATGAAGAGCGTTCTATGCTTGATGGGCAGATCCACCATATACCTGCTGTCGCCAGAGTAATAAAGACTATAAAAAATCAGCTCGAACTTGAAGTAGGTTCGCTTACTAAAGTTTGTGTTGCTGCAGCAGGGAGAGCTCTTAAGACCGTGAAAGGCCGTTCTGAAAAAGATCTTTCACTAGGTGAAATCACTTCAAATGAAGAAGTGATCCATATGGAACTTGCAGCGGTTCAACAGGCTCAATACCAGTTAGCGAGCCTATTAGATGAGAATTCAAATTTACTCTACGATTGCGTTGGATATTCTGTTCTTCATTATTACCTCGACGAGCAGGAGATCGGGAGCTTTATCGGTCAGCAAGGAAACAAAGCTAGTGTAGAAGTCATCGCTACATTTTTACCGAGAGTGGTTGTTGATTCCTTAATGAAAGCTCTAGACGAAGCTGGGCTTGAAATGGAAGCTCTAACGTTAGAACCAATCGCAGCAATCAATGTGCTAATTCCGCCTTCTATGCGTAGGTTAAATGTAGCTCTTGTTGATATTGGAGCAGGTACTTCAGATATTGCGATTACCGCTCAAGGGACAGTTATTGCGTATGGTATGGTTCCGGTCGCAGGAGATGAAATTACGGAAGCCATCAGTTCTGCTTTTTTGTTAGATTTTCCTGTAGCTGAGCAGCTTAAACGATCGTTAACTGAAGAAACAGTTGTAACCTATACTGACATCTTAGGGTTCCCATCGCAAAAAGACACATCTGAAGTCATCTCGATGATCGGGTATTCCATAGAAAGTTTAGCAGTTGGAATTACGAAGGAGATTCTTCGGTTGAACGCCAAAGCACCTCAGGCGATCATGCTTGTTGGAGGAGGCAGTCTAACACCTCTATTACGTGAGAAAGTGGCTGAAATTCTAAATCTGCCTATTGAACGCGTAGCGATTCGAGGGCTTAACGCTATCCAATCCTTGATCCCTACATTAAAAGAAGAAGGTCCTGAACTCGTAACACCTGTAGGTATCGGTATTGCGGCTAAAGAAAATCCAGTTAAATATGTAACCGTCTCTGTGAATGCAAAGACAATACGTTTATTTCAAGTGAAAAAACTTACGATCGGTGATGCCTTGATTGCTGGAGGAGCTGATCTTTCGAAACTTTATGGTAAACCTGGATTGGGATTGATGGTTCGGTTGAATGGTGAAGTGAAAATGTTTAAAGGAAAGATCGGTTCAGCTCCTTCCATCAAGATGAATGGCGTTTACAGCACCCTGTCAGATGAAATCTTAGAGGGTGCTACGATTCATTATGAATCCGGACAAAACGGCGAGGATGCAGAGGTTACCATTCAAGAAGCTTATGACGATCACTCTGTAAAAACGTTATGGGTGAACGGTAAGGCTGAGACGTTTGAAACTCATTATTTTATTAATGAACAACGTGTATGTGCAGATACGATAATACAAGATAGAGATGAATGCTATTATCGTTTCCCTTCTACCCTTATAGATATATTTGATCTAAAAGAATGGAACAGCGAAACAAAACGGTCGCATTTTACTATTTTTGTAGATGGCAAGCCTCTTTCCATTCCAACAAAACTCACTGATTCGGTGTATCTGAACGAGCAAAGAGTTAATCTGAACACATTATGGCATGATGGAGATCGATTAGAGTATCAACGTACTGAAGAAGAGCAAATAACTTTAAAACATGTAACGGATGCTCTAGACGTAAATCTGCATCAATCATGTACGGTTATTTTTAACGAGGAAGAACTAACTCTAGTCCGGCCACTCTATAGCTTTTATCGGGAAGAAGAAAAGCTTCGTTTGGATTCAGTTCTTTATCACCAGGAAAGGCTTTTGATGAAAATGACAGATCAAAAAGCGTTTATTTTTCAGGATGTGTTTACAGAAGTTGAACTAGTTCTCCAACCAAAGCCTGGTGAGAGCTTGATTCTGTTAAAGAATGGTGAAAAGGCAGGCTTTCAAACCGAGATTCAAACAGGAGATAAACTGCTATTAAAATTTGAAATGCTTGTTTAAAAACAAAGAAAAAAGCGTAGCATTTCTGCTACGCTTTTGTTTTTTCATTTGCTTGTGCAAGCTTTTTATTGGTGATGTTCCAATGAGAATCATGCCAAACCACATTATCTCCATCGAAGATTAATACTTGAGGTGATTCGTGCTTCACTCCTGTTTGCTCTGCAATCGCATTGCTTAATGACCTTGCATCTTGAACGTTCAAATAATACAATGTTTCGTTCTCGTTATCTGCTGCAAACTTTTGGAATTCTTTAAAAGCTTCATGACTCACAGGACATGTAGTACTGTTCTTCATCAAAATAATGCGGTTTCTTTGTTCTTTGACTAGATTCCAATCTTGTTCGTTCTGTAGTTGAATAAGTGACATATTGATTTCTACCTCCATCATAAAAAGAAAAGAAAAAGAAACAAGTTCTTTTTCTTATCTTTTCATATTCACACATTACTTATCAATATTTTTGCTCGACTAATTCTTGCTCATTAGCAGGATCGTAGTCTAATTTGCCTTCATCTTGGATATCGTCTGTAATTTCACCATACAGTTCAGACGCGTTTTCTTCTTCTTTCGCACGCCATTTATCGATGTCTTTACGAAGGTTTGAAGTAAGATCTTTTACCTTTGTTGCAACTTGATTCGACTGCTCAGATACTGTCTTAACAATGTTTGAGGATTTTTCACGTGCCAAATGAGAGATCTCATTACTTTTATCCTTTAGATAGACAGCTTGTTCATTCAGATCGCTTCGCAATTCCTTTCCTGCTTTAGGCGCTAATAAAAGCGCTGCTGCAGCCCCTAACATACCACCAACAAGAGCACCGATAATAAAATCTTTGCTGTCAATGTTTTGGTTGTTATTGTTGCTCATTTACACTCCTCCTCTGGAATATTGTCTTTGTGTTGTTTCAACATTGGATTTTTTGAGTTTGTATTTTTCCCATAAATTCAATGCTGCATTTCCCCATTGAACCGCTTGCGATATTTGCTTAGACTGTCGCTCTGTTTCAACCGTAATCTGGTCTGTTACTTTGCGAACAGATTGGTTCACCTTTTGAACGGATTGACCGAAATCTTGAACTGCAGAGAACACGTTGTTAAGTGAATCTGATTTCTTTTGAACATCCTCGGCTAACTGGTTTGTTTTATGTAACAAATCGGTTGTCTCGCGCGTTACGCCATCTAATTGCTTCTCTAGACTTTCTAGCGTTACCGCGACATGATTGAGGGTAATTTGTAAAGATTTTAAAGCCCCTGATAAAAAATAAACGAGTACGACAAATGCAACTGCGACTAATGCTACACTGATTGAGATAATGATATCCATTATTCGAGACACCTCCTGAAAGTATATTATTGCTTTTTCCCGAGTTTTTATCAAAGGAAACGTGTTTTTTAATAGTATTCTTTACCACTTCATTAAAATCCTTTTCTAGAACATTACAAATTGTTTAAATTAAGTTAAAATAAAGAAGATATCAAATATATAGGGGGCTTCTTCAACATGAGAGATCCAAGAATTCAACAACTAGCAAAAAACTTGATTACATATTCGGTAAACCTGCAAAAAGGTGAAAAAGTATTAATTGAAAACTTTGGACTGCAAAAAGAACTCGTGAACGCACTTGTTCAAGAAGCATATGCTGCTGGCGGTTTTCCATTCGTTTTACTAAAAGACCATTCTGTAATGCGCGCTCAATACACACAAGCAACTGAAGAACAGATGGAAATGATCGCGAAGCACGAAGGTGATCTTATGAACCAGATGGATGCTTATATCGGTCTTCGTTCAGGTGACAACATCAACGAAATGTCTGATGTTCCTTCTGAAAAAATGGCACTTTATGAAAAAACAATCTTTGCGATGCACCGTAAGATTCGTATCAAAAAGACGAAATGGTGTGTGCTTCGTTATCCGAACGCATCTATGGCACAATCTGCTAGCATGAGTACAGAAGCTTTTGAAGACTTCTATTTTGAAGTATGTAACCTTGACTATGGAAAAATGGATGACGCGATGACTGCACTAAAAGATTTGATGGATAAGACGGATAAAGTTCGCATAACAGGGCCGGGAACTGATCTATCGTTCTCGATCAAAGATATTCCATCCATTAAATGTTCAGGACAAAACAACATTCCAGATGGCGAAGTGTTCACAGCTCCCGTTAAAGACTCTGTTAACGGAACGATTTCGTATAACACGCCATCTCCATATAACGGCTTTACGTTTGAAAATGTACAGTTGACGTTTGAAAACGGTAAGATTGTAAAAGCGACAGCAAACGATTCTGAACGCATCAACAAAATTTTCGATACCGATGAAGGTTCACGTTATGTAGGTGAGTTTGCGATCGGTGTTAACCCGTTCATCAAGCATCCGATGAAAGATATTCTTTTCGATGAGAAGATCGACGGCAGCTTCCACTTTACGCCTGGTCAAGCGTATGAAGAAGCGTATAACGGAAATGAATCAAACATCCATTGGGATATGGTCATGATCCAGCGTCCTGATTACGGCGGCGGGGAAATCTTCTTTGATGACGTGTTGATCCGTAAAGATGGCGTTTTCGTTCTGCCTGAATTAGAGCAATTAAACCCTGAGAATTTAAAGTAATACTAGTTGATGAGTACCTGGGTGCGTGCGGTCAACCCGCTCGCCTACCTTGCGAGAAGTTTATCAATTGGTAGACACGCACCTTACGCTACAAGCAACTTATCAATTTAGTACAAGCTTCACCCATAAGAAAAAGACTTGCCGGCCGGCAAGTCTTTTTTTAGGCTGTTTTCTAGGAGATTGTTGCTTTTGAGTTGTTTATATTTCCTTCTTTGACTATTTGATTGTAGTGGAAGGTGCGAGACTCCTGCGGGACAGGTGGGCAGGTGAGACACTTATACGGAAACGTACGAATGTGGCTCACCGGCTGCCCCGCGGAAAGCGAGCATCTGCAACGGAAATCACTACTTTCAAAAACAACAAAGAATACGAAAACAGCTTTTTTATGGTTTTGCAGTCAGTGTTTCTTCATATGCTCTTTGGAACTTTTGAATATCTCCAGCACCCATGAACAATAAAACACCATCTTTGTATTTTTTTAGTACATCCACTTTATCTTCTGTAATGAATTGTGCGTTTGGAATTTTTTCTATCAAATTCTCGATTGATAGATTTCCAGCATTCTCTCTTGCAGAACCAAAAATGTCGCAGAGGTAAACATGATCCGCTTCACTTAGGGCTGCTGCAAATTCGTCTAAGAATGTCTTTGTTCGTGTAAATGTATGTGGTTGGAAGATAGCTACCACTTCACGATTTTTGTACTTATACTTAGTTGCTTCAATCGTTACTTTAATCTCAGTCGGATGATGAGCATAGTCATCGATCAAGATTTGATCACCAACTGTTTTTTCAGAGAATCTTCTTTTAACACCAGTAAAGCTCTTCAATTGCTCTTTAATAATATCCATCGGTAATGTTTCATAATGACAGATCGCAATGACAGCCAGTGCGTTCAGTACGTTGTGTGTGCCGTATCCAGGAATCTGGAACGTGCCATAAAACGTGTTGCGAACAAATACATCAAACGTTGTTCCTTCATCACCACGATTAACATTCTTAGCTTGGAAATCGTTATGATCTCCAAAGCCATAGAATACGACGGGCACTTGTGCATGAATCTCTTGAAGGTTTGCATCATCACCACATGCGATGATTGCCTTTTTCACTTGCATCGCCATCGCTTGGAAGGCACTGATTACATCTTTTAAATCAGAAAAATAATCAGGATGATCAAAATCAATGTTTGTGATAATCGCGTAGTCCGGATTATAAGATAAGAAATGTCTGCGATACTCACATGCTTCAAACACGAAGTATTCGCTTCCCTTGCTACCTTTACCTGTTCCATCACCGATTAGATAAGAAGTAGGCTTAGCAGCACCAACAACATGAGCTAATAAACCTGTTGTTGACGTTTTCCCGTGTGATCCTGTCACTGCAATCGATGTAAAGTTAGATAGATACTCTCCAAGGAAATGGTGATATCTATGAATAGGAATATTTTTATCATTTGCAGCTTGAATCTCTTCATGCTGTTCGCCAAAAGCATTACCCGCGATAATCGTTTGACCTTCTTCGACGTTGTTCTTGTCAAACGGTAACACCGGTATGTTTTTCTCTTCAAGTGCTGTTTGAGTAAAGATATATTGCTCAATATCAGATCCTTGTACATCATGACCAGTGTCATGAAGGATTTGTGCCAACGGGCTCATTCCTGTCCCTTTAATTCCAATAAAATGGTATTTTGTCATGTATAGCCCTCCACAAAAAGAACACCTTTTAAAAGGCCTATTTGTATTATTATATGCCTGCTGTCTGAAACGGTTATTTATGCACATTCAGGCTTGATTCGGAATACTTGAATCATTATAGCAAAGTTGTTGTCCGTTCACCATGATAGACAAATGATAAAAGTCTAATAGAGCTTTTTATCTATTTTTCCCAACTTCTCCAAAATAATAATAGCAGTTATTCCACTAGCTCTAGTCTTGGATTATGGCGATAGATTCTTCCTGCTTTTGCTTGATGCTGTTCATTCATCATAACGTTATCACCGGTAAACCCAATATTGATCTTTAATAGATTGCTGCCTACCCCATAAATATCTACGGGTACTTTTTGTTCTTCAAACTGCTCGATTCTTTCTTTTTTAAATCCACCGCTGACAACGATTTTAACATGTTGGTAGCCTTCTTCATCCAGCGCTTTTCGAAGTGCAAAGATCAGTTCTGGATTCACACCCCTCGGATCAAACGAACCTAGTACATCAGGGTTTCTAAAGAAATATTGATCGACCATCGTTCGTGAAGTATCAACCCTTACCCCTTTTAACGTCTCTCCAAACTCTCTCGCTACTTTTAAAGCATCTGTAATCACATCGTTGTTATAGTCAACAAGTGAGATAAGATCGTCTTCAGGGTATTTCGCATGATAAGCTTTCGTAGCTTCAACAATATCCCCATTAAAGATTTGAATGAGAGCATGTGGCATCGTGCCCATCCCTTTTTTGCCCCACCATTCATTCATCGCATGCGTAGCCTGAGCGGTTGAACCACCAATATAAGATGCATAACCATCTCCAGCTTGCTGTGCAAAATGGTCGTCTCGGTCTCCCATAAAGATGACCGGCTTCTGAACACCAGATTTACTAGCAGCTTTCACAACATTATAAACATTCGTAGCAACCGACGTTCTTCTGGCTAGAATTCCATCGATCATTCCTTCTAAGAAACCAAAGTTTTGATAAGGGCCCTTGATCGTTAACACCGTTTCAAACGGGGAGATTTTATCTCCATCTTTTAAAGAATGAATCTCTAAAGAATCTACATCCTTAGCAAACGTTTTAATAAGAGCGATCGCTTCATCTGAACCGCACAGGACGGCGTCACTCTTTTGAAAGAACTGCATGGTTACAATATTATCTGGTTTGAATGATTCTACAATCTCACATGTTTTAAGAAAATAAACAGCAGAGAACCAACCTTCCCTGATCCGTTCATCGAATTTAAATGTTTTATTCGTGAGCCGCTTGATTTTTCCTTGCAGCTTTAATTCTATCTCTTTCATTAATTTACTCCTCATGACTTATTCCAAGGTATAAAAGAAAGGGAACTATTCCCCACACTATAATAGCGAACAAGGCACAATAACTCAAGAAAATCATTTGAAAGTTAACTGTGGTCCTTATCGAGAAAGCGTAAAAAAATTTCAATATGTCAAATTTGCCGATATAATAGGAAACTTGTGGATAAAAAGCTATATTTCCCCGATATAATCTGTTTCTTGCCGATATCATTTTATTTTCGCCGATATCCTTACTTCTGTTAAATTGTAGACTAAGCCGATCTGCTTACAAAAAGAAAGAGCCGATGTAAGGCGTCCCCCACAATCAGCTCTTTCCTATTGATTTATTACTCAACACCGCTATATAAACGACTCTCTAGTTCTTCTTGTGTAAGAAGAACATGTCTTGGTTTACTTCCCATCGTTTCAGAGACGAGGCCGAAGCTTTCCATCATGTCTACTAATCTTGCTGCACGGTTGTAACCAATTCTAAATCTGCGCTGCAAGCTAGAAGAGGATGCTGCACCTACTTCTATAACATAGTAACAAGCTTCTTCGAAAAGTTCGTCTTCTACTTCTGTTGTTTGCTGATGCTGAATCAGTTCTTCACGAGTAAAAAGATATTCTGTTTGATACTCTTCTTTTACGTAACGCGCTACTTCTTCAATTTCTTCATCAGATACGAACGTTCCTTGAATACGCACCGCTTTGTTCGAGCCATTCTCCATAAAGAGCATATCGCCTCGTCCTAATAATCGTTCTGCACCACTCATATCTAGAATGGTCCGTGAATCAATCGCGGACGAAACGGCGAATGCTGTACGAGTTGGCACATTGGCTTTGATCAATCCTGTGATAACATCTACTGATGGCCGCTGTGTTGCAAGTAGAAGATGGATACCACATGCTCTTGCTTTCTGAGCAATTCGGCAGATTGCTTCTTCAACTTCTTGCGGTGAAACCATCATCAGGTCAGCCAACTCATCGATTACCACAACAATATACGGCATCTTGTTTTTATAATGCTGCTCTTCTTCCATCTTTTGATTGTAACGCTTTATCTCTCGTACACCTGTTTTTGCAAACGCTTCGTAACGACGTTCCATTTCTTCGACCGCCCATTTTAAAGCAGCCGTTGCTTCTTTTGCATCTGTGATAACAGGGGTCACTAGGTGCGGAATGTGATTGTATGGTGCAAGCTCGACCATCTTAGGATCAACAAGCAACAATCTCACATCTTCCGGCTTTGCTTTATACAGCAAGCTCACAAGTATAGAGTTGATACAAACGCTCTTTCCTGATCCTGTCGCTCCTGCTATTAGTCCGTGCGGCATCTTTTGAAGATCTGTCACTACAGGTGCTCCTGAAATATCTAATCCGAGAGCCACAGTTAAGGAAGATGCTGAATCCTTAAACACATCATCTTCAATGATCTCACGTAAATAAACAGCTCTGCTATGTTGGTTCGGCACTTCTATACCAATTGCATTCTTTCCGGGAATCGGCGCTTCAATTCTTATGTCACGAGCAGCCAGGCTAAGTTTTATATCATCTGTAAGGTTAGTGATCTTGTTTACCTTTACGCCTGGTGCAGGCTGAACTTCAAAACGTGTAACTGCAGGACCTTTTGTCATGTGAACCACTTTTGCATTCACATTAAAGTTATCCAGTGTTGACTGAAGTGTGTTCTTTTGTTCGTTTAACCAAAGATCATCATCTTCGAGTGAAACCTTTGCTTTATTTAATAATGACAAAGGTACAAACAACTGGTTATCTACAGCTTCAGTTCTTTGATGGATGTTTAACTCTGTTCTTGTTGCTTGTCTGCTCTCTGACTTTTGAATATCTGGTGTGGAAACAGGACGAGTTAGTGATTTCCTGTCTTTTTTTAGCATCAACACATTAAAAGGAACGAATTGCCCGCCACTTTTAGGGGTTTCCTTCTTTAGCTGTGTTTGTTCATTCACTACATTTTCTTGGTCTTGCTTTTCTTGTACCAAACTAGGAGTTATCTCTTGAACAGGCTGTGTTTCAGGAATTTCCGTGCGTTTTTCAGCAACTTCAGACACATCAACAGGTTCACTGATTTGGTTTTGTTTTCCCGCGCTCAAATTGTGAACCTCGGGATTTTCCTCTGACACATAGACAATATCGGGTTCAACAATCATTTCAAGTGACTCAATATGCTGTTCTTCTTCTACTAAATCCTGATTAGTATTTATGACTTCTTCTACGACTTGTATTTGGCTTTGATCAACGATGCTATTGTTTGCCCTCTGCAAATGAGAAGCCTCACTTACAATCTCTAGCTCTGGAGAATTCGTTGAACTTTCTTTTGTTGCAGCAGGTAAAACTTCTTCAACAGACTTTAAAAGTTCTTCAGTCACAGAATCTTTATCAGGTATATCTCTACCAATAAACAAAATACCTTCAGGCTTTCTCTTTCCATATCCGTATACAGGAGATGGAACATCTGTTGGTGTAAACCTCGATTTCACCTCAGGAGTCGCTTCCTTTTGTTCTGGCTTAACCTGTGCATCACTTTTATTTCTTCTTTCGTATCCGTAAACAGGTGAAGGAACGTTTGAAGCTTTGAAAGCTTGTCTTTTTGGTTCTTGGTTAAAGCCAGAAGACTTACCTTTAGGTCTTCTATTGTCATTTTGATGAGTACGTTGCTCACGAACAGGACGTTCTTCTCTGTATGACTTTTCTTCCCTAACAGGATCTTTATACGAGTGTGTCTCTTTCTGCTGATATGTATGTCTTTGTGCAGTTGGTTTTACCGTTTTTTCATCAGGGATCACAGGAAAACGAAATGGTGCATTCTCGGGATACTTGTGCAGCATTTTCGCAGGATGCTGAATATTTGAAGGAGACGGTTTTCTTCCATTGCTTGCAAAAGGAGCGGGCTTTGTCCTCTGATTATTTTCCGTTTTTTCAGGTGATTGCTGTTTTTTTACAGGCTCCTGGCTTTTTGTTCTCTCTTCCTCATAGTAGGAATCATCTTCATTTTCATCATCAAAAAACGTGTTCATTAATTTTTTTATCCAACTCATCTTCTCACCTATTTCTGTTGGTTGTTTCTTTATTGTAGCGAAAATAGAAGAGAAACAATAGTATAAATATTCATCTATAGCACATGCATGTTAAAAGATAAGAAATAAAAACCACTAGATGATCTAGCGGCTTTTATTATCAATCAATCTGTTGTTTCTTCTTCTATTGGTCTATTCTTGGCTAAAATAAAGACAGGTTCTAACTCTTTGTTGTCATACATAAACGGTAAAGCTGTGATCGGCACTCGTCCGTTCATAAAAAATTGCATCGCCATCTGAGCCAAAATATCGTATCCTTGCTTATTCTTAATATCTGCCACGATCAACACATCCTGATGTGGTATAGCCACTGCCATTTCTCCAGAGATTTTCTTCTTCATCTCTTCTAAGAAAGCAATGTTTAGGATTCTGCTCGCATCGTATCCATCGTTATGGTTTAAAAAGAAGAACGTATTTCCTGCAACTTGATCTTCTTTATGATCTGTTGATAAACGCTTTACATTGAATTTTGCCGAATCAAGTATTTGAGACTCTTCAACCTTTAATTCCCTCATCTTATTATTCGTAAGAAGCTTATAGGTTTTGCCTAGGTCTAAAGCATAATATATCCTTGTCTCTGCTGTGTGCTCTCGATAAAAAAGTTCTTCTCCTTCTGACGTTTCCATTGGAAAGGATGCAGAACGAATGACTGGAAAGATGCGTGATAAAGTATTTGAAAGCTCGCCTTCATGAGAAGCGGCATTCAATCCTTCTTCTACGTAATACACCAGTTTATCAATAAGCTCATCTTTTTCTTTTGACCAGCGCGCACTGAGCCCACCAAGTGATAAGGTTACACCTTTACCTGTTTCCTTATTTGTAATCCGAAGCGTTTCCTCTTCTCTATCATATGAAAATTCTCGGGTTGGACTCATCAATTTCTCTTGTAGTGTTTTCTTTAGTTTAATGGTACTGCTCATCTATGAATCCTCCTTTCCTAAACAACGGGTTACACGTAACGTGAAAAACCTCCTAATGGAGGTTTTTGTTCACTTACTTGCTGTTCTCTTCTTTATATTCTACTACTACCTCTGTTCCTAGTCCGCCACGCGCGTTCCAGTTTCCAACTACTTTAATGTACTTTGGCTTAAGTAGTTTTACTAGATCTTCTAAAATACGATTTGTAGCATGTTCTTGGTAGATTCCAACGTTTCGATATGAAGTTAGGTAATACTTCAAAGATTTCATTTCTACTAGATCTTCATTTGGAATATAGCTGATGATAATATCAGCAAAATCCGGAAGACCTGACCATGGACATACAGATGTGAACTCAGTTGTAGGAATGGTTACCATCGTATCTTTTCCTACATACTCATATGGAATGGTTTCTAATATATCAACAAGGATTACGTTCTCATCTTGGATGTCAAAACGAATCCCTTCATATTTGCTATGGTTAACTTCAACTTTAGCCATCAAAAATACTTCCCTTCACGTAAAAAAATCATTTTTTGTTATTATAACATACTCTTTTGACCTATTTTGAAGGAATGTTAAGCTCTTCTAAAAAGGCAACAATCTGCTCTTTCGTCTTTCTCTCTTTATTCACATAACGCCCGATCTCTTCACCATCTTTGAATGCGAGGAAGCTAGGAATTCCAAAAATATCAAGTTCCTGACAAAGTTCAATCAGTTCATCACGATCTACGTAAACGAATTGATAGTTAGAGTATTCTTCTTCAATTTCAGGCAAGATCGGTTTGATTACTACACAATCCGGGCACCAGTCTGCAGAAAAAACTGCTATTGTAACATCCTGTTTAATTGTTTCTTTAAATTGTTCGATCGATTTCATGTTTTCCATTATGAACGTCTCCTTATTGATTCAGCTTCATATCGCCGAATTTAATATATCCTTTTTTTCTTAACCATTCTGAAAGCACCAAGCTAATAATGATAGGTCCTATAAAATGCAAAATAAATATAGCAAGAAACGTTTCAAAGGTAAAGCCCATTGTCCTCAGTGTCATGATTTGCCCTACGAGACCGCTCGTCCCCATACCTGCTCCAGCTGGAATATTCTCCATCTTAAAATAAAGAGTTCCAATGGGTGCTAATAGGATACCGGCAACCGTCGGCGGAATTAGAATATACGGATTTCTCACTACATTCGGAAACTGTAGTTTAGAAGTACCGATTCCTTGTGTCAAAAAGCCTCCGAAGCCATTTTCCCGGTATGAACTTGTGGCAAATCCAATCATTTGTGCCGCACAACCAATCGTTGCTGCACCAGCCGCTAGCCCCTCAAGACCAAGCATCATCGCTATTGCTGCTGATGAAATCGGACCTGTTAATGCAAATCCGAGCAATATGGCTACTAAGATCCCCATAATTAAAGGACGCTGATCAGTTGACCACATAACGAGTTGGCCAAACGCCTTCATGAATTGATCGATTCCCGGCCCAATAAATGTCGCAATCGTAAAACCTGTAAAAATGGTAACTGCAGGAGTGATTAAAATATCAAACTTTGTTTCTCCAGATACTAACTTTCCTACTTCTACAGCTATTAACGACGCTACATAACATCCAGCTACACTCCCAAGATCCGCTCCTGCTGCCCCCGCTATACCCGCTGAAAATATGACGAGTGGAGGCGCTTTTAATCCGTACGCCACAGCCGTCCCAATCACTGGACCCATCAGAGTCATCGCTAATTGTCCCATATCGGTAAAGAATGGCAGCGAGAGTTGCTCACCGATCGTCTTAAGAATCAATCCTATGATAAGCGAAGCCATCAATCCTAGTGCAAAATATTGAAACCCCGTAATAAAATACGTTTTAGGCGAAAGACTTACCCCTTTTTTATTTAGAAAATCCCTCATTTGAAATGACTCCTTTAGTTAATCTGTTAAACATGTCCCTCAAACATTATAACTTGTTTTAAACCCGTGTAAAGACAGGTGTAAAGTTGATTAGTTTTACATACAATTCTTTTTACTTTGAAACTTAAAATAATTCAAAAAAGACCGATAAAATGGCAGGGGGGAATACATATGAACTTGTCGATACGAAGAAGAGTGCGACTGATGCTTTTCATCAGTTTAGCCGGAATGGTACTATTACTTGCATTTATTGGATTATTTTTATGGCAGAACACCCAAATGGAAGAAGAAAGAGATTCAGTACAACTAACATTACGATCTAGTAATGATATTCAGAGTAAATTTAATGAAGTGCGTAAACTTGAACAAGGGTATTTAAGAGATCCTAGCAAAGAGTCAAAAGAAAAGGTGCTTTCTTCATTAAGTGACTTACAGAAGGAAACAAGTAAAGTAGCAAAAGAAACGAATAGTTCTTCATTAAAAGGAATAGATAAAGACTTGTCTGCTTATCAAACATCATTTAATTCAGCCACAAGTCTTACTACCCAACTTAACGCGTTAAAGCAGATGATGACAGAGACGTCTAACAACTTTTATGCTTCTGTAAAAGCGATGAACGACCAAACGTTATTGATCACACTATTGCAGATGCAAACGTATGAAAAAGAAGTACATATTAAATATGACAGCACGACTGTTGAGAACTTTAAAGAAAGTGCTCAAACGTTTGATCAAATGTTGGATGAAAAAAATCTGCCAGCCGATCAGTTGTCTACTTTTAAATCAAATTTACTAAAATATACAACCTCTGCAGATACGATCCAAACGATCACAAAAAAAATTGGAGATGATATTTCAACTTTTGAAAAGATCGCAAATGTTGTAGATCAATCAACGAAAGATGCAGAGAGCAGTTTGCAGAAAGAAAACGCAGAACTGATAAAAAGTCAAAAATCAGTTAAGTTCTGGCTGACGATCAGTTTAATAGGATTAAGTATCGTAATCTTATCGATATTAAGCGTGATCGGTGTTTGGCTATTACGCTCTATTCAATCTTCTATCTCGGTTCTAAAAGAAGGCGCATCCATTATTGGTGATGGTGACCTCTCTTACCGGGTAGAGACGAATTCTAAAGATGAGATGGAAGAATTAGCACAAACCTTCAATCGTATGGCTGAAAAAATGCAAAAATCAATGAACGAAGTGAAAGATGCTGCTGAAAAACTTACGAGTTCATCTCAAAACTTAGCAGCAGTATCAGAAGAGACTACCGCACAAAGTGATGAAGTGACAGAAGCGATCTCACAAGTAGCAACAGGAGCTCAAAATCAAGCTGATCACCTGCAAGAATGTACTCTTCTCCTTTCTGATGTGACTGGATATATTAAAGAAACGGCTTCGATCAGTGATGAGATCGCTTCAGATGCTATTCAAGCTGAGAACGATGGAAAAGCAGGATCGAGCATCGTTCATCAACTAAATACGCATTCTGAGAACTTTTTAGAATTAGCTCAAAGTCTTATCTCAGAAATTCAAGATGCGAGTAAACAATCCAAACAGATTAATTCCATTGTTGAAACGATTCAAGAGATAGCTGGAAGTACAGATCTTCTTGCACTTAATGCAGCCATAGAATCCGCAAGAGCTGGTGAAGCCGGCAGAGGCTTTTCAGTCGTTGCCAGTGAAGTAAGAAAGCTTGCAGAACGTTCTAAGAACGAAGCGCTAAGAATTCAGCAGCTTGTTAAGTCGATGACGAATCAGATGGAACTGTTATCAAAAGAAACGGTGCGCTTTGAACAATATCGTGTTGATCAAGTTGAATCTGTTCAACAGACAGAAAAAGCGTTCTCAAGTATCATTCAAAATGTATCTCAGATTAACGGAAGAATCTCTCAAGTAAAAAGTGCGATCGGTCGGGTTGAATCCGCTAATGAAAACTTATCTGAAAAGCTCTTTGAAGTAAGTGCAATATCAGAAGAATCTGTTGCTACAAGTGAACAAGTCAGCGCTTCAAGCATTCATCAAAAAGAAGCCATCCACCAAGTGAACGTTGCTGCAACAGAACTGCAAGAAATTGCGCTCACTTTGCAAGAAGAGGTAGATCAATTTTCTTTAGGAGAGAGAGAAATCCTCATTTCTAAAGAAGAAATAGACTTAATCGATATGTATCAAGAAGCTGCGGCTACTGTCGAAGAAAGTGATACGGAAGGGTTAGAATATCAAAATGATGATAAAGAAGATCTTGAAGTGGAGAGAGTTTCGAATTCTGATCACCAATTTCAAGAAACAGAATTAGAGAATGACACAGAGTCTGTTCGTTCTTTAGATCATGAAATCAAAAAAGAAGACTAGATATCAAACCCGGTGATCATTCACCGGGTTTTAATAATTGCCACTCAATTGTGTATATTTTCTATGTTCTTTATACGTTTTAGAAAAGAAATGACTCCATGTACCGTCCTGTTTTGCAACAAAGTAAAAATAGTCGTGTACTTCAGGATCTGCCGCAGCTTTTAATGAGGGAAGATCCGGACTTGAAATCGGTCCTGGCGGCAAACCCTTATTAATATAGGTATTATAGGGACTTTGAATTTTGAGGTCTCTTCTTTTTAGGGTTGCTTTAGGTTTCTCAAGCAAGTATTGAACGGTGGAACATGATTGCAGCTTCTTCCCTTCTTCTAAACGATTAACAAAGACACCAGCAATTCTACGCTTCTCTTCGTTCAATAAAGCTTCCTTCTCAATAATAGAAGCCAACGTGATCATTTCATAAGGAGTTTGGTCTGTATGAATTGTTAATTCTTTCGTTTCTTCGACCATTCTTTCTGTCATTTGATGAATAACATCGCCTGCTTTCATGTTCTTTTCAAAATAATACGTGTCAGGAAAAAGAAGTCCCTCCACCGCAAACTTTATATTTGTTTTTTTAACTTTCTTATTTATTCCTAATTGTTCTTGCTGTTCTTCAGTTAGTGTATTCCACGATTTTGCTGCTTCAAGAAACTGGTTTCTATCCACAATTCCCGACTTGTTTAATCGATCCACAATCTCTAGAACAGTTAATCCCTCTGGAATGATTACTTCCATAGCTTCTGTTTCATTTTCCAATGTAGAAAGATCTTGAAGAATCTCTCTATATCCTTTTCCCTGTTTAATCGTATGTTCTCCTGGTACAACTTTACTCTTCATCCCAGTAACTGATGCATAAAGCGAGAATAGAATAGGGCTTTTAATGAATTCTTTTTCTTCTAGATGCTTGGATATCGTTTTAAAATCACTATTTTCTTTTATAATAAAAGCCTTCTCTGCTGTACCATCCGGTGGTGTAACTATATAAAAGATCCAAACTAAACATAAAATGATGAGAATACCAAAAATAATTATTCTTCTTTTTCCACTTGAGTTCAAAGTCAAAATCCGCCTTACTTTTTTGTTAATAATTTTCCCTGATTATTTACATTCATACAAAAAGGCTGTTAGATAAGGTATACAAACCTTACTAACAACCTTGATAATCATCTCACAAAGCATTGCGTTTACACTTTTCATTTATTCATATTATATATATATTGCCCTAAAAGGATCGTGGAAATATGCAAGAACATCTCACTTCGAGACAGCATACCACTGGTAAAAACACCTATCGCTCCATCCTTTTTTCTGATCTCAGGGTCTTTGGTTAACTCACCCATCAATGTTCCAAGTTCCTTCCCCTGCTTAAGACCTGTTACGATCAATGAAGGCAGCAAGATACGAGCTCCTGCAGCTGAAAGAACGTTTCCCTCTTGGTCAGCCACTGCTCCCCAGTTACATAAATACATTCCATCTTCAAGCTCCATAACACCGCCTTCAAAACCAATACCGATGTCTGCCCCTTGCTTCACACAATCTTTCGCACGGTTGATAGCACCGATCTTGGTTTCCTCATCAGAAAAAGGCTGAGCCGAAACCAATGAATCAGAAGAGTAGGAAACAAGTTCAGATTCCTCAAAATACGCTATAAAAGGCTGAGCTGCTTTTATTTTTGCAGGATTAGATGATCCAATTCCAATTTTCATCACACGCTCATCCTCAGCTGTTTTCTAAGATCGTTCTTAATGTGGATTCATCTGCTGTTTTAACAAGTCTTACAAGCAATTCTTTTGCAGCAGCATAATCATCTATATGGATCATAGAAGCATGGGTGTGAATATAACGAGAACAGATTCCAATCACTGCAGAAGGCACTCCATTTCCGGAGACATGTACACTTCCTGCATCTGTTCCGCCTTGTGAAATGAAATATTGGTAGGGAATTTTATGCGTTTCAGCTGTATCCAGGATATATTCTCTCATCCCACGGTGAGTTACCATCGTTCTATCCAGAATTCTTAACAACGCACCTTTTCCAAGTTGTCCAAATTCACTTTTATCCCCCATCATGTCATTCGCCGGACTTGCGTCTAATGCAAAAAACAGGTCAGGTTGTATCAAGTTCGCTGCCGTTTTTGAACCTCTTAGTCCAACTTCTTCTTGAACAGTAGCACCACTATACAATTCGTTAGGCAACGTTTCACCCTTTAATTCTTTTAATAATTCGATCGCTAAACCTACACCGTATCGATTGTCCCATGCTTTCGCCATGATTTTCTTCGGATTGGCCATCGGTGTAAACGGACAGATCGGAACGATTTGCTGTCCAGGCCTTACACCCAGGTTATGAACTTCTTGATCGTTATCTGCGCCAATATCTATGTACATATTCTTAATACCCATCGGTCTGTTACGCTGATCCTCAGAAAGAAGATGAGGTGGAGTCGAGCCGATAATACCTGTTATAACGTCACCTTTATCTGTGTAAATATTTACGCGTTGAGCTAATAGAACTTGGCTCCACCAGCCTCCCAACTCTTGAAATTTAAGCATACCGTTCTTCGTAACCTTTGTAACCATGAAACCGACTTCATCCATGTGCCCCGCTACCATAATCTTCGGACCGTTTCCTTTTTTCACACCAAAGATGCTGCCAAGACCATCTTGAATAATTTCATCTGATACAGGTTCGATCTCTTTGCGGACAAACTTACGAACATCTCTTTCAAAACCTGGAGCACCAGGCAATTCAGTCAATGTTTTAAACAAGTCGAGTGTTTCTTTATTCATATAAAAACAACCCCTTCTAATTAGTCACATGTACATTTTTTATTGTACACCTAATAAGAAGGGGTTTTCTATACTTATGACTGTTCTAGATTTCGTAAGTGATCGGATCTGCTGCTCCAGCTTCTTTAAAACCTTTCAAACGTAAAACACAGCTGTCACATTGTCCGCAAGCTGCTTCTTTTCCATTGTAGCAAGAAGTTGTTAGATCATATGGTACTTCAAGAGAAAGACCTTTTTCAATCGTCTCCTTTTTAGACAGAGAGATCAATGGTGTTTCTACTGAAATGTTTTTCCCTGTCACACCCGCTTTTGTTGCTAAATTGATCGTTTCCTCCATGCTTTGAATGAACTCAGGACGACAATCTGGATAGCCGCTATAGTCAACCGCCGAAACGCCTGTATAAACGGCTGTAGCTCCGATTACTTCTGCATAAGCGCTTGCGAGCGATAAGAAAATCATGTTTCTAGCAGGTACGTAAGTTACAGGAATCCCTTCTTCGGCCTCAGTTGGAACTTCTACCTTTTCATCGGTTAGTGCACTTCCACCTATATCTTTTAAAAAGTTCAGGTCTACAATTCTATGGTCTGCTACACCATAATACTTGCCGACTTCGACAGCTTGTTCAACTTCTCGATTATGGCGTTGTCCATAGTGAAAAGTGATTGGGTAAAGGTCATATCCCTCAGCTTTTGCGATCCCCATGCAAGTTGTGCTATCAAGTCCTCCGCTTAAAACAATAACCGCTTTTTTGTTCATGGTTAAACCCCTCTCTCTTCTGGATGCCAAATAACTTTATGAAGTTGAAGACTGAGCTTTGCATTTGGGAGTGGATTCTCTAATAGAAGTTCAACAAGACGCCTCGGAGGCATGCTTTCCCAAACAGGGCTTACAGAGATCTGACCATTTCTGTAATGTTCAGAGACCACTTGTTTCGTTATCTCAAAATCGTTCTCTGATCCAACAACGAATTTGATCTCGTCTTGATGCTGAAGTTCTTTGAAGTTTTCCATGTGCATTCTGTCCATCTCACCAGAAGCTGGGAGCTTATAGTCCATCACAAATCTCATCTTTTTTTGTAGATCATGGTGAGAGTTGCGCAATTGCTCAAATGGCTGTAAATCGATAGCTCCGTTCGTTTCAATGTGAATATCGACAATATGATCTAAATCAGCCATCGCTAAAAGCAAGGCAGCTGATTTTTCTCGATGTATTAAAGGTTCTCCACCAGTAAAACAGATTCGTTGAGATCGAAACGACTTAATCGTATTCACGATTTCTTCTATTGTAGCTTCAAATTCTGGTTTAGCAGGTGCATAACTGTATGTTGTATCACACCACGTACAGCGAAGATTGCAATGAAAAACACGTACAAAAACCGTTGGATACCCAGCTTGTAGTCCTTCACCTTCTACTGTTTCAAAGATTTCGACCATAGGAACTTTCCAGTGCTTCCAAATGTCTCTAGACGGCAGATCAAACATCATTTTCCACCATCCATTCTCTTTTCATTACAGCATAGCTAGTAGGTGTCTCATATAATTTAAGTTCTTCTATCCTGTGACCTTGATCACTTAGTCCTCTGTCGTTCAGTTGAAGATCAATTTGTTCCCAAATCCAAACGATCATATTCTCAGCAGTTGTATTCATCGGAGGAAGAACTTCATTTAAGTATTGATGATCTAATTTGCTGTCTATAGCTGATTTAAAAATCTCTTTGATCTCTCCAAAATCAACGGCAATCCCGATCGAATTCACAAAGCCACTCATAGTGATTACGAGTTTGTATGTGTGACCGTGGAGATTCTTACATTTTCCATCATAGCAATGCAGATGATGTGCTGCATCAAACGTAAACTCTTTGCATACGGCAACTCGCTTATTATGGTACTTTAATTGTTCGCTCTTAATGTCACGACCAAGTATTTGAACATCTGTTGGAATTTTATAAGTCATTCCTGTTCATCCTTTCAAGTGGAGCACGAAAACAAAAAAACTCTGCTAAAAACGCAGAGAGTGTAAATGTTCATTCTTCACGCTCCCTAGTTTTGTTTTAAGAGGGGTGGGAATTTCGAACCCTCCATCTTTATCAAGAGTATCTTATCAAAAAAGCACAAGAAAAAGAAGGCTTTTCTTTGTTATACTGTTTAAGAAGAACCAATACGATTTGAAAATGAACTTACATAAGGTGGGAATACGAATGAATTGGAGAAACCTGATTCTAGCAGGCCTAACAGGTGCTGCAATCGGTTATGTTGTTACAAAAAAGCAGACAGAGACCATCACACCCGAAAAAGCGTTAAAACAATTGAAAGAAAAAGCAAGTGAACATTACAGAATCTCTGGAGCCTGGATCATGGTTAAAGCAGAAGAAAAGAACGTGCATGGCCTTCCATACTCTGTTTATAAAGGTGGTTTTTCAAACTCATCACCTGGAACAGAAACATCTCATTTTGAATTTTTAATAGATGCTTCAACAGGAAGTCTATTGGAGCTAATACAAAAATAAAGGCTGTTTTTTTTGATTTTGTTGATTTAGGAAGTGTTGATTTCCGTTTCAGGCTGCTCGCTTTCCACTTCAATCAACTTTCAAAGGTGACAAGGATTTAAAGTTAGAAAAGAACATAGTAAAAAAGCCCTTAGGTCACTTTCCTAAGGGCTTTCCTATGAAGATTATCGATATATGTTTGTTTCGTCGTAAAGGTTGTTGTCGATCTTAAATTTCGTAGTAAGATACTGACGCTTCTCCCAAACCGCTAAGATGAATAATGGAACGATGATCAGAACGAATAATAGTGCAGTAACAACGATCCAGTCCATATGTGTGCCGAGGTCTGACTCGTGTGCTTTTTTATAATCTTTAATTTGAGAGTTTGCCTTAGCTACAGCAGCCTCAGCTAGTAATTCATTTTTGTCAGCATCATAGAACACAACTTCTGTGTGATCGAAGTAAAAGATATTGTCTCTTACCGTATCATAGTTAGCAATAGCAACTGTTACTTCAGATGCGTCTAATTTCGAATCTTGGTTTGGATAAGTTTCAATGTCTGTTAATGTGAGTGAACCCTTTTTTAAATCTTTGTGCTTACTTTCAATTCCCTTTTCAATGGTCTTTTTCATTGCATCTGTAGCTTGCTCTGCAGATGCAGAAGTACCAATGGATAAAAACAGTGCTAGAACGGTAAAAATGGCAACTAACTGTTTTTTCATTTTAAATCCCCTCTCATCTCACTCTTAAGATTTTAAGATATAAATAAAGTTCATCATGACATGCCTCTCATATTTTAACATATCCTGTCGATTTCGACATTCACTTGAAAATGGAAAATATGTGACGGTTTTTCTACATTTTTGGTGAGCGTGGTACTCTTTCTAACATTTCACCCTTCTCATCCCACTTAACAGCACGATAAATACAATCATGATAAAAGAAATACCATGTGTCAGGTTTAATCCATTTTTGTTTTTGAGAGATCGAAGTCATAGGATAATCATCATAAGCCAGTACCCATAATGGATTATGATGTGCGTGAGTAGGCATGATATCACCGATGTGATAGATTTTTTCGCCATTCTCTGTTGTAAGCTCGATCAGTGAATGTCCATCACTATGGCCTCCTGTATGAACCATTCTAATACCTTTCATAACTTCTATCTCTTCTTTAAACGTCATTACTTGTTCTTGAATAGGTTCCCAATTTTCTTTCCAATATGTATTCTGAGACCTGATATTTGGATTCTTTAGCTCATTCCATTCTGTTTGAGAGGTGTAAATAACAGCGTTTTCAAAAACAGGTACTAACTGACCATCTTCCCATCTCGTCAATCCAGAGGCATGATCAAAGTGCATATGAGTCATGAGAATAATATCAATATCAGCAGTTGTTAAACCTTCTTTTTCTAAACTTTTTTCAATAAGCGACTCTTCGGTAACTCCATAGTTTCTTTTTTGTTTTTCTGTTAATTTCCCAAAACCGATTCCAGACTCGATCAATATGTTCTTTCCTTCATACCCTTGAACAAGAATAGGCTCTGTTCTCAGTTCGATCTGATTATTGTCGTTAACAGGGTACTTTCTTTCCCACAGAGGCTTTGGAACGACTCCAAACATAGCACCGCCGTCCATATGTGTAACCCCGCCGTCCAACCAGGTCAGAGTCTTCATTCCGATTTTCCACTGATCCATATTCTTTCTCCTTTCTATTCCGATCTCCCTACAAGTGTATCATAAGAATCAGAGATCGTATGAAAAGAAAAAACCCAAGCATATGCTTGGATTTTTATGAACGAAACTGTGCTTCCATGCGGTAGATTCGAAATCCTTTTTCAGAGAATTTCTCTTCATATTCAGTCATGATGTTATCTTCCATATCACTCTTATGAAGATCAAGACTTACCAAATTGAAGAACATACCGTAAGTTGACATACTATGAAGGGAATATTCGAACAACCCTTGATTATCAGTCTTGAAATGAATTTCACCTGGCTTTTTTAATACCGTCTCATATCTCTTCAGAAAACTTTCATGAGTTAATCTTCTTTTTGCATGTTTAGATTTTGGCCATGGATCTGAAAAATTAAGATAAACACGTTCAATTTCTCCTGGTTCAAAATAATCAAGTAAATGTGAAGCATCTGCTCTAATCAGTTTAACATTCGGTATTTCGTCTTCAAGTATACGGTCTAGCGCAGTAATGATGATGCTATCATAAAGCTCCATGCCTAAATAATTTACTGAAGGATTTTGTTTACCCATCCCATTAATAAATTGTCCCTTACCTGTTCCAACTTCAATATGAATCGGGTTATCGTTGCCAAAAAAAGAATGCCATTTTCCTTTCATCTTCTCTGGTTCGACTGAAACATATTTAGGATTTTCAATTAATTTGTCTTTAGCCCAAGGCTTAAATCGTTGACGCATATTTTCTCCCCACTTTTTCCACTTTTATATACAATTTCGTTTACTTTCATATATTGAACGAAGGATATTTTTTCAGCATAATCCATAAGCTATGCAATGAAAGGATGTGCAGCGAAAATGCCATTAAATCACAACGACCAATTGCATATCATCAGAGATCTTCTTCAAGACCATTACACCGATTGTGCTGGTTCACCATCCGAATGTGCTCAATTAGAACGTCTTGCTGCACATTTATTGGAGAACGGCGCTGTACATGAAGAGGTACGGAACATCTTGTCCAACATTAATGAATATAGCCACACCGGCTTTTCACACCAGCATCTAGACGAGCATATTACGAATCATCGCCCACACTTAGAGTCATGGATCAACACGATTCAAACGCATCATCCATATTAAGACACTATTCCCTAGGAAATAGTGTCAGATGATCTTATATAATGTCAAAGTTAGATGGAACCCGCAAGTTTCTTAATACTTTCTGCAAAATGGGCAGTCTCTTTAGACTGTCCTTTTTCTTTATACCAGAAAAAAGAGCTTATCGTTTGTGCCAAAACATACCAATGCATTCTTCTTTCTAAGTCATCATCGAGTGTTTCCCCATAGATTTCAAGCCATTCTTCCCATTTTTCGTAAGGAATATAGCTATAGAGAAGCATTCCAAGATCAAGAGCAGGATCAGCGATCATCGCTCCGTCCCAATCGATCAAGTACAATTCATCCGATTCACTTAACAGCCAATTGTTATGATTCACATCACAATGACATACAACTAAATTATCAACTGTAACTTCTGTGGCAGTCTCCATTAAATAAGCAAAGGAATCGTTTATGATTTCTAAATAATCTTTTTCCTTACGCATCTGCAATTGTATATCGTTTAAAAGGTCAACAGGCGTCAATCTTTTTTTCTCGAGTCGATTCATCATACCAAGCAGCTCTTGAGATCGGTGAATTTTTGCAAGAAGTTCTGCAACATTCTCACTTTTCATATCTGCTGCTTTCAATTCACGGCCGTCTAGCCATTGTTGAGCTGTTATTACATCTCCATTACCTAATCTTTTTGTCCATAAAAGTTTAGGAACAATTCCTTCAGCAGAAAGAACAGCTAAAAACGGAGAGGAATTACGCTTTAAAAACAGTTTTTGGTTCCCATATTCAGCTATATATGCTTCTCCCGTTGCTCCGCCAGCAGGGGAAACCTGCCAATCTTCTCCCAAAATCTGTTCCAAATTGTTCACCTTCTTGTCTAGTTAAGAAATCCGTTTTTTAATAGTTGTTCGTTCAAAAAATCATAGCTTTTCCGTATCGAATTAAATTACTGCGAAGTCATTATTTTAACACAAAAAATCAAGAAAAGCACTTGATTCTTGATTCTTTACAATCCTAAACAGAATATAACAAAGAAAAAGATAATGCTTCTAATTTATATAGATCTTCGTTTATTAACCGATTATAGTATTTTTCATCTTCAATCGCTAACGTCCATGTGTTTTTTTCTAACGGGATTAATATCGGTTTAGTCGTTTGGTTAAAAAGTAGTAAAGCATTACTCCAATAAGAAGTATCCTTTTTTATATCGGTGTTTGGTAGGTGCAACTTAAATCCCAGACCGCCATCTGGGACTATCCATTCCAAAAACTCAGCTGAGCTTTCAAGGAAGATAGGCTGTGATTTCCTTATACCTATCAGCTGTTTAAAATAATCAACTTCTTTATGAAAGGACTCAACAAGGTTCCAGTCGAACGCATTAATCGTGTCGGGGAGGTTATAGCTGTTCTCTTCACCTTTTTTCGTTCGAAAACATTCTTGCCCAGCATGGATAAATGGAACACCTTGCGCAAAGATCGTAAACGCTAAGGCGAGCTGTTGTCTTTTTCTGCGCAAAAATTCATCTTCAAATGGATGTCGAATAGACAATAAGTCAAACAAAGTATGATTATCATGACATTCTGAATAATTAATGCTTTGCTCAGGTTTGATAAATGTTGAATTCTGACCTGAATAACCCCTCATCACATGCTTCATTTGATGTTTGATCCGTTCATCATGATTACCATTTATAAACCCGCTCTGACCGTCAGGAAAGATGCTCCCCTTAACATGGTCCCGAAACGCATCATTGAAAAAAGAATAGGAAGGCATCTTTTTAGCAGATGAAAGAGTAGCTCGTTTTTCTGGTTCTAAATTCGTATTTAAGTCCCAGCCTTCTCCAAGTAAGAATACGCCAGGATTCAATGATGTAAGTTTTTCAGCTGCCAGGTTCATCGTTTCAACATCATGAATCCCCATCAGATCGAATCGGAATCCATCCACTTTATATTCACTCATCCAATACGTTAAAGCATCTAGGATGAACTTTCGCATCATTTTTCTTTCCGAAGCTGTATCATTTCCTACACCGGTTCCATTAACCGGGTTTCCCCCATTATCATAACGAAAAAAATAGCCAGGAACGAGTTTTTCAAATGGTGATTCTTCTCTTTTATATACATGGTTGTAAACCACGTCTAAAATAACAGAGAGCCCATTTTGTTGGAGTGTGTGTATTAATGTTTTCAATTCTTTTATCCTGCAACTGGGATCGTAGGGATTCGTTGCATAGGAGCCTTCAGGAGAAAAAAAATGAACCGGATCATATCCCCAGTTGTACGCTGAATCAGGCATTGTTTCATCAACACTTCCGAAGTCAGCTACGGGCAACAATTGAACGTGAGTGATACCGAGACTTTTCAAGTATTCCAATCCTGTATGAAATCCATTGGGTGTTTTTGTTCCTAATTCTGTTAATCCTAGATACTTGCCTTTATTTACGACACCACTATCAGAATGAATCGTTAAATCCCGAACATGAACTTCATAAATAATACTGTCTGTTTTTGAACGAAGGTTTATCTTTTTGCCTGATCGATTCCACCCTTCAGGGTCTGTTTCTGGAAGATGGATAACGACCGAATATACACCATTTGCAGTAACAGACTTAGAGTAAGGATCTGTTGTTTCTACCCATTCATGGTTTACGTTTACAACAAACAAATATTCTGTAAGATGGTGGTCTCCTTCTAACGTAATCTCCCAAACTCCTTTTTCGGTCCGTGACATTTTTTGTTCAATAAAGGTATTAGATTTTTGGGTTTTATACTTAAGTTTCATCGCAAAAGCTACAGGTGACCAAACTTTAAACGTTGTACTCTCGGGTGTGTAAATCGCTCCAAGACTTGTTTCATCATAATAGAGACTATCGAACTTCGGTGTGCGTACAATGCTACCGATCATTAAAGGGATTCTTGATTCGTTAATCATGACCCAATATCGGTTTTTTAAATGAATCGGCATTCTCGTTCTACATTTATAGATCATTTGATTATGATAATGCTCTTGTTCATCAATGGTTAACGGCTGAACCACCTTATTATCATCTACCAATGAAAGTGAAGGGCTGACCGAAAAGGGCTTATTAACTACAATCGTTATCATAGAAAAATCATCCATATATGCGGACATTGAAATGGTATCACCTTTCATTGAACTCACCCCTCTTTATCGCTATTACATCATATTGAACGTAAAATGAATTGGTTATTCCTTTTTTATATAAAAAAAGAGACTCATCCTAAAAGTAAGATAGATTTACTTTAGGCGGCCTCACGCATTTGGCGAAGATAACTAAAAAAAGTTTTCTATCTTCACTCCGCATTTAAATACTTATTCTTCATGATTCTCCCTGCAATAACGATTGCCGCATAAACGATGACAGGTAAAACAATTCCAAGAATTAGCTGGTCATTGGTTACATCTAAAATCCAATTCTTCAAACCAGACTTCTTTTCGATCAACATAACCCAAAGGAAGGCAAAAAGAGCTATATTAAAAAAATCTGTCCATTTCATTTTTATTCCCCACTCTTTTTAAAAATTTATATTTTAACTGAAACTGTACTTGGTTGAACTTCAATACGAACCGGAGTGGTTCCTTTGTACTCACCATCGGCATGAATGGCTACTGACCTACGTGTTATAACTTCAATCTCTTTCCCTTTAAACTGAGAAACTCCTTGTACGTTAACATGACCACCCCAAAATACAGAAACAAAGAGCAATAAAAGTTTGAATAGAGATAGATCATGTACAACACAAACATCTAGAACTCCATCATTACACTTAGCTGATGGACAAATTTTCATACCCCCTCCATAATAGGGCATGTTACCAACAGCTACAAGCCAGACATTGCTAAACTTTTGTTCATGTCCATCGATTCTAATTTCCATGGAATCTGGCACATAAAATTTTAGAACCTTAAACAGTGTAAAAACATACGCAAGTGAACCTAATTTTAGCTTATGTAAATACTTTTTGTATGTCGCTTCACTTGTAAACTTTGCGACTTCTCCATCCAAACCAATACCAACAGCACTGATAAAAGACTGTATCTTATTGCTTCTTCCTAAAAGTTGAATGCTGCCAGAGTCAGTCTTGAGCGTCCGATTGCGTTTAAGATATAGAAGTTGTTTTTTTAACCCTTTAACATCTTTCGTTAAGACTCGAACGATATCATTGCCAGATCCTCCAGATATAAACCCTAAAGGAATGCTTGGATTTTCTTTCATACCGTTTAAAACTTCATGTATCGTACCGTCTCCACCTACTGCAATAATAGCATTAATATCATCTTTGTTTATGTATGTAACCTTCTTCGCAATTTCTGTGGCATGACCGCTATACTCTGTATAAAATGTTCTATAGCTTATCTCTTCCACGTCCATTGCATTTTTTAATTGATTAAATGTATGAATCGCTTTTGCGTTGTTTGCATTAATGATAAAGAAATATTTTTTCATTCAGTGCGTCCTCGATCTTATGTTTTTAAAAGTAATTCGACAAAATCTCTCAAATACCTTCAAAATGAAACTCAGACTCACTGGATAACGGATCTTTTCTGTATAGAGAATTCGTTACACCTAATTTAAGGAGATCAGACACAAATTTTAATTGCTGACCTTTAATGGGTGCAGGATTTTGTTGAAGAAGTGCATGCCACTCATTAAAATTGCGTTTATCTACATAGCTGACTCTTCTCCAATCACTCGTAAAATCAATAAAGGCATCTGGTGCAACAATGCATGATTTTAAGGACAACTGTTTTTGATAAGGTTCCCAAGCTTCTCGTACTATAGATTGCATGTGTTCAAGTCGAATAAACGGACTCAAGACGGTTTCTTTCTGCTCATGTCGAATATTTTTCCAGAAACGTTTGTTATCAGCTTCTTGCCAAATTCCTTCTCCACTCATCCAAACGATCAGCCAAACCTCTGTGGGTCCTACCAAAATAATATTTAGTTCCACTCCTGTATTCTTCACTTGAAAGACAGGTTCATAGAACAAAAAGTAGTTATCAGGAATTCCTTGAATGAGTAACTTTAGCGTTTCATCTTGAAGGTATTTTTTATCCCAGTTTGAAATCTCTTTTACAGTCGAAGTAGCCCAGTTCATCTGATGATGAAATAATTTTTCCCGGAATTCTTGATGAGATCGCTTACGATTCTCTGTTCCATATTGTTGTTGGAATGCCCTCCAGCGATTTTCTTTAATACGCATAAATAATGATTGATAGTGATGTAAATTGTTTTCGTATCTCGATACATAATCAAGTAATTTAACCAGTTGAGCCATAGGATCTCCTCTCTGTTTCATCTCTATATAGAATATGAGTGTAATACATGATATTTGGGCTGTTTATCTACATGTGTTTCATAGAGAACGATCTCGCCTGCTATGAATGGTACGTTTTCGCCATAATGATTCCACCATAGTTGTGAATCTACCCCATTATGGTCTGACTCTATATGTTTTCGTGCTAGCGTAATGTGCGGAGCATAAGGTCTTTTATCAAGTTGAAAACCTACCTTCTCACATACATAAGCTACTTGTTTTTGCAGAGTATATAAACAGTGTTCTTCTTCAACACCTGCCCAAAAGATCCTTGGATGTTTTTCGTTTCCGAAAAAGCCAAATTGGTTTATTTGAAGTGAAAAATTACTCTCTGTTATACTCATTTTCTTGTTAAGTAATTCATGAAGTTTTTGAAGCTGTTCTGACGAAGCAGCACCTAGAAAAGCTAAAGTGATATGAAAGTCATCAGGATGTACCCATGTTTTAAAATGATGTTCTTTCCTTATAAGGCTGCATATATTCGCAAGCTTTGTCTTGGTCTCATCAGGAAGCTTTAGTGCCAAAAAATAATGTCTTTGCATACTTCTCACACACCTTCATTTATTTTATCAAAAAATACATGGATTCATCTGCTTTTTTCCCGCATGACTTATTTGTTATAATCGAATCAGCAAGGAAAAGGAGTGCAGTTTATGAGAGTTGTTACAAATATCGCGGATTTAATCGGTGATACACCTATCGTAAAGTTAAACCGCCTTCCTCATCAAGAGGGAGCCGATGTATATGTGAAGCTAGAATATTACAACCCTAGTCGAAGCCTGAAAGACCGCGCTGCTTATAATATGATCATTGATGCAGAACAGAAAGGTCTCTTAAAGGAAGGCTCTACCATTATCGAACCTACTTCAGGAAATACAGGGATCGGACTCGCTATGAATGCGGCTGCTAGAGGTTATTCTTCCATTATTGTGATGCCTGATACGATGACAGAAGAAAGAATTAATCTTTTAAAAGCATATGGAGCAAAAGTGGTACTAACTCCTGGTGATGAAAAGATGCCCGGAGCGATTAAGAAGGCACGAGAGCTTGCCGAAGAAATTCCTAATAGCTATATGCCGATGCAATTTGAGAACCCTTCAAACCCTGATGCACACAGAGGAAGCACAGCGATTGAGATTAAAGAAGCCATCGAAGAGTTAAACAAGCCCTTTACTGCTTTTATCGCACCCGCTGGTACAGGAGGAACGATCACAGGTACGGGTGAACAGCTTAAAACCTTTTTTCCGAATTTAACTGTTCATGTCGTAGAACCTAAAGGGTCTCCTGTTCTTTCGGGAGGAAAGCCTGGGAAACATAAACTTGTAGGTACAAGTCCTGGTTTCATCCCACCAATCTTAAATCAAAAGGTCTATGATGAGATTGTTCAAGTTAATGATGAAGACGCGTATACGATCACGAGACGTCTTGCTTCAGAAGAAGGGATCTTGGTCGGTCCATCATCAGGAGCAGCTGTATATGCCGCTATAAAAATTGCAGAAAAACGCAAAAAAGGTGAAGTTGTAATCTGTATGACGTGTGATTCAGGAGAACGTTATTTATCGAGTGATCTGTTTCAATTTGAATAGATGACAAAAGCATCCCAAACAGAATTGGGATGCTTTTTTTTGTACATTTTGCTCAAAATAGTGGTTAACCTTTTATAGAGATCTTTGAATCAGTATTCGACCTTGCACTTCCATCTTTGTGAGGATTAACACCATTAGCAGACCTATAAACGATAAAGCTCCAAAAAATAAATACGTATAAAAGATGCTGTATTTATCAAAGATCACACCGCCTACAAATGTACAAAACCATGAGCCTAATCCATTCCCTACAGCCGTGTATAGGGAAACTGCTGTTGCACGCACTTCTACGGGTGTATAAGTTCGCACATATTCCATTGCTGCTGGAATGAACAACCCGACTGAAAATCCTTGTACGATGGTTGTCAATAGTACGATTTGGTACGATGGTTCAAAAAAATAAAAGGTCCAACGAACAGCAGAAACCGTCGCTGCAAAGACCATAATATGCATCATGCCCCACCTTTTTATGGTGAGTCCAGCAAACTTCATAAATGGCGCTTCACTTCCAGCTGCGATTAAGAAAGCTAGTCCAACACCGGCTAGAGTTCCGCCTGTTTCTTGAATATAAAATCCAAAGTAAAAGTTATTAGCAAAAATAGGACCAAAGACCAGGAAAGTAGCAGAAAGGAAAACTAAATACGAAGGCATCCTAACTAATTGTCCAATACCCTTTCTAAGATCTGTTCGGAGCGATTGATTATCATTTGGCATCTTGATTACAAAGACCATACAAAGAAGAAGAACAGAAGTAAACATATAAAAGATTATTTGAGTCCCTATAGAATCCGAAAGCCTTCCTGCTATAAATACGGCTATAGCAAATCCAATTGCTCCAAAAAGCCTGTAATTTCCATACTGCTTGTTCTCTTTTTGTACGTAATTTAAAAGAATGCTGTCTGAAACAGGAACTAACGCACTCTGCATGAACGAAAAAGCGATAAGTATTCCGATCAACCAAATATAAGATTCTAACAGATAGATGCTAAACCCTAAGCACGCTGTTAGAAGTAAAGAAAGTACTAAAACAGCCCTTGGACGCCTTGAATAATCTGTAACCACACCCCATAGAGGCTGAGCAAAGATCATCACGACTGGACTGATGGACATTAATGTACCAATTTCTGTCCCACTGAGACCTACTGAATCTTTAAAATAAACACCTAATAACGGAAATAAACTCCCTAGACCAAAAAAACTTAAAAGATAAAAGCCTTTTAGACTGATAGAGGTTTTATCGAACGAATTATTCATGATGTACCCTCTCTTACATGCTATTTAGCTAGTTCGTAAATGGCTTGTGCATAAATGGCAGAAGCGAGAAGTAAATCCTCTACAAACATGTGCTCATCCTTTTGGTGAGCCACATCTTCTCTTCCTGGGAACAGTGCACCGAAAGCAACTCCTGTTTCCAACGATCTTGCATAAGTTCCTCCACCAATAGCCATCAATTCACCTTTTTTCCCCGTTTGATCTTCGTAAACCTTTTGAAGTGTTTGAATCAATGGGTGACTTTCCTCTACATAATTAGGTGGGTTGTTTTCAATAATTCTCATCGACCAATCATCTTTCATCGCTCTTGTAGATAGAGTATTTTCGATTTTCTTGCTATCATGTGTAACCGGATAACGTATATTTAACCCCACTCTTCCGCCTTCTGCTTGATCATACGACAGGATTCCAGCATTAACCGTTAGTTTACCGCTCTCCTCATCTTCTGCAGCGATATTTAATTTATCACCTGTATACTCGCCCTTCAGCTCGTCCAACAAGCGAAGAAATGACTTAGCGTTTCCAATGAAAGAAAGAGTGTTCAAGAATTCTCCAAGCATAAGTCCAGCATTCTTACCCATATCTGGTGTACTGCCATGTGCAGATTTCCCTTTAACTTTTAGGATTAAAGCATCACCTTCCATTTGAGCCTGGTATTCAATTGCAGATTTCTTACCATATGCTTCAAATGAATGTTGAATTTCCTCTAAACCGCTTCCTTGGATTTTAGCTTCAGCATAATCTGGCACCATATTTAAACGTTGGCCCGATGTAAAGAAAAGTAATTGAAGTCCTTCTTTGTCCCCTTCTTGATTGGCTTTGAGACGAAACTCTACATCAAAAATTCCTTTTTCCGCAGAGATGATCGGAAAATCTGCATCAGGAGCAAATCCGATCGCTGGCATCTCTTCTTTCGTAAAATAATGTCTTACACATTGCCAGTTGCTCTCTTCATCACAACCAATGATCATACGGACCCTTTTCGATAAGGGAAGCTTTAATTCTTGAATGATCTTCATACCATAAAAAGCTGCCATTGTAGGTCCTTTATCATCGATCGCACCTCGTGCAAAGATCTTTCCGTCTTTTACTTCAGCTCCAAAAGGGTCTACTGACCAGCCATCACCAGGAGGGACCACATCAACATGGCAGAGAACACCTACGATATCTTCTCCATTTCCAATCTCGATGTGTCCTGCATATCCGTCTACATTCTTAACGGTCATTCCACTGTCTTTTCCAAGATCCAACATATACGTTAAAGCTTTTTCTATCTCGGAGCCAAAAGGAGCTCCTTCTTTTGCATTTTCTTCATCAAGTAGACTAGGAATACGCAATAACCCTTTTGTATCTTCCATAAGTTGTTTCTTTCTCTTTTCAACTTGTTCTTTCCAATTAATCTGATCCATTTTTCTAACATCCTTTCAAAAAACTTGTTCTTTACTTGTCATATTACTCAATGTTTTAGGATCGCTTCGTATACATCTTTGCTGCAAATGATATAGAGACGTGCATCGTCACTAATTGTTTGATCCAACTTCTTGTTTATCGATAGATCGTTACCATCAGCTATTAGTGTAGCACCTTGCTGCAGCAAACTGTCAAAAGCGTCTTTGTACGTTACCCATTCAGATTGTTTTCGCACCTCAAATAAATTTTCTCCTTCTTTATGAGAAAGTAGCTGCGTGTAGATCTCCGTAATACCTTTAGAAAAGGCGGACCGCACAGCCATTCGAGAAACTGTTTCATGACTTAAGACAAACTCATCTACTTTAGCATGCCTAAAGTTCTTAATATGTTCCTCTTTTTTGATCTCAACCGTACTATGTATGTGAGGAGTTAAACGTTCTACGGAAGTTACAATCAACAGAGTCTTTCCGTCAGCAAGTGCTGAATCATGAATCGAATCATCTGAAAACACAAGTACAGATTTTGCTTCTTTTAAATTTGCTTGTACGAGAGTTCCTTCTATTGATGGGTCACCTTGAATGTAATGGACACTCTGATGTGTGATCGGTGTAACAGGCAAGTTATCGATAAGAACTACTTCTAGGTTTGGGTGAGTTTCTATAATCTCACTAACAGCATATTTTGCTTTCTCAGACCATCCGATAATAACGAAATGATTTTTACCTTTAAAAGTCAATCTTCCTTCCTCCTTTCGTTTACGATGAGCTCCTAATGCTTCTACCAGTTTCCCAATAGCGAGACCAGCAATACCGATGCCAATCAAAAAGATGAAGATTGCGTAAATCCTTCCTGCTGTGGATACCGGATAGTAATCGCCATAACCGACCGTAGTAACGGTAGTCATTACATACCATAGGGCGTCAAACCAGTGAGGGAATGTTTTTGGCTCTAAAAGATGCATAACGACTGACGAAAAAATAACGATAAAAAAGGTAAACGAAAAAATTCCAAACTTATTTAAAACGAAAAGTCTATTCATCAGCTTTTGTAAAATATACACCTCATCGCTCCTTACATAAATTTTTAATAACCTAACTATTGTACCTTATTCCCATTAAAATGGTTAGAGAGTTTCGCTTTCTCAGGAATTACGGGATATTGACAAATAAATATTATAGTGTATAATGGTGCCAAATAGGAGGTGTAGTGTTGGTTAACTGACAGTTTTCCTCTATATCTTTATATTCAAGATCATATGTTCGTTATGAGGTTTTGCTGCCTAGCCGCACAGACATCTTTTTGAACGTTATTACTACATCTAATGGCTGACGCAGCGGAGAACCGATACGGATTCTTCGCTTTTTTTTTTATAAAAAGGGTGGGTCTTAAGAATTAAAAAGAATGTAATACAACGTTCATATTTCATTAACTTTAGACTGGTATCATATAGTGTGTTAACAACTATCTAAATAACAAGGAGTGGTTTTTTGAGTCCTTCAACTGACAGAATGTTGAATCGTGTGAAAGCCCTGTATTTGTTTATTCGCAAGAAAGGTACTGTAACAACACGAGAACTAGTTGAAGAATTTGGAACTACGCAGCGTACTATCCAGAGAGATCTTAACGTCCTCTCTTATAACAATTTAGTAACAAGCCCTGCCCGAGGTATGTGGGAAACAACAGGCAAAAAAGTAAAAGTTTCTTAAAAAGATATAATAAATTTTTGGATAAGCATATTGCATTAAATAATCCCTGCTAATAACTTAGCAGGGACTTTTTTTATTTACAATTAAATTTAAAGTTCGTCCTTGTTATCTCTTAAGAGCAGATCAGGAGTTCTTTCTATGTTCCATTCACGGTTTTCCCAATTCGGCGTTCCTGAAACAGGCATATACTTATCATCCTGACCGAATAAGTTCTTCCAAAATCCTTCCGCAAGAGAAAAACCAATAACTTGCTGACGATCTGTATCAATGATCAAATCTTTTATCTTTCCGATTTTTTCACCATCTTGATCGATGACAGTCCAATCTTTTATAGCCATATAAGAATAACACTCTTTTGGTTCATCTCTTTGTAATTCAATTCCGGAAAACACGAGTTTATCTTCATCAAATTCTCTCACTTGATGCCAAGGGATAAAAAAGGTTTCTTTTCCATAGTTCTGATTAGCAGCAAGGTTAGAGCTTCCAGTAAACGGAGTATGCTGTGTACCGATGCCTGAAGTGGCAGCCACTACTGTTTCCATATGTTTATCTGAGGGAATCTCTTCACGCTGATTGATTCCGTTGTCAACGGTGTACGTAAAATAACATAAACGGTGATCATACATATTAAATAGAATGTCGTCGATTTTATGCTGTGTTTCTTCAGTCGATATCGTATGATTTTGAGCTTTTGCACCCATTAACTTCTCTGCAGATAATTTCATTGGTATACAACTCCTTTTATTGGAAGATACCCCTAATAAATTATTCAAAAACATCCTCTTTTAAAGAAAGTAAGGATAGTTCTTCTTCCGCAAGCTCTCGATACATTCCTAACTCAAGCGATTCATCAAGCTTAAGCTGTCCCATCTGAATTCGTTTTAAGAAAATGACCTTTCTGCCAATAGCCTCAAACATCCTTTTCACTTGATGAAATTTCCCTTCAGTGATGGTTAGCTCAATCTCTGATTCTTTATCATCATTAGTCAAGATTTTTAATAAAGCAGGCTTTGTTTTATACCCATCATCTAAGATGACACCTTCTTTAAAATCCTCAAACGCATCCTCTGGAATCGATCCATTTATTTTTGCGTAATAAGTCTTAGGAACATGTTTTTTAGGTGATAACAAAGAATGTGACAGCTGGCCATCATTTGTTAAGATCAATAGACCCTCTGTATCAATGTCTAACCTTCCAACAGGAAATGGTTCGAAATTTTGATCTTCCATATAAAGTAGATCAATTACTGTTTCATGCCTGGAATCTTCAGTCGCTGAGATTACTCCTTGAGGCTTGTTCATCATCAGATAGATAAACTCTTTATAAACAGCTTCTTCTCCATGAACCATCACGTTGTCATGAACAGGATCTGCCTGAGTCTTTGCATCCTTTACAACCTCACCGTTCAACGTAACTGCACCTGATTTCAATAATTGTTTTACTTCTTTTCTGCTTCCATAGCCTGTATTTGATAACCATTTATCAATTCTCATAAAATACCTCCTGAATGAGTGATCTTTTTTTCCTATATTATTGTAAAAAATTGATTGATTTTTGAAGAAACAGGGTAATTTAGTACTATAGGAGGAATTGGAATGAAAAGGAAAATAGGTCTTCTAGCAACTGCACGTAAAAAAGCTTCTACCCCTTCTGCAGCTATAGATTTATACATAAGTCCCTTATTCGTTAAGTCTGTTCAATACGCACAAAATCATTATGATGATTTTTACTTTTTTAGTGCAAAAGAAGGACTGTTAACGAAAGACCAATACATTGAACCGTATAATGTTTCTATCAAAAATTTTACGACATCTGAAAAACGGGAATGGGCTCATCACGTGATACAAGACTTAGAACAAAACGTCAAGCCTTCTCAATGTAAGATTTATATTCATGGCGGCTGGGTATACCGAGAATTCTTACAGCCCGCGCTTGAAAGAGCAGGATTTCAATTTGAAATTCCTCTCGAAGGATACAGCATTGGTAATCAACTTAAATGGTATGATGAACAAAATCATGTCAAAAAATGAATACCGCAGAAAAAGAAGGCCACTTATCAGCCTTCTTTTTTCTTTTACTTATTTCTGCGTTTCAAAAAAGGAATGCGATCCCCTAATATGATATTTAATAGTCCTGAACGGTGACTTAAGAACACATACACCGCTCCCCCAGTGAGAATACCGATCGTTAATTTAATGATCGTATCAAGTCTTGTATTTGTCTCACCTAAGAGCGCGGATACGATCATAACAGTAACAGCCATCGCTGCGCAAAACAACGTGATCAGAACGGTTCTTCGGTATACCCATTTAAATGAGAAGCCGCTGTATTTTTTAATGATATACAGATTGAACAAGATCGAAAGTGTATATCCGATGTCTGTCGCAATGACAGAGCCAGTACCACCGAACAGCAATAATAATGGCTTGTTCAAAATCAGTTTGGCTAGGAAACCAGCTGATAAACTGATAAACGCATACCGTTGCTGGTTAAGCCCTTGTAGTAGTGCTGCAGTAACTGTAAACATCGCAAACCATAATGCGGTCGGCGCGTACCATTGAAGATAATAACCCCCGGTTTCCATAGATGATAACCCAAAGAGTGCACCATATGCAGGGTATGCAAGAACCGTTAGCCCGATCGCTGCTGGTGCAGTTAAGAACAGCACCATCTGAAACGTTTGCGTGATCTGCTTATGAAGAATTTCATCATCGTTTTGAGTGAAAGACTTCGTTATCACGGGTATTAAGGTCAGTGCAAGAGCAGTTGCTAATGATACTGGAATCATTACAAGCTTATGCGCGATCTGAGTGATGATGGCGAATACAGATTCCGCTTCTTTCAGCGTATAATCCATTTTCTTGAGCGTATTAACGATCGTAAACTGGTCCACCATCTGATAGAGCGGAATAGCTAGACCGACAGCTACAAACGGAATCGCATACTTGATCGTTTCCTTATAGATATCTTTTAACGAAATATCTGCAACAGATTTACTTTCTCTATACATCTTGTCCAGATGCGGTTTTCTTTTTATCCAATACCAGATGAGAACGGCTAAGCCTGCAACTGCTCCTAGCGTAGCTGCAAATGTAGAAAGCGCAACCGCTGTTGTTATCTCACCGTTCATTAGATTAATTACAACGAAGCTTCCAACTAAGATGAACACGATTCGAACGATCTGTTCAACGACTTGTGACACCGCTGTTGGACCCATAGATTGGAATCCTTGGAAATATCCACGAATCAAACTCATAGAAGGTACTACAATTAGAGCGGTACTTACCATTCGAATAACTAATGTAATATCTTCAATGCTGTTGCCTTGTCCACCTTTTTCATCAATGATCTGATGAGCAAGTATAGGCGCTAACATGTACAAGATGATAAAAGCTAGAGTTCCTGTCAGTGTCATGACTAGAAGACCGGATTTCAACAGTTTTCTTCCTGCTGCATAATCTCCTAATGCATTATATTTAGAAACAAATTTAGAAACAGCAAGCGGAACTCCCATTGTGGAAATACTAAGTAATATGGTATATGGAATATAAGCATAGCCGTATAGAGCCATACCTTGTTCTTCTACTAGATTGGTAAATGGAATTACAAAGATCAATCCGATGAATTTTGAGAAAAACGTCGCAGCGGATAAAATCAAAGTTCCACGAAGTAATCGAGACAACTATTTTCAGCTCCTACTAATCATCCTAAAAAACATTATTGATATTGTATCACATTAAAAGCGGATGTAACCTACTTTAACTTTTTGCAGAAAAGTAAGGATTATGAAACTTATAGTCTTTTTGTTAAAGCTATGCTATTGTATGAAATGACTTTTATTGAACGTATTAGAAAGTTGGGATTGTATGACTTATGATTGTATAGTAATCGGCGGTGGACCTTCTGGCCTCATGGCGAGTGTCGGTGCTGCTACGAATGGTGCACGTGTACTATTAATCGATAAAGGAGAAAAACTAGGTCGTAAACTTGCTATTTCAGGTGGCGGACGTTGCAACGTCACAAACCGCCTGCCTGTTGAAGAAATTATCAAGCATATTCCGGGTAACGGACGTTTTTTATACAGCGCCTTTTCTGTTTTTAATAACGAAGACATCATTCGATTTTTCGAAGGGCTAGGCATCGAACTAAAAGAAGAAGACCATGGACGCATGTTCCCTGTTACCAATAAGGCGACTGATGTTGTGGCTGTTCTTCTGCAAAAAATAAAGCAGCTTGGTGTTACGATCCGAACGAACACTCCCGTAAAAACGATACATTATGGTGAAGATATTCATGAGATTATCCTGCATAGCGGAGAAGTGATCCAAACAAAATCTATTGTAATCGCCGTAGGCGGTAAATCTGTTCCACATACAGGTTCCACAGGAGATGGTTATGCATGGGCAAAAAAAGCAGGGCACACGATCACAGAGCTCTACCCGACTGAGGTTCCCATCACTTCTAATGAATCATTCATCAAACAAAAAACGTTGCAAGGTATATCATTAAGAAACGTTGCACTCTCTGTATGGAATCCAAAAGGCAAGTTAATCAAAGCTCATCAGATGGACATGATTTTTACTCATTTTGGAGTATCCGGACCTGCAGCTTTAAGATGCAGCCAATATGTAGTCAAAGCGTTGAAAAAGTTTGATGTACCATTGATCGAGATGAAAATTGATTCTTTTCCAGATGAGAATGAAGATACTTTACTTACTTCCCTCCAGAAAAGGATAGATTCTGAACCTAAGAAAGCATTTAAAAACGTACTCAAAGGATTACTTCCAGAAAAGTTTCTTCATTTTTTAATCGAACGCGCAGAGATTGATGGGGAGTCGATTGCTGATCAAGTTTCCAAACAAGCGCTTCGTCAGCTTGTTTTACAAATGAAGAGTTTCTCCTTTTCTGTTAATGGTACATTATCGATCGAAAAAGCTTTTGTTACTGGAGGCGGAGTTTCAGTTAAAGAGATCGCACCTCAAACGATGGCATCTAAGAAACAAGAAGGCTTATTCTTTTGTGGGGAAATCTTAGATCTTCACGGATACACAGGTGGTTATAATATTACCGTTGCCTTTGTAACAGGAAATATCGCTGGAACGAATGCAGCCTACCATGCATTGAGCTAAGATAGAGCCTTATAAAACAAGAAGAGTGACAACCCGCGTAATGGTTGCCACTCTTCTTTATTTAAGCGTTCCAATTTTCTTATAGATAATCATCGCTGAAAAAGAAAACATCGTATCATCTTCTGAGTGCAAATTATCACAAACGGCTATCTGATATTTAATATCCACAATATTCTCAGGAGGTACAACGCTTAGAAACTCATTTAAAGCGATCTCTAAATCCTCTTCATGATCTTCATCAAAGATTTTTACTTGAATCATAAAAAAGCATCCCCTTTCAGCCAATAGTTTTGATAGTTCTTCGGCCTTTGGAGATGCTTATCCTTTGTTAAGTTTTGACTAGTTTTGTCTTACAGAGTTTCAAGAGCAGTTTGGATAGGTACTTCTCCTTCAATCAGTTCAAAAACTTTATGGCTTACGTTTTCATTCCCTATACATGCCGCAAGTGTTCTTGCCACATCTGCTCGAGGGATAGATCCTCGCTCGTTCAGTTTTACTTTAGCTTGGATCATGCCCATTCCATCCTCATCCGTCAGCGCACCCGGACGCAAGATTGTATAATTTAATGTGCTGTTTATCAGTTCTTGATCAGCTTTTCCTTTTGCCTCTAAATAATGCTGAAGTCCTTCTGGTCCTTTTTCAGGAGTGTCTGCACCAACCGAACTTACAAGAATAAATTGTTTCACCTTATTTTTTTGTGCTAATTGTATAGACTTTACCGCTCCTTCATAATCTACAGCATCTGTTTTCTCTGGTCCTGTATGACCACCAGAACCTGCAGTAAAGATGACAGCTTCGATCCCTTCATAAACATGGTCGAAATCATCTTCTAAGTCACCTAGAACAGCAGTAATATTCTCATGCTGAAAATGATCTTGCTGTTCTTCCTTTCGAACCATCGCTTTAATAGAGTGTTCTTGATCAGCTAGTATATTACATGTCATTTTACCAATATTACCGTTTGCTCCGATTACTAATACATTCACTACATATCCACTCCTTCTATTTGTCTACTTATGTAGTGTTTCACGAAATGAAGAATATAAAACATTTGATTGTGTAATAGAAGCATGGTTTTTGGTTTGCAGATTAGAAGGTTTTTGACTATATCTAGGGGAAAAATGACATGATCTGAATTCCAAAAAAAGCTCAAAACACCGTTCATTCGCGGCGTTTTAAGCTCTTCTCAATTCATCACAACATTCTTTTGCAACTGTTTTTTAAGTTCATCTGCATGAAGTGGTTTGTACAGATGATAACCTTGACCGTATATACATCCTTGTTCTATTAAGAAATCAATCTGCTCACGACTTTCGATACCTTCTGCAATGACGTGAAAATCGAGATTGTGTCCCATATCAATGATCGTTTTTACTATAGCTCCTGCTTTTTGATCTAATAAGATGTCATCGATGAACATCTTATCAATCTTCAATGTATCAACAGGCAATTGTCTCAAATACGTTAAAGAGGAGTAACCCGTACCAAAGTCATCTACTGAAATGCGAATTCCTTTTGCTCTTAAAGCATTCAAAATCGGAAGAGATTCTTCCATGTTTTGCATCGTCGTGCTTTCTGTAATCTCCAACTCTAATGAAGTAGGTGGAAACTCAGTCTCTGAAAGAATACTTTCTACTCTTTCAACAAAAGTTTCTTCTAATAGCTGTCTAACTGAAATATTTACCGAGATCAAGAGATCATTTAAGCCATTTTTATGCCAACTTATCCCTTGCATACAAGCTTCTCTTAACACCCATTCACCGATCGGTAGAATCATCCCCGTTTCTTCAGCGATCGGAACAAACTCAGCTGGAGAGATCAATCCTTCGTCTTCTTTATTCCAGCGTAATAACGCTTCAACACCTAGAATTTTCTTATTACCGATATGAACTAAAGGCTGATAAACAAGAAAGAACTCGTTGTTCATTAATGCTTTTCTTAAACCATGTTCGAGGTTTAACCTTCTTTCCATCCTGCCATCACGCTGTTCTGCGAAAAATTGATAAGTGTTTCGCCCTTTTTCTTTTGCCTGATACAGAGCAGAATCAGCACGTTTCAATAGGGTTTCGCTGTCTGTACCATTCTCAGGATAGTTACTAATCCCGATGCTTGGTGTTGTAAATACTTCTTGTCCACTTAACTTGAACGGTTTTGTAAAAGCTTGAATGATTTGTTCTGCTTTCTGTTTGATCTCACTGATTTCTTTAAAGTTTAACAAAATCAGAAATTCATCTCCGCTTCTCCTAAACACTGTTCCGTTATAACCAACCGTAACCTTTAAAAGGTCTGCTACCTTCTGCAACAGCAAATCACCAAAGCTATGTCCAAGCGTATCGTTCAGAACGTTAAACCGATCTAGATCTACATACAGCAAAGCTAGATTGCGACTCTGCACGTCTGCTTCCTTTATTTGTGTTTCTATCGTCTGCATAAATCCATTACGATTAGGCAGTCCCGTTAATTCATCATAATAAGCCATATGCTCAATCGTAATCTCAGCTCTTTTTCTTTCTGTAATATCAATAAGAATAGAGTTGAAGTCAACTAAATCTTGGTTGGCATCCAAAAAAGGAATTCCCCGATCTTGAATCCAGCGTATCTCACCGTTCGGCTTCATGATTCGATACTCACTTGTAGTGATCAATCCGTTCTGTATAGCGATACCTCGTTTTATGATGATCTCGTCATCATCAGGGTGAATGACCTTTTTCCATAATTCCGAGTCATCATAAAAAGCTTGCAAAGGATAACCATATAATTTTTCAATACCAGATGTGATCAGAAGTTTATTCGTCTTCAAATTGTGTGACCATATCGCAACATCGATACTGTCAAAGATATTTTGAAGCTTTACTCGGCTCGCTTCTAATTCAGCAAACGTTTCTTTATGATTTAAGATCTCCTGCTCTAAATTTACCGCATAACTATCTTTTACGATCAGCATCTTATAGATCAAAATTACAAAAAGAACTACAATTCCTAGATCAATTCCATACATTAAATAACTCTGATTGTACATTAATCCTATTGTGCTTACAGTATGTAAGGTAAACAAAACAGCTATGATATAGGTCCATTTTTTTGTTTTTGCGTGTTTTAATGGCATTTGTAAGCCTCCAAGGCTAGTAAGTATACCTTTTCTATCGGCTATTTCATGGAAATTTAAACTTTCTTCAATAAAGTAAACATACTTATTAAAAAACTCTCCGCTCAATTCTTGAGCAGAGAGTTATATTTTCGTTTTAGTCCTTATTATATTCCAACATGCCGCCTGTCATATTCTTGACCTTAAATCCATGATCTAGCAGGAAATAAGCAACATTCTCACTGCGGCGTCCGGAACGGCAGACGATGATGTGTTCTTCGTCTTTGTTTATTTCATCTAAACGAACTGGTATTTCACCCATTTTGATATGCGCTGCCTCCGGGATCTTCCCTTCAGCTACTTCTTCATCTTCTCGAACATCAATCAGAGAGATCTTTTTGCCCTCTTGGAGCAATTGCTTTACTTCTGATGGTGAAATTTCTATTAATTCTTCCATGAACGTTTGCCTCCTTTAATTCGCAACGATATTCACAAGCTTACCTGGAACTGTAATCACTTTGCGAATCGTCTTTCCTTCAATGCTTTGTTGAACGGATTCATCTTTTAAAGCAGCTTCTTCCATATCAGATCCACTGATGTTTGCTGCAATTGTCATCTTCGCTTTAAGTTTACCGTTCACTTGGACTACAATTTCAACTTCATTCTCTACAAGTTGAGCTTCGTCCCAAACTGGCCAAGATGCATATGCGATGCTGCCTTCTCCACCTAGCATTTCCCAAAGTTCTTCACAAATATGTGGAGCAATCGGGGAAAGCATCTTAACAAAACCTTGCATGAAATCTTTTGGAAGAACTTCTTGTTTGTTTGCTTCATTCACAAAAACCATCAGTTGTGAAATGGCTGTATTAAAGCGCAGTCCTTCATAATCTTCAGTTACTTTCTTCACCGTCATATGATAGAGACGATTGAAGGTTTCTGTTCCATGTGTATCTTGAATCGACGGATTGATTTTCTCTCCATCTTCAGCTAGAAGCAATCTCCATACACGATCCAAGAATCTGCGAGCTCCATCTAAACCAGTTGTGCTCCATGCGATAGAAGCATCAAGTGGTCCCATAAACATCTCATACAAGCGTAGTGTATCTGCGCCATGGCTCGATACGATCTCATCAGGGTTAACTACGTTCCCTTTAGATTTACTCATCTTCTCATTATTTTCTCCAAGAATCATTCCCTGGTTGTAAAGTTTTTGGAAAGGCTCTTTTGTCGGAACGATACCAAGATCATACATAACCTTATGCCAGAAACGAGCATAGAGAAGGTGCAACACTGCGTGTTCCGCTCCACCAATATAAATATCAACGGGAAGCCAATGCTTAAGCTTCTCAGGAGATGCTAATTGCTCCTCGTTTTTCGGATCAATATAACGAAGGTAATACCAGCAGCTTCCTGCCCATTGTGGCATCGTATTCGTTTCACGGCGTCCTTTCTTTCCTGTTTCGGGATCTACAACGTTTACCCACTCTTCTACGATTGCAAGTGGAGATTCACCAGTACCAGAAGGTTTAATCTCTTTAACAACTGGTAGAAGAAGAGGAAGTTGATCTTCTGACACTGTCGACATCGTACCATCTTCCCAGTGGATGACCGGGATCGGTTCACCCCAATAACGCTGACGTGAGAACAACCAGTCACGAAGACGATAAGTGATTTTCTTCTCACCTTTTCCGTTCTCAGAAAGCCAATCGTTCATCGTAGCAATCGCTTGTTCTTTTTGCATCCCATTTAAGAAATCTGAATTAACGTGTTCACCATCACCTGTGTATGCTTCCTCTGCCACATTTCCGCCGGCAACCACTTCAGAGATCGGAAGTTCAAACTTCACTGCGAACTCGTGATCACGTTCATCGTGCGCAGGAACTGCCATGATCGCACCCGTTCCATAGCTTGCTAACACATAGTCTGCAATCCAGATCGGAAGCTTCGCACCTGTTACAGGATGGATAGCGTATCCACCTGTAAACACACCAGATTTTTCTTTGGCAAGCTCTGTACGTTCCAAATCAGACTTTGTTTCTACTTGTCTTTGATAAGCCGTTACGGCCTCTTTTTGGTCTTCTGTTACAATATCGTTTACTAGTTTATTTTCAGGAGCTAACACTAAGTATGTCGCACCGAAAAGTGTATCTGGTCGAGTCGTGAACACAGTGATCTTAGAAGAATGTCCATCTACATCAAAGTGAACTTCAGCTCCCTCTGAGCGGCCGATCCAGTTTCGCTGCATATCTTTCAAGCTCTCAGGCCAATCTAGTTCATCTAGATCTTCTAATAATCTGTCAGCGTATGCTGTGATTTTAAGCATCCATTGTCTCATGGGTTTACGAACGACAGGATGGCCTCCGCGTTCACTTTTTCCATCGATGACTTCTTCGTTCGCAAGTACCGTCCCAAGCGCTTCACACCAGTTCACAGGTACTTCATCTACATACGCAAGTCCTTTATTATAAAGCTGGATAAAAATCCATTGTGTCCATTTGTAATAAGAAGGATCTGTTGTGTTAACTTCACGGTCCCAGTCATAAGAAAAACCAAGCTCTTTAATCTGTCTGCGGAACGTGTTGATGTTTGTTTCTGTAAATTCTGCTGGATCGTTTCCTGTATCAAGCGCATATTGTTCTGCAGGAAGTCCGAAAGCATCCCACCCCATCGGATGAAGTACGTTGTATCCTTGCATACGCTTCATTCTAGATAGAATATCTGTCGCCGTGTAACCTTCTGGATGACCAACGTGAAGGCCAGCTCCAGATGGGTATGGAAACATATCTAGCGCGTAAAATTTCTTTTTATCATATTCTTCTTTTGTTTGGAACGTCTTGTTCTCATCCCAGAACAGCTGCCACTTTTTCTCGATTGTTTTGTGGTTATAATACATAACCGATCCTCCTTAGAAAACTGTACTTTTAAAAACAAAAAACCTCCCGCCCCTAATAAACATTAGGGACGAAAGGTTAGTTAACAATTTCAACCTGCCGCGGTACCACCCTGATTAATGCAACGATCGCATTCACTCGGAAACATACCTTAACGCGGCGAACGGCAAGCATTACTACATTCACACTTGCAACTAAAGGGTGAGTTCAAAAAAGTCCGGGTTGACTTGCACCAGCCGTCAACTCTCTATCATTTCCATTCTTTTTTTACTATTCCCTATCATCGTTATTAAAAAATTTAGATGCTAATTTGTATTTTATGAATAACTCCCTAAATTGTCAAGGTTGTTTAGAAGTATAATAGCCTATTTTTACCACTTTTAAACAAAGCCTATATCGCTGTAAGCCGTATCTTGACAAACATTAATGAGCTGTTTAATGTAATGTTAACTGTTATTATTTTAAAGTTAACATTAAAAAAAGGGGTGCAACAGACATGCATGAAAGCAACGAAAAACTGAAGATGTCACTATACGTAGCACTTATGGCTGGAATTACAGCGATCCTTGCCCAGCTGACCATTCCACTGCCATTAGTTCCGATTACGGGACAGACTTTAGCGATTGGGCTTTGCGCAACCATTTTGGGACGTAAATACGGCACATTAGCAGTAATGATCTACGTCGCTATGGGTGCGATCGGTCTCCCTGTTTTCTCTGAGGCTAAAGGTGGCTTTATGGTACTGATCGGTCCAACAGGAGGCTATATCGTCGGCTTTATCATCGCCGCTTATATCACTGGACTCATCTTAGAAAAAACAAGTTTTACTCTTTTTCCTGCTGTTGTTGCAAACATTGTGGGTATGGTGATCACACTTGTGTTCGGTGCCGTTCAATTAAAGTTCATCGCAAGCTTAAGCTGGGAACAAGCGATAAGTGGTGGTGTTATTCCGTTTCTCCTTGTAGGTGTAATCAAAGCCCTTTTAGCAGCTATTCTTGGCGTTACGATCAGAAGAAGGTTGATGTCTGCGAAACTGCTTCCAAAAGAAGCAACAAGACCCGCTTAATTAAATAAAAATTAAGACTCTTGTCGGAAACTTTGTCACGTTTGTAAGTAGTTTATTTACGCTCCAGGTTGCTTCGCTTTCCGCGGGGCGACCGGTGAGCCCCTTGCCGCTCTGCGCCCCTAAGTGTCTCACCTGACCGCTCGCCCCGCAGGAGTCTCGCCCCCTTCCACTCCAATCAACATTCAACGAAGAGAAGAACAAGATTACCAAGCAACAATCTTTTAAGAAGCTTGTTGAGAGGTTTCAGTCTGCTGGATGGCATGCCGATTCTTGCTGTATATAATCGTTAGAATAAAGGCAAGCACCATCAAGCCGATAATCGTTTGAAACAACACGGATATGTTGAATAGATCTGCAATCATTCCTCCAAACAACGGACCGATCATCCTTCCGCCTGTGGCAGTAGAATTTACGATTCCTTGATAGAATCCGGCCCTGCCTTCAGGAGCTAGCTCTGCTGCAATGGACGGAACACCTGGCCATACGAGCATTTCGCCTATAGTAAGAACGATCATGGCCATCATAAAGCCACTAAAGTCTTTTGCATTTCCTACCATCACAAAAGAAATAACAAATATACAATAGCCGACTAAAATTTGCGATGTTGTGGAGTGAAGCCATCTTTTCAGGAAAAGATTGACTAGTGGCTGACCAAGAACGATAAACACACCATTAACAGTCCAAAGCAAACTGTACATCTTTAAAGTTACCCCTAGTGATTGCGTATAAGCAGCTATCGTAGACTGCCATTGAACGTAACCGATCCAAGCTAACAGATACCCTCCACATAAAATCAATAGTGCCATAAAAGCTTCTTTGTTATGAATTCTTTTTCGTTGGGAAAAAACGGTTTGTACAGATGCTTCATCTGTTTCATCGATTCCTTTAAAACCGAACAGCACAATCATAAAAAATACAAAAGATAGAGCCGAGCAACTGACGAAAGAGAGTGTAAAAGAATAAGAAGCTGCAAAACCACCAAGTGCAGCCCCGAGCGCTACCCCTACGTTCTGTGCAATATAGATTCGGTTAAATGCTTTTCTTCCACCCTCTTTCCACATCGTACCTGCTAATGCATACATAGATGGAAAGACGATTCCCATTCCAAATCCCATAAAAACAAGAAGGATACTGTACATCCAGAAATCATGAAACCAAATTAGTAAGAAGGAAGTCGTAAATGAAATGGAGACTCCGAGCATAATCGTCTTGTAGCCTCCTAATTTATCAAACAGCAATCCTCCCGTTAAGTTACCTATAATACCGGCACCTGAGTTAAGTAATAGAACAATGCCTGCTACGGTAAGTGACTTACCGAGATGTCCATGTATAAAAATCGTATTGATCGGCCACAAAAAACTTGAGCCCGTCACATTAAGTGCCATTCCAATAATGAGCAGCCATACTTTCGCTGGCATAAATATTCCCCCGCTTGCTAACTAAGATGTCATAAACCACTCTGTATTTTATTCCTTTTTCCTGCACTTTACAATTTGAAAGTACTGACAACTCACTTTGCCGCTCACAGTGCGAACATGCTACAATGTCATATGGTGCTCATCACCGTATAAAGGAGTGAGGAAGATGACACACCTTATGGAAAAACCAGATTATTTTGGTGAAAAACGATATTACACATGGAATCAGCATTTAAAGTCCCATTTTGGAGATAAAATTATTAAAGTACCACTTGATGGCGGATTCGATTGTCCGAATCGTGATGGAAACGCAGCATTTGGAGGATGTACCTTCTGCTCTCAAAGTGGCTCAGGTGATTTTGCAGGAAACCGCCGTGATGATATCATCACACAGTTTCACACCGTCAAAGAACGAATGCATTCAAAGTGGAAAAAAGGGAAGTACATCGGCTACTTTCAAGCTTTTACGAATACTTATGCTCCTGTTGAGCAACTAAAAGAACTTTATGAAACGGTACTGGAACAAGAAGGCGTTGTTGGACTTTCAATTGCAACGAGACCTGATTGTTTACCGGATGATGTGATCGAATATCTTGCTGACTTAAATAAAAGAACGTATCTTTGGATAGAGTTAGGACTTCAAACTGTACATGAACGAACAGCTCTGCTCATAAACAGAGCTCATGACTACGCAACATATGTAGAAGGCGTTAAAAAACTTCGAAAACACAACATAAGAGTATGTTCACACATCATTAACGGATTGCCATTAGAAACTCCAGAGATGATGATGGAAACTGCAAGAGAAGTTGCGAAACTTAATGTTCAAGGGATTAAGATCCATTTGCTCCACCTTCTAAAAAAGACCCCTATGGTCAAACAATACGAACAAGGCATGTTAGAATTTCTTGATTTTGACACGTATGTAAAACTTGTTTGTGACCAACTAGAGATTCTTCCCCCACAAATGATGATTCATCGCCTTACTGGAGACGGACCATCTGATCTATTGGTCGGACCGATGTGGAGTCTGAATAAATGGAAAGTGTTAAACGCGATCGAAAGTGAACTTAAAAACAGAAATAGTTTTCAAGGGAAATTTTATAATACGTCTGAGGTGAACACCCCATGAAATTAGAAGGAGTATTGCCGTTTGCGAGAACGCTTCTTCGTACATTTTGTGATGAGGGAGATATCGTAATTGATGCGACTTGCGGAAACGGAAATGACACTTTATTTTTATCAAAACTCGTTGGTGAGAACGGTCATGTGTATGCTTTTGATATTCAAGAGCAAGCGATCGAGAACTCAAAGCAACGGCTTGTTGATCATCATGCAGATCATAACGTTACCTTTTATCATGCCTCACATGATGAGTTAACAACTCAGTTACCTAGTGATCTTCATACAAAAATAACTGCTGCTATTTTTAACCTCGGTTATTTGCCTGGAAGCGACAAGTCGATTACTACAACAGGATCATCTACCATCGGTGCAATTGAACAGCTTCTGCAACTATTAAAACCTGAAGGCGTAATCATCCTCGTGATCTACCATGGACATGAAGAAGGAAAAAGAGAAAAAGAACTAGTCATGAGTTACGTAAAACAGCTGGATCAAAAACAGGCTCATGTTTTACAATACGAATTTATTAATCAAAAGAACGACCCGCCATTTGTAGTGGCAATCGAAAAAAGAGGCTGAATTCAACTAATCAAAGTTGATTCAGCCTTTTTTCAGGATTCAGAAACTGGTCGTCCTATATACACGCCGGGGTATTATGCTACATCAATCCAGAAATTTGAGCACGCAATCCAAATATTCCGGCTGTTTATCCACGAGATTTGCCTCTCAATCCAAAAGTTTTTGTCTTTTATCCACGAGTTTACATTCCTCGACAAATTATGCATTAGTTACTATCCTCACATACCCCTGCTAAATGCGAAGTACATGGATCTTGACATTACTTTTATGAGAGAGAAGGTTTTAATCTTTGATATAATTTTCGATTTACATAAAAGAAGTAACTTGTTGCCCCTCCCACTTTAACGAGCTTTGAAGCCATCTTTTTAATCCCAGGACTTTCAGACACCTTCTTATCTGCAAGGTAGATTCCTAATAAGCCTCTTTGGATCAAGCGGTGAAACTTTGAATTAGGAAGATTAGCACAGCTTTTTTCTGCTTTTTCCGCAAAATAAACCATTCGTTCAAGCATGTGCTGATCATTCTTATAATACGTACAAAAGTTTAGATCGCCTTCCAACTTGTCCTCATTTTGATCAATAAAATAATCTAAAAGAATATGAAGACCTTGCAGCCATGGAAAGTATCCTTTCTTTATCGTTGCTGCAGATTCTTTCGTGAAGTTTCCTTGAAATGCATAACTGACTAGACAGAAGATACCCAGCGTTGAACCTGCACAAGCTGAAAATTCATACCATGTGATATCTGGTAGAACAGATTGATACTCTCCGAACCAACTGATTAGCCGTGGCTCTCTCTCTTGAACGATCACATGTTTATGAACTTGCAAATCACAATAGATCGAGGCTAGTCCGATCAGTTCACTCGCGATATTTGGATAAGCTTTCATCTCTGACAAAACGTTTTGACACGTATAAACTAGTTCGTTTAAATAACCGCCGTCGTCCTGTTCTTCTCGGTAACGGTAATAATTTGTTGGAACAGCACCAGGAGATAACGCATGAAACATACTCTCATGAAGGGCACGGAAATCCTTTTCATTCAGTGAAGTGCTTCTGTCACAGAGGTTATCTAAATAGTCGCTGATCGTTTGGTACGCCACCACAAACTCGATGGCTTTTTTGCGATGATCCCCTGCTAGCAGTGTAAGGATAGCTCCCCCTTCACAGTGAAACATCTTATCCGAGATGCTGCTGACTGCCTGTCTTCTTAATTCATGGTTCGGAATCTTCACAGCTCTCTCATGCCAAGACTTAAGCAGATCGCTGACAGCCGGAAAGATATGCGTATAAACGGAATACATCAATCCCCAAGGGTGAACCGGAACTTTGTTCATAAGATGGCTCCTTTTGTTTATTTCTTCCCTTACCTTTTTCTTTAATCGACGTTGCTATGCAGAAATAGAAATTTTTTTACATAATTAAACACATGATCTCTTTCAGGCTCGTTTAATACTTCATGATATAGTGATGGAAATTCCTTATACCATTTTTCTTCGAGTTGCACTGCGTTAAACCATTGCTTCACTTTCATTTTGTCCACGATTCGATCATCCCCCGCTTGTAAAAGCATTAATGGTACATTGGGGAAATCTTTATCATGATCGAAAACATGTTTTATCGAACCAATCAACTCTCGATACCACCTGACAGAAACTTTCTTAACGATCAGCTTATCCTCTTTATCACGTAAACGGATCTCTTCGTTCCTGGTAGCACTGCCTTCAGGTAAGTTGGTCGCTAACCTTACACTCGGAGCGAGTTTGTTCAATAGAACGGAAACTGCTTCTTTTCCTTTTGATGGGTAATGAACCAACCCTAAACATGGAGAGGATAAGATAACAGCTTTAACATTAAGCCTTTTTTCCATCAAGGTTCTGATTACGGCTAATCCACCCATGCTATGTCCTAAGATATATACGGGAAGGCCAAATTTCTCGGCTTCAAGATACCATTTTTCTATTGTTTGAATATAATCGTCGAATGCATCAATATGCCCTCTTCTTCTCGTTGTCGTTCCTTGACCCGGAAGATCGCCTGAAACACAATGCAAGCCCGCTTCGTTCAATTGTTTGATAACCCAATCATACCTGCCGTGATGTTCGTTTGCTCCATGAACGACTACGATTGTTCCGATTGCATTTCTTTTTGTTTTCCATGTCCACATTTCTCCACCTTCTCTATTCATAAGACTTGGTGATTTGCTAAACTGTATATAGATAAATAATGATAAAAGGAGTGTGTAACCATGATCTATCCATTTGGAGATAAACAACCTAAGATTTCAGAAACCGCCTTTATTGCAGACTATGTTACCATTACGGGCGATGTTCAGATCGGCGAATTTTCTTCTATCTGGTTTAATACATCCATACGAGGAGACGTTTCCCCAACTATTATCGGGGACTATGTAAACGTTCAAGATAACTCTGTTCTTCATCAAAGTCCAAACCGTCCCCTTCATTTAAAAGACGGCGTGACTGTTGGTCATAGCGTGATTTTACATAGTTGTATCATTGAAGAGAACGCATTGATCGGCATGGGTTCACTCATATTAGATGGAGCTCACATCGGAGAAGGAGCTTTTATAGGTGCAGGAAGTCTTGTTCCTCCTGGAAAAAAGATACCGCCAAACACCTTAGCTTTCGGCCGACCAGCTAAGGTGATCAGAGAGTTAACAGAAGAAGATATTACGGACATGAACCGAATCCGCCGTGAATATTACGAGAAAGGACAGTATTATAAATCTCTCCAACCTAAACGTTAAACTCGATTAAGTTACCATCAGGGTCACTCACAAAAACCTGGTGCCACTCTGTTTTATTTGTTGGTTTGTTAACATATGGAACGTTATGAGCATCTAATGTTTTTAATAGCTTGTCCATATCCGTAACCCTTATGGCAAAATGGCCATCTCTGCTATCAATTTCTTTCGTATTTCTTCTAGCTTTACCTTCAGGATGGACGATTAAATGAAGCTGTGTGTCACCGATATCATACCAAACGCCTGGAAAATCAAATTGCGGGCGTTTTTTATTTTGCTTGAATCCAAGAATTCCCTCATAAAAATACAATGATTCTTTTAGATTTGTTACAAGTAAGGATACATGATGTATGCCTGCATACATATATAGCCACCTCTTCTCTCTGTTTGTTTTGCCCATAATTTTAACATAGAAACAAAGAATTTGAGATGAAATCGTACTGAAACTGCTACCCTTTTTAAATACTAATAATACTAGTTAACAATATGAAAGGAAGTTGTCTCATGAGTACATCTAATCAAAAGTCTTATGTTCCTTATCATAGCCCTTACGATCCGTGCCCTCCGATCGGAAAAAAATATTACTCTACTCCTCCAAATCTGTATATGGGGTTCCAGCCTTATAATCTGCCACAATACTCACCAAAAGAAGCACTACAAAAAGGCACATTATGGCCAGCATTCTACGATTATTACGAAAATCCTTATGAAAGAAGGAGGTAATCTTTGTGCAATCAACCTTACCAGAAGAATTCTATCAATGGATGGAAGAACTTCAAGCAGTTGATTTTGTTCTCGTGGAACTCACCTTATATCTCGATACACACCCTCAGGATCAATCTGCAGTCCAACAGTTTAATCAGTTCGCAAAACAAAGAAAACAGATCAAAAGAGCTATTGAATCAAAATACGGTCCTCTCCAGCAATACGGAAACAGTTATTCTGGCATGCCCTGGAACTGGAGTGACGGACCATGGCCATGGCAGTTATAAAAGGAAGGAGGTTCACTTAAATGTGGGTGTATGAAAAGAAACTGCAATATCCTGTTAAAGTCACATCATGTAACCCGACACTTGCTAAATACTTAATCGAACAATACGGAGGTGCAGATGGAGAACTCGCAGCTGCTCTTCGGTATTTAAATCAGCGTTATACGATTCCAGATAAAGTGATAGGACTTCTTACGGATATCGGTACAGAAGAATTCGCTCATCTTGAGATGATTGCAACAATGATCTATAAGCTGACAAAAGACGCCACACCCGAGCAATTAAAAGCCGCAGGCATTGCAGATCACTATGTAAATCACGACAGCGCATTATTTTACCACAATGCAGCCGGTGTACCATTTACTGCAAGCTACATAGCTGCAAAAGGTGATCCGATAGCTGATTTATATGAAGATATTGCAGCAGAAGAAAAAGCACGTGCTACCTACCAATGGATCATCAATATGTCAGACGATCCTGATCTTAATGACTCTCTTCGTTTTCTAAGGGAAAGAGAGATTATTCATTCCCAAAGATTCCGTGAGGCGGTGGAAATCTTAAAAGAAGAACGTGACAGAAAAATATATTTCTAGCCATTCTGCTCTTGCAGGATGGTTTTTTTATAATAATTTCATACTGTCTTCATGTTCCCCTTACAATTGTATTTTATTATTATAGTATCGAACAAAATATGAATGGTAAGGGGGATATTCATGGCAAAAGTAATCGATTGGCTTTATGAAAAAGAGTGTACATTTTTCCGGCTGATTAATGGAAGACTGCACAGGAATTCAATGGACCATTTCTTTCACATTTGGACACATCTTGGTGGTGCAACAGCTACCATATCGACAAGTATTCTGCTTCTGTTATTTCTCCCTATGCATCTAAAGTCTTGGGGAATTGTTTGTATGCTGTCATTATTGATCAGTCACATTCCTGTTGCGATTTCTAAGAAAATGTACCCGAGAAAGAGACCGTATTTAAGTCTTCCAGATACGAATATCGGCGAAAATCCATTAAAAGACCATTCTTTTCCATCCGGTCATACAACGGCTGTATTTTCAATCGTAACGCCTTTGATACTATTGAATCCTTTTATCGGAATATTTTTATTGGTCGCTGCTCTTTTGGTAGCCATCTCTCGTATGTATCTAGGTCTTCACTATCCTTCTGATGTACTTGCAGGAATGATTCTAGGCATCAGCTCAAGCTTCTTTTCTTTGTTTTTAGTTAATAGCTTTGTCTTGCATTACTTCTTATAAAAAGGAGATGAAGAAATGAAGCTTGCTCTTTTTTCTGATACGTTCCATCCACAAATTAATGGAGTTGCTCGTACATTAAAAAGATTTACGAGTTACCTAGAAACCAATGGAGTTGAATATAAAGTTATCATGCCTTCTTTTGAAGAGCATCAAGAAACAGAATGCAAACAATATTATGCGATGAAAAGCCTGCCACTCTTTCTATATCCGGAGTGCAGGCTTGCTATACCGCAATTTAAAGCCTTGAACGAAGAACTGAATAAATTTAGACCTGATCTCCTTCATATTGCTACTCCTTTTAATATTGGCCTGTTCGGAATGAGATACGGAAAAAGAGAAAACATTCCAATGGTTGCCTCCTATCATACACATTTTGACCGCTACCTTGCTTACTACCATCTAGATTTCCTTTCCCACTTGCTCTGGCGTTATCTGCAATGGTTTCATAAACCTTTTGAAAAGATATTTGTTCCAAGCGAAGAAACACGGAAGATTTTATACACAAAAAACTTTAACAATATTGAAATATGGTCCAGAGGAGTTGACTGTATGATGTTCACACCTCAAAATCGTGATTACCAGGTCCGGGAAAAGTATAATATTACACAAAAGTATATCTTCTTGTTCGTGGGAAGATTAGCACCCGAAAAGGATTTAAACATTCTGAAAGAAATGATAGATAAACTGCCACCATCCTTGAGCGAAAATGTACATTGGCTGATTGTGGGTGATGGCCCATGTCGACGTGATGTCGAACAGTGGGAAACAGAATATAACCATGTAACATGTGCAGGGTATCTATCTGGAGATGAACTTGCAAGAGTTTATGCTACAGCCGATCTTTTCGTCTTCCCCTCTTCTACAGAGACGTTCGGCAATGTTGTTCTAGAAGCTGCTGCATCTGGTTTGCCTGCTATCGTGTCTGATTCTGGCGGAGTAGCTGAAATTGTTCAAGACGGTGTAACGGGTAGAATCTGTAAAGCTAGGGAAGCTGAATCATTCATACAAAATATCGTTTCTATTATGGAAGATCCTATGCTCTTAAGTTCTATGAAACTAAAAGCAAGAAATTATGCGATGACTCAATCTTGGTCAGCTATCTTTGGGAATCTTTTGATGCAGTATGAAGAAGTTATTTATATGAAAAGTAAAAATAAAACGATCATTGCTTAATAGGCGCAGGATAATATGATACGAAAGTAAATAGCAATTCATTTTATTTATAGTTTTATATATTTTGCATCCCTCTGATGAACATTATCGGTTCAGATGTTTACCAGAGGGATACATAAGTATTTTATACGAGGTAATCACAATTTTATCCGTAAATAATGTACATTTATCCGTAAAACTAACGATTAATTCCGTACATAAAATTTTTTATCCGATTTTCGACAATCTATCCTTTAAACTGATAGAACATTAAAAAAACCAGACTCCCAAAAGGAAGTCTGGTTTAACATGTCATTAAATATTTGCTTGTTTCTTAAGCTCTGCAGCTTTATCTGTATTCTCCCAAGGAAGGTTGATGTCAGTACGTCCAAAGTGACCGTATGCAGCAGTTTGCTTGTAGATCGGACGGCGAAGATCAAGCATCTTAATGATTCCAGCCGGACGAAGATCGAAGTTGTTGCGAACCAACTCAACAAGAACTTCTTCAGAAACTTTGCCTGTTTCAAACGTGTTAACAGCGATTGATACGGGTTGAGCAACACCGATTGCATAAGCAAGCTGTACTTCAACTTTATCAGCAAGACCTGATGCTACGATGTTTTTTGCAACATAACGAGCAGCATAAGCAGCAGAACGGTCAACTTTAGTTGCGTCCTTACCAGAGAATGCACCACCACCGTGACGAGCATATCCACCGTAAGTATCTACGATGATTTTACGGCCAGTAAGACCTGCATCACCTTGAGGTCCGCCGATTACGAAACGGCCCGTTGGGTTAATGAAGTATTTTGTGTTCTCGTCGATCAGTTCAGCAGGAACAACCGGCGTGATTACTTTTTCTTTGATGTCTCTTTGAATTTCTTCAAGCGTGTTCTCAGGGTGATGCTGAGTAGAAATTACGATTGTATCGATGCGAACAGGCTTATCGTTTTCATCATATTCAACCGTTACTTGAGTTTTTCCATCTGGACGCAAGTAAGGAATCTCTTCAGACTTACGAACCTCTGTAAGACGGCGAGATAATTTATGAGCTAGTGAGATTGGAAGAGGCATAAGCTCTTCTGTTTCGTTACAAGCATATCCGAACATTAGACCTTGGTCACCTGCACCGATTGCTTCGATCTCAGCATCTGTCATAGAACCTTCTCTTGCTTCAAGAGCTTGGTCAACACCCATTGCGATGTCAGCAGATTGCTCATCGATAGAAGTTAATACTGCACACGTTTCAGCATCAAAACCATATTTTGCACGGTCATAACCGATCTCTTTAATTGTCTCACGAACAACTTTTGGGATATCTACATAAGTAGAAGTTGTGATCTCACCTGCAACAAGTACAAGACCTGTAGTGACAGAAGTTTCACATGCTACACGAGCATTTGCATCATTAGCTAAAATTTCATCTAGAATCGCATCTGAGATTTGGTCACAGATTTTATCTGGATGGCCTTCTGTAACGGATTCTGATGTAAATAAACGACGACTAACTTTTTTGGACAAGTTAATATCCTCCCTTTAACTGCTTTTCAGTATGATACGGTACTTTATTCTTATCTATTTTACACAGTTTATGTTCTTAACCCGAAAAAGGCATAAAAAAAGCCCTTCCCTGTTTCACATACATTCACGAGGGAAAAGGTTTCTAAAACCATAATGCCTTCAACCTCTTATCGTCCAAGGTTATTTTCACCTTGCAGGTTAGCACCTTTTCATTTCTAGTGGCGTTGTGTTTACCACTTTCATGTCGGTTGCTGGGTTTCATAGGGCCTGTCCCTCCACCTACTCAGAATAAGAGTAGCCGTTCTCGAAATATGATAGCGCAATGCTTCCCCTGTGTCAATAGAAAACCCTATGAATAGCCATAAGTTTGGAGTATTATATTCTATAGAATGAAAGCGTTTTAAATAAGATGGCTATTTCGCATAATTTTGTTCTTTTTTTAGTAAGTAAGAACTTTTTTGATGCACTTTCATAAAATAGTATACATTATTTAATTCAATGTGTTATACTAATTTTCGAATATATCACTCTAGGATAAAGGATGGTACTGTCTCATATGAATACTTTGGAATTTACGACAACCTTAAACGATCTTGTGACCCGTGAAACAACTCACCAGAACTTACCTGTTCCGGTTTTAGTAGAAAAATCTCTTCAGCGCAACGAGGGCATCCTTACATCCACAGGAGCACTTCAAGCTACAACGGGGAAATATACAGGCCGTTCCCCTGAGGATAAATTTATCGTTGAAGATGCTTCCATTAAAGATTCAATTGATTGGGGAAAGGTTAATAAACCATTTTCACCAGAAAACTTTGATAAATTATACAAAAAAGTTCTCCAATACTTAGGGAATAAAGAAGAACTATTCGTGTTTAAAGGGTTTGCTGGCGCAGACCGCGAGTATCGCCTTCCTATCCAAGTTATTAATGAGTATGCATGGCATAACCTTTTTGCTCACCAGATGTTTGTACGTCCCAACCACGATGAGCTAGGCTCTCATGAATCGCAATTCACAGTGATTTCAGCACCAGGATTCCAAGCTAATCCGGCTGAAGATGGAACAAATTCTGAGACGTTTATTATCGTTTCTTTCGAGAAGAAAATTGTTCTGATCGGTGGAACTGAATATGCAGGTGAAATTAAAAAATCTGTATTTTCTGTTATGAACTACATTCTTCCTGAAAAAGGCATCCTGTCTATGCACTGCTCTGCAAACGTTGGGAATGAAGGAGATGTAGCTTTATTCTTCGGACTTTCTGGAACTGGAAAAACTACATTATCAGCTGATCCGAATCGTCGCTTGATTGGGGATGATGAGCATGGTTGGGCTAACACTGGAGTCTTCAATATTGAAGGTGGATGTTATGCAAAAACAATCGATCTATCGAAAGAAAAAGAACCACAAATCTGGAATGCGATTCGTTTTGGAAGCGTTTTAGAGAATGTCATGATCGACCCTGCAACGAGAGAAGCTGACTATAAAGATTCATCATTAACTGAAAACACACGTGCAGCTTATCCTGTCGATGCTATTCCAAATATTATTCAACCAAGTGTTGCCGGACACCCAAACACGATCATCTTCTTAACAGCTGATGCATTCGGTGTATTGCCTCCAATCAGCAAACTTACTAAAGAACAAGCGATGTATCATTTCTTATCAGGATACACGAGCAAACTTGCAGGAACAGAAAGAGGCGTAACATCACCACAAGCTACGTTCTCAACATGTTTCGGTGCACCATTCCTGCCACTACCTGCTACCGTTTACGCTGAGATGCTCGGAAAGAAAATCGATCAGCACAACGTTCAGGTTTATCTTGTTAACACAGGCTGGTCTGGTGGAGAGTATGGGATCGGAAGCCGTATGAATCTAGGCCACACACGTGCTATGGTGCAGGCTGCTCTAGAAGGCGAACTTGCTTCTGTTGAAACAGTCGTTGATCCTATATTTGGGCTTCATATTCCAACACACTGCCCTGGTGTACCAGATCAAGTTCTTCAGCCGAAGAAAACGTGGAGTGATCAAGACGCTTATGACGTTAAGGCGAAAGAGCTTGCTAACCAATTTAATGCGAACTTTGAAAAATTCAAATCTGTTTCAGCTGAAATTTCTCAAGCTGGACCGCTCGTTTAATACAATGAATAGTGACCTTCCATTCTAGCAATGGAAGGTTTTTTTATATTTATTAAATATGTGTGTATTAGTAAAGGAGCTAAAATCTCATTTCAGCTCCTTTTCCATGTCCTTTCATCCATTCACACAAAGCATATGTAATCTTTCTGTTCTCTTTTGGCGGAAAATAATGTGTGTATTCTGGATAGATCCATGTTTCGCATGGTTTTCCGAGCTCTTTTAGTATTGCTTCAATCTTAATGGTATGCTCTACACTTACGTTTTCATCCTTCATGCCATGAATGCAAAGTAGTGGTGTATCTAAATCTTCACAATAGTTTAACGGGGATCTCCATTCAAATTCATCTGGATATTTCTCTGGAGTTCCCCCGATAACTCTCTTCATCATCCTCCTCAGATCTTCTCTCTCGTCATATGTGATCGCCATGTCAGTCACACCGCCCCATGTTACGACAGAACGAATTTCCGGATATTTCATAGCGGTAAATAAGGCCATAGGACCGCCTCGAGAAAAGCCAAACACATGAATGTCCTCAGGATCTACTTTAGGAAACTGCTTTAATACCTCAAAAGCGGCAAAAGCATCAGTTCGATCTTCTCCTGCAAAATCTTCGTTGCCTTCTCCCCCTTGATTTCCTCGATAATAGGGGGCCATGACAACAAAACCTTGTGAAGCAAACTGGATGATTCTAGCAATTCTGACCATGCCAACGGACTTGATTCCGCCTCTAAGATAAAGAAAGCCTGGAAACGGCCCTTTTCCTTCTGGTAAAGCTGCTAGTCCTTTTATTTTCAATCCATCATTTAAATACGTGACTACATACAAGCGAATGGTAGGATGTGGTGAAGGAAATCGCTGCCACTCTATCATTTTTGCTTTTTTCATTCCTACACTCCTTTATTTTTGTGGGCAAACACATATTTGCACCAATCACATACATTATTACATAAAAGTCATGACTTCATCCCTATGTGCAGGAGGATTCAATATGAAATATTTCAAAAGAAAACTAATGATACTTTTCACTTGTTTACTAGCTTTCTCCATTCTGTTGGCAGGCTGCAATACCTCTAGCCCTAAAAAAGAAAAAATTAGAATCGCAGAAGTAACACGATCTATTTTTTATGCTCCACAATATGTTGCCATTGAAAAAGGCTTTTTTAAGGAAGAAGGTTTAGATGTAGAGCTGACTACGACATGGGGCGGCGATAAAACGATGACAGCTTTGTTGTCTGATGGCGCAGACGTAGCACTCGTTGGTTCTGAAACAACAATCTATGTACATGCACAAGAATCGACTGACCCTGTTATTAACTTTGCTCAGCTCACACAGACGGATGGTACTTTCTTAGTGGCAAGAAAGAAACCGGAATTCTTTTCATGGGATCAGCTAAAAGGCAGTACTTTCTTGGGCCAGCGTAAAGGCGGCATGCCACAGATGGCAGGTGAGTTTGGTATAAAGAAACACGGAATTGATCCCAAGAACGATCTAACCATGATTCAAAATATTGATTTTGCTAATATTGCAAACGCATTTGCTTCTGGAACAGGAGATTATGTTCAATTATTTGAACCACAAGCAAGTTTATTTGAACAAGAAGGAATCGGACACATTGTTGCTTCGTTCGGCGCTGAGTCTGGGAAGATTCCTTATACAACCTTTATGACGAAACAGAGCTATATAAAAGAAAATAAAGAAACATTAGAGAAATTTACAAAAGGCTTATACAAAGCACAGTTATGGGTAGAGAACCACTCCGCAAAAGAGATCGCAAAAGTTATCGCACCTTATTTTGAAGATACCCCTGTTGAACTTATTGAAACCGTTGTGGATCGATATAAAAGTCAGCACAGTTTCGCTCTAAATCCAATATTAGATGAAGAAGAGTGGAACAACTTACAAACCATTATGGATGAAGCGGGCGAACTTCCGAAGAAAGTGGATTATAACATTCTTGTTGATACTTCAATAGCAAAGAAAGCCATCAAGTAAAAGAACAGACGGCTCTGCATACAATAAAGCTACCATTGTGAGCTTCTTGTCGGACATTGACACGAGAAGCTTTACAGGTGGTTGTTTGAAGTGCAAATTCAAAATCAGGAGGGGATCGTCGTGGCTTTATTACAACTAAAATCTGTCGGGCAAACATACTTTTCAAAAACGTCTGCCACAACGGCCTTAGAAGATATTTCGCTTTCTGTACAAGAAGGCGAATTTATATCCTTACTAGGACCGAGCGGGTGCGGTAAATCCACACTTTTATCTATGATCGCAGGTCTACTCACTCCAACGGTCGGAACGGTAACGGTGAATAACCAACTGGTTACATCTCCGCATCCAAAAATCGGTTACATGCTTCAGCAAGATTATTTGTTTCCATGGAAAACGATTCGAGATAACATAACGCTTGGTTTGAAACTGAGGAATCAACATTCATTGGAAAACGTTCAAGCAGCAGTGAAACTTCTCAAAGAGATCGGATTAGATCATATATTAACCAAATATCCTTCAGAACTTTCTGGAGGCATGAGGCAGAGAGTGGCTCTCGTTCGAACACTCGCCACACAGCCCAAGATCCTTTTACTCGATGAACCTTTCTCAGCACTCGATTACCAAACAAAGTTAAAGCTTGAAGATCTCGTATCCTCAACTCTAAGAGAACATGGAAAAACAGCTATCTTAGTTACACATGATATCGGTGAGGCCATCGCGATGAGTGATACCGTTATCTTGTTATCAACTAATCCTGGACGTATTTTCAGGACATTTAAGATGCCTGAAAAATTAAGGACTCTCCCTCCCTTTGAAGCTCGTCAGCATCCTGATTTTTCTGCAACCTTTCAGCAAATATGGGAGGAGTTGGAGCACATTGAACAAAACGATAAAGAGTAAGATACACCAGGAATATCTAGAATCGATAAAAAAAGAAAATCGAAATATCCGCCTTGTTCAGCTTTTTATTTTTATCAGCTTTTTCTTGTTATGGGAAATTTCATCTCTACGAGGCTGGATCAATCCATTATTATTTAGTTCTCCAACGAAAATAGGATCTCTTTTTATGGAAAAGGTCGGTGATGGTTCACTTTATATCCACGTTTTTTTTACGCTAGGTGAGACTGTACTCGGATTCATATTAGGTACGCTGTTAGGAACTTTACTTGCCGCTCTTCTGTGGTGGTCACCATTTCTATCTAAAGTTCTTGATCCATACCTAGTGGTCTTAAACGCCATGCCGAAAGTGGCGTTAGGACCTATTTTAATCGTTGCCATCGGTCCGAACTTTGGTTCAATCATTGCAATGGGAATCTTAATCTCAATCATCATTACGACCCTCGTCGTATACACAGCGTTTCAAAATGTGGATGCCAACTACATTAAAGTGGTTCGATCTTTCGGAGGCAATAAAAAACAGTGCTTTAAGGAGGTTATCCTTCCAGCCTGTTTTCCGAATATCATATCTTCTTTAAAAGTAAATGTAGGGTTGTCGTGGGTTGGTGTTATCGTAGGCGAGTTTCTCGTTTCAAAACAAGGTTTAGGGTACATGATCATCTACGGATTCCAAGTCTTTAACTTCACACTCGTCCTGATGAGCCTCTTGATCATTGCTGTAATGGCTACCGTAATGTATCAAGGAGTCGAATGGCTTGAACGGAAACTCATTAAACACCGTTTATAATCCTTCATTATTAGGCCAGGGAATGCAGAAGAGCGTACTTCATACTCTCTTTTAGCACCTGGTCTTTCATCATAAAGCTAAACGACTTATCCGTGGAAACATCTTCAGGCAACTCACTCATTAATACAGGTCCATTCGTTTCAAAATAACGATGCTTTAAAAGAATCTTATCTACAGTGGCTACATAAATATTCTTAATGATCTTTCCGCCTTTTCCATCAACAAAGTACTGACCAATATATTTAAGATCTGATACTCTTCCACCCGTCTCTTCAAAGACTTCCCGAACGGCTGCTTCATCTGCTGTTTCTCCAGGTTCTACCTTTCCACCAGGAAACTCAATTCCACGTCTCGGATGCTCAGTCAGCAACCATTGATCTTTAAATTTACACAAACACCACACGTGTTTTGGCGTATCCGAAAAGGGGTGGTCTGAAAACGACAATTGTACAGTGTTGTTATAAAAATCTTTAAACGTAATTATATCCATCACACTACTCCATCTCGACTGTTTCCTTTATTGTAAAGTTCACAACATTTAAAGTCCATTTGTTTTAATTGCAACTCTCTAAACGTACGCTCTCTCTTAGAGCTATCAACTTCCTCTTCCTATTATGTAACAATCCTAGTTTATTCAATCTAATCGTAAAAAAACATGGGTGGTAAAACCCATGTTTTAATCTACTGATGCAAATGTAATAATCCATTTTCCGTTCAGGTACTCATATCCTAAAGTAATATCATATGAGCCATATAGATCAGAGTCATTTTTTTGATGAACTCTATAAGAATGATCTGAGAGCTGTTTGATCATTACAGGTTCACTTTCTTCTAGCCATGGTGGAAGTTCAGTAGGAATGATGTATAGCGAACTTTCTCGTTCCTCAAATAAACCATCCGTATAATATGCAGCTAGATCTTTAGACACAAAATTCGTTAAATATGTCATATATTCTTCTTTATTAGAATAATTTAAAACCCTATAGTTTTCATCCGTTTCTTGCTTTAGTGCTTCAATAAAGAGATGCGCCTGTTTCTTCGCGATATCCTCCGTAAATACAGGGACAGCATGTTTTTCTTTCGTTTCTTCAGCCGTTACTGGCTGAGTAATAAGTTTATCCGAAGTACCCGACTTCTCTTGAACGTTTTCAGGAATGTTAGGGACAATGATGAATGATAGCATAACAGCCAAACATAGTGCTAGAAAAGCTTTCATGACATTTCACCGCCTGACATTGTTTTCTTACTATAATCTATTCACTGATTTCAAAATTCTAAACCCTTTTTAAGTAATCATTGAAAATGGTTTCATAAAAGATCAGACTAAACTCACTAACTTGCTTTTTTATATTTTCTACTTTTCTTACCGATCTCATACAATCCAGTTGCGGCTAACCCCGCTATTCCTCCAGACCATAATCTGAGTTGTACATTCATGTCTGTAACGGGAGCAGCTAACAATCCGATAAGCAATCCAACAAAAAAGCTAACAATGGGTATATATTTTTTCGGAATCGGGAAAGTACGTTTTAAGAGCTCCATCATTGCTGTCACCAAAGGAGCTAATAGTGTTGAAAACATGAGTACTTGCTCCAACAGGACCACCCCCCATTTCTTAAGCACAACCTTCCTTATAGTAACTTAAAGATTCAAGCTTCATAACTTATTTCCTGCCAAATTAAAAAAATTACTTTTTGTCCTAAGCGTTATATAACAGTTTGCATAAAATAAAGTGCCATGATTTTTTTCGGTTATTTTATTGAAATGAGTCAATACTATTGGTAATGAAAGGCAAGACAGGAGTGAGTTTTATGGTAAAAGGCGACGATCTTTTTTTAATACGCTTAGAATCAAACGAAATTTCATGGTGGGAGTATGCAAGGAATGTTTCACCCGTTTCCAGACCAAAGCAATATCTAACGTATTGGTCATTCTTAAAAAATAGAGGCAAGTTACCTAGAAGGTTAGTAAAAGAAGCGGAATGGCGCATGGAAGCTAGAAGAAAGGGCTTACTAGATACATGATACTTAACTAAAAGAAGCAAAAGACTCTAAGAGAGCCTTTTGCTTTATTTTTTAATTATGTAATTTTTTTATAAGTCCGTTCAATCTTCGTACTTTTGACTCATAACCTGGCTTAAGCTCATATTCTAAATCCTTTAGTTCAGAATCAACCACTTCATAAGCATACCCTTGACTCAACAATGCTTCAATTAACAATTCTTTCTCTTCATCTGTAAGGTTTGCTTTCACATTAGTAGACAATTGTTAATCCCCCTCTCGTGTATGCATCCATTATAACGTGGGGTTTCAGTGTTTATCCTTACTAAAAATTTGGAAATTTTCAAATTTAGCATTCAACTTGTAATAAACACCCAGGCAATCGCACCTAATATGATTAGAATATTTGTAAAAACATCTATGATTCTGTTATCTTTCTTCTTAAGTTTGTTTCCAGTAAAAAATAGTAAAAGCGCAATAAAAAAAATCGTTGCAAAATAAAATCCAATCGCTGACCATGAAAAAAATAATAAGTGCTGTTCCAATGATATCCCCCCTACATCATTTCATAAACCGAAGGATAATTTCGTAAGGTAGCTGGCTGGCATATATCTAATGAAGCCCCTATAGCTTTGCGTCCTCACTTTTCAATGAGTTTGCCTTTATCAAACGATTTATGGCAGTTTGTCTTAACGATTGCGATACAAAAATACTACACAAGACATTCTTCCTATTTATAGGTATATTATATCAAAAAATAGTTAATAAGACTTATTATTTTTTTACTATTTAAAATATTTAACTTATGTGATTTTCTTGATCGATAAACTGAGCATTTTTCCACTCTAACTCTAGTTCACTTAATGTAAAATCAGTTAGATATCTATGATCTTCATATCCATATAAACCTTTATGGATAAGATGTTGAATAAGTCGTTGTTTACGTCCTTCAACCGCTCTTCGCAGTTGTCCTTTATGAGAATCCATATAAAATCTGCTCCTTTTTGTGGTTATTGTTGTTAACTATTCTATCCACATAAAAGAAGATTCAAGCTTATAAGTATACAAAAAAGTTCCTTTAAAAAGTAAAGGAACTTTCAACAAAATTTGTTCTAGTGTAAGACAGATTTACTCCATTGTTCATAAACCGAATTAGGGGCATTCCAGCATAGCCAGGAAACCATGGTTTTTATTCCATGTTGACTTACTTCCCAGTACTCCCAGCGTCGTTTGGAGAGATTTTCATAAATTCCTGTTTCATTCACCCAACCGTCCATATCAAACGCCTCCCATTCATCTGCTTTATAAAAATTTCTTTTTTCTTCTGCAATTTCCTCTTTTTTAGGGTTTGTAAAACTTCGACAAAAGGAAACATAATTTTACATAAGCCTGTTGTTATTGTACATATAAAATAAAGATGTCATACATCATTAGGGAGATGAAAAATGAATTTATGGGAATTACCCACACTTGATCTAGCAAAAGAACTTCTAGGTATGAAATTGATTCATGACGATGATAAAGGAACAACCTCTGGATACATCGTGGAGACAGAAGCCTATCTAGGACCTGAAGATCGAGCGGCTCATTCCTATAACAATCGAAGAACGGCTAGAACAGAAGTGATGTACGATGAAGCAGGTACAATTTACACCTATTTTATTTATGGGATGCATGTTTGCTTTAATATCGTTTCAGGCCCTGTTAATAAACCAGAAGCGATTCTCATTAGAGCTCTTCAACCAATTGAAGGAATAGAAGAAATGAAAGAAAGAAGAGTGAGAGCAAAGACTGAGATTCAGCTCACAAATGGTCCTGGCAAACTGAGTAAAGCGATGGGATTCACATTAAGTGATAATGGTAAGAAAATGAATGAAGAAAATATAAGAATTGAAGAAGGAATTGAATTAGGAGTGCATGAAATCAGCTCAGGTCCTCGTATAGGCATACAATATGCCGAGGAAGCGGTTCATTATCCTTATCGGTTCTGGATAAAAAACAACCCTTACGTATCTCGTTAATACGCAGGGTTGTTTTCTTTGTTCGTCGAAACTGCAGCGTCCTTTTCCTGCATGTAATCAACCGTTGAAGTCCGATTAGTCTCTTGCATCCACACAAGGTGATGGTACGTTTGTTTTTTCATAGAAACGTATTTTGCTTGCATAATGAACAACCAGAAAAGGATGAACAGCGTTGTTTTCAATACATTTTCCGCAGTAAGCGCAGCCGCCTCGATCGGTAGAACATTCACTGAAATACTTGAAAGCAATCCAATCACAACAGCTCCCAAAATGAACAATGGCTGGTTCGTACGTAAAAATTTCAGTCGATGCTGCAAGTAATTCTGGATGGATACACGTTCTTGAGCATTGAACTGGAGGTATCTGCTTTTAGCTGATTTGGCATTGGCCACTAAACCTTTAGATCGATCTTTCTTCCAAAGGGATTTCATAAACAGAGTGAATTCTATATCACTAGCGGGTTCGTTATTCATTTTTCTGTGAATAAAATTATGAGCTTGATAGTAAGTAATTGCGTTCTGTACAAGCCTTAGTAATACGTAGCCTGTAATGATCGTGAGTGAAAAGACAAACCAAAAAGAGGTCATCGCGCTCTCTGTTAACTCGATGACAGGATTAATAACGGTTTGAATCTGTACCCATATGATCTTTGCTGCAAGCGTTAGTATCTCTAGCCATTTTTCCAAGAAGATCACTCCGAAATTTCATTATGTATCTTCTTATTTTACCATGATTTTGCACCTGTGCTTACATTTATTTACTCAACATTTGTAAACTAGGGAAATCGGCATACAAAAAGGCCGCAGGTAAATGTATCCACCGCGGTCTTTTAACGCAATTATTTATGCACTAACTTCTTGTTCACGAGTTCCAAGATGTTTGTCTTCACCTTTATCAACGATTACAGCACAAGCAGCATCACCAGTGATGTTAACAGCTGTTCTAAGCATATCAAGAAGTCTATCAACACCTAGGATTAAGGCAATACCTTCGACTGGTAATCCTACAGAGTTCAATACCATTGCTAACATGATCAATCCAACTCCAGGAACACCAGCTGTACCGATACTAGCAAGCACTGCCGTTAAAATAACAGTAAGCATCTGTGTTAATCCTAAGTTAACATCGTATACTTGTGCGATAAAAATCGTCGCTACACCTTGCATGATAGCTGTTCCATCCATGTTAATCGTTGCACCAAGGGGCTGTACAAACCCACTGATCGATTTTCGAACCCCTAAATTCTCTTGAGCTGTTTTCATTGAGATCGGAAGAGTTGCATTCGAACTAGACGTACTAAATCCAACAGACATTGCCGGCGCGAATCCCTTAAAGAACCAGAGCGGGCTCTTCTTTGCGAATAAAGCAATCGAACCTCCATACGCGACAACAGAGTGGATGAATAACGCTAAGATAACTACGCTCATATATAAGCCCATCGCTTTGATGGCATCCATACCTTGACTACCAACTGCTGAAGCAATCAATGCAAAAGCACCATATGGAGCAAATTTCATAATCAGGTTTACAAGATACATCATAATATCGTTACCTTGTTCAATTAGATCCATTATACCTTTTGTTTTGCTGCCTAACATCGTTAGAGCAAATCCTACAAACACGGAGAATGCAATAATTTGAAGCATATTTCCTTCTGCCATTGCTTGAATTGGATTAGTAGGAATAATGTTCAGCAAAGTATCTGTTACTGCAGGTGCTTCTTGTTGTTCAAACTTAGCACCTTCCGTTTTAAAGTCCCCTACACCTGGTTTAAAGACAAGTGCTAAAGCCATTGCGATAATAATCGCAATCGTGGTAGTTCCTAAGAAATAACCAACTGTTTTGGCACCCACTCTTCCAAGTTTCTTCGGATCACCTAGTCCTGCCGTTCCAAGTACGATAGAGAAGAACACGATCGGAACAACTAACATTTTAATAAGGTTTAAGAATAATGTCCCTACTGGCTTTAAAACATATTTGTCCAGTGTTGAGAAAGCATCAGGCACGGCTAGATTAAGAATGAGACCAGCAACAACCCCAAGTGCAAGAGCAATTAAAATTTTTGTAGATAATTTCATAATAAAGTACCCCCTTTGTTAAAATCTTCTCACTATTTAGTGTGCAGTACGTTGAAGAAATTTTATACTAATACATGCCCTATTTGTTGCATATAAAAACCCACCGAAAATAGAGAGGATTTTCCGTGGGAATACACCGCAACACATAGACTGAGCCCATGCATAGAGTTCTCTCTCCAAAAACGCTTACGAGGTTAGCTGTCGGATTAGGAAATTGAGAGTTGTCCCTTTTGTGTATGCACAAATTCATCCCGAGGCTTTATAAGCCATATCGTGGTTCCCCCGCTTCAAAATATTCTATAGAATAGAACATCCGAATTCAGCGAATCATATATAATATGCTCTAATTTTATCAACATACATAAATTCTTGTCAAGAATACTTGCTATGCTTATTTATTCCAATTAATTGTTTCATGATGAATGTTTTTCCATATTCTCACTTCTACCCCATAATCATGTGAGAAAAAACGAATTATGTATAAGGTTCTATTTTTCAGGGAGGTATTGTAAATGAAAATCGTATTTTATGAAAAAGGTGAATTAAGTATTATCGTTGGAGCATCAAAACTTAAAGGTGAACTTACGATTGAACAAATAAAGAACGAAAGCGAAAAAAAAGCAAAAGAACTAGGTGAATTACTAGGACGGGAAATCGGATTCTTAATCGACATGAACGGTAAATTAGATACTCAATTCAAAAAATAAGGCTTTTTTTAAACTTTGTTGTTTTTGTAAGTGCGGATTTCCGTTTCATGCTGCTCGCTTTCCATGGGGCAGGCGGTGAGCCACATTCGTACGTTTCACTTTTAAGTGTCTCACCTATCTAGTTGCAGTGGCTAGCCTCTCGAGGTCAAAAGTTAAATGGCTCAGAAGACAAAGTGCGCCTTCAAATCCATTCACCTTTTCTTATCGAGGCTGAACGAGCCGCTTCCGCTTTTCGGACTGCCCGCCTGTCCCATAGGAGTCTCGCAACTTCCACTCCAATCAACAGTCAAAGAGGTAAATACTAAAAGATTTAAAAACACAATCTTTTAGTAAACAGCCAAAAATAAAAACCGGGATATCCCGGTTTTTATTTTTTATACGTATGCTAGTGATAACTTTTCTTTATTCTTCTGCAAAACCATTTCAGGACGCCCTTCATCCTGAATCTTTCCATTGTTCATCAGTATGATTCGGTCACCTATGGCACGAGCATCTTCTTCATCATGAGTTACAAAAATAGAAGTGATTCCAGTACGTTTTAAAATTTCCTGCAATTCATCACGAATCTGTAATTGAAGCTTAGAATCGAGATTGCTAAAAGGCTCGTCAAACATAATCAAAGATGGGTTTGGAGCCATAGCCCTTGCTAGTGCAACACGCTGCTGCTGACCGCCGCTCAATTCATAAGGATATCGAGAAGCATAGTCCTCCATGCCTACAATAGCCAATAATTCTTCCATTCGTGCTTGTTTCTGTTTACGATTCATTTTTGTTAAGCCAAATTTGATGTTCTTTTCAACTGTCATATGAGGGAACAAAGCATAATCTTGAAAAACTAGACCCACTCCACGTTTTTCCGGCTGAACAAAACGGAAGTTATCGTTCATGACTGCCTGATCGATCTGTATCGACCCTTTTGATGGCACTTCTAGCCCTGCTATAAGACGAAGTAACGTACTTTTCCCACTCCCGCTTTCTCCTAAGATCACTGAAACTTCTCCCTGCTTAAAGCTGAGAGATAGGTTTTCAAACAGTGGTTTTTGCGAATTTTTGTAATGAAAAGTTAAGTTTTTGATTTGAACAAACATTATTTTGGCTCCTTTTCTAAAACTCTGTGTAAAAAGAAGATTGAAAGTGCACTTATACAAATAATTACCATTGATGAAACAGCGGCTTCATGAATACGTTCATCACTTGCATATTGAAATGTTTTCGTAGCCAACGTATAGAAATTAAAAGGCTGCAGGATAAGAGTAAGAGGCAGCTCTTTTAAAATATCTACGAAAACAAGGATGAAACCACCAGCAATCGCACCTTTGATCATTTTGATATCAACTTTAAAAAACGTCTTTGTTACTGACATCCCTAATGTTCTTGAAGCTTCTGTAAAAACTGTTCCTACTTTATCAAAACCTGATTCGATCGAGTTAAAACCAACAGCAAGAAATCGAACAACATAAGCAAAGATCAGCATACTAATACTGAGGCTTAGTACAAGGGTTGGCTCTAGTCCAAACCATTCGTACAAGGTTATTACCTTTTCATCTAGTGCGAGGAATAATGTAAGGACGCCTATAGCAATTACAGCTCCAGGAATCGAATAGCCTAAAACCGTAATTTTGGAAAACAGCTTCCCGATCCAGCCCTTCGAAAGACGGCTAAAGTTGGCGATGATTAAGGCGACGATAATAATAAAAACTGAACCTATAGCAGCAACAAAGACTGAGTTCCAAATCAAATCAGCGAATGCAGCACTTAAGATCACATCATAAGTCATATACACCCATTGTAAAAGCTGAATAAAAGGAATGGCGAAAGCTAGAGCAAATAAAGAGATAAAAAAAGATAGCACAGCGACCTTTTTCAAGCCTTTAAGTTCTTTAGGTTGTAACGGACGGACTTTTGAAGTGGAATAGCTATACTGCTTCCTGCCCCTTATTACTTTTTCTAAGATCAAAATCAAAACTACGATAAACATCAGAGTACCCGCTAGCTTGATAGCCGAATAGATGTCTCCCATTCCAAACCAAGCTTGAAATATGGCTGTACTAAACGTTTGAATACCAAAATATTTAACTACTCCGTAATCGTTAAAGACTTCAAGAATAACAAGACTAACGCCACCAACGATCGCTGCACGTGACACAGGAAGCACAACTTGTATAAACGTCATGAACGATCCTTTTCCTAACAAACGTGCATTCTCAATCAGTGATGATGACTGATTTTCTAAGAAACTTCTTGTGATGATATATACATACGGATAAAGAAACATCGTAAAGATGAAAACAGCACCCGGGATGTTCATGATGTCGAAATACTTCTGATCTACTTTTATACCAAACTGGTTCCTTAATGTCGTCTGAATGACTCCCGTATAATTTAAAATTCCATGGTACGTATAGGCTCCAATGTATGGCGGGATCGCAAGAGGGAGTATGAGACCCCATTTAAAGAAACGATGCATGGGAACTTTATATGCAGAAACGAGCCAAGCCGTACTTACACCGATCAACACTGTGAAAAAGCCTGTAAAACTGACAAGTGTAACAGAATTCACGATATAATTTTTCAACATGTATTCTTTAATGTGTTCCCAGTTCTCGTTACTCTCAGCAAATAACTGAATCATGATGAGCAAAGCCGGCAAAAGGATTAAAGTAGAAAAAATCACACTTAGCAAAGCCCAACTATTTAACTGTGATCTCATTTTTCGAATTAAATACAACATCTTCACCTTCTTTACTCATCAGCATTGTTCTCGGTTGTTTGTTTGACATGGAATTAGCCGTATCACAAATCGTGATACGGCAAGATATTAACGTTTATTTCCAGCTAACTTCATTCATAATTTTAACAGCATCTGCATTGTTTTCACCTAGCTCAGAAAGGTTAAGATCCTGTTCTTTAAAGTTACCCCAAGATTTTAAGAGCTCTGAAGGTTCAACATCTTTATTAACCGGATACTCGTAGTTTGCTTCAGCAAATACTTCTTGAACTTTAGGACTAGACAGATATTCCATTAGTTCAATAGCATTCTCTTTGTTCTTAGCGTGTTTCGTAACACCTATACCACTAATATTAATGTGAGTACCTGTTGTTTCTTGGTTAGGGAAAAATACGCTTAGCTGTTTAGCAACTTTCACTTCTTCAGGATCTTCTGAGTTCAGCATCTGACCAAAATAATAAGAGTTCATGATGGCAACATCACCTTCACCTGCAACGATACCCTTCGCTTGGTCACGATCACCGCCTTGAGGATCACGAGCCATATTGTTAACGATTCCTTCTGCCCATTTCTTCGCTTCATCTTTTCCATTTAATGAAATAAATGAAGATACTAATGATTGATTGTAGATGTTTTCAGACGAACGGATCAGTACTTTCCCTTTCCATTTGTCTTCAGTTAATGCTTCATAAGTAGATAGTTCTGACTGATCAACTTTTTTCTTATCGTATACGATGACACGTGCACGCTTTGTAAGACCAAACCATTGATTATCTTTATCTCTTAAATTCTCTGGAATGTTTTTATTCAATGTATCACTTTCAACACTTTGCAGAAGGTCCTTATCTTTTGCCCAGTGTAAACGACCAGCATCAGATGTGAAGAATAGATCTCCTTTTGTTGCTTTTCCTTCTCTAGAAAGACGTTCGATCAATTCATCATCTTCACCTTTAATAAGGTTGACTTTAATACCAGTTTCTTTTGTAAAATCAGCAAAGATTTTATCATCAACGTCATAATGACGACTTGTATATAAATTTACTTCTCCGCTTTTCTTCTCTTCTTTTTTTGCATCGGTGTTGCTTGAACTAGCACCCTCGTTAGATTTACCACAGCCAGCTAAGACTAAAGCAGCTAGTAGGACCATTACAACAGCAGTGAAAATATTCTTTTTAAACATATGTCAGTTACCCCTTCTATGTATAAGTAATTGAAAACGATTATCAACTCCACTTCTAATTATAATGATAATCATTCTCAAGTCAATCGTTTTTAAAAAGTTTTTTTAATAGATTACTGCTATTAATTCCTTACCTCCGTTGACAGTTGATTGGAATGGAATGTTCGCGATTCCTCGCCTGCCCCAAGGAAAACCGAGCACCTGAAATAAACTTCTTCCAAAGAGCAAGCAAGTTTATGACAACAGCGTTTTAAAACGCTCTTTTCTTATAAGATTGTTGCTTTGAACTGTCACCTTTGAAAATTGATTGGAGTGGAAGGTGCGAGACTCCTACGGGATAGGCGGGCAGTCCGAAAAGCGGAAGTGGCTCGTTCAGCCTTGACAAGCAAAAGGTGAATGGATTTGAAGGCGCACTTTGCCTTCTGAGCCATTTAACTTTTGACCTCGAGAGGCTAGCCACTGCAACTAGACAGGTGAGACACTTATACGTGAAACGTACGAATGTGGCTCACCGCCTGCCCCGTGGAAAGCGAGCAGCCTGGAACGGAGATCAACACTTCCAAAAGCAACAAAGTTTACGACAACAACCTTTTTAAAAGAAATAAAAAAATCTCTTAGAAGTATCAGCTTCTAAGAGATCATTCCTGGTTTAAAGGCTTCCATTGGTTGTAAACCCAGTTTCCTAATCTGTTATATCCTCTTCTATTTGGATGGATAGAATCAGAAAAATACAGTTCTTTCTCCACGTTTTCATAAAGTTCAAAGGTGGAAATGTATTTTGTAAGCGTGCTTTCTTTGCTTGCCTCAACAATTGCCTCGTTCCAGGACTTAATACTGTCTGCAGCTGTTGGATCGTATTCTTTTCCAAAATAAGGATTATATAGACCTAATACATAGACTGGCGCGAACGAATTGTTTTCACGCACGACTGTCAGTGTTTTACTTAAGTTATTTCTTAATTTTTCTTTTCCAAGTACTAATTTTTGTTGAGGCAACTGTCGAAAGTTCCAACCTGCCGCCTTGCGAAAATCATTGGTACCAATAAAAACAAAGATATGATCCGCTTGTCTTAATGATTTGATCACGACTCCATTATCCAATTGTCTTAACAATTGGTCGGAACGCTGTCCACTGATGCCAAAATTATTAATGATTACATTCCTGCCTGTTTGCTGCTGAATATTTCTTTTAACGATTCCAATATATCCTGTTTTGGATGGGTCACCAACTCCGTACGTTAATGAGTCTCCAAGGGCAACGACCTTTAGGGTTTGTGTATCGCTCGCCCCTTCTGTTTCTCCATAAAATTGAAAGATAAGGAATAGTATGAGGGCTAGTCCTGTACCACCAATCAACCATCTTTTTGATACTTTCCGCACATCAAGTCCTCGATTCTAGTTATTGTTATCTTACTTTTTACCATAACGAGGGAAAATATCAAGTAATGAATGTGTTATTTCAAACGATAATCTTCCGATGTAAGCGATGTATCTTCCCAGAGATTCTCTTGATCATAATGATAAGAATCTTTTTTCATAAATGTATGAATCAACATAGCAACTCCTCCACACAATAGGCTTGCAGGCACTAAGGTAATTAGAAATCCTGTCATATACATCCCTCCTGTACCAAAACTATATGAGGGGCTATAAATGTTTATGAAACGAATAAAATATTTTTATTTCCTCTATATAAATAGAAAATAAGGGTATACAGGTAAAGAAGAATTTTAATGGAGGTGCCTTTGTGGGTTTTTTATTCACTCTGCTTTATTTTGCAATCATTGGAATAGTAATTGAAATCAACGTGCTATTATTCACGTTAACCGGATTAAAAAAAGAAATTGCTCGCTTCCAAGTCATCTCAATGTTTACTGCTACAGGTTTTACGACCGGGGAATCTGAATTGATATTGGAGCATCCAGTACGCAGACGTTTAAGTACGTTTCTCATTTTGTTCGGAGTCTTTTCATTAGCGGTTATCATCTCATCGATAAGCAACATCTTATCCGATGAATTTCGCTCGATTGAGCTAGGGATCATTATTTTAGCACTCATTAGTCTTTATTTAATCTTAACTATACCGAAACTAAAGAAATATATGAAAAAAACCTTCGAAAGTCATATGGAAAAAAGTTACAACCTTGCAGATCTTCCATTAAGAGATGTTATGTATTTTGAAGAAGATGATGTTGTTGTCGAACTTCCCATTCATAAGGATTCAAAGATTATGGGAAAAAAATTAAAAGATGTTATACAAGTAGATGACGATTTACTTGTACTATTCATTAAACGAGGAGATGTAACAGTAAGAAAGGATAGTTACACAACAGAAATTCAAGAAGGTGACATGTTGTTCTTATATGGTCACCAAAGTTCTCTTCGAGAAAGATTTAAAAATGAGATGAAAGAATTAAAATCAAAAAAAGAAGTTGAGGATTCAAATTAGAAGTGATTATTCACTTCTTTTTTTCATTAATACCCCCAGAGAACAAAAATGATGGGCGAAATAAACTTAAGTAGTAAAAAAGAACCTCTTTTTGAAGAGATTCTTCATTAACCAACTTCTCTAACTGTATTTGGTACAAATGATAACAATAAGGAAATAATATTATTAATTTGCTCAGGTGTTATATGTATACCATCGTTTGCTAACAGTTCTTCTTTTAGCTTGATTATTGAATCTACTTCCTCAAGGCTTGCATCCGTCAAGCAATGATCGATCGTGTTCAAAAGTTCTAATAACTGATTGTTTTTATTGGTTATGTAATATGTAGTCTCCACCAACAAACACCCCCTACTACTAACTATTATTATCGAAACTAAGGTCATTTTCCTACAAAAACAATTCGTCAAATGACGACATATCTTACTTTTTATGGATTTTACCCTATAATACCTACAGTTTTATGTCGAAGGAAGTCGAAGGAACAGGAAATTAGTCCTATCTTGGCTGTAACAGTTAACCATTTGCATTGCAAAGTTTACATTTAAAACTAAAATTATTTTAGTTAAATAACTTTGACAAAGAAGCGAATGGCGATTCATTTACTTCAGACTTCGTTTTATATACTAACTTTTCAGGTTCAAAAAGCTTTGATTCTAAGAAAGAAGTCGGGTTCTTAACAAATTTGACCTTCTGATAAATTTTAATAAGAATTTTGGCTGTGTTGATTGCATCGTCTAGCGCTCTATGTTTTGAACCTTCATAAACGAGCTCCATCGCTTGAAGAGCGCGTGACAGACCATATCGAAATCCTTTTTCACTATCATGAAGGATACTGAAATGGAATTGCAGATCATTATGATTGATAATCCAATCCGTGTTTGCTTTATGAAATGTTGAATCAGTGATCAGTGCCCACTTATCTTCTGGTCCCCAAGAACAAAGATAATATTCTTCTACGCCAATCCAGGATCTGAAATTTTCAATAGCCTCTGTATAAACAGGAGCAGAAATCAAATCTTTTTTGGTGATACCAGTTAGATTTGTAATTCGTGTATTCAACTTATCCATTTTAGGTTGAACGAATGATTGAAACGTATCCAGAATTTTAAGTTCACCATCAACTTCGACCATTCGAATGGCACCAATCTCAATAATCTCTGAGAGCCGGTTTGTCATTTCTAAATCATACACAATATACTGCATCCTATTCCACCTGCCCTTTCGCATTCATGCCTTTAAATGGATGTCTACCATATATTGTAGTTGATTTGTTAACAAAATGAAATAATACTCCATGCATTCGACTGATAATGAGTTCTTTAATAAAAGCCTTGCAGAGCGCCCCCAGTGAAAAGATAGGCACGAGATGTAATCAACTACTTTCGAAACAACATAAAAGCAATAACAGCTTTTCATACTGATAAATGTGTATATCCTTATTTTATGAAAATAAGGTATTTAAATGTCATTCTATTCTGAAAAGGATATAAGTTTCTTCATCTGCCAAACTTTTCATTTTCAATTTTTGTACTCTTTTGTTAACATTGGAAGTGTCTGTTTAACAATATGAACTACATAATGAGGGAGTATCATGAAAAAACTTATAACGCTATTGCTTATAATTGGGTTACTAACTGTAACAGCTTGTTCAAAGGATACGAAACAAAATGAACAAGGAGCTTCAGAAACAAAAGCAGAGAAGGAAGAATCTACTGATAATTCCACATCTGATCCAGAAAAAGAAGATTCAAAAGCAACTGAGACAACAACAACTGAAGATGAAAACAGCACTGCAGAAGGTGAAGCAGAAAATAATGATAGTGAACAAACGGATTATCTAACTAGCGAGCATCAATTTGTTGCTAGTGAACTAACAAATTCTTCCGAAAAACAAATAAGCGACAGATGGGGTAAACCAACCCGCTCTGAAAAGATTCAGTTCCGCTACTCAGGCACGACTGAATTCGTTCCCGCTATCGTAAACTACTATCAGAATGATAAGTATGCGGTAACATTTGTGGAAGGAAAAGCAGCTCGTCTTGTTTATTCTGTAATAGATGAAGAAATTATGTTTAATGATGAAGAGATGACTAGAGCACTTGAACTTGCTGGTCTACCTGTAGATGTTGAAGAAACAACGGACACAGACACAGCTTATGTGTACAACGACCTTGGTAATGTATATGAAGTTACGATGTTCTCAAAAGGTGAATTCGTAGATTACTTATACATCATCTTAGATGAAGCATACAAATAGACTTCTTGTTGACGGCAACTCTCTTAAAATGGGGCATTTATCACCGTTTCTATGCTCATCCTACTTGCATAAAATAAGTTGAGGAGAGAAATCGGCTTCTCACACGCAAGAAGAGGAGTGAAAATATGTCGTCAAGAAAGTACTGTTCTGATAGCTTTACGCTTTACGTGGTACTATTCGTGCTGCTCATTATTGTCGGAGCCGTCTCGTTTAATGGAAACTGCTGTGTTTATGCTTACCCATGTTCCTATGGATACGCAGCAAACGTACCAGTAAGTGGTTATTGGAACGTGTAATAAAGAAGTGACCACCATTTTCTAAAAGAAGATGGTGGTCTTTTTTATAGCTTTATAGCTTATCTCTCATACAATCTGCGATCGGTTCAACCTCAGATCCTACAACGACCTGTATATTTTGATTATTAAGCTTGATCAGACCTTTTGATCCTGCTTTTTTAAGCGCTTCTTCATCAACTTCTGAAAAGTCTTTAATCTGAACTCTTAATCTAGTAATACAGTTTTCCAGCAGCACAATATTATCTTTTCCTCCGAGTGCACTCATATATGCTGATGCAGCCCTTTCATACTTTCCATTCGCTGTAGTAGTAGCTGCAGCTTCTGATACAATAGCATCTTCATCTTCTCTGCCCGGTGTTTTCAAGTTCAGTTTCACAATCAGATAACGGAATATTCCATAGTATAAAACAAAATATACTGCACCCATCGGAAGTAACAACCAACCATTCTGGGAGATACCGATGTTTAAGAAGTAATCAATCGCTCCAGCAGAAAACGTGAACCCATGATGGATATCTAGTAATACTGCGACCGACATCGAAACAGCGGTTAATACAGCATGAATCACATACAGTAAAGGAGATAGGAACATGAAAGCAAATTCGATTGGTTCTGTAATTCCAGTAACAAAAGAAGTAAGAGCCAAACTGCCTAGCATTCCTGCTACTGCCTTCTTACGATGTTTTTTTGCTGTATGGATCATGGCTAAACAAGCTGCCGGAAGTCCGAACATCATTACAGGGAAAAATCCAGCCATATAAAAGCCAGCTTTAGAATCTCCAGCAAAAAATCTCGATAGATCTCCAGTTACGACCTTCCCATTTTCGCCTGTAAATTCACCAAATACAAACCATAAGAAACTGTTGAGTACATGATGAAGCCCTAGTGGGAGCAGTAGACGGTTAAAGAAACCGAATATACCTGCACCGATTGCACCCGCACTTGTAATCCAAGTACCAACGTTTTCTAATCCCATCTGAAGGTATGGCCAGATAAATCCGAAAACAAGCGCTAAAAGTACCATCGTTCCAGCCGTTACGATTGGAACAAATCGTTTACCTCCAAAGAAAGAAAGCCATTCTGGGAGTTTCGTATTATAAAATTTATTATATAAAAGTCCAGCTATGACCCCTGCGAGGATACCTCCTAAGACGGACATATCAAATTTTCCGTCATAATCAAGGTTTACTTCTGCAAATGTTTTGGCTCCTTCTGTTAGTACGAAGTAACCGATCGCTCCTGCAAGTCCAGCAGCTCCACTCCCATCCCTGGACAGACCTACTGCGACACCTATTGCAAATAATAACGCTAGATGACCAAAAATCGCATTACCTGATGCCACTAAGAATGGTATATCTAATAAATCCTCTTGACCAAAACGTAGCAAAAGTCCAGCTGCAGGAAGAACTGCGATCGGAAGCATGAGCGCACGACCAATACGCTGTAAGAAACCTAACATAGTACCTACCCCTCTCACTTTTGAGTGAAATTACGTATCGCTTCTTTTAACTTTCCATTATGCTGATCAAGTTGCAATTTGGCTTCGTTTGGAGCGACGCCTGTAACAAGCTGAAAAATCGCGGCCTTTGTATTGCCGCCTTGTTCTTGCAAAGCCATTTCCGCTTCTTCTTCTGTTGCGCCAGAAGCTTCGATAATAATATTTTTGGCACGCTGAACTAGTTTCTCATTCGTTGGTTGAACATCGACCATGAGATTGCTGTACACCTTACCCCATCGCACCATGCTTGCTGTACTAATCATGTTCAATACAAGTTTTTGAGCGGTACCGGCTTTCATTCGAGTAGAACCTGTGACCACTTCTGGCCCCGTAACGACAGGAATGCTAATATCCGCAAGCTTTTCCATGGGTGAATCTAAAGAACACACAAGAGCTGCTGTTAATGCTCCTTTTGTTTTTGCGTATTTCATCGCACCTAAGCAATATGGCGTTCTGCCAGAAGCCGCAATAGCAACAACAACATCTCGTTCAGTTATTTTTAAAGCTTTAAGATCGGATTCACCTAGCTCTGCATCATCTTCCGCTCCTTCAATCGCATGCTGAAGGGCATAATCACCTCCTGCAATGACCCCAACTACTAAACTAGGATCTGTGCCGTATGTGGGAGGACACTCTGATGCATCCAAAACGCCTAACCGTCCACTTGTTCCAGCACCAATATAGATCAATCGACCTTCATTTTCAAAAGCTGTGACTACCTTTTCAACGACAGAACTGATTTCTCTTAAAACAGGAGTAATACAACTGGCTACTCCCAGATCGGCTTCGTGTATTTTTCGGATCACTTCTAAAGTTGTAAGTTCATCAATAGTTAACGTGTCAGGGTTTCTTTTTTCTGTAGCCAATTTGGTTAAGTCCATCTTGATCTCCTTTAAATGGTTGATAGTTAACAAAACTTTATTTCACGTTTGAATTCAACAGCACAAATCTCTTGCCGCCTCCAACTTTCTTCATCAGTGACAAGCTCTCTTCTTTTATACGTCCCGCTACATTCGTTTTTGTATCAGCAGGAATATCTTTTAAACAAATCTGAAGTTCACCTGCATACCTGCCATATAACTCGTTTTCAACCGTTATCGTTCCTTCATTAAATACTTCTAACCCATGAGCTTCCTGTTGAAAATGAGAAAGCTGTTGTCGTGACTCAACAGAACGGATCACATATTCTGCAGCATCCATTCTATTTGAATGAACCATGTTGTTGAATATCTCGTATCCTTTGTTAAAGTCGGCATAAAGAGGGACTGTACCTTCCATTAAATACTTTAGTTCTTGTAAAGTTTTGTTCATCAGGTTTAAATCTCCTACACAGATTTTGTCCGTGTTCATTTCTTGAAGTTCCAATGCAGCAAGTGCCGGTGAGACATGTCTGTGATTCTCAATTGTAGGAAGTCCTAACTGAAGAGGACCCCGTAATTGTTCATCACCTTGAATAAATGCCATCGTTTTGATTCCATACCGATGAAACAGAGCATTTCTCTCATAAAGAGATTGCTTTGAGATACCTGTAAACGGTTTTGGATAAAAGTTGTGCCAAGCCTCTGTTTGATTCGGTTGAAGTCCCTCATCCATCAACTTCTTAAGCTCTTCTTCGTCAATGGTACTAGCATTCAAACCAATTTTAAGATGGTGAGACAGCCAAGCGATCTGCTTGGCCGTAAACCCATAATCCATCCTGATACCCGAAATGCCCCAGTCTGTTAAGGAAGGCAGTTCAGAAAATAATAAACCTAACCGTTCAAGAGAAGCTGGTGAAACATCTGCCATTACTTCCATATGAAACTCTTGAGCGGTTTTTCCTAACCATTTAACTTGTTTAACGTAATCCACGTTCTTCTCTTCAGGAATATGAAGTGAAGTAAAGATGTACTGAAATCCGTTCTTAGCGGCTTTCTCCATCCAGTTTTTATTAAACGTGTCTGATTCACTTAGATAGATTGAAATCCCATAACACAAAACGTTCACTCCTGATTCGTTAGATGTCTTTTGCCATACTCTCTTTAAATCCAAACGTCCATGTGAATAAGAATCCGAAGAAATAAGCAATTACTAAACCTACTAAATAGAGGACCATTTCATTTGCATGTACAAGGAATACTAAAGGAATACCTGATACACCGATTGCAACTGTTGCTATCTTAAAGAACGCTTGGAACGCTCCCCCTACTGCAGCTCCTAGACAAGCTGTTAAGAACGGTCGTCCTAGTGGAAGAGTAACACCAAAGATCAAAGGCTCTCCGATTCCGAGCATACCAACAGGTAATCCACCTTTAATAACTTTACGAAGACGCTGGTTCTTTGTTTTAAAGTAGATCGCAAAGGCAGCACCTACTTGCCCTGCTCCACCCATCGCTAGAATCGGTAATAGCGGATCATCACCAATCGTATTAATAAGCTCCATGTGTACTGGTGTTAACCCTTGATGCAATCCTGTTACAACCAATGGAAGGAATGTTCCTGCTAAGATAAGTCCAGAGAAAATACCGCCTACATCAAGAATATTTAATAGTCCTTTTGTGATAACGTCTGAAAGAAAACCACCAACAGGCTGCAGGACATAAAGAGTTGCAAATCCTGTAATCAGCAGCGCTAAAGTTGGTGTAACAATAATATCAATAGCTGCTGGAACAAATTTACGAATTCTCTTTTCTAAAAAGACGATAAATATTGCAGCTAACATAACACCTATTAAACCACCACGACCAACAACTAACGGATCTCCAAAAAGCGTAATATTAGCTAGGTTCGGATTGATGATTAAGATTCCGGCAGCTCCTCCAAGTGCAGGGGTGCCTCCAAATTCTTTTGCTGTGTTGATACCAACGAATACAGCCAAGTAAGCAAACAACCCGCCACCAATAACACCCATCATCTGCATGAATGATGTGTCTTTATCAGCGCCATAGTTGATTGCCGCGTTCGTGATTCCCATAATCAAACCAGACGCTACGATTGCAGGAATCAGCGGAATAAAGATGCTAGCGATCTTGCGTAAAAACTGTTTGAAAGGTGTTGCATTCTTTTTGTTGATGGAATCCTTATTCATTCGAGCCATCTGTTCGAGGTCCATTGGATCCGTCTCATCAACAGATTGGATGTTCATACCCGTTTCTTCGCTCATCGCAAGAGTGACGCGATTAACGATGCCAGGCCCGACAATGATCTGCAGTGTATCATCTTCAACGACACCCAACACACCATCTACTTCTTTAAGACCTTTGAGATCCGCCTTTGACGGATCGTGTAAATTAACCCGAATTCTCGTCATACAGTGCATCAACGATTGGATGTTTGAAGAACCTCCAAGTTTTTCGATGATACCATGAGCCATCTGCTGCTCTTTCCCCATGCTTCTTCCCCCTTTTAGTAAACGCTTTCATTTTTATATAAAACGCTGTTTATCAGCGTTTCATATCAATCATAAATTTGTAGCGATCGCCTCTATAAACCGAATGAACAATCTCAAGAGGTCTTCCTGTAGTTAAATACGTTTGTCTCTTAATGAGAAGAACTGCTGCGCCTTTTGTAATCTCAAGTATCTCGCTTTCTGCTTCACGCGAAATGGACGCTTCTAAACTTTGTGTCGCATAATCTATTACAAATCCTGCATTCTCAACTTCAGAATACAAAGAACCTTCTTTTATATGTGATTCGTTTAATTCAAGAAGATCAACGGGAACATAAGTCGTCTCGAACGCCATTGGAATGTCATTTGCAAGGCGAACACGTTTTATCTCATAAATTTCTTGATCCTCTTCGATCTCAAGCGCTTTTGCTACTCTGTTTTCAGCGGTTGTTTTTTGGAAAGATATAAGTCTAGATGCTGGTCTATAGCCTCGTGACTTCATGTCTTCTGTAAAGCTTGTAAGACCTAGAAGCTTCTGCTCTATTTTCTTTGCAGAAACAAAGGTTCCTTTCCCTTTTCGGCGGGTTAAGTAGCCATCATTCACAAGATTATTGATAGCCTGCCGGACTGTCATGCGGCTTACTTCATAGTTTTCAGCAAACTCTCTTTCAGAAGGTATCATGGTTTCAGATTCCCATTCACCTTTATCAATCTTTTGTTTGATCGCTTCTTCGATCTGAAAGTAAAGTGGCATTGGTGATGTTTTATCTATCATAAAAATACTTAACTCTCCTCTTCTAAAAGACTCCTTGCACCTTCGTCAGCTAACACAATAACGTTAGGATGATGATTAAGAAGCGTCGCTGGTATATCAGAATTTATGGTACCTTGAAATAGTTCTCTTAATGCTCTCGCTTTTTTTTCACCGGCAGCAAGAAGCAGGATTTCTTTACTCTCTAGGATTGTGCCAATCCCCATCGTAATCGCTTTTCGCGGCTGTTTCTCATGTGTAAAATATTTTGCATTCGCCCTTAATGTGGACTCTGTTAACTCGACTACATGCGTGCGTGAACTAAAATCTGTACCAGGTTCATTAAAACCGATGTGTCCGTTCTCTCCAATACCGAGCACCTGAAGATCGATACCACCCAGTTGTTTGACCACTTCTTCATACCGCTTGCATTCTTTCTCAAGGTCTACGGCGTTACCATCTGGGAGATGAGTTTGATTCTTATGAATTCCGATATGGTCGAAAAAGTTTTGTTGCATATAATCATGATAAGCTCTGGAACCGACATATTCGTCAAGGTTAACAGTGTGCACATGTGAATAGGACTGCTTATACTCTTTACTATATTTTGAAAGGTGTCGGTACATGCCTAAAGGTGTCCTCCCTGTAGCAAGACCTAGCACAATTCTTTCTGAACGCTTAATTTTTGAAAACACATATTCAGCTGCCATTCTACTAAGCTCTTCTTCGTCGGAAACCTTAATCAATCTCAAACTCGTTCCCCCTTTCGTTGATAGACAAGCTCTCCTCGACAAAATGTCATAAGCACATCGCATTCCTCGGTCAACACCGTAATATCTGCGTCTTTACCGACAGAAAGACTTCCTTTTCGTTCAAAGATCTGCAGTTCTTTTGCAGCATTCTCACTCGTCATTTTCACAATATCTGACCACGAGCAATGCGTATAATCCATCATGTTTTTAACAGCGATGTTCATCGGCAAGATACTTCCTGCTAGTGTTCCGTCAATTAATCTAGCTTCATCAGCTTTTACAGATACCTGCTGACCACCAAGTGTATAAGTGCCTTCTCCTAGACCTTTTGCTCTCATCGAATCCGTAATCAAAATAGTTCGTTCTGAACCAGTAGAATGATAGGCTAGTCTAATCATCTCAGGGCTTGCATGAACGCCGTCCACTATCATCTCAACCTTTAGTTCATCCTCTAAGAGAGCAGCCCCTGCAACTCCTGGATCTCTATGATGCATCCCACGCATGCCATTAAATAAGTGTGTGACGTGAGAAATACCTGCTTCAATCCCATCTTTTACTTCTACATAAGAACTATCACTATGACCAATCGAAGCGATTACATCTTGTGAAGATAAAGACTTTGTAAGCTCTAATCCACCATCCATCTCAGGCGCTAACGTAACGAGTTTTATAAGATCATCAGCCGATTTTTGAAATTCGTTAAATTGATGCACGTCAGGCTGCAGAATAAAAGACTTAGGCTGTGCGCCCGCTCGTTTATGAGAAATAAAAGGTCCTTCAAGATGAATTCCAAGCATTTCAGCGGCTGAATTTCGAGATTGTTTTATGAAGTTTGCAGCAGCATTCAGTGCGTTATGAATAACAGACGTTTCTTCAGTCATCGTTGTTGCTAAAAAAGACGTTGTTCCTTCTGCAGGGAGATGTTTTGCAATAATCTCTAGTGCTTTTTGCGTTCCGTCCATAAAATCTGCTCCCGCAGCACCATGAATATGAATATCGATCATGCCAGGGAGGATGATACATCCCTTAGGCAAGTTATACCTAATAACATCTTCATCCGTTGAGAGGGGATCTGTTGTGTCAACATGATGAATCTTATCGTCTTTAATCCACAAATATCCGTTATCAACGAGCTGTCCTTTTTCGTTGATTAAGGTTCCCACAAGTAAAATTTTAGGTTTCATGTCCACTCCCCTTTATCACTTTATGCCTAGCCTACCATTCTTATGACTAGTTGTCTATACCAGTCAGAAAATTCAAATAAAAAGCTAAGGCTAAAGAAACCGCCTTAGCTTTTTCTCACACTTAATACAACAAATATTTTTTTCTTACATCTTTAAAATTCTCAAGTTCTTGATCATATCGAGAAACGATTTCATCTACAGTACGTCCTGTTTCAATATACTCTCGAACCCATCCGTTTCCGGTTAATAGATCGAAGAAAGAGATCCCTCTACTATCTTCTGCCCTGAATTCAAAATCATTTGGGTAAAGATCATGAATGCTTTTCACAAGAGTGATTCCAGTAAGTATAGGCTGGAATAACTTTTCATCCTTCACATGAATCTCTACTCCGTGAGATAGCTTCCCTGCATGCTTAGATGAAGCCGGGATAAACGACGCTGCTCTAAATGTAACGCCTGGCAGAGCTTCTTTATTCAATTCCTCTGCTAACTGATCTCCGTTAATAAATGGGGCACCGATCAACTCAAACGGCTTAGTCGTTCCGCGACCTTCTGAAACGTTTGTCCCTTCAATCAGCGCACTTCCAGGATACACAAGTGCCGTATCCTTTGTTGGCATGTTAGGAGAAGGCAACACCCATTCAAGCCCACTGTCTTCATAGCTCCAGGATCTCTTCCATCCTTTCATTTCTACCACTTTTAAATCAGCATCAACATCAAACTCTTTATTAAATAATTTCGCCAGCTCTCCTACAGTCATGCCATGTTTCAACGGAATAGGATAAAGACCAACAAATGAAGAATACGCAGGATCTAATACTGGCCCTTCTACTTCTTTACCTCCTAGTGGATTCGGACGATCGAGTACCACAAATGGTATATCGTTCTCTTTTGCTGCTTCCATCGCATATGCCATCGTGTAAATATACGTATAGAAACGTGTACCTACATCTTGAATATCAAAAACCAAAACATCGATCCCTTCAAGCATCTCAGGAGTTGGTTTTTTTGTTGCTCCATATAAGCTGTAGACTGGAAGACCTGTTTTTGGATCATTGTAGAATTCAACATATTCTCCAGCTTGAGCACTTCCCCTTACTCCGTGTTCAGGTCCGTACAAAGCTTTCAGCTCTACATCTGGATGATTGTATAGAACATCAACGATACTGTTCAAGTTGCGGTCTACTCCAGTCGGATTCGTGATTAAACCGACCTTCTTCCCCTTTAATACCCTCATATCATGATTCAACAATTGCTCTAGCCCTGTCTTAAACCTTTTCTTATGATCAAAAACTTTCTGGTTCGTAGCTTGAGCACCTGGCAATATAAAAGAAAACAACATCAATATCGTTAAAAAAATTCCCCATTTTCTCATTGTCTATTTCCCCCCTATTAGTAGCTTTCGCCATGACCAAACGGATATAGAATCTGTTCTAAACCTTCTTCATAGATCGTAACAGGTAGCTTACCTGAAGGATCGTTCATACCAAAAATGGTTTCTGCTGCTGCTCTAAAGCTCGCATCTCTGAAGCTGTATTGTGTAAGATAAGCTGAAACTTCAGGGAACGCCATAATATCATAAGGATTTCTAATACCTATAGCTGTTGTTTTATCTGGTGCTGTATCAATAACTTGATTGATCATCTGCATTTGAGCTGAAGACGGTGAACGTCCAGCCACGTTAAACGTATAGGTTCCGAGAACAACGAGGTCGGCATCATTTACTTTTTGCAACTGTTCCGCATTTAAAGGTTTATCTGCTTTAATCAGCTCGACCGATGAGTGATGAAAAGCTAATGCTTGTTTAACGTTTTCAATATAGGTATTGCCAATAACCACTACCGACTTGACCTCGTTCTTATTAACCGGTAAAAGATTATCGTTCTTCACAAGTGTGATTGACTTTCTTGCCGCTTCATTTTCTAAAGCCTTATGATCTTGGTTTCCAACTATTTCTTCTGCATGTTCAATTTTGTCTTCAACTGGTGTCTCATTTACTTGTTTGTAAATACCTCGATTCGCTTTTAATATCAATAGACGCTCAACAGATTGGTTCAATCTTTTTTCTGTAATTTCACCATTATCGACTGCCTCATATAAACCGTTAGCGACTTCTTCTAACCCTACCGGCATCAATACGATATCTGTTCCAGCATTTACTGCACGAATTACTGCATCAACTGGTCCAAAGTGATCAACAATGGCGTTCATGTTTAATGCATCGGTAGAAATAACACCTTTAAAGCCCATCTCTTTTCTCACTAAATTTGTTAAAACTTCGTATGACAATGTGGCTGGAAGATTGATTTCTGTTCCATCCTTTTTAGAAATTACAGTGGTAGGATCAATTTTAGGGAAGGTAACATGTGCTGTCATAATAGCATCAATACCTTCATCCATCGCTTGCTGAAAAGGATATAGCTCAACTTCTAATAACCGCTCTTTTTCATGAGGTACAGACGGCAGACCTAAATGGGAATCAACTGCTGTATCACCATGACCTGGAAAGTGTTTAGCAGTGGCAGCCATACCTGAATTTTGTAATCCTTTTGTATAAGCAGTACCTAAATCAGCGACTAACTGTGGATTTTCACCAAATGATCGTACTCCAATGACAGGATTATCCGGATTGTTGTTAACATCTAAAACAGGAGCAAGGTTCATATTAATCCCTAATGAATGGAGCTCTGATCCGATGGCATGTCCGACAGATTCCGCCATCTCTGTAGATCTTGTGGCACCAAGCGCCATATTTCCTGGGAAATCGGTACCGCTTTGCAAACGTGTCACAATTCCACCTTCTTGGTCGATTGATACCAATAAACCATAATCTTCATTTGCTTTTTTATATTCATCGACTAATCTAACTGTCTGCTCTGTTGTTACTACATTTTCTCTAAATAGAATAACGCCACCGAGGTGATATTTTTTTACAAGTTCTCTAATCTCATCGTTCATTTCCGTTACAGGTTGCCCTTTCCAATTGCGGAAATCTGGCATTAACATCTGGCCGACCTTTTCTTTTACTGTCATAGACTTTATCGCTTTTCTGATCACGTCATATTTTTGGTTTTTTTGTTTTATAAATTCTGCCTTCCCGTTTTTAACGTGTATTCCGATTTTGTCGAACGACTTACCATCTGTAACAATGATAATTGTTGCACCATTCTTACCGTTTAATTTTACAAGGCCCTCACTGTTTACAGAGGCAACTCTTTTATTAAGGGATTTCCATATTAAATGGTTTGTCGCTTCGACATATGTTCCGTCTTTACTTGTTAACAATGCTGCTAAATCTACTGTGTCGCCGTTAATATGCTTACTTAGTTGCGGCATATTTTGAGCGATCATTAAGCCTTCATTTCTTTTATGTTTGGCTGAAACACCTTCAGCCTTCCCCACTCCAGCAAACATAGGAACGATCAATAGAGCAATCAAAAAAACATACCGAATGTTTATTGATATTTTCACATTACTAACCTCCTTGATATTTGGTAGCGCTTTCTTTCTTTGTCACTTTTCGGTAGAAAAAAAGCGGTTCCTGTCACATGGAGACAAAACAGAACTTAAGTCCTTAAAGATCATAGGACTAGTTGTCTATACCAATTTAACAACATTACTTTTAAGGTAAAAAAGACTTATATCTTTTTGTTAGAGTGTCAATTACGTAGAGAATTAGAATCTTTTAGTTTTAAAAATTTCAGATGAACATTTCTATATCCTAATTCGTTATGTATTTTAATTATTATTTGAAGTTAAGAAAGAGGATATGCAGATTTATCCAAAAAGGGCTTGCTCCATTTTTAGAATAATTATATACTTTTCTATGTCAGTATTAATCGGGGGCTTAGCTCAGCTGGGAGAGCGTTTGGCTGGCAGCCAAAAGGTCAGCGGTTCGATCCCGCTAGTCTCCACCATACATAACAGTCAAAAACCCTTGAGGAATCAAGGGTTTTGTTTTTTTTAAATGGCAAATTTTTATCAAATAAAATTGTTTAATCGTATAGGTTCACATTTGGTTCACCTTTAGTTACTAAAGGGAAAAATAGGATGATAAAAAATTATAAATTGGGGTGATAGGATGTGGGTGCTATTAAAGAAAGACTAGGACAACAAGAAAGGCTATTTTTATATCCCTGTGGTATGAGGGAGGAATTTCAGTTTGAAGTAAGAGAAAAAGTTAGTCTAGATGTTGAGGAAGATAAAATCGATATTGATAAACATACCTACCGTAGGTTCACACAGTTGGTAGGTGTGAGGGGAAGAATCACGATACATTTAGAGATAAGAGAAGTACTTAAAGATCAAACCTATCAAATGTTAGTTAGGCAGGATACACAGCAAAATATATTAATACCAGCTCAGGGCTATTAATAAAATTCTAAAAAAGCACATCTATTAGTGCTTTTTCGTATGATTACTAGATTAATTACGGTATATGAAATTATATGATATCTACAGCTAGTATGTTGAATATCCCAAATAATCACTTATCGAACAATTTAGTCCTCTTTTTATATAGGTTTAAATACCTATAAACAACATAGGATATATAGCTTATTTTGTTGAATGATTTTTTGCTCCTATAGATTGAAACACTGTGATTTCCAATAAAATCAAGGGTTTACCCATTGTTTTACAGGAGAACTATAACTGGAGTTATCTTAATATTCAATAATTATTATTATGGTCATTGGAAAAAGATGTTACAATTATTACAAGCAATCATATAAAGATTACAAGGGGGCTAAATAGTGACTAGTAGGTACGGTAAAAGACTACGATCTATTATTATCGGAGTAATAATCATTAGTTTCTTTCCAACACTGTTCTTTGGGGTGGAACAGCAAAAAAGTATGAAACCTTGGGAATACATGCTTGGTGGACGAGCTTATAGTTTATTCCCTGATATATTCGAGAAGTTTTTATACTCTATGACCATTTTGCTTGCAGCATTACTTTTTGGACTATTTTTGGCTTTGACCATTACTTTTATCTCAACATTACTTCCTCGTTCCTTGCAGAAGATTATCTACGGATTCTACACAATGTTAGAAGCGTTACCAGACTTATTTATCATTATCGTACTTCAAGTATCCGTGGTAGCCATCTACAAAAAGACTGGTTTGTTAATCGGAAATGTTTCAAATGTGTACGAAAGCAAGATATACTTTTTCCCGATTCTCACACTGTCTATTCTTCCGGCTATTCAGCTTTTTAAGATTACATATTTATTATTAAATGAAGAAATGAATAAGCCTTATGTAAATGTAGCCAGATCACTCGGACACAGTAACGTATATATCACGATTAATCATGTGTTTCGTAACGTGCTTGCAAGTCTGTTTCATTACTCAAGAACCATATTCGTTTTCATGCTCTCCAATCTATTTATATTAGAATATGTTTTTAACCTCCACGGTATTATGACCATTATGTTAAACACAAAAGGCGTTGCTTTTATCATCACTGTTCTATTTGTAGCAATTCCATTCTCATTTCTTTTTGAGTGGATTGAGCGTTATACGCAGAGATTAAATGTACATAGAGAGGAAGAAGCAGCTTGATAAAACAACTACTAAAACAACCTCAGTTTTTGTTAGGTTTCTTTATCATCATTTCGTTACTATTTGTGAGCTTGGGGCTTAACTCTATATATGAAGGACCAAAAGAAGTTAAATTTCTGTATAAAAATGATGGCTCTATATCAAAAGTAGCTCCATTCTCTCCTACTGATATCCCCCCCTTTGGAACTGATCGTGATGGTAGAGACTTATTCTATATGATCTTGGATGGAGCCAAATATACACTATTGATTGCACTAGGCGTTGCTTTTTTAAGGTTAGTATCAGCTGTACTCATCTCCTTTTTGTATAAAGGGCAACTCAAGAACAACACATTCTTTAATGATCTTGTCCAATCAACACTCTATGTACCGGCTACCATATTTGCATATATGCTTATGATTCCGTTGTTCATCAAAAGTACAACGGACCCTATTAGTTTTGGAAAGATGGTCATCATTCAATGCATTATATTAACGTTGATCGGTATCCCGTCACTCGTGGTTACATTTAGTGGAGATATCAAGAACATTATGAATAAAGATTATATTATTAGCACAATGTCATTAGGTGCGAAGAAAAAATATATCTACCGTAAACATGTACTACCTGAAATCAAGCCCAAACTGTTTTTATTATTTGCTCAACAAGCTGTTCAAATCTTGATTCTACTTGCACACCTTGGAGTTTTGGCAGTGTTTGTTGGCGGATCTCAAACAGAAATGCGAGGAGACTTCTTAAATCTAACAGCAGAAAACGTTCCCATCGCAGGAGAATGGTCTGGTATCATCGGCCACTCCTTTCAGGAAGTATTAACTGCACCTTGGATAATCTTAATTCCACTTGGATTTTTCTTTGTATCTATCTTTTCTATCAACATGATGATAAGTGGTTTGCAAAACATCATTTCCAAAAACAAACGAAAATAATGAGGTGAAAATATGAGTGCTCCGCTTCTAGAAATAAAGGACTTACATGTATCCTTTCATGAAAAAAAATCAAAGATAACTGCAGTTCAAGGAGTCGATCTAACGATCCCTAAAGGTGAAACTGTAGCGGTCATAGGAGAATCCGGATCAGGAAAGAGTATCACTTCCCTTTCTATACTCGGTCTACTTCCATTAAGCGCCAGCATTGACAGTGGTGCAATCTTGTTTAAAGATAAAAATCTATTAAAGGTCTCAAATAAAGAAATGCAATATATTCGAGGTAGTGAAATTTCAATGGTGTTCCAAGACGCTCAAGCTAGTTTGAATCCCGCTATGAAGGTCGGAGTCCTTATTACAGAAGGGTTGAAAGCTCGAAAAAAGCTGACGAGACATGAGCAGCGTAGCGAAGCTTTGCGCCTTCTCAGGATGGTAGGACTTAAAAACCATGTATATGACCAGTTCCCTTCTCAATTATCAGGGGGAATGAAGCAACGTGTATTGATTGCTATGGCACTTTCTGGAGAACCTAGCTTGTTAATCGCGGATGAACCAACGACGTCACTCGATGTTACCGTACAGAGTCAGATTCTTGACCTCATCAATAACTACAAGATTGAAAATGATGCCTCTATCCTTCTGATCACTCATGACTTTGGTGTGGTTGCTGAATATGCAGATCGCGTTTATGTCATGTTTGGTGGAAAAGTTGTAGAAGCAGGTGATGTTTATACACTTTTCCGTAATCCGATCCATCCCTATACAAAAGGGCTAATCAGTAGCATTCCTAAGATCTCAGACACAGAAGAGAGATTAAAGAGTGTTTCAGACTTTGTCTTTGAAGAGGTCGGATATGTAGGTCGACGGTTTGCTCCAGAAACATATTCAATTGAAAATAAGGTTTATGATGCGCCATCCGAGTTGGTTGAAGTGGAACCGGATCATTATGTCCGGTTGTTTGTAGAGAAGGAGGCTGTCGGAAGATGAGTAGTATCATTCAGCTACATAATCTCTCAAAATACTTTTCAGTAGGGGGAGAATTACATAAAGCAGTAGATGGAATCACCCTTGACATACAAAAGGGTGAGACACTCGGCATAGTAGGAGAATCAGGTTCTGGTAAAACAACGTTGGGTAGAACATTGATGCGATTATACAAACCAGACCAAGGTCAGATATTCTTTGAAGGAAAAGAGATTACTCATTTACCAGAAGACAAGATTAGACCTCTGCGCAAAGAATTTCAAATGGTTTTTCAAAATCCTAGTGACTCCTTGAGCCCACACTATAATGTAGGAGAGATTCTTGAAGAACCACTACTAATTCAAGATCTGTTAACACCTTCTGAACGTACGAATAAAGCCTATGAGATGTTAGAAAAAGTAGGACTTCCTAAAACTTCTTATCATAAGAGGTTACATGAGTTCTCCGGCGGACAGCGTCAGAGGATCGGAATCGCAAGAGCTCTCGTTTTAAACCCAAAGCTGTTGATAGCAGACGAACCCGTCTCGGCTTTAGACGTTTCTGTTCAAGCACAAGTCTTAAACCTATTAAAAGATCTGCAAAAAGAAATGAATCTTACATGTGTTTTTATTTCACATGACTTAAACGTCGTACATTATATGAGCGATAGAGTCGCTGTACTCTATCTTGGTCATCTTTTAGAAGTAGCTCCAAAAAAAGAGCTATATACGAATCCTATCCATCCTTATACCAAATCGTTGCTATCTTCTATTCCTATTCATGATCCCGAGCTTCGAAATCATAGCAGGAAACAGATTGTACTTCCTGAGAAATCGATTAATCCACCTCACTTAGTGGATGTCGGAAATGGACATCTGGTTGCTGCTGATGTTATTAACATCACCACGTTTGATACACAAAAAGAAAAACAAGACATTTCGATCGGATAACGAAAAAAGGATGCCAAAGCTGGCATCCTTTTCTACTTAGATGAATAGCTGCTCTACATTATACATAGTAATCCTTTGATTGATATGTTCAAAAGCGACTGCGATGATATGAGTTTCTGTCACCACGTTTTTTATATAGACTCCGTTCTCTCCATAGTACAAGTCGCTGTTATACTTTTTGATTACGTTCTCTTCCTTGTTAAGTTCAAGTATACTCTTTCCTTTTTGTTTGATGAACGCTTCTTTCCTCGTCCATACCTGAAAAAAACCATGAACTGAATCTTCAGCTCCCTTGACCTCGAGTTTCTCTTCATGAGAAAAGAAACGTCGTATGATACGGTCTTGTCCCTTAAGTTTCCGCGGTGGCTCAATATCCACTCCTATTTCACCCTTAGCTGAAAAAGCGATCACAAAATGACCATGGGATTCAGATACATTAAAACATAGTCCAGGATAATCAAACACTGGCTTTCCTAAAGTACCCTTTTTAAAAAGAATCTCTTTTGGTTTCATGGATGTATAATGACTGATTAATAACCTTGTCAAACCTTTTCTAAGTAGATACCTATCTCGATGAATGGATTCTTTACTCTGCGAAGCACTCTCTTTTTCGCACTCACATACCTCAAGTTGATCCACCAAGTGATTCATATGATTTAAATCTGCACACCATAAATGGATATCGCCCTCTTGAAATGAATCCCAAGGACTATAACCAGCTAACATCAGATATCTCACCGTCTTTTTGTAACAAATACTCTCGGGGGATTTCATGAGATAAGAAATGAACGTTTCCACATGAAAGGCCATACGCCCCAGAGTTTGGAAAGATGATTAGATCCTCAGGATCAACTTCCGGCAGTACAACCCCTGACTGTATGATGTCAGTTGGCGTACAAAGTTTCCCTACTAATGTATACCGTTGCTCTTCTTTAGCCTTATGCTCTAGGCCAGCTGCATTCTTTTTGATGACTGAAACCGGAAGTGGTTGTTTAAAATTCCTTCCCATCAGACTCGAGAAAGCTCGGTGATGAGTACCCCCATCTAAAATGGCATAGTTCTTATCGTGAGATTTTTTTGTATAGAGTACCTCGGTAACATATGCCCCCATCTCAGATGTGATAAAACGACCCGACTCTATATAGACTAACTGTAAGTTAAGATCCTCATTTCCCTTCAATTCTCTACCTAAGATAGCTCCGTATGACCTGATATCAAAAGGTTTTTCCTCTAAGAAAGCTGGAACCCCAAACCCTCCTCCAAGACCTAAAAGAGAAAGTTCAATTTCAAAACGATCTTGTACCCATCTTACGAGACTAAACATCTTTTTTATAGCTTCTTCATGAGATACTAGATTAAAGTTCTGAGTTCCTTGGTAGACATGAAGCCCCTTTAGTTGAACGTTCTCGAATGCTAGTAGATGTTCGATCACTTTCTCGATCTGATCTTCGTCGATTCCAAATTGACTAGGAAGCCCGGCGGAGATCATCCTAGAGCCTTTTGATGAAAGGTTCGGGTTCACACGAAGCGCAATCGGTGCGGTGATTCCTAACTTCTTCGCTTCCTCTTGAATGACCTTTATCTCTTGTAAAGATTCTGCATTGATGCAAAGAATTCCGTTCTCTAGGACTGTTCTAACTTCCGCTCTACTCTTACCCGGACCGGTAAAAATCGTTTGATGTTGAACCCCTAAGTCTTGTAAAGATCGATATTCACCGATGGATGCCACTTCAATGGAAGCACCTTCATCTAACAATAGTTTGCAGATTGTAGGATTCGGATTCGATTTCATAGAATAATAGATCGACACTTCATTAGGAACCGCTTGCCTTATAAGGTTGTACTGCTTTTTTAATTTTGTTTCATCAAATATGAAAAAAGGTGTACCGAACTTCTTCTTCATCTCTTGTATAGTAAGTTTTAGGTCTATTTTTGTAGTTTCCAAGATATCATAGCTCCTCTCTTATGCAGGAGTCTATCCTATCCTGCATCTCTTCAATGTCTAAGGTAGATTCACCATAGAGGATAAAGAACAACCTATACGTGTAACTTTCTCCTTCGACTTCATACTTATGAAATCCGTATACAAAAAAGCCCCGATTATGGGTAGGACTGATATTCTTATTTAAGTCATGGATAACATCATCAAATGTATGGGGAGTGCTTCTTTTATAATCAAAGAAGCAAGAGAATACCTTTTGATGACCCTCACTTTTAAAACGCTGCAATAAGGGTAGACTGTACGTAACGAGGGTCAGTCTTGCATTCACTTCGATTACAGGGATGATCTCACCATCTGTCTCAACGATAGAATCTATACCTAATACCCCTCGATAACCCTCTTCTAATAAAAGCGTTCCGACTTCTTTCAGCAAGTCATGATAGTTTTGTAACAAGTTTGGTGATAGATTGGGAGTTAGATCACTACCTCTATAAACACCTGAAGAGTCCACCTTCTGTTCAGTAATCGCTAGTATATGTACTGTTCCTTCCCATAAGAGGAGCTGAGCGTTCAAACTCATCTTTGTGTCGTGCCACTTCTCTACAGAAACTTCAAAATCTTTGATGCCCCTTCGTTTTAGAAACTTTATAAAATAGTCGAGCTCTTTTTGTTGCCGAATATGAAAAAGTCCCTTTCCTGAAGATCCGAATGGTAACTTGATGACTAACCGTTCTCCTTGATAATGACGATAGGTCTCGATGATTTCTTCTACAGAACGGCAGATTGCACCTTCGGTCACCCTTATATCTTTTTCCTCAAGAAATTTTCTCATCTTTACTTTGTTGTTCAATCGTAGAGCTAATTCAGCATGAGGACCGATGATGGTATTTGGTTTTAAGAATTCTTCATCTTCTTTATCAACCAGGTAGGGAACCAATACCCTATCTGATTTCATCGACAACTGCTCTTTATAATCACCTATGATTAGTTTAGGAAGTGTCCAATTGTTTTCCTCTAAATATTGTACGAATTGAGGATCAGGTACCTCACGAACAATCACGTCGTCCGTTTCAGAAGCAATGAACAATTGATGTTGGTCCATCTGTTCTACTATTCTTTCAGTAGCTCTGCTCTTTATCTGAGGAAATCGGACTCCCTCACTTACCTTCTGCTCCCAATCGATGTTGGAATAGAACGTTTTTTCTCCAAGGTCTAACAACCAATCAGTAATCGTCTTCGTCACGTTTGTTCGCTCCCTAACAGAAGACTGTCCTCTACGGACTGAATCCACATCTTTTCTTCTTCTAAATATCGGAATGGTTCTGTACCAAACCATTCGATGGATAATGGAACCTCGCTATGTTGTTTTATAAACTGTGATAAAAAATGTTTATAACAGATTGCACCACTTGATAGATGGGTCATACCGATACGATTCCCGCTTGGGGAATATACGTTTAATGGACTAAAGACGTGTAAGTGTTCATGATGGGTGATGTTCTTAAGATGAACATTCACGATTCTGTCATCCAACATCGTTAGCGCTTCGCTCGGTGAATCTCCTGCTTCCCAAACATGAAGCACATCAAGATTGATATAGAGGTTGTGATGATCTACTCTTTCGATCAGTTCTAATGTTGCGGGTAACGAGTCAGCCCATGTCCCTGGATGCGTCTCCACCACGAGTAGAATCTGTTCTGAATCCATCCTCTGACATAGCCAATGTATATTTGCGAGGATCTTTACCTCTTCTTCATGAGATAATTCGTCTCTCGCCTTATCTCCAGCAAAGATACGAACCTTGTTACAGTTGAATCTATGACATAAGTTTATTAGCTCCTGACACTTTTCTATCATGAGTGTAGGATCTATGAGATCGATGTAATCGCTGATCATCGTAATCCTCACTCTTGGATTATCTAAGAATTTAGTGCAGGATAATGCTTTTGCATGCACGCCCCACAACTCTATCCCATAAAAATCCTCTTTGATAGCAAATTCAACGATGTTTTCAATAGAAGCTAAAACATGACGGAATGAGATGGTACATAAGTTTACCTTCATGAACTTAACCTTCCTCTACCAGTTTTTTTAAAAATCGTTCTTCTAATTCTTGAATGACGATGATTCGATTCTTTATAGCGTCCACCTTATCCGGAAGAGGTTTTCGTTTGTATTTTAATAGAAGGAAGTTGAGTAAGTTCCAATTTTTTATAAGATCTGAAAACAGCTTATCCAAGAAAGTTGAATCTTTGTCTTTTCTCATCAAACACAGAGTATCCCATATTTGCTTTCTTGTTTTTATGATAGAACTGATGGTTATCGTATTGTTATCTATCCATTTATCTCGCTTAATTTCATCACAAGATAACGAATGGTCTAAATCCTCCTGAAATTTCAATAAAGCCATACGACCTTCATTTACTTGAGAGTGATGATAAGCGTTGTAGTTTGCCTGCACTGTATGTTGATAGATAGCAGAAGGAGATGGGAGTTCCCCTCCTCTTTCACTCAGTTCATAAAAATAGAATAGACCATCTGTATGTACGGCCTCTTTCATTTCATCTTCGGTAAGATCACCTACAAAATCTACGATAGGATCAATGACCCTAAACGCTCCCTCATACACATTCTCAATGATCACCATGTGTTTAAAACTTTGATCATCCATAACGTTAAGGTGTTTAGGAAAGAACGCAAACTGGTTTGCTCGTGCTAACAAACAAATCACTCGTCCTGAAGATAGTACTTCTTTGATGGTTTCGATATCCCCTGAATTGAAATGCATATCGATACCGAACAAAAAATCCAAGTTACTTTTTCTTATATTCTTTGATGCCATTAGGACGTTAGAGTAATAGTTCAAGTTCCAATAGTTAAGCAGATAGTATTTGTACTGGTAATCCCGTAAGTTTAGAAATGTCATGAGGCATGAAGCGCCGCATTCCATAGCCGCCAAGTTCACGATCTTTTTTCTTTGTTCTTCAATCATCATACGCTTATCTCCTCGTGAGGAAGTTCAATGAACACGTGTGTCTTTCCTGAGATAGGATCGTGAACAAGCTCGTCAACTTCTTGTACGCTTATTCTCATCTCTGAACCTAGATGACTTCGTACGAACTCGTTTAGTTTCTTTTCTATAAACGTTTTATCTTTAACTGTCCCTATGTATTGAAAACATAATTCAATAAGGCTTTGTTGAACGATCTGATATTGTGTGATTCCTTGATTTGTTAGTTGGAAGAAAAATGAATCTAAGTATCTAAAGATGGATGCGTTTACATTTCGGTCTTTTAACTTGATCACATGAGAATGTCGGATAGGGAATAATGTAAGAATCTTCTTTCCTTGTTTGTTCTCTTCTATCTTTCCAATATCACCAGTACGGTACCTCACAAATGGAATACTCTTCATGATGAAAGAAGTGACAACGATTTCTCCATATTCACCTTCAGACGCAGCCTTTAATGTTTCAGGATTTATGATTTCAACGTGTACATGTTCATCTATCTCCAAGTCTCCATCCTCATTCGTAAACGCTATACACCAAAGCTCTTCTAAACCATAATAATCAACAACAGGAACATCAAAGACTTCTTGTACCACTCTGATCTGTTTCTCTGAGAGTGGTTCCCCCCAGTTCTGGATGAACAGTAAGTTTTCATTTTTAAGTTGAATCTCATTTCGTTGTATATAAAGGGCAAGTTGGTAGAGAGCACTTGCTCTGCCTTGAATCATATGAGGTTCCTTGTTAACAACCTGTTTAGTATAATGTGAAAGCGCATGTTCTTCCTCAAGCACCCTGTTACTCAGTAACAAGGAATGATTCTTAAAGGGTAGCCCCCACTTACGACGGTGCTTGTACAGTGAAAAAGCCAGTGAGAGCTGTTCTTCTTTTGATTTTATACAGTGAAAAGGTGTACCTGTACTTCCAGACGTATAAGATTCGTTCACTTCACCTTTAAGTATTTCGAATTCGTTTCTTCTCATCGTGATTAGTTTTTTATCAGTCAGTGGTAGGTCAAAGAATGAAACGGATGCACCTTTAGCATAGTCTTTATAGAAAGGGTATTTTAAGATTAGTTCCTTCGTCAGAGAATCTAGCTTGTTCATAAAGAGACAGTCTTCCTTTTTTGTTCCACCAAAGCAACGACGTCTTGAACTTTCTGGAGTTTTCCAGGCTCTAAGTCGTCCAAGTCCAATTCAAAAAAGAACGTTTCTTCAAGAAAGCTAAGAAGTTCTAAATAAGTTATAGAATCGATATAGAGATCTTCCACAAGACGATCTTCTAGACTGATCTGTTTCCGCTTCGTTAGATCAGCGATTATCTTCAAGATATCTACGCTATGAGAGACTGTTGACATACGTATGCTCCTTCGCTAAGTTTCTTAAGGCTTTACGATCTATCTTTCCGTTTAATGTTCTCGGAAGATGATCGACTTCAATGAAATCTCTTGGTCTTTCTGTTGCTTGTAAGATTTGTTTGCAGCGTTCATCAAACTCATACAAGGTACTATCTTCTATCCTTACGATGAACGCGAAGATCCGCTGACCCCATATCACGTCTTCTACTCCCGTAACCGCCACTTCTTTTAAAGGAAGGTGTTCGATCATGATTTTCTCTATCCGCTCAGGGTAGATCGTATGCCCACCGACATTTAGAGCGTTATCTTTTCTACCCGTAATATAAAGAGCACCGTCTCCATCTTTATAACCGATGTCTGATGTTAAAAGCCCATATGATGTTAAGGTCTTTTCTGTTCTTTCCGGATCCTTAAAATATCCAAGCATCACATTCGGTCCACTCACCACGATGTCACCTTCTTCAAAAGGAGGTAACTCTTGTTCATCTCGGTAGATCTTTACCTCAACGTCTTGAATCGGAATACCGACGGACTCAGATTTAAACAGCATTTCTTTTGGTAGGTACGATACTCTTGGAGAAGCTTCTGTAAGACCATAACTCGGTATGAAAGAGAGGCGAGGAAGATCAGAACATAACAACTCTAGAATCTCGCCTGGAAGCGGTCCTCCTACGATCATGATCTGTCGTATGTTCGTCCTTCCTAACAATCGATGTTTCTTCATTTTGACTAAAGGGATCAATACAGACGGAACAGTGCAAACAAAAGTCGCATTTGACATACTAACAGATCGGACAAAGTCTAGCGGATGTTTAAGGATGTTGTTATGGATTTCGATGTCACAACCCGCGAATAGAGCAGTCAACCATTCCCCTGTTACCGTTGATGCGTAACCGATGGATTTTAGAAGTATAACCTTATCATCACGTGTCAGTTGAACATAGTTTTGGATGGAACGAACGTTAGACAGAATGTTCTCGTCGCTCAACATTATGCCCTTAGGCACACCCGTCGACCCTGAAGACATAAAGATGACTCCTGTTTTCGAGGGAGGTTGATAAGATCCTATCTTTTCTCTTTTGTAGATTGTTACATCGCTCTTTGAGATTAAGGTGAGCGTTGAAACATCTCTTGACTCAACAAGCTTTGCTTGTGTATCAGAAAGAAAGATAAGATCAGGATCAAGATGTGAAATTATTCTTTCGTACTCTATAAAACTTGTATAGGCATGTATCGGAATAGGAATACCGCCTGCTAACTTGATCGCCATGAAACTAACGTATGCTGCTACTGAGTTGTCCATCCAAATGAGACACAATAAGGGAATTTTCCTATCTAGTGGCTCGATCTCTTTTGAAAGGACCATCGCCTTTTGCAACATCTCTTTGTACGTCAGAAAGTACTTATCTTGAGATTCCGAGTAGTGGATTTCGCTCTTATCATTTACATGATCTATGAAGAACTCTTTTAGTTTCATACTTGTACCTTCCTAAGAACCTCACTGCTTGCGAAATGAGAGATACAAGGTTTGATCTTTGTCAGCCACTGATAAACATCAGTAGTGGATTCAGAGACTAGAAGGGATAGCGGCGTCTCCTCTAGTAAACCTGTATTCTTCAAATGTTTGAGGTGATACATATCGTCTAGATCTTTTACTTTCTTAAAACCAGTCTGAAAATTTATGGAGTCATGGATTTCTGTAGAGACAGCTTTACTCACGGCTTCAATGATCTTGGGCATTACCGTTTTATAGTTATACCTACTCGCACTCTCTTTTGAGTGTTTAGAGAATTCCTTTTGTAGCTCATCATCCCCCAGCAATGTTTGGATAAGATGAACGGCATGTTGTTCGTCGATCTTCGGAGTCTCATCGACCCAATCACAATCTATTAAGTAACCATCACTTCCGTGTGAGATTAACTCTTTAAAACCGTTCCAAGCAGTACATACGACAGGTAATCCGTACACTTTTGCCTCTATAAGATTAAAGCCAAATGTTTCTCCAGGATCAGTTGATAGGTTAACTAAGAGATCAGCATGCCTGAAATAGGTGTGTTTTTCTTCGTTATCAATTGCTCCTACGAAATAGATGTGATTCTTTAAGTCATCGTCGACTAGAGTGTTCAATAAGTGTTTGTACGTATTGATCTCCTCTTTACTAGGTCCTGTATAGTCTCCAGCGATATATAGATGAATATTTTTATTCTCGATCAGGATTTTTTTAAAGATAGAGATTAAGATATGTATGTTTTTAATGTTCTCTATTCTGCCGATGGAAAGAAGGTTCATACTCCCACCTGCTGGCCGAGCTAACGTTTCAATCTTTTCGTTATCGATACATAGTGGGGTCAACACTGCGTTCTTATAAACAGGTGAGATATTCTCAAGTGCACGTTTGGAACTCTCTGTGCTTACCAACAAAACATCTTTTTCTGATATCCATGGCGCAATGGTCATCCATTGTTTACACCAGTACTCCGATCCGACCGAGTGAGCAATACATACGATTGAGAGATCTATCTTATAAAGGTTTCTAGCCATCATCAGGTAAGGGACCAAAAAAGGCATATTTACATAAAGAGCTTTTATTTCATAGGTAGAAATAAGTTGTTGTAACCTTTCTCCTAGGATATCTAAGGATACTGGTAAGTTCTCTACAAAACGATCGAGAGATGGTTTAAAGAGTCGCATGATGCGTAACGGCGGGATTCCGATTGTCTCTATATGTTCAGATAGATAGGAGATCCACTGTTGGTCGATTACTCGTTCGTTGATCCTAGAGGCTTTGCCGTCTATGTAACCTATTTTAAACGGAGACATGGTTCATCCACTCCTCATAGCTTTGTTTCAAGTTCATCTTAATTTCGTGCTCTGACTGCTCTAGTTGATGAAGTTTTTGAAGAAGCGGGTCGATATCCAGCTTCATTTTTGCCATAGAAGCTTTGATGGCTAAAAAGCCCAGGTGCGTCCAGCCTTTCGAGAGCATGATAATAGCGTTCTCTATCTCAGGTGTTCGTCTATTAAACAATGAGAAGGCAGCTAAATAACTAAGCTTTCGTTTACCCAATATACCAATCTCTAAAAATCCTTCTCTTAAGATGGTACGATCTTTAGCACCTTCCTTAACCACTCGAAGCGATTCGGTCACTAAACGATTATCCGTACGAAAAACAGAGTTGAAGATCTTTGAAATCTCATCTTCAGAGGGGGCTTTTAAGTTGCTGGTCTTAAGTTTGATACCACCACCCAGTTCATTCAGTAAGAAAGCATCTTCCAGATCCTTTTCATCAACTTCACCACAAAAATCGAGGAAAGGGTCAGTTACCAAAAACCTCTCCTCTTCTTTCACTAACCTGATGAAATGGGGCATGTGTTTTTTTTGATAACTTCTTATTTCGTAGGGTAGATAGAAGAGATCTACTTGAACAAGATATTCTTCGTCCTGTTTTGAATGAAGAAGTTCTTGTAAGATCTCAAGATTATTAGGTTTACTTTGTTCATAATCATACCAATGTTCTGCACACTCACCATATAAACGGTTTAGTCGCTCTAGGTATTCGTCATGGTTGATCGCATCTGAAAAATAAGTGATCTTCTGTTCCTTGATCACAAAATCAGCTTCCCATACCCCTAACAACATGGGTCTTGGATCTTGGTACTCTCCGACCACTGAGGTAATGGCATCAAGAAAACAATGTGATGACTTCATATCTGACTCCTTATAATTTGGACTCTATCCTCTTCCAAACCGATTCAATGGTCTGGAAATGTTCAGCTAATAGTTCATCATCTTCAAAGAAGATGTCAAACTCTTCCTCGACGAGTACGACGAGGTTTACGAGAGTCACAGAATCCATCCCAACGGAAAAAAGATCAGTATGTTCTGTTAGTTCTTCAGCGATGGATGGCTTTTCTAATAATTCAGCGAGTGACGTCTTTAAATAAGCATACGCATGTGACTGTTGGCTTGTTATCATCTTTGTGGTCCCCTTTATTTAGACTCTAACTGCGCTCTTTAGCGCGTCAGATAATGCATGAGCCACTCTTTGGATATCTTGCTCCTCTAGGAAGTTATGCATCGGCAAAGAGATAGCTTCTTTCGTGTACGTTTCCGAATGGATAAAGTCTCCTTTGCTATAACCCAATTCCTTAAAAGCAGGAGTAAGATGGATGGGTGTAGGATAATGTACAGCAGAGAGTATCCCTCTTTTTTGAAGTTGCTTTCTTACATCATCTCTGATTTCTTCTTCCACTCTTATCATATAGACATGAAAAACATGACTCTCATCGTTCTGATGAATAGGGGTCATTACATCCATTCCGATCAGATAACTTTCATAGAGATCGGCGCATTCACGTCTCTTTGCTGACCACTCATCTAGGTACTTGAGTTTAATCTCAAGGGCTGCTGCTTGTATTGGATCGAGACGACTATTAAAACCAGGTAGCTCATGACTATACCTGACCTTGCTTCCATGGTTCCGAAGTAGAAGGATTTTCTCCGCCAACTCGTCACGAGAGGTTGTGATTCCTCCTCCATCACCAAAAGCCCCCAAGTTTTTATCAGGATAGAAACTAAAACAACCTGCGGTTCCTAGACTTCCCGCTCGCTTCTGGTTCATTTTTGCACCTGCAGCCTGAGCACTATCTTCTACCACATGAATATGAAACGTGTCTGCCCATTCATTGATTGCTTCGATGTCTACCATCTGACCGTAGAGATGGACAGGGATGACTGCCTTTGTCTTATTCGTTCTTGCCTGTTTCATCTTATCCATATCGATCAGATAAGATTGAGGATCACAATCTACTAATACGGGTCGAGCACCTGTGTGATGGATAGCTTCGACTGTCGCAATAAAAGTATTGGCAGGAACGATAACTTCATCCTCTGGCCCGATGCCGAGTGCTTTTAGCGTTAAAAAAAGAGCATCCGTTCCGTTCCCGACGCCTAGAGCATGTTTCGTCCCAATGTAAGCTGCGTATCCTTTTTCAAAGCGATTAACTGCTTGTCCTCCGACGAATACACTCGTCTTAGCAATCTGATTGATCCGTTCAAACCACTCTTCTCGTATCAAGTCATATTCTGATTTTGCCGATGAAAAACGAACACTCATGTTTATCCTCCTATGAAATAACGAAAGCTTTGGTATCTACTAATATTTGATCGATAATCTCCATGACTCTTACTCCCTCATCTATACAAACATCTGCCTTACCTCGACCTAAAATCTCATCGGAGAATGAAGAATAGATATCTATTGGAGATGCAATTTGTTCATCAAAAACGAAAGCCACTTTCTTTCCTCTTTCAAAGACTTCAACATCTTGATTCCCATGAACAATTAGAGTCTTTTCTTTACCACCAACTACCCATAGAGGTTTTTTTGCATGATTACGGAAATTCACTTCAATCATCACCTGTACCCCTTGATCAGACTGAAAGTCTGATCGTACAAAATCATCTACTTCTTTATCATCCAAGCCCAAACTTCTAATCGAACTGTTGATCTTATGCAAGGCCCCGATATCTAGTTGAAACACTTGATCAATAAGGTGTACTCCCCAATCTAATAGTGCACCACCGCCGAAACCTTGCTCTTTTCTCCACTCGGGATAAAAAGACTTTACCGCGAAATTGGAGCCATCATCATAAGCAGAATGAACCCTTTCAACAAATAAAAGATCTCCCAAGATACCCGAGGAGATCACGTTTTTTACTAATAGGAAATCAGAATCGTATCTTCTGTTCTGAAAGATAGATACCACACGTTCCTTCTTGTAAGAAAGCATCTCCAACTGTTTGGCTTCTTGGTGATTGACCGTTACTGGTTTTTCAATCAGTACATGCTTATCGTGATGAAGCGCTTGTTCTGCTAATGAAAAATGAGAACTTGGTGGCGTAGCGATCAAAACTGCATCGATGTTACTGTTCAATAACTCCTCAACGTTTTCATACACAGCAAAGCCTCTTTTTACAGCTAATTTCCTTCTTTTCTCCGTAATATCGTAGATCCCACTAATCTCTATGTTCGAACACTTCTTGATCAAAGGTAGATGAACGAGTTCAACAATCCTGCCAAAACCAATGATGCCTAAGTGGATCTTATCTTGCATGTTCTTCTACCGGTTTCAGTTCTTGAATAAAAGTGACCAAAGAACCAACCGTTTCAAATACTTCTGGATCGATGCTGTCTTCAGGTACTTCGATACCAAATTCTTCTTCGATATAGATGATGAGCTGTAAGACCATGATTGAATCGATCCCAAGATCATCATAGATACCATCTTCTTCTTTAAGATTTTCTGGGAGTTCGTGCTCCAAGTTCTCTTCAATGATTACCTTCAACTTCTCAATGATTTCTATACGATTCATTTGACTAGCTCCTGTTCATATAATAATTTTCTACTCACTTTTCCCATCGTGTTCTTCGGAATCTCGTCCACCAACAGGATCGATGACGGCACCTTATAAGCAGGTAGTTGTTCGATGCAACTCTTTTTAATTTGATGGATCGACACATCGTGTGAAACAACTTTAGCAGCTACTGTCTCACCATGGACCTTATGAAGCGACCGATGAACGACTACCTCTTTCACACCCTGTATGCGACTAATCACCTTTTCTACTTCAACAGGTGATACTTTTTGTCCTGAAACATTTATTAAATCATCAAGTCTCCCGAGGTGGTAATACGACCCTTCTCTCATACAGCCAAGATCATTGGTATGTATCTTTTCCCCATCCACTTCAACGATCAGTTCATTCAACTTGTTGTCATCTCTGTTCAGAGATAACGTTAGATGTTCGAGCGGTAATCCAATATCGGTGGATTCTTTAATCGTTCGAGCCACAGATATACAGCCAACTTCTGTCATACCGTACTGCTGAAGAACTTCTTCCGAGCATAACAAGATGTTCCTTAAAAGCTCTCCCTGCATCGGAGCGCCACTTGTTATGACTTTGTTCAACATCAGCTGGTCTTTTCCCAACCTCCATAGAACCTGTAAAAGAAAAGGAACGCTATAAAGGATAGAATTTTGGTTCTCTTTTATAATCTTCAATGTAAACTTAGGGTTCTTTTCGGTGATAAGAATAGGCATCGCACCTCGCTCTATACCGGCTAATACACCTGATATCAATCCATATGAGTGTGAGACGGGTACTGTGATTATCGGTTGTAGGGCAGGATCACTCTTATAGACATGGTTATAGTTATTAACTTCTCTTTCTATGGACTCCCATGTTCTCCCTATAATCTTTGGAGCACCTGTCGTGCCTGAGCTGAATTGAAAAAGTCCTGGTAAAACAGATTCTCTCAACGGAGCGTTCAGGTGGATAAATTGTTCTTCATAAACAAGGAAGTCACATTGCGCTTGCTCACAAAGTTCCCTCGCTGATGCTAATGGGTGATCACCGTGTAGAAGAAGAACAGATCCCCCTCCCTCTTTGATGTTTAAGAGTAATGACAGGAGACCGAACGCTTCTTTCATGCAGATGCCAAAGAGTTGCCCTTCGGGATTCTTCAGGCTATCTCTGTTTAAAGATGAATAATAATCGCTCAACTGGTCTTTGGTTACCTTTTCAGAGTTGATAATCAGCATACGTTTCTCCTCTTAACATGAAGGGATGGTTTCTGTTAAACGTATGTTTAACAGCTCTAACTCTTTTGATCGAATCTCATTCAATTTTTTCATGACTCGAGGATGAAATTGGTCGTATCTTTTCGTGATAAAACATTTTAAGACCATGTTTGCGGTTACTTGTAATAAGTTCGATAGAACAAGGTATCCCTCACCCATAAACTCCATTTCCGGCGACAATGAGCGGTTCATCAGTAAAAAATGAGAATAGTTACTCCTCGAGTTGGCTAGTTCTTTTAAACAGTGATACGAAATGTCAACGTTATCTTCTCGATTTATGAATACCTCATGCTCAAGGTGGTGGACAAACTCATCAAAAGCTTCTATACCTAACTTCCTACTAGGATGAGGATTTGGTTTTTGGTATGGATCTCCCCCCCTCATAAATGTTTGATTGATATCAATCATTGTATGAACGAATCCTGATACCTCTGGAACACTCATTTCTTCTGTCTTATAGTAGATCAGTTCAAACCCAGGAGCTTCTCCTCTATCGATCCGCGAAAGTAATATCTGTCTTAAACTTTCTTTTGGTACAGAGCCAGAATAGTTGTAATAATGATCGACGATATGCACTTCATCTTCATCTGCAGAAAATATCTCAACAGCATGATGATTGAACCTCTGCTGATAATATAGTGTATGTGGCAAGTCATAACAGTCACTGATAAGAAGGATGGTGTATCCTAGTGCAGTAGTCTCTTTGACTTCACGATAAAATTCTTCAAAATCCTGAGTCGAGATGATCTTCTCTTCGATATTGAAATATTCATAAAGCTGTTCAGGCAGACTCTTATGATACGGTGTAAATGAGAAAACATCTTCTTCAGAAGTTGAGATCATTGCTGCTTGGTTCCAAAACAGATCCGTTATCTCTGCTTTACGTGAAAGGATGGCACGAACCGTGAGAAAATAGCAGTTAAAGTTCTTATTAAAATTGATCAGTTCTTTACTCATTTTCCACACTCCCAGGGATAAGGGTAATCGCAAAAAGATGGATGGAAGGATTGTCTCCGAATTGAATATGATCAAAGACCATTTCTTCAGTCCACTCAATCGTGTTGATCCATAGACTCGGTTGAAGATAATCAACTTTTGTTGTCTTTGTATGGATATAAGGAAACCGTCCGAAAACCTTCGGGCCTTCTTCAGGTTCGTTTGAGAGGATATCTGGGAAGACCACCCTCTTTGTATCTACTAGTTCTTCTCCATTGTAAAAAGAGATGTCTTCAAAGAAATCTCCATTGTTTGAACAACCGATCAAGATGGCTTTTTTGTAGGACATTACTGGAACTGATAATCTCTGTTCTTCAAGTTCCATGTTATCGTTCTCATCAAAATGAAAAGAGAAGACATCGGTATCATATTTAGGAAAATGTTCTTTAGGGAACGAGTAACCACCAAATGCGAGATACCCCTTTTCTCTCTCAGCAAAAGTTGTGATTCCTCTACTGTTTAATTGCTCTTTTATATCTAATTGAATATACATAGGTACACCCTCACCGCTTTTTTATCGAGACCATGTTACCTTTGATGCCGCCTGTCTCTGAAAAGATCTTCATCGGAAGGATCGGACCACGAACGAATCGGTCTTCATCGAAATACATATCAATAGTCTCTTCGGATACTTCATCCCAATAATCGTTTGTAACTAAAGAACCTCTGATTAAAAGAGCGGCGTTTGGCTTTAGAACACGATACACTTCATCCACATATTCTTTTCTTAGATGAGCGGGTATAACATGAAAACACCCTCTATCATTGGCAAAATGGACGCTTTCATCTTGGAGGGATACATCTGTAACAGATTCCGCTCTCCACGTAACAGGATGGCCACGGTGTCTGCTCATACACATATTGATCGCTTCTTGACTGTGATCGATGGCATGAACGTTATACCCTAAACTACTTAAAAAGACCGCTTCGTTTCCTAACCCACAACCGATGTCTAAGATAAGACCCGGTGGTTTGATCATCTCCACACACAACAGGGAAACGAGTTCAGGTGAAGGACCCTCGATCGTCCACGTGTAATTATGGTTTTTATAAGATTGGTCCCAATTGATAGCTGTACTATTTTTACCTAAATACATATTCACGACTCCCCGTACTTTGATGAGTAACAAGTTCTAACTGGATTAACTGACTAATGAGCATTTCTGACTCAGGATTGGATGTGTCAGTCACTATTCTTCTGTCGATGATGCTTAATTCTTGAGGCACTTTAAACACACGCTGCAATAAAAAGTCATAAAAATAAGGCACAGATTGATCTTCTGAACCCCTTTTAAACTCCGCAATATATATCCAAGGAAGTAAAAAAGCCTCTGTTGTGTTTAGATGATCTGTATCATTTGTATGTAGTTGATTCTGTTCAGGATTCACTTCTTTCGGGACTTGTAAGAGTCTATTGATTCGAGTGTGATCATCTATATCTTCCTCACAATAAGTAAATGATCGTCCTAATCGTCCCATTCCATAGTTGATCCCTTTGTTTCCTCTTAAAGTATCTTGATCGGCCTCTAGCGTTATTCCATAGCTTTCAGGATCATCAACCAAGAAACTCCCAGGTTCTGCGACTAGCATCTGAATGACATCTATTCCTATTTTCATTTCATTCTTCTTTAAAAATCCTACGGTATCCTGACTCTCTTCTTCCGTTTCACCAGGAAATCCTCCCATAATCGATAGTCTTAGCTCGATTCCACAGTCAAACAAGTTATCTATGATTCGCTGATAGTTACTAGTAGTAACTCCCTTTTCCATTCTGTCTAATAGTCTTTGAGAGTTTGTCTCGTAACCGACTGACATCTGCACACAGCCTGATGCTTTTAGTTCCTGACAGAAATGTCGATCAGTCAAAATATCTTCTAACCGGTTCCTTGTACTATATTCAACTTCATATCCTTCAGCGTTCAGTAGTTTCATAGCTTTTAAGACGAGTTTCAAGTTCGTGTTCTCGTCAACGAAATTGATTCTTCTAACTCCATACTGATCGATCAGTTGTTTACACTCTCTTACTATCTGATTCGTCGTTTTCTGTTCATAACTTCTTTCTTTTTTTGAACGGTTGCCGTATGAACAGAACGCACAACGCCCCCAATAACATCCCACACATGTCGTGAGAGCTAATTGAAAATCAGCATTTACGTAATGATGTATAGGTAAGTTATCAAAGTTCGGTACAGGCAATTTCTTTAGGGAAACACTTTTCTTGATTAAGGGTATCTCTTCCTTCAATGAGATAAGGTTTGGGATCTCTAGGTCTAATTGATTCTCAGACTCTTTTAAATAGAGTTGATAGAGAGTCTCTTCTCCTGCACCCGTACCGAGATAATCGACATATTGTTTAAAAAACGAGTCTCTTCTCATTTGTTCACTAAACAGGATGACTTGTTGGCCGCCCATGATGATCTTCGTTTCAGGTGAAAGAATTTTTACCCATTTACATAGAAGCAACGCCGGTAGCAACTGACTATAAAACGATACGGATAAAGCGAAGACTTTTGTATCGTTTGTAATAATGTTCTTTATTCTGTCATAGAGCAGGTCACAGGGTAGGTCATTTTTATCTTCTACGTTAAAATCATTTACAGCTTTTCCTAACAATGAGATCGAGGGGATCTCATTACGCATAAAACTGTTCTTTGATAGGATCTCTGTTCCATTCTTAAAAAACTTCAAGCTCTTTTCTATGTCATGTAACTCACCATTCTTTGTTAAGATATCCGTTTGGATCTCTTCATGATGATCGATGAGATACTGGATTGTTTTTAGTTTAAAGTCAGCGTTGATATCCATGTGTTCTTTTGATGATGCTATCTCACAATACGTTTGAAGCGCTTCTTTTTCGAATAAGGAATGCAATAATTCGATATTCAAATCATATTGTGTACACGGTACATCACGTTGTACAAGGTAAGAAGTAAGCATAGGCAGACTAAGATACGGAAAGAAGTATGCTTGAGAAAACGGCGGAAAAACAATGATTAATTCACTCATCTTAATCTCCTTTAAAAAACAATGGGTATTATAGATTTCTCTATAACACCCACCTTACTTTTAGTATTTGTAATCGAAAGATTCTTCGTTCACGTTAATTTCTACTTGTTCGATCATCATGGCAAAAGCCCCCTTTTCTGTATTTTCAGATAATTTGTCTTGCAAGAATATTCTACCATTTTGACGAAAGGTGTCAAACTTAATTGTAAAAATAATCTAATTATACTATATTTTTCATATACGTTCAGGCTATTTAACCTAGACATTTTTTTACAAATAACTGGAACTATCGACTTATTACCTAGGATTAAAAGTTTATCTGACTTAAGACTTACTTTATGTTTTGAATAATGCTCGTTTAAAGTCCTATTCTTCTTTACTTAGCTTCATGATAAGTTCGTTAGCCATTCTTTTGTTTAAAGATAGTGACTTGTGTTCCTCCTCTTTTAATAGTCCCCTTAACTGTTTTTTCTGCTCTTTTGTCACTCGTTGATCTTCAATCACCTTTTCATAATTTTGATAAGCTACTTTTACGGCTGATTCATCAGATAGCAAGTCTATCGTTTGATACATAGCACCGATTGACTCTTCGTATGTAATCCCGTAACCGGAGTCAGACCCTAGAAAGAATCGGTCCGAGAATTCTTCCATCACTGGTATGAAGTCTTCGATCTCGTTTTTACTGTTAAGATCATACCTTGTGAACCCTGCGTAAAAATCCATATAAAGATTGGAGTGCTCGTTTAGTAATCGTTTAAGGTTACCTGGCTTGTTGAACACATTAGCATGTGCAAAAATGAATATCGTATCCGGGTGTTTGTTTAGAGCCTCCTCCAATATTGGAATGGGATTACCTGTTGGTGGGTCAATATGAAGGAGAATGGGCACTTGATAATCGGCAGCAAGGGTATACAACTCATCAAGTTTTCCAGAAAGCGGATTTTCACCTTTCCACTTTAACTTTGAAGTTACAGGTGAATACGTAGAAGCAGCTACAATCTCACCTATGTTCAAGTACCCTTTTTCAAGAAGTTTCTTCGAATAATCGATTCCAGAAGAACGATAAATGTCTATTCCAGCGAATGAGGGGTAGATGTTTTCAACAGATCCTTGATAAGCAGTCCATACCTGTTGATCTGTTTTTTTTGCAGAGGGTTCTGAGATGTTACCGAATAAAACGGTACGATCAACCCCATATTTCTTATATGTCTCTTCAGAAAAAGAGGAAGCATCATGATTGTGGATATCTACTAGTGGAATATCATAGTAGTTCTCATACAACGGTTTATCGGGATTCTTATTGTTTCTCATGGTTTGTAGTTTTGATACCATCCCGGTATCTTGTTTATATTCAGGGTGTGTGATAGAGATAGTGACTGGATGTTTTTGTTCTTTAGCTGGTTGTTGTTCACATGCACTCAGAAAAGGGATTAAAATAAAAGACATGACTAGATATCTCTTCAATATATTCACTCCTTTAATTTAAATATGGTAGCACTGGGATTTATTATTAAATTCCACCCATTTAAGAAACTACCTCTAATAATTAAAGGATTCATTTTCAGTTTAAGGATTAAAAAGTACATTCTTACTTACTTTTCAGCTCTAGCCTTTTGAATCAGCTTTACTATAAACAGAGTTAGGAAAAATGTTCCTAGATTAAGAGCTACGCTTTACCATCTATCTATTCTTTTTGGGTCTCTCCTAAAATGCCTTGAGGAACTCCATTATTTAAGTAAAGCTCCCAGCTCAATGGGTGAACTCCACAAATTACATCAGGTTTGAATTCTATTATTAATTCTTCTACTAATGACAGCGGATAGTTATACTTCTTCTGCATTTCTTCATCGTGAGTCATTCCTAAGATACCTACAACAGCCAATATCTACACATCCTAAATAATGATATTGCAATAAACTCTTATTTCACAATCCTGCACATTTGTTCAATAAGTTTAATTCTCCTTCTTGAAGAAATGCATCCGAGATTGGTAAAGTTATGTACTCTGTATTTCAGTCTTAATAACTAGACATTTTTTACATAAATAATAGTGAACTAATACACTAAAAGATAATTCTAATGAGTGGGGAATATATGAAACAAAGACCTTTAAGTTCTCCGACATAAACAATTTAAATATCTTAATTGTTTCTTATTAGTTGCGATTTAAAGGTTTTTAACTGACATCCTTCTTTTATATCCCTTTTATACACTATAAACGCAGCCCTCTATATAAATTTAAATCGAACGTATATTCGTATATAATGATTTCCAAAGGGGTGATTAAAAATGAGATACGGTATTATGTTTACAGTAAAGAGTCCTACGAATTTATATCGAAAGGTAACGGTAATGGATTTTAAAAGAGCAAGGCAAATTACATTTACTATAGATGAGGTTGAAGGAGATGAAATGGAAGACGATTATCTAAAGGAATACATGAGAGATCAATTGGAAAAAGTCACAACTGGATACTTGGATTATAAGAGTTCGCATTAAAGGAGCATGGCCCTTTTGGTTTAGATTGACTGAAAATTATCTAAACTTCTAAAAAAACCTTATAAAGTAAGACTTATTTTATCTTAGTTAATTTGAATTAACTCAGTTTTATTTCAAGATGTCCTCTGGCAGCCAAAAGGTCAGCGGTTCGATCCCGCTAGTCTCCACCATATAAATTTAAACAAATCACTAATCCCTTGAGAGACCTCAGGAGTTTTTTGTTTCAGAACAAAAAAGCATCATGCGTATACGTCATGATACTTTTTTTGGAGACTATTTTTCTTTATTATTTTTATTTCTTGGATCTTGTTCTTCAGCAAATTCAGTTGCATAACGAAAACCTGGTCTAAACCTTCTTTGTTGCCTCCCGGTTCTCTCTTTATTCTTTGAAGGCATGTGCTTTAATAAGTATTGATGAACAAAAACTTCTGTAGCTGTGATAATACCTGCTGCGATCACACTTCCCCACGCGATTTGCATATATCCGTTTAACAGGATTGATCCGAAAATCCAAACCACTAGATACGCTAAAATAAATTCTGCCATCAACGTGTTGTTCTTACCTATTCTCGGTAACAAAATGCGGTCTGCTACAATATATGTGATTGCAGTTGTTGTAACCGCAAAGGAAACGATATCACTAATTGAAGCGTCAAAGAACAGATCTAGTCCGATCCAAAATGCAATCAGGCAGACAATAAATTTCATAATAATGACTTTTACTTGATCCATGTAAAAAACCTCCTTAATCTGTTCCTAGTTTGCAACAAATAACGGAGGTTCATACTTCTGCAATTTAAATGAATTTAGAACGGATACTTTATTCAGATACCACTGGGATCATCGGTTCTTTTTCTCTTTTCTGTGTAAAGCTTGTTTTTTTATCGAGCAAGCTAACAATAATAAATACAGCCGAAGACAGAGGTAAAGCATAGAAAAGAGGGTCTATATGCGTCCATGGATAAGGAAATATCGCTGCTTTTCCAAACCATGCTTGTGATAACCCGATAGCAGCAGATTCTTTAAGGTGTATGAATAAGAAACCGATGATACTTACAGTAAACCCAACGATCATACTTGCTGTAGCTGCTGTCTTCGTAGCTCTTTTCCAATATAGTGCTCCTATCAGAGCTGGCATGAATCCGGCTGCGCATATGCCAAACCAAAAAGCCGTTGCTTGAGCGATGATTCCCGCTGGTAAAAGATAAGCTAATATGACTGCAGCGACCACTCCAATAAGCACACCGATTCTAGAAGGGTTGAGCTTCGATCCAAAAAGGGATTTTACACCAAGAGTTTTTAAAATATCTTGGCCAAAAGCCGTTGCTTGAACATGAATAAGAGAACTAATTGTAGAGATTGTGGCAGATAATAAAGTGAGTGTAAACAGATAGATAAACCATTCAGGCATGATTTGGTTTATGAAGATAGGGATGATAAGATCGACGTTTCCTTTTGCGGCTGTTAAAGCGATCTCACCCGTTTTCTCATAAAAATAAAGATTGCTTAACGGGCCGATCACAAAAGCTGCACCTGTCATAAAAAAGATAAAAACACCGCCGACTAATACAGAACGATAAAGTGCTCGATCATCTTTTACAGTCATGCATCTCATTGCGAGTTGAGGCTGCGCTAATACTCCTATTCCAACTCCCATGATTATGGTACTAACAATGGTCCACCAAAGTGGAGATCCGAATTCAGGCATACTTGTCCAGCCTTGATGACCTTGATCGACAAGAGCTTGAGGCACAAGATCCTTCATTGCGGTTAATCCATTATGCCCCTCCATAATGCCTCCTACTGCTTGGTAGGTGACGAATAAGAAGATAGCCATTCCGATCAACATGACAACCGCACCAAACGCATCGGTATACATGACGGCCTTAATTCCACCTGTTACTACATAAATTCCAATGATTGCAGCTAACAGGATAAGAGCGAGATTAAAGTTCATCGAAAGTGATTCTTGAAGAAATCTTCCTCCTCCGATCAAAACGATACTCGTATAGGCTGGCATTAAAATAAAAATCATAGCTCCTGAAAAAACCGTGATAAATTTTGAATCATATCGTTTTCCTAGCAATGTAGGAAACGTTGTAGCATTTAGATCTAGTGACAACTTTCTAATCTTGGTTCCGAAAATCGCAAATGCCACAAATATACCTAGTACGATGTTAAGAAAGGCTAGCCATAACAAGCTAAATCCATGAGCTGCTGAAACCCCACCGAAACCAACAATGGCAGATGTACTAATAAAAGTCGCTCCGTATGATAAAGCCATGACCGCAGGGTGAATACTTCGCCCTCCTACTAAATAATCTGATTCTGTTACAGTCTTTTTATATCCATAATAAGCAAGCCATGACATGATACCCATATATACGATAAGAATTGGGATAAGGACAGCAAAATTCATTTTGAGTCATCGCCTCCTCTGTTCCACATGATTCCACCAAATACAACACACCCTAATGCCGAAACAACAGTAGCCACCCATACAAATGCGATAAGTCCATCTTCCATTCCAAGCATAAATATAATCCCCTCCAATGAAATAAATGTGAAAACAAAATAAAATGAATGCGCTTTCATAAATATGTAAAATAAATTGCTCGCCTAATTCCTCCTCACACCGACGTATTATATGACTTCTTTTTATCTATAGAATCCCCTTTAAGGTTCAAGTTTTTTTATAGGAAAACGCATTTTGTAACATTTATGAAATATTCCTGTAATATTAGTGAAACCATTTTAGTACTTCTCTCGTCTAATAAATAACAAGACATTGAGGAGGATTTACATTGAAATTCAAAAAACGTACGGTTATCTTTACAGCAACAGCATTACTAACTCTCGGGGTTTTAAATGATAGCGATTTTGAAAACAAAGTAAGAGCAACAGAACAAAATAATCCTCTTAAACATGAGGCTGTTACTTATGAACGATCAAATGAAGTTCTGAAACATAAAAAAAATGATGTCGAAGAAAATGAAGAACGGGCAGCAGCTTCGAAAGTGAACGTTCCTGTTCATTCACAAATTGAAAAAACCGTTCAAAATCCAGTTGAAAATGAAAAAGTAGAACAGCCACAGATTTCCGAAAAGCCTAAAGAAAATAATATTGAAACAACAAAATCTGCACCAAAGCCTACTGTTCATCCTCAAACAAAAATTGTAGAGGAAAAACCTAAACAAGAAGAGCAAACACAAGTGAAGTTATCGGAAACTAAAATCATCGACGGCTACACATACGTGAGCTTAATGGATGACACACATGAGAACTTAAAACATCTCGTAGCCATCGCAAAGAAACATGATGCTGCTCTTTATGCAATTGAGAATAGTGATTGTTTTTTAATGTTTGATAATTCTACCGATCAATTGATTATGGGCTTTAGTACGGGTATCAATACGGTTTCGATCGAAAACGTTGAAGTTCTATACGATATGCATCCATCAATTAAAGATCAAATTCAAGAAGTCATTAAAACGGGAGAACCGATTCAAGTCAAGGAGGGCGAAAATCAAGGCTACTATATTTCAAAAGTAGATGGAAAGATCAGAGTATCTTTTTAGCGACACAAAAAAAGCCCTACGTTGGGCTTTTTTTATTTCTTCTTTATCTCTTTTAAAGCGACGACCTTTAACGCCATCAGCTCATTATCCGTTACTTTTTCGAGCAACTTCTCATATACAGCTTGCTTTTCGTCTTCATTCAAGCCTTTACTTACTTTTTCTCTAATTCCTGCTAACTCTTGAACCGAGTATCTTTCAGAGATAAATTGAACAGCGTCATCCTTTGTAGTAAATGGCAACTTCTGCTTTGGAGGTTGCCCTGTTTCTATGTACTTTCTAATCTCTGGGTCTTCTAGAAGTTTCGTGATCTCATCTTCATTCGACTTTAATTCTTTTGTGATTTCGATCATTGCTTTTTCGGAAGCGTAATCCAACGTGAAGACATACACTATTACACCAGATGTGATAAAAAACATCAATACAACACTTAACCACCATTTGATCACTTCATCACCCGCTATATAATGAGATAATTCATTCATAACATAACTTACAAAGTTTGGAAAGAAAATGGTATGATTTTTTATAATTCATACACAGACTTTACACGTGGTATATTCCCTTATGCTATCATTTAATTTAGAATGGTTAATCTTAGCAACTTTTGGAGGAGTGTTATGTCCCGTCTAACCAATCATTTAGTGGTCATCTCTTTTGACTGTCTTTCTTCCCTTGATTTTCCGATCTTAGAGCAGCTTCCGCATTTTAAGGAATTATTAGATCGAGGCTCCCATTGCAAAAAAGTAGAGACAATCTATCCTTCTGTAACGTATCCCTGTCATACCTCGATTGTTACAGGAAGGTATCCAAAAAACCACGGAATCGTAAATAATACGTTAACACAGCCAGGCAAAGCTTCGCCCGATTGGTATTGGCACAGAAAACATATTAAAGGAACAACTTTATATGATGAAGCTAAAAAAGCAGGTATGACTACGGGTGCTCTTCTTTGGCCAGTCACTGCAAGAGCGAACATCGATTACAACATGCCCGAAATTTTTGCGAACCGAAAGTGGCACCACCAGATTCCTGTTTCTCTCCTAAACGGAAGTAAAAGATATCAACTTGATATGAACCGTCGATTCGGACATTTACGTAGTGGTTTGAACCAGCCTGAGCTTGATGATTTTGTTTTAGAGTCCACGATACATACGATTAAGTATAAAAAACCTCAGCTAATGCTTGTTCATTTTGTGGACTTAGATTCACAGAGGCACTACCATGGCTTTTCTTCTGATGAAGCAATGGATGCGATAAAGAGACATGACAACAGACTCGGTAGAATTGTCGAATCCCTACATGAAGCCGGTATCTATGAAGAAACTACGATTGCCGTACTAGGAGATCATAGTGCACTAGATGAGAGCAAAGCGATTAAACTGAATGTGTTATTTAAGGAAGAACAATTAATAGACACTGATTCAAAAGGGACTATACAAAATTGGAAAGCCTATTGCAAAAGTTGCGATGGGTCAGCATATATTTACCTGAAGGATTCATCTGATCTACAAACAAAGGAGGTAGTGAAAAAACTTCTGGACCACATATTGATTGATGAAAGAAATGGTATTGAAAAGATCTACAGTCAAGAAGAAGCAGCTGCCACCGGTGCTGATGATCGTTGTGCGTTTATGGTAGAAGCCAGACACGGCTTTTATTTTAACGAAGATCATGAAGGCTCTTTTCTAAATGAAATTACTGATCAAGATGTGAGAAGAAAGCGGTATACACATGCGTGTCATGGGTATTCTCCTGAAAAAGAAGACTACACCACTATTCTGTTATTAGCAGGAAAAGGGATTAAAAGAAATGTTGTTGTTCCTTCCATGCAATTAATTGATGAAGGGCCGACGTTTGCTAAACTATTAGGTCTTGATTTAGGAGAAACAGATGGTAAAGTCATGCAAGATTTTTTAACCAGCTAGATTTTAATGAATTCTAGTAGAGAGAGGACAAAACCTATGAAACGGTTTACGAAAGAAGAGAATAGCTGGATGTACTACGATTGGGCAAATTCAGCGTATTCGATCATTATCTCAACAGCTGTATTTCCTTTGTTCTTTAAAGCAGCCGCGACAAATGCAGGAGTCAGTTCATCAGATTCTACCGCTTATTTGGGGTATACGATCGCGATTGCCACGTTTATTTTAGCCATGCTGAGTCCTGTTTTAGGTACTATTGCTGATTATAAAGGATTAAAGAAGCGATTCTTCACTTTCTTTTTTGCACTTGGTCTTATTTCTACCGCATCATTAGCTTTTATTCCAAGTGATCAATGGCTTCTATTATTAATTTTTTATACATTAACTGCAATCGGTTCTAGTGGATCTAACGTCTTTTATGATGCTTTTATAACCGATGTAACAACGGAAGAAAGAATGAACAGAGTGTCATCAAGAGGATTTGGATTAGGATACATCGGGAGCACGATCCCTTTTTTGATCAGTATCGCGATCATCGTGTTGGCACAAAATGAAGTTCTGCCGATCTCAACTTCTATTGCTAGTAAGATTGCCTTTTTAATCACTGCGTTTTGGTGGGGAATATTTACGATTCCTATGCTGAAGAACGTTTATCAGAAGTACGGCATCGAACGAGAGCCGAAACCTCTGATCAACAGCTTTAAACGTTTAGGTAAAACAATGAAAGAAATACGAAAGTATCGTGCTTTGTTTTTATTTTTGCTTGCCTATTTCTTCTATATCGATGGCGTTGGGACCATCATAACGATGTCCACTGCTTATGGTTCAGATCTTGGAATCAGTTCTACTAATCTTTTAATCATCCTTTTTGTCACACAAGTGGTCGCTGCTCCTTTTGCCATATTATACGGAAGGTTAGCAGAAAGATTTACTGGCAAGAAGATGCTTTATGTCGGAATTGTGGTCTACATTATCGTCTGTATTTATGCATATTTCTTAAAAACAACCATGGATTTCTGGATTTTGGCCATGCTCGTTGCAACTTCTCAAGGAGGCATTCAAGCGTTAAGCCGTGCCTATTTTGCTAAACTAGTTCCAAAAGAAAACTCGAATGAATTCTTTGGCTTTTATAATATTTTCGGCAAGTTCGCTTCCATTATGGGTCCGTTGTTAATTGCAATAACTGCACAAGTGACCGGAAACTCTGCTAGTGCTGTGTTCAGCCTTGTCGTTCTGTTCATCATCGGTATTACGATTCTTATGTTTGTTCCAGAACCGAAAGTAGATTCATCTCATACGATCAGTGCATAGAAAAAACTGCTCTTTAGAAATCATTTCTAGAGAGCAGTTTTTTCTTTATGTTTTATTTAACGATCCATTTTGGTCCAAGGATGGTTTGGATGCGATAAAAGTTTCCATACGCTGCATTTGCTTTATAAGTCCCTGGATACAGACTTGCTGCAGCCATTTTGTGGTTTACATTAGGACGGTCATGCAAAGGGACTTTTTGAGTAAGAGTGATGGTTTTAGTCACTGGTGTTATACGTTTCTCCCAACGCTTATCCCCTTCAACTGCCATATAAAGTCCTGCTTTTTTGTTCCTTGTCCATTCTTCGTTAATAATCGTGATTGGCGGATTTGTCTCGCCTGCATATGGAGCAAGTTCAAACGTAAAACCAGGGCGTTTGAAGGTTTGGATGAACCAGTCTTTGTATCCACCACCACTTGATAACTGTGTATCAGGAGGGATTAGTCGATACCCTGTCATATTTGCAAGAGTTGTACCTAGTGTTTTGTCCCCTTCAAAGGTGTTGGTTCCATAATTAAAATGGTAATATAGTATTCTTCCAGCTGTGTGGTATGAGTTTGTAATTTCAGGATCTACTAAATAAGTGAGGGCCGACACCGCTTTTGCTTCCTTCGTCACAAGTGGAGCACTACCCTTGTAGTCTTTATAAGAAGGAGCTTTTGCATTATTTGATATCTGCTCCCAACGCGCAGGATATTGTCTGTTCAGATCAATCCCTTGGGCATTCGACTTCCATCTTTTAAAATCTTTGCTTCCACCATTCATCTTGATGAGGTTGGCATGAGCTGTAGTAGGAAAAGCAGATAGACCTTTTTGCTGAAGTGTGACACCGTCTGGGTTAGTCATTGGTACAAACCAGATCGACGTGTTATTCAATACGTTTGCAACATTGTAACCATCCATCGTACTGTTGGCTACATAACGTTCGCTATACTGATCGATCATCTCCATCACGATATTTGTCGTCATCCACTCTCTTGCATGATGTGATGCATTGTATAGAACCGTTGCATCACCTCTCCCTAGCTTAACCGCCCAGATGTCTCTACCATAAGGTGTTTTCCCAAGTGAACGGTATTGGACTAATCCAGGGTATTTTTGAGCAAGTGTCTTGATATTACTCGTCATTGTTTCATATGTATACGTTTGATTTGGATTTACATAGCTTGCTGCTTCTCCCTTGTAACTCCAAAATGATAAGCTCCCAAGCAATATCCCCATAAACAACACTAGACCTTTTTTCAATCTGTTCTCTCCTTCCAACAAAACCTATTATTATTTGAGTATATTAATAGTATAGATAAGGAAATGTATCGCTTCGCATGAGGATAGTCGCCTTTAATATTTCAATTTGATTACCGTAATTAAGTCAAACCTCACATAAATTTGGTATATAAAAGTAAATAACGATTTTTATTGTATAAAATTATTCATTTTTGGTTTTGCATACTTCAAATTATGGGAAGAGTAGTAGAACGAGGATGACATAATAAGAGGGAATGCAGAACATGAAAGAGAATCAGGACAATAACAAAAAAGCAGCTGTTCCAGATCGGCAATACTTTTTTCCAGTTCAAATTATTGAATATTTTATTGAAGAAGGAAAAGCATCTTTACAAGTTTCAAACTTAGCACAGTTCATTTTATCTTTTATGGCAGGGGCTTTTATCGCATTTGGCGCACTGGGTTCCATTTTATTATCCATGGGGGTCGAAACGTCTGGTCCTTTTAACCTTTTATCAGGGGTTGGATTTGCTATCGGATATACGATGATTTTTCTATCAGGATCGATTCTATTTACAGAGATCAATGTTTTACTGCCCAGCTATATTTTACAATCTAAGTACTGGATCAGTAAAAAGGTACTGAGGTTTTGGGGAATCTGTTATATCGGTAACTTTTTAGGAGCATTGTTTGTTGGGTTTCTACTTAACATGTCAGGTTCATTAGACAAAGAATTTTATGAGGTACTTTTAAAGTTCATGGAAAAAAAGATGGAGTTTACTGAACGAGGCACATGGGGCTGGTTTCAAGTATTATTCTCTGGTATTCTTGCAAACTGGCTTATTGGAATTGCAGCCGTTCTTGCTACGGCAGCAAGAGATGTAATGGGTAAAATTTTTGGAATTCTTTTACCGGTTATCATATTTGAAGCAGGAAATTTCCAACACGCCGTGGCGAACATGGGGTATTTTAGCATTACCGTGTTAGAAGGATTTGAATACAGTTGGTATGAATTTATTCTTCTTAATTTAATTCCTGCTACGATCGGTAACTTGATCGGTGGAGGGATATTAGTATCATTGTTACTTTCCTTTGCTTTTAAAGAAGACATTGATGATGATATCGTGAAAGAGGAAGAAGAGGAAGTAGAAAAGATAAAACATAAAATGGAATAATTGTGAAACACCTTTATTGTGATATACAGTAAGGGTGTTTTTTGTTAGAGTTTCAGTAGAATGTTGATTATTTTTATATAGGGGATGAACCAATTTGCCTTATCAAACGAAACTTGCTTTTTTATATGTAGCGATCGGTGCATCTCTTTGGGGAATCATCGGTTTTTTCGTTAAAGAGCTCTCACAGGCTGGATTTACATCATTACAGATCGTCTTTTTAAGAGCTGCTAGCGCATTTCTATTATTCCTGGCATGGATTGTTGTACAAAATTCTAGCCTGCTAAAGATCGATGTAAAGGATATTTGGTATTTCTTAGGGACAGGCATATTAAGTGTATCCTTTTTCAATTGGTGTTATTTTACGACGATACAAACATCTTCACTAGCTATTGCTGCTATTCTTTTGTATACAGCCCCAGCATTTGTGCTTGTCATATCAGCTATTGTTTTTAAAGAGCAGTTGACCCGACAGAAACTCTTCGCACTCGTTGCTACCTTCTTTGGCTGTACACTTGTCTCAGGTCTGTTCTCAGCTCAATTAGAACTCTCAATGATGAGTCTGTTGATAGGTTTAGGGGCAGGTTTTGGCTATTCTCTTTATAGCATTTTTGGTAAGTTAGCTAGTCGAAAATATGAAACATTAACCATCAGTATCTATACATTTTTCTTTGCTATGCTTGCTCTATTTCCAATCAGCGGTATATCCTCTGCTGACCTCCAAGTCTTTAGCCCTTCTGTTTTAATGAACGTGCTCGGTCTTGGTCTTTTTCCAACCGTATTTGCCTACTGGTTCTATACCCAAGGCTTACAACAAATAGATGCGAGTAAAGCATCCATCGTGTCTACTATCGAACCTGTAGTAGCAACCTTGATGGGCATGGTGCTGTACAAAGAATCCATCTCCTCTGTTCAAGGTATCGGTATTTTATTTGTATTAGGTGCCGTTCTTATGATCCAAGAACGAACAGGAAAGTCCGTTCAAACTTCTGCCGCTCAAAAATAGCCAATAGAAAAGGTGCAGCATGTTCGCTGCACCTTCTTTTCTTTATAGAATAGAACTTAAGAAATCTTTCGTGCGCTCTTCCTTCGGAGCATCAAAAAGCTCTTCTGGCTTTCCTCTTTCCCAGATCTGTCCATCGTGCATGTAAACGACCTCATCTGCTACCTCTTTCGCAAAGCCCATCTCATGTGTCACAACGACCATGGTCATCCCTTCTTGCGCTAGCTCTTTCATTGTGGCGAGCACTTCTCCTACAAGTTCTGGATCGAGTGCTGATGTTGGTTCATCAAAAAGCATGATATCTGGTTTCATCGCAAGCGCTCTTGCAATAGCAACACGCTGCTTTTGTCCACCGGATAATTTCGCTGGATAAACATCTGCTTTATCAGAAAGACCCACCTTCCCAAGTAAAGCTTTTGCTTCCTGTTCTGCATCTGATTTATTTTGGTTTTTCACTTTAAGAGGAGCTTCCATCACATTTTCCAATACCGTTTTGTGAGGAAACAAGTTAAAGTGCTGAAAAACCATCCCTACTCTTTGGCGTACTTCATTTAAGTTATGAGTTTTCGGATCAATTTCTTCTCCTTCAATGACAATTCTTCCACCGTTTTTAATCTCAAGGAAATTGATGCATCTGAGAAGTGTACTTTTTCCAGAACCACTGGCACCAATTAAGACTACAACTTCGCTCTCTTGTACGTTTAGATTCACTTCTTTTAATACTTCTAGATCTCCAAAACTCTTTTTCAAGTTTTCAATGCGTATCATTTCTTTTTTCAACTCAGACACCTCCTATTCCCCAGCTGATAGTTTCTTCTCTAATAGGTTAACCAGTAATGTGAAAAGAAGAACGAGTATTAGATAGTATAGACCTACGATAATCAAGTATGTCATCTCATCAAATGTTCTAGATCCTTGTGTCGTTGCAATACTGAACAATTCGTTAAGGGCAATAAAAGATGCAAGAGATGAATCCTTCAGACCAATAATAAATTGGTTACCTAAAGGAGGTAACGCTCGTTTAAAGGCTTGCGGCAGGATGATCCTTCTCATCGCTAAACCATATGTCATACCTAATGAACGTCCTGCCTCCATCTGCCCTTTATCTACCGACTGAATAGAACCTCTGAAGATCTCCGCAATATAAGCACCATTATGCATAGCAAGTCCAAATGCCGCTGACCAGAAGGCAGAAATCCCTAATTCCGCTAGACCAAAGTAAAAAATAAAAATTTGTACGATCAACGGGGTACCGCGAATAAGTGCAATATAAATGTTTGCTATCCAATTCAAAACTTTAATTCCTGAGATTTTAAATAACGCAAAAATGAGTCCGATTACCGTACCGATCAAAACCGATACAAAGGTAAGTTGAAGTGTGACCCATAGTCCTTTCATGAAGAGTGGATAACTTTCTACTAATACGTCTAAAATGTGTGCGAGATCAAACATGCCATTGTCCTCCCCTTATTATTCTCTTTTTTAATGGTGTGATGAACTGTTTGTATAAAGAAAGCCACCCTACACGTAACCTCATGAGGGCGGCTCCACCATTATTCAGGCTTCTTCGTGATATCAGCACCGACGTATTCTTCACTAAGCTTCGCAAGCTCACCGTTATCCTTCATTTTCTTTAATGCCTTATTTACCGCTTTAAGCAATTCTTTATCTTCTTTTTTAATAGCAATCGCTTGTTCACTCGTACCAAGCTGCTCTTGTTCAACAATCTTAAATCCTTTTTCAATCGCTTGTTTACCAGTGATTGCGTCAGTAATGACCGCATCGTGTTTCCCTTCACTCAACGCACGCAATGCTGTCGCATCACTATCATAGTTTTTAATCTGATCTGTGAAATCTTGTGCAGATTTTTCATAGGTAGAGCCTTTTGAAACAGCAACTTCTTTTCCTTTTAAATCTTCTTTTGTTTTAATATCACTGTCTGGTCTTGTAAAGATTACCGGACCTGAGTAATAATAGGGCTCGCTAAAATTCACTGCTTTCTTTCGGTCTTCAGTGATTGTATGGCTTGCCACTGCTGCGTCAAAACGATCTGCCTTAATAGCGGATACAGCGCCGTGGAATTTAAACTTTTCTGGGACAGGCTTTAAACCAAGTTCTTTGGCAATCGCCTCACCAACTGCAACATCAAAACCTGTTAGTTCCCCTCCCTTATCAACGGAGCTGAAAGGTGGAAACTCTCCTGATACGATAAAGTTAAATTCACCCTCGTTCTTTAATTCTGGACCCCCGTCACTTGATTCACTACTGCCACATGCAGCTAGTACAAACATTGAAAAAACGACAGCTAAAATCCCGATCTTCTTTTTGAAATCTTTCATTCTTATCCTCCTTGAATATCCCATTTTGTAGATTCCCCTACTAGACAAGGGTAGCATGAATTATAAATGTTCTCAATTTTACGTGAATTCTCACCTATCAAAAAGATCAGATTTTTCATGCATCTTGTATATGGTTACCCTTTACAAAAAAACCGTAAACACTTATTTAGCAAGCAAAATAAAACACATTTCAGCAAGCCGAAATGTGTTTTATCAAATCTTATGGTAATAGCTTTGTGGGCAACAATATCGTGACCGTTGTCCCAATATCTAACATACTTTCAAAGGTAATGTTTCCATGATGATTTTCAATGATCTTCAATGATACCATGAGGCCTAGTCCTATCCCTTTTTCTTTATTGGAATAAAAGGGTTCACCAAGTCTCGCAAGCCGTTCTTCGCTTATCCCCACTCCTTGATCAGTCACTTTAATAAAGACATAGCCTTCATCATAAGCTCCAGTTTCTACAAAAATGGTGCCGCCGCTATTCATTGATTCGATAGCATTCTTAATAACATTGATGATCACTTGTTTAATTTGATTTCCTTCACAAAGAATCTGAGGCACATCCATTAAATGCGTTTCGAATTGAACGTTATTAAGGTTCGCTTCTGAATCCAACAGCGTGATCGTCTGTTTAATAAAATCATTCACATTTCTCTGCTGAAAAAATGTTTCCTGATGTGGTTTAGCTAATACTAAAAATTCAGTAATGATCGATTCAATCCGATCCATCTCTGACAAGATGATCTCACTATGAAGATCTTCCATGTCTGCTTTCATAAGTTGGACGAACCCTTTGATACTTGTGAGCGGATTACGAATCTCATGAGCGATCCCTGCCGCAAGCTCACCTACGACGGTGAGTTTATCTGATTTTCTGAGCAATTCTTCTTTTTCTTTTATATCTGTAATATCTTCTGAAATACCTGCTATGCGATAGATTTCTTCATCGTCATTGGTAATCGGAAATGCTCTTGTGCGGATCCAGCGGACTCTGTTATTCTTCCCATGTATCCGGTATTCGATCTGTGATTCACGTTGTGCGATCAGTTTAATGAATGCTGAGACTGCTTCTTGATCTTCTGAGTGAACGTCTGTAAAAACAGATTCAATGAGCTCACTCTCTTCAGTATCCCATATTTGCTTAAAAGCCTTTGATATGTAAAGAAGCTGATGCGTTTTGTAATCTTGCATCCAAAAGATGTCTTTTGCATTCTCAGCAAATTGACGGAATCTCTCTTCACTCTCTCTGAGTCCCAGTTCCATCCTCTTACTCTGAGTGATATCTCTAGAAACACCAACAATTCCTTCAACCTGACCTTGATCATTATTGATAGGAGACAGGATAGCCTGATAATAGAGACGTTCACCGTCACGGACATTACTCCACTCATAAAATTGAGATTTGCCTTGCAAGACAAGACGACATGCCTTCTCTTGACCATCAGCAATCTCAGCGCCAAAAACTTCGCGAACCGTCTTACCTAAGAAGTAGGATGGCTTAACACCGTGTTTCTCCATCCATCTTCCATAGATGCCTGTATGAACAAAATTAGTATCTAGCGTAAAGACAGTGTCTTCCATTGAGTTGACAAGTGAGTAAAAACGCTGCTGACTGCGATTCAACTTTTTTTCTGTGCTTTTTAACTGCTGAATATCCGTTAAAGTAATAACGGATAGATCGCTCAAATTATTCTTAAGAGGAGCGATTGAAACAGACAACGAAGATGAAAAGCCTGTGTTGTTACAGATTAAATCTATTTCGACCTGATATTCTTGTGTTTTGTTTTTTACATGTTGAAGGTAAGCTTCTTTAAGTGACCATTTCTCACTGTTTGAATCTGTAATAAAGAACGGAAGCTCATATAGAAATGCGCCTTCTACTTCAGAATCAGACAATCTTAATATGCCACACGCGTTTGTATTGGCATAAAGAATTGTTCCACATGGCTCTAAAACGATAATTCCGCTATTAACCGCTTCATAGAACGTGTGCATCATTTGTTTAGTATTTTGTAATTCAAACGAAGTCTCTCGCATGCTCTACATCCTTGTTGAATTATTTTTAAAGTATTTACAAGAAATGCCTTTTCTCTATTTTTCTATTAAATACAAAAAAACACAAGAGTTATTTTCCTCTTATTGGATTCGCATTAACGTTCAACCATATAGACTTTGGATAGAACAGATCAGGTTAACTCTTCTAATACAACTTATCATTATTAGATTCTGTGATCGAAATCTTCTTTTTTACAGTTAAATAGACAAAAGCACACTGATTATTCTTCAGTGTACTTTGATAAAACTTTATTAAACGACAGAGCATCTCCTAGGCTTTTAGGGTCGGATAATATATCTTGTGGTGCGTTTGCTTCTCCTATTAAATAACCAACAAATTCAGTTCCTAAAAAGTCAAATATATATTGGAATTGCTGGATTAAAGACAGTGCTTTTATTCGTGGAGAATCTCCACCTACTGTAATAACATAAGCTTTTTTATTGCTCATCCTTTCCTTAAAGTTCAATTTTTCATCTCTTAAACTCTGTGATAACCGATCTACAAAGTTTTTCATAACTCCGCTCATCCCATACCAATAAACAGGTGTAGCAAAAATAAGTACGTCATGTTGTAGAATCTGATTGATCAACTCTTCATAATCGTCATCAACCTTATCAAAGCCTCCTACATCATGGCGCTGATCATCTATAGGATTTATTTTGTGTTTTTTGAGGTAAAAAGAAGTATATTGAATCCCGTCTAATGCCTTTTGTGTTAAAGCATCCGTATTTCCGTTTTCTCTAGAGCTTCCGTTAATAACTGCGATTTTCATCTCTATCACCTTTCTGTTACACATTATTTTAATGGTAGAATTTCACTTCATTGCATCGGAATTTCATAAAAAATAAAAACAAAGAATAGAGTAAAAGATAACAGATTAGGAGGGGCTACAATGTTCGTATTCACCATTATTTGCATGATTGGTTTCTACCTTCTAACGATACATGATTCTAAGAAGGTGAAACAAGTCATCTGGCCTTTATATGGAATAATAGGCATCGTGTGCTTCATCTCTTTATTCTCTTTAACACCTGATACCGTCACTTATGTATATTGGGTAAGATTATTCTTTCTCGTCTTAATCATACCTGTGTTCATCCTTGTTGTTCGTAAAGTGTGGCAGCTCAGTTCTGAAACGACGAGATGGATTCAATACACAGTTTCTGTTCCTATCTCCATTCTATTTATCCTCACACTCTGGTTTTGCTGGAACATGTTTCCGATTTTCATGTATGTTTTATAATAAGAACCAATACAACCGTCTTCAGTTGCTCCCTGAAGGCGGTTGTATTGGTTAGAAGTGTCCTCTTTAGATGGACAAAATAGCGCTATTTGTCTTTGTCGGGGGTCTGTCCCCCTTGCATGAACGAAAGCACTTCCTTGACGATCGTGTTTATCTTTTGGTTGATAAAATCCTCTCCGAAGCTTTCTTTTGCTTGCCTGATTGCCGCTATGACTTCTTCATCATATTGAATCAGCTCTTCATCATCTTCAGCTTCGTTGTACAAATCGATCATGCTGTCCAAACTCTCTTGCATACGATCTATCGCTTCACTATATTTCTCTCGATCTTCCTTATTATATTTCAAATTCATCACCCACTCTCAGTTTTTCCATCTATGAGCGCTATCAAACTTCATAAACATTTACTCTTGTGACTTTCTTCCCTATTTTTTAATAGGAAAGTATACTATAATAATTTGGTTATTATTATCTTGAAATATATTATTTTACATATTCATTGGAAGGAGGGGGAACAATTGATTCGCCGTTGGTTTTCGAGAAAAAATAAATCATTGCAGCCTGCATTTGAAACACCGTCTTCACATTCATCGTTGAGTCTATGCACGAATGCAACGGATGAACCAGATCCAGCAAAAGAAATTTCGCATTTTAAAATGCGTCTTAAAGAATATGGAATAGAGTTTAGTCACTTAGTCTCCAGCACTCCTAAGGATGTTGAAAACAGACAACAAGCTATAAAAGTTGCTGAAGAAATCTCGAAAGATCCTGAGATGCGGAATTACTTTCTAACGTGGAAACGGTTGCCCCTTCTTCATAAAGAAAGTACACAGCATCAAAAGCACACCATGAAAAAACAGCGAGAATACATAACCGCTCTTACCCTTATCTTTATAGAAAATTATCAAGTGTTGCTGCAATATGTTCCTGGCACGGGAGGAAAACACTAATGAACAAAGCGATTATTGTAGAAGTTAACAAACGTCATGTCATCGTTCTTGCTGAGGGCGGAGAATTTAAAAAGATTAAAAATACCAATGCATCCTATATGGTCGGTCAAGAAATCCGTCTTCCAGTAAAACAAGAGAACAAGAGGTCTATTTTCTCTATTTTCGTAAACTGGAAAACAGGAACTGCTGTAGCACTAGCCATCTTTCTTTTATTCTTCCAAGTACTCTCACCGATATCAGGACCTGGAGCCTATGCATATGTCGGCATAAACATGGATCCTAGTCTTGAATTGAAGATTGACGAAGAAATGAGAGTACTAGATATCTTGGCTTATAATCAGCAAGGACACATGGTTCTTGATCGATTGGACGATTGGGAAAATGAAAAAATCGATCATGTAACTGATCTTATTTTTGATACATGTGAAGACCTTGGCTATCTGAAGTCAAAGGAAGAAGTATTGATCACTACAACATTATCAGAAGAAATACCTGCTGATAAAGAAAAAGAAATCAAACAACAAGTGAATAAAGTAATGACCGAGAAAGCTAAAAAGAACTCGATAGAGATGACCACGATCGTGATGAGTTCCAAAGAACGCGAGCAATCGAAGAAGATGAAAATGTCACCTGGTCATTATGCGATTTATAAAGCAGCTAAGAAGTCTGGTATGAGCATTACAAAGAATGAGATCTCAAATCTTACAATTGAGGAAATTTCCGAAAAAGTGGGTCCTATAAAAGAGCTTTTAAAAGAGGATACTGAATCAGTTGATGCCTCTGAAGATAAAAAAGAAGATCTTGTATATGAACCGCCTCTACCTATCTTGGATATAAAAGATTCGAGTAACGAGGTGAAAATTGAGAAGGAAGTAATACCGGTTCAAGAAAAAATACATGAACCTCAGAAAAAGAAAACGTTCGAGTTACCTGTTAGTCATGCTGAAATTCCTGCAGCTCCAAAAAAGGAAGAAAAGCCAGCTGAAATACCGATTAAGAAAGAGCAAGAAAAACATGTAAATACGCCTTCTACCTCTGGCGGTGAACAGGACAAGAATACACACAAGGCACCTACGAAGAGTGCGCCTGTCGTCACAGCACCGAAGGAAGAGAAACCAAAACCGGAAAAGCCGGTAGAGGATAAACCGAAACAGGAAATACCAAAAGAAGAAAAACCTAAACCAGAAATACCGAAAGAAAACATTCCTAAAGAAACACCGAAGGAAGATACTCCTAAGGTAGAAACGCCTAAGGAAGAAACACCTAAAGAGGAAACACCTAAAGAAGAAACACCTCAAGAAGAAACACCTAAAGAGGAGACTCCTAAAGACGAGACTCCTAAAGAAGAAACACCTAAAGAACATTGGATTTATATTGAAATTATTATTGATGGGATTGTAATAGAAGTGCGCATTAAAGTAACAACAAATGTCACTGATGCTGAGTTAAAACAACAAGCATTAGCCACTTATCATCAAAATGCTTCACAAGAACATTCTTGCCCTACGCCACCTTCAGCATTTACACAAGAAGTTGAACAAGCTGAAGCTTCTAAAGGATTACAACAAACAACAGAAAATGAAGTTGCTTCAGATTCAACTATAGAAGGACCACCACTTTTAGAAGAGGCTTCATAATCGCAAAACCCGAGGACTAACTCTAGTCCTCGGGTTTTTGTTTTCAATCCGTATAGACACCTAACTTTTATGGCAATAGTAATAATAGGAGGAGAGTGTTTGTATGCGGTCTATTTATTATGCTTATCTAAGAATGCCGATGCTGATACGACTTGCGTTTATTCTTTTTAGCATTCTATTATCCAGCGCTATTTTAGCTCACCTCTTAGAAACAAAAACATTTCCAACTATATTTGAAGGATTTTATTGGGCAGTTATTACGGCCGGAACAGTTGGATATGGCGATTTCACTCCTGAATCAACTCAAGTAAGGATACTAGCTATTTTTCTTGTGTTCATTGGCGCTTCTTTTTTTGCCTTTTTGACTGTTCACTTGGCAAGTTCTGTTGTTAAAAGAGAAAATCGCTTTTTTGAGGGGAAACATATGTATAAAAACAAAGATCACTTTATTATAGTCGGATGGAACGAAAGAGCTAGACATACGATTCAAACGCTTAGAGATAAACTCAATTCAAACCATATCGTATTAATCGATGAGTCTTTAAAAGAAAATCCATTATATGTTGAAGGAATTCATTTTATCCATGCCAAACCTAGTAAAGATCATACGTGGTTGATGGCTCATATTCAACAGGCACATACCATTTTAATCACAGCTGATGCAAACTTAAAGGAATATGAAGCTGATACGAATACGATTCTTTCTATTCTAACAGCAAGGGGACTAAATCCCACTGTATCTATCCATGCAGAAGTGTTAACAACAGAGCAAACTTCAAACGCAAAACGTGCAGGTGCAGACCATATTATACACACGTCAAACCTTGCTTCACATGCAATGGTTTCTAGCCTTGAAAAAGAGATGCTATAAGAAAAACAGATAGCCGTTATGGTCTATCTGTTTTTAATTTAATACAGCAGTTTCTACCTTTTTCACTAAATCTTTGGCGATGCCGATCCACTTTTGATCTACCGTCGCATCCGGATCTTGCGGCTCTGAAAACTGATTAAAGCTCCCTGAGATATTACCTGTTTCAGCATTGTCGTCGAGCCCTACCTGATATTTGTGTGCCAATAAAAAGGGTTCGCCAAATTGAATAGTGGTATCTTTTTTATCTAACTGCCCATCAATGGCTTGAAAAGGAATTCTCAAAAACGTATATCCTACTTCATCATCCAGTTTATAATCGAAATATCCGTGATCATAATCCCAGTTCCCACCGTAAGAAAAGCCCATCCCTTTCAACAAATCTTCAGCTTCATTTAATGCACAACACTCATTTTCTAGCCTGCTATTAATCGGTTTCATTATTGTCACCCCTTTATAATCTATTTCTTAGCGTATCCAATTGAACATGAGATTATTTGACCTTTATTTTAAGAAAATATAATAAAGCCTGACTCAACGATTGCTTGAGTCAGGCTAAAAAAATGTTTATAGACGCTTTTCTAATTCTTCTTTTTCTTTTTCAAATCCAGGTTTACCTAGTAGAGCAAACATGTTCTTCTTGTAAGCTTCTACTCCCGGTTGGTCGAATGGATTAACACCTAACAAATATCCACTCACCGCACACGCTTTTTCAAAGAAATAGACCATATATCCAAAATGATAAGGTGTCATTTCAGGAATACTTACCACTAAGTTTGGAACTCCACCATCTGTATGAGCAAGCATTGTTCCTTGGAATGCTTTCTTATTAACAAAGTCCATTGTCTGACCAGCCAAGAAATTCAATTTATCCAAATTCTGATCATCTTCTTCGATCGTAATTTCTTCTCGTGCTGAACCTACGTATAACACCGTTTCAAAAAGGTCACGACGTCCTTCTTGCACGTATTGTCCCATTGAGTGAAGATCTGTAGTGAAGTCGACTGATGCAGGATAGATGCCTTTGTAGTCTTTTCCTTCACTTTCACCGTAAAGCTGCTTCCACCATTCAGATACATAGTGAAGACCTGGCTCGTAGTTTACCATCAGTTCGATGGTTTTGCCTTTATTATAAAGAGCATTACGAACAGCAGCATATTGATAAGCTTTGTTCTCTGCAAGATTCGGGTTGTTGAAGTCAGCTGCAGCTTCTTTCGCACCGTTCATCATCTCTTCAATATTCACTCCACTTACTGCGATCGGCAACAGACCTACAGCAGTCAGCACTGAATATCGTCCACCAACATCATCAGGGATGATAAAGGATTCATAGCCCTCTTCGTTCGCTAACGTTTTTAGTGCGCCTTGAGCTTTGTCAGTGGTTGCATAAATACGTTTACGAGCCTCATCTTTTCCGTACTTTTCTTCTAAGAACTTTCTAAAGATACGGAACGCAATCGCTGGTTCAGTCGTTGTCCCAGATTTAGAAATCACATTTACAGATACATCTTTATCTTTTAATACATCAAAAAGTTCTTTAACATATGTCGATGAAATGTTCTGTCCAGCAAAGAATACTTGTGGAGTCTTGCGGTCTTCTTTTGATAAAAGGTTATAGAATGAATGATTTAACATTTCGATCGCTGCACGTGCTCCTAAGTAAGAGCCACCGATTCCAACAACAATCAATACATCAGAATCACTTTTAATTTTTTCAGCACTTTTTACGATTCGGCTAAATTCTTCACGGTCATAGTTTTCTGGAAGATCAACCCATCCGAGAAAGTCATTCCCCGCGCCAGTTTTTTCATGAATCGCATCATGAGCAGTTTTTACCGCACCTGCCAGATAATCTACTTCATGCTGACCAATAAAAGAAAGGGCCTTGCTATAATCAAAACTAAGTTTCTTTGTCATATGTAAGCCTCCTAGAACATCATTATTCTTTCACTTTATACAAGTACAAGGACCAAATCAAGAAACCAGTCAAATGTAATCGGTTTCTTTACAAAAGACGAAATATTCAAAAACTAGCCAAATAAAAAGAAGGACGAATCCCCTCATTTTATTTGGCTTACAGTTATTTCATGCTCCTAAGGCAAGTTGATTGCAGTAGAGGGTGCGAGACTCCTGGGGGATCAGCGTGACAGGTGAGACAGCTAACAGTGCAGAGCACTAGGTGGCTCACCGCACGCCCCCCGGAAAGCAAGCATCCCACAACGAAAATCAACCACTTTCATGAGACTTTTATAAAGACATTCTTAAAATGTTTAGTACATCTTCTTTATTCTGCTTCTTAAAGTTCCCGAACTCACCTCTTGCCATTGCTTTATCTGCAATAAGGTCAAGCTTTGAATCGTCAATATCATAGTCCTTAAGAGCATTCGGAGCTCCGAGCGACGTCCAGAACGCAGAAAGACGATCAATGCCTTCAAGAGCGACTTCTTTATCTGACTTTCCTTCTGTTTCAACATTAAAGACGCGAACAGCAAGCTGCTTAAAGCGAGCTACATTCGTATCCACATTATGTCTCATCCAGTTAGGGAAAAGAATAGCTAAGCCGCCAGCATGCGGAATATCATAGACCGCTGAAACAGCATGTTCAATGTTATGGCTTCCCCAATCACCTCGAACACCCATTTGAAGTGTACCGTTTAGTGCCATCGTTCCATTATAAAGGATTGTTTCACGCAACTCATAGTTCTCAAGATCATCTAGAAGCTTAGGTGCCGTTTCCATTACCGTTAGCAGGATAGATTCAGCAAAGCGATCTTGTAGAGGTGTGTTTGTCGCGTTATGGAAATATTGTTCAAACACGTGCGACATCATATCTACTATTCCATAAATCGTTTGATCTTTTGGAACAGAGAAGGTATAAGTCGGATCTAAAATTGAAAATTTAGGGAATACAAGCGGACTTCCCCAGCCATATTTTTCTTGTGTTTCCCAGTTCGTAATAACAGAACCTGAGTTCATTTCCGATCCTGTTGCTGCAAGTGTAAGCACAGTTCCAAAAGGAAGGGCATCTTCTACTTGAGCTTTTAAAGTAATAATGTCCCATACATCCCCATCATACTTTGCCCCAGCTGCAATAGCCTTTGTACAGTCAATAACACTTCCGCCACCTACGGCTAATAAAACATCAATGTTGTTTTCTTTGCAAATTTCTACGCCTTTACGAACAGTAGATACTCTCGGGTTTGGTTCCACACCTGAAAGCTCACTAACCTCTGCATCCATCTTATTTAGTTCATTCATGACTTCATCAAACAAGCCGTTTCGTTTTATACTTCCTCCACCATATACAACGAGGACTTTCTTACCGAATTTCCCTAGTTCGTCCTTTAAAGTTTGGATTTGATTTTTACCAAATACTAATCGAGTTGGATTGTAATATATATATTCGTTCATCAAAATCTCTCCTTCTTACGTGGTTTAATCCGTATTATGTGGGACAAGAAATGTAATGTAAAGTAATTAGCTTACCGAATACTAGCATGTCTTTTTTTCCTTTGTTTCATGCCAGTAAATAAGGGAATGAATAAATATAGGCATTAAATGCCACCCTAAAGAAGCTGTTCAAATATTACAAAGAGGAGGGAATTAAATGAGTGGATTACAGCGTTTCGCACTTGCATTAGTTATCATTGGAGCTGTCAACTGGGGTCTAATCGGATTCTTTCAGTTCGATCTAGTTGCTGCTATTTTTGGAGGACAAGATGCTGTTCTTGCCCGCATCGTTTATGGTCTAGTAGGTCTTTCTGGTCTTTACTGTTTAACACTATTGTTTAAACCTTCCGAAGAACTTAGCCGAGAAGGTCATACAGAACATAACCGTGTATAATTTGAATATAAAAAAAACCTCTCGATCGAGAGGTTTTTTTATTACTTTTTAAGGCGCTTGTTTAGTTGAGCCTGACGATCTGTAGACTCTTTCAACCAATCTTTAAGTTTTGCTTCAAGAGTGTTGAAACCTTTGTTAGCGTCTTGATTGTTTGTGTTGCTCTTTTTGTTATTATTGTTGAATCCACCAGGGCGGCGTTCTTTTTTAGGTGCAGGAGCTGGAGCTTCCTGTGTTTGTCGGATGGACAGTGAAATCTTCTTGCTGTCTTCGTCAACAGAAAGAACCTTTACTGACACAACGTCACCAACACTCAATGCATCGTTAATATCTTTAACGAAACCATGTGAAACTTCAGAGATGTGTACAAGACCTTGTACATTATCATTTAATGCAACGAACGCACCAAAAGGCTTAATGCCTGTAACTTTACCTTCAACAATGCTACCTACTTCAAAATTCATGAAAACACTCCTAACTATTTTTTAACCTGTTAAGTATAACATAACTAAATCGTACAAGCAAAACTAATAAAGAGTGTGTTCTATCGACTTGATACCATCATTTCTTGAATTTGATCTTGTTTCGATGAGAGGTCTTCACCAAAGTGATACATTTTCTCAATATTTATTTGATGCCATAACATGAACATGAGTACTGTCCATATTTTTCTGCTGTAATCGCCTCTGCCAGCTCGGTGTCCTTCTAAAAGATTCAGTACTACATCTTTATTAAGATATTGTTCTGTATGGCTCGTTTGGATGAGTTGCTTAGCCCAATCATACATCTCATTTTTTAACCAATGTCGAATTGGAACAGGGAATCCTAACTTACGGCGATGCAGCACAGAATCAGGAACGATTCCGTTCATCGCTTCCCTTAGTGCATATTTTGTTGTTCCATTCGTTACTGTAAGGCTTGGATGCAATTGGGAAGCAACATCGAATACTTCTTTATCAAGGAAAGGCACCCTAAGCTCTAGCGAATGAGCCATCGTCATCTTATCAGCTTTAACGAGAATATCGCCTCTCATCCAAGTATGCAGATCTATATATTGCATCTTATGAACATCGTGAAAAGCTCTCGCTTGATCATACAATGGTTTAGTTACATTTTTGTAATTATAAGCAGGACGATATTCTTTTAAGAGCTTACTTTTTTCACTCTCTGAGAACATTTTCGCATTACCAATATAACGTTCTTCAATCGTCATACTTCCTCGCTGTATAAAACTCTTTCCTTTAACACCTTCAGGCAAGACGCTCGCAATGGCAGCTAGCCCTTTTGCAACACCTTTCGGCAATGAAGAAAGATGTCTTAATGAGTGAGGCTCATGATAGATGTTGTACCCTCCAAACAACTCATCGGCACCTTCTCCTGAAAGAACTACCGTCACGTGTTTTGCTGCTTCACGAGCAACAAAATATAGGGGAACAGCTGCTGGATCAGCCACTGGATCATCCATATGCCAAATGATCTTTGGAAGCTCATTAATAAATTCTTCAGGTTTAACTAAATAGTGGATATTTTCAACGTTTAATGCCGCAGCCGTTTGAACAGCTACATCAATCTCACTGAATCCTTCTCTTTCAAATCCAACCGTAAACGTTTTTAGCGATGGATGCAGTTCACTCGCTAAAGCGACAATTGCACTTGAATCTATTCCTCCAGACAAGAAAGCCCCTACAGGAACATCAGAACGCATATGAACTTTTACTGAATCTCGCATAACAGAACGAATTTCATTCTTCGCTTCTTCAAGTGTCATATTATTTGGTTTAAAGCTAGGCTTCCAATACGATTGAATAGAAATCGGTCTGCCCGCTTTTTTCACAAAATAATGGCCAGGTTCAAGCTTTTTGATCCCCTTTGTTAAAGTCATTGGCTCTGGCACGAATTGATAGGTCAAATAATGATGAAGTGCTTCAGCATCTACTTCTTGCTTTTCTTTAACAACGTTAATACTTTTCTTTTCAGAAGCACAGTAAAGTCCTTCTTCATCCTCAAGATAGAAAAAAGGTTTGATTCCGAAACGGTCTCTTGCTCCATAAAGCTCTTTCTTATCTTTATCCCAGATTAAAAAGCCAAACATCCCTCGAAGTTCAGTAAAGGCTTTTTCTCTTCTCTCACTAAAAAGAGCAAGAATTACCTCGGTATCCGAATGGGTTTTAAACACATAACCTTTATCTTCTAGGTCTTTTCTTATTTCAATATAATTATATATCTCACCGTTAAAAATAATCCAATAACGATCATCTTCGTATGAAAGTGGTTGTTTACCACTTTCTATATCAATGATGCTCAGACGGCGAAAACCGAATCGAACATACTGATCTACAAAATGACCACTATCATCTGGACCTCGATGAGTAATGATGTTAGACATATTGATTAATTGCTCAGTTTCTTTTTGTTCTACCGTCTCAGGCGTGTTTAACATATATCCAATAAAACCGCACATTTTCAAGTTCCTCCCCAAAAAACAGTTCAAATGTCCACTTTTCATTTATTAAACCAAGTTAACTAATTGGTTTTCCAGAATATTATTTAATTTCCTTTATATGTGAATGAACTTCTCTATTATAACTCTGTAAATTCCAATCTTCACTAATTATTTGTTAATAATATGAAAAACAAGAAATCTGTACTATATTTGTCGAGAAAAGCGATTTAAAAGTTACAACATCACTTTAAATCATTGAGTTTGGATCTAAGATTCGGTCAGCTTCTTCTCTAGTTAAGATCTTTTTTGTAACCAGCACTTCTTTTAATGTCTTTCCTGTCTCGAAACTTTCTTTTGCTACCGCTGCTGCTTTTTCATATCCAATATGAGGGTTGAGCGCTGTTACTAGTGAAAGGCTCTGCTCGAGCCAATTCTGTATATTCTCTTCATTAGCTGTGATGTCTTTTAAACATTTTTCAGTAAATATCGTCATTCCATTGCTTAAGATCTTGATGGATTGAAGTACATTAAAGCCGATGACAGGCATCATTGCATTGATCTCTAGCTGACTTCCTATTGCAGCTGTGGACACACATGCGTCATTACCTATTACTTGTGAACAGATCATATACATATTCTCTAATATGACCGGGTTGATCTTGCCTGGCATAATCGATGATCCTGGCTGAACAGCGGGCAGCATGATTTCAGCAAAACCTGTTCGAGGGCCGCTGCTTAACAATCTAAGGTCACTTGATATTTTGATAAGATGAACAGCTAATTCTTTTAGGTGGCCGCTTACTCGAATCGCTGCATTCGTGTTTTGCATAAAAGCATATGTATTATCACTTTTTGTAAACGGCAGATTGGTTTTCTGAGCGATCTGTCTTATCGCAAGTTCCGCATAATCAGGGTGAGCATTTATTCCTGTTCCTACTGCATTTCCACCCAAACCTAGTTCATATAAAAAAGTTTCTGAGTGTTTCAAAGCATGTTGAACCGATTCTAAAGTTCCTCTGTAACCTTTGAATTCACTTCCTAGTCGAATAGGAACAGCATCCTGCAGATGTGTTCTGCCCGCTTTAATAATCTCGTGAAACTCTATTTCCTTTTCCTTTAAAACTTGAATCAAGCGACTTAGAGCAGGATAAAGAGTCGCTTGAAGTTCAGATGCAACTGAAATTTGTATAGCTGTCGGAATGGTATCATTGGTGGATTGAGACATATTCACATCATCATTTGGGTGAACCAGTGAATAATCACCTTTTGCCCTACCTAATATCTCAGAAGCACGTGAAGCTAGAACCTCATTCATGTTCATATTTTGAGAAGTTCCAGCCCCTGCTTGATAGGCATCTACAACAAATTGATCTCTCAAATCTCCCTTAACTACCTCATCTGCTGCCGAAATAATGGCATTCGCTTTTTCATGACTCAATGCCTTACATTCTCTATTCGCGAATGCTGCGCTAGCTTTAATGATGGCTTGTGCTTTTATGAATGAGAACGGTAACCGAATACCGCTGATTGGAAAATTTTCTACCGCTCTTTGTGTTTGAGCTCCATAGTATGCCTCTTCAGGGACCCTTACTTCACCTAACGTATCTTTGGCAATTCGAAATTTATCCAAAATCTCTACCTCCTTAAGTAACCTTATATCTTGTATCCCCTTCTTAAAAAAAATGTAACCCTTTTCCAAAAATCGCTTTTATTTTGTAATTCATATAAATTTGTCTAACAAAAAAATTTACAAAACAAAAAAACCGCCATGTTAGACGGTTTTTGTTTTGTGCAGTGAAACGACCACAGCAGGCTCTTTTTTTATATACTTATGCTCAGTTCTAAACCCTGCTTTCTTCTGTTTCAGAAAGGTCTTTTCCGATATTGGACGGGGCCTTGACCAGGAAAGGGAGTCAAGATTTTTCCAGTTATCATGTGTAATGATTTCACTTTTGTAATAATAACAGTTACCGCTTACGTATTCTTCACATATATAGCGGACTGTTTGTCGACTATGCATAACATCTCTCCATTTTTTTCTTTCATTATCCCCGCATAACTGTTCATCCATACTTAAGCAAAAAAAGGCCTGAAGACCCTACCTCCAAGCCTTAATCTGTTAGTCTCTAGTGTTCCACCACCACCAGCCACCAAATATCAAGATGAGAATAAATACTATAATTATTACAGCCCAGATCCAACCGTAACCATAGCCGCCATAACCGTAAGCTCCGTAAGCATACGGGGTATAGTAAGGATAATATGGAAATGCCATCCTGCTACCTCCTCTTATTTCTTTATGCGTTCTTACTCCTTATTAAAATATGTACGAAGTGGGTAAAGAGGAATAGAGGCAAACGCACAAATTTTAGCTTTCCATTACTTTTTTTAAGTTTTAAAAGGCTGTTTTGAATGTTTTCTTTTCTCTTTCTTCTATGCAAGTTGATTGGAGCGTAAGGTTGCCGACTCCTATGGGACGAGCGGTCAGGTGAGACCCTTAAAGGCGCAAAGCGGCAAGGGGCTCACCGATCGCCCCATGGAAAGCGTGCAACCTGGAGCAGAAATCAACTGCATCAATGTAACTTTATACGAATGCAAAATTTTTTCGAAAGTAATAAAAAAAGAGGAAATAATTTCTCGTTGTATCTTGTGGCTCGATTGGTGAAACTACTCATAGAATTCTGCGGACGGAGGTAAGGCATTCATGGCTCTTGATGAAAAGCACAATTATTATCCAGGATATCGAATCAATGTTAATAATGTTCAAATTTATTATGAATACTTCGATCATGAAGATCCACATGCGAAAGTCGTAGTTCTCGTACATGGATTTTTATCTTCTACGGTTAGTTTTAGAAAGCTGCTTCCTTACTTAACTAAGACGTATAAAGTTCTGTCTATTGATCTTCCAGGATTCGGACAAAGTGAAAAATCGACGAGTTTCGTCTACAAACTTTCTAACTATGGACAACTGATCATAGATTTCTTAGACGTTTTAAACATTCAAAACGCCATATTGATTGGGCATTCTATGGGCGGCCAAATCTCTATGCATGCAGCAAAGAAGTCTCCAGAACGAATTGAAAAATTAATCCTTCTTGGCTGTTGTTCGTATGTAAAAAGAGCAAGCCGTTCTTTAATCGCATGTTCCTACTTGCCGTTGTTTAGTTGGGGAATGCGCAATTGGATTCAGAGAAAAGATGTAAAAGAAAATTTACTTTCTGTCTTACATGACTCAAAGCTGGTTACGGAAGAGATGATTGAAAGTTATAAAAAACCTATTAGTGAAGTAGCGTTCATCCATTCTTTAGTCAGGCTATTACGTCAACGAGAAGGAGATATGTGCTCACAGGATTTAAATCAGATTCAACAGCCCGTATTGATGTTATGGGGAAAAGAGGACAAAGTGATGCCAGTTAAAACAGGTTATCGTTTAAAACATGATCTACCTAGCGCTGAACTTATCGTTTATGAAAAATGCGGACATCTGCTGATGGAAGAAAAGCCCCAAGAAATATGCAGTGAAATCACACGATTTATTGAGCAAGGAATCACTCAAGGAACTGATTTTCAACAAGAAACATCTTGATCATACCTGATGTTTTAAAAATAGTAAAAGAGGCTGAGCCCCATGTCCTCTACAGGCCCAACCTCTTTTTTATTGTTCGCGGCTCTTCGTCATCTGTTGCCACACTGTACCAGCTGCTTCTTCACCGCTTTGGATCCGTTCGATCGCAATTTTCACTTGTAGAGATACTTCAAACTCAGGATCATCTTGAGCTGCTTTTAAAGCAGGAAGTGCTGTCTCATCTCCAACTTCAAATAAGAAGCGCGCGGCTCTCCACCTTACTAGTTTATTTTTATCGGATAATGCATCACACATGACAGGGATTGCTTTTGCATTCCCTAAATCAGATAATGCATCACCTGCTGTACGTCTTACCGAAACATTCTTATCCTCGAGAGCTAAGTATAGGAGCGGTAACACAGCTTCATCCTCAATCATTCCTAAATAGACGACAGCCAAGCGTCTTATAGAAGGTTTTTCATCTTTAAGAGCCTGTTTTAGTACCATTACATCATCAATAGATGGGTTTATTCTTTCTAATGCGGCATAACGAGTCTGCCAATCTGAGTCGCGAAGTTGTTTCGCTACTTCTGAGGTGGAAAGTGTTTCGACTTCAACTTCTTGTTCTGTGTTTGTGCTATATGCTTGTTTTACTAATTGATCTAATCGTTCCTGAGGATAGACTGCTGATAGCTCTTCGGCTACTTCACTGCCTACTTGTTCAAATGTACCATAACGAACTCCTTGGTCTTCCCATTGTCTTTCCATAACAAGGTTATCGGAAGAATCTTGAGCCTCTAGTGCAGCTTTAGCAAATCGCTCAGCAAGTCCTACTCGTCTTTCTTCCTGTTCGGTTTTAAGTTTGATCTGCATAGGAAGTCCTCTGAACATCTGAACAAGAACCGTAATTTCTTTTATCTCATCTTCTTGCTGAGCTTGTTGATCAGAAGTATCCAGCTCTTCTTCTTGACCAAAAACGGATCTAACTCCCGCGAGTACATCTTCCCATTTTGCACGAGGGTTTCGTTCTAATGCAATAAAGTCTGCAACATGATAGATGCTTTTCACTCCATCCACTTTAAGGATCTCCTGAATAAATTCTGGAGCATTCTCAGCTTCATCTTTCTTGTAGTTGTAACGTTCAGATCCCGGCAGAGTTTCTGTTAGGTTAATCTTCATTGAATTTGGACTTGGAGTTGGTTCAATACCTGTAATTTTCATTTTCACTCACTCCTCATTTTCGTGTTTCAAATCTATGTTTAGCAGATATTCGTTAATCTGTTCTTTTTCCTTATCCGTGAACTTATATTCACAATCAACACCCTCATCGTGAGCAATGATTTCTTGCAGTTCACCATTTCCATCATAGACAGCTAACGCACTTGGCTCACTGAGTCCTTCAGGAAAAATCTCAAGGTTATCTATCTCAAAAGAAATATCTACATTTGTCCACGGGCCAACTTGCACCACATCATGCCCTGTAAAATGTAAGCTTCCTTCAAAATAATTAGTAAATCCATATTTGTACATAGCTGTCCTCCAAGTAATATCTCTTATCTATTATAAGGAACAATAGGTAAAATCTCAAAAAAGCAGGTTTTACTTTAATAACACAGGATACCTTCATCAATTATTAATACAAAAGAAAAAACAAACACATCATTTCGTGTTTGTTTATCTGGAATGTTATTTTGCTAGTTCTCTAAGAACAGCTCTCACAGGACTTCCATCAGCCTCGTCAAGCGAAAGTGGAAGTGCGATCAACTCGTATTCACCCTCAGTTACTTCATCTAATACCAGTCCTTCTAGTATATGAATGTTGTGCTCATAAAGAGCATGATGTGCACCTAGCTCCTTGCTATCTAGTGGATCAACGGAAGGCATATCTACACCGACCAAGCCGACTCCGCACTCGCTAAACAGTTTAACTGCATCTGGTAAGATGGGCACGATCTGTTTTGGAAACTCAGACCGATCTGTCCAACATCTTGTTTTGAACAGAACTCGTTTTGTCCAAGATTGCAGTTTATCTTTCACTGTTTCAGCCGTTATCTCTTTAGCATTCGTCACATCGATAACGATCGCTCGTCCTACATATAAATCGAGCTGCAAGCCCCCTACCCTTTCTCCGCTATTCGTGAAGTGATAAGGTGCATCAATATGTGTACCGGTATGTGTGCTCATCTCCACTTTCCCAACGTTTACAGAACCAGAATCTTCTTTCGTCCAAGCAAGATCGAAGTGATACGGTGTATCCCCTGGCCATCCCGGTACTCCGTTGTAAAGAGGCATGGATATATCAAATAATTTCACGTTGGCAACTCCTTATGCAATAACTTCTCTCTTATTTTCATACTTCTCATATTCACGATTCTTCATGATTTTGCTTAAGATTTGGACTGCTTCAAATACATCACGATAAGAATTATACAGTGCCACAGGAGCTAAACGAATAATGTTAGGTGCTCTAAAATCCGGAACGATGCCATTGTCTTTTAATGCCTTGCAAATTCTAGCAGAATCGTTGTGCATAAGAGCAACATGCCCGCCTCTTCTTTTGTCGTCCAGTGGATTTACGATCCTAAACTCGTTTTCAAGCTCTTGATTCAACAAGTCCATGAGCAGAGTCGTTAACTTTAAAGATTTCGTACGAATGCGGTCGATCTTAGCTTCCTCAAAAATAGATAGCGACCCGATCAATGGTGCTGTGCTCAGCATATGCGGTGTTCCAATCTGGAAACCACCCGCAGAATTCTCCGCATCAAAATGGTGATCCATATCAAACTGTGTTTCCTTTTTGCTACCAAACCAGCCGGATAGCCCAGGCGTTTTCGTGAAATGCTTTTTATTGACATACAATCCGCCGACTCCGCCAGGGCCAGCATTTACATATTTGTAATTGCACCAAAATGCAAAATCAACCCCCCATTTACTTAGTTCGTGAGGAAGAGTTCCGATCGAATGACAAAGATCGAATCCGATCGGTATATTTCTTTTATGTGCTTCACGCGTTAAACGTTCTATATCCAATAATTGTCCGCTTCTGTATAGAACGGAAGGAAGTAGAATAAGCGCTACATCATCTGTCATCCTATCGATAATATCTTGTTCATCAAGCGTTAAGCCATTCTTGCTCCCTACTTGAAGCAGATCAGTCGCAGGATTTAACCCTTTTAATTTCAACTGGCTTTGCAATCCGTATATATCAGAAGGGAAAGTAAGTTCATCTGCTAATATCTTCGTTCTTCCCTCTTTCGGTTCGAAAAAAGTAGCTACCAATTGATGAAGGTTTACGGTAGTTGAACCTGTTACGATTACTTCTTTCTCTTCAGCTCCAACTAGTAAAGACAGCTTTTCTGCTAGTTTTTCACTTAGAGTAAACCATGGGTATTTACCACCCATCCATCCGTCGATCCCATGCTCTTTCCAGTCATTTAATACATCAAGCAAGGATTGTTCTGCACGTTTAGATAGAAGACCTAGCGAGTTTCCATCTAGATAGATCGATTCATCCTTTGTATAGAACTCTTTTTTAAAAGAAGCCAGTTCATCATTTTGGTCCATAAGGTCTACTGTTTGCACTGTGATTTGTCTCATTTTGTACTTTCCTCCCGAATGCAAGAATTGAAACCGTTTTCAATACAGAGTAATTTGACATATACATATCCCCTCTTCTTCCATTATGATAGACAGAAAGGGGGTGTTACCACTGAAACGTCTTTGGTGGTTCACAGGTATTATAGTCGTATTCTTTTCGACAATCGCATTTATATATATGTATAATAACGCAGATTTACAAACGGTAGAAGAAAAAAAGCTACCGAAACAAGAAAATACATCTGAGCCTAAGGAAATAAAGACAGAGCCGATTTCTCCGGAACCTGAAGAAAAAACAACAGACCTCTCACTTGCTGCAGTTGGTGACATCTTGATTCATGATACGGTCTATAATAAAGCTAAAACAGCAAAAGGCTATGATTTTAATCGTAACTTCACCTCAGTAAAATCATATTTAACCGAGCCTGATATTACGATAGCTAACCAAGAAACAATGATCGGTGGTACACAGCTTGGCCTATCATCTTATCCCTCGTTCAATTCACCTCATGAAGTAGGTGATGCTTTAAAAGCAAACGGTGTTGATCTTGTTACGTTAGCAAATAACCATACACTTGACCGTGGAGAAAAAGCGATCGTAAGTGCCTTGAACTATTGGAACCAAATAGATGTGATGTACACCGGTTCATATTTAACGGACAAAGACAGACAGAATATCAGACTGATCAAAAGAAATGACATTACGTTATCCTTTTTGAGTTATACATACGGAACGAACGGAATCCCTGTACCTACAGGCAAGAATCATCTTGTCAATCTGATCGAAGTAGAGAGAATCAAACGAGACATTAATGAGGCTAGAAAGTTATCTGATGTTAATGTGGTATCTCTTCATTTCGGAAACGAGTATGAAAGGATGCCGAATGAGTTTCAAAAAAATATCGTAAAAGTAGTAACCGAAGCCGGCGGAGACATCATTATCGGTCACCACCCGCATGTTCTGCAGCCTATAAAATGGGAGACCGCAAGTGACGGTTCAAAAACGTTCGTAGCCTATTCTCTTGGGAATTTCTTATCTGGTCAGAGACGGGAATATAAAGACATCGGTGGAATCGTTCAGCTTAAGGTAACAAAACGGCAAAAAGGATCGGAAAAAACCATCGAATTATCAGAACCGAAATTTCTGCCAACCTATGTAGATGGACCTTTTGTAATTCAACCTATGAAAGACTTACCTGCAATGAAAAAATCTTATGAAGAAATAAAAACACATATGAAGCAGTGGGTTCCCGAACTTACTTTTTTTGAATAATCGTGCATAAAAATAGCTGACTCCTACTTTTTTAGGAGTCAGCGTACTTTTACTTTCCTTTTGATCTTGGGCTTTGGGTATCTCTTTTTGGTAATTCATCGCTAAATTTTTCATCAGAAAACTCTACATTCGTCATGCTTTCAGTTGGTGTTGAGTTATTTTTCTTCGCTGCATCCCAAGAGTGTTTACGTTTAGTCATGGTCTTTCCCTCCTTTTTTTTAGCATGTGTATTTTTCGTAAAAATAATAAAAGAGACAGATTCTTAGAATCTGTCTCTACAAAATGGAATCGTTATAATACCATCGCTGCAATAAATCCAAAAGCAATCAATGGGATGTTGTAATGCAAAAATGTCGGTACACATGTATCCCAGATGTGATTATGCTGATTATCCACATTCAGACCAGAAGTAGGACCTAGTGTACTGTCAGAAGCAGGAGAACCCGCATCACCTAAAGCGGCGGCTGTACCAATCAAGGCGATTGTCGCCATAACACTTAATCCTAATTCTCCAGCTAATGGCACAAAAATGGTTGTTATGATCGGAATCGTAGAGAACGAAGAGCCGATTCCCATCGTTACGAGCAATCCGATAACTAACATCAACAATACGCCAAGAGCCGTCGAGTTTCCGATGAAAGCAGCACTGTCTTTAACCAATGTTTCCACTTCCCCTGTCTCGCGCATCACGGCTGCAAAACCAGCGGCAGAGATCATAACAAATCCAATATACGACATCATTTTCATACCATCAGTTAATATTGCATCTGAAGTATTTAACTTTAACTGTCCACTGAAATACAGAACGATTATCCCTGATAAAGCTCCGAAAATCATTGAATCGGTTTGTAGTTGTACAAACAATGTAGCTACAATAGCTAAAACAGCTACAAAGATCGAACGACCTGTATAAGATATATCATCAGTTTTTGTCATTCCTGTCGTTCTATCTTCATAATGACGTGGTTTACGATACGTAATAAAGACAGCAATCAACAGACCAACAATCATTCCTAGAGATGGAATCGTCATCGCAGCAGGAATTTGATCCATCTTTACAGATAGTCCACTATCTTTCATGTTTGTTTGAAGAATCTCATGAAAGATTCCTCCGAACCCTACTGGAAACCACATGTAAGGTGTGACCAATCCGAAAGTGATGACAGTTGCAACTAACCTGCGGTCAAGCTGCAGTTCATTTAAAAAGTGCAGCAATGGTGGAATAAAAATCGGAATGATCGCAATATGAACAGGAATTAAATTTTGTGAGAATGAAGAAATCATAAGGATGATAAATAGGATAAGTACTTTCGATAATGACTTCTTCTTAGATTCTCCTTCTTTTCCGACCAAGACGATTGCTTTTTCTACCATCAGTTTAGGAAGACCTGTGCGAGATAACGCAACGGCAAAACTTCCTAATAACGCATAACTTAATGCGATGACTGCATTCGATCCTAACCCCTCAGTAAATACTGTTATGGTTTCTGTTAAACCCATTCCTGCTACAAATCCGCCAACTAAGGCTCCGATTAGCAAGGCTACAACAACATGTATACGCAAAAGGCTAAGTACTAGCATAACAGCTACCGCTAATACCACAGCATTCATTACATTTCCTCCTCAAGTAACTTTATCGCTTTATTTCGCTAAATCACTAATATGTTAAACCTTTAACAAATTAACATGGATAAAGGGGATTTGTCAAACACAAAACAAAAACTGGCTCTCAACAGTGAGAACCAGTTTTCATCGTTCCTATTAAGCTTTAAAATTTCTTACAAAGTTAACGAGTGTTCGAACCATAACACCAGTTGCTCCTTTAGGACCTAACTCTGTGGATTTTCCAGAATAGGCGGTACCTGCTATATCCAAATGGACCCAAGGCGTATTTTCAGCGAACTCACCTACAAACAATCCACCCGTAATCGCATGACCAAGTCTGCCTGTTGAGTTGTTAAGATCTGCAACATCACTTGTTTTTAACATATCTTTAAATGGCTGAAAACTTGGAAGGAGCCACAATAATTCCGCTTCATCCGCTGCTGATTGCTTAATATGTTCATAGAACTCTTCATTGTTTGTTAGAGCACCAGTTGTACAATCTCCTAGTGCAACGACCACTCCGCCAGTTAAGGTAGCAACGTCCACAATATATTTAGCACCTTGTTCCTTTGCATACGTAATCGCATCAGCTAGTATGAGACGCCCTTCTGCATCCGTGTTTCGAACTTCAATAGTCTTTCCACTCAGTGAAGTGATCACGTCTCCTGGCTTCATAGCCTCTCCGTTGATCAAGTTCTCAGAGGATGGAATCACAAACATGATATTGATTTCTGGCTTCAGACGGCCGATCGCCTCCATCGCTCCCAATACTGCTGCACTTCCGCCCATATCGCTTTTCATCTCATGCATGTTTAGAGCAGGTTTAATGGAATAACCTCCCGCATCAAAGGTTAACCCTTTTCCTACTAAAGCTACATAAGAATCTTCCTTTTTCCCACCTTGATATTTTACCGTGATCAATTTAGGAAGCTGATCTGAACCTTTACTTACTGCAAGTATCGCTCCCATTCCTAGCTTCTCCATGTCTTCTTTTTCAAGGATCTCATATTCCATGCCATATTCGAGCGCCACATCAATTGCTTCAGCGGCAAGATCTGTAGGTGTAAGAAGATTCGCAGGTGTGTTCACAAGATCTCGAGCAAGGTTAATACCTTTACCATAAGCAAACCCGCTCGTCAGCCCAGCTTCAGCCTTACTGTTTTCTGTATAAACAGTTACAGATTCTAACCGCTTTTGAGGTTCATTCGTTTTCTTTTTGTAGTCTTCAAATTTATAAACTGCTATACCCGCTGCTTCACTAAAAGCATGGGCAAGCTTTTCGATTGAAAGCTGGTCTGTATGGAACGTATCCAGCAATATAGAGAAGTGTGTTCTCTTTTCTTTAGTGATTTCTTGTACTGCTCTTCCGAACGTGCTTCTAGCCTTGTCATAAGAAAAATCTTCACGCTTTCCTAGACCTGCAAAATAAACTCTTTTCGTGCCGAGCTGACCAAGTGTATTAAGCTTTTTTATGCTTTTTAGGCGATTTGAAAGATCCCCTTCTTTTATAAGATCAGTAATTGTTCCACTTAATTCCTTATCCATATCTGCCATTACACCAGTAAGTTTTGGTTCTTGAAATAAACCGACCAGTAGGACTTCTTCTTGTTGGCTAGTATTCCAAAGTTGTTTGATCGTAAACATGTTAAAGTTCCCCCTTATTCGTTATAAAGCTCTGCATCTCATTATACTCTTTCTTTTAGAATATTTCGAATTCACGATGCTTTATTCTTCTAAATTCAAATAAAGCTTTGGAAGAACAGGCAGTTGAACAACTTCTTCAAATTCCACTCTGTTTAGATCATTAGGGATGACTTTAAGACATTGTTCAATAAATAATAGTACTTTCTCCACATTCAACTGCCAATGAATTGGTTTATACGGAGTTAGATACTCTTCAGCCACTCTCATCATTTGTCTAGCTCCTTTAAGGTTTCCATATTCATAATGATAAAGAGCGACCGTCATCTGTAGCAACCCTTTAATAAAGAGATTACTGCGGTCAGTGAGCCACACTTCTTCTAATAGATCGTGACCTGTGTAATAATCTCCATCATTAAAAACAATGAAGAATTCATAATACTCCTCCGGAAAATACTCCATTCTTGTTTCCTCCTTCAATCCATGTTACGCAAAGATTGAACTAGTCCTAAATCGGGTAACAACTATCTAAAACAGCCATACTATAAACCACCCTATTGAAAGGATAATCCTCATGCCAGATATTCTATTGAATTTCCCATTAATAGCAGCTTTACTTGGTGTATTTTCTGCACAATTCTTAAAAATCCCTATCCATTTTTATCATACTAGAAAAATTAGATGGGAGTTATTTATTAGTACAGGAGGAATGCCTAGTTCACACTCAGCTTCTGTTACTTCCTTAGCTACCGCCGTTGGAGCCTTACACGGAATGGGTTCAACTCTCTTCGCCATCGCTGCCATGTTTGCGATCATCGTCATGTACGATGCAAAAGGTATCCGTTGGCATGCAGGAGAACAAGCAGCCGTATTGAATGACTTAGTAGAAGAATTCAGAAACCATGTGAGGGAATCAGAGAGATTTCAAGAAAAAAAGGTGGAAGAACAAAGAAAAGAATTAAAAGAACTTCTTGGACATCGTCCTAGTGAAGTGTTTTTTGGCGGACTTCTTGGAATTCTTCAAACATTACTCTTGTCATGGTTGTTCATATCATAGGAGGTTCTTCTCTTTGAGAATCATATCAATTTGCCCAAGTAACACCGAATTGTTGCATTATTTAGGATTAACTTCAGAGTTGATCGGAGTCGATGACTTTTCAGATTGGCCAAAGGATATCGAAAAACTTCCGAGATTAGGTCCAGATCTATCGATTGACATGGATAAACTTCAATCTCTAGAGCCTGATCTTGTACTAGCTAGTTTAAGTGTACCTGGAATGGAGAAAAACATAGAGGAATTAGAACGTCGCAGTATACCACATGTCATTTATAATCCACAAAGTCTTACTGATATCCAAAATGATCTGCTCGATCTTGGCAAAAGAACTAATAAGATGGCAGAAGCTAAAAAGGTAACTGAATGGATGAAGAATGAGATCAATCAATACGAGAAAATAAGCAACTCGATAAAAGACAGAAAAAAAGTATATTTTGAATGGTGGCCAAAGCCTATCTTTACGCCAGGTAAAGTGAATTGGCTTACAGAGATCGCTTATCTTGCTGGAGGAGAAAACTTGTTTCAAGACGTAGAACTGGCAAGTGTACAAACATCGTGGGAAGACGTGGTTCACCGTAAGCCAGAAATCATAGGAATGGTTTGGGTCGGTGTCAAAACAGATAAGATGCAGATTTCACATATTCAAAAGCGAGAGGGCTGGGACCATTTGGAGGCTGATCTTCGTACTGAGATCTTCAAACTTGAGGAGTCCCTCTTCTGCCGTCCATCACCACGATTAATCATCGGTATGAAACGATTAGCTGCTCTTATACATCCGAATGATTTTCCTGTTTTCTTACCAGAGGAAGAAGAGAGCTACATAAAAAAGCTTCAGGTCACGTAAACCTGAAGCTTCTATCATTTATATAAGTATTGCTGCCTAAACACTTGCATGGACTTTTCTTCGTTTAGATCATTCAGTTCATTTTCTGTAAGCTTTCCGTCTCCGCGCTCGACTATATACACATCAATATTCTTCTTGCCCCACTTTTTATACACTTCTTCTACCGTGTTATAAAATAGATCTAACCTGTTCCCTTTAATGGCTGATCCCGTATCTGCAACTACTCCATATCCGTATCCGGGAATCCATAGAACCGTACCGATCGGAAAAACTGCAGGATCTGCTGCAATGGTAGAATAAAGGTCTCTTCTTACCTTTAAACCTGATTTAGTGATTCCGTATGCAGGATGACTTTTCGACTTACCTGTACTCTCCTGACCTGCCGTGTAGCCTGTTGCTGTCACATGAACAGAAGGATATCGAGTTAGGTTCATCTCATCTTCAAGAGATCGCTGTTTCACCTCAGCAGATGAAAGCAAGAGGTTAGGCTTATAAATGGTAGGCAAAGTCTTTAAAGACTCTGTTAAAATACTAAGTGTCGTCTCAACAATCTTGTTGTCTGATTGTTTTTCATCTAACCAAGTCGCTAGATCATCTGCCTCTACACCAGAAATGGAACGAAATGTTGTAAATACAGCACATATAAATAGGATAACGATCGTGGTTCGCTTTACAATTTTTCTTAAAATCAACAAAAATTGTCCACTCCTCTCCTATCTATTCCTTCCCCGGCTGGTTGTTATGTATACCCGTTTGAAATAAAAGGAAAAAAAGTGCAAATAAAAAAACCCCTATAAGAGGGGCTTTTTAAAACATCTGATAACCGCGTACTCGAAGCATCTTAATAGCAACTCCGGATAGAATCGCACCGATCAATCCGAATGCAAGTATCGTAATATCTGATGCAGATAAATTTAAAAGATCACTTCCAAGTAATTGAAAGCTCGTACCTGGCTTAGTAAAATACTCGAAAAAACGAATGTCATCTACAATCATTATGACGACTATTGGGTATAGAATAACCATAAACCAAGTAGCACGTAAGAGCATGTTAAACAAGAAACCGATTCCAAAGAACAGAACCATAAAAAGCAACATTGAAATAATGAATTGCGGCAATAGCAAATCCATGATGTAGACACCCCCATATATCTGAAGTTAGTTTACTAAACGGGGGCATATACGTCAATCGTGTTTGAGAGCGTTACAGTTCTAAGCTCTTTTTTTGCCGCTTCCGCAGCATTCCACACACGTTTCAGATCCTCCAAGCAAGAGCTGAAAATAACCTTTTCCCTCACAGTATGGACATTGATCATGTTTTTTCTGAATCGCATGTTTTCTCATGTTGTAACACTCCCTTTTTTTGTTTAAATTTTCAGATAATAATAACAAGGAAATAAAGAATTGAAAAACCGGTTTTAAAGCGAAATATCTCAATGTAAGCGTCATCATCATAAACATTCTTTAATTTTCAGAATATTTCGTACATTTTTGTTATTCTTTCTATAAAAATAATCAGAGCTTTACTGAAGGCCCCGATCGAAACTTTCTCTATATGTAAAACCTGCCTACTCTTTTCTACAATCCATAATCTTATAAGTGGTATAACCAAATACGTCTCCAGGATTGATTTTATCTTCTAAAAACTTCACTTTTCTATCCATAAAGTAATGAATCATTAGAGAAGTATCCGGATCTGCTCTTAATTCTTCAGGCATCATAAACGCAGCAGTTTCAATTTCACTTGAATGCTGTGATAGATCTCCCTGCTTTTTTTTTAATAAAAACACAACCATATTATCACTAATTGTTTCTTTTATAACCCCTGAGCGTATACCAAGTATTGTACTAACTTCTCCAACGATGCCTGTCTCTTCATAAACTTCACGAACAGCAGCCTCGTCAACCGTTTCTCCTGCATCTACAAAGCCAGCCGGTATGGACCATTTCCCCTTAAGGCCACCATAGTTCTTTTTCACGACAAGCCACTTTCCATCCTCGTCGATCAGTAGGCCAGCCGCTGCAAGCCATACGTTTCCTCTGTCTTTTTTCGTCATTTAGCACGCTCGCCTTTCTCAATGTAATAAAAAAGAACAGAAGCTTTACGCTTCTGCTCTTAGTTTACCATTATCCATTAAAACAGTTTTAATTTACCTTTTTTAATAACCATCGGTACCCCACCTAGTAAGAACAGGTAACGGTTATCAATTACTTTTTTCATTGCAGATGCAGTTGCACCGAATAATTTCTTGTTTCCGACTTTACCAATCGCTTCACCTTTACCTAGGGACGCAACTGTACCTTTAATATCAGGTTTAAACTCTTCAAGCTTTCCACCGTTCATCAATGCTTTGATGTTACGGCCAATTGTGTAAGCTTGTTGAATAGCAATTTGAGCTGTTGGAGGATATGGACGGTTTGCTTCCTCATCGATGATAAGTGCACAATCTCCTGCAACAAAAATATAATCAAATCCAGGCATGCGAAGATCTTTGTCGACTTTAACACGTCCGCGCATCGTCTCGAATCCAGCTTCTTCAACTAAATGGTTACCACGAACTCCACCCGTCCAAACGATTGTAGAAGCTTTGATCTCTTCACCATTTGCAAGAATTACACCATCTTCATTACACTCTTTGATCGGTGTGCTTACAAGGAATTCAACGCCACGACGTTCTAGGTTATTGATCGCATACTCAACAAGTTCTTCATCAAATCCAGGAAGTACTGTTGGAGCAGCCTCAATGTTTACGATTCGAACTTTTTCACGAGGAATATCATACTCACGGCAAAGCTCAGGAACACGGTCAGCAAGTTCACCTACGAATTCAATTCCTGTAAATCCAGCTCCACCTACTACGATTGTAATAAGTTCATCAGGTTGTCCTTCGTTATTGTAACGAGCGAAAGAATAATCAATATGCTCGCGAATTTTACGAACAGAGTTGATGCTGCGAATACTGAATGCATTTTCTTTAAGACCTTGGATACCGAACGTTTCAGGATCAGAACCAAGCGCAATAATTAAGTAGTCGTATGTTAATTCTTGATTATCTAAGATAACTAGCTTTTCATCTTTCTTGATTTCTTTAACTGTATCTTGAACAAAATTCACTTTGTTCATATCGATAATGTTATCGATCATGATACGTGTTTTGTCATGATGCAAAGTTCCCGCTGCATTCTCATGAAGCCACGTTGTTTGGTAATGATAGTTGTGCTTATTTACTAACGTGATCTCAGCTTCGTCAGAACCTAGCTCTTTTTGTAAACGTACAGCTGACATGATTCCGCCGTAGCCGCCGCCTAATATTAGAATTTTTGGCTTACTCATTTTAATTCACTTCCAGTTCTCATTTTTTTTAGTTTGACCTTTTCAATCATTAAATATGATGGAAAGGAATAGATTGTGATATATTTCACGTAATAAGATATAAATAAATGCAAAAAACGTTCGAAATTTCGACATTTTTTAACCATACACCCTCATCTTATTCCTTTTTTCTTGTTTTTTCAACCCTTTTTTCGATATGATGATGTTTCAAATTCTTATGGAGTCTGCTCTTCTTATCATTGTTTCGATTGTCAAAATCTACAAACAAAAAGAGGACTTTGGGCTTCCTTCAAGAATGTAAAATGTGAGATAGCACGTTCTGGTCAGAACATATTCCATGTTCATCAGTCATAAATCTAGAAGAGGTGAAAGTTATGACAAAAGAAATTTACGATATCACAATTATTGGCGGAGGACCTTCAGGCTTGTTTGCAGCATTCTATGGTGGCATGCGTCAGATGAAGGTGAAAATCATTGAGAGCATGCCTCAACTTGGGGGTCAGTTATCTGCTCTTTATCCTGAAAAGTACATATATGATGTTGCCGGATTTCCCAAAGTACTTGCTCAAGATCTCGTTAATAACCTGAAAGAGCAAGCGATGCAGTTCAACCCAACAGTGGTCTTAGAGGAATCCGTTCAAAACGTTGAAAAAAATGAAGAGATCTTTGAATTAACAACAGATAAAAATGTTCATTACAGTAAGGCAGTATTAATTACGGCTGGCGTAGGTGCATTTCAACCTCGCCGTTTAGAACTAGCGACGGCTCAACAATACGAAGGCAAAAATCTGCATTATTTTGTGAACGATCTGAACGCATTCGCAGGAAAACGTGTATTAGTTTGTGGCGGAGGAGATTCTGCTCTTGATTGGTCATTAATGCTTGAACCTATCTGTCCAGAAATTACTTTAACCCATAGACGCGATAAGTTTCGTGCACACGAACATAGTGTTGAGCAACTGATGAATTCAAAAGTTGCTGTTAAAACACCTTATCAAATAAAAGAGTTGATCGGTGATGGGGATACGATCTCGGCCGTTGTTTTAGAAAATGGGGATGTTAAAGAAACGGTTGAAGTGGATGCTGTTGTCGTAAACTATGGTTTCGTCTCATCTCTCGGTCCAATTAAAACGTGGGGCTTAGATATACAAAAGAATTCAATTGTTGTAAATTCCAAAATGGAAACAAATATAAAAGGGATTTATGCGGCTGGTGATGTATGTACGTACGATGGCAAAGTAAAGTTGATCGCTTCTGGTTTCGGAGAAGCGCCTACAGCAATTAACAATGCTAAATCCTATATCGATCCAAACGCGAAGACTCAACCTTTGCATAGCACAAGCTTATTCTAAACTTAAGTTGGCGTGGGGAAAGCTCCTGCGCCTTTTCATTTTTTTATCAAGTACCTATTGTTAAAAAGGAGAAAGTGAAAATGAACAGACAGTTTACTGAAGAAGAAATGCATGTCGCTGATTGCCTTCAAGAGATGCAAAGGATTATCAATCAGTTACATATCACAGACGAATCCTTTCTAGAAGATACGAAAAGAGAACTTCCACGTTTAACAGAGTTATTGCAAGACTTAGAAAAATACACGGTGGAATAAATTGCTTATGGATAGCAAACGTCCTATCTGTTATGATTGTTTGTGAGGCGGACAAGTGCCGCTGACTGATATGAATTTTTACCCGGTGTTGGCGCGCCGGGTTTTCTTTTATCCTTTTTTAGTTAAGGAGATATACATAATGGAGACTAACTTAATACTCGGAATTGTTTTCTTTATACTAGGTACCTTTTTGATGCCAATTGGTTTAAGAGAGCAACAAAAACAAAAAAAAATTTTACTTATCAGTGCTGCTGTTTTATCAGATATCCTTGGCGTACTTTTTATCTTTAATATTCTTTAAATACAAAAAAGCTCCCGCCTCTTTTTCTAGAGGCAGGAGTTTTTTGGTTATGTTAACACTCTTCTGGTGTTCCAGCGTTTGAAGCTGTACGGAATGATGATCCACAGCCGCATGACGCAATTGCGTTCGGGTTTGTAATCGTAAACCCTCCACCCATCATGTTCTGTTTAAAGTCAACAACCGTTCCTTTTAGGACTTTCGCACTTTCTTCATCCACTACTACACGAATTCCTTCAATAATCTCTTCTTGATCAGAGTCACTCTTATCACTATCAAAACCCATACCATAAGAAAGACCTGTACATCCTCCGCCTTTAACTGCTACACGGAGAAATTGATTTTGATCTTCTTCATCAGCAAGCATCTCTTTAATTCTGCTCGCTGCACTTTCTGTTATTTCAACGATCATCATGATCACTCCTCTAATAAGGATCTATATCTATAGTATAACGACTCTTAAATAAGCCCTCAAGGAATCGGCTTTAATTTAATTATCTCTTTGCTGCATCTCCATGATCTTATTATGTGTCTCATCAATTTTCCTACTATAATTTAGCACCATGGGATGCTGCAGACCTAACGCGTTCGCCGCCTGTATCATTTTATTACGCAATGCCTCTAATTGTTCGATCTTCTCAAGTCTAGTGGCACGTATTGTGGCTTTCATTTTTGTCACTCCACTCTTTGTTTTCAACATATCCGTTCCTTTTATTTTACATTTTTTCTATTTATTAGACAATGAGTCACTCGTAAAAAAAACAAAACTTTTTACATACAACCTACCTGTAAAAAGCAGCTTCCCTTGTCGTACCGTTTGAATAGGATTATAATGATTATGCAATTAAGACATGTATTGAATTTTCATAATACATAAGTATTCGTATAAATTTGGTAAAGAGAGAGTGTCGTTCTAAGCCTATCTCTTAAAAAATTGTGTACATCATCCGAACATTTCATTTGAAAAATTAGGGGGATTAGTAATGGCAAATATATTAACGTTAGATACGCGCATGGAGGCAATCGCTGAGAAGGTTACTCACGGTGAGCGTCTTTCTATTGAAGACGGATTATATCTTTATGAAACGAACGATCTTTTGAGCGTTGCTTCTTTAGCAAATGAGGTAAACACGCGTAAGAACGGGGACCACGTTTATTTTATCGAAAACTTGTACATCAATCCAACAAACGTTTGTGAAGCCACTTGTAGTTTCTGTGGATTTAAGCGCAAGCCTGGTGAAGAAGGCGCTTATACAATGAACGATGAGCAGTTGTTGAGCTATGTTGAAAAACGCTGGAACGATAATATTCGGGAGTTTCATATCGTAGGTGGCCATAATCATGAAGTGCCATTCGACTATTATCTAGATACGATTCGTACTTTAAAGAAACATTATCCTCAAGTCACGGTTAAAGCATATACAGGTGCTGAGATCGAATTCTTCTCTAGAATTGCTGGACTTTCAATGAAAGAAGTATTAGAAGAATTGATTAAAGCGGGTCTTGATACGATGCCAGGCGGTGGTGCTGAAATTCTTACAGAACGCTACCGTTTAAAAATGAGCCCAGACAAAGCATCGACTGATCAGTGGTTAGAAGCACACGAAATCGCTCATGGGTTAGGGTTAAAAACACATGCAACCATGTTGTACGGATCTATTGAGACGAAAGAAGAACGTCTCATTCATATGGATCGCTTGCGTCAACTTCAAGATGCAACCAACGGATTCATGGTATTTATACCGCTAGCTATGCAGCCTCGTACACAATCAATGGGGTTAATGAGAAGAACTTCCGCTTTTGATGACATGAGAACAATCGCGATCAGCCGACTCATGCTAGATAATTTTGACCATGTCAAAGCGTATTGGATCAACATTGGCGTTCAGTTAACTCAAATGGCATTAACGTTCGGTTCAAGTGACATCCACGGAACGTTGATCGAAGAACGTATCTCTCATGCTGTTGGAGCATTAACATCATCAGGTATCACGCGTAAAGAACTTGTACATTTAATTAAAACAGCTAACAAAGTGCCTGTAGAACGCGATACATTCTATAACATCATCCAAAAATACTAAAAAGTGGAGGCGAGTGTGCCTCCACTTTTTTATGTCCACTACTTAATCCATTTCACAACATCGTCCATATTTTGACGAACTTTTGGACGAGGCTCGTTTATGCGATAACCGAATCCTACCATTACGGCTACTTCAAAGTTTCCGCCTTCAAGCACACCTTCTTTTTCTAAGATAGCCTGAACTTTCTCTTGATCAAATCCTTCGATCGGGCAAGAATCAATACCAATCTGTGCAGCTGCTGTCATCATATTTCCTAGTGCAATATAGACTTGTTTTGCGGCCCAATCGAACATAGCACGATCGTTTCCAAGAAGCTTAAAGTCAGATTCTAAGAATGTTTTGTAGAATCCGCTGATCGCTTCATACGCTTCTTTCGGAAGATTCTTTACATCTCTTTTTATATGCTCAATGTATTCTGAATCGTACACCATATCTTCTGCAGTTCTTGCGAGCATCACTACATAGTGACTCGCAGTCGGTAATTGTTTTTGTGCTCCCCATGAAACAGGCTTTAACTGCTCACGTAGCTCTTTGTTTTGAATGACAACAAAACGCCAAGGCTCAAAACCAAACGAACTCGGTGAAAGACGTCCTGTTTCTAAAATAAATTCAAAGTCTTCATCTGAAATTTTCTTCTCTGGATCAAATTCCTTTGTCGCATGTCTGAACTGAAATGCCTCTAAGATCTCTTGTTTTTTAGCTTCTTTATTCATGGTGATTTATCGCTCCTTCAATATTTATGAATGTAATTAAGTTGTTTTGTCACCCTACACGCTATATTATAAATGTAATAACAAAAATGAAAAGTACGCACATTTTTGTGTCATAGTATCATTTTTTATACTAAAGGAGCATTTCTATGACTAGTAAACAGCAACTCGACTTATCCAATTGGCAATCTCACGGCTACTCATGTCCTGTCGAAGCCACTCTTGATATTATCGGTGGTAAGTGGAAAAGCGTAATTTTGTATCACTTGATCGATAAAGAGATACGATTTAATGAACTAAAGCGTCTCGTTCCTGGAATTACACAGAGGATGCTTACCCTACAATTACGGGAATTGGAGCGTGATGGAATCATACACCGAGAAGTTTATAAACAAGTCCCTCCCAAAGTGGAATATTCTCTAACTTCGTTTGGTGAAACACTGATCCCTATTATTAAATCCATGCTCCAATGGGGAATTGAACATACTGACAAAATCGTCCACCATCGTGAGCAGGCTGAGGTTAAGGACTAAAAAAAGAAAGCATCTCTGCTTTCTTTTTTTGTATAGGCTAAACATTTTTACGTTCTACCTATTAGTATGATATTCACCCGTACAGATTATTTCAGCTGGACCGGTCATCCACACATCTCCATCATCTTTCCAATTAATGATAAGATCACCGCCTGCTAAGTGAACAGTAATGTCTGTATTTCTTTCAGCTTTTTTGTTTAGAACAGCGGCTACAGCTGCTGCACATGCTCCCGTACCACATGCTTGTGTAATACCTGATCCTCTTTCCCAAACCCTAAAGTGCATTTCACTGTAAGACACCACTTCCACAAACTCTGCGTTTACCCAATCAGGAAACATGCTGTCTTTTTCGATTATAGGACCTAGGGAATGTAAGGGTGCTTCCTCAATGCTATCTACAAAGAACACCGCATGCGGATTACCCATTGATACAGCAGTTAGTTTTAAAGGTGTTCCGTCAAAAGATACTTCTTCATTCACTATCTGCTGAAGGTGGTTAAATCCGGTTACAGGAATTTGTTGAGGATGAAGGATCGGATTACCCATATTAACCGTAACGAGTGATACTTTGTTGTTGTTATCTTTTGTTACTTTAGCAGTTACTAATCCACCAAGTGTTTCTATCTGAAATTCTTTTTCTTTAACTAAGCCGTTTTCATATGAATATTTGGCTACACAACGAAGTCCGTTTCCACAGTTTTTAGCTTCAGAACCATCGTTATTAAAGATTCGCATCTTAACTGGCGCTAACTTGCTTGGGCAGATAAGTATCATTCCATCTGATCCGATACCTGTGTAAGGATTCGAAACGGCTCTTGCTAATCTCGACAGATCAGCCTCATCAATCGACTCTTCAAACATGTTTATATAGATGTAGTTATTACCTAATCCATGCATCTTTGTGAATTTTAAAGTATCCATCTTCTAAACCCTGCTCCTTATGATTGACCTCTCAATTTTTCATCCGTATAAAAATAGTCATCGTCTGCGTTCAGTATCGTTAATTTGCCGTGGCAGCAAGGCATGATAAGAATCTGCTTGATCCCCTCTTGAGCGAGACTCAGTTGCTCTTCTTTAAATGAAGTCAAAACATTGTCTTGTTGGCAGAACGGACACTCCGAAATATAAATATCTTTCATCATTCTTTCATATGGCCATGTATATTCAAATGTTAACTTCATATCGGTTCATCCTCTATTTGGAAGGTATGGTTATTGCATATTCGTTCACAACTTACATTTTTTAAAGTATAATAGGTGATGTAACAAAATACAATAGCGATCCATCTTCGGGGCAGGGTGAAATTCCCGACCGGCGGTATTTGAAGATTCCCTCTTCATCAGCCCGTGAGCGAAAAAGTTTTCTTTTTTGCTGATCTGGTGTAACTCCAGAGCCGACAGTATAGTCTGGATGGGAGAAGATGTAGGTACAGCGGTTCAACTCTAATCAGAACCCTTTGTTTAAGCATGCCATTTTGTGCATCTTTTACATGCTGTTTATCATACTTACAAACTCCCTTAGTCTCATTAATTGACTAAGGATTTTTTGTGTGAAGCAGGCTGTGCTGCATTCGGAATCATGAGATGGCGCAACACAAAAGAGGAGAGATTTCAATGCAAAAGGGAAAGATCAAACAAATGGTAGCGGTATCGATGCTCAGTACGATTGCTTATGTGCTGATGATGCTCGACTTTCCGTTCCCAGGGTTACCTCCATTTCTAAAGATTGACTTTAGTGAGGTGCCTGCACTTCTAGCCGCAATCATTTTCGGACCAGCGGCAGGTATTATGGTAGAAGCCATAAAAAATGTTCTACACTACGGAATCGTAGGAAGCTTTACAGGAGTACCAGTTGGTCAAATAGCAAACTTTGTGGCCGGTATTCTTTTCATTCTTCCAGTATCCTACTTATTCCGCAAAAAGAATTCTGTTAAACGTCTTTCAGCGGGCTTGATCTTAGGAACGGTTTTGATGACATTTATGATGGGACTGCTCAACTACCTGATCATCTTACCAGCCTATACGTGGTTCCTTGGTGCTGATCCGATGTCTAGCCAGATGATGCTTGATCTTATCTTAAAAGGTATAACACCGTTTAACTTGATAAAAGGTACGATAATCACACTGTTATTCGTAGCATTATACAACCGAATGCAGCCATGGGTGATGAAACAGATCGCTCAGCAGGCTTAAATATAGAAGACAAACCGCAGGGAAGATTTCCACTGCGGTTTTTTTTATTGGTGGAGTATAAAGCTTGTTTAGAGTTGAAGATTGCTTGTCTAAATTTAGCGAACGGCCGTTATTTTAGTATTTAGACTTAATTAAGGTTCGTTACGACTTAATCAGCTCTCATTTCAACCTAATTTTGTTCATTTAGACTTAATTCAAAAGGATACCCTGAGTGGAAGACTTAAAAATCCGTGTGATACTACAAAATACTGAATTAACTTGATACCACGAGGGGTATTTAAGAAGTTATTCCGGAAATTTCAGTCATAATCCCTGAAATTTTTGAATTATTCCGGCGAGTTTAGGCCATAATCCGGCGAGTTTTCCTCATATATCGGCGAGTCGACAATTTTCGACCACAGCTCCCTTCCCATATACCCCACCATTGTATTGGAATAGCTTATCAATCAAAAAAAGATGCTCAAGCATCAGCTTGAACATCTTAAAATGACAATCCTTATAGAATGAACATACCTGCGATTGCACCACTTAGTAAGTTTGCGATTGTAGCTGCGATTACAGCACGCATTCCAAGTCTTGCGATGTCTGGACGACGGCTAGGTGCCATTGCTCCAAGACCACCTAAAAGGATTGCAATCGATGAAAGGTTCGCGAAACCACATAGTGCGAAACTTACAACCGCTACCGTTTTCGGCATTAAGTCTGGAATTTGAGGTGCGAATGAAGAGTAAGCAACGAACTCGTTTAAAACGATCTTTTGACCGATGAACGTACCTGCTTTAACTGCTTCTTCCCAAGGTACACCAATTACAAATGCGATTGGAGCGAATATATAACCTAGAATTTGTTGAAGTGTGATCTCATAACCGAACCAGCCACCGATACCGCCAAGGATACCGTTAACTAAAGCGATAAGTGCGATGAAAGCAAGTAACATTGCACCTACGTTAAGTGCGATTTGAAGTCCATCTCCAGCACCTTTTGCAGCTGCGTCGATAACGTTTACTGTATCTTTGTCACGTTCTAATTTGATCTCACCCATTGTTTCAGGCTCTTCTGTTTCAGGAACAATGATCTTAGCGATCGCAAGTCCTGCAGGTGCACACATAAAGCTTGCTGCGATTAAGTATTCTAACGGTACTCCTAATAGGTAATAACCAATCAATACAGAACCTGCTACTGATGCTAGTCCACCTACCATTACAGCAAAAAGTTCAGATTGAGTAAGACGGTTCATATATGGACGAATAACTAGAGGTGCTTCTGTCTGACCTAAGAAAATATTTGCAGTAGCACTCATTGATTCTGCTTTACTTGTTTTTAATAACTTAGATAATGCTCCCCCTAAAATTCTTACAACCCATTGCATGATGCCTAGGTAATAAAGAACTGAGATTAGAGAAGAGAAGAAAATGATAACGGTTAAAACTTGAAACGCAAAGATAAATCCTTTTCCTTCTGCTGGAATCATACTTCCAAATAAGAAAGTAATCCCTTCGTTGGCATAAGCAACTACGTTTGAAACTTTTTGTGAGACGCCTTGCAATGCTTGTTTTCCAGCATCCCATTTAAGCACGATCAACGCAAAAGCAACTTGAATTGCTAGTGCACCTAATACCGTTCTCCAGTTAATCGCTTTCTTATTTTGAGAAAGTAAGAATGCGATTACAAGAAGAACGAGCATACCACCTAATCCCCATAAAATTTGCATATTCGTACACCCCTTTTGTAATTTGGAAGAAAACGCTTACTATTAGCACGTTAGTTGTCAGACATCCAATGACTGACCCTTTTCTAATGTAACAAATTTCGACAAAAATGCAATCGTTTTTCAAAAAATTATATGCTAGATATTTTTCCCATTCATAACTCCCTTATCCATAGAAAAAGCAGCTATCCCATTTTTAGAATAGCTGCTTTTTAAAACATTCCGTTTTCTTCTATATGATTGTAAATATTTTTAACAAGTTCATCTGATGTTTCTCCGTGAACGATATCTCCATTTACGAGAGCAAACATCGACTTCGCACAGTGTCCACAATAGCCTAGACACCCATACTCGATTACGTCTAGATCATAGTCTTTCTCGAGTTCTTCGAGCGCTTTTTGTGCACCACTCGCTAAATTACTTACACAAAACTCTATAATCGGTCTCATTTACGTCTTCACCTCTTGATGAATCCATCCTAACGGTTTCTATAGTTGTAGTCAATGTAAACACTCATTCTTCCTGTGTTTTTTCTATAAAAGAGTTGTGAAATTGTTGCAAAGTGCTATACTTAAACATGTCAAAAACGTGTAATCGTTTACTTATTTCGAGTTAAGGTTATTTACTTATATAAGCATTTCAAAAACAGATAAGAATTGTCTTGAAAGAAAAGGGGAAATGACAAATGAAACACCTCGTTTTACTTGGCGGAGGATATGGAAATATGCGTGTGCTAAAGAGACTTCTTAATTCCTCAGACCTCCCTGAAAACATTCAGCTTACGCTTATTGATCGTGTACCTTATCATTGTTTGAAGACCGAATATTATGCACTTGCTGCAGGTACCATATCTGATCATCATGTTCGTGTAACTTTTCCAGACCACCCTCGCCTCAATATTAAATATGGCGAAGTGACAGCAATCGATGTGAAAGAAAAGAAAGTTCTATTAAAAGACCAAGATGCAGTCTCGTATGACGATTTGGTTATCGGCCTAGGCTGCGAAGACAAATATCATAATGTCCCTGGTGCTGACCAATTTACGCTCAGCATTCAGACTATTGATAAGTCGCGTCAAACCTATCAAATTCTAAACAACTTGCATGCTAATGCGGTTGTTGCAGTAGTTGGTGCCGGTCTTTCAGGTGTAGAGTTAGCATCTGAACTTCGTGAGAGCCGCCCGGATCTCACCATTAAACTCTTTGACCGTGGCGATATGATTCTTTCCGCTTATAAGAAGCGATTGAGCAACTATGTACAAAACTGGTTCGTTGAACACGGTGTTGAAGTCATCAATAATTCAAATGTAACAAAGGTTGAAGAAGGCGCTCTTTATAATCATGACGAAAAGGTAGAGTGTGATGCTATCGTTTGGACGGCAGGGATACAGCCGAGCCGAATCGTTCGTGATTTGGATGTTGAAAAAGACAGTCAAGGACGTGTTGTTCTAACTGAACATCATCATCTTCCAACCGAAGAGCATGTATACGTTGTTGGAGATTGCGCGAGCCTCCCTTATGCACCAAGTGCACAATTAGCGGAGGAGCAAGCAGAACAGATCTCGCAAGTCCTTTTAGCTCGTTGGAACGAGCAGCCTCTTCCTGAGATGAACGAGATTAAACTAAAAGGTGTTATGGGTTCTCTTGGTAAGAAGAGCGGATTTGGTACGATGGGTAGCACTGCTCTTATTGGTAGAGTGCCACGTTTATTAAAATCAGGAATTCTATGGTTGTATAAATATCAAGTATAAGAAAAGACCCATGCAGCTGCATGGGTCTTTTTCTGTATTTTTACCAATAATAAGGACGGAATCTACGAATTCGGTAAAAAGGAAAACCAAAAACTCCGAAGCCTGGAAAAAACGGCCCGACAAAAATGATACGGCTATTACGGTCAGCGTTCTCACCTGGCATGATCATATACATGTTATCTTGATCATAGCTATGCAATTGACCGTGATATACATTCCCATCATTTAGTTCGATCGTAACCTTCTGTCCCATGTACTCGAGACAAAGATCATGATAATGATGGTGATGATGTCCTGCATATGAGGATGACTCTTCTTTATGACTTTTACCTTTTGAAGGGTTCAACAATACAATTTGCCTCCTTTTTTCTCTATACATCTTATTCTTAAGAGAAAACAAGGCGTGTGTACAAACCCAAAATAAAAAAAATAGGCGCTTAACTTACAGCGCCATAACCGTTCTGTTCTATAATTGCGTAGATCGTTTTTAAATTCGGATTACCTTCTGCCACTACCTCTCCATCAATCACAACGACAGGATAAAAAAGGTCTTCTTCAACAATTCTTTCTGAAAATGTTTGATCGATCTCATTTTCCGTATTTTCCATGTCTATATAAAGAACATTAAACAATAAGTTCGGAAACTTTCTTGAGATTGCTGCCTCTAGCCATTCAGCCGTTTCTTTTGCTGAAGGAAGATGAACACAGCTGGCACATTTCTGTTCAGCTCCGTATACTTTAATACTAAATGAGTTACTCATGAAGAATCACCTCAATGTATGCGCTTATTTGCTTTCATCATACCTTATTTTTCATAAAAGAAAAAGGAGCAAATATCATGATGCTTGCTCATGGATTTTTTATTCCATATCCCGTATACTAAGAGTAAGTTCTTTTTAAGAAAGGAGCCTTGATTATTATGGCTGAAACTCAAAACTTAGAGATGCGTGAACAAGTTGAAGAAGTTCTTGATAAATTACGTCCATTCCTTCTTCGTGATGGAGGAGACGTGGAATTAGTGGATATTGAAGAAGGTGTAGTAAAAGTACGCCTAATGGGAGCGTGTGGTAGCTGCCCAAGTTCAACAATTACACTAAAAGCAGGTATCGAACGTGCACTTCTTGAAGAAGTTCCCGGAGTTGTTGAATTAGAACAAGTATTTTAATGATAGCGAAGAAGCCGCTCTTAAAAGAGCGGCTTCTTTTTTTTGGGTGTTTTTTGAAAACTTAGTTGCAATAGAAGGTAATAATATAGCTTACTCGCACAAATTATTTGAAACACTTGTTCTAAGTTTGTCGCTATTAAGAGTTTTTAAGAAGCTCATTGACAAGTTGATTGGAGTGTAAGGGCGAGACTCCTGGGGGAGCAGCGGGACAGGTGAGACACCTAACAGCGCAGAGCGCTAGGTGGCTCACCGCACGCCCCCCGGAAAGGGAGCACCTGAAACGGAATCAACTACTCACTAATCTTCACTCGATTATACTTAACACATCAAACGAACAAGCAATGCTTTTTGAGCGTGAAGACGGTTCTCAGCCTCGTGAAAAACAACAGAATGAGGACCATCAATAATCTCTGCCGTCACCTCTTCTTCTCGATGCGCAGGCAAACAATGCATAAAGATATAATCGCTCTTCGCATGTGATACGAGCTCTCGGTTCACTTGATACCCTTTAAAATGTTCCAGACGAGTCTCTGCCTCTGCTTCTTGCCCCATGCTTGCCCAGACATCGGTGTAAATCACATCACTATTTTTAACACCAGCAACTGGATCATAAGTTACGTCGATAACAGAACCGTTTTGTTTCGCAACTTCTTTTGCATAAGAAACAATCTTTTCCTTTGGTTCGTAGTTTCTAGGGCAAATAATGGTGCAATCCATTCCCACTTTTGCAGCCCCAATCATTAAAGAATGTGCTACATTATTTCCGTCACCGATATACGCCAGCTTCTTCCCTTTGAATGATCCTTTGTATTCTAAGATCGTAAGAAGATCTGCTAGTACCTGGCACGGATGAAAATCGTCCGTAAGTCCGTTGATTACAGGAATTGATCCGCTCTCTGCAAGCTCTTCAACCGTGGATTGATGAAACGTGCGGATCATCAGCGCATCTAGATAACCGGACAAAACTTTCGCTGTATCTGAGATTGATTCTCCTCTTCCCATCTGAATATCACGAGTCGACAGATGGATAGCATGACCGCCGAGCTGCAGCATAGCAGCCTCGAACGAAACGCGAGTACGAGTTGAGGATTTCTCGAAAATCATTCCTAAAATCTTTCCTTTTAACAAAGGTGGCACAGATGGTCCTTGTTTTTTTAAGTCTTTTGCAAGATTCAATATATCGATAATTTCAGATGTAGAATAATCCATCAGGGTTAGGAAATCTTTCTGAGTTTCCGTTTGGCGAAGAGGGTGTACGATAGACATCAGATCAGCACTTCCTTTCTCATTTTATTCGCGGTGCGTATGGCATCTAAATATGCATTAGATGTTTCTTTCCTTGTAAGCACATGAACTCTTTCTAGAACGGCACGTTTAGCATTCTGGTTTTCACTATCGTTCGAAAAGTTTATATATATGGCTTTGTTGTCTGTTTTTAACCACTCATCAAATGTCAGGTCATTTGATGTAATTACGGTATACCCGCATTCCTCCCAGGCTTTTGCAGCAGCTTCAGCGAGAGTTCCTTCCACAAAAATACTTCCTTGATGATTCCAAAGGTCTGCTAATTGAAGGCTTGAGCCTTTTAAAGCTTTAACAAGGGCTTCATTAAAATCGGCGTCCCTTCCAATCACTTCTCCGGTCGAGAGCATCATCGGGCTTAACACCGGGCTAACACCAGGCAGTTTTATGGTGGAGAAAACAGGTGCTTTCACTGTAATTTCTGGTTGGCCATTATGCTCATCTTCAATGTTTAATGATTGTAGTGAGTGCCCTAAAAGCAATTGTGTTGCTTTCTGGACAAGGTTTACATTTGTTATTTTGCTCATGATCGGTGCTGTTCGAGATGCTCTTGGATTCACTTCAATAACATAAACACTGTCATGATTTATCGCAAATTGTACATTAAATAATCCTTTATATGATAAGTTGAGTGCGATCTTTTTTGAGTAAGACTTTATTTGCTCGATCACATGGTCTGATAAAGATTGCGGCGGTGTAACAGTTAGACTATCTCCTGAATGAACACCAGTCCCCTCTAAATGTTCAAAAATACCAGGAATGAATACATCTGTACCATCACTTAAAACGTCTACTTCCGCTTCTGTTCCTTCTAAGAATGTATCGATCAAGACTGGATAATTTATTTGTTCATGATTCAAATAAGTGGTCAGTTCGCTATCAGAATAAAGCACCTTCATCCCACTACCACCAATCACGTATGAAGGACGCAGGAGGATTGGAAACCCTAGTTGGCTTGCATATTGTTTAACTTCTTTTTCGCTCATTGCCGAGAATCCTGGAACTTTAGGAATATTTAATGTATCTAAAAATTGATAAAAGAGATCTCTGTCTTCCATTTGATCTACCGTGTCTGCCGGACTTCCAAGAACAGAATACCCTGCCTCTTCTAACGCTTTAGCTAAATTGATAGATGTTTGGCCGCCAAATTGCAAAATGACATCTGAAATGCCTTCAAACTCCAAAACATGATTGATGTCTTCAAAAGTTAGAGGCTCAAAATATAGAGAGTCAGATACTTCATAATCCGTGCTTACTGTCTCGGGATTATTGTTGATCAGTATCGCTTCATATCCACATTCATGAAGAGCGATAGCACTGTGCACACAGCAATAATCAAATTCAACACCTTGCCCGATACGAATAGGGCCAGACCCGATAACGGCAACCTTCTTCTTAGTGTCAGGAATTCTGTCGCTTTTTCCGCTCCAACTAGAATAAAAGTAAGTCGTTTTTGCTTCAAACTCAGCTGCGCACGTATCCACCATCTTATACGATGGTGTGATGTCCCATTCTACTCTCTTGCTGCGTACCTCTATTTCTGAAACAGACCAGATATCCGATAAGTATCGATCTGAAAAACCATATTTTTTTGCAAGGTGCAGTTGTTGTTTTTCTATATTTTTTAATCTCGTTTTTTGAAGCATATTGTCCATAGAGACCATCTCTTGAAAAATGGATAAAAAGTAAGGTGTAATTTTAGTCAATTCATGAATTTTGTCTGAAGATACTCCTCTACGCAACAGTTCCATCACAACGAAAAAGCGGCGATCATCGGCTGACACGACAAGGTTAAGAAGTGTATCCTCATCTAATGCAGATAGTTCTTTCAAATACATGCCGTTCGTTTTCAGCTCGAGTGAACGAATCGCCTTTTGAAAAGCAGATGCCATGTTTCTTTCTAACGCCATCACTTCACCTGTAGCTTTCATCTGAGTGCCGAGTTTTCGGTCTGCATGAGGAAACTTATCGAACGGCCATCTTGGCATTTTTACAGCTACATAATCTAAAGCTGGTTCAAAACTCGCAAAGGTCGTTCCGGTTACTGGATTCTTCAATTCATGCAGGTTATATCCTAGTGCAAGTTTGGCAGCGATCTTTGCGATCGGGTATCCGGTTGCTTTTGATGCTAGTGCAGATGATCTGCTCACACGCGGATTCACTTCGATCAAATAATACTGAGAGTTATCTGGGTGAAGTGCGAACTGTATATTACATCCTCCCACGATTTCAAGCGCAGAAATGATGGTTAATGACGCTTTTCTTAATGACTGATATTCATCGTCTGTTAACGTCTGGCTAGGAGCTACTACTACAGAATCACCTGTATGAACACCAACGGGATCAACGTTTTCCATGTTGCAAACCGTGATGCATGTTCCGTTCTTGTCACGCATCACTTCATACTCAACCTCTTTGTAGCCTGCGATACTTTTTTCGATTAAACATTGATTGATCGGACTTGCCGATAGACCTTGTTTGACCAAAGTCGTCAGTTTCTCTTTCGTTGAAGCAATTCCTCCCCCAAACCCTCCAAGTGTATATGCTGGTCTAACAATCACGGGATAACCTGTCTCTTCGGCAAAATGGACCGCTTCATCTATTGAAGTAACAATCTCACTATCTGGTACAGGTTCTCCAAGATGCTTCATCAATGATCGAAACAGATCTCGATCCTCTGCTTTTTGTATCGAGTTAATATCCGTACCTAGAAGCTGTACCTCATACTTTTTTAAGATTCCCTTCTCATGAAGGTCCATCGCCAAGTTAAGTCCTGTTTGACCACCAACTGTTGCTAGCAGTCCGTCAGGTTTTTCTTTTTGAATAATTTGTTCAGCATATTCTGCTGTTAGGGGTTCAAAGTATATAACGTCTGCAAACGTGTTGTCCGTCATGATCGTAGCAGGATTGTTGTTGATCAGGACCACTTCTATCCCTTCTTCTTTTAATGCTTTACATGCTTGTGTTCCGGAATAGTCAAATTCTGCTGCCTGCCCGATCACGATCGGTCCTGATCCGATGACGAGCACCTTCTTGATATCTTGTTGTTTAGGCATAACTTCTCACCTTCTCTGTATGTTGTACACTGTTAATAAAATTTTGAAAGATTTCTTTGTGTTCGTTCGGACCAGGTGCTGCTTCAGGGTGGAATTGTACACTCGCAACGTTGAATGAACGATGCCACAAACCTTCGACACTTCCATCGTTCACATTCTCAAACCATATATTGAACCCTGTTTGTGCTAAACTATCTTTTTGGACCACATAGCTGTGATTTTGAGAACTCATCGATACTTTACTCGTCTTCAAGTTCATAACTGGCTGATTCGCACCTCTGTGACCAAATTTCAGCTTTCGCGTCTCACCACCGAACGCTAAAGCAAGAATCTGATGACCGAGACAGATGCCTAATGTGGGATAGCGCATCGCTAGATTTTTGTATCGATGAAAATAGTTAGAGAATCTCATAGGATCACCAGAACCGTTTGAAAAAACAAGACCATCTGGATTTAGTTTTTCAATATCGGCTATCTCTTGATCAAAAGGGACGATCGTTACGCTGCATCCTTCGTTAACGAGAGCTTCAGCAATGGACTTTTTATATCCAAAATCGATCAAGACAATGTGCTTATCTCCTGAACCTGTCTTTTTAATGGATGTCGCTGGCCAATATTCTTCTAATTCAAAAGAATCTGGCGAGATATCTGGTACATGCATCACGGCAGGCAGTGATCCTTGCATTCGAATTTGTTGAATAAGAGATCTAGTATCTACATTCGTTAACGCGGGGATTTGATAGACGTTTAGCAAGTCAACGATCGATTGACGCCCATCTTTAGCAGTAAATTCAAAGCACTCTGCCATCACGACTCCTGCCACTTGAATCTTTTGAGATTCCATATTCTTAGGATCAAATCCATAATTTCCGATAAAAGGATAAGAAAACACGACGATTTGTCCTTGGTAGGAAGGATCAGTCAAAACTTGTTCGTACCCAGTCATTCCTGTATAAAATACAATTTCACCTGAACCAAATTGATTATTACTAATCCAATCACCATCGAAAGCATTACCATTAGATAGGGTTATACAGCCTTTCATAATAAGTTCCTCTCCTTGTATAAAACTAATATCTTTTTGTATTTTTATTCAAACACGTGCAAAAAAATAGCACCTTTTTAGGTCACTTTTTCATACATGTTGGTAAATACTCTTTGAATCGTGTTTAAAGCCATCGATAACTCTTCATCCGTAACGTTCAACGGTGGTAATAATCGAATAACATGCTTCCCTGCAGGTACGGTTAATAAACCTTGTTCTTCTAAGTTCGCTATTAATTCGCCAGCTTCCTCACACTCAATGCCTATCAATAATCCTTCTCCTCTTATTTCATAAACGGAAGGAAGTTTTATTAAATGATTCTCTAATTGCTCTTTAAAGTTCTTTCCTTTTCTATCAACCTCGTTTAAGAATTCGTCGTTGAAGATGATATTCAAAACACTTTGGCTGACTGCACAAGCGAGAGGATTACCTCCAAACGTCGTTCCATGGCTTCCTGGACCGAACGCTTCAGCTAGTTTTCTTTTACCTAACATAGCCCCGATCGGAAAACCGTTTCCTAACCCTTTTGCTAGCGTAACGATATCAGGGTCTAATCCGAAGTGTTCATAGGCATATCTCTTTCCTGTTCTGCCGATACCCGTTTGGACTTCATCTATGATTAATAAAATATCGTTTTCCTCACAAATTTCTTGCACTTCTTTATAAAAATCTAGGTCAGCGATTTTGATACCGCCTTCTCCTTGAATGACTTCCATCATGATCGCAGCTGTGTCGTTGTCTGCCTGTTTCTTCAATTGCTCAATATCGTTCCATGGCAGGTGTAGAAATGTAGATACGAGCGGTCCATACCCTTCTTTTATCTTCTGTTGACCAGTCGCAGACATTGAACCGAACGTTCGACCGTGAAAAGAATCGTTAAATGTAATGATCTTATTTTTCTTTGTAAATTTCTTAGCCAGCTTGATTGCAGCTTCGTTCGCTTCAGCTCCACTATTGCAAAAGAAAGCTAAATCCAAATGTGTGTGCTTTACAAGCGTCATAGCGAGCAACTCTTGCTGTTGGATCTCAAAGAGATTGGAAGTATGCCAGATGGACTCGCTCTGTTTTTGAAGCGCTGCAACCACTTCAGGATGACAATGTCCTAGACTTGTTACAGCTATTCCGCTCGTGAAATCAAGATACTTTTTATTGTTTTGGTCAAATACATAAGTTCCGTTCCCTTTTTGAAGTTGTATCTGTTTTCTTTTATAAGTTGGAAAAAGTGCACTCATGTGATCAGTACCTCCTTCAGCAATTCTGTACCAGACAGAGTTTGATCGGTGATTCGTACTTGCTTGATGTTTAGGTCCAGACATTTAATAGCTGCTTCAACCTTAGGCACCATGCCACCGCTTATGTGTCCTTCAACGATACTTTTCAGAATGTCAGTGATCGTTAAACATTCCATCCACTCTCCATTCACGGAAACACCGGGGGTATCGGTCACAAAACAGATTGATTCGGCAGATAGTGCAGCTGCAGTTTCTCCTGCTGCTGTGTCAGCGTTAATGTTAACCGTTTCTCCGGATTCTGTTACACCTAAAGATGCTATGACTGGAATTTTGCCATCATCTAACACGTTTTGGATGATCTTTGTATTTACTTGCTGAACGTTTCCAACCCAGCCATAATTCTCTTTATCTAAAAAATCACAAGTGAGCAGGTAATCCTCTGCTCCAGAAAGTCCTTGAGCTGATATGCCTTCGTTATTTAATCTCTCAACTAGGTTTGCATTTGTAATGTCCTTTAACGCTGTCTTCACACATGAAAGTGATTCTGTGCTTGTTATTCGGATGCCATTCTTCATTTCTAACGGCAACCCGGATTCTGACAGCTTTTTATTAATTTCCGGCCCTCCTCCGTGAACGATCACGATCTTTTCGCCTTGTTGAATCCTATTTGTAAGTGCTTCAAAAAAAGCAGGTTGTAAGTTAGCTAGCGTACTTCCTCCGATCTTCATAACATGAAACACAACACTCGCCTCCTTTTAAGTACGGTAACTTGCATTTATCTGAACATAATCATACGTAAGATCACATCCCCAGGCTCTTCCACTTCCTAAACCTTCTGATAGTTCAACCGAGATATGAATCTCGTGGCTTTTTAAGTAAGTACGAATTTTCTCTTCCGAAAATAGAACCGGTTCTCCATCTACTACAACTTCATGTTCACCGATCTGTATTTTAACGGCGTCCGGATTAAACGAAACTCCACTATATCCAGCTGCAGCAAGAATCCTGCCCCAGTTGGCATCGCAACCAAATACAGCAGTCTTCACTAACGGAGAGCCCACTACGGTTTTTGCTATGATTCTCGCATCTTTATCGGATGCTGCACCATTAACATGAACCTCGATCAGCTTGCTCGCTCCTTCCCCATCCTTTGCGATAAGTTTGCCTAAATCTTCACAAACGAGTACGAGTGCATCTAAGAATAGTTGCCATTCAGGGTGGTCTTTGTTTAACTCTTCATTCTCACCCATTCCGTTTGCGAGCATGAGTACCATATCGTTCGTCGATGTATCACCGTCCACTGTAATACAGTTAAACGTACGTTCCACGGCAAAAGATAAAGCATCATGAAGATCGTCTTGTTGGACAGCTGCATCTGTCGTGATGAAACCTAGCATCGTAGCCATATTGGGGTGTATCATCCCTGATCCTTTTGCTGTGCCTGCAATCGTAATATTCTTATTATTAATTTTTAGCGAGTAAGCTGTATTCTTGGAGACAGTATCTGTCGTTAAAATGGATTGAGCAAAATCGATCGAGCCCTTTAACTCAGAATCTAGGACTAAGCTTTCAATGCCAGTTGATATTTTATCCATCGGCAGATGTTCACCGATTACCCCTGTTGAGGCAACTCCAACATAGTGCGAAGGGATATCCAGCTTTTCAGCGGTCTGCTTCTGCATGTGCTCTGCATCTTTCAAGCCTTTTTTTCCTGTACAAGCATTTGCATTCCCAGAGTTCACGATGATCGCTTGAAGCTTCCCTTCTTGAGAGATGCTATTCTGAGTAACCTTTAGCGGAGCAGCCTGTACTTGGTTCGTTGTATAAACACCAGCCGCGTTTGCCGGAGTAATACTATACAACAATCCTAAGTCGAGTTTTTTATGTTTCACTCCACAATGAAGTCCACTTGCGTAGAATCCTCTTGGCGTCGCGATGTTAATACCTGTTATCTTCTGAATAGCCGCTTTTGTTGCCTGCATCTATCTTGCCTCCTCTAGTTAAGGGAACATTGGTGAAGCTTTTAATCCCTTCGTTTCATCCATTCCAAACATTACATTCATATTTTGCACCGCTTGACCTGCCGCTCCTTTTAATAGATTGTCAATACAAGAGATCACTGTGATTCGATTTGTTCGCTCATCGACAGCAAACGTTACATCACAAAAATTGGATCCGTATACTTGCTTTGTAAACAGATTGGCTTTTTCATTATGAACTCTGACGAAGAATTCACTGCCGTAATAAGATTCATAGATTTCTGTTACAGATCGTGAGGTAACTGGATCTGTGAGTTCCGCATACATCGTAGTCATGATGCCCCTTGTCATTGGAACGAGATGTGTATTGAATGTAATTTTCGTTTCAGTATCCGTACACGACTGTATCGTCTGCTCGATCTCTGGAATGTGCTGATGTTGATTGATCTTGTAGATACCGAGGCTATCATTTACTTGTGGAAAATGCGTTCCTTTGCCCGGAGTAGCACCCGCTCCGGAGATTCCGCTTTTTGCATCAATCACAAGTGAAGATGGATTGATCACGTTTTCTTTTAATAGCGGGAGAATACCTATGAGAGCTGCGGTCGGATAACATCCTGGGTTCGCGATCAGCTTCCCGTTTTGTACCTCTTCTCTCTTCCATTCTGTTAATCCGTATACCGCCTCATTCACGAGTGATTGTGGAGGAGGTTCTTTTTTGTACCACGCTCGATAGGTGTCAGCATCTTTCAAACGAAAATCTCCTGCTAGATCAATGATTTTCAAGTTTTCATCGACTAGCGTAGGGAGAAACTCTGATGAAACACCGCTGGGTGCGGAGGAAAATACGATATTTAAGCCATCGGTTGGCAGTTGTTCGAGTGATCTTAGCTTCTGATCATGAAGATGAGAAAGATGCTGAATTTCTTCTGAAAGCTCATTACCCGCTTTAGAGGATGAATAGAGAACAACTTCGGTAATCTCCGTATGTGCAGATAGCAGCCGGAATAGTTCCATCCCACCATATCCGGTTACACCAATAATTCCTGCTCTCATTCCATCACTCCTTAAATAAGTTATGGTTCATTATAGGACTGTATAAAAATTAATTCAATAGTATATTTATAAATAATTGAATTTTAATAAAAAAACTGACTTCTCGGGTACACGAAGATACCACTAAAGCCAGTCTCAAAAAATCTTTCTTATTGTCTTAAGAATCCACCTTCTGAATGGATGATCTGTCCGGTTATCCACTCTGCTTCCGGTGTTGTTAAAAATGCGACTAACCTTGCCGCATCTTCTGGTTTCCCAATCCTTCCACCAGGAAACTTTGAAAGAAGAACTTTTTCTAATTCTGGATTGATCCAGCCTGTATCTGTAGGGCCAGGGTTCACTGCATTAACAGTGATTCCTTTATGTCCGATTTCTGCAGCTAAGGTAATCGTTAACGAATCAACCGCTCCTTTTGTAGCAGCATACGCTAATTCACCAAGCATCGGACCTTTTGACTGGCCAGATGTTAGGTGGACGATGCTGCCTCTGTTCCCTGTAAAACGTTTGGCAAACTCTATACTTAATAGAGTCGTCGCTCGTATGTTGATCGCATAGTGAGCATCTAAAATTTCACTGGTCGTATCTTCCCAGTTATGATTCTGCGACATACAGGCATTGTTTATAAGAATGCTCGGTGCACCTAATTCTCTTTCAACTTTTTCTAGAAGTTTTGGAATTTGTTCTGAGATGCTAAGGTCAATTTCTTTATACAGAGATTTTACTCCTGAATTTTTTAGTTTCTCCATAAGCTGTTCTGAGTCATTTGTATGATCACCTTTGTGCATCTTTGTGTCATATGTACCCCAAGTCGTAAAGAATATATTAGCTCCCCTACTTGCAAGTTCAACACAAACAGCTGCGCCAATTCCGTTTAAACGGCTCGCTCCCGTAACGATGGCTGTTTTTCCTTCTAAAGAACGATACATCTTGTACCTCCTTATACAACAGGCGTTTCTGCGCCTTTTTCATTCAATATATTGCTAATGTTTCTGCAAGCAAGTTCAGCCATCTTCATTCTTGTTTCAATACTTGCACTTCCGATGTGAGGAAGTGCTACCACTTGTTTCCTCGACAGAAGAGGGTGATCGACATCAATCGGCTCTTGCTGGTATACATCAAGCCCTGCACCAGCTATTTTCTTGTTATGTAACGCTTCAATAAGTGCAGTTTCATCAACTGTCGCACCTCTGCCTGCATTAATGAAGATCGCGCTATCTTTCATGCTCTGAAACGCTTCTCGGTTAAACATCCCTTTTGTCTCAGGTGTTAATGGTGCAAGGGAGACCACAAAATCTGATCGCTTTAAAAGCTCATGAAATTCTTTGTATTCAGCGTTTAGCGAAATTTCTGCATGAGGCTTACGGTTACGATTATGATATAAAATCTCCATATCAAAACCCTTTGCTCGTCTCGCTACCGCTTCACCGATTCTACCCATTCCAACGATTCCGATTGTTTTATGATGTACATCTGCTCCAGCAAGCAATAAAGGTCCCCAGCTGTTCCACTTTCCTTCTTTTACATAATTCGCTGATTCAACGATTCTGCGCGCTGTTGCAAGAATTAAAGAAAATGCTAAATCCGCCGTTGAATCGGTTAATACATCTGGTGTGTTACAAACTGTTATCCCCTTTTGCTTGGCAGCTGCGACATCAATGTTGTCATAGCCTACAGCTAGGTTGGCAATTACTTTTAGTGAAGATGCTTCATTCAATACTTCACTATCAATTTTGTCTGAAAGCATCGTGAGCAATCCATCTGCTTTTTTGATCTCTGTTAAAAGCACTTCGCGTGGTACAGCCTTTTCTTCATGTGGCCACATGTTGATCTGTGCGACCTGCTCCAATTGAGTTAAAGTTTCTTTCGGTAATTTTCGTGTAATAAAAACATAAGGTTTTTGCATACGCTTTCACTCCTTGCTTGTTATTTTCTCATGTGAAAGTGAGAAAATAAAGCAATGGTACTTATGCATTAAATTGGTTAGCGCAAAGTGTTATCTAAATAATGGTTGCTTTTAAAGTTTTTCTATTTTTACTTCCTGTGCAAGTTGATTGTAGCGGAAGGTTGCCGACTCCTATGGGACGAGCGGCCAGCCCGAAATGTGGAAGTGGCTCGTTCAGCCCCGACAAGCAAAAGTTGAATGGACTAGGAAGGCGCACTTTGCCTTCTTGACCATTCAACTTTTGACCTCGAGGGGCTAGCCACTGCAACTAGACAGGTGGAGACACTTAATGGCGCAAAGCGGCAAGTGGCTCACCGTTCGCCCCATGGAAAGCGAGCAACCTGGAGCGGAAATCAACTACTTTCAAAGACAACACTGTAAACGAAAACAACAAAAAAAGAGGTATAACTCAAAAATCTTACTTTTGAGCCACCTCTTTCTTTAGATCATTGGAACGAGCCAATCGACCATTGGGATATTTAACTCTTGGACCGGAAGTCCGATCGATCTGTAAAAGCTTTTTAAGAAATACTCATTTTGCTTTTCATACGAGATTAAGTCAGTAAAGCGGCGCACATATAGTTCTTTTCCGATATCTCTCTCATTATTATAATGTTCATCAACTGTATCAAAGTACTGTGAAGGAAAAAGGAGTCTGCCGTAAAGAAGTCTCCAAGCTCCCTTGGATAATGGCTTAACTCTTTCATAATCGTCGATCAACTGCAGCACTTCATGACTTCTGAATTCTGGCTGATAGATCTTTTCTCTGATACATTCTGCAAGATCTCTCATCGGACTATCGATCACCCAGCCAACAGGCAGCTTAACAAAACTGTTAGACGTACGAATCCATGACCGCTCGCTGAATCGATCGTAACAGATAGCAGCAGAACCTATTCCTTTAGGTCCTCTCTCTAGTTGGTAATCTGTAATATATTGAATCGCATTTTCAGCCATTCCCTCATAATAAGGAAATGTCGTCAAGAACAATTGATCAAAATCGTTCTTTTGTTTTCTCGCCGAAATTTCTGCATAACGGTTATGCATTTCATCCACTCGATTGATCCATAATAAAGGCCATTGTCCGTATGCGATTTGTTCCACTGGATAATATTGTTCTAAGCCTTTTCCTCGCTTATGAAACTCTGCAAGTTCAGAGCCCATTTCACTACTACGATGCTCACCTTTTTTCGGTTCCACTTTAAAGATGATTACAGACTCTCCATCAACATAAGCACTAGGCATATTGGTGATCGTTGGCTGTAGAACGGGAATGTTCTCCTCTCCTCGTTGCTGCAGATAATCACTGATATAAATCATTTCTTGCAGTTTTTCATATGACATCTGCTGCTGTGGTATCACGATGTATTGGTTTCCTTTGCAATAGAAGGTCCGATAACCTGATTCAGATCTTCTGTCTTCACAAACTAGTTGATAATGATGAAATATATCTCTTTCAAACAAAGCCGATCCCCCCACCCCTTCAGCTTTCCAGCGGCAGATCATCTCTTTTAGATCAAACTTGAGCACACCACCGCATGATTGGATACAACATTGTATGCCCATATAGGCGAAGTGGTTAGTACTTTTTATAAATTCATAACTTTAGTATGAAAACATATACTATACAAAGCTAAGGAGACTAACAGAGAAAAGGAGTACAAGGATGCCAAATAAAAAAGTGGAAAAAGTCGAAGAAACTGCACGCAAACAGCTGAACGAACGGGGCGTTACGGTAAATGATATCGCTGAGCTTGTTTATTTTCTCCAAGTCCCCTACCATCCTGACCTAAAAATGGATGTATGTAGAGAAAACGTTGAAAGAGTCATTGCCAAACGTGAAGTTCAGAATGCTATTCTCACAGGTATTGCTCTTGATGTATTAGCAGAACAGAAAAAACTAGAGCAGCCGCTTCAGGAAATATTAGCCCGGGATGAAAGTCTTTATGGGATTGATGAAGTGATTGCACTCTCAATAGTGAATATATATGGCTCGATCGGTTTTACCAACTACGGATTCATCGATAAACAAAAACCGGGTATTCTAGAAAAGCTTAATGATAAGTCTACAGGTATGGTTCACACCTTTTTAGACGACATAGTCGGGGCTATTGCAGCTGCAGCATCGAGCAGATTAGCACATCGTGCAGCAAATGAAGAATAAAAAATAAGGCTTAAGAACAAGAGGATCCTCTTTGACTTAAGCCTTTTTTATTTTCTATTAAATAGTTATTGCTAAATAGTCCCACCGGGAAAAGCAAGTACCCTGAAACAAAAACTGCATAAGTTCTTATCTATTAGTAAGTCATTCAATTACTTGGCTTCCTTGGCAAGTTGGTTGGAGTGCAAGGTGCGTGCCTGCTACCTGATAAGCTTCTTGCAAGGCATGCGACGAGGAAGCAAACTGCGTAAGTATCAGCTAGTAGACGCAGGAGCAAGGATGCTTCCTAGAAGCGGTCAGGTGAGACCATTAAGGGCGCATAGCGGCAAGGGGCTCACCGCCTGCCCCGCGGAAAGCGAGCATCCTGAAACGGAAATCAACCACTTTCAAGAGCAACTTCTTAATCAGCTTACTTGATCTCCCACTCATCCAACCCGTTAACGGTATACGTTGGATGCACTTCAATTTCTTCAAGGTGTTTCTTAGTTGTGACTCCTGTGTGCACAAGCAGAGTATCTATCCCGGCACGAATACCAGCTAAGATATCTGTTTGATAGTTGTCCCCGATCATGAGTGTTTCTTCTTTTTTCGTTCCGAGTGTTTCTAACGCCATCTCCATGATGATGGACTCAGGCTTACCGATAAACGTTGGTTCTGTTTGCGTAGAAACAGTAATGACAGAAGTCAGTGAGCCGTTTCCTGGCAGAAGTCCTCTTTCCGTCGGAAGAGCGATATCACCATTTGTCGAGATAAAAGTCGCTCCATTACGGACTGCAAGGCACGCTTTTGCTAACTTTTCATATGTGATCGAGCGATCGATTCCGATCACAACAAAATCAGGTTTCTCTTCTACTAGTTCTAGTCCTTGTTCTTGAAGCGCTTCTCTAATTCCATCCTCACCGATACAATAAACTGTCGCATTTTTCTTTTGTTCAGCAATATAGTTGGCTGTTGCCATACTCGTCGTATACACATGTTCAGCAGATGCTGGAATATCAAATCCTGCAAGCACATCTGCCACTTGTTTTTTTGTTTTAGAAGAATTGTTTGTCACGAACAAATAGGGAAGCTTTTTTTCGTTTAATTTTTTTACAAAATCAACGGCCTCAACGATTCGTTCTGTTCCTCGATACATCGTACCGTCTAAGTCGATCAAGAATCCTTTATATGCCTTCAATATGCTCTCTCCTTTTATCTACATTCTCATTCTACCTACTTCAAAAAAAAACACACCTGAAGCGTTTTAGACTTCAGATGTTTGCTTTTCTTCTTTTATCACATAACAGCAATAATCTCCGCCTTTTGCCATGCACGTCTTTCGCTCAACAGCGTCTGTTTGCAGCATGCGCTTAAAGAGTGAAAGCTCGCAGGAACAGGCTTGCTGATATTCATTCGCAACCTTAGCGATCGGACAGTTGTACTCTGTTAATACATAAGTATCGGGATCTTCTCCTCTTTCCCAGTCCACCATGTACCCTGCTTCATTTTGAATATTAGCCAGTTCATTTACTTTTTGTTCAAACTCTGTGAGTGTGTTCATTCGATCTTTATATCTATCCTGCAGACGATTTTCACGTCGTTTAAATAATTCATCGATTGTTTCTGTGCCACTCACTTCTTCTATATCTTTTAAAAAATCAACGGTTAGTCCTGAATAGTTTCGTGGAAATTGTTCGTCACCGCTTGCTGTAAGATGATAAAAATGGATTGGTCTTCCCATAGCCTGTCGTACAAGAGTCGTTTCAATCACATGGTCACGTTCTAATGTGTTGAGATGACGACGAACAGCCATTTCGGTTATTCCGAGGGATTTTGCCATTTCCGTAACGGTCATCCTCTTATTTCTTTTTAAAAGATAGATGATTTCATCACGGGTTGAGGTGTGATTCTTCATGGTCATCACCATCCTTTGTCACCATTTTATCGTAAATAAGGGTAAACGTACATTTTTAAATATAAATGTATAAAAACTCCTTTAACCTTATTCAGGTAAAAATGCAGAAACTGGCCCCAACTCTTCTTCTAAGTACCTTTTAACGTGTAACGGAAATGCTGAGAGTTCTTTCTCTTTTAAAGCAATGGTATCAAATATGACTTTACTATCAGCAGAAGTATAATCTTGAACAAGTGACTTACGAAGGTTCACCACTTCTTTCAGTGATACTGCTTCATCGTTCGGAATTACTTTTTCATCAATCAGGATATCAAGAATATCTTCAAAGCTTCCAGGATCGCGCATGATAAATCCATCAATGATCATGTTTCCAACGTCCATCATCGATTCGATCAACATGTGTCCGATTCTTTCCACCACAAGTGTTTCAAGCTTATTTTTGGGAGCTGATAATTCTTTGAACGTATGGATTAACTCATTCATATACACTAAATGTTCATTGATTTTCTTTCGATCAACAAAATACATAGTCATCACCTTTTGTAAGTTTCTCAAGTAAAGTGTAACATAAAGTAAGACCAATCATATGGACTCAAAATTTAAATTTTGCTTAGTACGAAGGAGGAACAAAATGAACGAGGAAACATTTTTCTTATATGATGATAAAGAAACAACAGAAACGCGCTTTGTAAGCTTTATGGGACGTAATACTCGCTTTGATCTTGCCATCACGAAAACAACGAGACATTACGGAAAGTCATTAGTCCTAAACATGTTAGGCAGTACATATGCCATCATCGGTCAAGATGATCTAGAAGAAGAAGGCTATTTAGAACACGCGTTTAATCTAACTGAAGAGGACGCGATGGAGCTGCGTGAATTTTTAGCTGAAGTTGTTTAAGATGTAATCAAAATGTACCAAAAAAGAATCATGCTTTCTTGGAGACACTTTAGATAAGGATACTTTCTTATCCTAAAATGGCCGAAGAGAGGATGGTTTTTTTGTTCGAAAAAGAAAAAGAACAATATACTGATTTTTCGAATGTAGAGACTGGTCGTAATTACGTACTTCCTGAGGATTTACCTGAAGGTCCATATGGCTCACCTATCAAAAGAGCTTTAGGAAAATCGACTCCTTGGAGAGAAGAACAGCGTTATTATAGCGCCTTTAACTATGAAAACAAAACCCTTCATGAAGGTCTGGAAAGACAAGATCCTGGTGCTCATCCTACACACGATGATCCAGAATATCATACGGAAAAGCCTTATGAGGATTCTCGAGGCTCATAAGGGAACTCCGTTTATTCTGTACTAGCTTGCATGCCAGCCGATCATTGCTAAAGACAAAGAAAAACCCCTGAATTTCTCAGGGGTTTACTTTTTTGACTACAAAATACGGACAACCGAAATTACAATATTCATAAATGTATTCCGGCAATGTGCTGATCTTCGTATCAAACGTAGCCTTTTCATGATTGTCTTCAAAGAACCCACGAAGTCGAAGCTGTTCGTAACCGAGATCACCAACAATATAATCGTATTTATGTAAGATTTCACTATAGCGCGCTTTAAATTGTTCCTCGTTAAAGGCTTCTTTTACATCTTCAATCACTTCATAGGAATAATTACCAACTGTAATCAAAAATGCTTCACCTCGTTTCCTGATACTTATTTTACCATGCTTGTGCTCTTTACAGCCAACAATTTCTTCGTAAAGATCTTCTACTTTAAGGCACTCTATAGAATAAGGAGGTGAAACACCTGTGAAAAAACTAGGAATGTTCTTATTGATCGGCTTGATGCTTGCTGGATGTGGCGGCGGTGATCAAAAGAAGATGGGGCAAGAATATAAATTTTCTAAAACGAATGTAAAAGATGAGAATCGAATTGGCAACAACATGAATTATGGGGACTTTGGATATATGCGTCATATGTCGGGGGACAAAGTAAAAACAGGAAATGCTGTTCCGTACTTAAATCGTCAAAAGCTTGCCGATATGATCTCTGATATGGTTCTGCAATTACCGGATATTAAAGATGTCGGTACATTAGTAACGGATGAAGAGGTACTGATCGGCTACAAGACAACAAACAAGGACCGAAATGCAGCTGCAGATCAAGTAAAGATGACTGGTTTCTCTGTTGTACCAAGATATTATCATGTGTATGTGTCAGATGAAAAAGGAATGATCGATAAGATCGAACAATATCAATCCTTAAACAATGATACCGAACAGATCGAAGGAATCATGGACCAGTTGATCCTACAAATGAAAAAAGCGCCTCAAGGCAAGAAGTGGAACTATGGGGAAAATGAAAACGGTGAGATGAACGGGGAAACGAACAGTATGCGCGGGCAAATGGAAGGCAAATAAAAAACCAGAAGCAGCTCGATGCTTCTGGTTTTCTCTTTTATTTAGCTGTTTTGGGCAGCTGCGTTAACTTGTTCATCAGCATGGTAAGAAGAACGCACGAGAGGTCCTGACTCACAATGCTTGAATCCTTTAGAGAACGCGATATCACGCAATTCTTTAAACTCATCTGGTGTATAGTATTTTTGTACTTTTAAATGTTTCTTAGTAGGTTGTAGATATTGTCCGATCGTCATGATATCAACGTTATTTGCACGTAGATCATCCATCGTTTCTACAATTTCATCCCACGTCTCACCTAATCCGATCATAAGACTGGATTTAGTTGGGATGTTGGCATTCATTTCTTTTGCACGACGCAAGAACTCCATTGTTCTGTCATACGTAGCACGTGCACGAACTCTCGGAGAAAGACGTCGCACCGTTTCAATATTGTGGTTCATGATGTCTGGTTTTGCATCCATCAATGTTTTCAGTGCATCAAAGTCACCTAACATGTCAGATGGAAGAACTTCAATGGAACAGAACGGATTACGAGCACGTACAGAACGAACGGTTTCAGCAAAAACATGAGCACCGCCATCTTTAAGGTCATCACGTGCAACCGCTGTGATTACTACGTGTTTCAGACCCATTTGCTCAACTGATTCTGCAACACGTTCTGGCTCTTGAAGATCAAGTTCTGTTGGTAATCCTGTTTTTACTGCACAAAAACGACAAGCACGTGTACAGATATCTCCAAGGATCATAAAAGTTGCTGTTTTTCGTACAGCCCAGCATTCATGGATGTTCGGACACTTTGCTTCTTCACATACCGTATGTAGCTTTTTCTCACGCATCATCTTTTTGAGTTCTTTATAATTTTCATTCGTGTTTAACTTTATTTTTAACCACTCGGGTTTACGTACATATTCTTCTTTCTTTGCCATCATCATCACCCCAGATTTTCTTGGTCTATCGTATAATGAACGTTCGTATTTTAGTTTCTACTTAAACATTATTGTCCCATCAATACTCTACCATACGCCAGGGCAAAATTCCAAACAAGAGTTTTTTCCAACATTTTTCCTTCATGTTTTTTTATAACTTCAACAAACTATAGATAAATGAAAGAAAGGAGTGGATTGGGACGTATGAGGAAATTCACAGTCCTGTTCCTCACTCTGACAGCCCTTCTAATAACCTTTCTTCCGGAAAGCAGGAGCACGGCAGCAGAGCGATTTACGAAAGAAGATGTGGAAAGGCTTAGCCTCTATAAAAAAATGGAATCCGTCACTCTGATTCCATGGCACTACTTTGCGGGCGTAGACCAATATGAAAGAAGCGTAAGAAAAGCGAGAAGAGATCTACCTGCCAGAAAAGGATTAGTCGGTATTTATTTTTCTCCCTTACAATGGTCTGGACCAATAAATCCAACGATGGACGATACAAACCCTGAACGTATCTCCATGTTTGGAGGCATCGGAAGAGATGGCAACAACGACGGAATTGCTGATCGTAACAACGATGAAGACATCCTATATACCTTTAGTGAGATCATAAAAAAGCATGGACATGATATAGAAAATTTCAGAATCGGCCTTTGGAGCTACTATCAACGAGATAAAGCCGTAGATATCATTATGGAAAACGCGAAGATCTATGAGACCTATGGAACGGTTTCTCTAGACAAACACAGTTTTATCGTTCCATTAAGATCGAACTATAGCTACCGAAGCACTTGGGGTGACCGGCGCGGATTTGGTGGATTACGTATCCATGAGGGCACAGATATATTTGCAGATTACGGCGTTCCGGTAAAAGCCGTATCATACGGAATTGTGGAAATTAAAGGATGGAACCGTTTTGGCGGATGGAGAATCGGTGTCCGTGATATCAATAATGTGTATCATTATTACGCCCATTTAGGGAGCTTCAATAAAGCGATTGAAAAAGGTACAATCGTCGAACCTGGGACGGTGCTTGGATACGTGGGTAGTTCAGGCTACGGTCCTCCCGGAACTTCCGGGAAATTCCCTCCTCATCTTCACTTTGGGATGTACCGTGACAACGGATATACGGAATGGGCATTCGATCCATACCCTTATTTAAAAGCATGGGAACGTCAGGAGCGTATTAACAACAGGCGAAGATAATATTGAATGGTGGCAAAGTTGAAAAAGAAGCTTGAGGGCTTCTTTTTTCATATGGCGCTCGTATTTTTCATATGGCGCTCGTAAATCTCGAGCCTTGCTCTGAATTACGAGCGCCATCATAAGAAAAAGCTGGTTCTTCAATTGAAGAACCAGCTTCAATCTTTATTTTTTTCTTGAAACGCGAACCACATTTGCAATACTTGCGAGGAGGCCGCCCCATAGGATAACCATGCCAATCACCATCATTGTAATCGCACTGCCTGTCATATTAGCTGACCTCCTTTTTTTCTACTGCCACTTCAGATTTCCACTTCACTAGACCGAGTACGATGCCCAGTACGATTACACCAACTGCCACTGCTACACCATACGTAAGGATCAGTTCTGTAGGATAACCTTCATAGTTTTCTTTAAGGTTCTGTCTAATGTTATCGAACATCATGTAACCGAGAAGAATCGGTGTGATAACGCCAAGACAAACTTTCCACCATAAACCTGTTCGTAAGTCAGAGATGGCGTTCGCATGGTTTTGAAGTCCAGCCAATTGTCTTACGAACCAAGCAACAATGACTACTTCTACAAGACCTGCTAACGTGATACCGAAGTTGTTGATGAAGTAATCCACGATATCAAGCATATACAGTCCGCCTTTTGTAGCGAAAAGTAATGAGATAACAGATGCTACTCCTCCACCCATCAATACAGCTTTTGTTCTAGAAATACCAAACTTATCTTGTAATGCAGACACATATGTTTCAACGATCGAGATCAACGATGTCATACCCGCGAATACAAGGGTTAAGAAGAAGATTGTCCCAAAGAAGGCATTACCGCCTGGGAACTCATTAATAATTGCTGGGAATACTTCAAATGCTAGTCCGATTCCGCCTTTTACAACTTCATCAACTGGCAGACCTTGTTGCATCGCCATGAATCCTAATGCAGCAAATACACCAATACCTGCTAGTAGTTCGAATCCTGAGTTTGCGAAACCTGTAATAAATGCATTATTGTTAATATCTGATTTCTTAGGCAGATAGCTTGAGTACGTTACCATAATCGCAAATGCGATCGATAATGAGAAGAAAATCTGGCCGTAAGCTGCTACCCACACCTTACCATTATTCATCATGCTCCAATCAGGTGTGAAGAAAGTATTCAAACCTTGAGCTGCACCATCGAGCGTAACGGCACGAATAACAATTAACGTAAACATAATGACTAAAGCTGGAATAAAAATTTTGTTAAAACGCTCGATTCCTTTTGATACACCTTTATAAAGAACAAGAAGCGTAACGACCCACACGATGAGAAGTGCGATCAAAATACCTGGAACGATACCGCCTAAGTCACCAGGCGTCTTGCTTAATTGAAGAACCTCTCCATAAAAGAAGTCAGAAGGCTTGTCTCCCCAAGTTAAGTTCAATGAGTAAATGGAGTACTTAATCGCCCAAGCGATGATTACCGCGTAGTAAGTAGAAATAACAAATGCTACAAATACTTGCCACCATCCTAACCATTCCGCTTTTTTGTGAAGACGGAAATAAGAAAGTGGAGCAGAGCCACGGTACTTATGACCTAACGTAAATTCTAGAATCAGTAAGGGAATCCCTGCCGTTAAAAGTGCTATTAGATATGGGATGAAGAATGCTCCCCCACCGTTCTCATAAGCAACCGCTGGAAATCTCCAGATATTGCCTAAGCCGATCGCTGAGCCGACCGCTGCTAATATAAACCCATAGCGGCTTCCCCATTGCTGCCTATTTTCCATTGTTGTATCCCCCTTTTTTTGAAGTCGAAAAGTTTACAATTGTTACTTTTTTCTGATAATTCTGTGTTCAGTATATTACAAAACATGATAACCGTCAAAATGTTTTTTAGTTATTTTGTCGGAATAAGGGGGAAAAAGTCGTATAAATATAAGAAAAAGTGCCTGGTTAACTACCAGACACTTTCAAGTTTAAGCGTTGAAAGATTCATTACTCATGCTATTATTACTAGACACTTTTTTTATGATGAAAAGTGCGAGGATAAAGATAACCGCTGATGCAAGAAGGCCTATCCAAACACTTTCTGTTAATCCTAGTGCAAGATACCCTACAGCAGATACTCCAGCTGCCACAAGGCTATATGGAAGCTGGGTCATGACGTGATCAATGTGATGACTTCCTGCTCCTGTTGAAGAAAGGATTGTAGTATCTGATATTGGGGAACAATGGTCACCAAAAACAGATCCCGCAAGTACTGCAGCAAGAACTGGAAGCATTAACTCAATATTCGTTGATGCTGAAATTTCTGCTGCGATCGGAAGCATGACACCAAACGTCCCCCATGAAGTTCCTGTTGCAAAAGCCATTAACCCTGACAATATAAAAAGAACAAATGGCAGATAAGCTAAATTCATATGCTGATCAACTAACCCCGCGAGATAGGTCCCTGTTCCTAAGCTATCGATGATAGAGATAATCGTCCAAGCAAAAAGCAGAATCGTAACAGCACCGATCATAGACTGAATACCGCGTCCCAGTCCTTTGCCTAATGATGCAGCACCCATCTTCTTTGGAAGGAAGAATAAAATAGCTGAAGCTAAACCTAGCAGACCACCATATACTAATGATTTTGGTACATCTGTATTTTCAAAAATAGATAAAAGTGTGATGGCCGTTGGTTCTTCTAGCCCCTTCACATTTTGAATACCTGTATAGATCATGAATCCAACCGTTGAAACAATCAATATCACGATTGGCCATACAAGGTCTCCTACTTTTCCTTTGTCACTTTCTTCGAGCTTAATACCCTCTCCGATTGCTGCTTTTTTATCTGCTGAAATCACTTCACCTGTAGCAAGAGCTATTTCTTCATGTTTTTTCATCGGTCCAAAATCAAGTTGAAAATACGCAACGAAAAATACAAGAACCAGTGCAAACACTGCATAAAAATTCATTGGAATCATTTGAATGAAAGCACTGAACGCAGACATATTTGTGATCTCATGTGTAGCAAAAATCGTTCCGATAATACCGATGATGTACGCTCCCCAACTTGAAACAGGGGAGATCACACAGACTGGTGCAGCCGTTGAATCAAGATAATAAGCGAGTTTCGCACGTGAGATGCGATGTCGGTCTGTGATCGGTCTACTTACATTTCCGACAGCCAACGAATTAAAATAGTCATCAATAAAAATGACGAGTCCGAACACAACTGTTAAAAGCTGTGCACCTCTTCGTGTTTTTACTCTGGAAATCGCCCACTCTCCAAAAGCTCGGCTACCTCCAGCTAACGAGATAATGCTGGTCATCATTCCTAAGATTAATAAGAACAGAAGAATATAAACATTCCACTCATTTAATGCACCGTCTGAAATAAAATGCCCTTTCACAATCGTACCAATTTCTTTTAGTGTGGCTACAATACTAAAATCGTGAAGCAATAATGCTCCCGCTAGGATCCCTGCTCCTAATGAGACTAACACTCTTCTCGTTAGAACAACCATTAAGATTGCCAATACGGGTGGTATTAATGAATAAATCGAATTCTCAAATTCCATGATGTTCCTCCTTCTTTGATTTAGCCATCGATATTGAGGAGTTTTTACAGGACGTTGAGGAAAAAAGGACAAAATAAAAAGCGATCAATAGACAAGGAAATAACCTGCTATCAATCACTTAAGTAATTTATGGTTTTCCTCATCGATCAGTAGTCCTCCACTGCTTTTAATTCCCAAGCAGTGACAGTTTTACACTTCTTTAGTGTAAACCCAGCAAAAGTTAACAGACGGTTTTCTTTTGCTTCGGCGAAAGTTCCTTTCCTTTTTCTTCATAGACGTCACTCTCTGAAAAAGTACTTATAAAATCCGCTCCTCTACCCCATCGGTGATAGGCTTAAAGACATATAAAATTTTAAATTCAATTACAATTATAACAAAATAGGACGAATGGTCAACCTAAACAGGATTTGTTAAATGAAGGAAATACATTTATTCTGCTGCTTCTTCCTCACCCGTTTCTTCTGTGGGGCTATCCTCAGAAGGCTCCAATTCATCATGAGATTCCTTTTCTTTCAAATCTGGAGTAATCGGTACAGTAGGTTGTATCGGATCTCCAGATTGATTGTAATAGACCGGAACTTCTCCTTTTATAAACTGTGCGGTTATTTTTATCGGTCGTTTCACAACTGTCGTTTCTGTTGCGAAAGGAATAACGATTCTCGTTTTAACTGTAACCACGATATCAATATTAATCCACGTATTGTTGATTCCTGAATTCTCTATTCTCTCCTCGATATCTGTGTTCGCTTCACCTATCAGCATAAATTTAATCGGAATCTTAGGACCTAAGTTCGCTAAGAGTGAATTTCTTGTTGCTTGCCCCAGTGGTATTTCCATAATAACGCCCGGTTCATTCTTATAAGCAGTTATCCCTAACTCATCATTGGTGATCACTTCATGTGCTTTACCTTCTTCAATTTCCTTCAGGTATTTTTGAACGACTTTTTGTGACTGGTTCGCAACCTGGTTGACAACACTCTGATTGATTCCAGCAAAGACGACATTTCCTTCTGTATCCGTTTTATATTCGATGATGTCATTCATTTCTGAAGGTCCTAATATTTCATTGTCGATCGCTTCACTTATGGCAAGAGCAGCAATTTCCTCTGTTTTCTTTTGTGCGATCAACATGAGTGTTGGTTCGATTCCTTTGTTTACAAGCCATAATCCTTGAATCGTTATAAAAGTAAACAGAATAAATGAGATCAACAGTACAAATCGGAATGGAAGTGGCCCTTTTCGAAGTTTCATTTTTCTGCGCTTAAGCAAAAGGTAACCCCCCTTTATCTACATATACATATGTATGCAGACAAGAGGGGGGCTCATTCAAACTTTATGTTTTTAATTTTTTTCGTACACGACAAAATCGTGTGGATATTTGTTCTTTTCATCAACGATACCCGGCTCACGAGAGACCTCACGCCACTCATCACGATTGATTTCGGGAAAATACGTATCTGCGTCAAAGGTATGGTGGATCTCTGTGACATACAGGCGGTCTGCAACTGGCATGAACAGCTTAAAGATCTCTGTCCCACCGATCACACATAGTTCTTCTGCTTCTTTTTTTAGCACTTCGTCGACAGAATGAACGACCGTCGTTCCTTCTGCTTGATAGTGTTCATCTCTTGTTACCACGATATTTTCTCGACCAGGCAGAGGCTTTCCTATGGATTCATACGTTTTACGACCCATCACGATTGGTTTTCCCATCGTTACGTTTTTAAAATGCTTGAGATCGTTAGGTAAGTACCACGGTAGATCATTGTCTTTGCCGATCGCGCGATTTTCATCCATCGCTACAACAAACGAGATCATACGCTCACCACGCCTTTAATGTGTGGATGCGCCTCATAATCTACAAGCTCAAAGTCCTCATATGTGAAATCAAAAATACTCGTCACGTTCGGATTAATCTTCATCTTAGGAAGAGGCTTTGGCTCACGAGTAAGCTGAAGCTCAACTTGTTCAAGGTGATTGGTGTAGATGTGCGCGTCACCAACAGTGTGAACAAACTCACCTGGTTTAAGTCCTGTTACTTGAGCCACCATCATCGTTAACAAAGCATATGACGCAATATTAAAAGGCACCCCTAAGAAACTGTCTGCTGAGCGCTGATAAAGCTGGCAGGAGAGCTTTCCATCCGCAACATAAAATTGAAACAATAAATGACATGGTGGCAGCGCCATATTCGGAATATCAGAAGGATTCCATGCAGAGACGATTAGTCGTCTTGAATCTGGATTCTTCTTGATGTCTTCGATTACGTTTGAGATCTGATCGATTGTCTCACCGTTCGGAGCCGACCATGAGCGCCACTGATGTCCATAAACAGGACCTAAGTTTCCATCTTCATCTGCCCACTCATCCCAAATCCGCACACCGTTTTCTTTTAAATAAGCAATATTTGTGTCGCCTTTTAAGAACCAAAGCAATTCATGAATAATTGATTTTAAATGCAGCTTTTTTGTCGTAACAAGCGGAAATCCTTCCTGTAGGTCGAACCTCATCTGACGACCGAACACAGAAACGGTACCCGTGCCTGTCCGATCCTCTTTTTTTGTACCGTTATGTAAGATATCTTGAAGAAAATCTAAGTATTGTTTCATCCTTCATCGCCTCCTCATTTTCTTTGACTCTTTTTTATAAAATTGTTGCTTTCAAACCTCATTTTTCTTTGCTGCTGTGACAGTTGGTTGGAGTGCAAGGTGCGAGACTCCTGCGGGACAGGCCGGCGGGTGAGACACTTAAGAGTGAAACGTACGAATGTGGCTCACCGCCTGCCCCGCGGAAAGCGAGCACCTGGAACGGAAACCAACCACTTCCAAAGGCAACAAAGGTTTACCTATAAGAGCCATTTTCTTTTAATCGTATCATATCCGACTCCCTTTTTGTTCATGAAAAAGTCATAAAAATAGCTTCAACACCTAACACTTTTTCCCTTCTGTACACATAAAAATAATAGTGAAGAAAGGAGTGGAAGCATGTTAGAGATGAACCCGATCTTAATTGAAGGACATCCGTTTACCGCTGTCACCCTTCGTTTGCCAAAAACGAATTTTATGGCTGTATTCAACGACAATGGATATATCATGTGTGGAGCACTAGACGTGGCACTACTGAATGAAAAGTTAGCAGACCGTAAAATTATCGCAGGACGCGCTGTCGGAGTTAGAACAATCGAGCAGCTGCTGGATGCACCTTTAGAATCTATTACTCTTGAAGCAAAAGAAAAAGGTATTGAAGTTGGTATGCAAGGGCGAAAAGCACTTTTAAAAATGATCTAGAGAATTTATCGGCGAGATTTGAAAAATATCGGCAAGAAACGGAATATATCGGCAGAAAATCATTTATATCGGCAATTTTTTAAATTTATCGGCGAAAAATGAAATATATCGACATTTGCAATAAAACGACAACACCCTCTGCCAAAATGGCGGAGGGTGTTCACTTTATGCTTTAAAACGATCTCTTGTTATTTTTAATGAAATAAGATTAATGCATAAGACCAAGGATAAGAACTGTATGCGCTTCGCATCATTGATAAATATGTAGACACATAGCAGGTAAACGCCACTGACGATAAAGGCAATTTGTAAGCAGTACATCATCTGAATCAATTTTTTGAAATTCAAAGTGATCCCCACTTTCTTCATCCAGCAAACTGATTTCATTCACCCTATTAGTATATCAGTCTACATTGAAAAATGAATCGATTCCTTCTTTTTGAAATGGATTTGTAATATAAGGAAAACTCAAAACAAATCCAATTGCCTTGGAGCCAAAAAGTCATATTGAATATCCAGAAGTTCAATCATCTGCTTCGCGTTATCAGCAGCATCCCCACCTGAATTATTATTAAAAAGAATGGTTAAATTCTTTGTTTCTGAAGAAAGCTGTTGTATGCGCTCACTCCATTCTTGAAGCTCTGGCTCATTATAACGATAAAGATAACGTACTTCTCTCCAGTTCGGCTGACCTTGGTTGTTCCAGCCATATACGTTTCGGCCATGCATTCGTACGAGTGTCTTCTCGGGTGTTGTGTCCATGACGATTGGAATTGAACCTTGTCCTGCTTGAGGTTCATCACAGACCGTATGAATCCAATTCTCTTGCCGGATAAATTGTAGCGTCTTATCCTTCATCTCATCACTGAACCACGTCTGGTTACGAAACTCAAGAGCTACTGGAATACCACCCATCATTTCTTTTGCATAACGCAGCATCTGAACATTCTCCTTCTTACAATCAAACCAAGGAGGATACTGAAACAAGACCATCTCAAGCTTGCCTGATGTGATGACAGGTTGAATAGACTCGATAAATGCCTCATACATTTCTTTAACAGAGTCAAAAGGCAGCTTGCCTCTTGAATGTCCCGTCATACCTTGATAAGCCTTTACTACAAATGAAAAATCCTTTGGTGTAGAAGCTACCCATTTCTCATAGTTTTTGACAGGCTGCACTGCATAAAAGGAAGAGTCAACTTCTACAACAGGAAAGTGGCCGCTATATACAGCAAGCTTATCTCTTGCAGGAGTACCATCTGGATAAAGAGAATCATGATCTCCCCAGCCTGTTACACCGATTTTTATCATTCTTTGAAGTCACCTGCCTGTGAGTTACAATTTATTTAATCCTTTTGATCGGACAAATTCTTTCATATACGTTCGTTTAGGAGTCGCCATTGATGCTGTGATCTGCGTGACCCAGCCATCTGTACGCTTTCCGCCCGTTCTTTCTGTGTAATACGCAGCTGTTTCTTTTTCATACTGATCTAAGAGAGCTTCTGTTTCCTCAGAACTTTGGTATTGATTCTTATGAAAAACAGCTTCCATTGGCAAGCGCGGCTTTTTCCCAGGTTCTGCATCTGGATACCCTACAGCTACACCAAATAACGGAAGAACATGGTCTGGGCAACCCAATAGCTCTGACACTTCTTCCAGAGAATTTCGAAGTCCACCGATATACACAATTCCAAGTCCTAGCGACTCAGCTGCTATAGACAGGTTTTGTGCAGCAAGAGCGGCATCCACTGTGCCTACGATAAACCCTTCTGTCGATTGAATCGTTTCGTGAATATCTATTGTTTTCATATCTGCTGCTATTTGATGTCGGTTGTAATCCATACAAAAAACAAAGAAATAGCCGTTGTCAGCGACGTACGATTGATTACCCGCAAGCTCAGCTAGTTGTTCTTTCTTTTCCCGGTTCTCTACCCCTATAATCGTGCAAACTTGTTGATAGCTTGAAGTAGATGCGGCCTGAGCGCATTGTACAAGTGTTTCAACGATTTCTTCATCTAATGGCTTGTTCTTAAACTTTCGAATCGATCGATGAGCTAATATCGTTTCTATCATCTCGTTCATCACATATGCTCCTTCTCTAAAGTTATGGTTGATTGCATTATAACTTTTTCGTCTATAAAAAAGCGAACCATTTGAAGTCTCAATAATATCTTCTTCTCTTTAATGCAAAGTGGTGGTATACTAATCTAGCGATGAGCTAATTGCATAAGATGAGATTGACGCGCCTTTTTTGGCAATGCACTATGTGGAGTGCTGTCTCTCGCCGCAATATACGCAAAAAAGACGTCCAATCGGGCGTCTTTTTTCTATATATTCTTACCTGACATTCAAAAACAAAAGTTAAGTGAGGAGAGAGAAGATGAAGAAAAGTTATACAATCTTGCTTCTAATTTGTTTGCTTTCAACGTTTTTGTTTGCTTGCTCAAAAAATGAATCTTCAAAATCAGCCGAGAAGGATCCCAATGTAGAAATAACAATTTCGGCAGCAGCCAGTTTACAAGATGTATTGAATAAAATTGCGAGCAATTATGAAAAAGAACATCCAAATGTTAAAATTACTTACAATTTCGGAGGTTCTGGAGCCCTTCAACAGCAAATCTCTAACGGAGCACCTGTTGATCTTTTTTTCTCAGCAGCAGAAGATAAATTTGACCAGCTTATTGAAGAAGGACTTATTGAAAAGAAACAAGAAACAGATCTTGTTGGAAACGAGTTGGTCCTTGTCGTTAGAAAAGATTCCTCACAAGACATTAAACGTTTCGAAGATTTAATAGCGGTCAAAAAGATAGCAATCGGTACTCCTGAAACAGTTCCAGCAGGCCAATATGCCGCAGAAACACTAGAGAACTTAGGTTTAATTAAGAAAGTTGAAAAGAAAATCGTTTATGCAAAAGACGTTCGTCAAGTACTTACATACGTAGAAACGGGTAATGTCGATGCTGGTATTGTCTATAAGACTGATGCAATGACCTCATCTAAAGTAAAAGTAGCTGCTGTTGCTAACAAAGATACACATGCATCCATTATTTATCCTGTAGGTGTACTAAAAGAAACTCCGCACAAGAAAGAAGCAGAACGATTCTTTGACTATTTGCAAAATGACGCAGCCTTAAAAACGTTTGTAGAGTTTGGATTTAAAAAGATCGAAAAATAGTTCACATACATTTGATAGTGCTCAACACACATAAAAGCCTTGGTGTTTATAAACACCAAGGCTTTTCTTAATTATCCGATAGAACCTTCCATCTCGAACTTGATCAGACGGTTCATCTCTACTGCATATTCCATTGGAAGTTCTTTCGTAAACGGCTCGATGAAGCCCATTACGATCATTTCCGTTGCTTCTTGTTCAGAAACACCACGACTCATAAGGTAGAACAACTGATCTTCAGAAACTTTGGATACAGTCGCTTCATGCTCTAAAGTGATGTTGTTGTTAAGAATCTCATTGTACGGAATCGTATCTGAAGTGGATTGGTTATCCATGATCAGTGTATCACACTTGATGTTGGATTTAGATCCATCAGATTTACGTCCGAAATGAGCGATACCACGGTATGTTACTTTACCGCCATGCTTAGAGATCGACTTCGACACGATAGTAGAAGAACAGTCTGGTGCTAAGTGCAATACTTTTGCTCCAGCATCTTGGTGCTGTCCTTTACCAGCGATCGCGATAGAAAGGATCGTACCTTTCGCACCACGGCCTTTCATGATAACTGCCGGGTATTTCATCGTTAAACGTGATCCGATGTTTCCATCTACCCATTCCATCGTTGCGTTCTCTTCAGCAACTGCACGCTTCGTAACTAGGTTGTAGATGTTGTTTGCCCAGTTTTGAATCGTTGTATAACGGCAGTAAGCGTTCTTTTTAACGATGATTTCTACAACCGCACTATGAAGTGAGTTTGTAGAATAAACGGGTGCTGTACATCCTTCTACGTAGTGTACAGAGCTATCTTCATCTGCAATAATCAGCGTACGTTCAAACTGACCCATGTTTTCAGAGTTAATTCGGAAGTATGCTTGAAGTGGAGTATCACATTTAACGCCTTTTGGTACGTAAATGAAAGATCCACCAGACCAAACTGCAGAGTTAAGTGCTGAGAACTTATTATCAGTTGGCGGAATGATCGTTCCAAAATGCTCACGGAAGATCTCTTCGTGCTCTTTTAAAGCCGTATCCGTATCTGTGAAAAGAATACCTAAGTCAGAAAGGTCTTCTTTCATGTTGTGGTATACAACCTCTGATTCATACTGTGCAGATACACCTGCAAGGTATTTCTGTTCAGCTTCTGGAATTCCTAGCTTGTCAAAAGTCGCTTTAATTTCAGCAGGCACTTCATCCCAAGACTTCTCAGATTTCTCAGATGGCTTAACATAATACGTAATATCATCAAAGTTTAAGTCCTTCATGTCTCCGCCCCATTGTGGCATTGGCATCTTATAGAACTGCTCTAATGACTTCAAACGGAATTCAAGCATCCATTCAGGCTCGTTCTTCATGCGGGAGATCTCTTCTACGATCTCTTTTGTTAACCCACGCTTCGATCTGAAAATGGAAACGTCTTTATCTCTAAAACCATATTTATATTCGCCGATATCCGGCATTTTCTTAGCCATTACAGAATCCCTCCTTACTGGATTGGCACTCTTTAACTCATTTTCAAAAGGAACTTATTCTTCCTCTTCCTCATCTTTTCCTACCCCTTGCTCCATCGCCTTCCACGCAAGTGTGGCACATTTGATGCGAGCTGGGAACTTGGAAACGCCAGAAAGAGCTTCGATGTCACCTAGATCATAGGATTCATCATCATAGTCGTTCCCTAACATCATATCATAAAAAATCTTTGCAAGCTTTACAGCATCTTCGACAGGAAGACCTTTAACAGCCTGTGTCATCATAGAAGCTGATGCTAAACTGATCGAACACCCTTCACCGTCGAACTTAGCCGATTCGATCTTTCCATCTTCTACTTTTAAAGTAAGCTGGATGCGATCGCCGCATGTCGGGTTATTCATATTGATCGTCAGAGCATTATCTTCAATAAACCCTTTATTACGCGGGTTTTTGTAATGATCCATGATGACCTGACGATATAGCTGATCTAAATTAGAAGACATGACCGAAATACTCCTTTGCTGTTGTTAAGCCTTTAAGAAAAGCATCGATGTCATCTTCAGTGTTATACAGGTAAAAGCTAGCACGTGCTGTTGCTGTAACATCTAACCATTTCATGAGAGGCTGTGCACAGTGATGGCCTGCACGAACAGCAATTCCCTCAGAATCTAGAACGGTTGCTACATCATGCGGATGAACATCATCTAAGTTGAACGTTACAAGTCCTGCTCGTTCTTTCGGACCAAAGATCGTAACACCATCTAACTCTGAAAGGCGCTCCATCGCATATTCAGCAAGTACATGTTCATGTTTTAACACATTATCAAGACCTACTTGTTCTAAGAAATCAATCGCAGCACCTAGACCGATCGCACCTGCGATGATCGGTGTACCACCCTCAAACTTCCAAGGCAGCTCTTTCCACGTTGATTCTTGAAGTCCTACAAAATCAATCATCTCTCCACCGAACTCAACAGGATCCATCTTGTTTAGGAGTGCTTTTTTTCCGTAGAGCACGCCAATGCCTGTAGGTCCACACATTTTATGTGCTGAAAAGGCAAAGAAATCACAATCGAGATCTTGAACGTCTACTTTCATGTGAGGGGCGCTCTGAGCGCCGTCCACTACCATTACAGCTCCGTTCTTATGTGCGATCGCTGCGATCTCTTTGATCGGGTTGATCGTTCCTAATACGTTCGATACCTGCATAACTGAGACAATCTTAGTATGCTCTGTAACTGTATTTTCAACATCCACAAGATCAATCGTGCCATCAGGCTGTAAAGGAATGTACTTAAGCGTTGCACCAGTGGTTTTCGCCACTTGCTGCCATGGAATAATGTTGCTGTGATGCTCCATTGGAGTAATCACAATCTCATCACCCTCTGAAAGGTTAGCCATACCATAGCTTCTTGCTACCGTATTGATCGCTGTTGTTGTACCACGTGTAAAGATAATTTCCTGAGTGGATTTAGCACCGATAAAACGGCGTACCTTTTCACGTGCTCCTTCATAACCATCTGTAGCACGAGTTCCAAGTGTATGAACACCACGGTGAACATTCGAGTTGTACTCTTTATAATACTTATCTAAAGCTTCAATAACTTGTATCGGTTTTTGTGAAGTGGCTGCACTGTCAAGGTAAACGAGAGGTTTGCCGTTAACTTCCTGATCTAGGATAGGAAACAGCTTTCTCCATTCGTTTGCACTCATTAGCGCACTTTCCTTTCAATAACCTCGACTAAACGATTTTTTACAGATTCTAAAGGCATTTGACTAACTACTGGTGCTAAGAATCCATGAATGATCAAACGTTCAGCTTCAGCTTTTGAAATACCGCGGCTCATCAGATAGAACATCTGAAGAGGGTCGATTCTTCCAACTGAAGCAGCATGACCTGCTGTAACATCATCTTCATCGATCAAAAGGATCGGGTTCGCATCACCACGTGCTTTTTCACTTAACATGAGTACACGTTCTGTTTGCTCACCATGAGACTTAGTAGCACCGTGCTCAATTTTTGTAATACCGTTAAAAATAGAGCTCGCATTATCTTTCATTACCCCATGAGTCAGGATATAACCTTCAGAATGCTTTCCGTGGTTAAAGATTTGCGCTACGAAGTTTTGCTTTTGATCACCGCGCCCGATTGTAACAGTCTTCGTATCTGTAAAAGAACCGTCACCAATCAAGTGAGTGGTGTTGTCAGAAACCGTATTTCCGTCGTTAAACTGACCAAGCGCCCACTCGATGCGTGCATCTTTCTCAGCACGGCCTCTGCGGTTCACGTATGTTGTCATTCCTTTTGCAAGGTTATCTACAGCACCGTAAACTACTTTTGCACCGCTTCCAGCAAACACTTCAGAAACGATGTTTGCTACTGAATCTGTAGAATCGTTCGTTGATAAGTAGTTTTCTACATACGTTACTGAGCTGTTATCTTCTGCAACAACGATAACGTGGTTGAAAATCGCTGCTTCATCGTCTTGATAATAAACTGCTTGAATAGGAGCAGAAAGTTCCACGTTCTTTGGAACATAAAGAAATGCTCCATTAACGAATAGTGCTGCATGAAGTGCTGGTAAACGGTTCTCATCAACCGTAACAGCTTTCATAAAGTACTTTTTCACTAAATCTTCATGCTCTTTTGCAGCTGTTAGAAGATCTGTATAAATAACACCTTGATCCTTTACGGATTCCTCTAGTGCAAAATAAACAGGTGTTCCATTATGGATAACAAGAACATTTTTCGCTTCTTCTTCAGAACCGATCAATGCCTTAACATCTTCAGGAAGTTCATTGAACGCAACAGGAGTGCCAGTTGCTTCATGTTTGAATTCTGTAAAGTTCCATTTATCGATCTTAGTTTTGTCCGGTTTAGGCATTGGAAGCTCTTGAGCTAATTCCAATGCTTGCAAACGAAGTTCCTGCAGCCAAGCGGGTTCCTGTCTGCTGCTTGAAAAACCGGTTACGTAGTCCTTATCAAATCTTAGGCTCGTATCAACTGACATGTATAGTCCCCCTTAATGCTTACGCTTCTTGACCAACAGTTTCGTCTTTAATTCCTAACTCTTCTTTAATCCAGTCGTACCCTTCAGCTTCTAGACGTTGAGCTAATTCAGGTCCACCAGATTTTACAATACGCCCTTGCATCATCACGTGTACTTTATCAGGAGTGATGTAGTTCAATAGACGTTGGTAGTGAGTGATGATCAAGCAACCGAAATCCGGGTTGCGCATTTCGTTAACACCTTTAGCTACTACTTTAAGAGCATCGATATCAAGTCCTGAATCGATCTCATCAAGGATTGCTAATTTTGGCTCAAGCATCATCAATTGTAGAATCTCATTACGTTTCTTTTCTCCACCTGAGAATCCCTCGTTTAAGTAGCGGTGAGCAAACGCGTTGTCCATCTCAAGATGATCCATCTTTTTATCTAACTCACGGATAAATTTCATTAGAGAAATTTCGTCGCCTTCTTCACGCTTAGCATTGATAGCAGAACGTAGGAAATCAGCATTTGTAATACCGCTTACTTCTGATGGGTACTGCATAGCTAAGAAAAGACCCGCTTGCGCACGCTCATCAACTTCCATCTCTAAAAGATCTTCTCCGTTGAACGTAACTTTACCAGAAGTTACTTCATATTTCGGGTGTCCCATTAACGCTGCAGAAAGAGTAGACTTTCCTGTTCCGTTAGGTCCCATGATTGCATGGATTTCTCCACCATTTATTTCGAGATCTAAACCTTTAATAATCTCTTTATCTTCAATAGATACACGAAGATCTTCAATCTTTAAATTAGGTGCTGACATAATACAACCTCCATTAAGAAATCATTCTTAAGATTTTGATAAAAGGCACAAAATAGCCATTCTCAATTTATTCTCATTCTAATCTTATAACAAATGAAATGTATGTTCAAGGGAACGAGCTGTTTACTTTTCCATTGTTGTCATTTAAATTGTTCATCAGTCACAATATTTGAAAAAAGGCTGACTCATGAGGCGGTAAACCACCTTATGAATCAGCCTTTTGTAATTTTATGTTCATATGTTACGGCGTATGGTTTCTATTTGCATCTGCCGCTATTTCTAATCCTTTTTTGTATTCCTTATCTCGGACCTTCTCAACGTCTAACCTTTTTTCCAAATCCCTCTCATACTCTGCAAAACCACAGCCATGTGACTGGTGCATTGCTTTTTCCATCTCGGACGTATGTTTTACTTTAATGGGGTGGATAATGAATCAATCCTTTCAAAGTTAAAGTTATTTACTAATGTTAGCGTATCAGCAACACATATTTTGCTCAATCCGTTATCCGAGTGAAATCACCCTGCATACACTTGCATAATGATTTCTATTGAAAACAGATGTGACGTTCTATGTTATCCTGCTAAATGCGCTACATTACTTCCATTACCTTTTAGGATGATTTCAAAACACGAAAATTGTGGAAATTAGACATTTAATTAATGACGAGGCTTATTTAATTCCTTAATGCACTCTTGAACAAGGGTCACACCTTGGCTCATAGCCGCTCCTCCACCAAATGCAGCAGAAACTCCTACAGTCTCAAGAATTTCATTTTCTGAACACCCTTGATCTAAACATCCTTTTGTATGGTAGATAATACAGTACTCATCTTGCGAATAGATGCTGATGCCTAACGCGATCAACTGCTTATACTTCTCTGAGATCTCGCCCTCTTTAAAACAATGGCGGGTAAATTCATTATAAGCATGGGTAAGTTCAGGCATGTTCTCATTATATTTCCCTAAACCTTCTTTATAGCGGATTAGGTGATATTGCGTTGAATTCGATCCTGGTAGCGGCTGCTCTTCTTGTTTCATTCCATTCACTCCTGTCAAAATAGTAAACAGGTTTAGTATGAGTTATTCAGAAGCCGGTTATGTAATAAACTTTCTTAAGTTTTTTTGTCGAAAAGCCTATAAATGATATGGAAGGACTATAAAAAATTTTGTAGGCCTATAAATGGAATCGCAGGGTCTATAAGTTAGTTTGGAGGACTATAACGTGTTGTTGATCGATTTTTACTCAAAAAAAGAACTGACTTTAACATCAAAGTCAGTTCTCTATAGAGGATTATTTTGTTACCGGCACTACTGCCCCTTCATATTTCTTCTTAATGAAATCTTGAATCTCTTTAGAACGAAGAGCTTCTACTAGCGCTTTAACAGATTTCTTGTCTTTATCTCCTTCACGCACCGCGATGATGTTTACGAATGGAGAGTCAGATCCTTCTAATGCGATCGCATCTTTTTGAGGATTTAATCCAGCATCGATCGCGTAGTTTGTGTTGATCAGAACCGCATCGCCTTCACCGTTCTTAAATGCTTTTGGAAGCATTCCTGCATCAACGTCTGCTTTAAATTTAAGCTTCTTAGGATTTTCAACAACATCTTTAATCTGTGCCTCTGCTCCGGCACCTTCTTTCACTTTGATCAAGCCTTCTTTTTCAAGTAAGCCAAGCATACGGCCGTGATCTGCTACAGAGTTAGACATGATGATCGTTGCGCCTTCAGGTAGTTCATCCAGTGATTTGTATTTTTTTGAATAGATACCGATCGGCTCAAGGTGAATGCCACCCGCGTTCTCGAATTTGTATCCATGATCTTTCATTTGAGACTCTAAATATGGAACGTGCTGAAAGTAGTTCGCACCGATTTCTTTTTCATCTAAAGATTTGTTCGGCAATACATAATCTTGGAACGTTTTAATCTCAAGTTCAATGCCTTTTTCTTTCAAAAGAGGTTTTGCTTCTTCCAAGATTTCAGCATGTGGTACGTTTGAAGCACCTACAATGATCTTCTCGTCGCTTATACCGCCTTCAGTTTTGTTCCCGCAAGCAGCAAGTGCTGCAACAAGAACGGTTAATACAAGAACAGATAATACTTTTTTCATATGAACTTCCTCCTTGTTGTTAAAAACAATTATCTCTTATCTAACGAAGTTGTAATTCGATCACCGATCCATTGGATGACGAAGACGATAACTAAGATGAGTGCTGTTGAAATCAACGTAACATCCGCATTGTCTCTTTGGTAACCTTCCATGTAAGCCAAGTTTCCTAAGCCGCCAGCACCAACAACTCCAGCCATTGCCGTATAACTTACTAGTGCGATCGCAGTAACAGTGATTCCTGAAACAAGAGCCGGAGTGCTTTCTGGAATTAGAACTTTAAATATAATCTGAGCATTTGTAGCACCCATTGATTTGGCCGCTTCAATAACCCCTTTATTAATCTCTCTCAAAGCGATCTCTACCATACGTGCATAAAATGGTGCAGCACCTACGATAAGAGCAGGTAGAGCTGCTTCAGCTCCTAGCATCGTTCCTACGATCAAGCGTGTAAATGGAATCAATAAGATGATTAAGATAATAAACGGAATCGACCGAAATACGTTAACGATTATGGCAATGACACTATTTAAGAACTTATTTCCCCACAGGTTTCCAGGCGACGTTAAAAATAACGCCAAACCAAGAGCAAGCCCTAGAAAAAATGTAATGACCACTGAGATTGCAGACATATACAATGTTTCTTTTGTCGCTTCTAATAGAACGTCCCACTGTACGTTTGGGAACCATGTACTAAGCATTATGAATCACCTCTACTTCAACCTGCACACTGTTTAAGAACTCCATAGCACGAGCTAGTGCAGATTCTGTACCTTTTATCTGAATAAACAACGTCCCGTAAGGTCCATTCTGAGTTTGTGTAATCTTACCTTGAAGAATATTAACATCCACTTCATACTTACGAATCAGTTCCGTAATTAATGGTTGACCAGCTCGTCCACCGATAAAAGTCAGCTGAACGATGCGTCCTTCAGGAAATTCAGTAATGAATTGTTTAATCGTATCTACTGTTTCTTCAGGTTCTGTTACTTGTTTCACAAAATCCTTCGTGATTGGTTCTGTCGGGTTTTTGAAGACATTTAATACATCGCCTTCTTCTACGACTCTCCCTTGCTCCATTACAGCAACACGGTGACAGATCTTTCTGATCACATGCATCTCATGTGTAATAAGAACGATTGTCAGATCTAATTTTTGATTGATCTCAACCAGCAGATCCAGGATGCTGTCGGTTGTTTTAGGATCAAGTGCTGAAGTTGCTTCATCACATAAAAGTACTTTGGGCTCATTAGCAAGAGCACGCGCAATACCTACACGCTGCTTTTGCCCACCACTTAGCTGCGACGGATAGGAACCACCACGACCTTCCAATCCAACAAGGTCGATCAACTCATCAACGCGTTGTTTGATCTTAGCTTTTGGATAACCCGCGATTTCAAGAGGAAACGCAATGTTTTCTCTAACTGTGCGAGACCATAACAAGTTAAAGTGCTGAAAGATCATTGAGATTTCTTGTCTAGCCTCTCTTAATTTTTTCGGTGACAGTTCAGACATGTTTTTGCCGCCGATCGTAACCGTACCGCTAGTCGGGCGCTCCAACATATTAAGGATTCGAATCAGTGTACTTTTACCCGCACCACTGTAACCGATGATTCCGTATATTTCTCCTTGCTTTATGTTTAAATCTACCGTATCAACAGCCTTTACTTCACCATCTTTGGTTTGAAAGACTTTACGGACTGACTGTAAATTAATCAAGTTTCTTACCTCATTTCTTGTCTAAATAATGCTTTCTTTTTAGTAATCAATGTTGTTCTTGAAAGTGGCTGATTTCCGTTTCAGGTTGCTCGCTTTCCGGGGGGCGTGCGGTGAGCCACACTGTGCTTCGCACTATAGGTGTCTCACCTGTCCCGCTGATCCCCCAGGAGTCTCGCACCTTCCACTACAATCAGCTTTTCAAAGATGATTAGAGAATACCCAAAAGGAATTCTTTTAATAACAGCCAAACAAAAAAATGCCTCTCTGCTTCAATATGAGCAGAAAGGCATATTATATTCTATGCACGTTCTCCTCATCTCCCAAGACTACTTAAAGTCTTGCAGGAATTGGCACCTTTCTAGTTCATCATTCATAAGAATGCAATGATCTAGCGGTTGCCGGGTTTCATAGGGCCAGTCCCTCCACCTCTCGTGATAAGTAAAAAAGTGTTACTTTATTAAGTTAAAGCGATGCATATTTGAATCACTGTGAAGAATATTATCATCCTTGTCGATTCGTGTCAAATATTTTTAGCAGTTCGAACTAATACGCCCGCAGATATCTCTTCCCAATGGGAACTCAAGTAAAAAATGGCTTCCCATTTTAAGCGTTGTCTCAGTGTACCTTGAAACTCAATCATCTCTTGTCTCAATAATGTGCTCAGCTTCATTTTCCCTTCAAGCAACATGGATAGATACTTTGGATTCCCTGTAAACGTAACTGTTCTGTTCCTCTCTCCTTCTCTATATTCAATTTTCAGCGTGGTCTCGTTCTTACACTTAAAGCTAGGCTTAACAGGAATATTATAAAGAGAAAGATATGGACTTTTGGCGATTTGACTTTCGAAGTAACGAATATCCAACATTAAAAATCCCCCCGAATTGGTTGTTACTTCACCGATTCTAGAGGAATATTCATATACCTTTATAAACCCTTCGACAGCAATAAGGAATCGTAATTGGTATTACGACACGTTATCTCATAATTAGTGTTTATGTTTCTTTTCTTGCTTCTCATCATGCTTATTCTTGGAATGTCTTTGATCATCTTTATGATGTCTTTCACTATTCCATTGGTGTCTCTGATTATCTTGCTTACGATCGTATTCGTTCTTTTCTCTGTTGTGATTCTGACCTTGCATTTTGTTTTCTTTTTTGTGTTCTTTTGGCTGGTTAGACTTCCTATCCTTTTTTTGAGACCTGACAGGTTCCTTCATCGTCTTAGGTTCTACCCTTTGTTCTTTTTGATGCTTATGTTCTTTTTTGTTAATAACCTTATTTCTTTTTTCTCGCTCTTCATTATTATGTTTTTCATTCAAATGCTTCTTAGGCTTCTCAACGTTTTCCTGGGGTGGATTAACCGTGCTGCGGTTATCTGATTTTTTCCCGTGATTATTTACAGGCTTAGCCTTGACCTCATGTGGTGCAGCCTTTATTTTACGAGGATGCGGAACGGATTTAATATCCTTAGAAGAAGTCGCATTCACTTGGAGTTCTTGAAATTTCACTTCTTTAATTTTTTCTTCTTTAAGGTGTCTATCGTTCTTCGTTGCTTCTTGGAAGGCTGTATATTTACCTGAAGATACGCCTAATTGTTTCGCTTTATCGCGAACTTCTTCGTTCGTTTCTGAAACAGTAATCGCTACAGGGTATTGAACGACAGCTTTTTTTACAATTGAATCCACTGCATGATCCAATTCCTGCTTTGTTTTCTTATCACTCGTTTTATCAGTAACAGTAGTGATCAGCATGGATTGATTCTCTTCCATATATCCTTCTGTCTGATATGCTTTGATCAGTTGATCTGCAAATACTTCAAACGGCATACGATCGTTTGTAGAAAAATTGTATTTCTTAATGATCTGTCTTGCTTCTTCATTAAAAGCATCCATTTCAACGACTCGCATATCATCATCTACGCCAACCTCAAGGCTTGGATTGATATCGAAGCTAACATAAGCAGCCGCGGCAGAATGGCTGCTGTTGGGTAAAAGACCTGAAATAAAAAGAAAAGCAATTAACGCTGCCACTGAAAAAGAAATAGATGGCAGCACAAAAAGACTTCTTTTTTTGTGTGAAAAATAAGAAGTCTGATACTCATTTCCTACAAGAGGTCTTTTTCCTGCTGGTACTCTTACTGTGATAAAGGTTCCGTCCTTCATAAGAAGAGTTGCTTTTTTATCCTGAACTTCAATAACGATGCCGCTGCCGTTCTTCAATGGTATCCCTCCCGCATGTAGCAGGATCAGTATAAATTACAGGCAAGAGAACATAACATTCCCTTGCCAAGTAACCATATTTACCTCACCTTATGGCTGAATGTATGATTTCAGCGCTTGAAAATCGCCTAAATATATAAGTGAAACTGCTATTATATACTTTCGATTTCTCTCTATGGTTTTACGACTACAGGATACCATATTTAATAAATCTTTTATTGGTAATTGCTTTTTTCTTTTAAAAACGCGGCAAGTTCTTCATTCTCAGCTAAAAGACGAGCAATCTCTTTTGCATTTTCACGTGCATCTACATGTTTTGGACAGTGCTTACTTAGAACTTTAAAGTTCAATCCAAAAGTCTTTAATAATTTTTGGTACTCTTCGATCTCATAAACACGATTCTCAACTTGAATCTGGTCTTCAAAATGATCCATTGCAGCTTTTTGCTCTGCATAACTTTCTTCTAAACGACCTTCTTCATCTTCTTCATCTGGTTGTAGGAAGATCAGTCTATTCTGACGGACTTCTTTACGGATATAATCGATGACTCTGCGTCTAATAACCATATCAGCAAAAGACAAGAAACGACTGCCTTGACCTTCTTGGTATTGATCAATCGCCTCGTTGAAAGCAAAAAGACCTACACTAAACTCGTCCATCGTACGATCTATATATTGACTGCAAACTTTAGAAGTTACTTTTTTAATGAATGGTTGGTAATCACCAATAAGTTCATTTCTAAGTTTCTCATCGTCTCTTTCTTGGATCGTTAGAACTTTATCTTCTATGCTTGTTAATTTATTGTTCGATAATTTATTTTTCGCAATCGGAAATACTGCATTTAAATTTAAAGATGCCATGATTATCAATCACCTCGGTTTAAAAATTGCTTTGATTTTGTTTCGTTTATTAGTGAATCGTATATTTTTATCTCAAAAATAAAATCATTCTTATTTACCACAATAAGCTAGGGAGCAAACATGCAAACAAGCTCTCCTATTCATTTATACCATGACTTTTGACATTTGTAGGATACAGTTCTATAACAATATTACAACGCCCGTAACATTTGTGACGTTATCGTTAAAGTACTGAATTGGCAAAACAAACTGATAATTCGTCTATACCCCTTAAAAACCCCTCTATCAAAGTCATCAGCGCTATTTTAAAATAAAAAAACACACCCTTAATTGTTACAAAAGGACGTGTCGGCGACATTAAATTCCCATATTTTTCTTAAGGTTTAACCCCCGAAAAACCTATTTTTTTGTAGAATTAGGCGATAAATTAAAAAATGTGGGCTGGATCCCACATTTTTTTCACCCTTTATATTCCTTTTCCACTAGTTTTAACATGGATTTATAGATATTTCCCGCAGATTGAAGCGCATAAATACGATCAATAGCAATTCCTCTTGAAAGAATGAGTAAACATGGAACGCTGGTTACCCCATATTTGGCAGCAAGCTCTGGCATCTCATTAATATTGCTAACACCTACCGCTATATTTTCGTCTTTTTGAACGCGTATCGTTTCGACTGCAACCTCAAACATTTTCTTCCCCATCTTACAAGTTCCACAAAGCGGAGTCTCAAGGAACAAAAAATATGGATTTTGCAGAGATTGTTCGATAACGGTTTCCCAATTTTTTCGAGTGATTTCTTTCATGGTATTACTCCATTACTTTTTCTAGTGATACATTTAGCAACACATCGTCTTCGGTTGATGGCTGCCCTCTTCCATCTTTGTTATTCGTCACAATATACATTTTGTTACCCACAATAAGGATATCACGAATTCGCCCTTCATTGGAAACAATTGATGTTATCTTTTTTGAGGAAGTACTAACCTTCATCACTTTTTCTCCTCTAAGAGCTGCCACATATAGATACCCGTTTTTATATTCGATGCCAGAGGGTGCCCACGTATCATTACCTGAGTGAATCCACGGTGATTCTAAGCCATCGCCTTTTTCATCTCCGCGAATGATCGGCCATCCATAATTTTTTCCCGGCTGAATTTTATTGAGCTCATCATAGTTTGATGACCCGTGCTCAGCAGCAAACATCGTGCCTTTTTCATCCCATGTCATTCCTTGTGGATTACGATGACCGTATGTATAGATAGGAGAAGGGTAGAATGGATTATCTTCTGGAACAGAACCATCCTTATTGATTCTTAGAATTTTCCCAGCCAGGCTTTCTAAACTTTGAGAGAGATCCTCTTCTCCGCGATCTCCCGTTGTAATATAAAGCTTCTGATCTGGTCCCCACGCCATTCTTCCCCCATTGTGTGTGTATCCACCGGGAATATCGTCAATAAGTATTCTACTCTCTTGCCATTCTTCATTCTCAAAGCGCATTTCAACTACTCGATTTATTAAACGATCTGATTTTTCATACGTATAATATCCATAAGCTTTTTTGTTGCTGTCGTAATTTTGATCTAAAAGAAAGCCAAGAAAACCTCCTTCCCCGCCATCAGCCAATGCTTCTGAAAATTTTGGGGAATAAGAGGTCTTTTTTTGTTTTGGCCCTAATAAAACAAGCCCCCCAGTTCGTTCACTGATCCACATTTGTTTTGGGGTGCTGTTGATCTGCCAAGGAATATTTAACTTTGTGCTAACAACATCTTTGGAAAAAGTACTTACTTCATCTTTATTTAAAGGACTACAACCACTAATCAAGCAAAAGGCGGTTAAAAGACTGTACCAATTTTTTTTCATGACTTATCCTAAACAATTCTTCTGAATATTAAAGTGTGCACCTACCAATACCTTTGCGAGGTACATCAGAGGTGTTTTTGCAACTTCTCTGTACATCTTATTAATATATAAATGCTCCGCATTCGGTAATTCACGTTGCAGTTGTTTTCTTAGTTTATGACCAGCATCATCTGCATCAACCAGGATATAAACATCCCGATCTTCAATCGCTAATGCCAGCTCTTCTAATTTATCCAAACCTAAAGTTCCATTCGTACAAATAATTTCAACCGGTTCATCCAGGATTGCAGCTAACTTATCCTTGTCTGATTTACCTTCGACAATGATTACTTTGTTTTTGATTTCATTCATTACTCATCTCTCCTATACTTTGAAGACTATAAAATGAATGCATCGCTTAGATTATATATTTGCTTTATTTTATTAAAATCCTGCAAGAGATGTTCTTTATTACTATACCCCTTTTTCCTATTTTCCTACCTATTTGTATTTGATGTATGCGTTTTGTACTAATTCTGTCCAATCGCGTTTGACATCCTGTTAATAAAGGGAATTCAGGAGACATAAAACGAATATTGGAGGAGTCATCACATGGCAAAAACAGAACAAAAAATGAGCCGAGCTGATGCAGGCAGATTAGGCGGAGAAAAAACAGCCAAATCACGCGGGAAAGAATTCTATCAACAGATTGGAAAAAAGGGCGGTACCTCCACATCAAAAAAACATAACACAACTTTCTTCCAAGAAATTGGTAGAAAAGGTGGCAGTTCGACCTCTAACACACACAATAAGACGTTTTATCAAGAAATCGGAAAAAAAGGCGGTACGGCTACTTCTCAAAATCAGGATAAAAGTTTCTATCAAAAGATCGGATCGAAAGGCGGCAGTGCTGAACGAAACAAACTAAATTAATATGAAAAAGAGGATGACTGCCAAGGTATCTCGTTGACATCATCCTCATGTGCTGTAATTAGCACCAACCTTTATCACATTCATCCACATACTTTGTAGGATTCGGTAATTCTACAGGCTTTTCACGTTTATAAATCTTGTCAGCATCAAATTCAAAACCCTCAGCCATCTCATACATGTTTCCTTGGTTTGTAAAGCGGATCTGACCAATTTCATCCTTGTCCAAATAAAGGGACATAGATCCGCCCTTCATTTTACCAAAAACCCTTGATGTAACATCTCGTCTATCTTGGTTCATAAAAATCCCTCCAAAAAAGAATAGCAGTATGTCTATTCTTTCCTGAAGGGATTGATTTCATTAATCTTCTTTAATTAATTCTTCGTACTGTTCAGCAGTCATTAACTTTTCAACCTCAGATGCATCTGAAAGTTCTACAACAACCATCCAAGCTTTTTCATATGGAGACTCGTTAACAAGTTCTGGGCTATCATCAAGGTCTGCATTTACTTCTACAACTTTTCCAGAAACAGGCGCATACAATTCAGATACAGTCTTAACCGATTCTACGCTTCCGAAAGGCTCGTCCGCAGTAAGTTCGTCTCCTACTTCAGGAAGTTCAACGAACACGATATCTCCTAGTTCGTCTTGAGCAAATGCTGTAATACCGATACGAACTTTATTGCCTTCTTCTGTTTTTGTCCACTCGTGCTCTTCTGAATAGCGTAATTCTTTTGGAAATTCCATGTGTAATCCCTCCAGCTTTTCTTGGTTTTATAATAACTACAATAATTGATTTATTATAGTCAGTAACAATGTTATTTTTTCCACGTGTTTTCGTACTGCTCTTCTTTAAATCCTACTGTAACCTCTTTGCCGTTGGTCGCGATCGGCCTTTTGATCAGCATCCCATCACTGGCTAAGATTTCAAGCAGTTCTTCTTCTGTTGCTGTTTTCATCTTTTCTTTCATACCCAACTCACGATACTTCATTCCGCTGGTATTAAAGAACTTTTTTATCTCAAGACCACTAAGATCGATCAGTTTCTTTAGTTCATCAGCAGAAGGCGGGTTCTCCACAATATGTATAGGCTCAAAGGCTACATCGTTTTCTTTTAGCCATTTTTTTGCTTTTTGGCAAGTTGAGCATTTTGGATATTCATACACTTTCAGTAGCATTATATCACCCCTTCTCATAGTACCACAAACTAGTGTTACCAATAAAACAAGAAATTCTACACGTTGTTAATTTGTTTGATCAGGATGTTGTCATGCGTTCAATGAAGTATATGAAAGCGAGATTTCCGTTTTTAGGATGCACGCTTTTTTTATGGGTGAGGGGGTATAGTCAGGCGTGGCAATTGTCGAAAATTGTAGACTCGCGGATAAACAGCTAAAATTTCTGGATTGGGAGCTAAAATTCGTGGATAAACTGCCCAAATTTGTGGATTGAAGGCGTTTATTTGTGGAATCAAATGTTCAAACCTTGCTGCATACCCCATTAGGTATCATCTGAAATCAGTTTCGGCACCCGAAACTGCACTTAATTTTGGAATTTTTGATGCCCTTTATTAAAACTTGCTTTATCAGGCTACTTTCTTAAGGATTGTTGCTTCCAAACTCATTTTTATTATCTTCTGTAACAATTGTATGGAGTGCAAGGCGCGAGACTGGCTCACCGCCTGCCCAGCGGAAAGCGTGCGCTTGGAACGGAAATCAACCGCTTCCTGCCACAACATAAGCCCATATTAACAAAAAAAGCCCCTCCTACAAAATGCAGGAGGGAAAGATAAGATATTTTGAAGGTTAGCGTAAATAAATACAGATCAATTAAACGATATAGCGTTCTTCTTCAAGAAGCTGAACCGCTAGTTCGCGCTTCTTCTTAATCACATTAATAGGTGTGTGACGCGTCAGTTTCTTTAACGCGGACAGCATCATACGAAGCATGTCGCCCTCTTCAACAGCAATGATAGATTCTTTTGCGTGAGCTTCAATGCGGTTGAACGCTTCTTGACAATACACTTCTGTGTAAAGAAGTTTTTGTTTTGTCTTTTCAGCTCCAGATCTTTCGATAGCTTTTTCTGTACGTAAGAGAACAGATTCCATGTTGTACACTTCACTAATGATATCTGCTAAGTTTGATAATACTTCTTGCTCTTGCTCTAACTTTGGCCCAAACTTTTGAACCGTTAATCCTGCTGTCATCAAGAAAATCTTCTTAGCCATAGACACTAGATATTTTTCTTGATCCAAGCTTTCCGTACCTACTTCAACAGGCATTAACATCATAAGCTCTTGTTGAAGCTGAGTAGCTTTTTGAATAAGTGGCAGCTCGTTTTTCATCGCTTTTTTCACAAGCGTGCCTGGAACTAATAAGCGGTTGATCTCGTTCGTTCCTTCAAAGATTCGGTTGATACGAGAATCGCGGTATGCACCCTCGATCTCATATTCAGACATAAAGCCATATCCACCATGGATTTGAACGCCTTCGTCTACTACATAGTCCAACACTTCTGAAGCTGATACTTTGTTCAGTGAACATTCAATTGCATACTCTGCGATCGCTTTTGCTAATTCACGGCCGTCTTTTTGTTTTTCTTCTGATAGAGCGCCTAAGCGGTTTTCAAAAAGACCTACTGTTCGGTAAACAGAACTTTCAGCTGCATACGTTTGAACAGCCATGTTTGCAAGCTTCTCTTGAATAAGGCTGAAAGAACTGATCTTACGCTTGAACTGTTGACGCTCGTTCGCGTATTTTACAGATACTTCAAATGCGCGTTTTGCCGCTCCTACACATCCTAATGCGAGCTTGTAACGGCCGATGTTCAGAATGTTAAAGGCGATCAGATGCCCTTTCCCTGCTTCCCATAACAGGTTTTCTTTTGGTACTTCTACATCCTCTAGGATAAGAGTACGTGTGGAAGAACTCTTAATTCCCATCTTCTTCTCTTCTGGTCCTGTGGAAACGCCTTTATAATCTCTTTCAACGATGAATGCTGTGAACTGTTCACCATCGATCTTTGCATATACTACGAAAACGTCAGCGAATGCAGAGTTTGTGATCCATTGCTTCTCGCCGTTCAATACGTAATGAGTGCCTTCAGCATTCAGCTTTGCTGTCGTTCTTGCACCAAGAGCATCAGATCCAGAACCCGGCTCAGTTAATGCGTAAGCTGCGATCTTTTCACCTGTTGCAAGTTCAGGTAAGTATTTTTTCTTTTGCTCTTCGTTACCAAAAAGAACGATAGGAAGTGAGCCGATTCCTACATGCGCTCCGTAACTGATCGAGAAACCGCGTCCGCGAGCGAATTTTTCTGTGATGAGTGAAGAAGAAATCTTATCTAGCCCTAAGCCGCCATACTCTTCAGGTACATCTGCTCCTAGTAGACCTAGCTCTCCCGCTTTTGTTAATAACTTTCTGGAAACGGTAAAATCGTGATCTTCCATCTTTTCAAGTTGAGGTACAACTTCTTTCACAACGAAATCTTCCGTTGTTTTTGCGATCATCAAGTGTTCTTCTGAAAAATCCTCCGGTGTATAAATATCTGATGCGGAAATGTCTTCGATTAAAAAGCTTCCACCAATGATTTGTTTTTCTGCTGTATTCGACATGTTTTCTCCTCCTCGTTATCCTACTAGTTCAAATACGCCTGCTGCTCCCATTCCACCGCCGATACACATCGTTACAACTCCGAACTGTTCGTTACGACGCTTCATCTCGTGCAATAGAGTTAGTGTTAGTTTTGTTCCTGAACAACCTAGTGGATGGCCAAGTGCAATCGCACCGCCATTTACGTTTACTTTGTCTTCTGGAAGGTTCAGTTCACGAATGACTTGAACGCTCTGGGAAGCGAATGCCTCATTCAACTCGAACAAACCGATGTCTGAAAGTTCTAGCCCAGCCATTTTCAATGCTTTCGGAATAGCTGCTACAGGACCGACTCCCATGATGTCTGGAGCTACCCCAGCCACTGCAAAAGAACGGAATTTTAATAAAGGTGTTAAACCTTCTGCTTCTGCTTTTTCTCTGTTCATAACAAGAACCGTTGCGGCTCCGTCACTTGTTTGTGAGGAGTTCCCTGCTGTTACAGAACCAGTCGGTGTGAATGCCGGACGAAGTTTACTAAGTACATCAACGGTTGTTCCAGCACGGACACCTTCATCAACAGACACAGCAATCTCTTTTTCAACTAGCTTTGATTGCTCATCTAACCAGCGTTTCATAACATGTACAGGAACGATCTCGTCGTTAAACTTACCTTCTTTAATCGCCGCTGCTGCTTTTTGATGACTTCTTACAGCAAATTCGTCTTGATCTTGTCTTGAAATACCGAAACGTCTCGCTACTTCTTCTGCTGTATGACCCATTCCCATGTAATATTGCGGCACCGTTTCAACTAAGTAAGGGTTAGGCTTTACAACATGACCTACTACAGGAACAAGACTCATGGATTCAGCTCCGCCTGCAAGAATCGCTTCCGCCGCACCTAGCATGATTTTTTCTGCACCATACGCAATACTTTGCAGACCCGATGAGCAAAAACGATTGATCGTGATCGCTGGTACAGTTTCAGGCAATCCTGCTCTAGCACCGATCAGACGAGCCATGTTCATCCCTTGTTCTGCTTCAGGAACAGCACATCCGATGATCAAGTCATCAATCTCTCCGTTATAATCGCCTGCACGCTTCAACGTTTCTTTGATGGTTACCGCTGCTAGTTCGTCTGGTCTCATATGTGCAAAAGAACCTTTTTTCGCTTTACCAACCGCTGTTCTAGCACCTGCTACTATTACTGCCTCTTTTAACATTGAGTTCTTCCCCCCTTAGTTTCTTAGCGGCTTGCCTTTAACAAGCATGTGCTGCATTCTCGCCTGGCTTTTTGGTTCTCCAGCTAGACTTAGGAACGCTTCTCTCTCCAAATCTAGTAAGTATTGTTCGTCTACCAATGTTCCTTCTGGCACTCTTCCTCCAGCTAAAACAAAGGCTAGTTTCTTTGCGATCTTTAGATCGTGTTCTGAAATGTATTGGCTGAAATGCATCGTCTGAGCACCTAGTGCAAGTGTTGCATATCCCGCTTCACCAACCACTGGAATCTTCTTTCTTACAGGCGGTGTATAACCAAGGCTTTCTAACGCAAGCACTTGTGTTTTAGCATCATGCAAGAGATGGTCACCATTTACGGAGATGCTGTCTTCTTTTCGTAAGAACCCTAGCTTGCGTGCTTCTTGAGCTGAAGTTGAAACTTTAGCCATCGCGATCGTTTCAAAAGCTTGGTTCGCAACTTTTTGCAGATCTCCCTTAGCTCCTTCTGGCAACTGCTCTAATAAACGAAGATAAAGCTCTTTGTTTCCGCCTCCGCCTGGAATCAAGCCGACTCCCGTTTCAACAAGCCCCATATACGTTTCAGATGACATCTGAAGTCTAGCAGCAGGAAGTGATACTTCAACTCCGCCACCTAGCGTCATTCCGAAGTTAGCTGCAACGACAGGTTTTGCACTGTAGCGTACTCTTGCCATCGCTTGCTGGAATTGACGAACCATCATATCTAGTTCAAAGAAATTATCATCTTGTGCTTCCATGAGGATAAGCATCAAGTTGGCACCAACACAGAAGTTCTTGCCTTGATTACCAATCACTAGCCCTTTGTAGTTCTTTTCTACTTCATCGATCGCCTGATGAAGCATCATAATGATTTCAGGTCCGATCGCATTATTCGGAGAATTGAACTCAAGACCCGCAACATCATCACCAAGATCGATTAGTGTCGCTCCGCCATTCTTTGTGATCACATTGCCTTTTTCTTTTAAACGGCTCAAATGAACAACTTTTTTGTTCTCTTCCAAAGGAAGATAACTTCCGTGGTGATAGTAAGTGCGATCACCTTCTTTTTTTGTATAGAACGAGTTCTTCTCGGATTGAAGAAGTTCTTCTACCCAACCAGGAATTGTCTCTCCTTCAGATTTCATTCGTTCTACAGATTCAGGTACGCCGATCGCATCCCAAATCTCAAACGGACCATGCTCCCATCCAAATCCCCATTTCATCGCTTGATCGATCGCGACAAGATCATCAGCAATCTCATAACATTTTTCTGCAGAATATAATAGAACTGGCTTAATAATGTCCCATAACAATTTTCCTGCACGGTCATCACTATATAAAAGCGCTTTCAATTTTTGGTTTGTTGTTTTCATCTGTTTTGCAGCTTCGAGTGTAGCTGTTTTCATTTTGGAGCGCGGTTTATACTCCAACGTAGCAGGATCAAGCTCTAAGATTTCACTGCCTGCTTTACTTCTTTGTTTGAGATAGAAGCCTTGACCGGTCTTGCTCCCAGTCCATCCTTTGTCCACCATTTCGTTTAAGAAATCTGGGATCTCAAACACTTCTTTTTCTTTTCCGTCAACCTGCTCATAAACATTTCTAGCAACATGAAGGAAAGTATCTAATCCGACAACATCAAGTGTTCTAAACGTTGCAGATTTTGGACGGCCGATTAACGGACCCGTAACAGAGTCTACTTCACCGACACTGTAACCTTGTTTCATCATCTCTTGCATCGTGATCATCAGTCCATATGTTCCGATGCGGTTCGCGATAAAGTTAGGTGTATCCTTCGCTTCAACTACACCTTTACCGAGCACGTTCTCACCAAAGCTGCGCATGAATTGAACAACTTCTGGTTTCGTGTCCTCTGTAGGGATGATTTCAAGAAGCTTTAAGTATCGCGGTGGATTGAAAAAGTGTGTTCCTAAAAAGTTTGCTTTAAAATCTTCAGAACGTCCTTCAGCCATAGCACGAATCGAGATGCCTGATGTATTTGAAGTGATGATGCTTCCAGGTTTTCTATATTGATCTACTTTTTCAAAAAGTTTTTGTTTCACATCTAGGCGTTCAACAACTACCTCAATGATCCAGTCTACATCTTTTAATTTTTCAAGATCATCGGTAAGGTTACCGATTGAGATTAATTCGAGATTTTCTTTCACGGCAAGTGGAGCCGGCTTTTGCTTTAATAGTTTTTGTGTGGCAGATAGAGTAAATTTGTTGCGGAATGCAGGATGATCTTCAGTGATCTCTTTTGCTTTTTCCTCTTCACTTAAAGAAGGCGGTACAATATCCAATAGTAATGTTGGTATTCCGACGTTTGCTAGATGAGCGGCTATGCCTGATCCCATTACACCAGAACCCAGTACGGCTGCTTTACGGATTTCACGAGACAAGATGGTCTTCCTCCTTTATTGAATGAATACTCATTCATTTTTTCTCCATAAAAAATTTGTTACCCTATATCCAATATAAAATATATTCTGAATTTTAGCAATAGTTGAGGGTTTTTTCTTTTGTAAACTTTCATTTCTATCTTATGCAGGTTTGATGCCTATGGTTTATCTTGTGGATTTTATGTTTTTGAATAAGGCTGTTTTCGTATTCATTGTTGCTTTTGAAAGAAGTTGATTTTCCGTTCCAGATGCTCGCTTTCCACGGGGCGAGCGGTGAGCCACTTCGCGCTTCGCGCGGGTAAGTGTCTCACCTGCTCACTCGTCCTAGCCGAGAGTCTCGCATCTTCCACTCCAATCAACAGACAAAGAAGAAAAAGATTAGAAGCAACAATCCTTAGAAAACAGCCTGAATAAAATAAGAGGAGTCTGTGTTTAAGACAGACTCCTCTTGATTACTACTATTTATTTCCCAAACACACCTTTTAATACGAACACAACGTTTGCCGGACGTTCAGCAAGACGTCTCATAAAGTAGCCATACCAGTCGTTTCCGTATGGTACATAGATTCGCATCTTGTAGCCTTCTTGCATCAGTTGGTCTTGTCGCTCTACACGAATTCCGTACAACATCTGAAACTCAAATTGATCATATGGAATGTTATGTTTTTCAACCAAGTCTTTTGTATATTGGATGATCTCATCATCATGTGTTGCGATCGCGGTATAGTTTCCGTTCAATAGATGCGTTTCGATCAGCTTTTTAAAGTTATTATCAACATCGCTCTTTTCCGGGTATGCAACAGTTTGCGGTTCTTTGTACGCACCTTTTACTAGTCGCAGGTTCGGATGATATTCATCTAACGTTTGAACATCTTCTAGTGAACGATACAAATAAGCTTGGATAACAGTTGAGATGTTATCATACTCACTCTTTAGCATCTTAAAGACTTCAAGCGTTTTTTCGCAACGCGAATAGTCTTCCATATCAATGGTAATGAAAACATTATGTTTAGTTGCTGCATCCATAATCTTTCTCATGTTGCTCAACACAAGTTCGTCACTAATGTCTAATCCCATGGAAGTCATTTTTAAAGAAAGCTGTGAATCCAGCTTTTCTTTGCTGATCGCTTTTATTGCATCTATACAATGCTGAGTCATTTCGGCTGCTTCATGTTCGTTATCGACAAACTCACCAAGATGATCGATCGTAACTGGCATTCCCTTTTCGTTCAAACGTTTGATAGCAGAAATAGAACTATCAAGTGTTGCACCTGCCACAAAACGACCTGCTCCGAAACGTAGACCGTATCTTTTAGCAAGGTTGGTTAACGATTTATTTTTAGCAAGAAATAAGAAAAAATTGCGCATAAGTTGTTCCAAGCCAATTACCCCCTAATACCCTTAAAATATAAAATAAGATTGGTTAAATTCTTTCTCTGTTGTAACCGCTTTAAATATATCATTTTTTTTGCGAATATTGTCGATTTTGCAATATTAAAAATATTTTTCATATGAAGAGTGGATTAAACAAGGTTTACTGATACGATTAAAGTAATGTTTACGGTACGTGTATTTATATTTCTTACACGTTCGCTAGTAAATGGCTGAGTTTCACCGATAGAGAATAAAGTTTCACCGCCAACACCTTACGTTCCACCTGAAAACGTCCTCTCACCACCTGTAACTACCTTCATATCACCGATAGTAGCAGAAAATGAATAGCTTGCAATAAAAAAGACAGTCGATATGACTGCCTCATGTTACAGTTTATTTATTTCTTTTGATTTCGGTGCTTTTCATTCAATTCTTTAATCTCTTGAACAAGATTTTTCATGGCATCCTTAGCATCTGGGTATTCTTCGTTCCAATGCTTTACTAATGGAGGCATACTTTTAGCGATAAACGAATAAAGAGCATACGCCTTTACCATTTCTTTATGCTTTGAATCTGAAGTTCCCAAAAGAAGCTCAGCGTATTTCTCTATTAAACAATCCAGCTGCTGCTGTAATTTATCATCCACGGTTAAATACCCCCTAGATTATTTAGAAATTTTTCAAAGTGATACAGAAGACATGATAGCTAAATAAATGGCGCTCGCCGCTAGGATAGAAGCGGCTACTGCAAGTGTCATATTTTTGTTTCGTTTTATCGTGGCAAGTATAGATAATACAAGTACTATAGCAAATGCTAGCCAAACAAGACTCATCATCGAAAAGCTGAATGACAGCATCGGATTATCGCCTGGAATCAAACCAGTGGAAAAAGTAAACAGCTTAGAAGGATCCTCCATCTTTAACGTATCCGCTACATCATGAGGTGGTGTTTGCTGAGTCATCAACGCTGTTGCTACAAAAGCAAGAAACAAGAAGATTCCTTCTGTTTTTATCCATTTGTTAAGCGCTAAACCAGTCGTACCTTGCTTTAATCTTTTTTTTAGCAAGATTCCGTTAATAAGGCTATAAATTACGATGATAAATAATAGAACATGTTTGATCAACAGTGCTTGACCATAGTCCAACAAGTAACTGTTCACATATTCAGGAACGATATAGTTCATCAACCACAATCCAGCACCGATAACGGTTGCTAAGCAGGCAACTGCCAATGGTGTGAACCATTTATAGAACGAAAGGCTTGGTCCCTCCCCTTTGCTGAAATAACCACTTACGAGAAGTACCCCAGACCATGTGATTACTGCAATAAAATGAAGAGAGTGAGCCAAGAAACCTAACGATTCTAAACTTGCTGCATGACTCGCATAACCAACAGAAACTCCCATCCCCGCTATCAAAAAGACGGCTAATCCGGCAAAGAATCGATCTTCTTTTATATCATTAAATAAAACCATGAAAAACAATAGAATGGAAATTCCGGTTAAGAAAAGCCAACCCTTTCCTACTTCAAAACTTAAAACGATGTTCTGGAACGTCAACCAATATCCGAAATCTTCTCCTAGATGCATCGTAAGTCTTACAAGCTCTCCAATACCAAACAGTGGCGTTAATGCTATTAAAATCAAGATGAACTTCTTCGATATAAAAATTTCCGGACGATTCCGCCTTGGAACTGAATATAAGATAAAAGAACCCATCAATAAAGCAAAACATACATATAACATCACCTTAGCAACAAAAAACATAAAAATAAGCTCCTTCACAACAATCTATGCTTATTGTATCAGGGATTAGGAAAGTAACAAAAATTAAGAATGACAATAAAATGAAATCTCAGTTTAAATAGAAAAAAGCTAACAGAACAGCGTATTTCTCGCGTCTATTAGCTTTTTCATGAAGTTATCGATGTCCTCGCTGCACGACTTTGGATAGGAATTTTACTCCGTCCCCATAGCTGAATTTTCTTGCAGCACGTCTAAATTCTTTCAATCCTTTACGTGTGACATTGAAATATGGATCAATGAGTCCCTGTTCTTTTAATTGACTGGCCGTTTCAATCGTGATGGAGTGTTGAATTTCTCTCATCTTGTGATTGAATTGCTCTAGACTAGCATTCAACACGAACTCTTTTCCTAGTAACTGCACAATATCTTTCGCATTTCCAGTCTGAGCTGCTTCTTCATCTATGTATTCTTCTTCAACATACTCTTGTTCGAACTCTTCTTCTTCAGCAGATTCTTCTAGAGGTTCTAATAAAGAAGTAATTCGGATAATCTCTTGTTTTGCTAACATGATTTCTTTTTCTTTTTGCAGCAAATAGTCTATGTAATCTTTTTTATCTTCTTCATGAAGGTCTTCTGTTACTAAGCGGTTCTTTACTTCATTCTGAACTTGTTTCATTCGCTTAATCTGCTCTTCTTGAGATAATAATTCACGCACAAGTTCTTCTTCTTCAGATTCCGTTAATATGACCTGATCATCTTCTATGTATTCTTCTTTTATGCTCTCTTCTTGCACTTCTGGCTCAAGTTTATTTTTGTTAGCCATCGGTATAACTGACTTCCCGGCAGATACAAAAGCCATGAGTGCTTCATTTACTTTTACATAAAACATACTGCAGATCCCTATCGCAAAAACAGCTACAAGGAATGCAAGCAAGTCAGAAAAATGAAACGTAAATTCAGTGATCACTAACTTGTACATAAATACTAAAGATATTAGACTGATTAAAATAATTTTGAACCAATGATTCCGAATTTTGATTTTCTCATCTGTTGTCTTCAAATCTATTGCCCCCTTTAACTCGTTATCCCTATAAAGGAATAACCATATAAATATTCGCGATCGATTTATTTTTTTGTCCGCAGAAAGGAGAATACAAAGAAACAGCTTTCCATAACGAATGAAAAGCTGCTAAGATACACTATTCGATAACCCCAGACTCTACAACCTCTACGTCAGTTGATACATTAATTTTCATAGAAGGATATTGCTTCTGAAAAACTTTATAGTCCCAACCTTTTTCACGCCTTCTCACTTGATCTCCTAGACCAAGGGGATCTACCTCTAATTTTTGAAACTTTTTAACGACCCCCTGCGCTTCTCGTTGTAATTGTTTCGTCAATGTCTTTTCAACGAGAGCGATGTTCGCTGGTTCCTCAAGGTTCAACCAATGTGGGTACTCATGAATCTCACCAAGAATCTTCATCTTTAAGTTAAATTGAGGGATACCATTCACTTTTTTTAGTTTATAGGTTGTCGTCCCTTTAATATTACGAATTACAGCATGGCCCTTCCTTTTTTCTTTTTTAATCTCCACCTCATAGTTACCTGACTTGGAGCCGTCCAGAAGAACTTTAAAAGGAAAGGATTGGCGATGATTTAACTTTCCTACATACTTATCCCCTTTAAACAGAGCTATCCCTTCTAGCTGGATCGATTTTTTATGCGTCTTTACGATGGGTAAGAATGGGTCGATCCCTTCCCCATAATAGCTATAAAGAAAAACATGCAGATTCGTTTTGGGTAAATTCTCACTCTTAATGTTCTGATCGAGCAAATCCGCTAAGTACATGGACGGAAGAGCAGAAGCTGTATACTTCGTTGTTAAAAGTTCATTCGTGCTACCATTTACAACAGACAAAAATAGACGATTTCCTACATTAGGATCTCGATATAGTGAATTCACGATCTCTAATATTCCTTTTTCGGCAAAACGATCATTGAAAAGAACGGCACGCAATTGTCCTGTTGTGAGAGTTTTAGGTGATTGTGTATTGAGTTTAGATCGAATAAACCGGCTCGTATGAGAGACTGCTGTTAATGTTTCAACTCGAACATTTCCATCCATATTAAACACCGGATAAGTGATCGTTCCTTGAATACTTTCATCTGGTTTCTTATCAAAACCAATGGCATGGATAAGCTGTACTTCATCAATGATCTCTTTAGGCACACATCCTGCCAATATAAAGATAAAAGAAAGAATAAGCAGTCTGTAATATTTTTTCATTCGTCGATATCCTTTTTCTTTCTCATTTCTTTAACCTTATCTTTAGATGGCAGATTAGTGCCTAATGAGATGGGGCGTTTCAACAGTCGGTTGTATGGAAGTCTGAAAATCGTATCCGTCATATCTAATAAACGCGGCGGATAGATCGGCTGTAGATATGGTCTGCCTAATGATTCTAGTCGCAGAAGATGGACTAAAATAAATGACATAGCAAGTACGATACCCACTCCGCCCCAAAGTGCTGCAAAAAAGATAAATGGAAAACGAAGGATTCGAATCGTATTTGCCATTTTATAGATCGGTGTTGTAAACGAAGCTAGTGCAGATAGTGATACGATGATTAAGAGAATATTACTCGTTAACCCCGCTTCTACAGACGCCTGGCCGATTACAATACCTCCAACGATCCCGAGTGTTTGACCCACTTTCGTAGGTAGACGAGCTCCCGCTTCTCTCAACAGTTCAATCGTCAACTCTAAAAACAACACTTCTAATATAGGCGGAAACGGAATGTTCACTCGTGACGAGATTAATGGCGCCAATAGATCTTTAGGAATCATTTGATAGTGATAAGTTAGAACAGCCACATAAAGCGGTGTTGCAAAAGTTGAAAAAATAACAGAAATAAAGCGTATGAAGCGGAAGAGTGAGCCTAGGACCCATGATAAATAGTAATCTTCTGGTGAAGCAAAATATTCTGAGATTCCCGTTGGTCCGAGAAGTGCTTGAGGTGAACCTTCCGAGAGAATGGCAATTTGTCCATAATTCAACATGGACACAACCCTGTCAGGCCGTTCGGTTGTTATAAGCTGCGGAAACACTGACTTCGTATTATCCGATATGATCTGCTCTAAATAAGAACTATCGGGAATAACTTCTAGTTCAATATCCTTGAGTCGCTGCATCACGGTGTTCAGATTTTCTTTATCAGCAATCCCTTCTAAATAAGCGATGATAACACGTGTTTTAGAGAATTTTCCGAGCACGACTTCTTTAAAACGAAGTTCAGGAACAGGCAATCTTCTTCGGATCAAATACAGATTGCTGTCTAAGTTCTCAATAAAAGCTTCTTTCGGTCCTATTACAGAGAACTCAATTTCAGATACAGATACTGGACGGTTTGTTGCAAAGTTCTCGGCACGAATGACTGCACATTCTTCATCATATTCGCTTAGTTGAACAACGATAAAACCACGTAATAGTTTATTTTGAATCTCTTTTATATCATTTGTGATCGTAACACTCTCGATCGGTAATATATCTTTTAAATCTTTTATATTTCTAAAATCTTTGCTATGTATTAAATAAGGAAGCAGATCTCGATGAAGCAGTTCTCCATCAATCATCGCTTTATAATAAGAAATGTAAATATGGTGATGCACCGTCTTTTGAGGATAATGGATAAAATCAGCAGACTCCTTCGCATTATCCACAAGCTCTCTAATATCGCTATACGTATTATCAGACAGATCAATCGTATGACTCTGCTCTTTCGGCTTCTTTTTAAACCATTTCATCATAAGACTCACACCTCTTTTCTACTTCTTAATATGAGGTGAGGTGAGTCGAAATATACAAAAAAACATTCCCGCCCATGACAGGAATGCTTTAAGAAAGTCGTATTTTTTACGAAATGAATCTTTATAGAGCTTCTTTATTAAAGGATTTTTGCTTACAAACGCTTTGGTTACTTCATTGACAAGTTGATTGAAGTGGAAGATGCGAGACTCCTACAGGACGAGCGGTCAGGTGGAGACTCCTTAAGGCGCGTAGCGGCAGGAGGCTCACCGTTCGCCCCGTGGAAAGGTAGCATCTGTAACGGAAATCAACTAACTTTCAAGAGCAACAATGTAATATGCAAAAAAGCTTTTAAATAAAGTATTTATACCAGAGCTGTTTCTATATTGTGACTGATAAATGTGCCTACATCTTCACCGTTACATATCTTCAGAAACGATCCTTCTTGATTAAAATCAAAGAGATGGATCGGCAATCCATGATCACGAGCGAGAATTAACGCCGACTGATCCATCACTTTTAAATTGTTCCTTATCGCTTCGTCATAATGCAAAGTAGCATATTTCCTTGCTTGTTTGAAACGGTTAGGATCGCTGTCATACACACCATCTACTCCCTGCTTTGCACAGAGTATGGCATCGCAGTTCATCTCGAGCGCTCTTTGAACTGCAGGATAGTCCGTCGTCACATAAGGCTGACCATTGCCACCAGCAAAAATGACGATATATCCTTTGTTTAAATGATGTACCGCTCTTAAACGGATGTAAGGTTCTGCTACAGCACTAATTGGAACAGAACTCATGACTCTTACTTCTTGGTCTATTTTACTTTTCAGGACTCCTCTAAGCATCAAGCTATTAATGACTGTTCCTAACGTTCCGATCTGGTCAGCTTCAACTCTTTCAATGCCCCAATACTCTGCTAAATTTCCTCTAAAAATATTACCTCCACCTACAACGATAGCTACTTCAATACCTTTTTCAAGAACAGATAACACTTCTTTTGCAATATGGTTTAAAGAAAGATGATCAAAACCTGATCCTTGTTGGCCAGCGAGCGCTCCACCACTTAATTTAATCAGTACTCGTTTATATCGCATCTGCTTTTCCTCCTTCTTCATACACATAAAGAAAACTTTGTACAAAAAAAGAACAAATGACAATAAATATGTCATCTGTTCTTTCGATTAATAAGATGGATTGTAATGGAATGAGTATTCTTGTTTCGTGTCCCGTTCATTACAATCCCTCCTCTTTTTTCTCTTTCCACTCATTATATACAAAAAATGGGTTGAGGTGAAATCTAACTTTTGTTATCAGCTCATTTTCAGCTTTAACATTCATCACACAATGAAAAACAAAAAAATACGGTTTATTATCGTAATTATAGACAAGTGTCATATGCACTTTCAAAACTTGTTACATATAATGCATGGACAAGAAATAGTCAATACCATTACCAGGAGGCAATATTTTGAATTGTAAACACAAACTCTCACCTCGAGAGCTTGCTAATTTATTATGTAAGCACGTTACAGTCAGAGCAGGGGAAGATGTAGAAGAGTCTGGCAAACTCGTCTGTGTTGGAAGAGATTTTATCGCAATCAAGACAGATGACAGAGAGGTTCTTTACTTTCCTTTAAATAATGTAAGATCTGTATCAGTAGCAACTGACAGAAACTGTTGCAACACGGATCGTAAGAAAGTCTGTAATGATACGTTCCAAAGCATCTTACGAAAGTTGATCAACTGTAAAGTAAGAGTGAATGACGGAAGTGACGATGATGGCGAAGTGGAAGGCGTCCTAACTCGTGTTAACCGCACATCCATTCAAGTAGTAGAAGACGACGAACTTGTAATTATTGCGATCGGCTCTATCAACTTTATTACGCAAGCAGGCGAGATCGGTGACGACGAAAGCAGCAACTGCAGAATCTTATGCTGTAAAAAAGAAAATCCATGCGGCAAAAAGAAAGAATGTAAAGTAGAGTGTAAGAAAGAATCTTCTTCAAGTTCATCCATCATCTGGTGTAAACCTGAATCTTCATCTTCTTCATCCTCTTCATCTTCCAGTTCTTCTGTACTATTGTGCAAAAAAGAATCTTCATCTTCATCTTCATCTTCTAGCTGGTGTAAAAAGTCTTCCTCAACGCACGATCATTGGAAGAAAAAGAAGCATAAGAAGAGAAACTCTGAAGATTTAGAATCTAGAGGCTGGTTCAAACTTTAATCATCAATAAGCTGTTCAAAAGTAAGGATTCTTACTTTTGGCAGCTTTTTTTGTTTTATCAACTCCTAGGCTCATTTTATGATAGATGAGTCAGTAGCAGCGAACATAAAAGTCCCAAGGATGTTATAAAACCAACAGCTACTCCAGCATCTTCATGTGCTTCAGGCAACATGGTAGACGCTACCATCGCCATGATGGCACCTCCTGCAAATGCGCCGATCAACGAAAGTGAAGCTACTGAGGCATTTTCCAACAAGAGAAACCCATGAAACGCGGCGAGTGAAGAAATAAGAAAAACAGAAATCCACATACCTAGAATCTTACGGCGTGAAAACCCTTCTCTTAACAACCCGATCGAGCTTGATAACCCTTCAGGAAAGTTACTTAAAAAAATGGCAACGACAAGGAGCCAGCTTACTTTGCTATGATCGATCAAGCTCGCACCAATTAGAACAGATTCTGGAATGGCATCTAACAAAGTGCCAAGAAAAATTGCCATGCCTACACCTTTTGTTTTCTTATCGCCTGATTTCTTCCTTTCATGGCCACCCTTTTTAGCTAGAAAGCTATTTATTCCTGTAAAGAGAGCTGCGCCGAAAATAAAGCCAGCAGATGTAACCATCAAATCACTCTGTTCTACTGCCTCAATTAAGAGTTCAAAAGAAACGGCTCCTATTAAAATTCCCGTACCAAAAGCCATAATCCAAGCTGTCCATTTTTTAGGAATACGAAAAGCTAGTGCTGTAAAACATCCTAAAAGTACAGCAGAACCTGCTATTCCTCCCCAAAAGGCGGCAAGTAGCATACTGTTTAACTCCTTTCCTCATTTATAATCTTATCTAATAAGCAATGTATTAAAAACACGACTGCCAAACAGATAAAAAAGACTCATAAAGGGATAGTTTCACCTCTATGAGCCGATTTCATTCTATCGTTTATTTACTCATTTCGTTTTGGTTTATTGTTTATACCAAATTCATCACTTGGTGTGTTTAAATGATCGAACTGGCGATCTTTTGCAATTGTATGCGGTTTATTAATCTCTACGTCTATAAGATTGCTTTCCGGTTTAGAAGAATCTGCACGGAAATCTTTTAAACTCGTCTTGTCTTTCCATTCTGCTGGGTCTGGACTTTGAATCGTCGTCTCTTCCATCTTACGACTCCATTTATTCAGCGTACGTCCAGCCGCTTCACGACCACCCAAACCGAATGCTAGACCAAACGCAATCGTAAAGCCACCTAAAATAAGGATGAATGCAGCATTTACAATTGTTTTCGCTACTCCAAGCTGATCAAGAGCCATAAAGAATGCTAGTGTGATTATCGTATACTTTGCGATATTGCCAAGGAGCTTTCCTTCTGTTTGTTGTTTGATCATACTTTGAACAACACGTTTCACTAGGTCTCCAGCATAAAAGCCGATTCCTAGTATCAACACAGCTGTTAACACCATCGGGATATATGCAAGTACAACTGATAGTATGTTTACTAAGCTCTCTAGCTTAACGAGCTGAAGTGCTTCAATTGTGAACAGCAGCACAACAACGACTTGAGCCGCATATCCAATCATTTCTGAGATCGTAAACGTCTGATTTGTTTTATGAAGTGAACCAAGGCCCATCTTATAGAAGATACCATTGAATCCAACTCGTTCTAATAAAGAGGTAACTGCTTGTTTCACCCATTTGCCAAGCCATAATCCAACAGCTACTAAAAGGATGGCAACAATGATATTCGGAATCATGTCCATGATCTGACCTAGCATTCCAATTGCAGGACCTGAAATCCCATTAATATTAAGCGTTTCTAAAGCTGAAATAACAACTGGAATTAAGATAAATACATAAACGATTGTTCCAATGATCTGAGAAAGAGATGTCTTTTCTAGTGCACGTTCGGCACCAAGTTTTAAAGCTAATCGGTCTGTACCAATGCTCTCTAAGAAATTAACGATAATCTCTTTAACGATCTTAGCAACTAACCACCCTACAAAAAGAATGATTGCTGCTCCTAGAAGTTTCGGTAAAAATGCGAAGAGACCTGTCAGCATACCCTCCAATGGTTCAGAAATGGCTTCAATGCCTAAAGCAGATAACACAGCTGGCAGGAACAATAACAATGTGAGGTAGAATACTGCCTTTGATGCAGAGAGAACAGCTTTGTCGGATTGACGAGGATCACGAGTCAGTTTCCAACGGTGTAGTAACCTTTCAAACCTTGTGTTCTGACCTAGCTTTTTAACTAGGATCGATAAGCCAGAGGCAATCAACCAAGCCACCGCCGCGATTAGTGCTGCTTTAAGTAGGTTAGGAATTGCTGCCGCAATCACACCTAAAGCATTTGAGATCGGTTGTGCGACGTACGGAAGACTGAGCATGTTCAAAAACATAACAATGGCTACTGCCATCAGAATCCAAAATACAACTTTACTAATTACTTCTTCAGAAGAATACTTGCTTGTACGGGTTTGTTCTATTTGGTCTTCATGAATATCAGGTTTCATCCACCTCGCGACTTTATTATCAAAATCTGTTTTGTGTAATGCTTTTTTTACTGCTTTTGCAACCAATGAGGCGATTAGCCAGCCAATTAATAAAACTAAAATAGCGAGAAGCAAATCTGGCAATCTACCTAAATAAGCCATCCAAGAATCTGTAACTCCATTGTAATCGTACATGTTCGTCCTCCTTTTTTTTTTGATAAGGCTGTTTTCATATTCATTGTTGTACCACGAAAGTAGTTGATTTCCGCTCCAGGTTGCTCGCTTTCCATGGGGCGTGCGGTGAGCCTCCTGTCTAGTTGCAGTGACTAGCCCCTCGAGGTCAAAAGTTAAACGGTCTGTGATGAGCAAGGTGCGCCGTCCTCGCCCATTTACCTTTTGCTTGTCGGGGCTAAACGAGTCACTTCCACTTTTCTGTCTGCCGCTTTGCGCCATTAGGAGTCTCCACCTGTCTAGATGCAGTGGCTAGCCCCTCGAGGTCAAAAGTTTAACGGTCAAGAAGGCAAAGTGCGCCTTCATAGCCCATTCAACTTTTGCTTGTCGGGGCTGGACGAGCCACTTCCACATTTCGAACTTACCGCTCGTCCCATAGGAGTCTCGCACCTTACGCTTCAATCAACTTATCGAGGAAGTATTTTTAATAGAAAGTCAAAATCAACAATGCTATAGAAAAGAGCCTTTCATAAAAAACATCTACATTAGCTCTACTTTCCCAAAGGCTGATTTAGTTAAACTAGCGCTTTCTATTTGAAAACAAGGATATATTTTACATTTTCTGTTGTTTTCGGTATACTAAGTGCAACCGTTTTCAAAAAGGAGAAGGATAACATGTGGATTTCTATCATACAATCAAACTAACTTCATATCCCTTCGATTTATAACCTAGCGTGTTTTTTTGGTGAGCAAAAAATTACATATGCACACACATCCGCAGGTATTTGTCTGTGGTTTTTTTGTGTCCATTTTTAAGGAGAACAAATATGATCGTCGTAAAAAATTTAGAAAAACATTATAAGATTGCAAAACGAGATCCCGGGTTAAGAGGAGCCATTAAATCATTGTTTCATAGGAAATTTGAAACAAAAAAAGCTGTGAAGAAGATTAACATGCATATTAATGCTGGAGAGATGGTTGGTTATATTGGGGCGAACGGTGCTGGGAAATCTACAACGATTAAGATGTTAACAGGAATTCTCACTCCAACTTCAGGAGAGGTTAAGGTAAACGGAATCATCCCTTACGAGAACAGACAACAAAACGCAAGTCACATTGGTGCTGTATTCGGTCAGCGTACACAATTATTCTGGGACATTCCGGTCAGAGAAAGCTATGAACTTCTTAAACACATTTACGAGATTCCTCAAGCGCAATATGAAGAGACTTTAAAAGAGTTCGTAGACGTACTTCATTTAGAGCCATTGCTAGGTATCCCTGTAAGGCAGCTTTCGTTAGGACAAAAGATGCGCTGTGAACTCGCTGCAGCTTTTTTACACCGACCAAAAGTTGTCTATTTGGATGAACCTACTATCGGATTAGATGTTGCGGTAAAGGTTCGAATTCGCGCTTTCATTAAACAAATGAATGCTAGATACGGCACAACCGTGCTTCTCACCACTCATGACATGCAGGACATCGAAGAGATCTGTCAGCGAATCATCATCATCGATGATGGCAGTGTGATCTATGATGGTTCTATCCAAGATATCAAATCGCAGTTTGGCGATAAGCGTGTTATTCATTTTGAACTAGAAGATGCTGCTGATTCATTTGTTTTGCCGGAAGAAATTCGTGCCTTAACTGAGGTTCTCCCAACAAGTGATGAAGATCCTCATCTTGTATCCCTCTCTTTCAGCAACAAACATATCTCTGGTGCAGAAGTCATCCATACGATGATGAATCATTATTCTGTGGCTGATTTAACCATTGCTGATGCAAAGATAGAAACAATTGTAGAAGAAATTTATGGAAGAGGCATGAAGAAGGAGGTTCAGCATGAGGAAATACGTTGAGTTTGCTAGAGTGCAAATGCAAGTACATGCTGCCTATTCAGCATGGTTCTGGGCTAATACTTTTTCTATTCTGCTACGAATGCTTGTCATCTATTTCTTTTGGAAAGCCGTATACAGCAGCCGAACGGAAATAGAAGGTCTGCCTTTTGAAGGCATGATTACGTATATCATCATTGCAATGTTTCTACAGATGTTTGTTTCAGGCGTAGGACAGGAACTGGCACATACGATCAAAGACGGAAATGTTGCCATTGAACTGATGAGGCCATACAACTTGATTACTCGCTTAGTTGCTATGGATCTAGGTGATAAAGTGATTCATTTCGTACGCGGTGCTCTGCCCCTTAGCATTCTTGCATTTATTTTTATGGATATCACACTGCCAACTTCATGGCAAAGTGGTCTATTATTCTTCATCAGTGCATTTATGGGTATTTGGATTGGTACTTTTTTTGATCTATTGATTGCAATCCTCGCTTTTTGGACCATAAATCTTTGGGGTCTTCAAGTCATGAAAGAAGCGGTTATTTCCTTCTTTTCTGGCGCGCTTGTCCCGCTTATTCTCTTTCCAGAATGGTTTCAAACAATAAGTCTTTTTCTGCCGTTCCAAGCGATGGTCTATGTACCAGTTGCGATCTACACGGGCATCCTCTCAGGAACAGAAGCCTGGCTAGCGCTCGGATCACAAGTATTTTGGGCAGTTTCACTCTTTGTCCTATTAAGAGTGTTATGGTCAATCGCAATAAAAAAGGTAACTATTTTTGGAGGTTAGGAGGTGACGCTTATGCTATCACGTTACATAAAATTATATTATTTGTTCTGCAAGCAAAACTTAAAAGTCATGTTGGAGTACAGGATGGATTTCTTACTTGGCGTCCTCTCTGTTATGCTTCAGCAGTTCGCAGGAATTTTCTTCGTTAAAATTGTTTTTGATCATATCCATGCCTTAAACGGTTGGACCTTTTATGAAATTTTATTTATTTACGGGATTGCTGCTACTGGCCGCTCCATCCATCATATATTCTTTGATAATCTATGGACACTTGGCTGGCAGTATATTCGACCAGGAAAATTCGACCGTCTCTTGATCAGACCGATCAATCCTCTGTTTCATTTTATTGCAGATCGCTTGCAGCAAGATGGTTTTGGTCAGTTGTTCATTGGCATTATCGTAATTGGTACAGCGATGCCACATTTAAGCATCTCATGGGGGGTTTTAGAGTTTTTCATACTTGTTGTCATGATCATCGCATCAGGTTTTATTTTCGTTGCGATCAACCTCTTCTTTGCAACTTTATCGTTTTGGATGGTCGACAGTCTGCCAATTGTTTGGACAATCTTTAATTTAAGTGATTTTGCTCGTTATCCTTTAACGATCTATCATAAAGGAATTCGTCACTTCCTAACATGGATTGTTCCTTATGGATTTACTGCTTTTTATCCTGCAGCATATTTTATCGAAGGTTCAGGGTTTGAAAGATTGGCTCTCTTAACACCCGTTGTCGCAATTGTTTCTTGCATCTTTGCGTACTGGTTTTGGAATAGAGGGCTGAAGGCATTTACGAGTACAGGAAGTTAAAATGAAAAGCTGGCACCTTATCAGTTATGATGAGGTGCCAGCTTTGTTTGAATAGCCTTACTTTTTAATAACTCCACACAACACACGGTCTCCTGAATTCCCTGATGGATCTGTTTTATAGTCATCGGCCATGTCATGGATAACAAGTGATGTTCCACCATTAGCAAAAAGAGAGTTTTTACTGTCTTCAGAAAGTGTCACGAGGTTGGATAATACTTCATCTTTAACGACTCCGCTTTTATCTGCCTTCACATTTTGAATATCTCCTACGTGAGGTCCTTTCGGATTAAGAAATCCATGCTTTTTTTCGGTAGGATTAAAGTGTGCTCCTGCAGACGTGAAGTTTGGTGGCGTACACTTTGCATTTTCATGAAAATGAATGCCGTGTTCCCCTGGCTTTACCCCAGTCGCGTTCACTTCTACCTTAACGCCATCTCCTGTTTGGGTTAACGTTGCTTCTCCTGCTTTATCTCCTTTTGCATTAACAAGGTTTACGATATAAGATCCGCCTTTCACCTTACTAGATGCAGCTTGGGATTGAGCTTTGGACTCTTCCATATCATGATTTTTATGCTCGTGTTCTTTATCTTTGTTCCCACATGATGCGAGTAAGAGTACGAGCACCACGTACAACAAAACCGTTCCTAATTTTTTCAAAGCGATTTACCTCCTGATGATTAACGAATAGTACATTTTCCGCCCAATCATCAGAACTTTAAACCTTTATTTTAAAAAAAGTGGCTCAAGCTCCTGCTCGTTCACGTTCTCTCCATTAAATTCTACAAAATAGGCTTTCGCGTTTTCCCTTGAACTGACAACGGTATGCAGTTCGCCATTCACAAAGTGTAATCCCGCTCCATCATCTGCAGCATATCCCGCTTTCAGTCCATTCGCTATGAGTTTATGATAAGCAGGTCTTCGTTCTTGTTCTCCATCATAGTGCGGACAATGACTTCCTGCTATGAACCCTAAACAATCCAGCTTAGCTAATGGACCGAACGAATCTGTTACGCCTTCTTCAAACCAGCATAGAGATCCCGCACTGAGTCCTGCTAAGATCTTTCCATCTTCGTAAGCTTTCTTTAAAAGAACATCTAGTCCCCACTCTTTCCATAGTGCTAGGAGATTTTTTGTATTGCCTCCACCTACATAAAAAATATCCTGCTGCTCTACAAAACTCTCCAAATGTTCAGGCGGTGAAAATAAAGAAAGGTGTGTAGGTTCACAGTTTTCCGATTGAAAAGCTGTATAAAATCGTTCGATATATCCATCTGCATCTCCACTTGCTGTTGGAATAAAACAAACCCGTGGTCGATCAGCCCTACTTTGCTTCAGAATATAGCGATCTAACCTTTTGTTATCGGGTTCCATGGAGAAGCCTCCTCCACCCATCGCAATAATTTGTTTCATGATGTTTTGTTTCATATGCTCATTCACTCCCCTGTTATATCCCTTTCGATTTTGATCAGGAGTTTTCCTTTAATAAGAGCTAATCCGTTTTGATTACATATACAAAAAGAAAACACCAGCCGATTTCTTAGTATCGGCTGATGCTTCTTTATACATCTCTTCTTAACGCTTTTAATACATCAACTGTAGTAGCTTTTGCAGCCGGCCGCCATCCAGATAGTAAAGTTACGCTCATACAGATGGTAACGGCGATTATAGTCAGACTCCACGGTATATAAGATAAAATAAAATCTTCAGGTGGTTTCTCGTTCAAAAACTGTTCAACGATGATAGGAAGTGCAAAATTGACTCCATAGCTAATGAGATAGGCTAAGATTGTTCCTAAACCCACTCCCCATAATCCGATATATCCACTCTCTAAAAGGAAGATGCGCTTAATCGTTCTTGGCGTAGCACCGATCGCTTTCATGATTCCGATATCTTGTGAGCGTTCCGTAACAGCCATCGTCATCGTATTAAAAATGCCAATAGAAGCAATGAGCACAGCAATACCACCAATGAAAATCAAGCCCGCTTTAAATAATGTGAAATATATGTTCAGTTCTTTTAGTTCGCTAACAACAGAATAAGTAAGATAACCTTTATCTTTAATCTCTTCCGATACCGCTTTAACATCTTCGGCTGATGAAGTATATACTTTGACAGCACTATAAGAATCATCACTGTTCTTAAGTTCAGGATCTATTTCACTCAATAGAGGCATCACTTCACCATGCAGATCATCCGTAATCATCACCGAACTGTCTATTATCCATTCTTTATTCGGCTTCTTCTTAATACCTACAACTTTCACTTTCACCGTTTTTATCTGTGTTTCTGTTTTAATGTCTGGATTATCTACCTTCATATGATAGGTTAATGTTTTATTTAACAAATCTCCATCATAAGCTAATTTCTTCAGCTTCTTTTGTGCCTCTTCTTCACTCATTCCTTCTGTAAAGTTTTCAGGCATCTCTTTTCTTAATTCTTGAGCAAAATGGTGTCCGATTATAACCTCATTTTTACTCTTAGGCATTCTTCCTTTTTCAAGTTGCAAGCCTGCTTTTCTCTCAGAAGGCATATTTGCGCTGCTTACGTCAGCATAGACTGTGTATTCTCCTAGTGACAGTTCATTCGCAGGTACATATTTCTTTCGACTAACTGCTTTAACATTCTTAATAACTTGGAGTTTTTTCACGTCTTCCTCAATTAAAGGACCGTTTTCACTCTGTATTTCAATCTCGTTCATCAATCGATAACTCATCACATCATCTACTGCTGTCTTATGAATCGCAAAGCCTACTGAGGCGAGCATGATCAAAAAGGCGCACCCCATCGTAGAGGCAAGGATTGTCATCCATACACGGGTCTTGTTTCTTTTCATATTGCTTCTTACAAATCGATGTTTATCTTTGAACTTCATGAAGCTTGCTCCCTTCTCTTAAGTAACCGTCTCTGATCTCTACTTTTCGATGAGCGATAGAAGCTACTTCATGATCGTGTGTAATGATTAAAAACGTAATCCCATCTTTTTCATTCAATTCTTTAATAAAGTTTAATAGTTCTTTTTCATTCTCAGAATCAAGACTACCTGTTGGTTCATCTGCTAGGATAAGAGGAGGATTCAGGATTAGTGCCCTGGCTATACTAACGCGCTGCTGCTGACCTCCTGAGAGCTCTCCTGGATAATGGCTTTGATACTGTTCTAGACCGACTCTCTTTAACATCTTTATCGTTTGTTCTTTTCTCTCTTTCTCGCTAACTCCCTTGAGTACCAATGGTAGCTCTACATTTTCATAAGCTGTCATACTAGGAATCAGCTGAAAGCTTTGAAAAATAAATCCTAGATGCTCTAATCGAAATTCAGCCCACTTCGATTCAGAAAATCCACTAACCTGCTTTCCATCGATGATAATTTCTCCAGTTTGCGATTTAATAAAACCAGAAATCAGGTTTAATAGCGTCGATTTTCCTGATCCGCTTCTTCCTACGATCGCTACGATTTCACCTTCTGCTACATGCAGATCGACATGATGAAGAACAGGTACAATATTCTCTTTTTCTTTCTTACCGATTTTAAAAGCATATGATAAATCACTTACAGTAATCATGTTGACACCCCTTTTGTCCTAAGTGTACTACTCGTTATAATACACATATACCATTTTCTTTTATTATCTGTCAATACATTCCAAGTAACTTTTTAAAGAAGGATTTAAAGGGAAAGAAGAGTATAGGTAACAAAGGCATACATCTAGGAGGTACACATATGTTAAAGTGGCAAACAAAAGAGGGATACAAGAAACTATTAAAAGATCTAGTTTCGATCCCCAGCATTACCCATCATGATGGAGAATTGTTTATGGCCGAGCACCTTCACCATACGCTCTCATCATTAGACTATTTCACGAAGCATCCTGATTACGTTCGCCATCATCCTCTTCCAGATGGTCGAAAACTGATCACTGCTTTTGTACAGAATGATCCTTCGATTAAAGAAACCATTATTTTGCTGAGCCATTTTGATGTTGTTTCCGTAGAAGACTTTGGTGAATGGAAGCATCTCGCTTTTCGCCCAGAAGAACTGACTGAAAAGATCATGGAGAACAAAGAGCTGCTGCATACTTTTGTTCAAGATGACCTGAATAGCGGCGAATGGCTTTTCGGTCGTGGCATCATGGATATGAAAGCTGGCGTCGCTCTTCATATGTCGATGATCGAAAAAGCGACAACCGGTCATTTTAAAGGAAACGTACTCATGATTTCTGTTCCGGATGAAGAAGTTCATTCTGAAGGAATGCTTGCGGGTGTCAGTGTCTTACGGCAGCTTCAAGAGGAGTATGATATAAAATACATTACATGTTTGAACGGAGAACCAAGCTTCACAAAATACCCAGGAGATACTTCTTCCTACATGTATACGGGATCAACAGGCAAGATTCTTCCTGGTTTTCTCTGTTACGGTAAGGAGACTCATGTAGGCGAGCCACTGGCAGGTATGAACGGAAATGTGATGGCTGCTGAGATTACGAGAGAACTAGAATGGAACGTAGATTATGTAGAGAAGTTTCGTGAGGAGGCTACTCCTGTTCCAACAAATTTGATTCAAAAAGATTTAAAAGATCACTACTCTGTCCAGATTCCTCACGCAGCTGTAACGCTGTTCAATCTCATGCTCTTTAATCGATCGCTATCGGACATCACGGATATGTTAATAAAAAGCGCAAAAATCGCAGCGCTTCGATTAGAAGACCGTCTCTTTGAAAGAAGCAAAAACGTCGCCGAAATCGTACCGTTCACGCCGAAAAAAGAAAGTATTAAAGTACTTACTTTTAATGAACTATATGAACACGCCGTGACTAAATATGGACAAGAAGAACTTGATCGCAGAGAAAACATGCTTCAGACGAACAATCCGAACGCGGATGAAAGAAAGCTGACGATTCAATATGTATTTGAGCTAGCAAGTCTTTGCAGAGACATCTCTCCGATGATCGTCTTGTTCTATACACCGCCTTTTTATCCAGCTGTATGTTCAAGCGACCACCCGCTGATTAAAGCCACATCGGATATGGTAGTCAGTCATGCGAAAAATACATTCAACAGCGAGCTCGTGAATGTCCACTATTTTAGCGGCTTATCTGACTTGAGCTATATTGGGTTTCATGGAGATTCTCGTGATCTTTCATCTTTCACAAGTAACTTTCCCTTACTAGGATCTCGCTACCATATTCCGTTTGATGATATGAGAGAACTTGATATTCCGGTTATTAACATCGGACCGCTTGGGAAGGATGCACATCAATGGACAGAGCGGCTTGAGATCAACAAGGTAATGGATGAAACACACCCGTTAATCATCTTTGCGATGGAAACGTTATTTGATCAAGCAAAAAACCAGATCTGAGGAAGATCTGGTTTTCTTATGGTTTAAAGTAAAGATCTTTGATACTTTGTGCAATTCCCTCAATATTGTTCGCTACTTGCTGTACACCATACCCCATATATAGAGGTGAGGTCACAAAACGAGGCATGATCTTGCAATATGTCTTTTCGTTATGTTGATAAAAGAAAAGATTGTAACTTGTACAACTTCTATGAAAATGATTCAGCAAAAAATGAGTTCCAGCTTGAATACAATCCGCGAATAAAGAAAGTTCAGCGTCTTTTTCCCATATGACATTCAATTCATAGAACCCAACTCTTGGTTCAGTTGATACAGTAAAGCTGACTCCCTCTTTTTCAAGAATAGTCAATCCTATGAACTGATTCGCGGAAAAATCGTGAAGACAATCTACTTCGTTCAATCCAATGATCTGCATATGAGGATGACGGATCGTTCCACCCGATAAAGGACCGTGGTTCTTGAAGAACATCACCGACGTGTATTTACCGCTGTTCAACATGTTATTCCAATGTTCAAGCCCAAAACGAAGGACTTTGTATAGATGATCCTTCGAATAGTTTGAGAGCTCACCTTCACATTCATCTGTTTCAATCAAGACAGTTTGAAAGGCACCATCGAGAACGGTATATTTATTTTTAACAAGAATGATCGAATCTTGCTTATCTAAGACTTCCTCTAGCTCATCAATCCGACAAAACGGACAAGGTGTTTCTTTATTCCTTATACTATTAGGCTTCTGAGCTCCTACTTCTGTAAAAAAATTAATGTGTGTTTTTTTCATTCTATTCACCGCTTTTGCTTGTTTCCTAATCTATTTTCTAGCTGTTCTAATGAAAACCTTTTAACAGGTTGTTTAATTATATCCAGATATGCGTTCCCATTTCAATATTCCGTCATGCTTATTAATGGAACCCTTCCAATCAAAGTTTTGATCAACATGCATCAGTTGTCTTAACATATCGTCTTCAGATTCTGTTGTTGTATAGATCTTTACATTAACATAGTTCCATAGCTCTCCCAAATTCTTTTGCACTTTGTATGGTTCATTTAAGGTAAGGTGTGATACCTCTTTTAAATACGACTCGGTAAGAAAAATTTGTTTCTCTTGTGATAGATTTTTCGGAAACGTAATAAAAACGGTAAGAGTATCTTTCTTTTGATTAGCCACCACATCTGAGATCTTGTGATGGTTTCGCATATCATGCCTAGCTTTCGTTAAGATCGCTTGATTGACATATGGAATTTTTGCTATAGATTGAGCTTCTTTTTTCTCATGAAGCGGAAAAGGCGTGCTCTCGGCAAATTGAACAAAAATAAAGATAAACGCCACTCCAAGAGCTAGACTTAAACTTTGATGAAACCAGTGATACCACATGCTTTTTGGTGCAGGTGGCTTGTGGAGATTCCTTGTTCTCTGAAGGACTTTCTGTCTATGTTCCTCTTTAAACGTTATTGTTTTCATACGGCCGTTGTTCAATATTTCAGGCAGCTGCTTGAAAGGATCCTCCATGATCTCACCTACCCTTCTCCAGTTTTCGACGCAACAGTTCTCTTCCGCGCTGAAGTAATGTTCTGATCGTCGTTTCTTTTTTATTTAAGATTTGGCTGATCTCGCATACGGTTAGTTCTTTATAATAGAAAAGAAGGATCACTTCTCGATATTTAAGAGGCAGTTTTAGTACTTGATCTGCTAACGCCTCATGTTCACTTTTTTGGACGATTGAAAGTTCTGGTGTTAGAACAGAGGATGGTCTCGACTTACCGAACCGGTCCATCACTTGAATGTATTTCTTCCATCCACTTCTTAAATAATCTTTACACAAGTTAACAGTGATTGCATATACCCACGTTTTAACAGAGGAATCATTTCTAAAGTTGTCTTTATGTATGTAACATTTCACAAATACTTCTTGTGCTAAGTCCTCTGCCAATTTCCGATCCTTAACATATGTATAAGCTAGTCTTATCACTTTGTCTTGGTAAACCTCCATAATCTGTATGATCCACTCTTCTTGGCTTAGAGAGTGAGAATCAAAGCCTTCGTTATTAAATCTCCGATTGATCATCTTCAAGAACTTCCCCTCCTTTAACAACACCCTATCTATATGACGGTTGAACATGATATTTTTACTCATTATTTAACTTTAAAAAAATTCAACCGATTTTATAAAGAATGAGACTCTATTAAACTTACTTTGAATTCATCTTTGTAATGAAACACCATGCTATTTACCTACTCTTTTATTCGATTACCACGCTGATTTTACCTTTTAATTTCCTAATACAGACAAATCTCTACAGATATACCGTCGAATAATGTTTCAATGTGTAATATTTTGAAATATAAATGTAATATTATTTCGCAATAACTGATGATTAATCAATGGTATAATCACTTCAGTAAAGAAATTGGCAACATTTGCACATACAAGGAGGAGTACCCATCTTGAAACGTAAGCTAGTTATGGCTACACTGTCTCTCAGTCTAGTATTCAGTACATATACGGTATCGGCAGAAACTCTGTCTTCTATAAAAGAGAAAAAAGAAAAAAATCGCTCTGAGCAAACGGAAAAGCAGGGTGAATTAAAGAAGAATCAAAATCAGCAAGATCATACGTTAGATCAAATTCAAAAATTAGAGAGTTCTATAGACAAGACTCTTAATGATATCGGAAACAAAAAAGAATCGATCCAAGAAACGAAAGCTTCTATTGAAAAACTAAAAAAAGAAATTGATGTTCTTGAAAAGAGAATCAAAGAACGTGATGCACTTCTAAAAGAACGCGTAACTTCCATGTACGAAAGCGGCGGTGCGGTAAATTATTTAGATGTGGTATTAGGTTCTAAAGATTTCGGTGACTTCCTTGATCGCGTGTTTGCATTAAACGTGATTGCTGAACAAGATAAAGCCATCTTAGAAGAGCACAAACAAGATAAAGAGTCTGTTGAAAAGAAAAAAGGACAGGTTGAAAGTGAACTTTTGTCTTTAAATTCAGATTTAACTGAGTTAGAAGGATTAAACCAAAAGCTAACGGATCAGAAAAAACAAAAGAATGCGCTTCTCGCTCAACTCGAGACGGAAGAAGACCATCTACATGATCATATTATGCAGTTAGATGAGACGAACGAACTTCTTTCAGCACAAGAAGCAGCGATTAAAGCTGAGATCGAACGTGCGAAACGTGAAGAAGCTGAACGCAAGAAGAGAGAAGCTGAAGCAAGAGCTGCGGCTGCAGCAGCGGCGGAAAAAGCTCGTGAAGAAGCAGAGGCTAGAGAGAAGAACAAATCCAACTCTGGTGGTTCTGGGGGTTCTGGATCTTCTCCTTCACCTACTCCACCGCCAGCACCAACACCTGCTCCAGCGCCAGTGAGTCGTGACTTTATCATGCCTTCACAGGGATTCATCACTTCTGGTTTTGGTAACAGGAGCGCGGGCATGCACTACGGAATGGATATCGCTCAAGGCGGAAGTACCGTTCCTATCGTAGCAGCAGCATCTGGAACGGTTACGAGAGCTTACTATTCAAGCTCTTATGGTAACGTTGTTTATATTACCCACTACATTAACGGGCAGTTGTACACAACACTTTATGCACATATGAGATCAACGCCTGCAGTTAGTCAAGGTCAGTCTGTCTCTCAAGGGACATTCTTAGGCTACCAAGGTAACACAGGGGCTTCTAGAGGGCAGCATTTGCACTTTGAATTGCATAAAGGCCCTTGGAACGGCTCAAAATCAAATGCAGTCGATCCGAGACCATACCTTCAATAATCATAACTAAAATACAAAAGACGCAGAGATTACAGCTCTCTGCGTCTTTTTGTCTAGGCATATTATATAACTCCACCAAGCAGTCTTCGAATTGGATGACGTGTGTATTCCGACATGAGTCGATAATTCGGCCTTATGATTTCTGCTGTTAAAAAAGCTGAAACCGTTGCGCCAGGCATTCTTTTTTGATTAAGAACATCGATGACCTCTCCAATGGTTCCTGTTCCGATGCCATGACCAAAAAACTGTCCGTTTCCAAGGTCGATCAGGTTTTCACCTTGCCATTGAGGCGTATTCGGATGATGTTCTGGATTTTTAACATATCTCACATCTCCTGGCAACGAATCCCCAGATGGTACTGCAATAATCTGTAGATCTTCATCATGTTCCGTACTGTAGAGAAGCAACCCGTTAAACAATTGATCAAACATACCCGCTCCAATTGTTTCAAGAATCGCTTTGTACATCATGATCATTATAGCTGTTGTACATTCGAAGCCGTACCGTTTTCCATTGATAAAAATATCTGAGATGGCGTCAGAAGGACGGGCATCGGATCGAAGCAAAAAACCGCCATAAGCTGTTCTTCTCCAATATTGCGGATTGCAGCGCGAATTTACGAACGTCGCGAACCCTGCTCCACTGTCACGCATAGCGTTTGCAGCTGCTACAATATTTGTACGCATGACCACTTCAAATAAAAATTGATGTGGACTTGTGTAATAAAACGATTCTCTGGATTTTTCAAGCTTTTCGCCTACTTGTTTCTGTGTGGGTGTAAGTGAGTTAAATCCAGAGATTTGAGCCGTTTTTACCGGATACCCATTAACAAAAATCATTTCTCTCCCCCCTGTCTGCACAGGATATTACATAGTATGGCGAGAAGAGAAAAGTGGTGTTTTTTTTAAGCGCTTCTCTTATGCACGAAATCAAAAGACAATCTCGTTTCACTCACGAGTTTTTGTTTTCCTGACATGCTATCATGCTTCATTGTTTTATAATGTCTCGTTTGTAGGTGATGTTGAAAACCTTCACCTATTAACTGAAAGGCATAGATGGCGATACCGAACATGATGATCGGACCGAGTGCAATGTAAGGATTGGCATGAATCTGGATGTAATAATCACCAACAAGACCTGACCACTCGTTTGATAATGATTTCGGCGGATCTGCCATGATCGGATTGAAATCTATATCTGTTCCTCCAAAAAACAGTTTAAAATAGCCTAGATGAGTAAAAATAATCAGTACTTGAACGCATTGCTGACACCATACAATTACAAGTTTAGGCAGCATGTGAGGGATAACATGTTTTGTGAATATACGCCACCTGCTCGCACCTAATAGCTTTGCTCCTTCTATAAATTCTTCTTTTAATACGGCTGCCATCATGTTTCCGATCATCGAACCGAGTAAAGGTACGACGAGCACCGTTAGAATAATGACTTCAAGGCCAATTCGTTCGGTAAACGAATATAGAAAGAACTCATCTCCTTCAGCATTCAATTGCTCACTTAAAATAGGACTCAAAATAAAAACAGCGATGATCGTAAGCGGAATAAAATAGAATGAGCTAAGCAGCTGATCTAATCCTTTACGAATCTTTTCTGGCAGGTAAAAAGCAAATGGAATTGCCACGATAAAACTAAACAGAACACGAAACACACCGATTGCAATTACTGCGATTAACGTAAATTTTGCTCCTTGCAAAACTTTCTGGCTGATATCATAACCCAAGGGATCTGTACCTAAAGGGAACATGAATGATGGCTCAAAAGGTGCGCCACCTATCAGATTTTTGTTATCATCATAAAGCAACTGGACTTGGCGAACGTCACTATCATAAAATAAGGCGAATCCAAAGCTGGAAAAGATGAATACACCCAAGATAGAGAGTCCGACCCAAAACTTTATGCTTCGAATCATACCAGCTCACCTCTTTTTGAGAATCGAACGATCGTCCATTCGAATACCGCATATAAAAGGAAAAAAGGAATAACAAGCAAAATGAGGCAAGCGGCTAACATCTCTGGTCTAAAATCACTATACATATAATGAGTAATACCATGAATATTGAAGATTACTTCAACAAGGAGCAGGTTTGAAATCATAAACCATAGAACGGACTTTGAAAAATGAAAGATTCCCTCACTCGTGTTCCTCGTAACGTGAACAATGAGTACATATATTCTTCGCATGCCCTTCGCTAAACTCATCTCAACATAAGATTTTCCGAGCTCCTCTTCCGACAGAAGGATCATCATCTTATAAAAATAAACAAAAGGCAAGATCATTAAACACACGATCGGCATCATATAAATCCGATCTTCAGCTCCTAGTGAAGCTACATTTGAAACGAGTATTCCTGTCTTTTTAAAAATAAGAACAATTCCCATCTGTACGAGTGCAAAAACAAGAAGATCTGGTAATGATTCTAAAAACGTAAGAATGTTCTTCACGGTCCTCCTAATAAACATCGGCATAATCAACGTGCACCAAGTAAGAAGCTGTGCCATACAAAAGGCAATAAATAATGCGCCAAAAAGAATGATTAACGAATACAGATACGGTGACCAAATATCCTCTAAAAACAACCTCTGCTTTCCCTGGTTCATATAAGTCATCTCATTTAAATGAATAACATCTAATAGAACAACTTTGATTTTTTGAAAATACATGGATACGTTCTTGTTCATGATTAAATCTGGCAGACCGCTGATCAGTACGATTGAAATAATCGTTAGAAACAGCTGCATGAACAATTTTTTAATAATCTTCATAAAGCTCCCCCTTTCCTTGTTAGACGAACCATCTCATCCTTTTTATTCACTTCATTATTTTTGAAGGATAAAAAGGACAAAACAATCCATATTAAGGAAGAGAAAAACATACGGAATTGAGGACTGACTATGTGGAATAAGATCAGAATTGGAGTTCTATTAACTGCTTGTTTAAGCTTCTTCTTTCCCCTCACCTCTGAAGCAAAAGAACCCCTAACTTATTTCCCAATCGTAAAAAAGGGGGAAGTTTTGGAGTGGGAGAAAGTGAACAAACTCCTTCCGAAAGGTGCTACTTTTAAAGTTGTTGATTTAGAAACAGGCTTTTATTTTCAAGTACAAAGAAGAGCTGGCAACAAACATGCTGATGTACAGCCGTTGACTCGTGACGATACAGCTGTTCTAAAGCATCTGTATAACGATAAATGGAGCTGGAACCGACGTGCTATACTAATCCCCGTAAACGGGAGGATGCTCGCAGGCAGCATGCACGGAATGCCTCATGGAGCAGGCGCATTAGAAAACGGATTTCCTGGCCATTTTTGCATACATTTTTTAGGTAGTTCAACACACCGTTCACGCAATATTGATCCTTCACATCAATTTATGATTCTAAAAGCTGGAGGACAACTAACCAAATATGCAGCTGGAGCAAGCGCGAAACAAGCTGTTTCTATGTTTTTAGTTGGTATGAAGCAGCAAGATATAAAAATAGCTATGCCTGTTCTAAACAAGAACCTGCTTGAAGACTCGACCGTTACAGAGCTGTTCAAAGGCATCACAAGCATGCAGTATGAGATCAGATCTCCAAGCACCAGGTATCCTCCTGTTGTCCGAACTGAAATAAGAGCTAGAGTAAAAAAGTACGATGATAACGGGTTACAAACAGATACTTTTACCTTTTTAATGGAACGAAAATCGATGACAGACAGCTGGAAGATCATGAAGATCAGATTCTAAAACCTGAAGAAGCTTTTTCTTTTGGTTTTTTTGTTTTGAGAGTTGAGACGATCAAGGGGTATAGCGCGAGAGTAGAAATTGTTGATCCATGTCGACTCGTGGGATAAACGTTAACACTCGTAGAAATAACACTAGAATTTCAGGAATTATAGATGGCAAACGTTCATTAATACCCAGCACGATCCTCACACCTATCACCTCCCAACTGAAAAACACGAATAAAAATAAAATATTTTAGGTAATTGTTCGTATTTTAGTTGAAATCCATTTTAATAATTGTTATATTTACCAAGGGAAAAAACAATTCAAGAAAAAACTACCAAGTATTTCAAGGGGGATTATTATGAATACCCATTATGATGTAATTGTTGTTGGCGCAGGTCCTGCAGGAATTTTTACGAGCTATGAACTAACAAGACAGCTTCCAGATGCAAAGATTTTGTTAATAGATAAGGGTCATGACATCTATGCACGTTCGTGCCCGATTTTAGAGAAGAAAATTCAAAAATGTCCGCCTGCAGCAGGCAGAAAAGAATTTGCCGGTTGTTTACCAGCTTGTTCGATCACAAATGGTTTTGGCGGAGCAGGAGCTTATTCGGATGGAAAGTTCAATATTACGAGCGAATTCGGAGGATGGATGACTGATTATCTTTCTGAAGAACAAGTGGTTGAACTTATTAAATATGTAGATGCTATCAACCTAGAGCATGGAGCCACAGATTCGATTACTGACCCACTGACACAAGAAGTTAAGGATATCGAAAAGCGCGGTTATGCAGCTGGTTTAAAGCTGTTACGAGCTCAAGTTCGTCATCTTGGTACAGAGCAAAACCTTGAAATAATGAAAAGCATCTATGAATATTTAAAAACGCGCATTGAGATGAAATATAAAGCTGAGGTTGAAGATCTCATTACAGAGCGAACGGCTGAAGGTTATGTAGCAAAAGGAATCCTTTTAAAAGACGAAACTTCTCTGACTTCTGAGAAAGTTGTTATTGTTCCTGGCCGCGATGGATCAACTTGGCTTACGAAAATTCTTAAAAAACGACGTATCAAAATGACAGCTAATCAAGTGGATATTGGCGTTCGTGTCGAAACTTCCAACTTGGTGATGGAAGAGATCAACAAACACCTTTACGAAGGAAAATTTGTTTTTAATACATCTGTTGGCACAAAAGTAAGAACGTTTTGTTCCAACCCTTCCGGACACGTTGTCGTGGAGAATCACTCTGGCATTATGCTTGCGAACGGACACGCCTATAAAGATCCAAAGCTAGGCAGCGAGAACACAAACTTTGCGCTGCTCGTGTCTCATCAATTTGCTGAACCATTTGATCAGCCTACTGAATACGCTCATGAGGTTTCAAGACTTGCCAACCAGCTTTCTATGGGTGGACTTGTCGTTCAGAAATATGGTGATATCTTAAAAGGACGTCGCTCTACAGATAAGCGGATAAAAGAAGGCTTCCTTCGTCCAACGTTAAAAGAAGCGGTTCCTGGTGACCTAGGGCTTGTGCTTCCATATAACACGATGAAAAGTTTGATTGAGATGACTGAGGCTTTAGATAAAGTAACACCAGGTATCGCATCAGAACACACATTATTTTATGGTGTAGAAGCTAAATTTTATTCTGCACGTCCAAAGCTCGATGATAAATTCGAGTCAGAGATCAACGGGCTTTATGTTGGTGGAGATGGTGCTGGGATTACGCGTGGTCTCGCCCAAGCAAGTGCATGTGGCGTATGGATCGCTCAAAACGTTGCAGCTAAGTTAAAAGAAAAAACACCAGCGTTGGTATAAATAAAATCAAAAAAATGCCTTAGGATTCTGATCCTAAGGCATTCGTTTTTGCTTAATTTGTAGAGAAGATAACGATTCTACCTCTTATTACGGCAATGAAAAAACCTACAACTGATCCAATGATCGCTGGGAGCAGCCATCCGATTCCATCTACATAAAGAGGGATATGGGAATAAATCTGTTCGATTGCACCAAGTTTAAGTCCAAAAGCTTTTAATCCATCTGCTATTGAGACCAGTGCAGTTGCAACGATTCCACCGATGTATACTTCCTTTCTCCCAGAGAATAAATCATGTAGGAAAGAAAGCAGGATCAATACGATCGCAATCGGATAGATCGCTGTTAAAACAGGTACAGAAACTGAGATGAGCTGTGTTAATCCTAAGTTTGCAACACCTGCACTGAACACACTCATCGTGAGTACAACGGTTTTATATGAAACATTTGGGAACATTTTTTTTGAAAATTCACCACATGCAGTGACAAGACCTACGGATGTTGTAAGACAAGCTAGTGCTACAGCAAGTCCAAGTAGTACGTTTCCGAACGGTCCAAATAGTTCCGCTACAACATTGGTAAGAATCTGCCCGCCGTTATCCGTTTGACCAAGTGCCTGACTTGTTGCTCCTAAATAAGCTAAGATGCCATAAACAGCGGCTAAACAAGTAGCTGCGATCAAACCCGCTTTAATAACCATTTTGGTCACTTGTTCTTTTTTCATATCTGGTCGCTTCACTGCTGTGATGACTACGATACCAAACGCAAGTGCTCCTAGTGTATCCATCGTCAAATATCCATCCATAAATCCTTTAACTAAAGGATTGCTTGCATAATCAGGAGATGCCGTTCCTAGTTTTCCAACCGGTGTAATTACCGCCTTAACTAAAAGAGATACGATAATGAGCAATAATAATGGCGTTAAGATATTACCGATTCGGTCTACAAGTTTTGATGGGTTTAACGAAAGCCAGTATGTTACCGTAAAGAATACAACGGTAAACAAGAAAAGGGTTAGGCCATTGTTCATAGAATCTGGTAAGAAAGGAACAACTGCCATCTCATAAGAAACGGTCCCAGTTCTTGGGATTCCGAAGAACGGCCCTATGGCTAAATAAAGGATGATTGCGAAAACTGAACCGAATAACGGATTCACTCGCTCCGTTAACGTTTGAAGGCCCCCACCGGTACGTGCTAGCGCGATTACCCCTAATAAAGGTAATCCAACTCCTGTTATAAAAAAGCCAATCATGGACTGCCAGACCATTTCACCTGCTGACTGACCCAAGGCTGGTGGAAAGATTAAATTCCCAGCTCCGAAAAACAAAGCAAATAACATTAAGCCCACCGAGAGCGTTCGCTTCTGCATATTAAATTTCCTCCTCCGTGGTCATCTATAAGATTTCATTTTTATAGTATTTATCGAATTTTGTCGAAATATTTTTTTATCCATATGTATTTGTAACACGATATGAGATTGGAGTCAATATTCAGATATAATGAATTTTCTAACAAATGTTTTCGTAAGGAAAGGACTGAGAAATCTCAGCCCTTAAATCATGATTTAACGGTTTGTTGGGAACACACGCTTGATCGTATCGTTAAACTCTTTTACGAAACCAGAAACAGGGTTTCCTTTGTTGATCTCGTCTGCATATCCGTTCATACGATCGATGAAGTCAGGGTTCGTTGAAACAAAAACATCATTGATATCAGGATCTGTTTTACGAACTGTATCGCCGATTTTCTTTTCTGTTTCTCTCGAAAGCTTCATGCTCTCGCCGCCTTTAAGCTCTGCAGCTACATAAGCATTGTTCTCTGTAACGATAACTGTCGCATCGTCTACTTCTTTAAGATCTGTTACTTTGTTAGCCGCTTTATCTGCTACATCCATACGCGTATTTTCGTCGTACTGATTATCCATACCCATATCCATGTTGTTATTCATGTTATCCATATTGCGGTCAGCACGGTTGTCGTAGTTCACTTCAGTCATGTTGTTACGTGCTTCTTTTCCCATGTCCTTGTCGTTGTTGTTCATTCCACAAGCACCTAGAAACGATGATAGCATCACGGCCATTGAAGTAACGAGAATAGTCTTTTTCATTAAATGACACTCCTTTTAAAATTTTTGACTGTCATCTAATAAAATTTGTTTGTTGAAGAGAAAATATACATAGCAATGATTTTTATTAAAAAGCTGTTTTCGTAAGCTTTGTTGCTTTTGAAAGTGTTGTTTTCCGTTCCAGGCTGCTCGCTTTCCACGGGGCAGACGCTGAGCCACATTCGTACGTTTCACTCTTAAGTGTCTCAGCTGCCCGCCTGTCCCGTAGGAGTCTCGCATCTTCCACTCCAATCAATTTTCAAAAGGTGACAAGGAGTTCAAAGCAACAATCTTTTAGAAAAGAACGTTGTTAAAAGACATAAAAAAAAGCCTTCCAGTATTGGAAGACATTATTATTTAAACCAGCCACTCGAATAGGAACCTTTATTTTTCGGCTTAAAGATGATCCACGCAACAACACTTAGGATTACGATTGTAAATGCGATCAGGCCAACCTTATGGATCACTTCCATGACTAAAGCCCATCGACCTGCAAGCTGATAGCCGATAATGATAAAGAATGAACACCAGAAAATAGCGCCACTATAAGCGTATAGTGCAAATTGTCTCCAATTTAAAGAATACATTCCGGCGAAATAGGCAGTCAGGTGTCTGATTCCTGGCATAAAGTAACCGAAAAACAAAGCTGACTTTCCGTACTTTAAAAAGAAACTTTGTGTTTTATCTATCTTTTCTTCAGAAACACCAAATTTTGGTCCTAACTTTTTTAATAGAGGTTTACCAAAGATGTTTCCAAAATAATAGCTACCTGTTATACCTGCTATCGCTCCTAAAAAAGCACTCATTACAGCAGGTAAAGCGGGAAGATCCCCTGCAAAAATGAAGTATCCTACAGTGGCTAAAAGGATTTCATCCGGAATAGGTAATCCGATAATACCTAATGCCAATAATAAAAAAATACCAAAGTAGCTATATTGATGAATGATATTTATTAAATCAAATTCCATAACGTCACCAACTTCTTTTTTTACACCTTCTACCATTGTAACGATAAATTGGATGTTTTGGAAAGAGAAAAATACATTTAAGTATCATGTAGGTAGATTGTTACTATGTATTTAGGTCCGTGTGATTCTTAGCAGTTGTAAGAATTAAAGCTATGTCATCCCAAGCAAAGCATTCTTCTAACAGTTGCTGCTTCCCTATCATAACCTGTTCTTCATCTATCTTTTTCCCACCTAAAGAAATATATGCTTGTTTTGATGGATTATCTTTTAATACCCACACAATCATACTCTTTTTTCCTAATGTAATAAGTTTTTCCGAGAACATTTTAAGCAATTTGGTTCCATGTCCTTTTTGTTGCACTTCTTTTAATAAATAAAAAGCATATACTTCACTCTCATATTGATGTTGTGATCTGATGGAACCTCCAGAAATAAATCCACAAAGCTGCTGATTCTCATCTTCTAAAACAAGTACAATGTGTGATTTCTGGTCCAACCATTCACTCCATCTTTGTTCTCTTTCAGTAACTGACATCTGTGATAGGTAGTCGTCCTCTATTAAGCCTCTATACGATTGCTGCCAGCTTTTCACGTGCACTTTCGCTATTTCTGCTGCATCTGTTATTTGGGCTCTTCGTATGTTCATGTTTTCTCCTCTCGATCATCTCTACTTTTTTGTGTGTGAATCATACCCACCATTTACTCTGTGGCAGAAGCGTTACAGGCAATTGAAACTGCTCTTCAAACCAAGATTTCAACTGTGTGGCATGCACTAAATATTCGGAAGCAGAATGCGATACGCCGATTAAGCTCATTGTTGTTTGACCTATATAACTTTTCATCTGTTCATACTTCTTTTTACCGTACTCATTATCGATGTGACAGTGTACCTCTCCTGTTAAATAGGCTTCTGCCCCCATCTTTTCTGCTTCGATCATCGCTTCTACTTTATCACCGCAACCAGCTACAATCGCAATCTTCGTTATGTGTTTATGGAAAGGACCATGCACATCTGCATAAGGAATTTTGAACATTTCGGTTGAATGATGAATCAAGTCCTCTGTGGAAGTTGGAGCTACTTCACACAGAATACCGCATGCTCCTTTTTCATCTCTCAGTAACTCACCGATAACTGTTGCATTCAATGCTTCTGCCCATGCATCACTCGTGCTGATCTCGCGTGAATAATCGAGTGGTACATGAAGCGTAAACACAGATAAACGTTTTTTCTTCATCTGTTCGATAAAATGTGGAGGGATCGGTATAAAGCCTCTTCCAAATTTTCCTTTTGGATCTCCGCATTCCATAACAATGGGGTGATGCATGAATAAAAGATCTCCCGGACTACTTTCAGATATGAATCTTTCTAATACTTCTTCTATAGGAAACACAGCCAAAAATACACGATTGACCTCTTCATCTCCTCTAAGCATGAGTCCGTTGAACAGTTCTGTGAATTCGGGTTGGAACTCATTGCGCCAATCAAAATCGATTGGATCGTAAACCATCGGAATAAACCTACTGAACGCTGGATCAGTTCCAATTTTTCTATATGTAAAAAGTTCATCAATCGCTGAATCTAATCTGTTTAGTTTCACCATCTTGTTTTCTTCCTTTCTTTTTAAAAGGGATGTTTGTTGAACAGCACCGATTTTCTAATAACAACTTTTAAAATAAATAATCTCTGGATCTCCTTCGTCTAAGTTGTCTACAAAACCACTTTTCTTAAAGTGATTCCTGATAAAAGTCTTTTTCATAGATTCATTCGATTCATTTGTTGATGAAAATAGTTTGTTTGTTGGAGAAATTTTAGTCATATGTGTTAATAAGCTACTTCCTAGTCCTTTTCTTTGATGAGCAGGGTCAACCATGATGAGGGATATAAAAGAGCAATCAAAGAAATGAGTGTGATATATTAAAAATGCAGCTATTTCATCTTCCTGAAACATGATCAAACACTTTTCATCTTTTATCGCCTGATTGATCTCTTCTTTCCTATGATCACTTCCTATCATTTTTTTATCTAATTCTATTATTTTATATAGATCTTGTTTCTTCGCATTATGTATTTCCATATGTATCATCCTTTTGTTTGTCATTACGTTTAGGTTTGCTACAATAGAGAAAAAAGTTGAGGTGTTCTATTCATGGCTATTGTAGATATTACAATCATTCCGATCGGTACTGAAACTCCGAGTGTTAGTGAATATGTAGCTGAAATACAAAAAGTGCTTCAGGAAAACAAAGATAAGGTAAATTACCAGCTTACTCCAATGAGCACATTAATAGAAGGCGAGCTTTCTGATCTCTTTCATGTGATCCAGCAGCTTCATGAAGTTCCTTTTTCAAAAGGCATTCAGCGAGTAGCCACAAACATTCGCATCGATGACCGCCGCGATAAAAAATCTACGATGGCAGGAAAGCTAGAGGCTGTTGAGGCTCGGATGAATAAGGAGTAATAGTTGAATCTGGCTGGTACGTGGAATCTATGTGAACGAGCATAAATCTCGGTAAGCGAGCATATATCTTCGTGAACGAGCATAAATTCGCTCAACGTCTCCTGAGCAACCATATTTACAAAAAAGCTTACTCTCATAGGGCAATTCGCCCCATCGAGAGTAAGCTTTTTCTTTATTTATTCACCCTTTGACGCTTTTACTTCTGCTTTTTCCTTTGTTGCTACTGCATTTGGTTCTTTTTTAGCAAATTCGATGCGGAGATCGTCGATGCTATTACGCACATTCCCTTTTCCAGAGAAATTTTCTAACAGTTCTTTAACATCAATGCCTGATGAAGCTTTTAAAGATTCTTGAAGTGAGGACATTAAGTTTGTCGCATAACCTGTGATACGGTTTGCTCCACCATTCTCACCGCCGCCTGTATCCACGACTGTAATTTTATCGATGTTAGCAAGTGGTGCTGCTACTTGCTTCGCATATTCAGGAAGCATCTTAATCATCATATCCATCATAGCAGCCTGACCATATAACTCAAACGCTTCAGCGATCTTCTGTTTCGCTTCGGCTTCAGCAAGACCTTTCAGACGGATAACATCTGCTTCGGATTCCCCTTTTGCACGTTCTGCTTCGGCTCTAGAAAGTCCGTCTAAGCGCACTTTCTCAGCTTCGGCTTTTGCCATAGCTTCAACACGATACTTATGAGCATCCGCTTCAGCCACTTGCTTACGCTTATCCGCTTCGGCTGACTGTTCAACCGCATAACGGTCTGCATCGGCCTTCTTCTTAACTTCAGAGTCGTATTGCTTTTCACGACGCAGGATCTCTTTTTCTTCAAGCTCGATCTGCTTTTGACGCTCGATGATCTTAATCTGCATCTGCTGTTCTGTTACTTGCTGTTTTGCGATTGCTTCTTCTAGGTGATAAGCCTGGTCAGCACGGGCTTTAGCCACATCTTGCTCGCGGCGGAACTCAGCCACTTTCAACTGATTCATCTTTTCAGCTTCCGCTACTTCTGTCGCGCGGCCTAACTCTGACTGCTTTGCTTCTTTATCTGCTTCAGCACGTTTGATACGCGTTTCTTTTTCAGCTTCTGCCATCGCCATGTCAGCATCACGCTTAATCTGTGCGATACGTGGCTTACCAAGAGAATCTAAGTATCCATTCTTATCACGAAGATCTTTGATCGTAAACGACACGATGATTAATCCCATTTTAGCTAGATCTTGAGAAGCTACACGTTGAACTTCCTGCGAGAATTTTTCACGATTCTTGTAGATTTCTTCCACCGTCATCGATCCTAAGATAGAACGTAAATGACCTTCAAGGACTTCACGAGCTTCATTTTCACGATCTTCCTTCAACTTTCCAAGGAACTGCTCAGCTGCAGTCGCGATCTCACCGATTGAGCTTCCTACTTTAATGATCGCTGTTCCGTCAGCCATAACGGGAACACCTTGCTCTGTATAAACTTCTGGTGTTTGAACGTCTAACTTACTCGTTAACAAACTAAGCGGCTTTGCTTGTTGGAAAACAGGAAGTACAAACGTACCGCCCCCGCGAACGATCTTGATACGATTACCTGATTCATCAATATTTACGTTCTTGCTTCCTAAGAAGCTTCCTGTAACGATCAATGCTTCATCTGGGCTCGCCGTTCTATACTTTGTAATAAAAACACTAATAAGAGCAACGACTAAGAATACAGCAACCCCGATAACGATAAACAACGGTGAAAAACTCATAATAACCCCTCCAGTTTAATGAATATATGTTTGTTCCACTTGCTCATAGCGCATGACAGATACGACACCTTTTTGGATATCGATGATCAACACCTTTTCTCCTTGAGAGATTGGTTTGTTATCCATGCTTATTGCGGATTTAGAGATCCTTCCGCTGATGCCCTCGATTAAGATCTCGCCAAACCCATCTGTCGGAACCGAAGTTAATACGGTACCCACTCTTCCTTTAAGATCTTCATCTCGATAAGCTAAAGACTCTTCAGATGAACGGATCGGCATCAGTACGAAAACATTTAATAGCGTCACGAGCAATAACGATAGTAAACTACTAAATACCATGATGAACCAGCTGTTAATATCCGTCATGATCTCTAATAAATAGCCTGACGCTGTTCCTATTGTAAAAAAGGATAAGATAAGCGCTGGATGCAAGAAATCCAAAGCTGCATCAAGCATGTCACCAAATAGGATGTACACGAATGTAATGCACCCGAAAACAATAAAGCTTCCTAAATAGATCGTAGACAACGGATATCCGAATAATTCCATAGTCTTCTCTCCTATCTTCATAAACTTTTTATGGCAAAGCTATAAATAATCACGTCCTTTTGTCGAATTTGATATAACCTTAACAAAGTGAAACAAAAAAGATTGTAAAATTTTGTCGACAATAATTAATTTCCAATATTGGTTTTATATAGATATTTACGAGTACGTAAGAAAAAAGTTTCAGTTAGTTAACAATATTTTGTATAATTTTGTTAAAAGGAGTGAAATCCCATGTTTGAAGAGAAATTGTGGCAGTTTTTAAACAGACAAGCGAATAAAGAAGATGCAGAACCAATGAAAAAGTATATGCGTGATCAGTTCGAATTTTTCGGTATTCGTTCTCCCATTTTGAAACAAAGTATGAAGGATTTTTTAAAGGAGTATGGATTGCCTTCAAAAGAAGAACTACCATCACTTATTAAAGAAGCTTGGTCTCAGCCGGAACGGGAGATGCAGTATGCAACGTTTACAATTGTTGAAAAGTTAAAGAAGCAGATGACAAAAGAGGATATCGAATGGATCGAGTATACCATCGTGAATAAAAGCTGGTGGGATACGGTTGATCATATTGCTAAACATATTGCTGGGGTTTATTTCATGAAGTTTCCAGAAGAGATCGAACATGTTACGGAACGTTGGGTTCAATCCAAGAACATTTGGCTTATGCGATCAGCCATTCTGTTTCAACTAGGATACAAAGATAAGACCGATAAAGAGCTTCTAGCACAAATTATTAAGGATACAAAGTACGATCAAGATTTCTTTATCCGAAAAGGCATCGGATGGGCGCTGAGAGAATATGCCTACACAGACCCCGATTGGGTATGGGAGTTCGTTCATACAGAGGAGTTAAGTCCACTTTCCTATAAAGAGGCGATTAAGAATATTAAAAAGACTAAGCAGCCGCACTAAAAGAAGCTACTGAAAAACCGGTTGAATTTCACCGGTTTTTCCTTTTATCAGTAAAAAACATGGGCTTGCATGAAATCACATGCGAAACCCATGTTTTTTTACCTTGCCTTACCTTTTTTTATTTAATTAACTTCATGATTCTCTTTATAATTACCGCAATTATGTAACGGTACTTTCCATTCCATACACACCACACCTTATGATGATTGCACATCATACCTGTGTCTCAGTGGCATTCCAGCCGTTGTAATGACGACTATTGTCCAGTATTTCATCTTACATAAACAAAAAGTCTACTAGTTCATTCAGTATCTCCTGGAACAATCAAATCATAAAGTGCCATATATAAGGACTTTGAATTTAAGTTACAAACATGTAGTGATTGGAGCGGAAGGGTACTGACTCCTGCGGGACGAGTGGGACAGGTGAGACCACTAAAGGCGCAAAGCGGCAGGGGGCTCACCGCCCGCCCCGCGGAAAGCATGTACCCTGGAGCGGTCACCGCTCCAAATCTTCTAATGAGTGACTTTTTCAGTGACCTCCACTAAACGGCTGCTTCTTTATTTTTGAAGTTCTGAGACAACATGACGAATAGCATTTCGAAAAGATGCAAATGAAAGTTGATTCGTATGTAAACCAAGAGAGACCATATTTTTAACCATCTCTTTCGGAAAACCGCAGTACAATACATCTGCTCCCAACAACTTAATCGTATCTGTAAGCTTTTGAATCTCATGACCCAGCTCAGGATCTGTTATAGTTGTTACACCTGAAAAGTCTAAGATGACATAATCCGCTCCATTGTTTAAACATTCTTTTAATAGCTTTGTAGTTAACGTCTCGAGTCTCTCGAGTGTAAGCTCTCCGATCAGCGGCACTAAAAGCGTATGGTTTGCGATTGTTTGAAGAATAGGTGTTGCTAGTTCATTCAGCATTTCTTTTGTTCTTTCTCTTTCCTGTTCGCGCTCTGTGATATCTTTCCACGTTAATAGATAACCCCTTTTCTGATTCTGCACGATTAGTTCTTTCACGATTAATCTTGCAACAAACCGATTAAAGAGAACAATCTGCATATCAATCGGAAACTCACCTTTTTTCATCAGCTCTTCTTGAAAAGAGCTCTTATGAAAACTTCTAATATGTAAACCTAGAATGTCTTCTGCAGAATCTATATTAAGGTAAGTCTTCATCATTTCTATTAATTTTTTGCCGCTACTATTCATCCATGAAATATGGAAGTCTTGCTCTATATAAAAGATATTCTCTTCTAAACAATTCAGTGTGTCCTTAATTGTTTCTTCTAACTCATAAGCCATAAGAAGCGCTCCCCTTTTTTTACAGTCCTGTTCCTATCATATCCGAGATCATCCTATTACTCTATAAAAAAGAGTAAAGAGCCCTCACAAATGTAAGCGCTATCTAAATCTTTACAAAAAACACTGTTGTGTGAAGTTCTAACTCCATGTAAAATGTCCATATCAAACAAACAAGTGTACTTTCCATAAAAACAAAGGGGCGGATAAAATGGTTACTCACGTTTCAGTAGGACTTTTAGGATTAGGAACTGTCGGCAGTGGTGTTGTTAGAATGATCGAAGGAAATCGCGAAGAATTACAGCACCGAGTTGGATGCCCTGTTTTTATTGAAAAGATACTCGTTCAGAATGTTGACAAAGAACGTCTTGTCTCCATTAACAATGAATGGTTAACACAGCATCCCGAAGATGTTATCCAAAATCCAAATATACAGGTTGTTATAGAAGTGATGGGCGGTATTGAATTAGCGCGAGAATATATCACACTTGCTCTTCAAAATAAAAAGCATGTGATCACGGCAAACAAAGATCTGATGGCTTTATATGGTGCAGAACTTTTACAAGTAGCACATGAAAATGAATGCGATCTATTCTATGAAGCAAGTGTTGCAGGAGGCATCCCTATTATTCGTTCACTCGTTGATGGGTTGGCTTCAGACAAAATTACGAAGATGATGGGAATCGTCAACGGAACAACGAACTACATTCTTACAAAAATGGATAAACAGCAGCGCAACTATGAAGAAGTATTAAAAGAAGCTCAAGATCTTGGATACGCAGAAGCCGACCCTACATCAGATGTAGAAGGCATCGATGCAGCGAGAAAAATGGCGATTCTCTCAACACTCGGCTTCTCCATGCACATCCACTTGGATGATGTATCCGTGTCGGGTATCTCAAAGGTTACACAAGAGGATCTCGAATATGCACGCCAGTTCGGTTATACGCTGAAACTGATCGGAAACGCAAAAAAGGATAACGGAAAAGTGGAAATCAGTGTTGAACCCACTCTTCTGCCTGACTCACATCCGCTAGCAAGTGTTCAAAATGAATACAATGCGGTCTATGTTTACGGTGAGTCTGTAGGAGAAACCATGTTCTTCGGACCAGGTGCCGGGCAGCTACCAACCGCTACATCAGTTGTTTCTGATTTAGTTGCTGTGGTGAAAAACATGCGACTTGGTGTTAATGGTAAAAGCGTTGTTGCTCCACAGTTTGATAAACAGTTAAAACAGCCGAACGAGATCGACGGAAAATTCTTTTACCGGTTGTACGTGAAAGATGAGGCAGGTGCTTTCTCTTCGATCACTTCTCTGTTTGCACTGCATGACATCTCACTTGAAAAATTAATTCAAAGTCCTGTAGATCATAAAGGGGTAGCAGAAGTTGTAATCGTGACTCACGGAACGAACAAACAGCAAGATAGCCACGTCTATAACCTGCTTCGCGACTCTGAAATGGTACAAGAAATCAAAAGTCACTATCGTGTGGAGGGAGCTTAATATGCATTGGAAAGGACTACTACATCAATATAAAGAATATTTGCCGGTTAATGAGTCTACTCCCCTTCTATCGTTGAACGAAGGGCATACTCCACTTATTCCGCTTCCACATCTATCTAAGGAATGGGGCATCAACCTTTATGCGAAGTACGAAGGAGCAAATCCTACCGGCTCTTTTAAAGACAGAGGGATGGTTATGGCTGTAGCAAAAGCGAAAGAAGAAGGAAGTAAAGCAATCATCTGTGCTTCTACAGGAAACACCTCTGCTGCAGCTGCAGCCTACGGAGCAAGAGCAGGCCTCCGATGTATCGTTGTCATTCCTGACGGTAAGATCGCTCAAGGAAAACTAGCTCAAGCAAAAATGTATGGAGCAGAGATCTTTGCCATTGAAGGAAATTTTGATGAAGCTCTTCAGATGGTACAAAAAATGAGTGAAGAAGAAGACTTCACCCTCGTTAACTCTGTAAATCCTTATCGTTTGGAAGGACAGAAAACAGCTGCTTTCGAATTGGTTGATGCGCTAGACGGAGCTCCTGACATCCTGGCTATACCCGTTGGAAACGCAGGTAACATTAGTGCGTATTGGAAAGGATTCAAAGAGTATGATGCAGTGAAATTTTCTGGACTCCCCCGCATTCATGGATTCCAAGCAGCCGGTGCAGCTCCAATCGTAAATGGATCTGTTGTTAAAAATCCTGAAACGATTGCAACTGCCATTCGAATCGGTAACCCTGCCAGCTGGAAGTTAGCTTCATCTGCTTTAGAAGAATCTGGTGGCGTCATTGATTCTGTTACAGATGAAGAAATTTTAGAAGCATATCAGATGCTCGCTTCCAAAGAAGGTGTTTTCGCTGAACCTGCTTCTTGCAGCACGATTGCTGGACTGTATAAACAACACCAACAAGGATTACTTCCAAACGGCGCTTCCGTTGTAGCCATTCTAACAGGTAACGGTCTTAAAGATCCTGATATCGCACTAAAAACAGTACAACAAGAACCGATCGTGATTCCAAATGATTTTAATCTACTACGTCAACAGCTAAAAGGATGTGTTGTATAAATGAAAGCAGAACCTTTTTCTATCCATGTTCCAGCAAGTACAGCTAATCTTGGTCCGGGGTTTGATTCTGTCGGTCTTGCTCTAAACAGATACTTAACCGTTCATGTTCAACCGTTCGCTCCACGCAAAACAACATTTCACGGAGAGGAACTTCAAGCATTCAATAAAGATGAAAACAACTTAATCATGCAAGCCGCACATTTCACCGCAGATTCTTTTCGAAAGAAATTGCCTCCTTGCCAGTTAGATGTGGTGAGTACATTTCCTACATCAAAAGGGATGGGAAGCTCTGCATCTGCAATCGTAGCGGGCATCGAACTTGCAAACATCCTTTTAGACCTTGAACTTTCTAAAGAATCGAAATCACTTCTTGCAAGCTCACTAGAAGAACATCCTGATAATGTGATACCCGCCATCTTTGGAGGACTTACGATCAGTTTTTACAATGGACAAGTGGTGGAAACGGTCCATGTTCCAGATGTGGCAGTTGAGATGATCGTAGCTATTCCAGATGGAGTTCTTCATACGAAACAGTCTAGAGGCTCTCTGCCAAACCTTCTTCCTTTCAACAAGGCGGTTGAAGGCAGCGCGATCAGCAATGTTCTTGTTGCGGCATTGATGAAAAATGATTGGAAGAAAGCAGCCGAAATGATGAACCGCGATCTGTTTCATGAACCGTTTCGTTCGAAATGGGTTCCACTCTATGCTGAACTTAAGGAAAAAGCGATCGAGCTCGGTGCTTATGGTGCTGCTATAAGTGGTTCAGGTCCCTCCATCGTCTGTTTCACTCCACATCAAAAAGCAGCAGGTATCACTGAACAGCTTTCTCTATTGTTTCCTCAGTACCACTTTGAGACAGTTTTTCCTGACCGCAGAGGAGTTGTAGTTGAAAAATGTTTGTCTGCCGCTTTATGAATTTAACAGGCAAAAGGATTAAGCACCGAAAATGCTTAATCCTTTTTGTCTTATTTATGCACAATCTCAAATTGATCTCTTAATAGCGTCCAGTTTTCAGGGAATGGTTCTCCTAATACCCAATAACCAAGCCCTCTTAATTTATATTTCTTCACGAGTTGATTCTTTGCTTCAGCACTTTGTTCGTTCTCAAACCATACAACATGCTCTTTGCCGTTATCATCTTTGTAATTAAAGAACGGTGCTTGAGACTCGTTATCATATTTCACAGTAGCATCTTCTTTTAATGCCAAATCATGTGCTTCTGCCGGTGCGACGCGTTTTGCGAATTTATTTCCTTTTTTATAAGGAAGTGTCCAATCGTATCCGTATAACGGAGCACCCATCACGATTTTTTCTGGAGGGATGACCGATGTTGCATACTTCACTACTTTCTCTACTTGCTTTACAGGCGCAACAGCCATTGGAGGTCCACCAGACCAGCCCCACTCATATGTCATAAGAACAACAAAGTCTGCTAGCTCCCCATGACGTTTATAGTCATGTGCTCCATGCCATGGTCCTTTTTGTTCATCACTTGTCTTTGGAGCTAATGCAGTTGAAACTTTAAATCCTTCTTTTTGAACTTGTGGGATGATCGTTTCTAGAAAACCGTTATAAAGCTCTCGATCTTTTTCTTTAATATGTTCAAAATCAATATTCAGTGCTTTATACCCTTTTTGCTTCATCGTGCTGATAACACTACCGATCAGCGTTTTTGAAGCGGTTTTATCTGTGAAGATGTTATGTGCGATCTCTGGCGAGAAGTTTCCGTCTATAAAGTTAGTTAACACCATCATCGGCATTGCTTTAGATTTCTTCACTTCTTGAAGTGCCGCATAATCTTTAATTGGCTTAAGTGATCCATCTTTATTTACTTGATAACTAAAAAACGCTACGTAAGTTAGATCGTTTACCGATTCTTGTACATCTTTTATTGATTGTTTCGCTTCGATCGGCTCTAAGAATCCTAAAGTCTCAATCTTCGTTTTACCATGATTCGTTTCAGCTTTTGAGATGTCCACTTGTTTTTTCTGTGGCGAATTAATCTGTTCTAACCTTGGGCTATTTCGCGTTTCGTTACTCATGTTCTTTGGAGCAGCTTCGCTTTCTTTCATGTTGTTAGAGTTGCCGCATCCGCTTAGTACAATCGTAAACGCCGCTAAAAGCGCGACTATCTTTTTCATAAACAAACCTCCTTCATTTTCGTTATTTTTCCATGAAGAGGTTTGTCCTATTCTCTTTTTTTAAAATAGCTCGCACCATCTAATCCTCTTATCTTTTTAACAGATAGTTAAAAGGTTGTTGCTTTTGACTCTTTATTTAAAAAACATCATTGCAAGTTGATTGTAGTGTAAGGTGTGAGACTCCTGGGGGATCAGTGTGACAGGTGAGACACCTAAGGGTGCAAAGCACCGAGGTGGCTCACCGCACACCCCCCGGAAAGCGAAACACCTGAAACGGAGATCAACTACTTTCATAGATCGTCAAAGAACCAAAAAAAAAGACCCCAAGAGCGTGGAGTCTTTAAATCATTTATATCGCCCAGTTTCCATTTTTAAATAACGGAATACGTTTGCCATCTTCATATTCAGCCTCAATTTCAAGATCTGCAGAACCAATCATAAAATCAGTATGGCCGCGGCTGAAGTTGATCTCTTTTTCTTCCATCTGCTCTGGTGAAAGGTTTCCTGCATCCTTCACTGACATCGTGATTGATGTTCCGATCGCTAGATGGCATGAAGCATTTTCATCATACAACGTGTTATTAAATGTGATACCTGAGTTTGAAATAGGCGAATCGTGAGGAACTAATGCAACTTCACCTAAGTACCCCATTCCATCATCGATGCTAAGCAGTTGTTTCAATGTGTCATACCCTTCCTCAGCTGTGAAATCAATCACTTTTCCATCTTTAAACGTTAAGCTGAAGTTATCAATGATGTTCCCCATCGCTGAAAGTGGTTTTGAGCTTGATACTTTACCGTTTACACCATATTTTCTCGGTGTTGTGAACACTTCTTCTGTTGGCAAGTTCGGGATATAATACGTTCCGAACGTTGAATGGTGACCTCCACCGATCCATGTGTGATCTGGATGAAGATCTATGCTTAAATCGGTACCTTCTTCAGATTTATAATGAAGCGTTTTGAACTGCTGTTCGTTTAAATAGTTCACTTTTTCTGTCAACGTTTTCACATGATCGTCCCATGCTGCTACAGGATCATTCTGATCAACACGAACGGTTTTGAAAATTGCTTCCCATAATGCATCTACCGCTTCTTCATCATTCTTGTCTGGGAAAACGCTCTTAGCCCAGCCAACCGTAGGTGCACCAGCGATCGCCCAGTGCATATCTCCTCTTAATTGACCCGCTGAGAAAGCTTGAAGTTTCTCACCGCGATTTTTTTGAACGAACATCATGCGCTCAGAAGGAACGCCTTTATAAGCGTTCGGATCATTCCCTGTAATCATCAAAAAACAATCATGATTTTCCACAAGGCTATTATATTTATCAATTTCCCATGAAGGCAGATCATTTTGAAGAACCTCTTCTGCCGCAAGAGTAAGATGAATGCGGCTTGTTTGTGTATCTGTCCAATCCACCATCACTCGTTTACAACCGTTCTCGTATGCATGCTTCGTCACTTTGCGCGTAAATTCTGCCGTTTCGATTGGCGAACTGATGAGCAACCTCTGTCCCTCTTTTAACCCTAATCCAACCTTTATCACTAATTCAGCGTATTGATCCAACTTCTCTTCAAACGACTTCATACTTTCCCCTCCGATTGGTAAATACATAAAAACGACTGATAAGTTTATATTATATTAATTATATAAAAAAAAGAATATTATGACTACTGTTTTCTTTATTACCTTTCGTTACTTCTCTATAGAAAGCAACCTTTAAACGGTAATCAATTTCTCGATAAACAAATGACTAAAAAAAGAAAAGATCACATAACGCTCTGTGATCTTGAATGATTATTATCGTTTTTGTTTAGGCTGAATCCGATTTGAGTGAGTGCGCTCTCTAAATTGTTAGTGATCATGATTCCTTTAAAATCCACATCAACATGTAAAGTGGTTATGGCAAGATCTGGTCTGAACCCTGTAAGAATTGGAGTGACTCCTATTAATCTTAACAACTTCACGATGTTTAACAGATATTCACTAACAGAGTTATTGATTCTACTCACTCCTGAAAGATCGATTATCATGTGTTCGAGCTCTAAATTCATGCTGCTTTCAAGTGTGCTTTGAATGATGAGTTCTGCTCGATATTCATTAATATGGCCAATGATTGGAAGGATCGCAACACCTTTTGTTAAAGGAACAATCGGCACTGAAATTTCTTTTATTTCTTTATTCGCCTTATCAAGCTCTAAAACGTAAGTTAACAATGAAGACATCGTCTGGAAAAGCTCGATATGCTGATCGGTAAACTCAAATGTTTTCGTATCAAGACCACAGATTGTTCCGTAATTTTCACCATCTTCATAATAGATCGGAATCGCAATAAAGCTTCCCCCACCTAAATCCTCTGTCACATTCAGATGCTTCGTCCGTTCATTTTGCGTAATATCTTCTATAAGAAGAATATCATTGCCTTTATCTACGCTCACTTTACAAAACGTTTCTTTAAAGGGCATTGTTGTACCTTCTTGAATCAATACCGTATTCTTATTTACAGCTTTTTTGATCTCATTTACTTGTTTGTCATTCTTGGCAATAAACAACGTATTGATGTTGATAAGTTTACTCATAAAATGAAGAATGTTTGCAGTAGCTTCTTCAAAGTTTTTAACCGATTTATTTTTAAGTGCTGAATTTAGATGCATAGACAAAATAAATGACCAACCTTTCATTTCTAAAAATCTTTCTCTCGCAGTCTTTTGATGGTCCACCCCTTTATTTACCCTAAAGAAATTGAAATAAACATTTTGGTAAAACATTTATAGCGCGTTGACTAAAAGATAAATGAAAACTTAGATAAAAATAATCAAAGACAGTTCTTGTATGAGGGATGTTTTTCTTCCGTGTCTAAAGAACTATATGAAAACTCCTAAATTAAAACATTCTTCACCATTTTTTCAAATTAAAAGTGTTTGAAAATAGTTCTTTAAATAGTAAATAATCCCTATTCTATATTAAAAACACGGGAGTTATCTCCTATTCTAGTAGTTGAGCTATCGTGGTAACATTTTGAATACACGGAATTATCCGACAATAAATGTCGGTTTTCGGTAACTACTACGATTTAGGGGGAATCTTGGTGAAAAAAGGGAAATGGGTATCTGCTGCACTCGCTACAATGTTAAGCTGCTCTGCTTTTTCAAGTGTTAGTGCTGCACCAGCAAATGTTTCATCTGATGTGAAAGCAACACAACAACACGAAGATCACAAAGGACATAAGCATGGAGGCGGTCCTTTTGATTTAGGCATCGCCAACGATGAAAAATTGATCGAAATGCTGAAGAAACAAGGCGAAATCAGTAAAAACGCATCTGAAGCGGATGCACAGAAAAAATTACAGCAATTTTTACACAAAAAACAAGAGAACGCATCTAAATTCTCTGAAGGTGCACTTGAAGACGAACATAGTGAAAAGCGTAAAGAAATTAGAAGTAAGCATAAAAAAGAAGGCCTTAAGAAAGACGGTAGAAAAGAAGATAAGATTAAAAACGTAAAAGAAGAAAAGTGGAAAGGACAAAAGCGTGTAGATAACGTTCTTGTTCTTATGATAGAGTTCCCAGACTACCCTGCTACGAACATTAAAGCAGACGAAACAGATATGTTTTATGAAGAATATTCTAAGAAACATTATGAAGACTTAGTATTTGGAAATAAAGGATATAAAGGACCGAACGGGGAAAAGTTAATCTCCATGAAACAATATTATGAACAGCAATCTGGTGGAAGTTATTCTGTAACAGGTAGTGTTGGAGGTTGGTATAAAGCTAAACATCCAGCAGCTTATTATGGAGGAAACGTACCTACTCCAGACGGTAATGACAAAGACGCTCGTTCTCTAGTAAAAGAAGCGCTAGAAGCGGCTGCAAAAGATCCTAACATTAACCTAGGAGACTATGATCAAGAAGATCGCTACGACCTAGATGGAGATGGCAATACACGTGAAGCTGATGGTTTAGTAGACCACCTTATGATCGTTCACTCAAGCGTCGGTGAAGAAGCTGGCGGAGGTGCACTTGCTGGTGACGCAATTTGGAGCCACCGTTGGAACCTTGGTTCACCTTTCCCAATCGCAGGCTCAGAGTCTGAAGTTGATTATTGGAACGGTATGATGGGAGCTTACGATTATACAGTCCAACCTGCTGATGGAGCAGCTGGCGTATTTTCTCATGAATATGGTCATGATCTTGAGCTTCCGGATGAGTACGATACACAGTACTCTGGCCAAGGTGAGCCTGTTGCATACTGGTCGATCATGTCTAGCGGAAGCTGGGCTGGTAAAGTTCCTGGTACTGAGCCGACTGGATTCAGTGCTTGGTCTAAAGAATTCTTACAATCGTATATCGGTGGTAACTGGTTAAGTGGAGAAACGTTCGTTTACGAAGAGATCGACCGTAAAGGAATCGACGTTCTTCTTGATCAGGCAAACACGAAAGGTACGAACAATGATGCCGTTCGCGTTGATCTTCCACAAAAAGAAACAGTCGTTAACAAGCCTTATAGCGGTGACAATCAATATTTTAGTGGCAGCGGAGATGACTTAGACAACTCATTAGTTACATCTCTTGATCTTACAAAAGCTTCAACAGCTACACTAAACTTTAAAACATGGTATGACATTGAAACAGATTGGGATTATGCTTCTATTAAAGTGAAAGAAGAAGGAGCAACAGATTGGGTGACCGTTAAAGGTAACCTGACTACGGATACGAATCCAAACGAGCAGAACCCTGGCCATGGTATTACAGGAAGCACGAATGGTGAATGGGTGAACGGAGCCTTCAACCTATCTGCTTATGCAGGCAAAAAGATCGACCTGAAGTTCAACTATTGGACGGATGTAGCAGCAACAATGCCTGGATTCTTTGTAGATGACATTTCTGTTAACGTTGATGGAACGGATGTATTGTTCGATAATGCTGAAGGAACGCCTAAATTCAAGCTAGAAGGCTTTACGAAGAACCAAGGTAAATTCCTATCTGATCATTACTACTTATTAGAATGGAGAAATCACCAAGGTGTTGATAAAGGTCTTGCTCACATTGCACGTGGAAAAAGCTTAATGTCTTATGATGGCGGACTTGTTGTTTGGTACGTGGATAACAGCTATTCTGACAACTGGACAGGCATCCACCCTGGAGATGGTTTCTTGGGCGTAGTCGATGCGAACCAAGAAACGCTTAAATGGAGCGATGGTAAAGTAGCTGCAACACGCTACTTGATCCATGATGCTGCATTCAACACGGATAAAGGGAAGCCAATGTTCCTAGATTACAAACAAATCAATGGAACATCGCTTACGGATAACGCGATTCATCCAAACTCCGTATTCAATGATAAAGATGACTACTCTAATCCTGGACTTCTAGACGCTGGACGTAACGTTCCACAATACGGTCTAAAGTTCTCTGTTGAAGGAAAGAGTAAAGACGATTCTGTAGCGAAGATTAAGATCTCTCGCAAGAAATAAACATTCATTCATAAACCCAACTGTGTACATGCAGTTGGGTTTTATTTTCCTAGGGTAAACTGTTAATAAGGAGGGTATGAGATGAAAAAGTTTGTACGCGTATTTTTAACGGTTTTTACACTGATTTTTCTTATGAGCTGCAGCACACAAGAAAACGATAAACTTCCTGGGAAAAAGGAATCAGAAGAAAAGGCAGAATCTGATCCAAAAGATTCCTCTGATTCTAAATCTGCAGAACAAAACGAGGTGACTGCCATGATCGCGAACGACGAAAGAATTATTCAGATGCTCAAAGATAAGGGAGAAATTCCTGAGAATGCCACAACAGAAGAGATCAACAACGCTCTTCAAAAATATCTGCAACAAAAAAAGCCTGGCAATCTAGAGGATGAAAAGGCTAAAAAGAAATACATCGAGGAATTGAAGCAAAAGATTCAAAAAGAAAGTAAGACAGCTGAATAATTTTGGCCACAGCATATAAGAGGCTGTTTTCGTATTCAGTGTTGCTCTTGAAAGTAGTTGATTTCCGTTGCAGATGCTCGCTTTCCGCGGGGCAGGCGGTGAGCCACATTCGTACGTTTCCGTATAAGTGTCTCACCTGCCCGCCTTTAGAGGTTTCTTGCTCCTGCGTCTACAAGCTAATACTACGTAGTAAGCTTCCTCGTCGCATGCCTTGCAAGAAGTATCTCATGCGGTAGGCACACACCTTCCACTACAATCAAAAATTCAAAGAAGGAAATGAAATAGAGTTAAAAACAACAAGCTTATAGAATGCATCAATATAAAAAATTCAAATCAGCTACATTCTAAAAATTCAAAAAAAGATGGTTTAAAGTGTCTACTCTTAGAGCACTTTAAACCATCTTTTTTATTGCTTAGCTTCGTTTATAAGGCCACCAGTTTGCTTCTCCAAAGTTCTTTACTAGAACTGGGATGAGTAAAGGCAGCACGACAAATGCGTATAAAAGCAATCCTACTAGGATGATGGACGCAATTTGTAACAATGAGAGCATTCCCGAAGGCATCATCGCAGCAAACGTTCCACCTAATATGATAACGGCCGAAATGATAACCGTCCCCATCTTTTTCATAGCGAGAAGCATCGCATCGGCAACCGTAAGATCTTTATACTCATTAAATCGATCCATTAAGAAGATGCTGTAATCAACGCCTAGCGCGACGAGGATTACGAACCCAAAGAACGGAACAGCCCAGCTGATGCCTGTATATCCTAATAGATTTACATAGATGAATTCATTGATTCCCATTGACGTGTAGTACGTTAAAATGAGTGAACCGATCAAGTAAACTGGCATGATTAAAGAACGGAACAAGAATACGAGTATGATAGAGATTCCTACTAACATGAGCAGAACAGTTCTTGAGAAATCATTGCTAGAAACGGTCTGCAAGTCAGCGTTAGAACTCGTGATTCCCCCCACTGCCACTTTCGCGTTCTCCAGCTCCGTTCCTTTCGTCACTCGATTGATCGCTTCTTTTATCTCGCCTACTTCATCTATAGACTCGTTAGAATAAGGGTTGATTCCAAACACAACATCCATTGTCATCGTTTTGCGATCTTCTGATAGATACGCTTCCAGTGCCTGTTCAAAATCCTTACTTCGAAGCACCTCTTCAGGCATATAAAAAGCACTCTTATCCTTTGTTTCGGCTAGGTTGTTCAAATAATCTTGAGCAGAACCAAGACCATCTGAAACTTGATTCAATCCGTCAGCACTCTGATCTAAACCAGTCGTTAACTGACTAAACTGACCACCAAGGTCTTCAAATCCTTTTAACAGCTCTTGTTGGCCGTTATTGATACCGTTTAAGCCGTTTGTTAGCTTAGGCACATTATCAACGATCTGACCTTGACCGTCAGCAAGTTGCCCTAGTCCTGACTGAAGTTGATTCGTTCCATCGATCACTTGCTGAAGTCCACCAATAATGCCTTGTTGGTACCCGTTTATCTCTTGAAATTTACCATTGGCTTGTTGAACGCCTGATGAAACTTGACTCAGCCCATTGTTTAATTGATCTAAGCTACTTTTGATACCGGGCAATTGATTTTGAGTTGCTATCACTGTGTTCTTAATCTTCTGATACTCAGCATCGTTATCTGCAATTTCATAGCGGTCTTCCAACGCTTGAAAGTCTTGATCCGTAATTGATGCCAGTGCAGTATTCAAGCTTCCTAATCCTTGCCCTACTTTTACGTAGTTTGATTGAATCGTTGATAGATTTGATCCTGCTTGTTCATAACCCTGCTGAATCTTTTGATAACCAGCCAGCAGCTCTTGTTGTTTAGATTTTATCTGTTGTAATCCCTTTTGTGCGTCAGCTGCTCCCATCGTTCCTTTTCGAATGCCATCTTCTATCTTCACCAGATTCTTTTGTATCTCAGTCAAACCAGATTGAGTAGCACTCGTGCCGTCGATAAGCTGCTGAATGCCGTCAGTCGCACCAGTCAGCTGGGGTTCAGATTTTGATAACTCTCCGCTCGCTTCCATTAGCCCACTGCTGATTTTATTGATTCCTTCTTTTCCATCACCAAGGCCATCTTCTAAATTTTCCGCTTGTTTGTAGACGAAGAAATCTTCTACCGGTTCGCCTGTAGGCCTAGAAACAGACCTTACCGCATCAACATGGTTAACTTTTTCGAGTTCCTGACTAATCTTTTCAGCAAGCTCCATGTATGAAGTCGAGTCCATCTTTTCATCATTTTTTATAACGATGTTGGTTGGCATCGACTCTCCCGCTCCAAAGCTTTTCTCAATCACATTGAACGCTTGGATCGAAGAAACATCCCCTGAGATTTCTTCTAATGAGTTAAAGGATAATTTTCCATCATACGTTACAAGAAACGGTACGCAAATGACCGCAACGAGTATGAGCGACAACAACGGACGTTTTAACGAAAAGTTCCCTGCAATCGCCCAGAGCTTGCTCTCACCATGCTCCGCTTTTTTCTTTGATGGCCAAAAGATCTTCTGACCTAAGACCATCATGAAGAAAGGAACGATCGTGAATAGAGCAACTAAAAGAATACCTACACCAACCGCGACGGCGGCTGCTGATTGATAGAGAATAAACTGAGAAAAACCGATCGCAGCAAACCCAATCATGACCGCCAAACCGCTAAAGAAAACGGTACGTCCCGCCTGACGATACGTTGCGATGATCGCTTCTGTTTTACTTTCTGTGAGCGATAATTCTTCTTTATAACGACTTAGCAAAAGAATACAATAATCTGTCCCGATTCCAAACAATACAGCAACCAAAAAGATCTGTGTATAGTTAGAGATCGGAAAATCGAACGAATCTACTAACATCGCTACGATTGATTGTGAAGCGAGATACGTCACACCAACGGTTAGCAATGGAATAAGTGGCGCAACTACAGATCTGAATACTAAGAGCAATACGCCTAGAATAAATACTACCGTAATGCCTTCTGTCTTTTTAAGTCCCTCTTCAGAACTTTTCACAAGATCTTCGTTGATCATCCAGTTACTTGTGTAATAGTGCTCTACTTCGTTGTCTTCAATCGTTCTATATAGAGCTTCATTCACTTCACTTGGCTCTCGGTCATTCCAAGCAACTTTTATAGACGTTAAGATAGAGTTTCCATCTTTTGATACTAACTGTTTCTCAAGACTCTTTTCATTAAAATGAGTCAGGATCTCCGTGATTCCTAGCTCTTCTTTATTCTTTTCAAGTTGACGGATCGCTCGCTCAACTTCTTTTTTATCTGCCGCACTAAGTCCTTTTTCATCTGTAAAGACCGGTGCTACCGAAGACTCATCTCCACCGCCTTCTTGTTTCTGGACGTCGCTCATAATATCTGAAGCTAATGATGATGAATAGCCGTCTGGTACATCGACTTGTCCTTTTTCTCGTACCAGTTCTGCCATATTTGGTGCCGATAACATAAGAACGGCAACGACAGCGATCCATGCTACAAGCACAAGCCATTTTTGTTTTAAAATAAACCGCACGATTTCTCCCCCTGCCTATTGTTTTTCCTGAAGTGTCGTTAAGATGTTGTTGATCTTTTCGTACGTGTCAATAAACTGTTTGATCTCCTGCTCTTCAAACTGAGTAATGATGGATTCTACCAAGTTATAGATTCTCTCTTCAGTTTTCTTGTAAAGTTCAAGTCCCGCTTCCGTTAGTGTGAGATAAACGACGCGGCGATCATTTTGATCTCTGGTTCTCTCGATCAAGTCTTGATCCCACAATTTTGTGATCACAGCTGTAATGGCGCTTTTTTTTACATCAAAAACTTTCGCTAGCTCTGTTGACGTACAGTTCTCTGTCTTGTAGATATATTTCAATGTATAAAATTGATCATTTGAAAGTTCACTCTGCAGCTGTTCTTTTACAAGGGACTCCCCTTTTTTATGTACCGCAAATGTGAGATCGATATAACGATCAACAAGTTCTTTAATGGATAATTGTGACATGCAAATCCTCCTATTGGTTCATTTTTTTAACTGTTCATTTATTGAACTATCTATTTCCAGATTTAGATTACATGGTGGACAAGCAGCTTGTCAATCACTCTGCTGTAACTTTTGCTGAGATCTGTTTAAACGTAACAAAAAAGACATATCTCTTTAGATATGCCTTCATCATCATTCTTATGAGGTTTGCTTTTTTTCTTGAAGTGAATAAAGATAAAAAATATAATCGATCGATGCACCTTTATAGCCGAGCTGGTTGAGGATTGCAGATAGATGACCTCGGTGATACGTGCCATGATTTACAATGTGCTGCATAAGATCAGCATAGGTTGAATGAAGTGTTCCGAAGTGTGGATGATGAACGGTGATATCAGCAGATAAATCTTCTTTTCCTCTGATGAAGTTCTCGTAGTCTTCAGATATGGCTTCAAACTTCATTTGCATGTTTTTTAGATCTGCAGCATTTAATTCTTCGTGTAGCTGTTTTATGGAGTTAAAAATATCTTCAAAAGTTTCCCCTTTTAATACCTGTAGCCATACATAATCGACTTGATACATGTGTACAAGTACATCGGCGATTGTAGGAAAAACACTTTCTACGTCTTTTCTGTACATTTCGGTTGGGAGTTCTTTTAGTGTGTCAAAGACTCTCTCATTAGCCCAAGAGTTGAATTGGTGAAGCTGTTGCGATTTTTCCATCTTTTGTACCTCCAAGTTTGTTATTCAAGGTACTAATTTCGATATTGGGATAGAAAATTCCTTTAAAAACGCAAACAAATGTTCTTTTTTTTATTATAAAGCTGTTTTGAAAGTAGTTGATATTTATTTCATGCTGCTCGCTTTACGCGGGGCAGGCGATGAGCCACATTCTGTACGGTTCAAATTTGCAAGCGACATATACCCAGCTAGGTATTAGAATGTCTCAATCATTCAGTTTTCTCTCTTAATCCAAAAGTTTTGCAGTTTTATCCACGAGTTCTGCGATTTTATCCACGAGTTTTGCTTCTCAATCCAAAAGTTACCCGCGAGTCTACAATCTTCGACAACTCCGTAACTCAAATACCCCAACAAAAAAGCGCACTCCCCTCAGGAGTACGCTGATCACCACTCATTCTATTTTACGATCTCAGATAACAACTGGAATGAACGCAATCTTGCTGCATGGTCATAAATCTGGCCATTTACGATGATTTCATCTGCCTGTGTTTCATCTAAGAAAGCTTGCAGCTTAGCTTTAACTGTTTCAGGACTACCGATAAAGGATGTGCGTAACTGCTGATCGAGTGCCGCTTTTTCATACGGGCTCCAGATGCCGTCCATGCTCTCAACAGGTGGTTTCAACTTAGTTGGGTTTCCACGCACTAAGTTGACGAACTGCTGCTGAAGAGATGTAGCGATTCGTGCTGCTTCTTCATCTGTATCTGCGATTACCACGTTCGCTCCAACCATCGCATACGGTTGCTCAAGTACTTCTGATGGGGTGAACGTATTGCGGTATAACTCTAGAGCAGGAATCGTGTTGTCTGGCGAGAAATGACTCGCAAATGCAAACGGCAGTCCTTCTCTGCCTGCCAACCGTGCACTAAATCCGCTTGAACCTAAGAGCCAAATTGGAATATCTTGTCCTTCTCCAGGAACCGCTCTAACTTTCATCGGCGAGTCTGCTCGTTCTGGATCCAGATAAGTACGCAGCTCATCTAACTGATACGGAAAATCATCACCCATATTGCCGAGATCACGCCGAAGTGCTTGTGCTGTTACCTGATCCGTTCCTGGTGCTCGGCCGAGTCCAAGGTCGATTCTACCTGGATACAGAGCATCAAGTGTACCAAATTGTTCAGCAATCACGAGCGGTGCGTGGTTAGGAAGCATGATGCCACCAGAACCGACCCGAATTTTAGATGTACCACCCGCCACATGTCCGATCACGACCGAAGTAGCAGAGCTAGCGATCCCAGGCATGTTATGATGTTCAGCTAGCCAATAACGGTTGTATCCCCATTTTTCAGCATGCTGAGCGAGATCTAACGTATTTTGAAACGATTCAGTTACCGTTCCGCCTTCAATGACCGGTGCAAGGTCAAGAACTGACCATTTTACATCACTCAAACTTTTTTTATTGGACATCGTAACGTCCTCCTTATTTAAAGCAACAAAAAATTAGCTACTATATTTTAATAATTCGATACTAGTATATCAAGTTTGCTTACTTAAATAAAAAATACTGCTTATTCTCTTATGTGGATAGGACATGGTTAGCTATTAATTCGTATGACTTTATTCGGTCCTCATAAGAGTGAGTAATCGTCACAATCATCATTTCATCAGCTTTATACGTTTCTTGAAGTCTATATAGTTCTTTCTTTACCTCTTGTGGGTTGCCGATAATCATTTTTCTTTTCGCTTCATATATGAATTGTTTCCGTTCTTCTATGGAAAAAGAACGGTGAGCTTCTTCTATGGTTGGAACGCCGTTTCCTTCGCCAGAAGCATTCTGTTTTCTCCAAAGAATGCCTGGTAATGCGAGTTCCTCAGCCTGTTCTGTTGTCTCTGCACAAATCACAGACACAGCAACAATCGTATTCGCTTTTTTTAATGAGGCACTAGGTATGAACGTTTTTTGATAAGAGGCTACAATCTCGGGTCCTAATTTTTCACTCATAAAATGACCGAACGCATAAGCTGTTCCATATTCAGAAGCTAGATCCGCACTCTTTTGGCTTGTTCCAAGAATCCATGGAACGGGTGAAATATCAGGGACTGGATAAGGCTGTATTTTAGAAAACATATCGTCATGTTGAAAATCGTTACGCAGAAAATGCAGCAGTTGTTTAGTCAATTCAGGAACTTTTCGAACATTCTCCAGATAATTGCCCGAAAGAGCGATCGACGCTTCTGCAGATCCTCCAGGAGCACGACCGATACCAAGATCAATTCTATCTGGAAAAAGTGTAGCAAGCATGTTATACGTTTCCGCAACTCTATATGGTTTATAATGCGGTAAAAGCACAGCTCCTGCGCCGAGACGTATCTTATTTGTGTTTGCTCCAATATAGCTCAGCATCACTTCTGGTGCTGAACAAGATAAGCCGCTAAAGTTATGATGTTCCGCGATCCAATAACGTGTATAGCCAAGCTTTTCTCCCTCTACGGCCAGTTGCATAGAAGCTTGAAGAGCCTCTTGTGCACGTTTACCGGATGAGATTGGTGATTGATCGAGTATGCTTAATTTCATCGCATACCTCCTCCTTTACATGTTTGTATTTTACTCCAAAGTCTCATTCTTTACTTTCTTGGGGATTATCAAAATAAAAAGAACCCCAATTTGAGGTTCTTGTCTCCTAACAATGCTAGACTTTCACTTCTGTATCCGCCTTTACAAATTGATCAGCAGATAATGTACTTGCTCGGTAATGCGTATAGAGTTCAGCTTCTGTCAAATTCATCGTGCTGCATATCGACTGAATTTCCAGCCATGAACCTCTCTCTAAACCTTGTACAATATTTAATGCAAGATTATAGGAATCCTTGTTGCCTAAAAGAGCTTCAGCCAGTTCGTTCGTTATCGGGAGATCCGCGATCACATCTTTCATGTCTTTGCTGAGCAAAGTGTCGATAAGAGAAAACATTCCGAACATGTAGAGATGATTTTTGGAGACATCTACGTATTTGGCGATGCGTTCAAAAAAGCATGCGCGCGTAAGACTCATCTTTACGATTTCTAATCCATTATCAATTCTCTTCAAGCTCGACATCATCAAGATCATGACGAGCTTTTTGATCTCATATAGTCCGACTAAGACAACAGCTTGTTTAATCGTTGTAATCTTACTTTTAAAAAAGTAAGTACCAGAATTCATCACTTTTAAAAGCTTATAAGAAAGTGAGAGATCTCGTTGGATCAAGCTGCTGATCTCATGAATGTCTGGGTCTGAACCGTTCAACTTTTCTAATAGCAAAAGATAGTTCGTTGGAATAGGAGCGATATCCTTTCCTTGCAATATGACAGGTCTGCTAAAGAAATAGCCTTGAAAGTACTCAAATCCAAGCTCTTTAGCTTCATCAAATTGCTCACGCGTTTCAATCTTTTCTGCTAGAAATGTAATCTGCTCACGGTACGTTTCTATCATGATCTTCATTTCTTGGACGTCCATTAACAAATAATCTACTTTAATAATATCAATATAAGGAAGCACTCTATTCAAGTTGCGGTTTACCGATACATCATCGAGTGCAATAATATATCCTTTATTCTTCAACTCTTTACAGACCTCAAGAACTTCGTCCGTTAAACGGACATCCTCTAAGATCTCGACGACGATATATTGAGGTGAAATATACGTTGGAATCCGATTTAACAACAGATTCTCCGTAAAGTTGATAAAACATTTCTTGCGTTCTCCGACTTCTTTGATCCCGATTCCAGCAAAACTGTTCACCATAACATCGATCGTTGCACTATCATGATCCAATCCATCATATCTATTGTTCTCACTATTTCTAGATAAAAGTTCATAAGCAACAACTTTCTCATCTTTGTCTAGGATCGGTTGTCTGCCAATAAAAATATCCATTTCAATCCCCATTCACATTCAATAATCATTTTTTCCTTTATATAGACATCAAACCATAAATTGTAAAGGAGCACAATACGTGTTTTGGTGTTGATACTTCCAAATACTACGTTGAATTTTTTATGTATACTTTTGTCGAACCTGCAGTATCATGTTTCATCTTAACCGGCAGTGGGAACACAAATTACGTACTAATCTTCTACAAAAGGAGGAAATCGATGGATACTCATGGTAAAGTAGTTGGCGTTTTCCGTTCAGAAGATGATGCGATCGATGCCATTAAAGAACTAAGAGAAGAAGGTTATGGTGACAATGAAATCTCAGTGATCGCAAAAGACAAAAAAGAAGTTAAACACATTCAAGAAGAAACCGGCTCAAAAGCACCTGAAGGGGCTGCCGCAGGAATGGCTACAGGTGGCATTCTTGGAGGACTTGGCGGGCTATTATTAGGTGCAGGTGCACTTGCTATTCCAGGAATCGGACCGATCGTAGCAGCGGGACCCATTGCTGCAGCACTTGGTGGAGCAGCTGTAGGAGCTGGAGCAGGTGGAATTGTCGGAGCTCTTGTAGGATTAGGAATTCCTGAAAATGAAGCAAAAGAATACGAACAATCAGTGGAAGCTGGGGACATTCTCGTTCTCGTCGACACGAATGAAGTAAGCCGACATAGACAAGTTAATGATACATTCCGTACGTACCGTTCCACAAATGCACATCGTTATGAAGATTCATATTCCAACAAATATTAATAGGAGGATGATTCAATATGAAAAACGATACAATGGAAGGCAAATGGAAACAGTTTAAAGGTGAAGCGAAGAAACAATGGGGCAACCTGACAGATGATGATTACGATCAAGCACAGGGTGACCGTGAAAAGATGATTGGAAAGATCCAAGAAAGACACGGAAGAAAACGTGAAGAAGCTGAACGTGAATACGACGATTGGTATAGCAGAATGGAGCAATATTAAAAATAGTAGAACCCCCACTAAATCAATATTTAGTGGGGGTTCTTTTAAATTCGCTCTTTTCAAAAGATTGTTGCTTTTAAATCCTTGCTTCTTTCACAGTTGATTGGAGTGGAAGGTGCGAGACTCCTGAAACGGAAATCAACTACTCTAAAAGCATCAAAATTTACGAAAACAGCCTTTTAATTACATGATAACAAAAACGATTACAGCTACTAGCACTAAGCGATAGATCGCAAATGGCGTTAGCTTAACTTTTTCAATAACGTTTAAGAAGAAGCGAATCGATAACATGGCGAATACAAACGCACTGATGAATCCAACCACAAAGAACGGCATAGCGTCCATACTAAAATATTCTAGATTCTTTAATAGGGAGATACCACTCGCACCTGCCATGATCGGAACAGCCATAATGAATGTAAAGTCAGCTGCTGCACGGTGACTGAGTCCTAAAAGAACACCACCTGAAATCGTAGCACCAGATCGTGAAAATCCTGGCCAGAGTGATAAACACTGAATCAATCCGATCGAGAAAGCTTGCTTGTACGTAATCTTATCCACTGTATCAATTACAGGGTTTTGATTTTTAGCAGCAAATCGATCGGCAAATATCATAAGAACTGCACCAATCGCGAGTCCAATAAGCACTGTGTTTGTCGTGAAAAGGTACTCGTCGATATAATCTTCGAACAACAACCCAAGAACACCTGCCGGCAAAAGTCCTACGATAACTTGCGTTAATTTTAAACGGCTGCCCGTAATTTCATTTGTTGCTTTGTTTCTGCTAAGTCCAAGCATATCGATGAATCGCTGTCTGAAAACAACCACTACGGCTAAGATCGAACCGAGCTGAATCACTACTTTAAATGTGTTTGCAGGATATTTACCTAAAAAGTCTTGTGATTTTAACCACATATCATCGACAAGGATCATATGTCCTGTAGATGATACAGGAGCAAACTCCGTCAAACCTTCAACGATCCCTAGAATAAGGGCTTTTAATAACAATAGGATGTCCATAAAAATTACTGATCTCCTTTAACAACTTATACTCTCATCTCTATATAATAGACGTTTTTCGATGATTAGCAAAGAATGATGTAAAACTTTTTATAACACTGTAACATATTGCGATAAAGTGAGAAACCCCGTCGGAATAAAATCCAACGAGGTTTTTTGAGGTAGTTTTTAGTAATCCAAAAGCGAATGGAGTTTTTCTTTATCTAAAACCTTTACAAGCTCTACTAGCAGCTTTGTGCTATTTTCTAGGTCGCTTTTACTGATCATGGATGTGTGACTATGAATGTAGCGAGCTGCCACTCCAACTACAAGACTTGGAATTCCCTTTTTGAAAAGATGAAACTTACCCGCATCCGTTCCTCCGCCAAGCATCACGTCTACTTGGTAAGGGATGTTATGTTTCTCTGCAACCTCGATAATTAAATCACGAAAACCGGTGTGCGGAATCATGGATGAGTCAAGGAATGTAATAAGCGGCCCTTTTCCGAGCTTCGCTTTGTTCGCATTCCCACCAGGACCATCTTCTGCAACTCCTACATCGAGTGCGATCGCGACATCTGGCTCCATGATCGCAGGTGCCGTAATCGCTCCCCTGAGTCCTACTTCTTCTTGAACAGTCGCCCCACAATAGACAGTGTTCGGATGAGTGACGTTTTGAAGTTGCTCCAGAACCTGAAGCGCCGTATAACAGCCTGCTCGATTGTCGAGTGCTTTAGCAAGGATCGTATCACCGTCAGGCATCAGTTCGAATGGACATATCGGAAGAATCGGATCTCCTACCCTAATCCCCCACTCCTTCACTTGCTCTTTATCTTTGGCACCAATATCAATAAACATCTCTTTCATAGGATAAACCCGGTTTCGTTCTTCCGGCGTTAAGATATGAGGCGCTTTTGATCCAACGACGCCAGTAAACGTTTTACTTTTCGTCTGCACGTGTACACGTTGTGCGAGAAGAACTTGTGACCACCAGCCTCCTAATGGAACAAAGCGCAGATAACCTTGTTCTGTGACCTCACTGACCATGAAACCGACTTCGTCCATGTGGCCGGCAAGAAGTATTTTAGGACCATCATTCGTAGATCCGTGTTTTTCACCGAATACACTGCCGATGTGGTCGTTCATTAGCGTAGCACCTGTTTTGCTTATCTCGCGTTTCATGATCTCTCTAATCGCTTTTTCAAAACCAGGAGCACCATTCGTTTCGGTTAACTCTTTTAATAAGTCCATATTTTTCACCTTCCTATTTTATAGGATGGGGAAAATATACCGTTTGAATACGTTTTTTTCATAAAGAGAGTGAAATTATTCAAAATCGAAGTTTAACACGTATTTTCGACCTTTATTGGTTCCAATCGTTGTAGAACATAGTGCGTTTAAAAGGTGTTTCGTGATATGAGGTGAGTTGATATGGAGGAAGTCATTCATTTGCCGATTATTTATTGTGTTTCCTATTAACAAGTAATAGTCATGTAAGGCTTGTATATGAGCGTCTTTAGAAGTTGACATACATCTAGCACAAGCCCAAGTTCCAAACGTTCTGTGCATACTAAAGAATTTACAGTTCGTGCACTGTATTCCTTTTATCAAATCACTCTCTGAGATTAGGAAATGCTGAAGAATATTGAATTTTAGGGGATGATGTTGTAATTGAAGTTGTACGGAAAGGTTATGTTGAGCTTCCTTTGTAAGGAGATAAGTGGTGTGTTTGACCTCAAGTTCCTTTATTTTATCAGGCAAAACATAGTAGGGTAATACAAATTGGGAGAGGGTTTTAGACCTTTCTTTTTCAGCAGACTTGATTACTGATTTATTATTTCCGATGATTACAAGCGGCTCGATTGGAATAGAAGGAAATTTATGAAAGGCAAGCCATTTTTGAAGTTGCTCTACATGTCTATGTACTTGAATGATTGGACTGCTGAACGCTCTTTCATCCTTATTATCATTGATCCTGATCAACTGGTTAAATGTTGAATCAAAAATAAGTGTTCCAGTTATGTTCTTCACTTCGATGATAATTATGAGATTTGAGGATAACAGTAGGCAATCAATCTGGAAGTAATGTGAACCATCATAAAGACGAAGGTCATGAAAGATATGGTACTTCTGTTCTGGTAAAAAACTTAGGGGAAAATCTAATGAACGCTCACCACGATATCCAGCCAAACCTTTTGCATATATTTCAGAAGCAATTTGTCTTTTTGGATGCTCAAGATCAAGTCGTCTAAATAGTGCCTCAAACTTGTATAATTTAATTGGCTTTGTTCGTTTTTTAATGATCAAAGTCTAACTCCTTTCATGATTATATTGTTAATAATTCTTTTGTATGGACGCAAAATCCTGTTAGGAAATAGATATCAGCAACTTTTTTGTTATATCGGCGAGAATGAGCAATTTATCAGCAACTTTCGAATTATATCGGCAAGAATTTAAATATATCGGCGAAAATCAAATTATATCGACATTTGCATAAATTCAGCATACAAAAAAGGACTCACCCTGATGGTGAGTCCTGTTATCCACCTATGTATGGTGGAGACGGTGGGACATGTTATTCCATGCTTTCGTCATGGCACTGACTATATCTTGAACCTGAAGATTCCAGGTCCTTCGGCGTATTATACGAAACATAAATTTACTTGAAACCAAGCAGAATTTCGTATCTTAGTACTACCAGAATGGCAGCCTATAAGTCGATACACGGCTGTTGGATTGCTCCACATACCGCTCGGCATTGCCTTGCAACGATAAATGTTGGTTAGGTTTCACCGATAAAGCCGAATTATCACTTATGTGTTACCACACAAGGCGACTAATTTATTAATCGAACCCACGTCCAAAGATATTGGCACTTAAGCTTCTACGAGTGTAGTCGGTTTATTCGCGTTTCGCGGATCCGTCTGCCAGCCGACAGGCGCCTGGACCGCTAGCCTGATTATTCTCTTCCATCGTCCTCAGGCGGAGGACAACCGGCGTAGCCCACTAAGAGTGAGTCCCTTACCCTACCACATGGGCGATGGAGGGAGGAACAGCTAAAGTGCTATTACGCAGCTAAAGCTAAGTTGTTGTTTTGTTTGCCAGTTATTGGCTGTGGCGTTTTAACGAGGCCGACCCCCTCGACTCGCAACTTAAGCTCAAACTACCCCTGTCGAATCCGTAACGTCCCCATTATAAAATGGTAAGCAGAAACTTAATTCTGCCGAACCTCGGAAAGAGATAAAAGCTTAATCGCTTCTATTCACTTGTGTACTCAGTATAACATTTTTGCTTCATCGTCTCAATTGTAACATCCTGTAAAAGGAACCAATTAAGCTTTTTGGCGATCTCGGAATGCACGTTCGATCTCTCGCTTCGCATCCTTCTTCTTTAAATCGTCACGCTTGTCGTAATGCTTTTTCCCTTTAGCAAGTCCGATCAAAAGCTTCGCAAAACCATTCTTCAGGTACATCTTCAAAGGAACGATAGAGTATCCTTGTTCTTTAGTTGCACCTAACAGCTTGTTGATCTCTTTGCGGTGTAAAAGCAGCTTACGCGTACGAAGTGGATCATGGTTGTAACGGTTTCCTTGCTCATACGTGCTGATGTGCATGTTGTGTAGAAACAACTCGCCATTTTGCACACGTGCGAAGGAATCTTTTAAATTTGCCCTGCCTGCGCGAATGGATTTGATCTCCGTGCCCTGAAGGACAATTCCTGCTTCAAATGTTTCTTCGACGTGGTAATCGTGCCGCGCTTTCTTATTCTGTGCGACTACTTTCCCTTCTCCTTTTGGCATGTAAAACTCAATCCTCCCCACAGCAAGTGAAGTTTAATTATAGCAATATGGTCAAATAACGTCAAGGTTCACCACCGAGGATGAACCTTGACCAACATGCCTTCTTATTTCTTCTTTTTCTTGCCCTTTTTCTTCGCAACTGGTTTATAGAAAGGCTTCTTCTTCCCTTTCTTTGAATCTTGAGGGCCGCTTGAACGCTCTGATTCACTTGTGCGGTTCTTGCTTCTTCTTCCTCGTCCGCGTTTTGGTGTATCTCCAATATCGATCACTTTCTGGCGATCTTTAAAGCGTTTACGAGGTGTTCCTTTCATACCGACAATCTCGAAATCGATCGCGCGGTCATCTACATTCACGTTCGCAACTCGAATGGAAATCTCATCACCGATTCGGAATACGTTACCTGTTCGCTCACCGATCATCGCCATAAACTTCTCATCGAATCGGTAGTAATCATCGGTTAAATAACTAACGTGTACGAGTCCCTCAATCGTGTTTGGAAGTTCAACGAACAATCCAAAGTTTGTTACAGAGCTGATCACGCCGTCAAACTCTTCGCCTATCTTATCGAGCATGAACTGTGATTTTTTCAGCTCATCTGTTTCGCGTTCCGCATCAACAGCACGGCGTTCCATCGCGGATGAATGCTTAGCGATCCCAGGAAGTTCTGCTTTCCAATGACTGACTGTTTTTGGTCCTGTGTCTTTTTTAAACAGATACGTCCGGATGAGGCGATGTACGATTAAGTCTGGGTAACGACGGATCGGTGATGTGAAATGAGTATAAAACTCCGTTGCCAATCCGTAGTGACCCAGTGACATATGATCGTACTTCGCTTGCTTCATAGATCGAAGCATGATTTTGCTGATCACCATTTCCTCTGGCTCGCCTTTTACGGTCTCCAAAAGCTGTTGAAGGCTGCGCGGGTGAATATCGCTCGCGGTTCCTTTTAATGCATAACCAAACATGCCGATAAACTCTAAGAAACGCTCTAATTTGCCCTCATCAGGGTCTTCATGGATTCGGTACATAAACGGAAGCTCGAGGTCATGAAAATGCTGAGCTACAGTCTCGTTCGCACAAAGCATGAATTCTTCGATCAGTTTTTCTGCAACTGATCTCTCGCGAAGAACAACGTCTTGCGGATCGCTGTTTTCATCAACAAGTACTTTTGCTTCAGAAAAATCGAAGTCAATCGCACCGCGTGCAAAACGCTTTTTGCGCAGAACTTCAGCAAGCTCTCCCATTAACTTAAAGAAAGGGATGAGTGACTCGTATTTCTTGTTAACCGCTTCGTCTTCATCCTGCAAAATTTTACGAACATCTGTATACGTCATTCGCTCTGTTGTTTTGATCACACTTGGGAAGATTTCATGTTTGATGACTTCTCCATCATGGTTGATCTCCATCTCACATGAGATCGTTAAGCGATCAACTTTCGGGTTCAATGAACAGATTCCATTTGAAAGACGATGTGGGATCATCGGGATAACACGATCGACTAAGTACACACTCGTACCACGTTCTTGCGCTTCTTTATCAATTGGAGAATCTTCAGTTACATAATGCGTAACATCTGCGATATGTACGCCAAGCTTATAATGGCCATTCGGCAGCTTGATCACATGAACCGCATCATCCAAGTCTTTTGCGTCTGCTCCATCAATCGTTACGATGGTTTCTTTTCGAAGATCGCGACGTCCTTCAATATCTTTCGGATCGATCTCATCTGGTGTGTTATGTGCTTGCTCGAGTGCTTCAACAGGAAACTCTCTTGGCAGTCCATGTTTGAAAATAACCGAGATAATATCTACACCTGGATCGTTCTTATGTCCGATGATATGAATAATCTCTCCTTCGGCACTGTTTTTGCCTTCAGGGTATTTTGTGATCTTCACAAGAACCTTATGTCCTTCTACAGCTCCGTTAACGCCGTCTGCAGGGATAAAGATGTCATTCGGGATCCGTTTATCATCAGCCACAACAAAACCAAATTTACGGCTCTCCTGGAACGTTCCGACTACCTCTGTAACGCCTCGTTCCAAAATACGAATGATCGTGCCTTCAGGACGTGATCCTGAAGATGTTTGGTTGAGGCGCACGAGCACCGTGTCTCCACTCATTGCACCATTCATATCAGATTGTGAGATATACACATCTTTTTGTTCAGAGTCTTCTGGAATAAGGAACGCAAAACCTTTTGCGTGACCTTGAACACGACCTTTGATCAGGCTCATCTTTTCAGGTAATCCATAACGGTTCGTACGTGTTCGAACGATAGAACCTTCATCTTCTAATTCATTAAGTGTTAAAACCAGTTTCTTGAAAGCTTCAGCGTCAGGAAGTTGAAGAGCTTCTTCAATCTCTGTTACTGTCATCGGTTTTTCCGACTCTTTCATGATCTGGAGTATTTGCAGTTTATCCAAAAACTGACCTCCTTTTTAAGGAAAAAAGGTTCTATTCTGACCAATCAAGGTCTTCTAAGAAAGCATAAACATCTTCATGCAGCTGTTCTTTTTCCTTGTCTAATGTAATAACGTGTGATGAGTTTTCATACCATTTTAAATCTTTCTTTTCACCTTCTACTTCATCATAGATAATATTTGCAGAATCCGTGTTTATCATTTCATCATTTCTAGCCTGCACAACAAACGTAGGTGCGTATACGAGATCCACTGAATTTCTTACACTTTGAATAAGTTCTTGAAGAGCTTTTAACGTGTTCATCGGTGTTTTTTTGAATTCTTCCATCTCTTCTTGAATCTGTTCTGCTGATTTCTGTTCACGCTTTTTATATTCTTCAGCGTACGCACAAACCCCTTTATACATCACTTCTTCACTCTTGATAGACATGGGTGCGCACATCGGAATAACTGCTTTTACAGGATGTTCTGTAGCAAGTTTTAAAGAGAATACGCCACCTAACGAAAGACCGCAAACAGCAATCTCGTCGTAGCCTCTTTCTTTTAGATGATTGTAGCCGCCAATCACATCTTCCCACCAGTCTTTAGGTCCTGTGTGTACTAGTTCTTCAGGGGGAACGGCATGCCCTTTATACTGAGGGGCGTGACATGTATAGCCCTTCTTCTGCAGAAATCTCCCCATCATTCGTACATCCGCTGAACTGCCCGTGAACCCATGAAGCATTAAGACTGCCCGCTTTCCACCTTCAAAGAAAAACGGTTTTGGTGCTGCGATTTTCATGTTGTCTCTCTCCTATTCATTCATTAAAAATTGATAAACTTCTTGAATTAATTCATCTTTCTCTACATCATGACAGATCATGTGCTTAGATTCTTTAAAATAACAAAGACGTTTGTTAGATGCTGCTATCGCTTTGTACAGATATTCTGCACTTCTTCTCGGAACAAGGCCATCACATTCTCCTTGAACGATTAGAGTTGGTGCAGAGACTTGTGAGAATTCAGGTTTGATCATCCTCACAAGCTTCTGAAACTCTCTCGTTGCACTGAAAGGTGTATCAAGGAACTTTTTTCGATACCTTTTATATAATTCATGATCTCTTAGTTGACCGTTCAGCCCAGAGACCATCATATTGGCAATATCTTTAATCATCTGTGCGGGGTTAAGATAGTAGGCACTTGCGTTCAACAGAATCAATTTGTCGCACCCGTACTTTGAAGCGAGGTACCCCGCGATCATGCCACCCATCGAAAAGCCGACGATATAGATCTGTTCAACTTTTTCTCGTAGCTCCAAATAGGCACTTTCAGCTTCTTGAAGCCATTCTGTATGTGTTCTACCTCTTAATGAGAGCTCAGTTCCGTGACCAGGATAAGTGGGCACAGATAACAACCAGTCCGTATGCTTCTCAAGATATTCTGTAATTGGCTCGATCTCATAAGGTCCGCCTGTGAACCCATGCAAACAAAGACACCCGATCATGCTACCACCTTTTTTGTCTATAGGTTACCCTTTTATCCTCGTATCAAATCATATCACAACCACTCTATTAAAGGTTATGCGGCGTTTCTACAGACTAAAAAAACAACAAGCGGCATTCACCGCTTGTTGTTTTTGACTGTTCTTTAATTCATCGGAATAAAGTATGCTACTGAAATCGTTAGAATGAAGAACAACACTGCAAGAATGATCGTTAACTTACTTAGCAATGCGTCGATTCCACGTGCTTTTTGTTTACCAAAAAGCTGTTCAGCTCCACCAGTAATCGCGCCTGATAATCCTGCCGAACGACCTGATTGAAGAACAACGACAACGATTAATGCGATTGATACTAAAATAAGAAGGATTTTTGCTGCTGTTAGCATGTATGTTACACCTCCACCGTTCCACGTTACATTACCCTAAATGTACCATAACTTGAAGGGACGAGGCAAAGCTTTTTTCAGAACCTTCATTAATTTGTTCCTGAATAGTTGATATCAAATTCTTTATGAAAAATATAGAGGCGAACCGCTCTAATTACATTCAGTCTTTTGTTTAACATCCCTACTACTTGAACGGTAGCTCCTGGCTGGACGGCTTCGTCTGGCGCGATATCAAGCGTCTTGTCTCCATCGAGCAGCTCTGTCTTAGCATCCAGTTTTACTTTCATCAATGTTTTTTTATGAGAGATGGTAAATACTTGGCCATTGGTTTCTTTTACTTTTCCAATAAAGCTGATCGGATTCAATTTTTCCAGTTTGTTTTCTGCACCATCCGAAGATTCTTGTTTAAGTGGTTGCATCATAAACATCCCCTCTTCGTAATAATGGGGACATCCCCCATTTTCATTTTACTGTTACTTGTTGAGTTTTATGTCTGTTTCTAGTGGTGTGTCTTTTTTGGAAGAGTAGTAGTTATCATTGAAAATGGATTTTTTGATTACAACATCTTCATAGGTCTCAGATTTCAAACGAGCTTTCTCACCATTTGTTATCTGCAGGTCATAGGTTCGTATATATAGAATTGTAAACAATAGAATGATAAATGCCCGGATTAATCGAAATCGATATGATCTTCCTCTTCGATCCCGTCTAGTTTCCTCTACCCTCATTTTTTCTTCACCACACCTATTTAAAAGAAACAACTAAGTTAAAAAGGAGTTTTTTCCTTTTATTTAATTTACTCTCTTTTTGTCTAGTCTAAAATGGATTTATCATGACTCTTTCCTCATACGGAAATGATAAGTTTCTGAAAATTTGATGGAGTTTTTCTAGAATAAAAAAAGTCTATCAGAACGATTGTGTTCTAACAGACTCTTTGGAGTATTCCTATTTAATTTATCTGCAGCATGTATCCATAACGAGGAACAGTAACGATCGAATCTCCGTATGGGCCGAGCTTCTTTCTAAGACGGTAAACAAGAGCATTGATCTCATCGTTACCAACGTCAGGGATGTCGTTTGAACCAGCAACCATTCTCTCTGGCCATATTTGAATCTTTATTTCGTCACTGCTGACTGCCTGATTCTTTTTTCGATACAAAAATACAAGAAGGTCCGTGTGTTTTCCTGACAGAAATAATGGCTCACCATCAATCGAGATTTGGCGGCGTTCAGGAATGATATGCAACCCACTTGTTATCTGTGATCCTGCAGGTTGAATAGGTGAAGTAAACTCCATCGTAAGATCTGATTGATCCGCTTCAGTATTCAGGTAGGTTAACAGAATAACTCCCTTTGCCAAGCTGATCACATCTCCAGATTGAAGCTGTTTCGGCATATGTGGCTCGAGAAGCTGATTATTGAGCGCCGTTCCGTGCTTTGAATCTAGATCACGAATAAAAGATACCCCGTCTTGCATGTAAATCTCTGCATGCTTTCGGGAAACGTATGGACTTATAAATGACACATCTGTTTCATTCGTTTGAGAAGAACGGCCGAAGACAAGTACTTCTCCCTCAGGTTTCAATGGCATGAGGCTTCCCGTGTCATAAGGATCCCCAGCTTCTATGCGTATGTATAAACTATCATTCATCAAAAATTCCCCCGTACATCCAGCAAGTACTTGTTATAAGCATTTTAAATGATTTTCGTTAAAAATAGAAGGATTATGAGGTTTTGTGAGAAATTCGCTAAGAGATGTGGTAGATATTTGCTGATTTAAGAAACTTGGAACGCTCTTGAAGGGTTGTTGTGACATTGAGATTCTGAGAAGGTCGTGAAGTTCTCGAATCGCTCATAAAACTCTCGAATCGCTCACAAAATTTTGGAATCGCTCATAAAACTCTGGAATCGCTCATAAAACTTTCGAATCGCTCACAAACCCATGAAATCACTCTATGTAATTAATCCTGAAATCCTTTAAGCAAAAAAGACAAGCCTTATTACCTATCTTTCTCTTTTTAGGTATAGGACAACCCTGCTTTTACGAATCTTAAGGGTAACACGATTGGAGGGATCAAAAATGACTGTTTTTGAAACGATGTCGCTCATGATCAGTTTCTCAATGCTCATTGTTACTATCCTTCATTCTAACAATCGCTCTCGATAAGCAGCATAGTTGGCTTAACCCCTTTTAAATGAAGACAGCCCCCGGATCAGCGCTTTTAGTGCATGATCCGGGGGCTTGTCTTTTTCACAAAGACAAAATGGCCAGTTTGTCTTTGTGTGGGGTCAGACCCCAATTATTTTTTAAGGTTGTAGAATGCGTTCATTCCTGGGTATACAGCTAGGTTGCCTAGCTCGTCTTCGATGCGAAGAAGTTGGTTGTACTTCGCAACACGGTCAGTACGAGAAGGAGCACCTGTTTTGATCTGTCCAGCGTTTGTCGCAACAGCGATGTCAGCGATCGTGCTGTCTTCAGATTCACCAGAGCGGTGAGAGATAACTGCTGTGTATCCAGCACGTTTAGCCATTTCGATCGCGTCAAACGTTTCAGTCAACGTACCAATTTGGTTAACTTTGATAAGGATTGAGTTACCAATTCCTTTTTCGATACCTTCAGAAAGCTTAGTAGTGTTTGTTACGAACAAGTCGTCACCAACAAGCTGTACGCGGTCACCGATACGCTCTGTTAATAGCTTGAAGCCATCCCAGTCGTTCTCGTCAAGACCGTCTTCGATTGAAACGATCGGGTATTTGCTAGCAAGATCTTCGTAGAAAGCAACCATCTCTTCAGAAGTCTTAACAACACCTTCACCAGAAAGGTGGTATTTTCCGTCTTCTTTGTTGAACAATTCAGAAGCAGCAACGTCCATTGCAAGGCGAACTTCTTCACCTGGCTTGTAACCTGCTTTTTCAATCGCTTCCATGATTGTTTGAAGAGCTTCTTCGTTCGAACCAAGGTTTGGAGCGAATCCACCTTCGTCACCTACAGCTGTGTTCAAGCCTTTTTCTTTAAGCACTGCTTTTAAGCTGTGGAAGATTTCAGTACCCATGCGAAGTGCTTCAGGGAAGCTTTCAGCACCAACAGGCATAACCATGAATTCTTGAATGTCTACGTTGTTATCCGCATGCTCTCCACCGTTTAAGATGTTCATCATTGGAACTGGAAGAGTTTTAGAGTTGAACCCTCCAAGGTACATGTAAAGAGGTACGTTTAAGAAATCAGCAGCAGCATGTGCAACAGCCATAGAAACGCCAAGGATTGCGTTAGCGCCAAACTTGCCTTTGTTTTCAGTACCATCAAGCTCGATCAACGTTTGGTCGATTCCAACTTGGTCTAGTACATCAAAGCCGATAAGTTCTGGAGCGATGTTTTCGTTTACGTTATTAACCGCGTTCATAACACCTTTTCCAAGGTAACGCTCTTTGTCACCATCACGAAGTTCAACTGCTTCGTATTCACCTGTAGAAGCACCTGATGGAACGATTGCGCGTCCGAATGCACCTGATTCAGTGTAAACTTCTACTTCAACTGTTGGGTTACCGCGAGAGTCTAGAACTTCGCGAGCATAAATTTCAATAATAGCTGACATATTTGTCTCTCCTTTTTAAAAGAAAATGTAATTTGAGAATAAGGCATTTCGGGCAATATGTACAAGAGTCTCAAAACATATTCCCGCAAACAAACTTATTTGATTAACGATTTACCTGTCATTTCTTTCGGTTGTTCTCCACCTAAAAGGTTTAAAACCGTCGGTGCAAGATCGGCCAAGATTCCGTCTTGACGCAGTTCTAATCCTTCTTGTGTAACAATTACAGGAACAGGATTTGTTGTGTGAGCTGTCATTGGATTGCCTTCCATCGTAATCACTTCATCAGCATTACCATGGTCAGCTGTAATGATCGCCGCTCCACCTTTTGCAAGGATCGCATCGACCACTTTTCCTAAACACTCATCCACTGTTTCAACCGCTTTAATCGTAGGCTCAAGCATGCCTGAGTGACCTACCATGTCAGGGTTGGCAAAGTTTAAGATGATCGCATCGTGCTTATCTGCTTCAATCTCACCAACAAGCGCCTCAGTTACCTCATAAGCACTCATTTCAGGCTTTAAGTCATACGTTGCCACTTTAGGCGAGTCGATTAAGATACGCGTTTCACCTGGAAACTCTGCTTCGCGTCCTCCACTGAAGAAGAACGTTACGTGTGGGTACTTTTCAGTTTCGGCAATACGAAGCTGTTTAAAGTTTTGTTGTGATAAAACTTCACCCAACGTGTTGTCTAGGTTTGTAGGTTTGAATGCTACATTCCCATCAACTGTTTCACTGAAGTGTGTTAAACATACGAAGTGAAGGTTTTTCGGGAACGCTTCTCCGCGGTCGAATCCACGGAAATCTTCGTTCGTAAACACTTGTGAGATTTGGATCGCACGGTCAGGACGGAAGTTACAGAAGATGACTGCATCTCCATCTTGAACGGTCGCAACGGGCTCTCCGTTCTCTTTTTTCAAGACAGAAGGAAGAACGAATTCATCATGAACGCCGTTGCTGTATGAATCTTCAACAACTTCAAACGGATCTTTGTAATCTGGTCCTTCACCATAAACCAAAGCACGGTATGATTTTTCAACTCGGTCCCAACGCTTATCACGGTCCATGGAATAGTAGCGCCCAGAAAGAGTTGCAATCTCACCAACACCGAGTTCATTCATCTTGTCCACTGTTCTTTGAATATAGCCTTTAGCTGATTGCGGTGGTACGTCACGCCCGTCCAAGAATCCGTGCAGATATACCTTTTCCACGTTTTGCTTTTTAGCTAGTTCTAATAGTGAAAGAATGTGTTCGATGTGGCTGTGAATACCACCATCAGAAAGCAATCCAAAGATATGAAGGGCTTTGCCGGTCTTTTTCACATGATTCATCGCATCAATAAACGTTTGATTTTCGTAAAAATCGCCTTCTTTGATCGATAGATTCACGCGAGTCAAACTTTGGTAGACGATACGTCCTGCACCAATGTTTAAGTGACCTACTTCTGAGTTACCCATTTGACCTTCAGGAAGTCCAACGGCTTCCCCACTAGCTGTTAGTTGAGCGTGCGGATACGTTTCCCAGTAGCGGTCAAAGTTGGGCTTTTTCGCTTGTGCAACAGCATTACCTTTGTCTTCATTACGGCAAGCAAAACCGTCTAAGATGATTAAAGCTACTGGTTTTTTACTCATCGGCTAACGCCCTCCAGAAGCTGAAGGTAAGATTTTGGCTCAAGGCTAGCTCCGCCAACCAATGCGCCATCAATATCAGACATACCCATTAATTCTTTGATGTTATCAGGCTTAACACTGCCGCCGTATTGAATACGAACAGCATCTGCAACATCTTGAGAGAATTGATCTGCTACAACACTGCGGATGTATGCACATACTTCGTTCGCATCTTCAGAAGAAGCTGTTTTGCCTGTTCCGATCGCCCAAACTGGCTCGTATGCGATAACCGTTTGTTTCATTTGCTCATCTGTTAGACCAGATAAACCTTTTTCAGTCTGTTCTTTAACAACATCCTTCGTCTTGTCTGCTTCACGCTGTTCAAGCGTTTCACCCACACAAACGATTGGAGTCAGACCATGTTTGAATGCAGCATGTGTCTTTTGGTTAACAAGCTCATCCGTTTCACTAAAAAGTTCACGACGCTCAGAATGTCCAAGAATAACATATTGAACGTTGAGATCTTTTAGCATAACAGGGCTGATCTCACCAGTGAACGCACCACTCTCTTCAAAGTGCATGTTTTGTGCACCAATCGCAAGCGGTGTACCTTCTGACTCGTCTGCTAAGCTGTCAAGGAACAGAGCAGGAGCACAGATTACAGAATCTACAGTTTCAGCTGAAGGTACAAGACCTTTCACTTCTTCTACAAAACTGCGTGCTTCTGTTAATGTCTTATTCATTTTCCAGTTACCTGCAATAATAGGTTTACGCATTCTTTTCACCTCTTAAAGAGTTAAATTCTTTCTTCATGAAACATTTGCTAGCCGTTGATTTCCGCTCCGGGTGCTTCGCTTTCCGCGGGGCAGGCGGTGAGCCACTTGCCGCTTTGCGCCACTAAGTGTCTCACCTGACCGCTTGTCCCGCAGGAGTCTCACACCCTACGCTCCAATCAACTTGTCAAAGAGGTAAAAAATTTTACCTCTTTAATGCCTTTCTAGCGGTCGTTTAAAGCTACAACGCCTGGAAGTTCTTTACCTTCCATGAACTCTAGGGAAGCACCGCCACCTGTTGAGATGTGGCTCATTTTATCAGCAAGACCAAACTTCTCAACGGCTGCAGCTGAATCTCCACCACCGATAACGCTGTACGTGTCAGTTGCTTCTGCTAGTGCGTTTGCTACTGAACGAGTACCGTTTGCGAATGCGTCGATCTCAAATACACCCATCGGTCCGTTCCATATTACAAGCTTCGATTCTTTAATAACCTTTACGTACTTTTCGATCGTTTTTGTTCCGATATCAAGTCCTTCCCAATCAGATGGGATAGAATCGATCGCTACTACTTTCGTGTTAGCATCGTTCGAGAAGTCATCGGCTACTAAAACATCCTCAGCAATCAGGAAGTTCACGCCTTTTTCTTTAGCTTTTTCCATGAAACCGCGAGCAGTTTCAATCTTATCTTCTTCCAATAGAGACTTCCCTACATCATGGCCAAGCGCTTTAATGAATGTATACCCTAAACCACCGCCGATGATCAGGTTGTCTACTTTGTCTAGCAGATTGTCGATTACGTCAATCTTATCCTTAACTTTTGCACCACCGATGATAGCAGTGAAAGGTCGTTCAGGATTTGATAGAGCTTTTCCTAGTACTTCAAGTTCTTTTTCCATCAACAAACCTGAAACAGCAGGAAGGTGCTTCGCGATCCCTTCTGTTGAAGCATGTGCTCTGTGAGCTGCTCCAAAAGCATCGTTTACGTACACATCAGCGAGTGCTGCAAACTTTTGTGCTAATTCTGGGTCGTTCTTCTCTTCTCCTGGGTAAAAACGAACGTTCTCAAGTAAGATTACGCCGCCTTCTTCTAGGTTAGCGACTGCTTTTTCAACTTCTTCTCCGTAAGCTTCATCCGTTTTTACAACTTCTTTTCCAAGAAGCTCGCTTAAGCGTTCTGCTACTGGAGTTAGACGAAGTTCTTCTACAACTTGTCCTTTTGGTCGTCCCAAGTGACTTGCTAAAAGAACTTTAGCGCCTTGCTCTGTTAAGTATTTGATGGTTGGAAGAGCAGCGTTGATACGCGTTTCATCCGTAATGTTCCCATCTTTCATAGGTACGTTAAAATCAACACGGCAAAATACGACTTTGCCTTTTAGATCGATGTCACGAACACTTTTTTTGTTCATAAGTACATGCAGCCTCCTGACTAGTAAAAAGTTTAAAAGAATTGCAATCCCCAGGTTTTACATGGGAAAGAGGAGTAGAAGCCTGTTTGAAACGACTTCTCCCCCTCCTTATTGTTCTTCTCTATCTATTAAAGTCCTTTTTTAGCGATATAGTCAATTAAATCTACAACGCGGCTTGAGTATCCAGTTTCATTATCGTACCAAGATACAACTTTAACCATGTTTCCTTCCATAACCATCGTAGAAAGAGCATCGATTGTAGAAGAGTGAGTGTCGCCATTGTAGTCAGTAGATACAAGCGGCTCTTCAGAGTAGCCAAGGATTCCTTTAAGGTTGCCTTCAGCTTCTGCTTTAAGTGCTGCGTTTACTTCGTCAACAGTAACTTCTTTGTCAAGTTCAACAACTAAGTCAACTAGAGATACGTTTGGAGTTGGAACACGCATTGCCATACCGTTTAGCTTACCTTTAAGTTCAGGAAGCACTAGAGAAACTGCTTTAGCAGCACCCGTTGAAGTTGGAATGATGTTCTCAGCTGCCGCACGAGCACGACGAAGATCTTTATGTGGAAGATCAAGAATTTGCTGATCGTTTGTGTATGAGTGAACAGTTGTCATCATACCGCGCTTCACGCCAAATTTCTCATGAAGAACTTTTGCGAATGGTGCAAGACAGTTAGTTGTACAAGATGCGTTAGAGATAACATCGTGGCTAGCTGCATCGTACTTGTCTTCGTTAACACCAAGAACTACAGTGATATCCTCATCAGAAGCAGGAGCAGAAATGATTACTTTTTTAGCGCCAGCTTCTAAGTGTTTAGCAGCGTCTGCACGCTTAGTGAAACGTCCAGTTGATTCAACAACTACTTCTACACCAAGGTCTCCCCAGCCAAGTTGTGCCGGATCGCGCTCAGCTAAAACTTTGATTTCTTTGCCATCTACAATAAGTGCGTTTTCCTTAACTTCAACAGAACCAGCGAATTTACCGTGTACTGTGTCATGCTTTAATAGGAAAGCAAGAGTGTCAGCATCTGTTAAGTCGTTTACAGCTACAACTTCTACCTCAGGGTTGTTGAATGCTGCGCGGAATACATTACGGCCAATACGACCGAAACCGTTAATACCAATTTTTGTTGCCATGTAAAATGACCTCCTTGATTTAAGAGAGAATTTATTTTTTATATAAAGGGAAATCCCCTTAATAACGAAATGGAAATGAACTTACGAGTTACCCAATAGTTGCCGGGCAGCTCCTTCGTCCGTGATTAAAACCTTTTTCGGACCGTGTTTCATGAATGCTGCAATCGCATCGGATTTAGAAGATCCGCCTGCTACCGCCATGATGAAATCACTATTCTGCAGCTCATCTAGCTGCAAGCCGATCGTGCGTACGCGGTGAACCACTTCACCCTGCTGATCGAAGTAATAGCCGAATGCTTCTGCAACAGCTTTTTCTTCTTCCAGCTTTTGAAGAACCGATGGGTTAGAGTTTCGACGTACTGCCATTGTTTTAGCATCGCCAATCCCGTGAAGCACTATACCAGCGGAGTGTATGAGCTCCATGACTTCTTTAACACCAGGCTCAGCCATCAGAGAAAGATACGTTTCTTTACTCAACTGATCTGGCAGATGAAGCAGCCTGTATTCCCCGTTCGCTTTTTGAGCCATCGTGGAACAAATGGTGTTCGCTTGGTTCTCAACTTTCTCACCAAGTCCGCCTCGGGCAGGAACGAACAATAACTGTTGTCCCTTTTGTATAGGTGTCATCATCTCTGCCACTGAAGCGAGTGTTGTTCCACCCGTTACAGCAATGATGTTCTTTGCTGACAGCTGACGCTTCAATCGGTCCGCTGCTGCTTTACCCATATCATTTTTTACCCAAACATCTTGATCACTGTCACCCGGTACTACGATGACTTCTGACAGATTTAACATATCCTTAAGTTTCGATTCTAAAACATGCAATCCAGACAATTCTTTCATCATCTCAGATAGCTCTACTAAAATATCATGCCCCTCTGTTGTTAGCGACATGCCAGCAGTCTGGATGTTTAGAAGTCCTTGATCTTTTAAAAACGAAACTTCTGAGCGCAGTACGCGTTCTGTCAGGTTCAAGGTTGATGCTAAACTTCTTCTTCCAATAGGTTCATGGATTCTCACAACATTTAATACGTTGTATCGCTTTCGCATCGTTTCTAGAAGATCTGGCAGCAACTTCTTCTGTATCTCTATAAGTTTTTTCATTGCACATTCTCCTGATTCAATGAGATGAACGATCAAGCTTTTAAGTAAGTTTAATGATAAACCAGTTGGACTTTTTATGTCCCGGTTAGTCATTTTTTGTCCCATTAGCTTAAGAAAATAACTTGGTTTAACCCAAGTCCCAATATTACCTATTGTAGATTACCCTGAAAGTGATCTTTTAAAACGTGCCAGCCTTCACTTTTTGTCATAAAAGTGTCAGATTTCTCTCTGGCAATTTTATATTATCAAATAGTCTCCCTACATTTCAACAACTTTTACTTATTAAAAATTAGTAAGCGCTTTCTTTACTTTACTTTCGGATAATAGTCCATAGTCAACTTCTTTTCCGTCAACTTCAATAACCGGAATCATCAGACCGTATTTTTCAAGAAGGAGATCATCTTGATAGATATCGATCGATTCTATAGAAAACGAAATCTCCTGCTGCAGCTTCTGTAATAGTTTATGTGCCTCATCACAAAGTGGACAATGTATTTTCGTATAAAGTATGACTTTTTTTTCACCCATTTTTAGTGCTCCTTCGGTATGTATTAGGGGGTTTTGTATTTTCGTATTGTATTTGCAAGCTGTTAATCTCCGCTCCCAAGAAGGTAAATTGCCTTCATAGCCCATTCAACTTTTGCTGGTGGGGGCTGAACGAGCCATTTCCACTTTTCCGACTGCCCGCCTGTCCTAGCCGAGAGTCTCACACCTTCCACTCCAATCAACAGGCAAAGAAGTAATTTAAAAAGATTTAACAGCAGCAATCTCCAAAGAAAAAGGACTTCTCCATGAGGAAAAGACCTGAGTTTAAGAGGTATACCGTTTCCGTTTTGAAGATGATGGAATGTTTAATTCTTCTCGGTATTTCGCAACCGTCCTCCGGGATATCGTGAGACCGCTGTTCTTTTCTAAGAGGGAGGCAAGTATCTGGTCTGATAAAGGCTTGGTTTTATCTTCGTTCTCTACCAGTTTCTTAATTTCCGATTTGGCGGAAGTTGCCGAAACGCTGCCCCCATCTTGTGTAAAGATTTTAGCTGTAAAAAAGGATTTAAGCTCCACAGCGCCTTTTGATGTTTGAAGCACTTTATTTTTGACGGCTCGGCTTACCGTTGATTCGTGTACACCAATTTCATCTGCTACTTCTTTTAAAGTGAGTGGTACCATATCTGATCGATCGAATGTCAAAAAATACTTCTCTTGTATTCTGACGATCTCTTTTGTTATGTTTAGCAGCGTTTCTTTTCTTTGATCTAGCGCCTTTTTCAACCAATTAAACTTTTGGAAAGAATCATCTAAAAACTTCGATGTTGCGTTCTTTCCGTTTAAAAGTGTGCCATAGCTTTCGTTTAGCTTTAACATTGGTGAGTACTGCTCGTTCACCGCAATGTGAAATTTTCCGTTCTCTTCTGTTACAGAGACATCTGGATATAAATACGCTTGATCGTTTGCAGGAGCGTATGCTGCGCCTGGGCGAGGATCAAGTGTTTGAAGAAGATCAGCTGCTTCTTCGACTTCATGAGGTGTTACATTCAGATGAGTAGCGAGCCATTTCATCTTACGCTCTGCAAGCTGATCTAGATACTTTTCTACGATTATGTAGCTTAACGTGTGTTCAAGATGCTGGTCTTTAAGCTGAAGCAGCAGACATTCCCTTAAATCTCGCGCACCGATTCCAACAGGTTCTAACGTTTGAAGAAGATCAATCAGTTCCTCACATTTTTCAACGGTGGTATGAAACCGGTTTGCCGTTTCCTCAGCAGAGACAGTAAGGTACCCGCTTTCGTCTACACTTAACAGCATGTATTGAAAGAGTTTTTGATCCTGCTCTTGAATCGGCAGAAGGATTGATTGCTTATATAGATAATCAAAAAGAGTTTCTTTTTCTATGATTAGATGCTCGAGTGGCTGATGATCACCCGACCGGCCATTGACCCCATTTTTTCGTACGTTTTTCTTTAATGTTGTGAACATGCCCTTTGGTTCTGCAATTTCAATGAGCGGGTTTTCTAACGCCTGCTCTTGAAGATATGAAGTCAGTTCAAAACTGGGAACTTGTAAAATGGCGATGGCCTGGCGCAATTCAGTTGTCATGACAAGATTCATGCTCTGTTGTTGAAACAAACCCATTTCCATTCTAGATCCCCCCTATTCCTTCATCATACTACAGATGTAAGCGCTATACATCCTACAAAATTTGGGGTCTGACCCCACACAAATACAAATTCATCGAATATGTATTTATGAGGAAGACAAGTAGCTCTTCAACCTCGCCATGGGAACCATGACTTCTCAGCCTACAAAAAAATGCCAGCACCGCCTGAAGGCAGTGTGGCATTTTAAACTTTACTATTAAAGTTTTGTTACGTTAGCAGCTTGCGGTCCACGCTCGCCATCAACGATTTCGAAAGATACTTCTTGTCCTTCTTCAAGAGACTTGAAGCCTTCTGATTGAATCGCAGAAAAGTGAACGAATACGTCGTTTCCGCCTTCAACTTCGATGAAGCCGAAACCTTTCTCAGCGTTGAACCATTTTACTTTACCATTTTGCATGGGTGTTTCCTCCTTACAAACGCGAGTGTTCGCGTTTTAACTCTTTTAACCGACTTACTATGTAAATAAAAAGGCATAAAAAAATACGCACTCATCTGAATAATTCTGAAGTGGATTTTAAGTGTTCCACTTCTTATTCAAAAAGTACGACCGCTTTAAATCCAAAAGATATTCACAACGTAAATGGTTGTATTTACTATAACATGCTGAAATACAATTGTCAAAACAAGGGATAGAAATTTTATAATACTTTTGTATACACATTTGATAGGCTATGATAGATAAAGAACATGAACCTTTCATGAATGGTTTTACGAATGAAGGAGGAACACCAAGTGAGCGAAGCATTTTCAGTGCCTTATTTTAAAGAGAACTTTCAGCAATACATAGAACGCAACAAAGATGTTTTTACGAAAACACATGCGATGAATGCGTACTACCGTTCGATCGTTGGCACGCTGATCAACGACAATCTTAACAAAAACAGTGAGATCGTCCGTCGCATACGCAACCTAGAAACCGCTTTTATTGAAATTAAAAACGAAAACTAGCGCTTATAATTCTGTAATAAGGGTATTGTTTTCTAATCTAGAGGTTTAAAATCCTGCTTCTAGCGGGCATTATGATGATAGCCCATACATAAGGTGTAAGAAGGATATTGAGCATTGCTGGCGAAATGAATTACATACAGCATATTGTTTGACCTTGTTTGACCTTTTTTGTATGATGACAGTACAGTTTAACTTGAAAAAGGAGAAGGAGGATTTCCATGAACTTAATTCCAACAGTAATTGAACAAACGAACCGCGGGGAGCGCGCTTACGATATCTACTCCCGTCTATTAAAAGACCGTATTATCATGCTTGGTAGTGCGATCGACGATAATGTTTCAAACTCAATCGTAGCACAACTTCTATTCTTAGCGGCTGAAGATCCTGATAAAGACATCTCGTTATACATAAACAGCCCAGGTGGTTCAATCACATCTGGTATGGCGATCTATGACACGATGAACTTCATCAAGCCACACGTTTCCACGATCTGTATCGGTATGGCAGCATCTATGGGTGCCTTCTTACTTGCAGCAGGGGAAAAAGGAAAACGTTACGTGCTTCCAAACTCTGAAGTTATGATTCACCAACCTCTTGGAGGAACACGTGGTCAAGCAAGTGACATTGAAATTCACGCTCGTCGTATCATCCAGATGCGCGAACAGCTGAACAAAATCCTTTCTGAAAAAACAGGTCAACCGCTTGAAGTTATCGAGCGCGACACAGACCGTGATAACTTCTTGCTTGCAGAAGATGCGGTTAAATACGGATTGGTAGATAAACTGATCACATCTGTAGATAGCACAGATATTAAAAAATAATAAGCCATAAAAAAACTGGACTGCAGAATTCTGCAGTCCAGTTTTTTTGTGGTTTATAAAACAGCAACAATTTTTCCTTTAACATGTCTTTCAGAGAGCTTGATGAGTCCTGCTGGTACTTCTTCCAATGAGATCGTTTCAGAAATCATAGCTGTAATCTTTCCTTCAATGACAAGCTGAGCTAATTCTTCGTTCATTGTTGCTAAATCTTTTAGAGCTTTTACTGAATTTGAGAAATGAGCAGCACCTAGTGCGATCTCATGGAAAGAGAGTGCCTGACTAAAAGGTTTTACAGCTGAATAATCTGGGTTTCCAGCAATAAATGCAATCCGCCCATTAAATCCGATACTTTTTAATGATTCGGTTGCATTTTCGCGGCTAACCGTGTCAAGGACAGCATCAACTCCAACTTCGTCTGTAAGTTCCATAACACGTGCATGAACGTCTTCTGTTTTATAAAAAATCACGTGATCAGCCCCAAGGCTTTTTACGTACTCCTCATTTTCAGGAGAACATGTTGTAAGGATGGTAGCTCCGATCTGTTTAGCCAATTGGATAGCAAATCCGCCGACACCACCAGCTCCACCGTGAATCAAGACCATCTCACCTTGTTGGAGGTTCATTTTTCTAAAAAGTGCTTGGTATGCTGTCATCCCTGCACAAGGAAGAGCCGCTGCTTCTTCAAATGATAGCTCATCAGGAATTCTAGCCAAAGAATGAGCCGTTGTCACAGCATACTCAGCAAAACCTCCGTTTTTCATGAAATTTCCATGAAAGAACACACGGTCTCCCTGCTTGAATTCAACTGCGCCTTCACCCGTATCTTCGACTATACCTGCTGCATCTACACCAAGGATGTGAGGATAATTCCAGGCTGGGTTTCCGTGTGTTGCCGTTTTATAGTCAACAGGGTTCAGTCCAGCCGCTTTGATACGAATTAATACTTCCCCGGGTCCTGGTGAAGGTTTTTCAGTTTCTTGAACCTTCATCTCACGCCACATGTTTTTATCTTCAAGCATTAAAGCTTTCATCTATACTCGCCCCTTTAGGTTGGTCATTTAAAAGAATATAAGGGACAGTATATCCATTTTCAACTTTCGATAATAGCAATCTGCTCAGAGGAGGTTGGCTTGCAGGCACGGTGGATTGCATATAAAGGACGCGAGTGTCTTCACCGAATAGACAAAACGGGAGTTTGTATTTGTCTGGGGTCTGTCCCCCCCTCGATTGCTTTCAGCATGGCTTTCGCTTTATTGACCGTCTCTTCGTACTCTCGCTCTGGAACCGAATCCGCAACGACGCCTGCACCGGCTTGGACAAAGGCTTTTCCATCCTGAAACACGATCGTCCGAATCGCAATGCAAGAATCCATCTGTCCGTTAAATCCTAAGTACCCGATGGCACCACCATACACGCCACGCGATTGCTGTTCGAGTTCAGAAATGATCTGCATGGCTCTGACCTTTGGCGCACCTGAAACGGTTCCGGCCGGCATACAAGACCTGAGCGCATCGAAGAAGTCTTTGTCTTTTTGCAATTTACCTTTCACGTGTGACACCATGTGCATAACATGTGAATAACGCTCGATCTCCATATATGAATCTAGTTCTACGGTTCCGTATTCGCTCACTCTTCCTACATCGTTTCTTCCTAGATCAACAAGCATGACATGCTCTGCTCGTTCTTTTTCATCAGCAAGCAAGTCCTGTTCAAAAGCCAAATCCTCCTGAAGCGTCTTTCCTCTTGGACGGGTTCCAGCGATCGGTCGGTTCTCCACACATCCATCATCCACTCTTACAAGAAGCTCTGGAGACGCACCAACGATATAAGCATCCTTTGATTTGTAATAATACATATAAGGCGAAGGGTTCATGGAACGAAGAAGTCGATACACATCGAACGGATCTGCTTCGGTCTCTTGTTCGAAACGCTGTGATAATACGACCTGAAAAACATCTCCGGTTTTGATATATTCCTTCGCTTGCTTCACCATGTAACAAAACTCTTCTTTTGTATGTGAAGAACGGACTTCATTTTTTTTCATATCCGTTAGTGGAAATTCTGTAGGAACAGCTTTCTTTTTTACAGGCTGCTGCAGCTCTTCATATGTTCTGCGAATTCTGCCGCACACTTGTTCATATTTTTCGTGTAAGGTTTTTTCATTATCATCAGGAGAAACGTGCAGATTACACACAATCGTTGTTTTTTGTTTTAAATGATCGAATACGATAACTTCATCTGTAAACAAAAATTCCATTTCATGCTCTTGTTCAGTTGGAGATTTTGGTCTTTGAACGTTTTCAAACGTATGAATCAGATCATAGCCGAAAAAGCCTACAGCACCTCCAGTGAACGGAGGCAGGGAAGAGTGTTTGGGAGATTTGTATCGTGATACGTATTCTTTCACGATATCTAACGGAGAACCTTGCTTTTGTATACTTTTCTTATCATTAAGAAAATTGATATCTACTGTCTTTCCTGATGACGACACTACCAAGAAAGGCTTTCTGCCAATATACGAATATCTCGCCCAACGCTCTCCGCCTTCAACACTTTCAAGCAAAAAAGCATGTTCTTCATGGCGAACTCTCTCAAATTGAGAGATGCACGTCTCATGGTCAGATAGGTAAGTAAAACCGATCGGTATCACATTAAAGTTTTCTTTTGATAGAGAAACGACTTCCTCTACTTTTGGCATAAACATATTCAATACACCTCTTTCAAAAAATAAAAAACCTCTCGCTTTTTACAGCGGAGGCTGATGTTTGCATCATAAATAAACTAAGAAAGAGGTTTAATCGGAGGATTAAAATACTCTCAACTCAGCTCAAACTATGCTCTCTTTTCTCCACTCATCTCAACTCTTACTATTCTCCTGATTAGTGATTAATATAAAGGGTTACCCCCATGTTGTCAACTCTCATTTAAGGAGAGATCTCAGTTTAAAGTGAGCTGTTTTTAATGTAGTGAATCGCATGATTGAAAATGTTTTTTCGTCATGGTCATTTATCGATAAAAGGAGTGACGAATCACCCACACCCAACACACGCTAAAAAATAAGATGAGGCTGAATATGATTGTAATCATAAAGGCAAGGCCAAGAAACAGTCCTGAACTTGCTGGACCTAGCAGCGAAAATCCTGCCAATGCCAAAGGATATAGAAATATAAAGATCAGCATCAAAACCCAAAAGATCAAACGTGCCGTACTTCTTCGAGGTTTAATCAAGTAAAGTGTCAAAAGGATATTTACAATCGTTAATCCTGCGGCAAACGACCAGTCATGCATGAAACTTGTATGATGCAAAATAATCGCCTCCCTTTTCCTCTTTAACAGTATATAGAGTGAACGGTGTGGGCCAACCCTTAAAAATTGAAAAAACCACTGAATTGTCCTTATGGAATGGACAAATCAGCGGTTTTGTAATTGTATGGGGTCAGACCCCCGTTATTCTGCTTTAGAAACAAATGCAGTTAGGGCTTCAATTGCTTCGTTCTCATCAGGTCCATCAACAGCTAGTACAAGTTCACTGCCAGATCCTACAGCTAAGCTCATGATTCCCATGATGCTCTTTGCGTTGACTTTCTTGCCTTCCTTCTCAACAAATACATCAGATGTGTAACGGTTTGCTTCTTGGACGAACAATGCCGCAGGGCGTGCTTGCAGTCCACTCTTCAAGTGCACGGTTACTTTCTTTTCAACCATTCTACCTTACCTCCTCTAACCTTATCTCTCTATGGAACATCAATGGATGGGTTGACCGTTTCTAATTTTCGTTGCGATCTCATCAATCTTGCGTAATCGGTGGTTAACACCTGATTTACTAACAGGGCCAGATGATACCATCTCGCCAAGCTCTTTGAGGGTAATTTCTTGATGTGTGACTCTCAGTTGCGCTATCTCGCGCAGCTTATCTGGAAGTGTTTCAAGTCCTACCTGTTCGTCGATAAACTTAATGTTCTCGACCTGTCTCATAGCAGCCCCTACAGTTTTGTTGAGGTTCGCTGTCTCACAGTTTACGAGTCGGTTCACTGAGTTACGCATATCTTTTAAGATTCTAATATCTTCAAAAAATAATACCGCGTGATGAGCGCCTATCAGTGTCAGGAACTCTGAAATCTTTTCGCCATCTTTTAAATAGATAATATAACCTTTTTTGCGTTCTAGAACTTTTGCTTTAAGTTCAAATTTGTTCATCAGTTCAGCTAATGCAACCGTATGCTCTTCATACATAGAGAATATCTCTAGATGATAGCTTGTCTCTGGGTGGTTTACAGACCCACCTGCTAAGAACGCACCTCTCATGTATGCACGGCGGCAGCAGCTCTTCTTATTAAATTCCTCTGCAATGTTGCGGGTAAACGTAAAAGCTCCGTCAATAATCTTCAAATCTTCCAACAATGCTCTTGATTCTTCTGAAACACGTACAATGTAGACATTATTCTTTTTCAAGCGCATCTTTTTTCGTACTAATAGCTCTACGTGATAAGGATATACACGTTTGATCAACGTATAGATTCTTCTTGCAATAGCAGCATTTTCAGTTGGGATATCCAGAATCAATTTTCTGTTGCTGAAAGAGATGGAACCATTCATTCGAATCAAGGCAGCTAACTCTGCTTTTTTACAGCAATCTTTCAGTTCGAGCTGCGTTAATTCCTTTTTTGTATCTGCAGCAAAAGACACCTGCATCACCACCTCTCTTCCATCCATTTCAATCCGTATTCTATTTTTCAATAAGTCCTAACAATAAGTCAGAAACACGCTGTGCATCATGTCTGACAAGCGTTCCGTACTGAATGATGTTATCACATAACAAACCGATACCGAACGACTTTAACCGTTCCTCATCATACGTAACTTGCGATGCGCCTTCTTCCAAGTATAGATCCAGGTATTCTGAAGGAATCTTTTCATTGTTCGCTATGACAACATCGATAAAGTTATGGCCCACATGATCGATCAATGCCTGAATGTGATCACCAGCCGTGTAACCTGTAGTCTCACCAGGCTGTGTCATGACATTGCATACATAAACTCTAGGAGCCGTTGCCTCACGGATGCTCGTAGAAATTCCGTTCACAAGAAGGTTCGGCAAGATGCTCGTGTACAAACTTCCTGGTCCGATCACGATCAGATCCGCTTCTTGAATCGCTTTCACACTTTCACGAAGAGGCTCGATCTTTTCATCAGATAAAAAGACGCGTTTAATTTTCTTATTCGACAGCGGGATCTTAGATTCCCCCTGAACAATCGTCCCATCTTCTAACTCGGCACATAAAATAATACTGTTTTTCGCTGCAGGTAGTACTTGTCCTCTTACGTTTAACACGCGGCTAAGTTCCCGAATTCCTGTTAAAAAATCTCCAGTAATATCGTGCATGGCAGCAAGAAGCAAGTTTCCAAGCGAATGTCCCGTAATCCCGTCGCCCACTTTAAACCTATGCTGAAACATTTTTTCTACAAGCGGTTCCACTTCAGAAAGTGCGGCGATCACGTTTCTCACATCACCGGGAGGAGGCATATCGTAATCTCTCCTCAACCTTCCAGAGCTGCCGCCGTCATCTGCAACCGTAACGATAGCAGTGATATCAACTGGATAGCGCTTTAAACCGCGGAGAAGAACAGAAAGACCTGTTCCTCCGCCAAGCACTACCACTTTCGGCTGCTTTTTCATTTAAACTTTATCCTTTCCCATATCTCTGTGAGAGCTGAATGTCACATATTCTTTGGAAAGTGCATTTCCGATATATTCAGCTAGAGCTACAGAACGATGTTTTCCGCCTGTACATCCGATCCCGATGATCAGCTGGCTCTTGCCTTCTCTTTTATATTGAGGAATCATGAATTGAAGAAGATCGAGCAGCTTTTCTAAAAACTTATTCGTTTCAGGCCACTTCAGTACATACTCGGAAATATCTGCTTCAAGCCCTGTTCGCGGTCTCATATGCTCAATATAATGAGGATTTGGTAGGAAACGAACGTCGAACACTAAGTCAGCGTCGATCGGCATCCCATATTTAAATCCAAATGACATCACGTTGATCGTGAACGGATGAGCGGCATTTGCAGAAAAGCGCTGAATGATACGTTCACGTAATTGAAGAGGCTTTAAGTCAGATGTATCTAAGACTTGCTGTGCTCTTCCTTTTAGTTCTTCAAGCATCTCACGCTCTTGAGTAATTCCTTGAAGCGGGTTTCCACTCTTCGCCAGGGGATGAGAACGTCGTGTTTCTTTATATCTGCGCACAAGTGTTGCATCCTTACAATCCAAATATAAAATCTGTGGCTGAACATCCGATGAGAGCGCAAGTTGATCGAGCGTCGAAAACAACTGATCAAAAAACTCACGACCACGAAGGTCCATAACAAGCGCCACCTTGTTCAGCTTGCCAGCAGATTCTTGCATTAATTCTACAAATTTAGGGAGTAGTGCAGGTGGTAAATTATCTACACAGAAAAAGCCTAAATCTTCAAAGCTCTGCATGGCTACCGTCTTCCCGGCCCCTGACATTCCTGTAATAATCACCATTTGTACATCATGTCTTTCCATGCCATTTCCCCCCAGTTAGCTATGTTCCATTTTTATGCGACCCGTCTTAACTTATGCTGGGTCTAAACGATAAGAAAGCAGTTCAAAATCAGGTGTATACGTAAATGTGCCAAATATCATGTTGCTGCCACTCGTCATATAATCAAGAATGTGGTGATCTCCTGGCGCCATCGGAAGTTCACGTACTTCTTCAACCGGCTTCCATGACAAAATCCCTTCTTCACATTCATCTAATGCAACACCTTCTGAGTCTGTTGCAAAAAAGGTAAACATCATCCACTCAGAGACGATTTTGTCTCCTTCTTTTATAATAAAATTAAACACACCTTTAAGCTGCGGATTCTTCAGATAGATTCCCGTTTCTTCACGGTACTCGCGTATAACAGAATCACGGATCGATTCGGTAGACTCCATCTTTCCGCCTGGTGCTACCCACCAGCCCCGTCTAGGCTTTTGAAGTAAAAGCACTTGATTATCTCTTATTAACACACAGTTTGTTACTCTTTGCACTTGTTTTCACCTCAGGGCTATGTCCTACTTGTTAGTATACTAAATTATGTAACCCCTCACAATACAGAGACCTCAAGGGTTTGACGTATTTTAGCATTCTAATTTATGGTATTTTGCTTTTCTTATTATGTGAAAAAAGAACCTAATAAATTTAAGCAATAGTTTTATAATGGGCTTAGATCTGTGCGCCATTTACCTGAGAAGCTTCTGAAGCAAGTACTCCGTTCACTATGTTCGCTTGTTTAAAACGAGCATCCTTAAACTAAAAGCTATCTTTCAGGCATTTCGTCTTCTTTAGCAAAGTTGATTGTAGTGCAAGGTGTGAGACTCCTGCGGGACAGGCGGGCAGTCCTAAATGTGAAAGTGGCCCGTTCAGCCCCGACAAGCAAAAGGTGAAAAGACAAGGAAGGTGTTCTTTACCTTCATGGTCTATTTAACTTTTGACCTCGAGGGGCTAGCCACTGCAACTAGACAGGTGAGACACTTAAGAGTGAAACGAACAAATGTGGCTCACCGCCTGCCCCGCGGAAAGCGAAACACCTGGAGCGGAAATCAACCACTTCTTCGCATAATTTAACCCATAAAAAAAGGACACGAAGCGTAGCTTCGTGTCAAAGTCTTGCCTTTATAAAAAGGGGGTCAATTTCTTATTTTTAATATACCCCACAATTATTTCATCACTGTTACAATCACATTAATTGGAAGTTACGTTTTTTAACTTCTCTGTCAAAGTTTCCACGTAGTGCTGAGCCGCTTGTGCAGCGATACTTCCATCCCCTGTAGCCGTAACGATTTGACGAAGTGTTTTTTCACGGATATCTCCTGCTGCAAAGATACCAGGAATTCTTGTTTCCATCTGTTCGTTCGTTTCTACATAACCATTTTCGTTCGTGATGCCAAGGTCTTTAAACGCAGCGTTAAGTGGCAGCATTCCGATATAGATGAACACACCATCTGCTGAAAAGTCTTGTTCTTCTCCAGTTTCAGAATGAACTAAAGTCACTTTGTTCACTTTGTTGTTTTCACCGTGAATCTCTTTAACAGAATGATTCCAGATAAAATCGATCTTTTCGTTATCAAACGCACGCTGTTGAAGGATCTTTTGTGCACGAAGTTTGTCACGTCTATGAACGATCGTTACTTTAGAAGCGAAACGAGTCAGGTAAACACCTTCTTCAACAGCAGAGTCACCGCCGCCTACAACGACTAACTCACGGTTCTTAAAGAACGCTCCATCACAAACCGCACAATAAGAAACACCGCGTCCAGAGAATTCTTTTTCTCCTGGAATGCCTAGCTTCTTATATTCAGCACCTGTTGAGATGATGATCGAACGCGCTTTGTACGTTTTGCTGCCGGCATGAATCGTTTTGTACTCTTCGCCATCGATGATTTCTTTTACATCGCCATAAGCGTATTCAGCACCGAATTTTTTTGCGTGCTCAAACATTTTGTTTGAAAGTTCTGGTCCAAGAATGTGATCAAAACCAGGATAGTTTTCTACATCTTCCGTATTAGCCATCTGTCCGCCAGGGATACCTCTTTCAATCATGATCGTATCCAAGTTCGCGCGTGATGTATAAACCGCTGCAGTCATACCAGCTGGTCCTGCACCAAGAATAGCTACATCATAAATTCTTTCTTCAGTCATTAATGCCCACTCCTTATATAAGGAAATTCTTATTTACTATATCTATATCCTATTCGCACATAGGAGTAAAGTCCATCATTCTGCTCAAACGTTGCGATTTACCCAACCTATCAGTTTTTTTATGCGTAATGATAATACAGAAACTGTGATTCCATATTGCTCTGCAACACTCTTTTGGGTAGAACGCCCTTTTTGCTTACGAGCTAAGTGATCGATTGCCGCAGCAATTGCTTTTTGGTTATCAAAGATTCGCTCACCAGTCATTTCCGCAAACTTAATAGCTTCTGCCCAATAAAACAATACATGTTCATCAAGCGCAGAACCCATCTCTTTTATAGAAAGAAGAACATCTAGCGCCATACTAATGATCTCAGATGGTGTGCTCACTTCCACACGTGCATCGTCATGTGCGAGTTCTACAGCTTTTTCAGGCTGATGTTCCAGCATGATTGTTGCCGCGATCTCTTTTACAAATAATGACTCTTCTTTTCTAAGACAAAAATCACGAAGCGTCACATAAGCCTCTTCATTTTTATTCCCTCTTAAAAGGATTAAATGCGTAATTTTGTTTTTTTCCAGTCCTTTACGAACCTGCTGAATATGTTCCATCGCTTTCACTTGACGATCTTTTTTCGGTTTGTTCTGATTGTTAGTCGGAATGCGATATTGATAATCACCGCCTGCTACCGTCAACTCATCATTTTGCGCTTTTTCTATATAAAATGGAGCAACATGACCTTCAGGATCCAGATCGATTACCTTTTTCCATGTTTTTATAGAAAAGTCTTTTTGTCCAAGTGCATAGTACGATACCGCCAGCATATGTGTGGTAACAGGATCGTATACAAATGACGACTTTCTAAGAGATTGAAGCCATTTATTCGCATACAAATGCTCTTCTAATAAACCGAACGTATTCCCCAATTTATAACGATGTTCAGGATGCATCGGATGCACTGTTTTTAATCGCTCAACAAGCTTACCACCAGGTTCATCCATCCCTAAATGGAACAGAAAAATAGCAAGATTGCATAATGCATTTAAGTTACCAGGATTCTTATCCAAAACATCTTGAAGAACATCCATCGCTTCATCAAACTCGCTCTTATAAAAATGAGTGAGTGCTAAGTTATTATACGCGGCCCAAAACTTTGGGTGATTCGAAATGATCTCTCTTAACTGTTGTTGCGCAAGTGGCAGATCTCCTCGCTCGATCGACTGCCTTGCTTCATCATGAAGTTTAATCAGCTCTTCTTCCGTCGAAAGTGGCAGACTAGAAGACTTGCTTCCTGTTTCCAGTGAGATAAGATCTAACAGTTCTTGTGTATCTTCCACAAATTCACCGTCAGGATCAATCGCCATATATAAACGAGCATGTTCTTCGGCATCACTATACAAGCCTAAGTGCGCAAAATTATTCGCAAGAAAGAAATGACATTCTGAAAGGTCTGAACCAGACTGTTCGAGAGCATTCAGCAAGTACTTATTGGATTCTTCATATTCACCGATCTCAGCAAGCGTTGAAGCAAGCTGACATAAAAAAGAGGGCTCTTCCGGCTGGAAAGTAACGGCCCGTTCAAACATTTTTTTCGCTGTATATAGATCACGCCTGTTATAGGCTTTTATTCCTTTTTCAAAAAAGTAATCCCCATCCTGGATAAAGGGAAGAACACGGCCGATAGCTGCACTGGCCCGTTTTTGTTTATGCATATTTGGTTCCTCCATCTACTTATGTAAACTTATATACTTCTATATCGTTCCGTTTACAAAGTTTTCAACCAAAAAATTATAACACAGGCGTTAGTGACTAACACCCCTTAGACTGTAAATAATGTGCAGGAAACTTTCGACAAAAAATGATGGATGCGTGACAATATGTATGAGAGCAAGGAGTCCGAAGTTTGTATGTCCTTCCAAAAAGTTCGGGATTCTTATGTGAAGGGATCGTAAACCTCTGCAATCGATCATAAATCTCTGTAATCGATCATAAATCCCTGTAATCGATCATAAATCTCTTCAATCGATCATAAATCCCTCTAACGAAAGAAAAACACAAAAAAACAACCGAGATACTCCTCTCAGTTGTCCTTTTTCGTATGTCTTTCTTTTAATGTGGCCAAAATCTCGTCTAAAGGCACCTTCTGCTCCTGCAACAGGACCAATACATGATAGAAAAGATCAGAAACTTCCCATTTCAGTTCTTCCGCATCACGATTTTTTGCAGCGATGATCACTTCGCCAGCTTCTTCTCCAACTTTCTTCAAAATCTTATCGACTCCATGTTCAAAAAGATAGGTTGTGTAAGCTCCTTCTGGCATCTCATGTTCGCGTTTCGCGATAATCTCCTGCAGTTCTGTCAGAATTCTATATCGATCAGCATTTGGTGCATCAACTCTCTCATCCACCTCAAAAAGCGTTTCTGAAAAGCAGCTATATGTGCCCGTGTGACAAGCTGGACCTTTTGGCTCTACGGCTACGACCAAAGCATCCTGATCACAATCATAGCGAATACTCCTAACTTTTTGTGTATTTCCGGAAGTTTCACCTTTGTGCCATAATTCTTGCCGTGATCTTGAAAAGAATACCGTTTCGCCAATTTCGATTGTTTTTTCAAGCGATTCTCGGTTCATAAATGCGACCGTTAGTATCTCTTTTGATTGAAAATCCTGGACTACGGCAGGAATCAGTCCTTTTTCATCAAATTTCAGTTTTTCTAAATTCATCGAACAGACACCCCTAACTTTCGCAAATCTGCTTTTACCTCTGTGATCGATGTTTCTTTATAATGAAAAATACTTGCAGCAAGTGCCGCGTCCGCTTTTCCAATCGTGAACGCATCGTTAAAATGCTCGGATGACCCTGCTCCGCCTGATGCGATAACAGGAACGGTTACTGCCTCACTGACTGCTTTCGTTAGCTCCAGATTGAATCCAGACTTTTCTCCATCTTTATCCATGCTGGTCAACAGAATTTCTCCAGCACCACGATTTACTGCCTCTCGCGCCCATTCAGTGACTTCCCATTGAGTGGGTTTGCGACCTCCATGCGTATACACGCGCCATGATTTTATCTCTTCGTCATACTTTGCATCGATCGCGACTACGATACATTGTGCACCAAAATAATCCGATCCTTCTGTGATTAATTCTGGCCGTAAAACCGCCGCAGTATTTACAGAAACTTTGTCAGCTCCTGCCCTCAGTACACGTTTCATATCTTGGAGTTTATTGATACCGCCACCAACAGTAAAAGGTATCGCGAGTTCTGCTGCTACTCGTTCAACAACTTCAACCATCGTGTCCCGCCCTTCGTGACTAGCAGAGATATCAAGAAACACGAGCTCGTCCGCTCCTTCTTCATCATAAAATCGTGCTAGTTCAACAGGATCACCTGCATCAACTAAGTTAAGAAACTGAATGCCTTTAACCACTCTGCCTTCCTTAACGTCTAGACATGGAATAATCCTTTTCGTAAGCATTATTTCACACTTCCTAACGCTTCTGGCAGGGTGAACCGATCTGTATAAAGAGCTTTTCCTATGATCGCACCAGCGATGTTACGTTCATCTGCTTTTAAAGAAACAAGATCTTCGATCGAGCTTACACCACCTGAGGCGATCACTTCTTTTCCAGTGATGCTCGCTAATTCTCCAATCGCTTCAACGTTCGGTCCCTGCAGCATACCGTCTTTTGAAATGTCAGTGAAAATAAACGTCTCTGCACCTTCTTCTACTAATCTTTTCGCTAGATCAACAGCTTTAATATGGGACGTTTCGAGCCATCCTTCAGTAGCTACAAATCCATCACGAGCATCAAGCCCGATCGCCACCTTTGAACCACCGTATCGCTGTAACGCTTCTCGAACAAATTCGGGATTCGAAACCGCAGCACTTCCTAAGATCACACGATCAACACCAGCGTCTAAATAAAATGAAACGTCGTCCATCGAACGGATACCTCCACCGATTTGGACCTTGGCGGATAGTTCTTTTGCAACACGTAATACGTGCTCGTGATTGATCTTCTTCCCGTCTTTCGCGCCATCAAGATCTACCATGTGAATCCACTCTGCACCTTGATCTGCAAACTGTTTTGCCATATCAAAAGGAGAATCTCCATAGATCGTTTCTTGCTCATAATCACCTTGCATCAACCTAACGCATTTTCCATTACGCATGTCGATCGCCGGATACAATACAAATTCATTCATCTTTGTTTTCCCTCCTCAACAAAACGGCAAAAGTTTTGCAGCATGCTCATGCCCGTCACCGAACTTTTTTCAGGGTGAAACTGGGTTCCCATAATTCTGCCACTTCCAACTACAGCTGGAACTTCAACGTCTTCGTAATGAGCGACCGCGGCAAGCACCTCTTTATTTTCAGTCTGTACAACAAAGGAATGAACGAAATAAACATGTCCTTCGTCGATACCTTTTACTAATGGCTGATCACTCTTCAAAAAGTTTAGATCGTTCCATCCCATGTGCGGCACTTTATAGGATCGTCCGTCACTTGTTGTGCCTGTAAATCGCTCTACTCTACCAGGAAGTAGTCCAAGTCCTTTCGTTATTCCGTTCTCGCTGCTTCCTTCAAAAAGCAGCTGCATGCCTAAACAAATCCCCATCAATGGCTTTCCATTCTTAGCTTCATTTTTTATAAAATCAGCGAGACCTGTCTTCTCTAACTCCGACATCGCATCTTTAAATGAACCTACTCCTGGTAGCAATAGTCCATCTGTATTCTGAAGTTCCTCTGGATCTCCTGAAAGAATGTAAGGCTGATTGATTCTTTTTAGAGCAGAACAGACAGAATGCAGATTGCCCATTCCATAGTCAATGATTCCGATCATCTATAACATTCCTTTCGTAGAAGGCACTCCTTTTACCCGAGGGTCGATCTGTGTGGCTTCATCTAATGCCTTTGTAAAAGCTTTAAAGATCGCTTCAATGATATGGTGTGTGTTCGTGCCATAATGAACGATCACATGAAGGTTCATTCTCGCCTCCAACGCGAGCTTCCAGAAGAATTCATGTACGAGTTCTGTATCAAACGTTCCTACTTTCTGACTTGGAAATTCCGCACGAAATTCAAGGTGAGGACGATTGGAAAGATCGATCACGACTTGAGCGAGCGTTTCATCCATCGGTACAAACGCATTGCCGTATCGCTTGATTCCTCGCTTGTCACCTAAAGCTCCCTGAATCGCTTGGCCTAGGCAGATTCCAACGTCTTCTGTTGTGTGATGGTCATCGATCTCCACATCTCCCGCAGCGTTTACCGTTAGATCAAAATGCCCGTGACGTGCTATCGCGTCTAGCATGTGGTTTAAGAACGGGACAGGCGTTTGAATATCTGCTTGTCCTTCTCCATCAATATTTAGAGATAAGCTGATCTGGGTCTCTTTTGTATTTCTTTCGATCGTATGTTGTCGCACTTGATTCTCCATCTACTTGTCCTCCAGTCGAACATCTATTGCTCTCGCATGTGCTTCAAGTCCTTCAAGGCGAGCAAAAGCTGATATCTTCTCTCCGTTTTCTTTTAATGCTTGTTCACTGTATCGAATCACGCTTGATTTTTTTGTGAAATCATCTACGTTAAGCGGACTTGAAAAACGCGCTGTTCCACTTGTCGGAAGAACATGATTGCTTCCTGCAAAATAATCTCCTACAGGTTCTGAGCTATATTCACCTAAAAAGATAGCACCCGCGTGTTTTATTTTTCCGAGAAGACTCATCGGATCTTTCGTCATGATCTCAAGGTGCTCGGGTGCGATCTGGTTGATCACATCTGCTCCCTCTTCAAGCGATTTCACGATATAGATGACTCCATAATCTCGAATCGCCTCTGTCGCGATATCTCTTCTTGGAAGCTCGGCAAGTTGTGACTCTACTTCCATAGAAACTTCCTCAGCTAACACTTTTGACGTTGTAACCAATACTGCTGCAGAACGAGGGTCATGTTCAGCTTGTGATAATAGGTCGGCTGCAATATACCGCGCGTTCGCTGTTTCATCCGCAAGAACAGCGATTTCACTCGGACCTGCGATCATATCAATATCACATACGCCAAAAACTTCGCGTTTGGCGAGCGCAACAAATATGTTACCTGGACCAACGATCTTATCCGTCTTCGGAACCGATTCCGTACCATATGCAAGTGCACCGATCGCCTGTGCGCCACCTATTTTAAACATGCGTTTAACTCCGGCAATTGATGCGGCCGCCAGCACAGCAGAAGGAAGTTTCCCATCTTTTCCTGGCGGGGACACAAGGACGATCTCCTCTACGCCTGCAACAACCGCTGGTATGATGCCCATCAAGACAGAAGATGGGTAAGCAGCTGTTCCACCGGGTACATAAACACCGACTGAATCAAGAGGCGTTACTTTTTGACCTAAAAGCGTTCCATCTTCACGTGTGAAAAACCATGACTGTCGTCTTTGCTTTTCATGATATTCACGAATGTTGTCTGCTGCTTCTGAAATAATGTCTACCATGTTAGGATCAAGAGAAGAAATTGCTTCATCTATCTCACTCTTTGTTACTTCAAGAGATGAGAGTGATACACCGTCAAACGTTTTTGTATATTCAAAAAGGGCATCATCACCCTTTGATTTCACGTTTTGTAAAATATCAAGAACTGCTTTTCTTTGAATCTCCGTATTTTGTTCAACACTTCTCTCTAAGTTTTTCAGTTCAGTGACGGGTACTATTTTCATCGAACATCCTCCTTACTCTCGACCAGTGTTCGAAGCCGTTCAACTAGATCATTGATGCGCGCTGCATGCAATCTATAGCTAGCAGGGTTAACGATCAACCTCGACGTAATATCAGCAATTTTTTCAAGTTCCACAAGACCGTTTTCTTTCAATGTTCTCCCAGTCGAAACAATATCTACAATACGATCTGCTAATCCAATTAGTGGAGCAAGCTCGATCGATCCGTTTAATTTAATCACTTCAACTTGCTGACCCTGCTCTCTAAAATAATGAGATGCTACATTCGGATATTTTGAAGCAATCTTTGGTGCAACTCTCTGATCATGTCCGTTCGGAAGTCCTGCAACTGCGAGGTAGCATTCAGAGATTTTCAGGTCAAGCACTTCGTAAACATCACGCTCTTCTTCAAGCATCACATCTTTTCCAGCGATTCCGATATCAGCTACACCATGCTCGACATAAGTCGGAACATCCATCGGTTTTGCTAAAATAAATCGAAGCCCCGCTTCTGGTGCATCGATGATTAATTTTCTCGATTCATCAAACTCCGGTGGCAGCGGATATCCAGCTTGTCTGAGGAGATCGACTGCTTCTTCAAATATTCGCCCTTTAGGCATCGCCATCGTTAAGACTGTACTCATGAAAAGTCCTCTCCTTGCTGTGTTCCGATTAAATAATGCACATCATCAAATCGTTTGCTGAATTCATCTATATTTTTTACTCCGGATAGATTCTGCATCACTACACGCTTGCCTTCACCGCGCTTGTTTCTTGCCAGCTTTAGCGCTTCTTTTCTTCGCTCATTCGTGTACAGAATGCATTGTCTCTTTGTATCATCCTTTTTCTTTCCTAACGCTTCTACGAAATAGTCCATTCGAATCGCAAAACCGATAGCGGGTGCTTTTCGATCAAAACGACTGAGCAGATCGTCATAACGTCCTCCGCTTGCGATCGGTGCCCCGATTCCTGCACCGTACCCTTCAAACACAATTCCGGTGTAATAACTCATATGACTGAACAATGTAAAATCAAAGACAATGTTTTGTGCCGCATCGTAATCTTCTAAGAGATGGTACAGATCTTTTAATTCTTGTAAGGTCTGCTGTCCTACTCTGTTCGGGTTTAATGAAAAAGCTTCATCTAGTACTTCAATCCCGCCTCTTAAGTCCAACAGTTTTAATAATCGCTGTGTATCAATAGAAGAAAGAGGCAGCATTTTTACATGTGAGGTGTAACCTACATAATTTTTTTCGTTTAAATAACGCAACAGATCTCCTGCTCGATCATCATTTCCTAAAATGTCAGAAAGAAGTTCTTGTACAAATCCGATATGTCCGACAGCCACAGTAAATGAAGCAATTTCGCTCTTTTTGAACACTTCAGACATAAGAGCTAGTGCTTCAGCTTCAGCGCTTGCTGTACCTTCACCAATCAATTCGATACCTACTTGTTCGAATTCAGCCGGCCGTCCCCCTTCTCGCTGTTGCGCTCTAAAAACGGGAGAACTGTATGCGAGGCGAAGCGGGTATGCTACATGCTTCATGCTTGAGGACACGACCCTCGCGATCGGGGCTGTCATATCTGGTCGCAAAACCAATGTTTTTCCTTCCATATCAAGCAGCTTGAAAAGTTGTTGATCTAAAATTGCGGAAGCTTCACCGACTGTATCGTAATATTCCAAAGTAGGAGTCTGAATGAATTGATAACCCCAAGACTCCATCTCTTGTTTGATTCTATTTTTTATATCTTCATTATTTTGATAAAAGGCAGGAAGTGTATCGCGCATACCTGCTGGTTTTTCAAAGACAAACGGTTTTGACATGATCCTTCATCCTTTATTTTTGAAATGAATAGATTAAGTAATGTTTTTGTGAAAAGGCTGTTTCCGTAAACTTTGTTGCTTTTGAAAGTGTTGATTTCCGTTTCAGGTGCTTCGCTTTCCGCGGGGCAGGCGGTGAGCCACATTCTTAACGTTTCACTTTTAAGTGTCTCACCTGCCCACCTGTCCTAGCCAAGAGTCTCGCACCTTACACTCCAATCAATTGTCAAAGGTGACAAGGATTAAAAGCAACAATTTTTTTGAAAAGATGTATGAATATAATCTAAGTGGAGAAACCAAAATTTCAACACAATGCTTTAGTTCGCTAATATACTACCATGATAAAGATTTAGTTGTTAGTCTACACGTCCTTGTCGAAACTGTCAACCAATTCACACAAAAATCATGTTTCCTTTTTCAGAGTTAAGAAAACAAATTTCAGGGAATAGTATGTAAAAATAAATACATAGAAGGGATGGAATGCGTCTTGTTTAATCGCATCTTTTTTATTGCCATCATCATCGGTGTACCGCTATCCGTTATCGGCAGCATCTTACATTGGCCTGCTGTTTTACTTTTTGTGATCTATTGTGCAACGATCATCGCACTAGCCGGTTATATGGGACGCGCCACTGAAAGCTTAGCTATCATTGCCGGTCCAAGAATCGGCGGTTTGCTCAACGCCACTTTCGGTAATGCGGTCGAGCTCATCATTTCAATCTTTGCACTAAAAGCAGGTTTGATAAGTGTAGTATTAGCGTCTTTGACTGGTTCTGTACTCGGAAATCTTTTACTAGTCGGAGGCTTGTCTTTCTTCATCGGCGGTTTAAAGTATAAACAGCAAAAATTCAACGTTTATGATGCTCGTCATAACGCAGGGCTACTGATTTTCGCTGTTGTAGTCGCTTTTGTTTTCCCTGAGGTCTTTTCTTATAAACTGAACGACGCCGATTCACTCACCTTAAGTGTATGGGTCTCTGTCATCATGATCATTCTTTATGTTGCAGCACTTCTGTTCAAGCTTGTGACTCATCGGGGTGTCTATCAATCAGAACACGATGTAGCTCATGGTGATGAAACGGCAGAATGGAGTAAGTGGAAAGCTCTTATCGTCCTTGCTCTAGCTACTCTTGCCGTTGCTTATGTTTCTGAAAAGCTCGTGCATACGTTTGAAGAAGTAGGAAGAACGCTTGGCTGGAGTGAGGTGTTTATCGGAATCATCATCGTTGCCATTGTCGGTAACGCAGCTGAGCATGCTTCAGCGATCATCATGGCGTATAAGAATAAGATGAATGTTGCCGTAGAGATCGCCATCGGCTCAACGCTACAGATCGCGATGTTTGTCGCGCCATTACTTGTATTGTTATCTTTGTTTTTTGAAAAATCGATGGCACTCGTCTTTACACTTCCTGAACTTGTAGCGATGGTACTCGCAGTATTCTTAACGATCGCGTTAACAAGTGATGGCGATACGAATTGGTTTGAAGGGCTCACCCTCCTTGCAGCTTACTTGATCATGGGAGTTGGGTTTTATCTTTTATAAAGGCTGTTTCGTATTTATTGTTGCTTTTGAAAGCAGTTGATTTCCATTCCAGATTCTTCGCTTTCCGCGGGGCAGGCGGTGAGCCACATTCACTTCTTGGACTGGTCGGCTCGACACTAGGGGATCCTTGCTCCTGCGTCTAAAAGTTAAGGCATGCGACGAGTAAGCTTCCTCGTCGCATGCCTTACGAGATGTATTTCAAGTGGTAGGTACGCACCTTACATTCCAATCACCAGTCAAAGAAGTAAAAAAATTCAAAAGCCACAGAAGTATGTAAAAAAGAAATGTAGTAAATGTAGTATAGGACCAGTGCAGGGAGTAATCCTTCACTGGTTTTTTATAGGAAACAAGCAAATTAGGAATAAAAAAGGCTAAAGTTTGATAAAGTTTAGAATAGAGGACAAGTTTAAGGTGGGTGTATTGATGGAGGATTATATAACGATCGGATCTTTTCCAATAAAGATGGTTTGGTTAGCGATTTTAGGATCTGCATTGATCGCGTATGGCATATTGTATGTGAAAGTGAAAGAAGAACCGGACAAAAAGCAGCTTTTAGACGTATTGAGTAATGCGGTGGGAATTTTTCTATTGGTTTGGAAGTTCAGTTATGCTATTCTGCATCCCCAATTGATCGTTGAACATCCGTTAAGCATCTTGTACTTTAATGGAGGAGAAACAGGAATCGTACTCGGGATCATCTTTTCAATCCTTTACGTTCTAAGGGCTTCAGGAAAACGTGAGCTTGATAGAACTCGGGTGTTTTATATCGGAATATTAGGTCTAACTCTTTTCTTCACCGCTTATTATGGTGCACATTTTGCGTCAACCACCCTCTTCGCAGATGGGTTGATCTCATTGTTCTTTTCCATCCTGTCGATCTATCTATATACCAAGGGTTCGTTTGAGATTAGAAAAACCGTTCTGTCTATGTTAGTCACTGCACTCTTCTTTTCCGTACTAACAAACTCCCCGCTCAGTGGACAAAAAACAAGTAAAGAAGCTGTAGAGGCAGCATCCTATGGTATCAAAAAAGGTGACCGAGCACCGAATTTTGAATTAAAAACGATTGAAGGCGAAACCGTTAAGCTATCAGATCTTAAAGGAAAGGTCGTTTTCGTTAACCTTTGGGCAACATGGTGTCCGCCTTGTCGTGCAGAAATGCCTGAAATGGTACGTTTCTATAGAGACCACTCTTCTAAGAAAGTAGAAATCTTAGCTGTAAACTTAACAGACAGCGATTCTGAAAAAGAAGTGAAAAAGTTTGCGCAATCGTACAAGTTAAACTTTCCGGTTTTATTAGATCCAGACGGTAAAGTCGGAAATACGTACAAAACGGTCACGATTCCGACCACTTTTATTATTAATAAAAGGGGCATCATCGAGCAAAAACATATCGGCCCGATGAGCTACGATATGATGGAAGAATTTTATAAGAACGCTCAATAATCGTAACTAAATAATCTGTATACGGAAAAAACTGGCTATCCCCCCTGTCTGTATAGGGTTGTAAGCCAGTTTTTTTCTATGCATAGGTATGAAAGTGAAGAATTTCACGGTAATCTCTTTTTTATTCACGGTAATGACCATTATATTCACGGATAGCATCAATAATTTCACGGATAAAATTATTTATCCGATTTTCGACACACCTCGACAGCTCCTTACATCTTCTCAAACAAATAGAGCTTCGCGTTTTCGGGTCTGCCTAATCTTGGTCCCTTAAATCCTCTGCGAATCAGTTCTTTTCTCATGAACATCATGAGTCCACCATGACTTACGATTAGTGCATTTTCTTTATTTTCTTCTAATATGCGGTCAACGATCTTTGAAACACGCATTTCTACATCCGTTCTACGCTCAAGCTGTGATTTGTGGTTAAAGAACCATGCTGTTCGGATGCAAAGGGGATATAGAATCATCGGAATCTTAATGTCTCTTTTAAAAAATGGATAGACAGGAATCTCTCGAAGATCATCCGTTCTGATCAAATCCCCTCTATAAATCTTCCCTGCTGTATATTCTGCACGACGAACGGTGCTCGAATAGCAAGTGTTCCAATTGATTCCGCCAAGGTCAACGTCTGTTTCTTCTACATCAGAAGCTTCGTATTCTTTCAGCCACTGATCAAATTCAGAGGGTGTGATCCATTTTTCAGTCGGATAGCCTCGTTTGACTTTGAAATGACGTACCATTCCTATCTTCATCACTGATCACCGCTTTCTCTCTTTTATGTGTGGTGCTTATTTTCTGCGATTTCTTTTAGCGCTCTCGCCCGTCCTACTAAAAAATTCGTCATGTACTTTTCTAGGAACAACCAATCTGCTAACCTTCCAATCACGCCAAACGGAGATGTATAATGAAAGTGATCCACCATAATGGTGCCGTTCTTCTTCGGTTCGAAAGTATGGGTATGTTCGAATGAATGGAAAGCACCTTTCACCATCACATCTACAAACATATGCGGCCTCTCCATCTCAATAATTTTTGCAGTCAGCCTTTGTTTTACGCCAAGATGAACGGCCTCCCACGTTACATGATCGCCCTTTTCCATATAACCAGACGTTACTCCGGCCACCGCTCTTTCTCTTGTATGAGAGGTCGTTTCAGTATGTATATCTACGTTTCGCGCAAGATCAAAGCAGACTTCTGCAGAAGCATGTACAAATTCTCGATGTATAATAATAGGCATATAACGATGACTCACTTTCTAAGGATGTAATAAAACAACACCTCAAGTAATGAGGTGTCCAACAGAATATGATTATTTAATTATTCTCTGCATAGAATAAAATTCCTTCCCTAACATGCTCACTGTAGAACGAGAGCAACTCAAGTATTGAATAATAGTTTCTATAGTCTTCCGTGATTCCGAACACATCTTTTATATACAGTGTTCCGAGCTGTTCATCTTTATCGAATAAAATCAATCCGTAAACATCTCTTAACGTAAAGATTACCGGGCAGCCCTTATTCAGTTCACGAACAAACTGCTCTGTGCTGTCAATCGGTTGTAATGAATTTTCCGGATAAAGCGACCCTAAGAACCAAAGCTTCACTCTATCTTTTATCCTCATATCCGTCACCCCGCTTATACCATCATATGCGGAGGCTGGTATCGAGAGTGAATCCTTTTAAACAATTGTTTAATCACATAACTTTTTTTCGAGTACAATTTTATGTAACCCATTTTTATTCGTATACGTTTCCTTCACATCAAACCCATTTTTAATATTTAACAGCAACATGTCGCGCCACTTATTCATCGTTTTGGTTCGAACAACAGAATACCCTTTCATCTTCAGATACTCATGCTGTTGTTTCATTAACTTCGAAGCTACTCCTTGCCCCCTATAAACGGGATCGACTCCGCCTAGCCAGCTATAATAAGTGTTATGATCGATTTCATAGCCGATTTTATAACCAACTACCTTTGAATGATGAATAGCTGTAACGATCGTTAGTTTGTTCTTTAATTTCATATTAAAATGGAGATCTTCATTTGCTGCACCAAAGATTATCTCATGTAGCCGAAGGATTTCCTTCAATGGATCTTCCTCTGGTATTCCTTCAAGGATCATGAATTCCATTCTGCGTCCTCCTCTATCAGTAACTTTATTCTAAAAAAAACTGACCAATTGCATAGAGTCTGCTATTGGTCAGTCCATATCCTCACTATTAACTTACTAATCTTTTCGTTTCTTCAAACTCTTCTTGAATACTTGCACTTGGTTCTTTTGTCATTAAGCTAACTACTACAATCGTTAGTGTACATGCGATGAATCCAGGAATGATCTCATATACATCAGCCATAGCCGGAATGAGTTCCCAAACGATAACAGTAACAGCTCCTACAACGATACCCGCAAAAGCAGACCATTTTGTCATTCTCTTCCAATACAGACTCAGCAATACAACCGGGCCGAATGCTGCACCAAACCCAGCCCAAGCATAACCTACAAGATTTAAGATCGTTTCACTCGGATTTAGAGCCATCACAAATGCAATAACTGCTACAGCAAAAACTGCCAAACGCCCTACTAACACGAGTTCCTTATCAGATGCAGAACGTTTTACGAATGCTTTGTAAAAGTCTTCTGTTAGAGCACTAGATGTTACGAGCAACTGAGATGAGATCGTACTCATAACTGCCGCTAAGATCGCAGCAAGCAAGAATCCTGTGATGATCGGGTGGAACAATACTTCAGATAATAGGATAAATACCGTTTCAGCTTTTGCTTCCCCTAGTGGAGCACCTGCTTGGTTGAAATAAGCAATCCCAACAAGACCTGTGAACATCGCTCCAATGATGGAGAAGACCATCCAGCCCATTCCGATTCGTCTTGCTCTCTTCATCTCTTTTACAGACGAGATCGCCATAAAACGAACGATGATATGCGGCTGGCCGAAGTATCCTAATCCCCATGCTAATAAGGAGATAATACCGATCAAGCTTGTCCCCGTAAAGGCATCAAGCAGAGTCGGACTGATGCTTTCGATCTCGTTAAACGAAGCATCCCATCCGCCAACTTTTAGAATCGCAACGAATGGTACAAGAATCAACGCTACAAACATGATCGCTCCTTGTACGAAATCTGTATAACTTACCGCTAAGAAACCGCCGAATAATGTATAAATAATAACTACTCCAGCTGTAAGCAAGATTCCCCACATATAATTCAGACCAAACGCTGTCTCGAACAATTGTCCGCCAGCAACCATTCCTGATGATGAATAGAACGTAAAGAAAATCACGATAACTAACGCTGACGTAATACGCAGTATGCGAGAAGTATCTTTGAATCGGTTCTCAAAATAATCTGGAATCGTAATCGAATTGTTCGCTACTTCCGTATACGTTCGTAAACGCGGTGCTACAAAAAGCCAGTTCAGATACGCTCCTGCACACAGTCCAATCACGATCCATCCGGCACTTAAACCAGATACGTACATCGCACCCGGAAGTCCCATCAACAGCCATCCGCTCATATCTGATGCACCCGCACTTAGTGCAGTAACAGCTGGTCCAAGATTTCTTCCGCCAAGCATGTAATCGGTAAGGTTATCGGTCTTTCGATACGCATAAAGCCCAATCAGCACCATTCCAATCATGTACACACTAATTGAAAAAATAACTCCATATTCCATATTCAGTTTTCCTCCTGCCTCTTCTTGTTGTAAAAACGCTTTCAATATTTTTAAAATTTAAAAAAGGAACATTTTTATTATAAAGACATTTTTCGACAAAAGGAATAGATTTTTTTTGGAAGACTTCTAATATTGGAGCTTGTTAGCTGCCAAAACAAGGTGGCATGGCACAAAAGGACTTATCAATCCAGAAGTTTCTGCCTTCAATCCAGAAGTTTTGGCTATTTATCCACGAGTTTTGGTCCTAAATCCACGAGTTTTAGTTATTTATCCACGAGTCTGCAATTCTCGACAAATTTCGCTGTGTGTCACTAGCCCCTAATCCTCATACTCGCTGTCCCCACTCCCTTCACACAACAAAAAAACTGGTACCCATTCATAAGACGATTGGGCGCCAGTTTTTAACTACTTTATAATTTTTTTCGTCTTAAACGTTTGACCTTTACAAATTGATTAGTAAATAGATCCAGCTCTTCGTCTCGGTAGATGTAGAAGAACCTATGGTGATGACCATCTTTCATTTCGGCCAGATCACACTTCATATACACATCGAATTCCTGTCGTGTCAGTTCGACCGTATACATCTTGCCATGACTCGGAATATCCAGTTGGACCTCTTCTAAAAAATGGAGTTCTTTAAATAAATAAATAGAAGTATCAAGGAGAAATTCACAGATTAAATCTTCAGTTCCAAAGTAGTGTTGAAAATGTTCGCGTGTAAACGCAATATGAGGTACGTTACGTTTGTAGGTAGAATAATCGCCATAAAAAACCAGCTTTGCACGTTTGCTTTGAAGTTCGTAATGCTTAACAAGGCCATGACCTTTCATTTTTGACACAGCAGTCCGGAAACGGTAGGTGTCTCGAGCAGCCAATTGTTCGGCCTTATTTTGAGGATGAGCTGCTTTCGGTGCATGCTGAGACTGACAGTTGTCTTCAACGAGGTGTCCAATTTTAAACGTGTTTTTCATAAATACGATCGAGAATGATTTCCTTCTCATAGTATGCGCCTCCAGCTTTCGCTTTTTTGCTTGTTTTAAGTATACGACGAAAAACAAGAAAACCCAAGAGGGGAACTTACGACAAATTTCTAGCTTTCCATTTCCCTCTTAAGAATTTCTTCTTTCGTGTAGATGACCTGCATCGGATTACCACCAACGAAAGATCCTTCCGGGACATTTTTGTGGACGAGCGTTCCAGCTGATACGATCGCACCGTCACCGATCGTAACGCCTGGGAGGATCGTAGAGTTCGCACCGATCATCACTTCATCGCCCACGATTACGTCACCCAAACGGTATTCTTTTATTAGATATTCATGAGCTAATATCGTTGTATTATAGCCGATCACACAGTTCTTCCCTACTGATATGCGTTCCGGATACATGATGTCTGGCATGACCATCAACGCAAATGCTGTGCCCTCACCGACCTTCATCTTCAAAAAGGTACGGTAGATCCAATTTTTCATCGGTAAGAATGGTGTGTATCTAGCCACTTGTATGGCAATGAAATTCTTTACCACTTTCCAGAACGGAACGGTGTCATACACCTGGTACAACGAGTTTCTTCCTTTTACCGGATAACGCTCAGTATTTCGCAATTATCTCTCTCCTAAAACATCCAGCAAATCCGTCATTTCATTCAGCATGAAGTCTGGATTAAACTGCTGCAAATAATCGTTGCCTCGGATCGTCCAAGCTACACCAGCCGTTTGTGTGCCAGCGTTCTGCCCTGCAAGAATATCGTACTTGCTGTCACCCACCATGATCGCTTGATCTGGGGTCGATCCAAGCAAGGCTAGCGCTTTTTGAACAGGCTCTGGATCTGGCTTCGCGTTTTTCACGTCATCCAGCGTAACAACCGTTTGAAAGAACTTATCAAGACCAACAAGGCGTAAACCCATCTCGACTGTATTTCTCATTTTTGTAGTTACGATGCCCAGTTTATAGCCCTTTTTATACAATTCTTCTACCGTTTCGAAAACTCCTTCAAACTCTGTAACAAGTTCGTCATGATGTGAGATGTTATGTTCACGGTATGTTTGAACTAAGTCTGATACTTTTTCTTTATCGAACTGCTCCATCGTCTCAATGAGCGGCATCCCCATAAACGGCAAGATACTCTCACGATTGTATTGTTCTGGAAAATGTTTATCCAATGTGTAAAGAAAAGAAGCGATGATCAGTTCGTTCGTATTGATTAATGTTCCGTCTAGATCAAATAGTATGGTGTTGCGTTTCATGTTGTCGTTCCTTTCCTGTTAAACGATTTTTCCGTTCAAGCTTGTTCCATACGTATGCTACTAATACGGTGAGAACGATCGCTGTCACTACTCGAATGATCAACAGCGGCAGAACCGGAATTCCTAATGGTACAAAAACAAGTGTATCCTCAACAACAGCATGGCAGCTTACGAGAAAGATAAAAGCTAGATACAGATCTTTCTTTGAGACGCCATCCTCTTTCGCCGCCTGCATCATCACACCTGCACCGTATGCAAGACCGATCGTAAGACCAGCTGCCATCGTCATGGACGTATTCTCTTTCATTCCAAGAAGTTTCATAGCTGGTGCCATCCAGTTCGAAAACTTGTTCAGCCATCCTTTGTCCTTCATAAATTGCATGATGATCATGAGCGGTATGACGATAAGTGCGAGTTGCAGAATACCAAGTGACGCTTTTTCTAAAGCGGTGAGCGTGATCTCTCCCCAGCCGTTCGGAGCTGCTTCGGGCTTTGAGATAAAACCATATTGTGCTTTTTCTGTTCCGCCATCCCATAAAAGATTGATCATAAATGCAGAAAAGAGTGCCAAGCCAATTCTGACAAGTAGAATTACCCATAATTTGATGCCCACACTCGCGGCTACACCAGACTCAATAAATAGGTTGTGAGAAAAAGAAAGCATAACAGCGAGTATAAACACATCTTGCACCGTTAAAGAATCGAGAGTCAGAATCCCCCCGATTCCTGCATATAGATTCAGAAAATTACCGAGAACAAGCGGAATCGCCGCTTCCCCAGGAAGTCCGATCCATTTCATGGCTGGTGCTAAAACAGAGATTAGCCAATCTAACACCGGTGTGTGACTCAGCAACGTGATGAGTAAAGTGACAGGAAAAATGATCTTCCCTAGCGTCCAAGTGGTTTTTAAGCCTGCAAGTGTGCCTTTTTTTAACGTTTCCACTTTTCATTCGCCTCCTTTAACTTTCTAGATATCGTTGTTTAGCCAATCCTGCTTTTCTTCTATAGATCCAGATGATCACCGCTGCTGCAATCCAGATCAAACTGACGACTTGTGCGATACGAAGAGAAGTTCCCCAAACGATCAAGCTGTCCGTACGAAGACCTTCTACAAAGAAACGTCCGATCGAATACCAGATGATATATGTTAAGAACAATTCACCTCTGTGAAGGTTAACGCGGCGCAAATAAAGCAAGACGATAACACCTATGAAACTCCAAAGTGATTCATAGAGAAAAGTTGGATGATAATAAGTGCCGTCAATATACATCTGATTAATAATAAAGTCGGGCAGCATGAGTGATTCCAAAAAGTTTCGTGTCACTTCCCCGCCATGAGCTTCTTGGTTCATGAAGTTGCCCCAGCGTCCGATCGCCTGACCGAGTAAGATGCTAGGCGCTGCGATATCAACAAGCTTCCAGAACGAGATCTTCTTTACTCTTGAAAAAACGAGTGCTGTTAAGAAGGAACCGATCAGAGCACCATGAATCGCAATACCGCCTTCCCAAACAGCGAGAATCTTTCCTGGATGGTCTTTATAAAAATCCCATTCAAACGCTACATAATAAAGCCTTGCACATAAAATGGCCACTGGCACTGCAATCATTACTACATCAACGAACGTATCCTTAGCAAGCCCGCGTCTCTCTGATTCTCTAACCGCAAGCCAAAGGCCAAGCATCGCACCAAACCCAATAATTAGTCCGTACCAATAGATCGTGAGCGGCCCTAACTCGAGTGCTACACGATTTAGAGGTTGAATCGTTTCTTCCACAGTCTACACTTCCTTCACATTCTTATAGGTCTTCTTCATCTCCAGCTTCAATTACATCAGTCAAACGATCTGAGAATTGTTGTGCGGCATTCATGCCCATTCTCTTCAAACGGAAGTTCATCGCTGCGACTTCAATAATGACCGCTAAGTTTCGTCCGGGACGAACAGGAATCGTTAAGATCGGTATCTCCGTGTCAATGATCTTTGTTGTCTCTTCTTCTAAGCCTAAGCGGTCATAGACTTTTTTAGAATCCCAAGCTTCCAGATTCATAACGATTGAGATCTTTTTATAGTTGCGAATCGCTCCAGCACCGAACAACGTCATCACGTTGATGATGCCAAGACCTCGAATTTCAAGCAGATGCTGTATGAGTTCAGGTGCGCTGCCGATAAGCGTATCTTCATCTTCCTGTCTGATCTCTACAGAATCATCCGCTACTAACCGGTGCCCTCGCTTTACGAGTTCAAGCGCTGTCTCACTTTTCCCGACACCAGAGTTACCTGTGATCAAAACACCGATCCCATAAATATCTACTAATACACCATGTTTAGCAGTCGTTGGCGCTAAACGACTCTCTAAATAATTCGTGATACGACTAGATAAACGCGTTGTCGTAACGGGTGAACGCATGATCGGCACTCCGCTTTTATGAGAAGCTTTAAGCAGTTCTTTAGGCACTTCGATGTCTCTAGAAACGATAATTCCTGGTGTCTCATCTGTGCAAAGTGCTGTTAAACGCTCCATGCGTGTGTCAGGATCGAGCTCTGAAATAAACGAAAGCTCTGTTTTCCCAAGAAGCTGTAGTCGCTCACCTGGATAAAAGGTAAAATAACCAGCCATCTCTAGACCAGGCCGTGAGATGTCGCTCGTTCGAATCGTGCGGTGAATCCCTTCTTCACCACTAACAAGCTCTAGATGAAATTTCTTTATGAGTTCATGAATATGTACCTTAGCCATTGGGTCCTCCTCGACATTTTTCAATGATTCTATTGTATCACTTCAACCATGGATTAACCAAAGACTACTATGAGCTTATTTCTCACTTTCCTCCCAACTGTAAACATCAACAGGTATCGTATTAAACGTTGTTTCTTTATGGAGGGTCATCCCTATTCGAGAGGCAACAGAAATTGATTTATTATTTTTCCGATGAATTAAGCAGATTAAACGCGAGATTCGTAATTCCTGAACAGCATAATTTTTGAAGTGAACCGCAGCCTCTGTTGCGTAGCCGCTTCCCCAATATTCCTTCGCCAACCAATAGCCGATCTCGAATTCTTTTTTTCCATCGATCGTTTGCTGCACAATACCTGCGTGACCGATTGGAACTAGACTTTCTCTATGTTCGATCAGAAACAATCCTCTGCCCTCACGATATCCAGGAAGAAGCCATTCTTCAAAGCTTTTCCGAGCTTCTTCTTCTGAACGAGTTACCCCTTTTCCGATGAATTGAACGACATCAGGATCTGCCCATAATGATGCAAAAAACGAAAAATCCTCAGTCGTATACGGTCGGAATTTCAATCTTTCCGTTTGCAAGACCTTCAGCTCCTTCTAAATAAAAATGCCGTTTGATCGAGTTCGAAGCAAACGGCTGAAATGGTTATTGTCCTTATTTTACATCTATAAAAATTTTATCATGAACGGAGAGCTTTTGACTTGGTTTTGTTAAACAATCGTTTAACAGAATCTTGCCTGTTTTTATGTTTTGAGCAATCTCTGTTCTGCTCCACCCTTCAAGGTGATCTGCAAGTGTACGATCAATCCGAAAATCCCCGTTAACTGATGTTATCTTGATTTCGCATGAAGAATCCCCTCTCTTCATGGAAGTAATCTTCTTACCTGGCTCTACCTCTATAAATGATGTAGGAATGATCGATAGGGGATCGACATGCTCTGTGAACGATTTATAGATGTTGAGCTTTTTGTTCCAAGAATGATATTTCGGACATTTATAAATCGCAAACTGATAGATGTTCTTTCCATTTGCGTTGTGTCTGCGTATGGTCGTATCTGCAAATGTGGTAACTTTACCGCACATTTTGCACTGTTTTTTTACCGTGTCCGCTCTCATTTGTTGATTAAGTGCTAAAGCAAATTGTTGGATCTGCATTTTTTCTTCACCTCTGAATGTAGTAGTGAAGAAATACAACTTCTATTTGATTTCTTGCAGAACGTAAAAAAGCTCTCCTCATACAAGGAGAGCTTTGAACGCAATGTTACCCGTTATAACGGACTGCAGTTCGCTGTATTTCCTCTGTAATGGGGTGTAGACAGACTTCTCCCGAGGTCAGAAACACGTTGTTTCTTAACGGTTGAGAAGCGATCTAAATTGTTTTCCATTACAGATTAAATGTTGGCATACAGGTCACGTTAGGTCCTTTCTTTCAAACAGAATACCTTAATATTACTATAAAGTATAAAATATGGAAACTAATTGAATCTTTTTGGGGGATTTCCGCTCCAGGATACATGGTTTCCGCGGGGCGGTCGGTGTTCATTTTATCAAATGAAGAGATTGAAAAAGAATTAGTTGAGATAAATAATAATAAGAAAAACTTTTAGCTTTTATTTTCAGTAATCGGGTGTATTTCTGTAATAAGAAATGTGCCCTTTCTTTTTGAATTGGGCTTATTAGAAGGACACTTGTCCAAGCATGAATTTTTCTCCACCATACATTATTAAAATTAACAAAATAAGAGAAAGAGGCAAAAAAAATATATGCGATATAATTACCCTCTGTGGACAAAACTGCCTTATGCAGGACAAGATCACCCGCCAAAAAATCCTGTAAATCCCTATGCTGGTTCATGGCCTTTGAACTACTTAAAACAGGAAAAGCATGGATTTACTACTTTGGATGGCGAGCCGATTAAATTAAAGTTAAAAGATCCCCGGACGATTGATTGGAAAAAAGAATTAAAACAGGTTCAAAGAATTGTAGGACATATAACTAAAGAACAGATTAGGATCGCAAAGTTTTGGGCAGAAGGTCCTCCGAGTAAGCAATGGACTCCCATTGCCGATATCTTAATTGACACTTATAATGTGACACCGCCATATGCAGCTCGTATCCTTGCAGCTTTAAGTGCCGGAATGAATGATGCACTTGTTGTCACCTGGTATTTAAAATATCTAGCGCTTGTTCCTCGTCCCAATCAGTTTGACCCTAAGCTCGCGACTATCGTCTGCACCCCTAATTTCCCTGCTTATCCTTCAGGCCACTCCGTATTATCCGGTACAGCGGAAGTTATCTTAAGCTATTTCTTCCCTACAGAAAGAGAAGGTCTGCATCAACTAGCTGAAGAAGATGCATTATCACGTCTATACGCAGGGGTTCATTTTAACGTGGATAATGAAGAAGGACTGCGCCTTGGAAGACAGATTGGTAAGATTGTGATAAATCAATTATGCCAAGAACGGGATGCAAAAGGAAAATATATTGATAATCCTTATACGGAACATCGGAATGCAAAATTGTTCCCCCCTTCATATGTTCAAGCCATTCCTTTTGATTTTGATACAAAATGTTCATCACTTGTTATTGATCAAATCTCTGAAAAAAAACGCTAAACGTTAGAAGAATAAAAAATATTGAGCTTAAAATGAGATAAATATAGTTTGCTTCCCTATTTGATAACAACATTTTAATTCAAAAAAACTAAAAGTAAGTCACGTTAAAATACTAGCTAATAATTTAATTTTGATCGCCCCACTCCGATAACAATCGATGAGATAACTCTGATTCTTACGCTTGGTAACAAAATTCTTAAATAAGGGAGACTCCCATTCCTATTGAACAAACCTAGCTAATAGAAGGTTTCATTTCAGGGTGCATTTCTAATATAAGAAATGCACCCTTCTCTTTGAAATGGAAGAGTCTTAATTTAAGTAATTTGTATCAGTATTAGGATAGTTCCTGTAATGAGTGATTCCACAAACGGCGATTACTTAATAAGGGGAAAAAGTAAACGACCAGAAAAAGATCTGGTCGTTTTTATGTCATTTACATATCCGTTTATAGTACTATTCCACCTGCTAAATGGCTTTGGAATTACGATTTTCTCCTCCAAAAGAGAACCCGCTATGAAAATCCACCGCTTTTTTCAAACTTTGTATGAATGATCGAACTGCCACTAGTTTCTCTTCCGCTTCTTTCTTAAAGGCTCCAAAACAAAATTCGTCAGGAACATATTGAGAAGTGAAATAATGACTGCAGCAAGTAATGCCATTCCGAATCCATCAATATTAAACGAGCTACCCATCAATTCCGCTGTTAACGATAAAAGTGCTGCGTTGATCACGATTAAAAATAAACCGAGAGAGAAAATGGTTACAGGCAGTGTTAACAGAATTAGAAGAGGTTTTAGGAAAACATTAAAAAGTGATAACAAAACGCTAGCTAGTAAAGCAGCACTGATGTTTTCAATATGAAAAGCATCAAAGTAACCGGCTACTACCATTAGCGCAATCGTATTAATTAATAAAGAAGCGAACCAGCTCATCATTTTATACGCCATCCTCTGGCATGACAGCTAGTGCGATAATGTAAGCTAAACCAACTGGAATAACCGCAGTAAACAGAGCAAGTGCTACTGTTCCTAATCTTACAACCGTAGGATCAACATTCATATACTCTGCAATTCCACCGCAAACTCCGGAAATTTTAGCATCGTTTGATCTTTTAAGTTTTTTCATGATGTAAGTCACCTCTATTTCGCTTTTAACACCACAACAGAGCCTGTTTTTGCCTCCGCCTCCAATTTAAAAGACGGCCAGCTCTTACCTCCGTTCGCAATAAAAGAAAGAAACTTTCGAGTCACTTCTTTCTTTTCTTCTCGGACCTCAACAGATTCAAAATCACAAACAAATCCGCCAACGATCGTTTTAAGAACGGCATCAAGCTCTACTGTTTCTGGGAATTCTGTTTCTATTTTTCCCGTCACCGTCTTAAAAGATGCATACCCTTCAACCGCTGAAGCAAAACGGCAGTAGATCGAACCATTTATGGTTTCTGACCGGACTTGTGAAGCATCTACAGAAAGGCGTACAGGTCCGTTCATCGTTTCTGCTTCTACGTCTTTAAACTGACAATCGTTAAGCGTTAATGAGCCATTAGCAGCGGATGCTTTAACGTTCTCTCCCGTACAGTGATTCATCGCAATCGCACCTACAGTCGTTTTAACTGTCAGTGTTTTTGCATGAGATTCACTTATTTTTACAGGACCGTTGAACGTTGTGATCTTTATCTCATCATAAGCTTCTCTTGGAATAGAGATTATTGCGTTTACCTTTTGATGCTTATTTCTAGAATAGAAGCGCATCTTAGTGGCATCACAATCATAGAACGTTTCATTTCTAAATTTCGTTTTCGCCGAAGACCCTTCTGGCACTTTATAAACATGTGCATCGCACTCTACTTGCACGTCTTTTCGATCCCATGGAACGACCGTTACTGAACCGTTGTATACTTCAACATCCATTGCCTGAAACATGACATGACTATCTTGAAAGACATAATGAACAGGTTCAGAAGGTCCGAAATTCAAGTCAAAGTCAACCGTTTTAATACGCTTTACAACACGGTCAAAAAACTTTGCCACTTTATAACCGGAAGTCGGCAGTTTAACAGCGGTGGCACCATTCATAGCTTTCTTTTTAAGATTGAGAGAACCAATCGAGCTCAGCTGCAGCTTCTTCTTATCATTAAGGGCATACAAAAGTTTCTCCGCTTCTTCAACAGAGATCTTACCTTCGTTCAGCATGTTTAAAATCATTTTGCGTTCTTCCATACATTGACGCCTCCTTTTTGGGGTTCCGTCACCGGCGTCGGCTGATTCTAAGATGACTGAGACTTTCCGGTATTACTTGTACAAAATTTAGTTTATGAAACAATTACCTTTATCCCTTTAACAATATTCCAGATCATCACAATTAATGTCAGCGATCCAAAAATGAGTGCACTTATAATAATAGCGACTAGATGATATTGCGTTTCAAAAATGATAATAATACCTAATGGAACAGCGATAATGGGAAATAGATGGGACAAAAATGATCTTTTTGCGTGCTCCATCACTTCAGGCTCATCTGTGATAAGATATACAGCGATCGGAAATAAAAATGGTGCAAAAAACAGACTAAAATAACATAGTGCAGAAATAGCTTTTTTTGAGCCTTCCTTCATGAAACAAGACCTCCTGCTTTAATAAAACTATAACAAACGGGACTGCAAGCAAAAGGCACGTGCCTTTTTTACTTCGACCCTTTTAACAATCTTCCTTTATCTCTATAGCCATTCGACATAACTTCTAAAATTCCGTATCATAATGACAAAAACACCCAAGGGAGCAACCACCATTGAAACAGATTCGAACATTAAAAATTCTTTTTATCGTATTAGCTATACTCATGATCACTAGCATTATATTCGGCGTTATGACTGAAGATGCTATGGAACTTACCGTAAATGATCGAATTCTCGCTGGCATTTTCGGGTCATTCATCGTAATTGTGATCAACTATGTACTCTATAAAATTCTTTCTAAGATATGGAAATAAAAACACCTATCTATTTTATACGAAAATTGTCGTTTTGAGGAGATTTGTTTAACAAAACCGTAAAAAAGGAATGGATATATAACCAAGACAGGAGTGATTTATTATGGCTGATGTTAAAAAGAAGCAAAAAGGCAAAATGGACAATCCTGAACAATACAAAACAGATCAACAAAGCTTGTTTGATAAATTTGAGAGTGAACAAAATGTTGATCCCATTCCGATGGAAGATCTTAAGCAAGAAAAGCGTGAAGAAAAGGATAAGAAAGCTACAAAAAACTCTTCTTCTTCAGAGGAAAAGTATAAATAAAACTTAATATTCTAATGCATCTTTTCTTAAAACGAAAAGGTGTATTTTTTTCGCTTTCTTCCTTCACCATTTTATAGAAACGCCTACCCAGGGAAATTTCTCAGTCTATTTTTCTTAGTGAGAATACGATTAAGAATCATGTCGCCTCTCTCCTGAGAAAGTTAGATGTAAAAGATCGAACGACAGCTGTAATCAGAGCCTATCAGCATGGTTGGATAAAAGGTTTGAATACCTTACTCTCCAATCAAGATCAAAAAAAAAGGACGTTTCATTCACCGTCCTTTTTTTATCCTTTGTTATTTAATCGTTTCTTTTTCTTTAATCTTTCCAGTCATACGTTTTCTATCACGTTTTAAGATTGGAGCAAGATAACGGCCGGTGTGAGAACCTTCGATTTCAGCTAACTCCTCTGGCGTACCAGTACCAACGATCATACCGCCCTTATCCCCACCTTCAGGTCCAAGATCGACTAAATGATCACACTGCTTGATGACATCAAGATTATGCTCAATAACAAGTACAGAATCTCCGTTATCTACAAGTCTTTGAAGAACGACAAGTAAACGAGAAATATCATCTACGTGAAGACCAGTTGTAGGTTCATCTAGAATGTAGATGGTTTTCCCTGTAGAACGCTTATGAAGCTGTGACGCAAGCTTCACACGCTGTGCTTCTCCTCCAGAAAGAGTAGTAGCCGATTGACCAAGCTTAATATAACCAAGACCTACATCAAGAATAGTCTGAAGCTTTCGATTGATCTTAGGGATATTAGCAAAGAACTCAACAGAATCTTCCACCGTCATATCTAAGATGTCAGCGATGTTTTTCCCTTTATACTTCACTTCTAGCGTTTCTCTGTTATATCGTTTACCATGACAAACTTCACATGGTACATATACATCTGGCAAGAAGTGCATCTCAATCTTAATGATTCCATCCCCACGGCATGCTTCACAACGTCCACCTTTAACGTTGAAGGAGAAACGACCTTTTTTATATCCACGAACTTTCGCTTCATTCGTTGATGCAAACACATCACGAATATCATCAAATACTCCGGTATATGTCGCGGGATTCGATCGTGGCGTTCTGCCTATTGGAGACTGGTCGATATCAATAACTTTATCGATATGTTCAAGACCCTTCATTGACTTATGGGCACCAGGCTTGTCCTTTGCACGGTGCAGCTTTTGTGCAAGAGCTTTATGCAGGATTTCATTAACAAGCGTACTCTTTCCAGATCCCGATACACCTGTCACTCCTGTAAACAACCCTAATGGAATCTTAGCAGAAACGTTCTTTAAGTTGTTTTCTGTTGCACCTTTTACTTCAATATATCTTCCATCTGGCTTACGTCTTTCTTTTGGAAGAGGAATAAACTTCTTACCAGACAAATATTGCCCAGTCAGTGAGGCTGGGTCTTCCATAATCTCTTGTGGTGTACCTTGTGATGTGATCACACCACCATGCGCTCCGGCACCAGGACCGATATCGATGACATAATCTGCTGCTAGCATCGTATCTTCGTCATGCTCAACGACGATCAACGTATTTCCAAGAGAACGCATTTCTTCGAGTGTACGAATCAGACGGTCATTATCTCTCTGATGAAGGCCGATTGACGGCTCATCAAGAATATAAAGAACGCCCATCAAACGTGACCCCACTTGAGTCGCAAGACGAATACGCTGTGCTTCACCACCAGATAGCGTCCCAGCAGCTCGGCTTAGCGTTAAATAGTCTAGTCCAACATTGATCAAGAAACCTGAACGATCCACGATCTCGCGGAGAATCAGCTTCGCGATCGCACGTTCTTTATTCGTCAGATTAAGGTTATCGAAGAATTCTCTTGCTTCTGTAATGGAAAGAGCAGTCGTTTCACCGATATGCCTCCCGTTGATCAAAACAGAAAGAGCTTCTTTTTTCAGACGATGCCCTTTACATGTTGGACATGGCTTTTGTGCCATATATCCTTCCATCTGCTCACGAATATAATCTGAACTCGTTTCACGGTATCTGCGCTGAATGTTGCCTAATACCCCTTCAAACTGAATCTCATTTTTACGTATTTGACCAAAATCATTTTTGTACGTGAATGTAAGGTATTCCTTACTTCCGTTCAATATTTTATCCATCTGCTCTTTTGGCAGAGATTCAACGGGTACATCCATATCGATACCAAAGTGGTTACAGATACTTTCAAGAAGCTGTGGATAATATTGCGAACTGATCGGTTCCCAAGGAGCGATGGCGTTGTCTCGTAAAGTACGACTCCAGTCTGGAATAACAAGCTCTGGATCTACTTCGAGTTTTACTCCTAAACCATCACACGAAGAGCACGCCCCGAATGGACTGTTAAAGGAAAACAAACGTGGCTCTAATTCACCAATTGAAAATCCACAATGAGGACAAGCATGGTTTTGCGAGAATAAAAGTTCCTCTTCTTCCATAACATCGACGACAACACTTCCTCCACCAAGGTTGAGTGCCGCCTCAAGAGAGTCAGCTAGACGAGTAGCGACTCCTTCTTTTACGACGATACGGTCGATCACGATTTCAATCGTATGTTTTTTATTTTTCTCAAGCTTAATTTCCTCAGAGATTTCACGCATCTCTCCGTCGATTCGAACACGAACATACCCTTGTTTCTTAATATCTTCAAGCGCTTTAACATGTTCTCCTTTTCTACCGGAAACAACAGGTGCTAAAATTTGAAGTTTTGTACGCTCAGGATATTCTAAGATTCGGTCGACCATCTGTTCAATCGTTTGGGAAGTGATTTCCACGTTATGAACAGGACATACCGGTCGACCGATACGTGCGAATAGAAGACGAAGATAGTCATAGATTTCTGTAACCGTACCTACTGTTGAGCGAGGGTTACGGCTTGTTGTTTTTTGATCGATCGAAATAGCAGGTGACAGACCCTCAATCGAATCCACATCCGGCTTGTCCATCTGTCCAAGAAACTGACGGGCATAAGCTGAAAGCGATTCAACGTAACGTCTCTGTCCTTCTGCATAAATGGTATCGAAAGCAAGTGAAGATTTACCCGACCCAGATAAGCCGGTTAAAACAACCAGCTTATCACGTGGTATCGTAATATCTATATTCTTTAAATTATGGGCTCTAGCACCCTTTACAACTATGTTTTGATTGGTAGCCAACTGCTATCATCCTTCCGCTTTTAACTCAAGAATGAGGTCACGAAGCTCTGCTGCACGCTCGAACTGAAGGTTTTTTGCAGCATCCTTCATCTCTTTTTCCATACGCTCGATAAACGCTTCGCGATCTTTCTTGCTCATCTTTTGCTTAGGAGCTTTTGAATTTGTATACGTTTCTGTATCTTCGGCAGCTTGAGTCGCACGAATCACATCACGCACTTCTTTTTTAATCGTTGTCGGCGTGATTCCATGCTTTTCGTTGTGTTCCATTTGTTTCTGTCGTCTGCGCTGCGTCTCATCAATCGCGATCTGCATGGACTTTGTAATCTTATCTCCATACATAATAACGTGACCGTTTGAGTTACGCGCAGCACGACCAATCGTTTGGATCAACGAGCGCTCTGAACGTAAGAAGCCCTCTTTATCTGCGTCTAAAATGGCAACGAGAGAAACTTCAGGAAGATCTAACCCTTCCCGCAGCAAGTTAATGCCGACGAGTACATCAAACACACCTAGACGTAGATCGCGTATGATTTGTATCCGTTCTAGCGTCTTAATCTCTGAATGCAGGTATCGAACTTTTATGCCGAGTTCTACAAAATAATCGGTAAGATCTTCAGACATCTTTTTCGTTAATGTCGTAACAAGAACTCGTTCGTTTTTCTCGATTCTTTCGTTGATCTCCCCTAGTAAGTCATCAATCTGACCTTTCATCGGACGAACTTCTAGTGTAGGATCCAAGAGCCCTGTTGGACGAATAATCTGCTCAACCGGATCAGGTGCGTGTTCGAGCTCATACGGACCTGGAGTTGCTGATACGTAAATGTGCTGAAACTTTGTATAACGCTCAAATTCATCGAACGTTAACGGACGGTTATCTTTTGCGGAAGGTAATCGGAATCCATGATCGACAAGGACTCCTTTTCTCGCTTGGTCTCCATTAAACATTCCACGAATCTGCGGGAGAGTAACATGGGACTCATCAATAACGATCAGTGAATCATCCGGAAAATAGTCTAGAAGTGTGTAAGGCGTTGAACCTAATGGTCTTAGAGTCAGGTGAACAGAATAGTTCTCGATTCCTGAACAGAACCCCATTTCCGCCATCATCTCTAGGTCGTATCTTGTACGCTGTTCGAGACGCTGTGCTTCTAATAGTTTTCCGGCTTCATTCAATTCTTTTAGGCGATCTTCAAGTTCAGCTTCAATGCGCTTGATCGCTACTTTCATTTTCTCTTCACGTGTTACGAAGTGGGAAGCCGGGAAAATGGCAACGTGAGTACGTTCACCAAGAATTTCGCCTGTGAGTGCGTCCACTTCAGTAATTCGATCGATCTCATCACCAAAAAACTCCACGCGAAGACAATGCTCGTCGCGTGAGGCTGGGAAGATTTCCACGACATCTCCTCTAACTCGGAACGTACCACGAGTAAAGTTAATATCATTGCGGTTGTATTGAACATCTACAAGATCACGTAAAAGCTGGTCACGGTCTTTCTCCATTCCTTCTCTTAAGGAGATCACCATGTCTTTATACTCTTCAGGTGAACCTAGACCATAAATACACGATACACTGGCCACAATAATAACGTCTTTTCGTTCAAAAAGTGATGAGGTAGCCGAGTGGCGAAGTTTATCGATCTCATCATTAATACTTGCATCTTTTTCGATATACGTATCAGAATGTGCGATGTATGCTTCTGGCTGATAATAATCGTAATATGAAACAAAATATTCAACTGCGTTGTTCGGGAAAAATTCTTTTAACTCACTATAAAGCTGTCCGGCTAATGTTTTGTTATGAGCTATAACAAGAGTCGGTTTGTTTACTTCCTGAATAACATTGGATACCGTAAACGTCTTCCCTGTTCCGGTCGCACCAAGCAGGGTCATACTCTTTTTTCCTGCGTTTATATTGTTCACAAGATGTTTGATCGCTGCGGGCTGATCTCCTTGTGGCTCATAGTTTGATTTGATTTCGAACATTTGACTTTGACTCACAAAACCGAACCTCCGTTCCTAAATTCTGGTTACTCAAATTATAGCACAGGCCATATCCAAAAACCTAATAATTACGAACAAATATTCGCAGAAGTTTCTGGAAAGAAAGTAAAGTGGTATACTCAAAGGTAGGCGCAAGATGGGAAATAAATTGTTTGGGGTCTGACCCCATTTCCCGCTAGCAATACCATGATTTTCATAAAAATTGTATAAGGTGTGTCCCCTTAAAGGAGTTTTAAAATGGAGTTTTTTTATATACTGCTTGGTTTATGCATCGGCATCTTTTCAGGCATTTTCGGAATTGGCGGCGGATTTATTCTTACACCCGTCCTAATTCTTTTCGGCCTTCCGCCTCTGTCTGCGATTGGAACAAGTCTCATGTACTCTATCGGGACAAGTGTTTCAGGAGTTGCTGCGCATCTTAGATTTAAGAACATTCTATGGAAACCGGCTGCTGCTCTAGGGATTGTAGGGATTGGAGCAACACAAATCGCTCATCCACTGGTTGTTTGGTTAGAGAAGATGGGTTATGACGAAACGATCATTCCTATATTTTATATTGTTCTTCTTGCCTACTTTGCTCTTTCCCTGCTTTATAAGCAAACAAAACGCAAGAATACAGTGCAAAGCACTACTACGATTCACTTCTCTTGGCCAAAAGCAGTCTTCATTGGATTTACAGGAGGATTCATTTCTACTACATTAGGCGTCGGCGGAGGATTTGTAATGGTTCCAATGCTCATTTCTTTAATGAAGTTTCCTTCTAGAAAAGCTGTTGGGACGAGCTTAGTCAGTATTTTTTTCATTGTAAGTGCTGGTTTTTTAACGTACGCATCAAGTGTTCAGATTGATTATAAACTTGGTCTTCTACTTATATTAGGCGCCCTTGTGGGTACTCAGCTAGGAGCCAAACTTACAACCATCTATTCCAGTGAACAGATTCAAAAATATTTAGGTGCGTTATACATCACGATCTTAAGTTCTGTAATTCTTAAGCTTGTTCACTTAGATAAAGCTGGCCTTGGCATCATTACACTTTATGTGTTAACCATGCTCGTACTTTTCTTAAAAGAAACCATTAATCATACAAAAAGAAAGACGTCTACCTCATGAAGGTGACGTCTTTCTTTTATTTTACTTTTCTTTTTTGTTTGTTATAAATTTTAAGACCAAGAAAAAAGCCAACAATCGTAGAAACTACAGCCACGATTTGCAGAGGCAACGGTTGATTCAAACCATCAAAACCAAAAATCATAATAACGATCGTAATCCCTAAAGGTAAGTATTTAGTAAACAATACTCTATTAAAAAGCAGCTGCAAACATAAAGGTAATAAAGCTGCAACACTATACTCCAACATGAAACGAAGAACCCCTCTCCTTGAACACATCAAAAAACATCATTTTTGGAAACGTTCTAATATACCTCTCTAAATTTAACAAAACTCTCTAGACAAAAACAAGGAAATTGTTGCGGGAAATAAATTGTGTGGGGTCAGACCCCTTCTCTTTGAAACTTTCTGTTTAAAAGTACGTACAGTAGGATAATGCTTAAAAAGGACGAATAAGATTTAACAAGTATCTTCAAAGGAGATGATTTTTCATGTTAAAGAAACTATTAAAATCACTATTAGGACACAGCAGCCATAAAAGGTACAGCAGCTCTGGCTACAAATATAAAAAAAGCTACAAGAAATACAGCAGCAGTGATTTTGGCAAGAAGCATTATGGTGGATATGGACACAAGCATTATAAAAAGAAAAAGAGAAGCAGCTTCTTTAGCTCCTAATCTGCGTTAAGATAAAACCAACATGATAACTGAACTTTGGAAAGGTCTGCAAAGAACGTTATGGGACAGACCTTTTAAAGCTGGGCATCTCATTCATGAGCGATATCGAATTCAAGAAGTTCTGGGAATGGGTAGCTACGGCATTACGTATTTAGCACTTGATCGGCATACAGAAGAGATTATCGTCTTAAAACAGCTGAGGCACACAAAAGCCAAAACCACAGCAGGGCTTTTCTCTTTCCAAAGAGAGTCTCAGATTTTAGAGGCATTGCAACATCACCCGGTTCCGAAGCTATTGAATACCTTTCAAGATGAACAGAGTCACTTTATTGCTATGGAGTGGATTAAGGGAGAAACATTCGAAGATCTAATTTTTCGTGACAATCAAACGTATAACGAAAAAGAAACGATCGCGATTCTGCTAGAGCTTCTAAATATTACTGAGCACTTTCACGAGAAAGGGATCATACATCGAGATCTTCGTATTCCAAATATCATACAACGTGATAACAAACTGATCGTGATTGATTTTGGACTTGCTTGTTATTTATTAGACAAACACGAAGAGATTGAAGATTCGAATGATCATCCTGAGAAACTTCGGATGCGGGCTGTTAAAGTGGAAAGCGACTTGTTTGCTCTCGGTCATTTTGCACTCTTTCTTCTATACTCTTCTTACGTGCCTCAGTCAAAAAAAGAGTTGAGCTGGGAAGAGGAATTAGAAATATCACTTCCTTTTAAATCAATTCTTCGGAGAATGCTACAACTTGACGAGCCGTTTCATTCGGCCATTGACGTTCAAAAAGCATTGCGCTCCATATAAAAAAGCTCGGTACTTATACCGGGCTTTTCTTCGTTTATGGTTGTTTACTTTTAAACAAGAACTCCTCATATTCTTTTTCATGTTTGGTCGTTACAGAAAGATTTTGCAACGCTCTGTGAAATTGTTGATAATCCAGTGCAAATAAGAAATGGTTCTCTAACCCGCTAGCGGTTAGTACCCCAAATTCCCAGACTGCGTTATAATCCCGTTTGTTTAAGGATTTCGCCATCAAATCCAGAACTTTCAAGATCTCCGTACACACGATCACGTTATCTTTAGCATAGTGACGAATATACCCAAAAGCGTTATATAAATAATGGCTAAAATCTCGTTCTTGTAAAACGACACGCAGATTATTCTGTTTATCTACCAAGTACTTTGAGAATATGGATCCTCGTGAAATCGTAGTAAGAACCTCACCTAATTGATATATAGAGTTAATCGCTGTTTTTGGATCATAATTTCCAAGAGATCTGATCGCAACTTCTACAAGTTTATTAATACTAAATTCAATATCTTGTACTTCCGTTTGCCTTCTTCCAATACTAATGAGTGACAAATATTTTTCTTCGTCTACTTCATCCTCACCATTTTTCCAATAAGTAATAAATGGCGTTGTAGCATATACATAACTTCCGATCGCATACTCCAAACGTATGACAATATCATCTCGTTCTGCTTCTTTCATGATGGAGATGAAATCCACCAATTGGATAAATCCGGATTTACGAGCTTTAATCGCATTACCGTTTTCTTCACATATTTCGCTGTTCACCGCCGTTAAATCATTTACTTTATAAGGATCCACTTCATCCTCTAGTGTACTTTTTACAATAGATAACGCTTCATTCTTCATATCATACGTCATCTGGTTGACTTGAAGCCAAGCGACAGCATGATTAATAAAAAAGATAAACGTTCCCATCGCAAACGCTGCAATGATTGCTGCTACTAAAGGAACAGCAAAATAATATTCAGCCATTCTCTTGTTCAAAAATAAAAAACTCAACAACATATAAATAAAACTTGAAGTAAATATCCCTAGAACACGCTGAGTTGACTTACTAGCTATAAAGTTTTTCAGCATACGAGGAGAAAACTGTCCAGAAAACGTCGTAAACACAACAAGAATTAAGTTAAAGGTAAAGGTGGTCAGAGTTAGCGTGGCTGCAGTAAGCGTCCCTACTAGATTTTGGGTAAGATCATAATCCACTGCAAAAAAAGGACGCATCTGATTGCCTAAGTCGTACTTTAGATCAGTTGTTAATGTCACCGTAACAAGTAGTGCAGAAAACAAAACATAAAGTAAGGGAGTAAACCACATATTCGATTGAACAGTATGTGACAGTTCCCTCTCGGACATTTTTGTATATTTCTTTAAATAATTATCTAACAAGTTCAATCTAAACATGTGTACATCCCCTCAGAAGTAAAAAAACGATTATTTTGGGCTTACTTAAAATATTAGTAGTTCCTCTCCTATTTTGCCCTATTAAAAAAAAGTCAAACTTTCTATCGTTTATCACAATAAAAAAATGCGATTCCATTGATAGAATCGCACATCGTTTCTAAATTATTCTATTGGAGAAACGATTGGATGACTCGTCCCTCTTCCTTCCGTTCTCCATACTGTTCACCAGTGTATTCACCTATCACTTTTCTCCAAAACGTCTGTGCAGGTTTGTTCGCTTCTATTTGAGAAACTTGCCAATTCCCTTTATGTTTTTCAAATATCTGATGCGCTGCCAGTTTCCCCAAACCATCAAACCTGAATCTTTTCATGATAAAAAATTCAGAGATCGACCAGTAAGGATTGTTGGACTCCTGTACTTCGCTTACTAATACAAACCCTGCTAGTTTGCCTTCCTTTTGGATCAGATAAGGAAAACGCCGATTTTCTTCCCAATAGCTATCTAAATAAGCATACTGACCAAAAAATCCATTATCGTTCACGTGAAGATCAATATACTCTGAGAAATCATAAAAATAAAACTGCATAAGATTATGGATCGTTTCTTTATCCCTTAACTCTGCTACCTTTATTACCGGAATCTGTTTCATCAGCATCTTTCAGTTCTCCCTGTAATTGGTGATTAAATAGTATCCTCGCAATCTGGCGAATATCTGTAAGTTTCGATGTCCACTCTATTTTTTCCTTTAAAATGCACGCCTTCACTTTCTAATCGTGATTTTTGTGTAAAGTATAATTCCTCATCTTGAATGCCGATTTCTCCTTTTGAATTGATTACTCGGTGCCAAGGCAGATCATGTTTTTTACTCATAGAGTGAAGGATACGGACGACCTGTCTAGCACTTCGCGGATTACCAGCTACGCGGGCAATCTGTCCATAAGACATGACGTAGCCACTCGGTATGTTTTTGATGACTCTAATAACATTCTCAGTAAATGGTTCCATCATTTTTGCCCCACTTTCACATATAGATATTACTTGTTCTGGTCTAACACGCCCCCCGGAAAACGAAGCACCTGAAACGGCGATCAACTTTATTCAAGAGCAACAGAGCAACATAAAAAAGAGTGCTAAATCTAGAATCAGACTTAACACTCCTTTGTTGTTTTATTGATACATCAATTGACGCTGCTTCTTCAACTCATCATTCGTTAAGTACTCATCATAAGACATTTGCTTATCAAGAATTCCTTTTGGCGTGATCTCGATGATACGGTTCGCGATCGTTTCAACGAACTGATGGTCATGTGATGTGAACATCAATGCACCTTTGTAGCCGATCAAACCGTTGTTCAACGCTGTGATCGACTCTAGATCCAAGTGGTTCGTAGGATCATCCATAATCAGTACATTTGATCCACTTAGCATCATCTTAGAAAGCATACAACGTACTTTCTCTCCCCCAGATAATACAGACGGCTTCTTCATTACTTCTTCACCTGAGAAGAGCATACGTCCTAGGAATCCGCGAAGGAAGCTTTCGGTTTGATCTTCAGGAGAATATTGACGAAGCCAGTCAACAAGAGTCTGCTCGCTGCCAGCAAAGTACTTCGAGTTATCGCGCGGGAAGTACGCTTGAGACGTTGTTACACCCCATTTGTATGTTCCACTGTCCGCTTCCATCTCACCCATTAAAATTTTGAATAGAGTCGTGATGGCGATCTCTTGTTTACCTACAAAAGCAATCTTGTCGTCTTTGTTCATGATAAAGCTCACGTTATCAAGTACTTTTACACCGTCGATCGTTTTTGTAAGACCTTCAACACGAAGAAGATCATTACCGATCTCACGATTGATGCCAAAGTTCACATACGGATATTTACGAGAAGAAGGTCGGATATCGTCTAAAGAGATTTTATCTAATAACTTCTTACGTGAGGTAGCTTGCTTTGATTTAGATGCGTTCGCACTAAATCGTGCAACGAAAGCTTGAAGTTCTTTGATCTTTTCTTCTTTTTTCTTGTTTTGATCTGATGCCATACGAAGCGCTAATTGAGAAGACTCATACCAGAAATCATAGTTACCTACATAGATTTGGATCTTTCCAAAATCAAGGTCAGCCATGTGCGTACATACTTTGTTTAAGAAGTGACGATCATGGGATACAACGATGACTGTGTTCTCAAAATTGATCAAGAAATCTTCTAGCCATTGAATCGCTTGAAGATCTAAGTTGTTCGTCGGCTCATCCAGAAGTAGAACATCCGGCTTACCGAAAAGAGCTTGAGCAAGCAATACTTTTACTTTTTCAGAACCTGTGAGTTCAGATAGTTTCTTCGTGTGAAGATCTTCTTTAATGCCTAGACCTTTAAGTAGTATTGCCGCTTCAGACTCAGCTTCCCAACCGTTTAGTTCGGCAAACTCACCTTCAAGTTCAGCTGCACGAATTCCATCTTCGTCTGAGAAATCGGCTTTCATATAGATCGCGTCTTTCTCTTGCATCACTTCATAAAGACGAGCGTGGCCCATAATAACGGTCTGCATAACCTCTTGATCTTCATATTCAAAGTGGTTCTGCTTCAATACGGCTAGACGTTCGCCTGGAGTCATGTGAACGTCACCTGTTTGTGCTTCGATCTCACCAGAAAGAATTTTTAAGAATGTAGATTTACCCGCACCGTTCGCACCAATCAAGCCGTAGCAGTTTCCTGGTGTAAACTTTATATTAACGTCTTCAAACAGCTTGCGGTCGCCGTAGCGAAGACCAACGTTAGTTACCGTAATCATTTGGATATCTCTCCTTTTTATATATAACTGACCATCCTATCTCTATCAGCCTACATACATATATTCAAATCCGTATCCTACAAAAATGCATACTTACTGATTGTATCATAAATACAAGATGTATAACCTTACAATCTTTTACCCACATTGAATTTTTTAAACTTTGCACACATAAAAAAGCTCAGAAGCACAATTACCTCTGAGCAAATCATCTTTTAAACCGCTGGTGATGATGGTGCTTGTGTGTTGTCTTTCTTCAAAAGCCAATATTGACTTCCGAGCATAAGAGCGAACGCTGCAAGACCGATCGCACTGAATATGCCTTCTGGATAGATCAGCAAGAAACCAACCACAACGGCTGCGATTCTTTCTAACCAAGAAAGAGGTCGCATCCAATAGCCGATCATTCCTGCACCAATGGCAATCATTCCTACAAATGCTGTCGAGATCACCCAAATGGCTTCTGTCCATGTTGTATCAATCAACATGAGCTGCGGGGAGATAACGAAAATATACGGGATAATAAACGCCGCAATTGCCAGCTTTGATGAGAGTATACCGGTTCGTATCGGTTCACCGCCGGAAACCCCAGCTGCTGCAAAGGCTGCTAATGCCACAGGAGGTGTAATATCCGCGATAATTCCAAAGTAAAAAACAAACATGTGAGCGGACAGATCAGGAACACCAAACAATAAAATAGCTGGTGCAGCAATCGTTGATGTGATCACATAGTTCGCAGTAGTCGGCGATCCCATTCCAAGTACAAGCGATGCGATCATCGTTAAGATTAAAGTCGGAATGAGATAGCCACCTGATAACTCTAGCAAACCATTTGCCATCTTAAGACCGACACCAGTTACCGTAACCACTCCGACGATCATACCTGCCGCTGCTGTTGCTGCTGCAACGCCAAGAGCGGTTCTTGCGCCATCGGCTAATGCTTCAAAAAAGAGCTTCGGTCCCATGCGTGTTTTCTTATTGAACATCCCTACCACGATCGCACTCACGATTGACCATAATGCTGATTTTGTAACACTCACGCCATTCATTAATAAAACAATAACCACAACGATCGGAATCAACAAATACACCTGTTTAATAACTCTTTTCGTTTCAGGCATCTCTTCACGAGATAACCCTCTAAGACCGATTCGTTTGGCTTCAAAATGCGTCATGATCCATATTCCTGCAAAGTATAATACCGCAGGAATGGCGGCAGCTTTGGCGATATCCCAATAAGTAATACCACCCCCGATAAATTCAACCATCAGAAACGCTGCGGCACCCATGACAGGAGGCATGATCTGACCACCTGTTGAAGAAGCTGCTTCTACTGCTCCAGCAAAGTTTTTATCATAACCTAATCGTTTCATCATCGGAATCGTAAAAGCCCCAGAAGTTACAACGTTAGCCACCGAGCTTCCACTGATCGTCCCTTGAAGAGCACTCGAGAAAATGGCTACCTTAGCAGGTCCGCCGACTCGTCTTCCTGCGATAACGATGGATAGATCATTGAAATATTCGCCCACTCCCGTTTTAACGAGAAAGGCTCCAAATAAAAGAAACAAAAAGATATATGTGGATGAAACCGCAAGCGGTGTTCCTAAAATACCTTCTGTTGTAAAGAACATCGTCCGTACGATCCGTTCGATCGTCAAACCTTTGTGCTCTAAGAAGCCCGGCATATAAGGTCCCATATACGCGTAAAGCAGGAATAGACCTGCAATAATCGTGATAGGCATCCCAACGACCCTTCTTGTTGCTTCTAAAACGAGTATGATCGCGAGCACACCTATTAGGAAATCTTGAGTCGTTAATCTCCCTACCCTCATAACAAGGTCATCCATGAACATGTACCAATAGGACCCTACGGCTATCGATAGAACAGCCAAGATCATGTCATACCAAGCGACTTGAAAAAGTGGCTTACCTTCTTTTTTCTTTTTAGAAGCAGGAAATAGCAAAAAGATTAACGTAAGTGCAAAGCCTAGATGAATCGTTCTTTGCAATTGTGCTGGCAATACGCCAAAAATAGCTGTATAGAGCTGAAATAATGAAAAAGAGATCAAACCGATAAGTGTGATCCAATAAAACACACCTTTTAATTTACGAAAGCCAGCTTCTGGATCGTACTTTTCCATCAGTTCTTGTACAGCTTGATCTGATATTTGTTCACGCTCTTTATGATTGTTCTTATCCAAGTTTTTTCCCTCCTATCAACCTTTGCCATACGTTCAGTTTCTCTACTTTTATTGAAACCCAAGACCCTTTTTCACTGAATGATGAGAAGGGATATTTATTCCCATTCAGAAGAAGTGTATGATTGGCTATAATTTGTCCGATTCGAATATCTAATGAAGGAAACGTTCTCTTCATGTTAGATAAAATATAGTTCTCACCTTTTTGTGCAAAAACTTCCCCTTCAGCTGCACCAGATGGCATGCCCACTCCAAATTCCTGAAACCTCATTTCGGTCTGAAGGATCACTTCATGATGAACGTGATAGATTTCACGAACCGGTGTTTTATGAATCGAGTGTATGTATTCAATACTGAATTCACTGCCTTCTTTTACGTCAAAGAAAGCTAACGGTTTCCCTGTCTTTCCGTCTTCAATCACTACGGAATTGAAAAATGGCACCATTGAAAACATGATTAAGATCACTAAACCCAAGATGATCACAAAAATTTTCTTCATAAGAATACATGGACTAAAAAATGATCTTTTAGTCCATGCTCGACACCTCTTATTTTAAGATTCCTTTTTCTTCAAAATACTTTTTAGCTCCAGGATGGAAATCAATCCCCATTCCTTCTACTGCATTCTCTGCTGAGATTAGCTCTCCTTTTGCGTGACTGATCTTATCCGTGTTTTCAAAGATTGCTTTTGTGATCGCGTACACAGCATCGTCTTCCATATCTTTACGAACAGTTAGCATAGAAAGAACGGCTACCGTTTTTACATCGGCTTCAATCTTGTAAGTACCACTCTTAACAGTATCTTCAATGTAATACGGATGAGCTTCGATCAGCTCTTTAATCTTGTCATCTGCAATCGGTACGATCGTTACAGGATTCGTAGCGGATAATGCATCAACAGCACCTGTAGGCGTTCCTGCTGTGATAAAAGCTGCTTGGATGTTCTTATCTTGAATTCCTTCAGTAGACTCATCGAACGACAGATGCTGCGCATCAATGTCATCCATCGTCAGGCCATGAATCTTTAGAATTTGTTCAGCATTCGCGAACGTTCCACTACCTGGTGCTCCAACTGAAACCTTTTTGCCTTTCAGATCTTCAACACTCTTAATTCCGCTTTCTTTTAACGTTACGATCTGAATCGTTTCAGGATATAATGTCCCGATCCCCGTTACTTGATCAACTTTTTCTTTGAACATTTCTTTGCCTTCAACTGCGTAGCTAGCGATATCTGTTTGTGTGAACGCTACATCAGCATCACCATCTTGAAGCAGCTGCATGTTCTCAACAGATGCACCTGAAGCCTGAGAGTTTGCTTCAACATCTAACTCATCTTTCACAATCTTAGCCATCTCTCCACCAAGTGGATAATATGTACCGCCTGTCCCACCTGTTACAATACTGATCTGATCAAGATTCAAAGAAGCACTCTTGTCACCCGTTTCTTTCTTTTCAGATGGAGTCTCAATCTTCTGACCACATGCTGCTAGTGAAAAGGCAAGAATCAGTATAAAAAATAATGCAATCCCCTTTTTCATGTTTGTCCTCCTTTTGGAATAATTTGGTCCATTCTTAAATTTTATCATAAGCTTCGTTAAAATTGCAGAATAATTATAATTATTAGATATATTATTTATACATAAAAAAAGAGCGACCGAAGCCACCCTTTCTCTTTCTATTACGCTCTTTTCTAAAAGATTATTACTTTTAACTCCTTGTCACCTTTGACAATTGATTGTAGTGAAAGGTGCGAGACTCCTACGGGACAGGCGGGCAGCTGAGACACTTAAGAGTGAAACGGACGAATGTGGCTCAGCGCCTGCCCCGTGGAAAGCGAGCAGCCTGTAACGGAAATCACACTTCCAAAAGCAACAAAGTTTACGAAAACAGTCTTCTATTATTAGCTTACGAACGCACGTAGCATCCAGTTATGTTTTGCAAGGCTTTCACGAACGGATAATAACATATCGTGTGTTACTTCATCACCTTCACGCTCAGTGACTTCCATTCCTTCTTTAATTTCTGCGATCAAAAGTTCAAAATCGTGAATAACGTTTTGAACCATACCTTCTGCTGATTCGTTAGATTTTGCTTCTTCTACTGTCGCCAACTCTAAATATTCTTTCATGGTTGCGACCGGTGTCCCTTTTAGAACGAGCAGTCGCTCAGCCAATTCGTCAATGTTCGTTGCAGCTTCGTTGTAAAGCTCTTCAAACTTTTCATGAAGTGTGAAAAAGTGAGGTCCTTTTACATACCAGTGATAGTTGTGTAGTTTCACAAACAATACATTCCAGTTCGCTACTTGTCGATTTAATACTTCTTGAATGGTATTCATATAAACATCTCCTTATTTTGTTTCTTCGTTCAACACTCGGTTCAAGCGCTTGCGAAGCATGTCCATTCCGCTTCCTCCAGCTTGGAAGTGACGAAGCTTTCCTTCTTTATCAAACACATAGTACGCAGGTACGTATTTATTCTCAAAGGCATCCGTTAATTTATGCTCGCTGTCTACATAGATCGGCTGGGTAATATCATGTCCGATCGCCATCTGTTCGATAACGCTCATGTCTAAATCATTTTCTGAACGAGGCATATGAACAGCCACTACGTTTAGATCATCTTCATATTCATCACGAAGCTCGTTAACATCTGGCATCGCTTCTTTACACAATCCGCAGCTTACCGACCAGAAGTGGATTAAGGTTGCTTTTTCTCCAACCAACTCTTCTTTTGTTACTTCTTCATTTAACCACGTTGTAGCACCATCAAGTTCAGGCATTTGTTCACGTAATTTCATCTTTTTCCCTCCAAAATGTTTGTTTAATAAATTTTTTTCATATTTAAAAGGTTGTTTCTGCTTCATTGACGAGTTGATTGGAGTGTAAGGTGCGAGACTCCTGGGGGATCAGCGGGACAGGTGAGACTCTTAACAGCGCAGAGCGCTAAGAGGCTCACCGCACGCCCCCCGGAAAGCGAGCATCCTGAAACGGAAATCAACTTCTTTCAAGAACGACATTCTTAAAGCGTCTTTTGTCCTGGCTTCCAGTTGGCTGGGCAAAGTCCACCTGTTTGTAGAGCTTGAAGCACACGGAGTGTTTCATCAGCATCACGGCCGATATTGTTATGGAAAACAACTTGATACATCATCTCACCCTCAGGATTGATGATGAACATGCCACGAAGTGCAACACCTTCTTCTTCGATCAGTACTCCATAATCACGTGATACACGGTGATTCGTGTCGGCTGCTAGAGGGTAATTTAGTTCACCAAGTCCGTTTTCATCGCGACTCGTGTTGATCCATGCTAAATGCGTATGAACGGTGTCCGTTGAAACCCCGATTACTTCCGCATCTAGGTCTTCAAATTCACGATATCTATCTGATAACGCTGTAATTTCAGTCGGACATACGAAAGTGAAATCCATTGGATAGAAGAATAGAACCGTCCATTTTCCATCTTCCATGTTCTTTTCTAAACTTACTGTTTTCGTTTCTTTATTAGGCATGATCGCTTCCATCTCAAAGCGAGGTGCTTGTTTGCCTACCATACGTTCTGCCATTAAAAATTCACTCCTTACGTTTTAAATGATAATGAATATCATTATCATTTTGTTACAATCTTTATTATACTCACTTCTATTTTGAAGTCAATACTAATTTATAATAATTATTAATAAGGAACAAGTATTGTGCTCATACGTAAAAAATAGCCTTACTCCAATAGTAGGAGTAAGACTATGCATTATCTTCTTTATGCTGGTGAATTTGGCTAGTTATGATCTGTTTGTTTTTCATTAGGATCGGTATACAAGCTACAAAGAGCGCTAAGCCGATCGCAATTGCAATGATTGTTCCATTCCCTTTAATAAAGCTGTCACCTAACAAGTTGTATGCGAGTGTTCCTGGTAAAACACCAAGCATCGTAGCTAAAATGTATGAACGGAGTTTAAGCTTTGAGATTCCAGCCACATAGCTTACAACATCAAAATTCAAAACAGGAATGATTCTCAATAAGAAGATATAAAGGAACCCTTTTTCTTTCAGTTGTTTCTGCCATTTCTCAATTCTTGACGGTGAATCTGCTTTTTGTTTGATCCATTTCGCTCCAAGATGCTTAGCGATGTAGAACGATAAAATCGCACCAATCGTCGCTGAGAATACGGTATAAACCGTTCCCCATACTACTCCGAACGCTAAACCGCCTGCAAGTGAAAGAACAGAGATTGGAAATAAAGTAAAGGGCCGAATTACATTTACGATGATATAAACGATTGGAGCGACCATCCCAAAGGATAATACCCAATCACGCATAGATATAGGGGTTATTTTAAAGACAAAATAATTGAGAGCAAATAGAAACAAAACAATCAATAAGATTACAGTGATCTTCATCAAAGTGCTTCTTTTCATATAACCCCCCTCTTTGCCGTTTTTTCTTACTTTTAATATTCCTGATTTTGAGAGTTTGTAAACGTTAGCGCTGTTCGGCTTTAATCATTACTCCGTTACCTGAAGGATCTTTTAACAAAATGTTTTCCGATTCTATATGATATGGAACTTGCTCACTTTCTAGAGCACTTAAAACCTTTTCGACTTCCAACATCGACGGAACGATGATTTCATAATGAAGAAGTCCTGTTACATCATCTCGGTTTGACTCGCCATCTATTCCGTTCCAAATATTCACGGCGATATGGTGATGATATCCTCCCGCTGAGATGAATAGAGCATGGTTCCCCATCCTTGTCTGTTCTTCAAAGCCTAATACGTTCATGTAGAAGTTTTCAGCTTCAGCGATATTTAATACATTCAGATGCACATGGCCCATGACCGTGTTTTCTGGCAGACGACTCCAAGTCTTTATATCTCTTTCCGCTAAAAGACTTTGTACATCTAATGGTTCGCTGACGGCTGGCAGTTTTCCTCTTTCATCTCGTACCCAATCTTTACGATCAACATCTCTGTAAATTTCAATTCCATTCTTCTCAGGATCTTGTAAATAGATCGCTTCGCTAAATCTATGATTAGACGCTCCTAACAGTTGTGTGTTTGTTTCAACAAAGTGATACAGCACATTCGCAAGATCTTTTCTACTAGGTACAAGCAAAGCTAAGTGATATAGACCTGCGCTTTTCACTGGTCGTTGTTGAAGCTCAGGATTACCTTCTAAAATAAGGATTGGCGTTTTCCCATCAGCAGTTAATTTCACGCTATTTTCTCGTTTTGATAAAATTTGTAGACCGATCGTTTCTGTATAAAAGGTAATAAGCTTCTCTAGATTCTTAACTTGTAAAGTCACACTTCCGATATGAGTTTCTTTATGAATAGGCATTATCTTTCGTCCTTCTTTCCTATTTAATAGTGAACATGACAAATGTTATTGATTATTTAATTACTTTATGTAAGTTATTATAAAATAGTTATTAACAAACTTCAACTAGCAAAAAATGAAAAGAAAAAGAGGCTGATTTCCTCAGCCTCCAATATAGGACATTTCTATTTTTTTTCTTTCACTTATTCCTTGCTCTTTTCTTTCATCTGAATATCGATCAGAACGATTTCCCCATATTTCAACAATGCGATCGAAAATCTCCTTGTCAGAAGCACCAGCTCGTACAAAGTCTTTTAGATCAGTCCCTCTCCCTGTAAAAAGACATGTGTAGACTTTTCCATCTGCAGACAATCTCGCTCTTGTACAAGTCGAACAAAACGTATCGCTGATTGAAGAAATAATGCCAATCTCACCTTGACCGTCGGCATATTGATAGCGTTTGGCAACTTCTCCATAATATTTTCGATCAACCGCTTTCAACGGCATCTCTGAATCAATCATCTTTAAGATCTCATCCTTTGATACTACATCATCCCAATTCCAACCGTTTGAGGTGCCAACGTCCATATATTCAATGAATCGCAAAACATATGGCGTGTTTTTAAAATAACGGGCCATTGGAAGAATTTCTTTGTCATTGATCCCCTTTTTGACCATCATATTTATTTTGACAGCTAGACCCGCTCCATGTGCTGCTTCTATTCCTTTCAATACTGGAGAAACCCCTACACCTCGTCCGTTAATGTAGCCGAATAAATCGTTATCAAGCGTATCCAAACTCACGGTTACTCTGTCCATACCTGCTTGCTTTAAAGAAACCGCCATCTTTGGAAGGAGTACACCATTAGTCGTTAATGCAATATCTTTGATTCCTTCTATTGCCTGTAGACGCTTCAGCAGGTCAGGAAGATTTTTACGAAGTAAAGGTTCACCGCCAGTAATTCGAATTTTTTCCACACCTGCCTTTGCAAACTGGGAAGCAATACGTACGATCTCATCGAAAGATAATAACTCAGTTGGTGTTAAGAATGGATAATCTGGTCCGAAAATTTCTTTAGGCATACAATAGGTACACCGAAAATTACATTGATCAGTTACCGAAATCCGCAGGTCCTGAAGCGGACGATGCAAACGATCAGTGATTCCATTACCTACATTCATATCATCACATCATTTGTTTAGTATTTTTATCAATGTACCACGAATAAAAGGAAGTTAAAACCAGAACCACTTACAAAATTGCTCTTCTTTAAAAAGAGAGAGATTAGTTCATAATCACTATTTGAACTTTTAAATAGATCATTATTACCAATTTTTTTGCATCTTACTTCGCTAATCCTTATTCCATAGGCTTTTAATGATCATACCGAATATTTAATCATTTCCTTTTTCGTGTTGCACTTGTTTATTGGTTAGTAAAATGTTACGATAAATAAGAATTATTTTTGTTCGATTGTACAGGTAAACCTATTATCTTGATATTTTTGAGCAGAGATAGTATTATTGTGCGGTTTGGCACGACAGGAGGCAACAAAAATGGAACAAGGTAAAGTTAAATGGTTTAACGCAGAAAAAGGTTTCGGATTCATCGAGCGCGAAGGTGGAGACGATGTATTCGTACACTTCTCAGCTATCCAAGCTGACGGTTTCAAATCATTAGACGAAGGTCAAGACGTAACGTTCGAAGTTGAACAAGGACAACGCGGACCTCAAGCTACTAACGTACGTAAAGCATAATAACCCAATAGATAAACAGGACTCTTGCAAAAGAGTCCTGTTTTTTTTATTACTTCGAAACATACTTCATCTTGAACATTTCATAGTTTTAAAAATTTTTCAGTAAATTCAAACATGTGTTAAGTATTTTTGTTAAAATACATTTAACGCCATAAATAATTAGGAGTTCAAAATGAATCTTCACTTGAAGCAGAAACAAGATCAGATTAAAATCGGTACACGAATTGCTGAAAATGCCCCTCAAATTGCAGAGAAGATCATAACTAACATACAAAATAGCAACGTATATGTTTCACTTCAACAAAATGCTCCTATGAATGAGAACGAAGAACTCCAACAATCCATTTCTTTCATTCGTTTAATCGGTGACGCTGTATCTGGAAAAGTATCTGATTCAAAGAAAACGATTTTCGAATGGGGAGAGAATATCGGCATGCTCGCTGTTCTTTCTGGCCAGCCGCTCGATACAACACTTGAGAGTACATCTTTCTACCGGGAAGTAATATGGGATTTTATAAAAGAGGAAGGTTCTCTGCAATCGATGTCTTTAGATTCCGTATTGCATATTTCTATGACGATCAATCCGATAATCGATTACGCGGTACAAGCATTCAGTAAATCATATGTGAAAAATTACAGAGACGTGAGTGAACAGTTCCATCTATCTCTTCAAGAACTATCTGTCCCTGTTGTGCCTCTCTTTCCTGGAGTAGCCGTTCTGCCCGTCGTCGGTGATATAGATACGAACCGTGCAAAGCTCTTACTCGAGGCTACGCTGCAGCAGTGTTTAGATCATGAAATCACTTCTTTAGTTATCGACCTATCCGGTGTGAATTACATTGACACAATGGTTGCTCACCGGCTTTTCCAACTTGTCTCAACATTGAAACTTTTAGGGGTTAAAACAACACTTACAGGTTTGAGTCCCGAGATCGCACAAACGTCTGTAAGCTTGAATCTAAATTTTGATGAAATCACGTTAAAGGGAAACCTGCTTCAAGCATTGGCTGACTTTGGATATGGAAAATTGGATAAAACAATTAAAACCAACAAAAAGAACAGACTCTGATTCAGGGTCTGTTTTAATCGTTTTTAGGAGTTGCCACGTTTTAATTCCTCTAGCTCTTTTAGAAGTGACTCAACCATCTCATCACATTTTCTTAGTTCATTATTGAGCATACTGATGGTCTCTTCTTCCCAAGAAAAAGGATCACCGTTTTCTGGCGTGACCGGAATGTCTTGAAAGATATCACCTTGTTCTCGGTCATCAGGCTGAAAATATATGGCTACTTCACAGGTTGTATTTCCTAGAGCGATTCTTTGACGCAGCGAAACTTTTCCATAACCAAATTTTCGCGCTGCGATACCTCCAAGTATACTGGATGTCATTTTGCATAAGTGTGGTGCATCCTTAACAAATTCCCCGAAAGGACACTCTTTTGCACGAACTATTACATGGTCAGGCTTTACACTGACAATCTCAAAATGCCCGCCGATGGAATTCTTTAAATCCACGATAACATGAACGTATTGGTCAACCGTCCATTCCAATGGATCATCATAGAATCTCTCTATCCATTCGCCGGTACGAAGACCTAGCTCCTCGATATATTGTTCCGCAGCGGGACCAATTGATTTTTTATGAATGTGGGCATATTGAGTAATGAGTTTTGCTAAAAAAGTGTGTCCATTCAATTCACCTTTTGAAAGGTTCATACTGCATCTACCCTTTCTTTGAATTACATGCTGTTTCACTTATTTTGGCAAGATATGGACAACACTCTTTGGATACCCGAATGAGATTGTTTAAAACATTATTTTACTCATCGAAATAAATATTTTACTGCTTAAGTTATCAAGCACTCTTTTTTATTCTAAATAACTTACACTGAGGGGAACGGGTTCCTATCAGAAACGGTTTTCATTCAGTCAAGTTTAAGTTAAAATTAACTTAGTTAAATATAGCTTAAATAAAGGAGATAACGATGAACTTAGAACAAATGAAATATATTGTAGAAGTGGCCAAAGAAAGTTCGATCACGAAGGCGGCAGACAAACTTCACCTATCTCCTTCAGCGATATCACAATCGATCACTCAACTCGAAAGAGAGTTTGGCGTTACTATTTTCACTCGATCTAGACAAGGTACGATTCCTACTAATGATGGGAAATTTATTGTATCCAAAGCTTATGAAATACTTAAGAAGATGCAAGAGCTTCATGAAGAATTGGCAGATAAACAACATGCCAAAAAACATGTATTAAAGGTTGGTTGTGCACCAGCACTCATGTACATCGTGTACGATGCCTTCTTATTGTTTCATGAGCAATTTCCTGAAACGAACGTAATGATTCGAGAGATCGATCAAGATCATATATTAGAGGAAATGAAGAACGGACATATTGATATTGGTCTAAGTCCTTTTACAGATTATGAAGTATCCAACCTTCAGCATGAAAAAGGGGTGGACTATGAATTGTTGTACACAGGACACGTGTGCGTTTGTTCAGGCAAGAAATCTTCGTTGTATTACAAAGATTTTCTTACGCCAGATGAGTTGAGCGATGAAAAACTGGTGATTTATAATTCTAAAGGAGGTATTACATTCAACGATAAATACGTAAAGAACGAACAGATTTTATTCTCATCCAATAATATTGAAGTCATGCGTTCTGCGATCTTGGATGGACATGCTTTTTCTTTTGTTTTTAACTTCACCTTCAAAAACAATGCGGATGTAAAGAACGGCAACTTAGCTATCATCCCGTTCAAGCAGCCTGATTTAATCTATCAAGACTTTTGGACATTGTATCCTTTAACAAAAGGTCTGTCTGTAGAAGCAAAAGAATTTAAAGAAAAAGTAAAGCATCTTTTAGATCAGTAGTTTTGATCTTTTATTTAACAGATGGATTCTCTATTATTCTTTTTTGATAAAGATAGATCAGTTTGTCCAGCTTCTGACTCTGTTTGACGAGATCAGCATCTGAAAAATCATTGGAACTTGGTTTAAGATCATACATTTCTTGACGACAGATTTTAATTTCTTGCAATAATATATTTAGATCAATATCCATGAATGATTTCCCTTTCTATCAACAAACTACTTCCAAATAAATGGATATGAATTTATCATAGTTGTTCTTTGTTTTTATGTAAATTTAGAAATAGTTAAAGACTGCTAATCTATTCTTAAGGCATCTTAGTCAATGTTGTTCTTGCAAGTGGTTGATTTCCATTTCAGGTGCTCGCTTTCCGGGGGGCGTGCGGTGAGCCACCTTGGCGCTTTGCGCCATAAGGTGTCTCACCTGGCACACTGATCCCCCAGGAGTCTCCCACCCTACACTCCAATCAACTTTTCAAAGATGTCTTTTAAAATAACAAAAAACGAAATAAGAGAAGCTCCGTTCAAGCTTATGGGCTTCTCTTTTCTTTTGCACGCCACTTATATTTTCTCTTCTACCAAGTTACAGGAATAAACACCTCATTCAATGGACATACCTAGTAAAAAAAGAGGGAGGTCTGTTGCTTTTGAAAAAAGAAGGAAATCCACATATAGACCAGTCCCCATTATTAAGTAACAGTCTTTCTAGCAATCTGGAAGGGATTCAAACTACGCTCGGTCCAACACCAGATTTAAAAATGTTACAGTACGAAATCAGAGACACAGCTTTAACTATTCTGTATATGGCAGATTTAGTTGATTCCGATAAGCTGCAGAACATCTTAAAATCCATCAAATACATAAGATACGCACCACCTGTGGAATCATCGTTATTTGAGCAAATGTATTCCGATATCTATCTAACCGCTCAAACCGCTAAAGTTACTAAATTGAATGATGTGATCAATCATCTTTTGAACGGCAAAACCATCATCTTAATGGATTATATTAATGAAGGCTTTAGTGTTGATACGCATGGCGGCAAAGTTAGGGCTATCGAAGAACCACAAACAGAATCTCTTATCCGTGGGCCTAAAGTAAGTTTTACAGAAGAGATCGGTGTCAACATCGCGATGATTCGTAGACAGATCACAGATGAGAACCTGAAGATAGAGACTTTTGTGATTGGTGAACGAGGGAAGAAAAAAGTAGCTTTATTGTATATAGGTGATGTGATCAATCCTGCCATTGTAGAAGAAGCGAGACACCGTTTACAGCATATAAGCATTGACGCACCTATCGATTCCGGCATTATCGAGCAATCGATAGAAGACAACTTCATGTCTCCCTTTCCGCAGTTTATTAGCACGGAGCGTCCTGATAAAGTTGCACTCTCACTATTGCAAGGAAGATTAGCGATTATTCCTGATCAGACAGCAAACGCACTGATCGCACCCATTTCGATTCTAGATACCGTTCAGTCACCTGAAGATTATTATGAGAGATGGCACATCGGGTCACTGCTGCGCATGCTGCGTGCATTCGCTGTCTTCATCTCACTATTTCTTCCATCCTTTTATATAGCTCTTGTTTCCTTTCATCAAGGCTTGATTCCGTCACGTCTCGCTTTTTCAATTGCCGCTTCGCGTGAAGGGGTTCCTTTTCCAGCATTTGTTGAGGCTCTGATGATGGCGATCACAATGGAACTACTACGCGAAGCAGGACTGCGTCTTCCGAAACCCATCGGACAAACGATTGGTATCGTAGGAGGAATCGTAATTGGAGAAGCTGCTGTTCAAGCTGGAATCGTTAGTACAGTAATGGTCATCGTAATCGCGATCACTGCGATCGCTTCTTTTACATTACCGGTCTATAGCATGGGTGTAACGTATAGAATTCTTTTGTTCAGTTTTATTTTTGCTGCAGGCATGATGGGACTCTATGGAATTTCACTCGCTTTTATCGTACTTGTCATACACATCGTTAATCTGACCAGTCTAGGTATTCCATACGCAGCCCCTCTTGCTCCTATTTTTATCAACGACTGGAAAGAGCTATTCGTACGCTTGCCCATCTCTTTTATTAAAAAAAGACCTGTTTTCTTAGATACTGTAGATGAAGTCCGTTCAGAGAAAGAGGAATAAACTGTGAGCAAAGTCAAATACACCGATCGTTCCATCAGTGCTAAAGAATTAATGTACGCAGTAGCTTCCATGGTAATTGGTGTAGGTATCTTTAATCTGCCTCGCTATATCACGACTGTAACAAACGGCATCGACGGAATAATCAGCATTCTAGTAATGGGTGGGGTCGTGCTAGGTATCGTATGGATCATGGGGCAGTTCATTCGAATGTATCCTGGGAAAGGCATCTATGAAATATTGCTAGCGATCATCCCAAAGCCGCTCGCCTTCCCTTTAATCATTATTTATGGTTCATTTTTTGCTTTATTAGCAGCTTATGAAATACGCGCGATCGCAGAGATAACCAAAAAATATCTCTTATCCAACACGAGCTCTGATAGCCTTAGTCTACTCTTTTTGCTCGTAACCCTTTATGCGCTGTTTGGTTCACGTACAGCACTTATTCGTATAAACTCGATGTTCTTACCTGTCGTACTAATCGTCTCATTGCTATTAGTGGTTTTAAATATTCGAATCATGCATCTAGATAACTTTTATCCGTTGCTCACCACGGACTTACAAGGCTATGGGTCAGGTATGATCAATATATTCTTTTCGTTCACCGGCATCTCCATTATCTTAAGCTATTCTTACCTCGTAAATGAACCTGATAAAGCATCCTCTGCCGCGGTGAAAGGTGTATTTATCTCCATTATCATCTACACGATGGTCTTTGTTTCGTGTGTGGCTGTGTTTTCTAATCTCGGGACCGATTTTTTAGAGAACCCAACGATCGAGCTAGGTAAGGAGATCGAACTTCCTGGAGGTTTTTTTGAAAGATTCGAATCTGTCTATTTTACGATATGGATCATGACGATCTTTAATACAACATCGATGTCTATTGATTCTTCACTCATCGTCTTAGAATCTCTATTTAAAAAAGCAAAGAAAGAGACATTGATCGTCATCCTGTCTCCTATCATTTTCTTCGTCTCGATGGTTCCGATAGGCATGGAAGGTATGGAAGCGATGGGAACATTTATCGGACGAGTCAGCTTGGCATTAATTGCGATCATACCGATTCCTCTTTATATTATCGCTAAGATCAGAGGAGTGAAATAATGAAGAAGCCTTGTTATATGCTATCAACCCTCCTCCTTATTAATTTGTTGCAAGGTTGCGGAGCACGAGAGATCGAGAAAAAGGCTTTTGTGATTGGTGTCGGAATTGATGAGAAAAAATCGGGTGATGATTCAAGTCAGCCAGTGATGAACGGAACTTTTCAAGTGGCCGTCCCAAGGTCTCTAAAACCCGAATCAACAAATGAAAAAGCGTACCAAAACTTTGAGGATGAAGGTCACGATATATCTGAACAAATATCAAATATTGCTCAATACTCAAACAAAGAGTTGTATTTTGCTCACAACCAGATCATTTTGATTTCAGATCAGGTGGCAAAACACCCAGAAAGAATGGAGCGTCTTCTTGATTTTTTTGTCAGACATGAAGATATTAGACGCAGTGTACGTGTTTTTATTACAAAAGGAAATACAAAGAGGTATCTTAACGTTGAAAATAACGAAAAACTGCCGGCAATCTATATGGATACGCTCGCTGCAAATGTACAAAATCATTCACGTACTGCGAGTATTAAGAGGTTAGGAGATCTGCAGGAAGACCTGTTAGCTCACCGTTCATTCGTCCTGCCAGTGATGCATTATAAGAATACAGAAGAGATCAAGCTTGGTGGGGCCGCTATCATAAAAGGGGAATCAAGCAGATTAACGCATGTACTAAATGAAAAAGATACAGAAGCTATGAACATATTGAACGGTGAATTCCAAAACGGTATGCTTTTTTTCGAATTAGATGACGATCTATACATCTATAAAATAGATAAATCGAAAAGCAAGATCAAACTCGTTCCAACTAAGAACGGACAGCTTACCTTCAGAATCACAATTAGCGTTGAAGGAGAAATCCAGGAAGTCAATAAACAGATGGATACACGTACAATTTCAGCAGATCATGTAAAAAAAGAAGTAGAAAAACAGATCGCTAAAAAAACAGAGCCATTTATTAAGAAACTTCAGAACCAGTATAAAACCGATGTTCTAGGTCTCGGTGTCTACATGGAAAAGCATCATCATAAAGAATGGTTAAAACTAAAAAAAAACTGGGAAACGGGTAAAAATCACTTTAGCCAAGTAAAGATAAATACACACATCCATACGACGATTAGCTCAGCAGGAGGTCTACGATAAGCGATGTTCGAAATAAATGAATTATTAGCTCGCATTCTTACTTGGCGGTTTATCTTTTTCACCTTACTATCCTTCTTATTCCCGTTCACCTACATCACCCTATATAAGTTGCTGCAAAAAAGAGGGATGCCACTTTGGAAAAAGGAAGCACGCACCCCTTCAAAAAAATGAACAATAATAAAGTGGCTTACCTCGTTTTGCTTGTCATGTGCATAAACTTCGGTAATAGATGGGATGCTTCTTCCATCCTCTTTCAGGGAGTGTTCGGACTTGTTTATGATAACGAATTAAAATCGTAATAGTGTTATCAGAGCACCCTGATCTCAGTATAATTTCTTTAAAAATCTTGAATTTTTTTACAGACAAGCTATCCTATTGTTATAGATAAGTTTAATAATAGACAAGAGAAAGGAAGAGAAGAGATGGCGTTAAATACATATTCCCCACCAACCTTTTCAGCGAAGAATTTTAATTGTCCTCACTGTGGAGAACTAGCTGAACATGCGTGGGATGAGATCCACCATAGCGAACCAGATTACAAAAGTACAGCACTCGATTCAAAACGCGTTTCCACACTATCAGATCCTGATTATTCGGACCGGAACCACGTTATCTCCATCAGTAGATGTCAAAACTGTAACCTATATTCATTGTGGAGATATTCTTCATTGATCTATCCTACTAAGTTGATCAATGAATCGTAGTAAATAGATAACAAAATGTACTATCTTAAACACTTGTTTAAAGTTGTTAAACAAGTGTTTTTTCTTTTTTTATTTTTCTTTACTCGTATTTACCGCAATGTTCATTGAACCATATAGAAAGCCTTGAGTGATTCTTGTATGGTTAATGAAAAGAGGAGGTTTTAGATATGGTCCAACAACTTACTACATCAGCAACAGAAGTTCATTTATGGTTTTTAGATTTACAACAGCCTTTAGATGTGGATATGTCTATCCTCTCAGATGACGAGATCTCTCGGCTGAACACCTTCAGAGTTTCTGAACAAAAAGACACCTATCTTAAATGTCGTTATGTGTTGAGACAGTTGTTAGCGTTGTATATCAATAAACCTCCTTCATCGATCTCTCTTTCCTATAATTCCTTCGGTAAGCCTGACTTAACATACAACCCTTCTCACATCAGTTTTAATATCAGTCACTGTAAACACTCGGCTGTGATCGGTATAACCAAAGGAAGTATTGGTGTAGATATTGAATGTAAGACCGGTCAGAGTTTAATAGAAGCCAGTTCCTTATTTTTGAACGACGAAGAAATGGAAGCCCTGAAATTCACTCCAGATCCAGAACGGGCTCTACTCCATCTATGGACGCAAAAAGAAGCGATCTTAAAAGCAGAAGGCACAGGCTTCAGTTCCTCTCCTCATGCTATTACAGGTTATGTCACTTCCTCAGTTCAGCTTCAAAACGCGGAAGTTAATCACTATCATCTCAATTCTTTTATGAGAGGAGATAGCATTGTTTCCATATGTACATCAACCTCCGTTAATATAAAACAGTTAGATTTCTCCTACGAACTACTTAAACACAATGCCCTAACATCTACCATAAATGGTTAATACGCCTCATTTTGTATATACTCAGTAAATAAGTTTGTATATACTGAGTATATATATTAATATATACTCAGTATATAACTACAGGAGGTAGACCATGATACATGTGCAGAATCTTGAGAAGAATTACACGATCGGCACCAAGTCCTACAATGTTTTAAAGGGAGTAGACTTTAAGGCAGAAGAAGGAGAGTTCATAGCAATCATGGGTCCTTCAGGTTCTGGTAAGAGTACCCTTCTAAATCTTCTAGGTGGCCTTGACCAGCCTGACAACGGATCGATAACGATTAACGATGAGTCCATCCATACCATGAGTGAGAAACAGCGCACGCTGTTCCGCCGGGAACAGATCGGCTTTATCTTTCAGAACTATCAATTGCTTCCAAACCTTACCGTTGAAGAGAACGTTGGTTTTCCGATGCATGCTGCTAGTAAGAAAAAAACAGATATCCATCAAACGGTCTCAAACCTTTTAACCTCGGTCAGTCTTACAGGGAAAGAGAAGAACTATCCTTCCCAACTAAGTGGGGGTCAACAACAACGAGTAGCGATCGCAAGAGCGTTAAGCATGGATCCTCCTTTGATCTTAGCGGATGAACCGACCGGTAACTTGGACCGAAAATCAGGAACTGAGGTCCTTCGCTTGCTCACGACACTTCACCAAGAAAAGAAACTTACGATTATCATGGTCACCCACGATGTTTACGCAGCAAGTTATGCGGATCGTATCATTCTCATCAAAGACGGCCTGATCGAATCAGACATCCGTCAAGGGGAAGGAGCAAACACTGATGTTATGGCAAACATCTTGGCGAAACTTAACTCGTAAGAAAGTACGTACACTTCTCACCCTGCTTGCTATCATACTCGGTGTCTCCTCCATGTTCGCCGTGATCAGTACCGTAGAGACCGCACAGGATGTAACGACGAAACGGTTAGAACTGTATACGGGAAACGCTGACTATTCTATTTTAAGCCGTGAGAACCTATTTGCAGAAGACGTATTAGCTAAAACAGAAGATGTGGACGGTGTGAAGAGCTCACTAGGTCTCATCCATAAACAAGCTTACGTGGATACCGGTCAAGAGGGACTGGATCAAGATCAAAGAAGGATTCGGCTGACTGGGCTCTCTTCTTTTAACAACGAAATGTTGTCTTTAACAAACGTTAAAGGAGAGCTGAACAAAGAAGGATTGATTCTTCCGAAATCTACAGCTGCCACTTGGAACTTGTCGGTCGGTGACTCGATCGACGTCAACCTTCCAGAAGGAGAAAAACAAACGACTGTCGCTGCAATCGTTGGAGACACTCCTCTTCTAGAAGGACCAACAAGCTGGGAAGATGCGAAGAACAAAAGTTGGCGTGCCTTAGTAACACTTGATACCCTGCAAAAATGGTACTCTCTAGAAAATCAAGTACAAGAAGTTCGAATGAAGTTCGATAAGAAACCTACCGATCAAATCATATCAAACTTAGAACGAACGATCTCAAATGATAATGTGTATCTGCAAGAAGTCGTTCTAGACGAGAAACAATCCAATCAGTTAGAAGAACTCTACTTGATGCTGTATGTGATCGGTGGACTCGCGATGTTCATATCCGCGTTCATCTTATACAACACCCTGTATGTCACGATCGTAGAACGAAAAAATGAGATCGCCGTCATGAAGACGATCGGATATACACCGTCGCAGATCAAGAAAATCTTCTTAACTGAGGTAGTAACATTATCGGTCATAGGTATCTTGATCGCCCTCCCTATCGGCTTTGGATTGGGTTCGTTACTTCAGACCGGATTGTTTAGTTCGTTTCAAACAGATTTTGATTTTTCCATGAAATATCAATGGGCGTTATTACTATCCATCTCGCTAGGTCTGTTGATTCCGCTTGTAGCGTCCTTATTACCCGTAACACATGCGAGTCGCCTAGATATCATAAAGACACTAAAAAATATACCAGAATCAAAACCAAAGACGAACAGACTACGTGTTGTGTTAGGCATCGTCATGCTAGGATTCGGATTGATCGAGCACGCGCTATCCATCTTCTTCTTATTCTTTGGCTTTGCCCTACTCTTTCCTATTCTGATGAAATACAAGGTTTCGTCTATCATGAAACTGCCTTTTATCGGATTTGAAGGAAAGATCGCGTGCAATAACTTGCTTCTTACATTGAACCGATCTGCGAACATGGCGTTGATCTTAGCGTTTGCGATCTGTTTAGGGTTGTTCGTCTCATCGATCTTTACATCACTTGAAAACAACACGAAAAAAGATATCGCTCGTTCGTTCGGTGGAGACATCCAGATCACGACAGAACAAGAGATCACAGAACAAGATGTGAAAGACCTTGAGAATGTTCGTGGGGTCGATGATGTTTATTCGTACCAAGAAACAGATGTTACATGGGATACGGATGAAACAACTAGACAGATCAAATTGGTAAGTGTAGACCCTGAATGGAACGAGAAACACCCTCTGTTCTATTTTGATACAAAAGAAGAAAAGACGACAGTTGCCTTTGAAAACGGAAAAGGCGTCCTACTCGGTTCATTTGCTTTTGATGAATGGGGCGGTAAAGTGGGAGAAGATATCAAGGTTCGTGTGAACAACGACGTTCAGTCATTGAAAGTAATCGGAAAGGTGAACACGAATTATCACGGAGGGTATGCGGCGTTTATAGAGAACGATCGTTACGATGCGCTCGTTCCAGGTAGCCGACCTTATCATGCCTTATTAAGCATCTCAGAAGAAGGTGAAGAGAACAGGATTAAAAATGATCTCTTAGCCACATCTCCTTTTAATTTTCTGGAGATACAGACGATGAGAGAAGAAGTGATCAAACAAGAACGGGCCCTTCCGGGTGTGAGGACTCTATTTAACGGGCTTCTGTTCATCACAATCTTGGTTTCAGGTATTGGTATCGTCAATACGTTACTCATGAACGTGATGGAGAGGATGCGAGAACTCGGAGTCATGCGAGCGGTAGCTTTTACCTCTTCACAGATCTATAAGACGATACTGACAGAAGGGCTTTTGATCGGAATAAACGGAATCGTATTCGGTATCATCATGGGAGTTATAACCATCTACCTTAACACGTTAACGACAAAAGACGAGATGATCGAATTTACACTACCGTTTAGTACGTTACTCGTAGGTATAATGATGGGAGTGATCGTAAGTCTTCTAGCAGCGTACTTACCAGCTCGGAAGGCTGTAAAATATGATCTTCAACAAGCGTTAAAACATGAGTAAAGAAGGAATGAGGAGTTTTTATGTCAGTAAAGCATGCCATCTTGATTCTTTTATCCCAATCACCTAGGCATCGATACGATCTAAAAGTGTCCTTCGAATCTATGGTCTATAGACAATGGGAGATCAACGCCGGTCAGATCTATACGACCATCGACCGGCTCGTCAGAGATGGCCTTGTAGATGCGTCTTCTGAAGAAGAGACAGACCTTCGGATCTACCGAATTACGGCTAAGGGTGAGGAGGAAATACAAAAGTGGCTGCTGGAACCTGTGGAGAAGCCACTTTTAAAAGACGATTTTTATTTTAAACTGTTATGTGTGAAACAACTGAGTTCGTTCAACCTGGAGAAGATGGTCAAACAGCAAAAAGAGACGATCATTAAAAACATCTTAGAACTGCAGCTATTAAGGAAGAACATCCCTTTTACAAAAGAGAATGAGACCATACTGTATCTGATAGATGGGAAGATCCTTCACCTTGAAGCGGATATGAAATGGTTAGAAATTATCCCCGATTAAAGGAGAGGTAAACATTATGATGGACTTTATCTTAGAAAATAAATGGCAGTTCTTGATCACCGCAGAAGTTTTCTTTTGGGTTTTCTCATTAACGTTCCTTGTCGTTCGCTATTGGTTCAACCTAAAGAAATTAAGCATCGTCTTCTTTTTCCTTTTTATCATCAACGACCTTTGGATCGCGACGATGGGGTTCATGGATTATCTGAAGACCGGAAACTTTACGAGTTACCAGATCGTCATCTTGATCATCATCGTCTATGCACTGACATATGGTAAGTCTGATTTTAGAAAACTGGATATCTTTATTCAGAAGAAGGTAGCGAAGTGGAAAGGTGAACCAGTTCCGGAGTTGAAAGGACCAGAGAAGCTCTATGGCAAAGACTTAGCTCGACAAGAGAGAAAACATTTTGCCATTCATCTCTCGATCTTCATCCTGGCCCATATTGGTATGTTCTTAGTTTACGGTCTTTCCGATCAGCTCACACAATCTGAGAACATCGAACAGTTGTTGTCTGAGTGGTTCAGCAGCAAAGATGCTCTCTACCCGTTCAACAATGAATCGATGAACAACCTGAGTCGAATCTGGACTCTCGTCTTGATCATCGACGGCGTCACGTCCCTATCCTACACGTTCTTTCCGAAGAACGAAAAAAAGTCAGTCTTTACGAACAATTAGATACAAAGACAAAATGTAACAACTTCGTTCTTTTTTAGAAAAATATAGTTAAGATATCCTATAGCTAACAGAACCCACAGCGCCTCTTAACAAGGCGGACCCATGTGGGTCTTTTTTTCTTCCCCTTTCTTCTCGAAGAATTTCGGCGGAAAAGTCATACACGTTTCTCAGCTTCTTAAAACACTCTCTATGAAATAAACGATATCGAAACAATTCTAAACACCTGATTGAACAAAAACCGAGTATAAAATCATAGATTTTATACTCGGTTTGGTTTGTTATCGGTTCAACTCTATTTATTAATTTCCAATCAATACGCCTAGGAACAGAATTCCGTTAAACAGACCATGAATGATCATAGGAACATAGATCGACCTTGTCTTTTCATATGCAAGAGCGAACAAAATTCCGTTCACGATGTTAACGGGCAGGATGTCGAGTGAGGGTAGGTGAACAAGAGAGAAGATGATGGCATTTAAAAGTATAGCCGGCCATCGATTGAAGTGTTTACGAAAGTTCTCATAAATGAAACCACGGTACACGATCTCTTCATAGAACGGAGAGATCACCGCAGCAGAAAGAAGAGCGACGGTTAACTTATATACGTTCGGATCGGCGACTGCGTTCGACCGCTCGTTCGGCCCAACACCTATAACTTCATACATGATATACAGCAGTAAACCTGCAGATATCAGTGACAGAAGCGTGTAAATCAAGATTAGACGAAGATGCTTCGTAATCTTGATCTCTGGACGAAAACCAAGATCTCTAAACGATAGATTGTTTTTTTGAATACCGAACAAAAAGACAGAAGTCAGTGCTACACATGCTAAAAATAAACCTGTTATCGTGCCTGTGATTACCCCATCAAAACCCAAATCAGTCAAAAGTGGTTCTAACCAGAAATCTACAACGATAAATTTTGCGATAAGATGTATGCTCAATATGAAAACAACATCCCATATTCTCCAGTTTGCTCTGTTCATATATCTCACCCACTTTTATATGTATAACTTTCATTACCTCTTTCACGGTTTCCATAAACTGTTAAGTAAGAACTAATTAATAGTATTCTACTTGATTACTTTTTACCTACAATAATAAAAAGCTAGCGAATTCATAGACGAATCGGCTAGCTTTTACTTATTATTTATACAGTTTATGCCACTTTCTCATTACTCTCTTTTATCTTCTTCTTAAATATCTTTCTCTTCACTCGAATGAGTGTCTCGTACACGATAGGTACAACAATCAGTGTAAGAAGAGTTGAAGAGATCAATCCTCCGATTACCGTTACCCCTAGCCCACGAGAGATCAATCCGCTTCCATCAGACTGCCCACTAATCACAAGCGGCGCAAGAGCACCGATGGTTGCGAGGGCTGTCATGAGAATAGGTCGTAGTCTCGTCATGCCGGCTTCAAGGATCGCTTGTCGTAACGGTGTACCTTCTTTTTCTTTTTGAATGATACGATCAACTAGTACGATAGCGTTCGTTACGACGATTCCAATCAACATCAGAGCTCCAATCATTACGGAGATGCTGATCGGTTCTTTGATCACAAAAAGTCCTAACAGACTGCCGATGATCGCATACGGTAATGAGAACAGGATGGCCAGTGGTGCGAGTCCGCCCCCGAACGTCACGACTAAAACGAAGTATACGATCATGATCGCACTTCCCATCGCGATTCCTAACTGTGTGAAGGAATCATCGATCTGTGCCGACACACCACCGTATTCTACGGTGATCCCATTATCGAAGTTAATCTTTTCCACTTCTTTTTTGATCGCTTCTGTAGTAGCTTTTACATCTTTGTTCGTGATCGTGGCGGATACTACTCCGTACACTCGGCCGTTTCTCTTCGTGATAGAAGCTGGTGCGTTCTCTTCTTTTACAGATAAAAACTCAGACAAAGCGACCTCTTCATTAGTTAGAGTGGTTATTTTTTTATCAAGAACCGTGTTTTTTGTAAGATCGTCCGCTTCTCGTACGAGACGAACCGGCACTGCGTTCCCCTCTACGTCTATAGAGGTAAGGGTATCAAGTGAATCCTTCGCTCCAAGAGTTTGATAGATTTGAAGAGGCTGAACGCCAAACTTAGCCATCTTCTCAAGATCCATCGAGAATCCGAGCTGACTCAATGTATCGGAACTAGTGGAATCTAACCCTTTCAAATCTTTTTGATCATCTAATGTATTTGAGACCTTATCGATCGCTTGATTAACACTTTCTACATCATCACCATAAACGTAGAGTGATAGACTATTGTTTCCTCCAGAACTCTGAATACTCCACTCTCCCGTGTTCGCTTTCTTCAGTAGAGGCGCTAACTTGTCTTGTTCTTTCGTGACATCTGCTAAACCATCCTTATAGTTCATAATGAACAGCACTTGCTTGACGTCTGAAGGATTTAACGGGTTTCCTTCACCGAATGAAGACTGGACATGTTTGATATGTTTGCGGTCTAAAAGAATCGTTTCCGCTTTTTGAACCTCTTTTTTAATCTCTTCATTCGTCGAACCCGGGACTGGGTTGTACGAAGCGATAATCATCTTGTTCTGACTGTCAGGCATGAAACTGACCCCGATGAGCGGTAACAGAAATAGACTACCAATCAACAGGACGTTGATCGCGATAAAACTGATGATCTTATGATTGAGACTCCAGTTTAATGTCTTGTGGTAGAACGAAGGTTTCGTTTCTGGTTCATGTGCTTTAATGTTCTTCTTTCGTAAAAGAAGATGTGCCATCATCGGTACGATGGTAACAGAGACCACCAAAGATGCTAAAAGAGCGAATACGATCGTTAGTCCGAACGGTAAGAATAACTCCCCAACCGGGCCATCGATGAGACCTAACGGAAAGAATACGGCGATGGTAACAATCGTCGATGAGACGATGGGCGAGAACATCTCGTATGTAGCCGCTTTGATCAACTGTTTTCCTTCTAGTACTTCTGATTTTAAGGCCATTCGTCGGAAGATGTTCTCGATGACAACGATCGAGTCATCCACTACACGACCGATCGCGACCGTCATCGCACCTAACGTCATCAAGTTCAATGTGATGTCTAACTGGTTCAAGAAGATGATCGAGATGATGAGTGAGAGCGGGATCGAGACCACCGCGATCAACGTCGTTTTAATGTTTCGTAAGAACAACAAGATGATCAGAATCGCGAACGCGGCACCCATCAATGCTTTTTCGAACATAACATGAACGGAATCTTTGATCGGATCTCCTTCGTTTAACACAGAAGTAAATTCGATACTATCGAACTTATCTGTATTAGATGCCATCTTCTCTTTGATGCCGTCTACCACTTTTACTGTGTTTCCTGCAGCACTTTTATAGATTTGAATCCCGATTGCTTCTTTTCCGTTGATTCTGGCAACGGATTGTTCTTTTGTGACTTCTTTTACTTCAGCCAGTTGCCCTAGCGTCACGAAGCCTTCAGCATTTTCAATCGTGGGAACCTCTAGACTTTTTAAATCGTCGATCGAAGCGACTGCTCCATTCACGACGAAAGCTTGTTCTTTTTGCTCGACCACTTGTAAGCCGAGCGGTGTATCTTTGCTCAATGCTTTTACATATTCTACAACGTTCTCTTCTTGTAGTTTAAACTGACTCAACTTCTCAGGAGAGAACGAGAGTTGTATCTCTTTTTGTTTGTTACCGATGACTTTCGCTTCTGAAACTCCTTCGATGCTCTCAAAATCTCTTTTGATGTCATCTTCTGCGATCTTGCTGAGTTCTTCGATACTTCGTTTGTCATCCGCGAGTGATAAGACGAGGATCGGAAGATCGTTAAAGCTTAATCTTGCCACTTTCGGTTGCTCTGTTGCAGCAGGAAGTTCGATCGTAGAGACGATCTCCTTTACTTCACGCTCTGCCTCTTCCATATCCTTCTTTAGGTCGTATTGAATCTGTACGGATGAAGCGTTCTCAAAGGAAGTAGACGTAACACTCTTTACGCCTTCTAAGCCTTCAACTTTTGTTTCGATCGGTTTCGTTACGTTCTCTGTAACTTCATTCGGTGAAGCACCAGGATAGATCGTTGTAACATCGACCATCGGTTCGTTGATGTTCGGGAGCGTTTCAAGTTTCATCGAGTATCCAGAAAACGTTCCAAACACGATTATAAATAGGGTAACGATCCAAATGGCAAGTTTGTTGTTGATGGAGAAATTGATAAATTTCTGCATAGTTTACTCTCCTCTGACTTTTCTTAGAATTAAACTTACGTTATGGCCACCAAAACCAAACGAGTTGCTCATCGCGTTCTCGATCGGATGAGGAATAGACTCCTCCCTCACGATGTTCAGCTGTAAAGCTTCATCGAGTTCATCACAATTTAACGTACGAGGGATAAAGTTGTTTACCATCGACAGGACAGTGGCGATCACTTCGACCGCACCAGATCCACCAAGCATGTGTCCGGTCATGGACTTGATCGCATTGACGGGTATCTCTTTTCCATATTCCTCGAACACATGATGGATCGCTTTTGCTTCCATCTGATCGTTCAGTTGTGTTCCCGTGCCATGTGCATTGATATAATGGATGTCTCTCGGTAGTAAACCCGCTTCATCTAACGCTTTTTCCATCGCCCGAGCAGCCAGAAGACCTTCTGGATGAGGCGCCGTAATATGATGAGCATCAGTTGTTGCACCGTATCCGATTACTTCAGCTAAGATGTTGGCTCCTCTATCTTTAGCGTGGTTGTATTCTTCCACGACAACCATCCCAGATCCAGCTCCCATGAGGAATCCATCTCTGTTCTTATCAAAAGGACGACTCGCTTTTGTAGGTGTGTCATTTTTTCTCGTCATCGCATGAATGCGTGCGAGTCCTGCTATGTTCAAACTTTGTATACCATCATCTGTTCCGCCTGCTATGAAAACATCCATCGAACCACTCTGTATGGCTCGAACCGCTTCACCTATCGCGTTTGTTCCAGAAGCACAAGCGGTAGAGATCGACCAAGCGGGACCTTTTATCTTTAGTTCTTTTGCGATGCGGATAGGTACGCTGTTGATCATACTAGCTTTAAATTTCTCTGGATTTACGTCTTCCGTAGAGCCGTTTAATAAGGAAAGGTGATTCTCTTGAAAGAACTGATCTCCCCCGTTACTCGATCCTACGATCACACCGGTTCGCCTGATATCGAAAGATCCTTCATCGAGCCCTGCCATCTTCCAGCTCTCTATTGACGCTGTAAGTGCATAATCTGAAAACGAGTCAGCTACTTCTTCTGACTTCGGAATTAGAGAGGAACTGTTATCGATCTCAGCTGCGATCCGCGTAGTGTATCCTTCCGTATTAAAGCGTTCAATTGGTCTTGCCCCACTCTTACCCAAAATCATGTTCTGCCAGAATTCGTCGATGTGTGTACCGATAGGAGTTACGACGCCACATCCGGTAATGACTACCCTGCGTTTCAAAGTGTTGTCCCCTTTCTGTAAAACTACCTCCTCATTTTATTAACAAGGAGTGAGAAAAAAACTAGCAATTACCGCAAAAATGAAGGAATTGGAATAAATCATCACAAAGAACTAAAATAAGACCCTCAAAAAACAAGAGAGTCTTTGTACAGTTTCAAATGACCTATTCTCTTAAGTAAGAGACCGTAATCTCATCTACTTCCACCACTTTTTCTCCTTCTACCATCGCGTACCCTCTTCCTTTAAAGACGGTCGCTCTCTTCTTTATTACTTCAAAGTAAAGATCTAACCGGTCTCCAGGGTAGACCGGTTTTAAAAAGACCGCGTTCTTAACTCCAGAAAGAAGTCCGATATCTGTTTCTTCTTCTGGTAAAACGAACGCACCGAGCTGTCCGATCGCTTCTAGGATAAGGACTTCTGGCATAGTTGGTGCTAATTTTGAGTTCATGAACCACTCATTACGTGTTACATTTTTAAATCCTTTTGCCCACTTCAAGACTTCTCTTTCTGTTACACGATCGACGAGAAGAAACGGGTAGCGGTGAGGAAGCACTTTTTGAATATCAAAGTTATCCATTATCTGTCTCCTAAACTACTTTAATGATTAAACATCCGAAATGCCCCGCGGGATCTATACTGTTAACCAGCCCGATCGCTTCTTTCTTTCCCGTCTCCTTAAGTGATAGAAGGCTTAAGATGACTTGATTGACACCACTCGCTGCAAGCATGTTACCCATCGATTCTTTAAGCGAAAGAACCGCGATATCCTGTTTAAAGATCGATGTGACAACATCCGTTTCTTCCGCTACACCGATCAAGTCGACCATATGTGTTTCAATGTTAGCTTCAGCTAACGCATCAATCACCACTTCTTTAATCTCTGCTTCATCACTCACGGTACTCATGGAAAAGCTGATCACTTCACCTAATGGTTCGGCACCTCTTCGTCTTGCTTCTTTCTCTGTTTCTATCACGACAGCTCCCGCTCCTGGGTTGAGTGGATGGTGTGGGTACTCTGAAATGATAGCTGATTTTTCGTATCCTGTTTCCGTCAGAAGTGAGATATCTCCTTGTGTTCCACCAGCTATAGCGATAGTACAACTACCGTTTTGGATATAGTTCACCGCTTGACCGAGAGCGAGTAGACCGCTTGCCTCTCCTGCCAAGACAGCAGCCGATGGACCTTGAAACCCATTCTTTAAAGCGATCTCAGCGGGTGGTGAATTGATCATCGCTGCAGATGAATAATAGGGACTGATCCGTTTAGGGCCTCGTTCTATCAAGAGTTCGTGATTCTCTTGAAGAAACCGATCCGCTCCGTTTCCTGAAGCACCGATGATGACGCTGATTTCTTCCATCGAACCTTCATAGTTACTTAGTTTCGCTTGTTCGATCGCTTCGTTCGCTGCAACGATCGCATACTGAGAAAAACTATCTAGTCGGTTGATCTCTTTTTTTTCAAAGTGATTGGTAGGGTCATAATGAGAGATGCCTTGATTGATAGAGTTCGTCTTGTCTTGGTATGCGTTATAGACCTCTAGACAGGTATGACCGAGTGGATTGATCATCCCTAGACCCGTTATGACGATTTTATTTACCATGTTTATCCTGACCTTTCTCTAATAGGAAGAAAATAAAAACCCTGTGTGTACAGGGTTCCGTGGATTAGTTCGTCTGACGTTCTTGAGCTTGTTTTTCAATAAAGTTCACGATGTTGTTAACGGTCTTAAAGCTCTCCGTATCGATAGCCCCTAACTCGAGTTCATAGTCTTGTTTCACATGATTGATAAAGAATAATACATCCATCGAATCTAGACCATAAGGAGAGTTAACACCGAATAATGCTGCATCATCATCGATCTCATCCGGCGTGAGTGATAACTTGTACGAACTGATAAACTTCAACTTAATCTTCTCTTTCATCATTTCTTTCATCATAATCCAACCCTTCTATTTTTAATTGTTGATGTATTTTAAACAGAGTGAACCCCAAAGAAAACCTGCACCGATCGCCGAGAAGACGATCGTATCACCCTCATTGATACGTTGTTCTTGTAAGGCTTTATAAAGGACAGAAAAGAGAGTCGCTGATCCTGTATTGGCGTATTCGTGAACCGTAAACGTTGTCTTATCTTCCGGTACCTGAAGTTCGTCTAACGCTGCACGCACGATGTTGACGTTTGCTTGATGAATCAAGAAGTGGTCGATATCTTCAATCGTTAAGTTTGCCTTCTTGACGACGTTACGAATGGATGATGGAATCGCTTCAGTCGCTACGTTCCAAACTTCCCTACCGTTCATCTTAATGTACTGACCGCTCTCGAGCGTCTCTCCCTCAGGAAGTGGCGTCGCCCCACCACCCACGATCTTGACAGCATCATTCAACTTGGAATCCACATCCCATGCTAACAGCCCATACCCTTCACTCGTCTTCTGAAGAACAACAGCTCCAGCCGCGTCACCAAAGAACACCGACGTGCTTCTGTCTGTAGGGTCCATGATCCGTGAGAGGATTTCAGCGCCGATCACAAGAACGTTGTTCATATGTTCGTTCTGAAGTAAGTGTGAGCCGATCAGTATCGAATAGATCCCACCTGCACAGGCAGCCTGATTTAAATCGATCGGCATCGCGCGAGTAGCCCCAAGCACATCTTTTATGATCATCGCCGTTGATGGTAAACATTGATCAGGAGTCGTCGTAGTGATGATGATCGCATCGAGGTCTCCTGGTTGGATACCCGCTTTTGCAATCGCTTCTAGACTTGCTTCGATACATAGATCTGAAGTTGTACGGCCGTCTTCTAAGTACCGTCTTTCTTTTATACCGGTCTTCTCTTGGATCCACTGATCGGTTGTATTAAACTTCTCGCTCAGTTCGTCGTTCGTTACAATCTGACTCGGAACGGCAAAACCCGCTCCTTGAATCGTAACGGGGATCTTCAATCCTGTCGTCTCAACAATACTCGGTCTTACTACCGTTTGTGTCGTCATTGAACAACCTCCTTTACTGGAAAATCTCCATACAATTCGCTTAACGCACTAGGAACATCATTTAGGTGAACCGTTGCTTCGATCACAACCGTCTTTCCTTCATTCAACTTTTTGATACTCTCTGAAAAAACGTTTCTTAGTTGATTCTTCTCAACTAACGGAAGAACAAACAGTTGCTCGTGATCGATAGACACTAAAGAAAGCGAAGAATCTACAAAGCTCGTCTCCTGACTATTGTTCTGAAATTCTAACCAGCCATATCCGCCGTTCTTTAAAACCACATAGAGGATGGGGATCTTTTGCGTGATGAGTGTAGCGAGTTCTACACTGAACAAGTTGAACGCCCCATCTCCCACGAGTGCTATAACAGGGCAATCTGAATGAGCTTTCTTTACGCCTACAGCCGCTCCACACCCAAACCCAAGGCTCGTCTGTTCACTCGGGACGATAGCGTTCTGTTTCTTTCTCAACTTGAAATTCGGATAAAAATAGCTCCACATATCCTGTAGGCCGTTCTCGTGAACGAGTATACTGTTTTCGGCTAAGACCGTTTCCATCTCTTCTAAAATATCGATGACCTTCAGTTCATCGTCTCTTTGCAGAATCTCTTGTTTTTGCTCGTGCAACTTCGTTTTGATGATGCTGACTTTATTCTGTGATGTAACTTTAAACGATGGTTCGATGGTTTCAAGTAATATGTCGAGAGTCGAACCGACTTCACCAACTAGTTTTAAGCTGTCAAAAGATAGGTTAAAATCGTTCTCGTCAATGTTGATCTCGATCATGTTCCTCGATAAAAGATGCTCTTCCCACCCGAACAACACCGTTTCTTCGAGTTTGCTGCCGAGTGAGAGAAAGAGGTCACACTCTTTGATGAGCGTGTCCATCTCACTTGAAGAGTATAAGCCTCCAAGACCACAGAATAAGGGGTGGTCTTCATCTACACACCCTCTTCCAGATGCCGTCACAAAGATCGGTGCGTCGATCAACTCTGCGAGCTGGGTGATCGTCGATCTGTTGGTCGAACGTTTACAACCACCACCAGCTAAAATGACGGGATTTCTTGCGTTTTGAATCAACCGCTGTGCATTATGGATAGCGTTTGATGATGGGACCTTATCTGAAACGTGGAAATGCTTAAAAGAAAAGAGTTCTTCATCAACGAGTTCACTGCCGATGTTTTCAGGAATCTCGATATAGACCGGTCCCTGAGAACCATTTATCGCTGTGAAAATCGCTTTCTTTAAGACCCACCCAACAGATTCAGCGCTCTCTACCCGATGACTCCACTTCGTGAGAGGTGATATCAACTTTAACTGATCGGCTTCTTGAAAGGCTTTCTTGGAACCATAGCGGTTGGTATCTGTAGCGGTAGCGATGATTAAGAGCGGGATACTCTGCGAACTCGCTTCTAAAACACCTGTGATGCTACTCGCTACAGCGGGCCCTTTGCCGATATGACACACAGACAGTCTACCTGTAGCTAACGAATAACCCGTTGCCATGTATAGAGAGTTGCTTTGATCTTTGGCAGAGAAGAATTCCATCTCCTTCTCTTCGATGCACTGTAACAGTTTTAAGTCATCACTCGGTAATCCAAAAACGATCTCTGTTCCATACGCACTGAGACACGATGCTACCTTTTCCCAAACGGTCTGTTTATTCATCCAAAGACTCCTCGCTGTTCCATAACTCACGTAGTACGTTTGAGATCAATAATGGTTTGATGTGCAGCTGATTTTGATAGTACACGTAATTGGCCATCGGGCCGTAGCCACCGAACGGTTCGTTACCGTTCTCGATAGCAAATAGCGTCTCGTTGATACTCACCACATGTTTTCGTCTTAATACATCAACAAGCCCGTTATCATCTGTTCCGTAAACACTAGCCCCCATCGCACGTTCTCGGAAGTAGCTCTCTTGAACAATTTTCTTGAGTTCGTCGACTTCTTCATAGGTTACAACGTTAAAGATGGGTGAGAAGAACTCTTCGATCTCTAAGTTGTCTTGTAGAGAACTCGTGATCACGGTGGGTTCGATGACTTTATTCCAAAAGTCGATCGTACCGCCGTGCTCGATAAACTGACTATGTTGATTCAAATACTCACCGATCGACTCTAGAGTCGAAGTGTAAAACATCTTCCCATAATCTGCGAAGGGATCCTGATTGTCTCCAAACTTCAAGCTTTTAAGAGAATTCACTAAATAATCAGTAAACTCTTTTCGTACGTTTTCGGGTACATACACCACATCAGGCCCCATACAGTCTTGCCCCGTATTGAACATGCGCGCCTGGATGAGATCATGAACAGCTTTCTCAATATCAGCTGTTTCTAAAAGGATGAAGGGATTCACACCTTGTCCAAAATAGATGAACATCTGTTCATTTCTAAACTGAGATTTGATCTGTTCAGCGTTTTGATACGTACCCGTAAACACCACCACTTCGGCCTCTAGTGCAGAACGCTTCATATATTGTCTATGTGATAACTCGAGCAGTGTGATCGGCAGCTCGTGTGCCTGCTTCAAGAGTTCATGAAGTCTTCTCACTTGGTCAATCACTTGGTTGGAACTTCGAAACTCAATCTCTTTCGTATAATAAGAAGGAATGAGTAGATACAAAACATACGAATAAAGAATAAGGTTCGATGGCATAAAAACAGACATCTTGTTGATGGTCGGAGGCTGATTCATCTCCACTTCACTATAGCCCTTCTTGAGCGTTCGGATAGCCGTCTCGAACTCTTCTTCTACTGTTCGGTACGTAGAGATCTCCAGTAAGATATCTTCGATCGCCTTTCGATTGTTCTCCATGTACTCAACCGTTCGTTCGAGGGTTTCTTTTCGTACTTCCATCAAAGAAGTGCGTCTATCCAACACACTTACGTAACCCATAATTCCCTCTCCTTTCCTTTGCTGTAGTGTGTAGCCCATTGTTTAATCTGAATCTGATCGATCTTCCCGTTCGCAAGATACGGAAACTCATCTAACACAATGATTTTATCCGGCCGCAATATGGGGTTTAGTGCCTGGTTGATCATTCTTTTCAGTTGATTCTCTTCTTCTTCAGCAGCTTCGACAAACAATAGAAGAACGGCACCTTTCTTCTCATCTTCTATCGAGATGACTTTACTTTTGATCCCTAAACGATCTTCGATCTCTTTTTCAATACTGGCAGGATAGATCAAATATCCGTTCCGTAGGATCTCTTCACCTAATCGGCCCACGATAAAGAGGTTTCCATGAGCGTCTAAGTAACCTAGGTCGTTCGTCTTGAACCATCCATCATGATAGACCTCGTCGGTCTTTTCCTGATCCTCAAAATAGCATTCCATCACACCAGAAGATTGGACGAGAACTTCTCCTATCTCTAAGATCTCACTCTCTTTACCGTCAGAACGAGCGACTTTAAGTCTCACACCTTCGATCGGCTGCCCGCATCCAAACTCAGGACCCTCAACGTTCAGAGCAACATTCCCCACTTCTGAGAGACCATAGCCATCCAAAAGCGGTTTATCCATCAAGCGTTCGAACTCATCACTCAATTTTTTAGATAGTGGGGCTCCTCCGACACACCACATCCTTACGTTTGACTCTTTGATCACTTGAAGAGACTCTGCGCGCTTGTTCAACAACCGATTGAATACATAATAGGTAGAGGGAATTCCATCAACGACTGTCACTTTTTTATCGATGATCGCTTTCACGATACTTCTGATATCTTTATAGTTACATAGAACAAGATCACACTTTTCTAGCCACCAGATAAAGAGGATAGACAGACCATAAAAATGCGTAAATGGGATCAAAGGCAGAAGAACATCTTCACGGTAGTATCGCATCCTCTTCATCGTTGATTCGATATTAGATACGAAAGACCCACCTGATTTTACGATGCCTTTCGGGTTTCCTGTAGAACCTGAAGTGTAAAGGATCAGTGCATCTTTTAACGTCATCCATCCTTCGATGGAGAGCTCATCCGTTTTCCTAGAAATCCTTTTCTCATGTGTCGGCATCGTGATGTGGATCAAAGCATCAGAAAAAGGAACGAGTCGATCGGTGATCGAACATTTACACTTGGACTCTAACGCGATCCTCGTGACTTCTTCTCCGTTTACCAAACAATCTACTAAAACAATCGAACACTTTATCTCTATCAAAGCAAACACCGTAACCATATAAGAGAACGAGTTCTCCATAGACAATAGGACACGATCTTCTGCCTTTATCCCTCTAGCGGTCAAATAATCGACACAGCTCCATACTTCTTGAAGAAACATTCCATAAGAGTATGTACTGTCTGGTGTAAAAATTTCACGGTTCATCTCTTACTTCACGGCTCCTGACGTAAACACGTTGTCTGGTCCAACGTCGATCGTTTGTATCTGATTTTTAAGCAACTGACTGAAAAGGTTCTTTGGACCGATCACGTATATTTTTTCAAGACCGAGTTGATCGATTCTGCCCTTTACAAGATCCCAACGTACGGGGTTGTCATACCCATCTAGTATGGTCTGTTTGAACTCATCAGGATCTGTGATCAGAGCTCCGTTCACGTCTGATATGAACGTTCCATGGATCGGCTTAAAATCAACTTGCTCAAAAACACTATTCTTGAGTTTTTGGTTCAGTTCTCTTAACTGTTTGCTGTGGATCGGCTGGTTCATCGTGTGAAGAGAAAAACATTTGGGCTTGTGGTTGAGCTCTTCCTTCAATTCATCGATCACAACTTTAGGGCCACACAGACAGACCACTTTTTCAAGATAACCTGCAAGTTCTAAATACTTCCCTCTTTGGGTGAACGACTGGATGAGGTCGTTCGCTTCATGAAGTGATAAGTTATAAACAAAATGAGTCTGGAAATCACCTTCTAGATTGAGATAGAAATCTTTTGATACTTTGCCCGATTCATGAGTGAGCCACATAGCTTCTTCATACGTTAGTGATTTCGTATACACAGCTGCTCCTAACACGCCAAAGCTAGGGCCGATCGCAACGTTAGGTTCGACTCCATACCGATCTTTAAAATGATCGAGTAGAGCGATAGAATTCGCTAAGAACGCACTCTCATACACTTCATAGTCTCTCTCACCCGCTTTTTTAAAAGCATCAATCAGTGAGTACCCGATCACATCACTCGCCTCTTGAAAACGTTTGATCGCAAAAGGACTATGGTGGATGAATTCTTTCACTTCACTGTACGAAGAAGGAGCAAGTCCTGGTAAAAGAATGGCTTCCATCGTTACACCTCCTCTTTAATAACACTATTAAGTTTGTTGTTTATCTCTTCTGCCGTAAGATACGTCTCGACTTCAAACGGGATATCCGTGAACTGTAAAGATTTCGTGATAAAGTTCCCCGGACCGAGTACGACCAACCGTCGCACACCATCGCTCCAGAGACGCTGTAGACAGCGATACCACTGGACACTTCTTGTATACTGTCCGACGATCTCGTTCATGACCTCTTCTTTTGTCAGAAGGAGATTTCCGTCAACGTTACTAACGAGTGGATGATCAGGATCACGAAAGATAGCTTTTGGCATGAACTGTTCATGAAAACGGTCCACAACGTTCTGTAATAATGAACAGTGTCCTGGTGGTCCGAAAGGAATCGTTACCCCGAGTCCCCCTTGAGGAACGACGAGCTGGTTCAACTTTTCAAGACTCTTAACGTCACCGTTGATGATCATCTGGTTATGATTGGCGTACATACAAGGTTCAAGATACCCACCCTGCTGCCTGACCTCTTGCATAGCCAGTTCTAACTTTTCGACATCGATGTTATAAAAGAAGTAAACGCTATACCCTTTGTTCGCTTCATCTTGTTCTTCTAGTTCCACCATGCTCTTCACCATTTGGATCGTAGTCCTGAAGTCGAGAGAACCACTGCAATGGATAGCAGTCATTTGACCGAGACTCGGTCCAAGATAGTAGGAGATCTCTCCTAACTCACTTCTTAACATCTCAAAGAGCGCCGTACTCAATGTCACGATACTTGGCCTTGCTACTAGACCTCGATTTATTTCACTCTCGTCATCTGAGAAAAAATGTTTGACCAGATCGAGTGATAAGATGTCACTCGCTTCTTGAAACTTTCTTTGAACATGAGGGTACTGTTGATAGAGATCATAGAAGCTTTTCTCTTTGATCGCCATCAACGGTGGGAATAGAACCGCTGTTTTCATCACTACCACTCTTTCTTTACATTAATCCGCCGTCAACGACTAGCGTTTGGCCGGTAATATACTTTGATTTAGAAGATGCTAAGAAGGATACGGCTTCTGCGATATCATTCACTTCACCGAGGTGCCCCATCGCGATCTTCTTGTGGAACGCGTTCATCTGGTCTTCCGGGATACGGTCTACCATGCCGGTGTTCTCGATGTAACCTGGCGCCACAGCGTTTACTCGTACTTGAAAACGAGCATATTCTTTCGCTAATGATCGAGTGAGTCCGATGACACCCGCTTTACTCGCACTATAAGCACTTAGTCTCTCCATCCCAACGAGTCCTGCTAAAGAGGCGATGTTGATGATAGATCCCTTCTGCGCCGTCAGCATATGCAAGGAAACCGCATGAATACAGTTGATCGTGCCCATGATGTTCGTTTGGATGATCTCTTCCCATTTGTCGAGTGGGTTACTCGGGATCAAAGCGCCACCGTAACTGACACCAGCATTATTCACGAGAACATCGATCTTCTTATACCTCTTGATGATTCGTCCGACTGCTTCTTCGATCGCTCCACTGTCGTTAACATCCATCTTTTCATAGGAGACGTTGTGGTTCCCCGTTTCTTCTCTGATCTCACGAACGATTCTTTCGATCTCTTCGATTGAACTTCGGTATCCTAAGACGACACTCGCGCCAAGAGAAGCAAAATGAGATGCCATTCCTTTTCCTATACTCTTATTGGCCCCTGTGATGACAACGACTTCATCATTCCACTTCATGAAGTTCACCTTTTGTCACGAGGTCAGGAAACGTGTTCTTCAGCCAATAGCCGTTCATGTACTCATAGAGTTCTTCACGAATCTTTTGTTTCTCCTCACGAGGAATACTGTCTTCTGGCATGTTCTGTTCATCTTGGTAATACTCATCTCTTAATATGGAAGAGACGATCGCATCATGGTACTCACCGTCTAAGAAGAAATAATCCCGTAGGATCCCTTCGATGACGACTTTGTTCTTGAGTAGGAATCGGACAGATCTTAAGTTATGTAACCCGTTGATGAACTGGACTTTATGCGCGTTCTTGAAATGGAAAAGGTAGTCCATGATCAAGATCGATGCTTCTGCTCCATAACCGGAATCCCAAAGATCCGGATCACCGATTACTCCACCTAAAAGATAACTTCCTTCATACTTTTGAGGCTGCCATGATACGAACCCGATCTTCTTATCTTCGTGTGTGAGGACCATCGCATAGCGGGTATTGCCATGCTTGATATCCTGTTTGACCTCTTCTGTAGTCGCAAAGTCTTGGGACCCTCTCGCTAGTGCACTGGTCTTAGACGGTACGACCCATTGTGAGAACAACGCATAATCTTCTTCTTCAAGTGGTCTTAGTTTCACAAAATTACCTTTCATGTATATCTCCTTTCTTTGTTTGAGCGTAAAACTTTGCATGTTCATCATAAGAAAAGAGAAGGGCTAAAACACCCGTAAATCACGCAATCCATACTAAAAAAATGAGCCCCCGTGAAGGGACTCATTTTAACGTTTTATAATATAGATTGAATCGCAGGGGTGGATCCTGAAAACTTACAGATAAGATTCGCTTTTGTGATTTTCACAGCGAGTCCGACGCGGGACTTTACTCTTAATTTCTGCATACTCGCAGCGATATGATATTCCACTGTCCGTTTGCTGAGATACAGAGTATCGGCGATCTGCTGGTTGGTTTTATCGTTGATTAGTTCTTCGACCACTTTTAGTTCCATCTCGGTTAACACAGAGATGAGGTCGATATCTTGATGAACATGAGAATCAAGATTGATCTCAGGCATGATATCGTTTCTATACTCTTCAGATATATAAAATCCACCGTTCTGAATGACCAGTATTGCCTTTAAGAGCTCGTGGATGTTATCTCGATTGATGACGGCTTGCGTATTTTTGACATAGGAGAGAAGATGTTTCTCTCCCTTCCCTACGAGTAAGATCTTCTTGCACTCTCCAAAATTGGTATGAATGAGATCACCTTTTGCAAGGTTCATAATGACTAGGTCAAAAGAATTGGTAAAAACGGAATCTGAAAGAGATGATGAATGATTCAAATAATGGCAATGATATCCTCTTTTTGACAATAATTCGATCAACGAATGTGTATTCTTCCTATCTTTACTAAAGTCTACAAATAGTACTTTATTCCCCATTAAATATCACCTCATACGTTGACACGTTTTCTTAGTGGTGTCCGATGATCGGGTCATCAACCGGTCCATTTACTATTACTATAGCCTTATCTACCACCGGGTTACCGAATAGTAAGGTTAAAAGCATTGCTGCGTATACGAATTTTTTTAGTCTTTTCATCCTATCTTTTCCTCCTTTGAAAGTATCTAGTATCATTATCAAATAAATATATGTTAAGTTATATATGCATTTACGCAGGTTTCTTACATAATTGTCATTTTTAGGAGGATAAATGAAACATATAGGTCAAAAAATTGAATGGATTCGTAAAAAGAACGGTTATTCTAGGCAATTTGTAGCTGAGAACATTTGTGACGAATCTACCCTCTATCGGATAGAAAAATCCACTCAGTTGCCACGACTTGATGTCCTACAAAATATTTGCCAAAAATTAAATGTTTCTGTAGATTTTGTCCTGACACCCGAAGAAGACTCCTCTGCGATCTACGTCTCAAAGATCAAAAAACTCTGCCGCGAAAGTTTATACCAACAAGACTTTAACTCCTTGCAATACGTGATCGAAGAAGCTGAAAACTATATAAGAAAGAACAGCCATCAGTTAGATAAAAGTTTTATCCGTTTCATCGAGTGGCAGAAGGCGATTCTCTCTCATAAGATCGAGAAGTATCCTAAAAAAGCAGAGAGATCCTTACGAAAACTTCTAAACCATAAAGTGATCACAGAACTAGATATCAATATCGCAAACTCTCTGGCTATCATTCTCATCGAAACGAAAGAATATGATGAAGCCGCCGTATTCTTATCAAAGGGTCTGGCTGCTTGGGAAACATTATTATCAGTAGAAGATAAGTCTCTGTACCCTCGAGTGGCGTATAACATGGCGTATATCCACTATCTAAAAAAGCAATACGACGCGTGTATCGATCTGGCATACCGGCTACAATACTATCTATTAAGTAATCATCTGTTCTACTCAAAAGGAGAACTCTACCATCTGTTGGGGATTGTTTATGAAGTACAAAAAGATTATGAGAATGCCTATAAATATTTCACAGACGCGATTTCTGTCTTCTCTTTAGAAGGAAAGGAACTCTTTTTACTTCGTACTATGAGAGCGCTGGCTGAGGTTTGTTACTTAAAAGGAGACCGTGCTGAAGGAGATAAACTCGTTGCAGATTCTATAAGACGAATTGAAAGAATTGAAGATAAAGAGTTGGCAGAAACCTTATTAAAAAAGATAAAGCATACTGAGGAACAGTATGCTAAAAGATAAATCTATTTCGTTATTAGAGAGCGGGTCATGATTTCTTTAACGGACTCTACCGTTTTAAAGATGTCCTCGTCTGTAATATGACGATGAACGACTGCACGCAATCGGCCGTAACCCATCTCTGAGAATACGATTCCCTTCTCACTTGTCACATTCAGGAACTCTTGCCACGAGTAGAGGTTCGGATCAACTTTAAACATGATGATATTAGACTCGATAACTTCAGGTTCTAGTGTAATCCCTTTGATAGAAGATATTCCCATTGCAAGATCACGTGCACGAGCGTGATCTTCACTTAATCTATGAATCATCGTTTCTAATGCTATGAGTGCGGGAGCTGCGATGATCCCAACTTGCCGCATACCCCCACCTAGCATCTTACGAAGGGTACGAACTTTTTTAATATGTTCATGACTTCCAGCTACGATCGATCCAACAGGAGCGGATAATCCTTTTGATAAACAGAACTGGATGGAATCTGCATACTTCGTAATCTCCTTCACATCAACACCAGAAGCAACCGCAGCATTAAAAATCCTCGCTCCATCCATATGGATCGGAACATTTTTTTCTCTGCTGAACTCATAAACCTCTCTTAAGTAAGAATCCGATAGCACTCTACCCCCACAGCGATTATGCGTGTTCTCTAAACAGATGAGTGCGGGTAGGGCGAACTGAGGGTCCTCGACATCAACAGGAAAAGCTTTCTCTAGATCACCGATCGCTAATTCTCCGTTTGTTTGAGTAGGTATCGGTTCATACATGATTCCACCACAGACGGATGCCCCTCCCGCTTCGTAGATATAAATATCTGATTCGTTACCAACAAGTACTTTTGAGCCTCTTGGGCAATGGGCCATGATAGAAGCCAAGTTCGCCATCGTTCCGCTCGGCATGAAACAAGCAGCCTCCATGTTCATCATAAAAGCGGCTTTTTCTTCAAGTACGTTCACGGTTGTGTCTTGTCCATAAACATCATCGCCGAGGTGCGCGTTCTGTATCGATCTCATCATCTCGTCAGTGGGGAGTGTCACGGTATCGCTTAAATAGTTCATTGTAGAGCACCTTCTTCCTCTTTTATTGTGACGATCTCAGTTTGCCTTAGTATACTTCTCAGCGTATCGCTGTTTGTATGTGTAGCGATGATATGCCCTAACCTTCCGTAAGCATTCGTCGCCTTCTCGACAAACTGACCGTCTTCTACGTTTATCTTCACGTCTTTGATCTCTTCTTGTTGCTGAATTGGACTAACTTCTACGCTACCCGAAGTCAGGGGAACAAAGAAGCGAATCCCCGCAAAACAAGAAGCAAACTTCCTGATTTCTGGTGGTTGTCCGATCGCGATCTTTATCTGTTGTGTGAGTAGATCGGTACCCGTTGCATAACGGATGAGTTCAGGTATCATACCACCCGCTAACCTTCCGTTCATCTCTACAACAAACATCTTATGATCTTTCAATTTGATCTCTAGATGAACCGGGCCATTTCTCCATCCCATCGTGTTTAGAACTTCGAGTGCTCCTTTCTTTATAATTCCTCTCATCTCGTAAGAGAGGTCAGGAGCGGGAAAAACGTGTCCCATCTCTACAAAATAAGGACCTTCCCCAACCGTCTTCTCTGTGATACCGATCAACTGATGATCGCCTTCAAAAGAGAACATCTCGACACTATACTCTTGTCCACCCACGAATTCTTCGATCAGTACGAGTCTTTTCGCGGGCTGATTCCTCGTGTTCCTCTCGATCTGTAATTGACTCAACACGAACTTCTCAACCGCTTCGTATGTTTCACACTTGACCACTCGATTCGAACCGCTATCATCGACTGGTTTAACGATACAGGGGAAAGAGAGAAGCTCTTTTTTCTCTCTTAACTGATTCAAAGAATCCACCGTTAAAAACCAAGGTTTATAGAGGTGTGTCGCATCTTTCAACCAGCTCCTCACAGAAGCTTTGTTTCGGACCGCCTCTACAGCGATCGCCGGGTTCCCAGGCAGATCGAACCTCTCTGCTAATAGGGAGACCGTGTGGATATAAAACTCACTCGTCGTCGTGATCCCTGCGATCTGTTCTTGCGACACGTTCGTTTTTATAGAGTGATGAAGCGTATCGATATCGTTCGTGTCACAGACGATGACCTGACAATCTGAAGGAAAATCCTTGTAACGGGACGGGTCATTCGTGATAAAGAGGGGCTCGACGTTTAACGACCTTGCTTTTTGGATCGCAAGCATCCCAGTTCCTGTCGTATTGGACTCAATAAACAATAACTTTTTCATGTAAGCACTTCCCGTTTTCAAAAAATATGTACGACCACTGATCCGTATCTTGAATATGCTCAATTTTTCTAGGGATATCATTAAGAGCAAAAGGGTTGATCTCTTTGTTCTTCAGATACATCTCGTCATAGATCGTCGTGTAATAGCGGTCCCCACGGTCCGGGAAGATACAAGCGATCTTCGTGTTAGGATCGACCGTACGACTTATCCACTTGGCTACGGCATACACACTTCCAGAACTGTTTCCGGCAAAGATCTTCTCATATCGTGCGAGTTCAAGAGTCCATGAGAATGCTTCTTCATCGTTTAACCAGTGAACTTCATCGATGACTGAATAGTTCACGTTCTTCGGCTGAAGGCTGTTTCCGAGTCCGCCTTGCAAACGACCTGGTCGATCGTTTTGATGAAAGATAGAACTTCCAGCAGCGTCCACCGCGATGATCTTCACGTTCGGATTGTACTTCTTTAGTCTCTCTGCGGTTCCACAGAGTGATCCTCCGCTACCAACACCAGCGATCAAGATATCTACGTGACCCATTTCAGCGATTAGATCATCTGCAAGTTCATGATAAGATCTTGGATTTTCGATATTTTCATATTGTTTCGGCCAGAACGCATCCGGGTAGCGTGATAGAAGACCATCTAGATAATCAAGCCTCGCCTGCTGCCAGCCGCCACTCGGTCCCATCTCATCCACGATATGTACATGGACACCGAGTGATTTCATCTTCGTATACGTTAACTGATCGATCCTCGGATCTGTTACGATATGAACGTCGTGTCCGAGGTAGGTTCCAACGAGCGCGATCCCCATCGCAAGAGTGCCAGAAGAACTCTCAACGATCGGTGCACCTTCTTTGAGTTCTCCTGTACGTTTTGCTTCTAAGATGACTTGTTTGGCTACTCGGTCCTTCATGCCGAACGGATTATGCATTTCAAGTTTGGCGTAGATAGAAGCATGTTCTATGGTTTCTCGTCTCAGTTGAACGAGCGGGGTCTTTCCGATTAGTTCGATCATCGATAGAGCCATTTATGCCATTACCTCCGTCTCTCTCGTGATAGAGTGAAAAGATTGTACGGGATACCCAAGTCCCTTCAATCTGTTCGTTCCTTCACTTAATTTTTTTTGATATTGGGGGTCTCGATCATGAAGAAGCATACCGATATAAGTCCCACTATGTGCGGTCACTACACCGATGCCACCGATTTCCTGACAGATTGTGATCAAATTTTCCAAGTGCTTTTTCGGTCTTAACTTTTGGTTCAAGATAGCGCTCCTCGTACAGATCTTTCCGATCCACTCGAGGTCGTTTGATTTAAAAGCGCTACACATTTGAGATAGAAGTGATTCGTATTCTTGTTTATCACTCTTTGTAAAAGGTTTAGCGGTTCGGTTGAACTGGACGGTATCCACCTCGCCGCCCTCATCGATCCCAAGGATGGTAAACGACGGACAGTCTCCTAACGCTTCTTTTAGTCGCAGTTCTTTATGATAATAGACCACGACCCCGGCATGCATGATGCCATCAGAGGGTTCGATCTCTCTGATAAAGTCTTCTAAGAGGATGACCGGAATCGAAAAGTCATAATAATCCTCGATCGCCCTTGCCGTAGCTACCATATCAGCGGTCGAACTTGCGAGCCCTTTTCCTTGCTGAAGTTCACTGTTGAGTAACAGATGTCCCCCTAATGGCAGTTCATAGAACTCTAGGATTCGTTTAGCTAGCTGCAAAGACTTTACTTTCCCCTCTGGCATGATAGAGAGTGTTTCTCCGTCGATCGGAACGAAGGTACAGGTTGAATACATCTCGATCGGGAATGTGACTAGGAAGTTTTGTTCGTTCGGCAGGACTCCCTGCAGAAGTTCCCCGAACGTGCCACATGATCTTCCATACCCTTGTCTTTTTGCAGACAGAGGTAAAAGCTCTTTTATTTTCATACCATCTGTCCCTTCTCGTGTATCCATTCATCCAATCCTTTGATCCCTGATTGAATCTCGTTATATTTTTCTACAAATCGCTTTTGAAGAATTTGAAGTTCACATTCCTGAATGAAGATGATCTGTTGTACAGCATCAGGATGAGTCGAGCCCTTTGAAATTTTCTTCGTAAGCCCCAGCTTCGCGTCAAAGGTACTCAGAAGCTCTTTCTGGCTCAACTTGTTCTCATATCCGTATTGCTCACAAATGTCCTGAAGAAGTTGAACAGACACTTCTTTTGGATGGAGACCTTGTTTTAACGTTTCGGTAATAAATTTCCCCGCGATCACCTGTGACTTCCGATAAGGGATCTCGTTTGTTATCGTGAGTTGGTTCGCGAGTGTGAACCCACCAAAGAAATCTTCCTGACAACGATCTTCGAGGATATCCTTATGAAACTCCATCTGTTCAAAGATCAAAAACAACAGATCGAGAAAATAATCGGCTTCATTTAAGAGATGAGGAACATTTTTCCCTGCTTCTTTTGAGACCTCAACCAGATTGCTGTACGAAGTACTTCTTTGTCCTAGTAAGATGTCCACATAATAACTGCTAAAATGGCTGGTCTTGCCTCGTGCTCTCTCTAAGATGGGGTAATTTCGTTTTTGAGGCATCGATGATGAGATTCCAGAGAGTTCATCGGGAAAGTGGATGAACTGGTATTCACTGCTTCCCCAGTTGATCAAGTCTGTAAGAAAACGGCTCATATTATTTCCAAAAAAGGAAAGGTTCTCAGCCAGTTCAAGCGTCCAATCTCTTGAAGCAACACCGACCAGCGCGTGGCCCACATATGATGTGAAGCCTAACTGTTTTGCCATCACGTCACAATCAAACGGAAGTTCTTGCCCAGACATCGCTCCAGATCCGAGCGGGGATCGTTCGTTCATCTTATAGAGCGTGTCGATCATCTTTTTGAGTGTGACGATCAGGTGTTCACTAATCGCAGTAAGATAGAAAGAGACCGAGATGACCTGTGCGGATTGATAATGGGTATATCCAGGCATCAAGGTATCTCGATATTCGTCCGCTCTTGATAGAACGAGATGACTGAGCCCTATCATCTTCTCGATGAGCGAAAGCCACTTTTCTCTTCCGAACATGAGCTGGGCACAAGCTTGGAAATCGTTACGACTTCTGTCTAAATGCCAACGTGTGACCGTCTTGTTCATCTGTTGATCGATGAACTTCTCAAGAGTGAGCGCGATGTCTGTTAAGTTCTCTTTGGACTTGCTATGAAGCTCTTCTCGATCGACCGCCGATATCGCATAATACAGTTCGCTCGCTTCATCTTGTGTGATAAGATCCATCTTTTTGTAAGCATGTATGAGTGCTTTTTCGATCGATACATAATGATGTAGATAGTTTTTCAGTTCAAAGTCGAACTGTGGATACAGAATCGTCTCGGTATAGCGTTCATGTGGAGGGCTCGTGACCCTCCCTGTTACTTGACTTGTCATTTCTACCCTCTCCCTTTAAGCATGTCTGTCATCTTTTGTCCTAAGTATTGAACATATGGAGAACTCATCACGTTGTTATGATGACCATGAACATAGACCGCTTCTACTTTACCGGTCGTCCGCTTCTCCCAATCTGAAGGGTCGACGATGGTATGAAAGTGGTTCGGATCACGCTCACTACAACAAAAGACGGTCAGATCGGTCTTGATCGGTTCTGAAAAGATATAATGATCGCTCGCTTGGTTGTTGATCGCCATGATGTTAAGGATACGTTTTACATCTTCTAGTTCTGCGTTATGAGGAAGTACGTTCCTCTCTTTAGCAGCATGCAACAGTAAACTGTACTGGTCATGTTTGTTAAGACGTTCGAACACGGTGGGATCGAGTCCAAAGTTCTGACTATAAACGACGAGTGGATCCCTTTTTTCTACCACCATCGTATGATCGAAAGGATGAGCATCCAACAGACCGATAAAAGCGACCTCTTCTCCCTGATACTCTAAGATACGGGCCATCTCAACAGATAGCGTTCCTCCCATCGACCAACCTGCGAGTAAATACGGACCAGAAGGCTGAATCTTCTGAATTTCCTCCACGTAACGCTCCGCCATCAAGGGAATCGTTTTAAGTGGAATCAAGTCATCGGAATCATAACCAACGGATTGAATGCCATATATAGGGTGATCGATCTTAAGATGGTCCGCTAGTGGTATATAACAAAGTGCTCCTCCACCACCTGGGTGGACGATGAATAGTGGCGCATTCGTTCCTTCCCTCTTTATGGGAACGATCACGTTACCTGCAGAGAAGGTGTTTTCTTTTATATGTCTAGCGAGCGTCTCGACCGTTCGATACTGAAACAGTGACGAGATCGGAAGCTGGACCTTAAACGTCTTTCGGATATATCCGACCACTTCGATCACTTTTATGCTGTGGCCCCCAAGGTCAAAAAAATCATCGTCGATGCTGATGTCTTTCGTACCAAGAACCTTCTCCCAAAGTGAGACAAGTTCTGTTTCTAATAGAGAAGACGGCCTCTTCTTCAAAGAACCAACAAGATCGTTCTTTGAAAAGGGTAGATCTTCTTTTAAAAGTTTGCCGTGTTTGTTGATCGGGATCTTTTCCATAAATACAATGACGTTCGGTACCATATAGTGTGGAAGTTCCTCACTCATGCGAATTTTGAGTGCGTTTGCCGAAAAACGGCTCCCTTCATGGCGTACTGCAAATACGAACAGTTTTTTCTCTTCTCCGACTTTCTCTACGACGACCGCTGCGTCCTGAATTTCCTGTTGCTGTAGAACACATTGCTTGATCTCGTCAAGTTCGATACGAAAACCTCTGATCTTCACTTGTGAATCTTTGCGAGAAACAAAGAGCAAATTCCCGTCGTCGAGTCTTTTCACGAGATCCCCCGTCCGATAGAACCTTTCAACCTTACCCAACACGTCTAACTCCAAAAAGAACGTTTCGTCTAACTGAGGTTGATTGATATACCCGTTACAGACCCCATCGCCTCCGATATAGAGTTCTCCTGTCACTCCAACTGGTACCATTTCTTGATTTTCGTCCAATACCGCAAGACGATAGTTTGAAAAAGGTATACCGATCGGTGCGACCGTTTCTTTGTGCTCTGGTGTTGTATAAAAATAGGTTGAAGCCACGGTTGCCTCTGTTGGACCGTATAAGTTGATGAGTGGTACCTCTTTAGACATACGATCATAATAGTTCAAGACGAGTCTGCGGTTCAGTGCTTCACCACCCGTAAAGATATAGCGCAGTGATTCCGTTGAAGTGAACGATTGGTGTTCGATCAACCTCTCTATGAGACTATGAAACAATTGGGCTCGTGTGGCTCGTTCACTACGGATCAATTCTGCTAGATACTCCACATCGAACTGACAGTTCGAGTCGCTCAAGATTAAAGCAGCACCTGAAATGAGCGGGCTAAAGATCTCCGTGATCGATGCATCGAACGTATAGTTGATGTTTTGCAGCATCCTCTCACCTTGTTCGAACGGAAACGCTTCCACATAGGCGTTTATATGATTTAGTAGTGAAGCTTGTGAAACAGAGACGCCCTTTGGTTTACCCGTCGTGCCAGAAGTATAGATCACATAAGCTTCTGTTTCATGGGGACTTCTTAAGAGTTTCGGGACAGACCCTTCCTGGTCGATCAGACAGTCTTTCGTAAATAAGACGGGTACCCCACTTAATTCGTACTCTTCATCTTGGATCAAGAGAACAGCTCCTGAATCTTTTAAGATATATTCTCTTCGGGATACAGGTAGGCTAGGATCTAACGGGATGTAACTGCATCCGATCTTAAAGACCGCGAGCAGAGCGGCCAATTGTTCGTTCGATCGCGTCATCTGGATACCGATCCTGGAAGGTGCTCTTACTCCTCGCTTGATGAGTTCGTTCGCGATCTGATCAGCCCTGGTGTTTAAGTGTTTATACGTCCAACTTGCAAGCTTATCCTTAACCGCACACGCTGCTTCGTGCTTTCTCACCGTTTCTTCAAACCATTCATGAAAAAATAGATTGGTAGGATAATGACTCTCTTTAAAAAGCGTGAGCTCTTTCTTTTCATGATCGTCCATGATCTTCATCTTAGAGATCGGCTTGTTAGGATGTTTTAAGATTTCTTCGATCAACAACAGGTAGTGCGCGATAAATTTCTTCATCCGGGTCTTCGTAAAGATCTCTGAACTATATTCGATCTCACCAATCCCCCCTTTTTCATCGCAACCGATATATAGAACGAGGTCAAACTTTGATGTTTTCGTATAGATCTTCTCATGCTCGATGAGAAACGCATCGTTCTCTACGTTTCTCTGACCTTCATGAAAGGTGAACATGACTTGAAAAATCGGCTGTGTGGAGGTGATTCGCTCCGGGTTTACAGCTTGTACGATTCTTTCAAAAGGTACATTGCTATACTCGAACGTCTGAATAAAGTTTTGAACGCTCTTCTTTAGAAAGTTAGGAAACTTACTATACGGGTTGATCGTGGAACGAATTGGCAGTGTGTTCACAAAAAATCCCAGCAAGTCATGCGTAAATGTTTCCGAACGGTTCGCAACAGGAGTGCCGACCACGATATCTTTTTGTCCCGTGTATCGATACAACAAGACGTTGAAGGCTGCTAAGAAAAAACTATAAGGTGTCGCTTTGTTACTCTTCGCATATTCCCTTACTTTCAAGAGAAGCTCTTGCGGGATAGAGAACCTTACATTATCTCCTTCATATGTGGGCTGGAGTGGTCGAATGAAGTCAGTGGGCAGTTCGAGCTGTGGCGGCGCACCATCTAGATACCCACGCCAGAAACCCATCTGCTGCTCCATTGCTTCTTCATCTATCTCATCTCTTTCCCAACCTGCAAAATCTCCATACTGCAGCTCAAGCTCCTCAACTTCATCGATCGTTCCTCCCTCGATGCTCGTATAATGGGCGAGTATCTCTTTTTTTAAGAGATCGATCGACCAAGCATCGAATGCGATGTGGTGGACGTTGATCAATAAATAGTAGAGTTCTTCTTTGATACAGATAAGCTCGAAACGGATGAGTGATTCTGATTTAAAATCAAAAGGGCGTAGCGCAAACTCTTGCATATATTGTTCGATCGAAGTCGTATGTTCGATCTCTCGTTTATCCAGTTGTTTGAATGAGAGAGAAGGAGAGAGGGAGACCTTCTGCATCGGCTCCCCTTCTACCTCAGTGATCGTCGTTCTTAAGATCTCATGTTTCTCAACGATTCTACTTAACGCTTTTTCTAACGTTTGTGGCTGGATGGTTCCTCTGAGCTTAAAAATAAAAGGGATGTTGTACGTCGCACTGTTAGGAAACATCTTCTCAGAGAAATAGATCCGGTCCTGTCCAAAAGACGTTGGTAACAGATAAACCTCACTTTCGGTTGAAACGGTCATTGCTGGCACATCCTTTAATTCTTGATAGTTTGTCTAATCCTCTTCACTCGCTTGATCTCACCCTTCGGTTTGACTTTCTTTTTCGACAGCAATTCAGCGATACTATGGATCGTCGGGTTCTTAAAGATCTCTTTCAACGAGAGTTCGATGCCGAATTGGTCTTTGATCTTACCGATCATCTTCACGATCAACAATGAATGGCCGCCAAGGGTAAAGAAGTTATCTGTGTTACTCATATGAGGAAGCTTTAAGAGGTCTTCCCATATCTTGTGGATCGGTGGTTCTTGAGGAAGTGCTTCTTTCTTCACTACTTCCACTTCTTGACTCTTATAAGAAAGCAGTTTCGCTTTGTCGATTTTGCCGTTCACGGTTACAGGCAGATACGGAACAACGATGAATGCGTTCGGGATCAAACTGAGTGGCAGTACATGATATAACTGCTCTCGGATTTCTTCTGATGTGACAGTATCTGTCACAACATAGCCGTATAGAGTGACCTCGTCTTTTTCCTTTACATCGAGGATGTAACATTCCTTGATCCCTTGAATTCGCTTGACCGCTTCTGTTACCTCACGCTTGTTAAAGCGAACGCCTCTGACCTTGATCTGTTCATCTTGACGGCCGAGTATTTCGATCTCTCCTGTTGGCAGATATCGACCGATGTCTCCTGTACGATAGATCTTGTCTTCTTCACAATCCGTAAATGGATTCTTTACAAACGTTTCCTGAACATTTTGATACCCGAGCGTTTTATAAGGCGTTCGGACGATCAACTCACCCGCTTCACCGACCCCTGTCAGTTTTCCACTGTCGTTTAAGATAAAGATCTGGGTGTCTGGTAACGATCGACCGATAGGCATATGTTCATAGGTTTCGGTTCCTGAGACTTCATAAAAACTTTTAGCGAGTGTCGTTTCCGTTTGTCCGTATAAACTGATTAAATCCGCATGACTTTTTGCATGCCAAAGCGTGATCACTTCTTTTGAAAGTGCTTCTCCGGCAAAGAAAACATACCGAAGGTCGCTCAATTGGTTCCCCTCATACGACTTGATCCAGAGTTTTGATAAAGATGGCACCGCATGTATCGCGGTTATCTTCTGTTCTTCGATAAAAGACAGAACGTCTTCATGCTCACTCGGAATACATAATGTCGCTCCTGATGTTAAGGGAAGAAAAACATCTCGTAAGTAAACATCAAACGTCACGTTCGTCAGTTGTGCGAACCGATCACTATGTTTGATCTTAAAATTAGAACGCTGCCACTCTAAGAAGTGTGACAACCCGTTATGTGTTCCTAAGATCCCTTTTGGTTTTCCGGTAGTCCCTGATGTAAAGAAAAGATAAGCGCCACGATTCTCTTTCGGTCTTATCGCGAGATCTACTAGATTTTCACTGAGTTCATCAAAACGCGATAGTGGTAGCGAAAGTTCATCTAAGACGGATACGTGGTCTGGGTTCAACTCCTCTGTCAGAAGAATTCGCTTCACGTTCGACTGCGATAACATCTCTTTTAAACGAACACTTGGTACGTTCTCATCTACGTTTAAAAACACAGCGTCACATTCTAACACGCCTAAGATAGATACGATCATACGGTAACTTCGTTTTCCGTAAACCGCGACTACGTCACCTGGAGAAATAGTGGAAAGAAGGCCTGACGCCACTCGATCTACTTCGTGATTCAACTGTTTGTAACTATAACTGTTGCCGTCTTCTTCAACCGCCGTTTGTTCCGGTGTTTCCTCTCCAATACGCCTGATCAGATTCGTGATACGCGGATACTCTTTTGAGACCAGCTGACTCTCTAAATCAGGTAGAAGAGGTGAGAGCGATGGTGTTACGAGTGAACATTCTTTTAGCATCATCTGTGGTTGTTGGATACAAGTTCTTAACAGATGCAAATATTGTTCGATGAACGCCTTCATCCTCTTCGATGAGAACGAGCTGTTCTGATACGAAAGGTCTAACACATATTCTGATTCTGTTTCTTCGATGTATAACGTCATAAAGAACTTGGATTGAATCTCATCAACGTCCACTTCTTGGACATTCATATCGCCGACTCTAAAATCTGTTTTCTCTTCAAAACTGCGATAGTTGATCATCACATCAAACAATGGATTACGGTTTAAGTTCCTCTCAGGCTGAACAGTCTCTACGATTCGCTCAAACGGAACATCTTGGTTGTGAAAAGCATGGAAGACGGTATCACGTACGATGTCCAAGTGTTCTTGAACAGTCCCTTCACACTTCACCGTCGTTCGTAATGGCAAGGTGTTTAAAAACAGCCCGACAGAGCCTTCCAGCTCTTCTAAAGGACGGTTGACGATCGGTGTTCCGACGATGATGTCCTCTTCTCTTGAGAGTCTCGCGAGTAGCGCATAAAACGCACCCAGAAACACGATGAACGGTGTATACTTTTGGTCTTTACTGAACTGCTTGATCATCTTAGAAAACGGTTTTGGCACGTGTTGTTTTATCGTGTTATTGCCTCTTCGGTTTTCGTCCAAATCTTGAGGCAACTGCAGGAAAGGTATGGGTCCACTAAGTTTTTCTTTCCAGTACAGAAGCTGTTTTTGGCTGTTCTCGCTTTTTTCGATTTGTTCGTTATAAGCGAGTGCATAGTCTGGATACTGCACAAGGTAAGACGAAAGTTCTTCGCCGTTACAAAGCTTGATAAGTTCATCTTTGATCACCATGAGCGACCATCCATCACTGACGATATGGTGGAGCGTGAGTATCAGATACATCTCATCGACCATCTCGACAAGAGTGGCTCTCACCAAAGGTCCTTGGGTAAGATCGAACGAAGTCTGAAGTTCTTGTTGAACGATCGATTGAATCGAAACCTTCTCAATCTTTCGTCTGTTCAACTCGATCTCCCCTTTATCCATGACCATCTGGAGAGGTTCACCGTCTCTATTGATAAAAGAAGTCCGCAACGATTCGTGTCGGGCTAGTAATGCGTTGATGGCATGCTGGAGTTTTTCCGGATCCATGAGTCCATCGAACCTCAAAACGAGCGGCATGTTGTATTTGCTGTCTTGGTTGAGTTGATCTAGAAACCATATGCTTCTTTGTGCATCTGTTAAAGGTACCACTTCTGTTTTATCTGTTCGTTCCGTTATCGTAAGTAGATCTGTCTTCTCGTAAACGTTCATGACTTCGCTAAGACTTTTGATCGTCGGATGGTCGAACAGCACCTTTACTGGTAATGCTAAAGAAAACGATTTGTTGATGCTTGCCATGATCTTTACGGCTAACAGAGAGTGTCCGCCAAGTTCAAAGAAATCATCGTTCGTCCCGATATGATCGATGCCTAGTTTGTCTACCCAGATCGATAAGATCTCTCTTTCCGTATCGTTTGAAGGTACCGTAAACTCTGTGCTTACGACTAAGTTCGATTCAGATATGTTCGGTAGCTGGTTTCGGTCGACTTTCCCGTTAGCGTTAAGTGGGAACTGTTGAAGTTCCATATAAAAGCTCGGTACCATGTATTCAGGAAGCTCTTTTGAGAGCTTGTTCTTGATAGTCAACCCATCCAGATCAAACTCATCACTCGAGAAGTAGGCGATAAGGTGGGAGACTACATCTCCTTTTTGAAACAAAACCACCGCATCTTTGATTCCGTCGATTTCGCGGATGCGATTCTCGATCTCACCTAACTCCACCCTCATCCCTCGAATCTTTACCTGGTTATCTTCTCTTCCTAAGAACATGATGTTTCCGTCTTCTGTAAGATATCCGCGGTCTCCGGTTCTATACATGTGTTCACCAGGATAAAAAGGATCATCCATAAAAGAAGCTTTTGTTTTTTCAGGGTTGTTCAGATACCCTCTCGCAAGCCCGATCCCTGCGATGTATAAATCACCTGGCACGCCGATCGGAACCGGCTGCAGATAACGATCGAGCGCATACACCCGGTTGTTATCGATCGGTCTTCCGACCGACACGATGTATGAACCACCCGTGTAATCCTGTTTACAACCAAAACATGTAGAATCGATCGATACTTCCGTCGCACCCCAGGTGTTGTATAGATGACCCGGCATCTTTTCGTAGAACTGGTTCATCAGTTCGCTTTTTAACGCTTCACCACTCGAGACAACGACTCGAAGATTTTTAAGCTTCTCTTTCATCTCTGGCGTCATCTCGTCTATGACCATCTGCAGCATGCTTGGTACGAACTGAAGAAGTGACACGTTATACTGGACGGCATAGCGTAAGATCTCATGAGGATCCTTATGTGCTCCCGGCGGGATAAGAGCGATCCTCCCCCCTACCATCAACGGCCAGAAGAATTCGATCGCCGCATCATCAAACGTCAATGTCGTCTTTTGAAGTGCTGTCTCACCCTCTCTTAGATGGTGCTTGTTCTGCATCCAACAAACACGGTTCACCCAGCCTCTATGTGTGCTGCTCACGCCTTTTGGTTTTCCGGTTGATCCCGACGTATAATACACAGATACTAAGTTCAGTGGTGACAGGTCGACCGTCGGCTTTTCAGTCGAGAGATCATCCATTCGACTCTGAATCTCTTCGAACATCAAAACGTTGATCTCTTTTTCTTCTCCAAGTGTTAACGCTTGATTCGTTATACAGACTGGCGCGTTAGCATCGATTAAGATGTCTTTCATCCGCGATTCGGGTGCCTCGATATCTAAAGGAAGATAAGCGCCTCCGGCTTTTAAGATACCCATCATCGCGATGACGAGCTCGATGGATCGTCCCATCACAAGTCCGACTGGTGTATCTGGAGTGATGCCCTCTTGTATCAAAAGATGAGCGAGCTGGTTGGCTCTTCTTTCAAGCTCACCGTACGTGATCGTTTCTCCCTCGTATTCTGCTGCCACGTAATCTGGTGTTTTCTTAACTTGTCTTTCAAACAGTTCGTGAAGATGAACATCAGGAAAAGCCATTTGTGTCTTGTTAAAACCATAGATCACCTTTTCTCGTTCTTCATCTGTTACTAACGACCATTCATCGATCGGGTTCTCAGATTCTATGAATTGAAACATTTGTTTAAACAAAGAAGCCAATCGGTCTATATCCTTTTGTTGGAAAACGTCACTTCTATATTCAAACTTCCCTCTAAGACCTTCATCAGAAGGTTCAAGAAACAAAGTAAGATCGAATTTCGAAGTTTGATTGTTTAATAAGACCGGGTGCCCCAGTTTGAGTGTATCTGTTGTTGTTACGGCATCCGGATAGTTCTGAAAAGCGAACATGTATTGAAAGAGCGGGTTTTGGTTCGACGCTCGGTTCGGTTGGACCGCCTCTACCACCTTCTCAAACGGTACTTTATCGTTTGAAAGTGCTTCAAGCGTCGTGTATTTTACCGCTTGAAGAAAATCTTTAAACGTCATCGTCCCTTCGATCTGGTTACGTAAGACGATCGTGTTCACAAACATCCCGATGATGTCGTCAGTTCCTTCGAACGACCTCCCCGCAACAGGTGTACCGATCGAGATATCTTTTTCACTTGATAACTTGTAGATTAAGAGTTTGTACAACGAAAGGAGACCCGTGTAGAGCGTCACTCCTGAGTTCTTGCAAAACGTTTCTAATGAATGAAGTTCTTGCTTAGATAACTGAAAAGTTACCTCATCACCAGGACTACCAGTGCTCTCTCTATGTTTTTGAGTTTTGAACAACTCGATAGATGGCGTGTCTTTACTCAGTTTACGTTTCCAGAAATTGATCTGCTCTTGTGCTTCTGTGGTAGATGAGTAACGTTCTTGAGAGTTGATATAATCCTTATAACTGCCTGTTACCTTGATTGGCTCTCCCTCATAAGCTGAAAGAAGGTTGTTTAAGAAGATGGATTCTGACCACCCGTCAAAGATGATGTGGTGACAGTTAAAATAGAAACGATACTGATCATCAGATACCTTAAATAAGGTAAACCGATACAGAGGACCGGTTGATAAGTGAAATGATTTAGCAGCATCTTCTCTCATATAATCTTCGGTCATCTTGATAGCTTGATCATAGGAAGACATGGAATAGTCCAACATAACCAACTCACTTGTTCTTCCTTCGTCGATTACACAAACTGGTTCACCGTTTTTCGTTAAAAAACGGCTTTGAAGTACACTTTGATTCTGTATGACAAGATCAAGACTACTCTTGAAATCTTGAAGTCTAAGGTCTCCTTCTATGTCTACAAAACTAGGAAGGTTATAAAGAGAAGAAGCACCCTCGAACTCGTTGAGGAACCAGAGCCTCTTTTGTGCGTCAGAAAGGGTATTACAGCTCTCACTCACAAATTGTAGGTCTTCGTCTTCTAGCATCACACTCTTGTTGTCCACATAAGATGCTAGACTAGAAATCGTTGGATGTTCAAAGACCGTTTGGATTGTCATCGGTACGCCGTATTTTTTTCTGAGACGACTAGCCACACGTGCCGCAAACAACGAGTTTCCACCTATGTATACAAAGGATTGATGAAGAGACGAAGAAACTCCTAAATCATCTTTCCAGACACTCGCGATAAACGTTTCCGTTTCGGTTAAGGTTTCAGATTCAATCTCTTCCTCTTCTATGATGGGACGAGGAAGCGCTGCACGATCCACTTTTCCGTTTATTGATAGCGGAAGTTTTTCTAAACAGACGAACAGAGTAGGAACCATATATTCAGGCAGTACGCTCATCAGTTGCGATCGTACTGCTTCTTCTACAAAATCTTGCTTCTTCTCTAATACGAGGTAAGCGGTCAAAAACTGTCGTGTACCTTCTGTAACTGCAATAACGACACTCTGCTTAATGAGGTCAATGTTCTCAAGAGCTTGTTCGATCTCACCGAGTTCTATTCGTAAACCGTTGATCTTAACTTGAAAATCGTTGCGACCGATATAACCGATCGCTCCATCTCTACGCAGGCGACAGAGGTCTCCTGTCTTATACAATTTCTCACCCGTTTTAATAGGGTTCGGGATGAATCGTTCGCTCGTTAGAGTCGGTTGTCCGTAATAACCGGTTGCAAGTCCCACTCCACCGATATACAGTTCCCCGCTCTCCCCTTGAGCCACTGGTCGCATCTTTTCATCTAAGAGATAGAGATCGATGTTACTGATGGGGTATCCGATCGGAACAGAAGAACTTCTGTCATCAATCGTACATCTCCAATAGGAAACGTCGATCGCTGCTTCTGTTGGTCCGTACAAGTTATAAAGCTCTACATCTGCCGATTGATTGAAAAATTGCCTCTCTGTCGACTTCTTTAATGCCTCTCCGCTACAGATCACCCTCTTTATAGAAGTTTCGGAAAGATCGGAAACAGCATCCAAGAAGAGTTGAAGCATTGATGGAACAAAATGCAGAGTCGTCACCCTATATTCTTGAATCGTTTGATACAAATAATCCGGATCCTTATGTCCGTCTGGTTTGGCCATGACGATCGATGCACCTTCCATCAACGGCCAAAAGAACTCCCAAACGGATACATCGAAACTATACGGTGTCTTCTGCAGAATCCGATCGTTACCGTTGAGTAAAAACTCACGCTGCATCCACTGCAACCTATTATTGAGTGCTCGGTGCGTGTTCATGACGCCTTTTGGTTTGCCGGTAGAGCCAGAGGTATAGATGATGTACATGAGAGAATCTGCATCCATCTCCATCTCAGGATTTGCGATCAGCTTCTCACTCCATGAAAACGTGTCTAAGAAAACAACATCACAATCCTCAAAAAGAGATCGGTACTTTTTCGCTGTTACAACGAGTGGCTGTCCTAATTCACTCACCAATCCTTGAATCCTTGCGATAGGAAAAGTCGGATCGACGGGAACATATGCGCCTCCCGCTTTTAAGATTCCAAGTAACGCAATGACCATCTCGAGTGATCGCTCAAGACTGACGATGACAGGTTCCTCACGCTTGAGTCCTTTATTCAATAACAGGTGAGCCACCTGATTAGCTCGGTCGTTCAATTCGCTATACGTAAGTGACTCATCTTGAAAGAAGACCGCGACATGATTAGGCGTTCTCTCTACTTGTTGTTCGATTAAATGATGAATACAGGCATCATCATTTGAAAACGTTTCTCTTCTACCTTCTAACACGTGAGTAAAAACAGTATCCATCTAGACTTCCCTCTCCTCTTTCCACTCTTTCACGACTAAACAGGCGTTATGTCCTCCAAAACCAAAAGAATTACTCAGCACAGTTCTGATGCGATGGTTCTGCGCTCGGTTAGGCACAAAGTTTAAGTTCATATCTTCATCAGATTCTGTATGATTGATGGTCGGCGGTACCAATTTGTTCTGTATGGATAACACACTCGCGATTAGTTCGGCTGCCCCAGCACCACCTAATAAATGGCCGGTCATTGATTTGATAGAACTGACCGGTAACTCATAAGCTCGTTCACCAAACACTTTTTTTATCGCGTACGTTTCCGATTGATCATTCAATTTAGTACTCGTGCCATGCGCGTTGATGTAGTCGATGTCATCAGGGGTGAGGTTCGCATCTTGTATCGCTCGTTTCATGGCCATGATGACACCATGTCCTTCAGGGTCAGGAGCGGTTACACCGTATGCATCGTTAGTAGCTCCGTACCCTGCGAGTTCAGCGATGATAGGAACTCCACGACGGAGCGCTGATTCTTCTGACTCTAATACGACGATCCCTCCACCTGATCCGATCACAAAGCCGTCCCGAGACCGATCGAAAGGCCGGCTGGCTTCTTGTGGAGAGTCATTTCGGGTAGACAATGCTTTTATTTTTGTGAACGAAGCCAGATCCAGTGGTGTGATGGCTCCTTCAGTTCCTCCGGCGATCATGATATCCGCATCACCATATTGGATAGCACGCATCGCTTCACCAATACAGTTGCTACTTGCCGCACAAGCAGTAACGAAAGAACCACTCTTTCCTTTTGCGCCAAGTTTAATTGCGATCTCACTTACGCTTGAGTTGATGAGCATCCCAGACGCAAGATAAGGACTGACTCTTCTTGCTCCTTTCGTGAGTAATGTCTGATGATTTTCAAGGATCATACCTGTCCCACCTGACCCTGACCCAACTAAAACACCTACACTAAACGGGTCGAGTTCTTTCATATCTAGTGAAGCTTGTTCAATAGCTTCACGAGTAGCTGCCAGAGCATAATGTGTGAATGTATCCGTTCGATTGATCTCTTTAGAAGATAAATATTCGGTCGGATCAAAATTTTTTATTTCTCCTCCGATTCTTGAGGAGAAGGTCGATGTGTCAAAAGATTGGATATAATCAATCCCACTGACTCCTTTACTCAAGTTGAACCAAAAAGAGTCAAGGGTATGACCGATTGGTGAGATGATTCCCATTCCCGTTATAACCACTTTTTTTCTCATAAGTAGCTCCTTCTTCACTAATATCATGTCAATTCTACAAATATTGCGTTTGTCACTACATCCGTAATTTCCGCAACTTTAAGATTCAAGGTAAAATCAACAAGTTTATTTGTTTTTAATTGAGATTCAAGGTGGAAATCATGCTCAATTCGGCATGTATGAAAACAAAAAGGGGATAATGAAGCTGTTATATTAGCTAAAACACAGCAAATATTGTAGCTGATGAGATGATTAAGTGGTTAGAAAGCATTAACACATTAAAGCAAAAAAACTCACTATTTTTGTGAGTTTTTTTATTTATTAAGTTTTTTTCGTATTCATTGTTGCTTTTGAAAGTAGTTGATTTCCGTTGCAGATGCTCGCTTTCTGCGGGGAAGGCGGTGAGCCACATTCGTACGTTTTCATAAGTGTCTCATGTGGTAGGCACGCACCTTCCACTTCCATCAAAAGTCAAAGAAGGAAATAATAAAGCTTAAAACCAAAAATCTTTTAGAAAATGGCCTTTATTAAACAGCTATCAAAACTTTGTTTGCAAAAAAAAAAGAACCCAAAAAGGCTTACTTCCTTTTGAGTTCTTCTCATCCTTAAATTAAAATCGCGAGCAAGATTGGCAGCGTGATCAGTGAAAAAAGTGTACTCACTAACGTTGCACTCGATACGAAATCAGGCTCTGTTCCAAACTGTAACGCATACATCGTCGTGTTTGCTGCTGAAGGCATTGCCGCCATAAGAATCATAATCGCTGCAAGCCTATCATCTACAGGGAGAATCAGTGTGATACAAAATGCGATCAGAGGTGACACCGCTAATTTTAATAGCAGCGAATACGTTAACTTCTCCACTTGTACGTTGCGCAATGATATCTTCGCGAGCTGCATACCGAGTATGATCATGATGGTCGGTATCGCTGAGTTTGCCACAAGATCAAGAGCTTCTGACACAGAACCTTTTATCGGTATGTGTAACTGTTGAAAGACTACACCCGCTATCGCTCCATATACGATTGGCATACGCCTTACTGCTCTTAATGCTGAAGAGATCCCGTCGTTTTCTGGGCTGCCTTTTGCTGCATAATAGACCCCCACAGTACACATGACTAACTGCTGGATAACCATAAGAACAACCGCATAATCTAACCCTGCTGCACCAAACGCGAACAGCGCGACTGGAGTACCATAGTTCCCATTATTCATAAAAGCAGAAGCTAGAATGACACCGCATGTTTCCCGCATATTGTATCTTTTTATATAACTGATCACGTACACGAGACCGATTAAAGTGAAACATAGAATGAGCGTATAGATGAGCATATATCCATACGTTTTCGTAAAAGTAGTTTCATAAAACGTCCGAAATACTAGAAAAGGAGACATCAGATAAAGTGCCATCTTGGAAAGGGTTTGTGTTTCAAAACCTATCATTTTTTGACCGATAAACCCGATACCAAAGATCGCAAATACCGGAAGAATAATGCTCAACAGCTCTATCATGTCTTACCCCTTCTTTCTGTTAACTACAACGGAAAAAGGCTGACCGGAGAGATCAGCACTTTTTTTCTCGCTACAAATTCAAAACAATGATTCGTTCCTCAGTCATCTCTTCAATCGCATAGCGCGGGCCTTCTTTTCCAGTCCCGCTCTTCTTTACGCCACCATATGGCATGTGATCCACTCGATAGGCTGAAGCATCGTTTACGATAAGTCCGCCCACTTCAATCTCTTTCGCCGCTTTCATAGCGAAAGCAAGATCATTCGTGAAAAGACCTGCCTGTAATCCATAATCCGAGTCATTCACTTGTTCGATCACTTCGTCTATCGTAGCATATGTGTCTATCCCAACAACAGGACCAAACACTTCTTGTTTGCAAACTTTCATTTCTCTTTTAACATCTGAGAGTATCGTAGGCTCGTAAAATGCTCCATTACGACTACCACCCGTTACAAGAGTTGCTCCGTCAGACACTGCTTCGTTCACCCACTCTTCAACACGCTCTGCTTCAGCCTGTCGGATCATTGGGCCGATATCGATTGTTTCGTCCAGTGGATCACCAGTTTGCAGCTGCTCTGTTTTATCTTTTAATAATTGAATAAATGGTGTTTTCACATCTTGATGAACGTATACACGCTGAACAGAAATACATACTTGGCCTGCATTATTAAAACTTTTGTTTGCAATGAGTGCTGCAGCTTTATCGAGATCGGCATCTTTATGAACGATTGTTGCTGAGTTATTTCCTAACTCAAGTGATACTTTGCGAAGTCCTGCCTTTTGTCTGATGATTTCACCTACTCTTGGACTTCCGGTAAAAGTAAACATCTTAACATCTTGATTTTCTAGCAGCCATCCGCCTACTTCTGCACCATCACCTGTAATGACTTGGAGCCTGCCATCAGGCAAGCCAGCTTCCTTAAATACCTCTGCCAACATAAGGGCACACAATGGAGTAACTTCAGCGGGCTTTAGCACCACCGCATTTCCTGCTGCCAGCGCTGGACCAATCTTATGACAAACGAGGTTCAGAGGCACATTAAATGGTGTAATTGCCGCAACAACACCAACTGGTACTCGTAGCGTAAAAGCCATTCGATTTTCAGAGCCTGGTGCTGATTCTACAGGTACCCCTTCACCGTGGATACGCTTCGCTTCTTCAGCTGAGATTTCAAGTGTTTGGGCAGCTCGTTCTACTTCTACTCGTGAATCACGGATCGGCTTACCTACTTCAGCGACTAACACTCTTGCAAACTCTTCTTTTTTCTCCAATAATAATCGTGCAGTATTTGTAAGTACAAGATAACGGTCGTATGCCGAGAAGGTTTCTTTATATGCTTCTTTGGCTCCTTCTACCGCTTCATCTACATCCTTTTTTTCAGAGCGCGCAATCGCAGCTTCTACATTCTGCGTATATTTATTGAGTACTTCCAAGACCTCTGTTTTTTCTTTCCAAACACCGTTAATCCATAGTCCGTACGTTTGATTCGTTGTATTTACCGCCACACATCATCACTCCCTATTTTATAACGTTACGACCTTTTCACGCGTTGTGAATTCACTCGCTTTTCCTGCACTACCGAATAGACGTATTTTCTCCTGAACTTTTTTCTGCATAACTTCACGGCCCCTGCCAAGGGAAACAGCTAGATGAAATTCTTCAGGGTTTTCTTCAAGAACTTGCTGCATTCCTTTTGTGAATGATTGTCTGAGCTCAGTATCTACATTGATTTTTGCAATACCTAACGAAACTGCTTTTGTAATCTGCTCATCTGGCACATCAGAACCACCATGAAGAACGATCGGACGGTTAACCGCTGCTGAGATTTCTTTTAATCGTTCAAATGCTAGTTTTGGAGGATTCTTATAGATACCGTGTGCTGTGCCTATTGAGACGGCAAGATAATCTACATCCGTTGCTTCAACAAACGCCACAGCTTCTTCGGTTGCTGTAATCATTGCGTCTTCTTCAGCAACTGTTATGTCATCTTCCGTTCCGCCAATTTTACCGATCTCACCTTCAGAACCGATTCCAAGCGCACGTGAAGCGTCTACTACTTTTCTTGTTATCGAAGTATTCTCTTCAAATGAAAGAGCGGATCCATCGAACATGACGGATTGAAAACCGAGCTGGATGGCTTTCATTGTTTGTTCATATTCCCTGCTGTGATCCAGATGGATGCAGACAGGAACAGATATGTTTTTCATGAATACATCAATCATTGCCTTCATCGGTTCAAGCCCGATCGTGTTGATGACTTTTTGCCCAACTTGAATCATGATTGGTGCTTGCTCTTGTTCAGCAGCTTCCAAGATAGCAAGGATAGTTTCTGCGTTATGTGCACTAAATGCCCCAACAGCATATTGATTCTCGTAAGCATGTGTTAGAAGTTCTTTTCCTGAAATATATCCCATTGTAATACCTCCGAATGTTTTTAATTAACGTCTTAGTTCAATGTCATAGTGGTATTGGTCACTTCTATATCTTGTTTTTGTATACTCGATCGGCTTGTCGTTCAATCCATAACTCAGTCTAGTCATCTCTAAAAGTGCTTCTCCTGCACGAATTCCAAGTAGATCTGCTTCTGAAATCGTAGAATTTATAGCAGAAATTTTTTCATCTGCACGTTTTAATAAAATATTGTCTTCTTCAAGAATGGAATAAAATTTAGCAGTATCCAGATCGTGTTTCATCAGTAACTTTCCGATCGCTTCTGGCCAGCATGATCGCTCTAATGCGATCGGAACATCATCTGCAAATCGGATGCGTTCAATGATAAGGACTTTTTCATCTTCATTTAATCCAAGCTTTGTTTTTTCAAAGAAAAGCGTATCAATAAATTCTGCACGCAGAACTTTAGAGTGAGGAACTTGTCCTTTCTCCATTACTTCTTCTGCAAATCCTTTTAATCTTTTTAATGAGCCAACAAGCTGTTGCGGCTTCACAACCGTTCCTTTTCCTTGTTGTTTTTCTAAAAGACCGTCAGCCACAAGCATATTGATCGCTTGACGAATGGTCGTGCGGCTCACACCGAATTGCTTCATCAGCTCTTGTTCAGTTGGGATAAGTTGGTTCGGACGCCAGATTTGCTGTTGGATCTTCTCAATTAAATGATCTTTTACTTGCAGATAAAGTGCTGTATTATTGCTTTTCATATAATATTCTCCTCTTTCTCACAGTGGGATAAGGCTGTAGATCTTCCCCTGCGAGAGGTCGGAGCCATTTGTAATAGGCTTCCGGGTCATCAATAAGTGCATCAGGCAGGAAACGTTCCCCGCCCTTCGCAACAACTTGCAGAGGACAGCTATTCATACTAAAAGTATAATCTATATTCGCCGATCGTTGTATGGTAACCATTCTCCCCGTCTCACCATGTAATACAAGTCTTGCAGCTTCTCGTCCCACTTCAAAGGCTTCCACTTGATCTTGCTTAGAAATAACAGCTGATGAGCTGCGCTGATTCATACCAAGAATCTCAGCTCTAGCCATCACACCAAGTTCTGTTTTAACCATTTTCTCAAGAACGCCAGAAATGCCTCCAAGAATCGTCCTGCCTTGAACATTCGCTTTCTCGACCTGATCTGAAAAGGAATTAATTTTACACCCTTCAGCAACTACAATCGTTGCGTATCCAAAAGATCGAACAGCTTCTCTAACATTTGCTAAAAAATGTTCTGGTTCAATGATTCGTTCCGGGACATAAACGATGTGTGGCCCATCATCTTTCCCATTTCTCAAAAGACCGCTTGCAGCAGCGAGCCATCCTGAGTTACGCCCCATCGTTTCTAGTATTCTCACTTGCTCAAAATTCTGCATAGCACATAGATCTCTGCTAATATCTCTGACGGCTGTTGCCACATAACGCGCGGCACTTCCAAAGCCAGGCGCGTGGTCCGTTTCAGATAGATCATTATCAACCGTCTTCGGTATACCGATGACTTGAAGATCATAGTGAATGTGACGCGCTTCCTCAGCCAGCTTATGAAGAGCAGCCATCGTACCATTGCCGCCAATAAAGACTAGAGTATCAATACAATGCTTTTTTAGATGCAAAAGTGATTTTTGAATTCTTTCAGTTGTAAATTCATAGCGTCCTGAACCAAGGCATGCACCGTTTACATATCGATGTGATTTGATCCATCCTAAAAGTTCAGCATCAAGCTTTTCGATGTCGTTTTCATATAAACCTTGATAACCGTTATAAACACCGAATAACTCTACTTCTTGTTGGAGCGTTTCTACAAAACCTACTAAACTGGCATTGATGACGGCTGTTGGACCTCCAGCCTGCCCAATTGCTACTCTCTTTGCCATCTAAGTTCGCTCCCTTCCTATACATACACCTCAGTCGGAATATTAAGCTGCTTACCTAGCTGCAATAGATCATCAGCAACATCTGCATACACGACAGCAAAGTGAGGTTCATAGCCACTTTCCATTAGAGTACTTACCGTTTCAGAGACATTTCCGTTTAATCTTACTTCAACAGAAGTTCCTGAAAACGGCTGAGGAACATCTAGCGCTTCCCCCTTCATCACGAGAAGGCGATATCCATCTGGCGTATACCCTAGTCTGAAGATCGTTACTTCTCCAGCTTTTAAGCCAAAGTCCATCGTAAAGCCCATTTTACGGTTAGGATGTACGCCTGATTGTGCGCCTGTTGACGGACTTGCAAGGGAATAAGCACCTGCTCCACAATGCCAGAAAACAACTGAATTGTTTGGCTCGTTCACATGAACTAGATCCCCGAGATACGGAGCGTTTCCTCCACTTAGTTCTTGTAGGATGAACATCGAAACCGCGCCGTGAATATCTGACTCACAGGAAGATACCACACCATCCTCGGTAAACTGAGATAGTGTCGAACACGCAGCTGCTCCTAGTTCATTAAAAAATTCAGGCCAGCATCTTACAGCGAGTGCTGCAATATCTTCTTGTTCGATATACTTTTTCACATACGTGGAAAACTGTGCAAACTTCTTTACCGTTTCATCAGATCGATTCAATCCAATGACTTGCTGTTCAGCACGATCGATGGCACCTGCCCATTCTTCCTCGGGCAGCTCTACACATTCTTGAAATGCTTTTAGAAGATCCATTTTTTGAACAGTGACACCTAGTTTTTGATGAAGAAGTTCTTCGTCTGTATCTGAGAAGAAGAAGCCAGGCGGATGTTCTCCAATCACTCCAATTTTTAGCTGCTTCAGCTTGTTAACCAAAATATTCACTCTGATCTGACGAGAAAGCTGCTTTTGAAGCTGTTCTTCGTCGGGATTACCTAGTACGAATGTAAAAGGGTGACGATGATGCATGAGGACATTACTCGTGCTGTTTCCTCCAGTTAATGAATTAAGTCGCAGCCTACCGCCTACACTTGGTTCTCTTACAGACCATACAACAACAGGTTCGTTTCGATATTGAAGTACTTTTGCGATAAACTCACCATCTGCAAACGTAACACTTTGGTAGATGATAGAATCAATATTTTTATTTGTTAGCGTTTCTAGGAATTGCTCTAGATCTTCTACAGATGTAAGAATTTCTTCTGGTTCATAAACAGTGTGGTATTTACTTCTAAGCCATTCAGAGCTTTGCTTACGGTATTGCTCACCAGCTTCTAGATCAAATGTTTTTCTGCCAATTGGGATATATACGATTGATGGCGTTTGCATAATTGTCCACATCCTTCATATTATTTTATCTTTAAGGCTGTTTCGCATATCTTGTTGCTCTTGGAAGTGGTTGATCTCCGTTTCAGTTGCTCGCTTTCCGGGGGGCGTGCGGTGAGCCCCCAGGAGTCTCGCACTTACACTCCAATCAACTTGTCGATGATGTCTTTAAAAGAGTAAACAAAGGTAACCATCTTTTAATAAGGAAAGAATGATTTTGAAATAAGTATAACAAAAGGTTACTACCTTTCAAAATATATTACTACCTTTATTTTTATAAAATTTCTCGAAAGCTTAAAAGAATAAGGGGGGACAAACCAACTCCTGTCCCCTCTGTTATTTTATTTCGTTAATGATTCAAACAATTCCTTGTATGAAGAATTCTTTCTGTAAAATACAGGCGGCTCTCCGATTGGTGCTTCAACTTCTGTATAACCGCCACTATATTCTTTTCCTGTCCATACGTGCACCCATTCATCCTCAGGTAAGTAGACGGTCCAATGAGTTGCCGCTTCTTCATACACCGGGGCCACTAGAAGGTCTCTGCCGTATAAATATTGATATTGGATGTCATAAGCGTTGTTATCTTCTTCATAGTGCATGAACAAAGGACGCTGTACAGGAATTCCTTTTTGAGCATTCTCCTTTACGATGTCTTTCGTATAAGGCGCTAATCTTACATAGATACCTGTCATACGAGCAATATGCTGCAGCGTCTCTTCATCACCATCAAATTGAAAACAATCATCAGGACGATTTCCTTCATGTGTTCGCATGACAGGTGTAAAAGTCGCCATATCTGTCCAGCGAAGAAGGAGCTCTTTGCTTCGCTTGTTTCCATGAAGACTTGTATAGCCGCCAATATCACTATGATGAAGACCACAGCCCGTCATACCAGATGAGAGAGCAGCAGGTATGACGGAAGCAAGTCCATCATCTAACGACCAATTCACGCTTTGATCCCCGCCCCATAAGAGAGTGCAATATTTTTGGATACCCGTATAACCAGCTCTCATGAAGTAAGTGACTTCACCTAACTTACCCGCTTCACTTACAGCGTCATAGTTGATCTTTGCCCATAGTGCCGGCCAAGCATTGTGCATGATCTTTGCTGAGACTCCATTGTGAAGATGTACATCTGTTGGTAAATACTCACCAAAATCAGCCATCCAACCATCAAGTCCAAGATCAATCATATTTTCTTTAATAACGGATTTATACCAACTACACGCTTCTTCGTTTGTAAAATCAACTACACCACAATAAAATTCGCCAAAATCAACTAAATAGATATCTCCTTTTTCATTCAAAGCTAAATATCCATGATCTGCAGCTGTTTCATACAGATCACCTTCCACAGCCACATAAGGATTAATATAACCTAGGAAGCGAATTCCTTTGGCTTTCCATTCTTTTATTTTTTCATCAAGATTCGGGTATTCATCACTGTTCCAACGCCAGTTCCACATCAATCTCTTTCCGAATGAAGTGATGCGTTTACCTTGCCAGTCCTGACACCAAACGCCTCCGACTTTTATTCCTTTTTCGAGAGCTAAGTCCAGCTTTTTTTGAACAGTGTCGGTTCCGCCTTGTAAACCAAGCCAGATACCGTTATACGTCCAATCTGGTAATTCTGGCTGACGTCCGAACACATCCGTTAACTTTTCAACAAGCTCCACATAGCTTTCCGCTGTTTCAAAGAGCACATATTTTGGTATATCCCATATTTGAAGTTCGTGATATTCGTCGTTCCGAAAGTCAAAGTCAGCATAAGCAGTAGTTTCAACATGGCAATAATATTTTTTAGTAGAAATAAAGGTTGGCTGCGGATAGTTTGTGTTGTAATAATCGCCGCCAGCTTTGTCTTTCACATCCGCCTGCCATGTTGTGTACGTGTTTTTATTTCTTCCCACACCAGGTTCAGAAGTCCAAAGCGGAAAATTTTTGCCTCTCAGGTTAAAATGTGACAGCTGTTCACCGCAACCGTAGACTTTCTCTTTGCCGTCTGCTTGTACACGTAACCATAACCGGTTTATTTCTGATGAACGTTTTGTAAAGTGAAGTTTTACTTTTCCGTCCTCTTCGGCTAGAAGAATTTCGAGATCCGTTGGTCCACCGTCAAATTTTGAAAAAGAAAGTTGAAAACCATTCTCTGTTTGAACAACATCAACATAGCGAAGCCCGATTCTTTCTACTACATAATCGTGAATGTCAAAATTTCCTCGATACATGTTGATTGTTTCTTCACCGTATCCTACATATAGCATGGGCTGCTGAACTGAGTGATGAAAGAGAAGTCTGCCATCAGCAACAATTTGAAATCCATTATTTATTTCCTTCAACACGAATGTTGTTTCATTAGTTTTAAGAGCCATAAGAACCTCCTTATTATGCTAGCTTTCTTGCTTCTTTTACTTCTTTTTTGTGCTGTTCACTTAAAAAATCTGCATACTTACGATTCCAAACTTTTAGCGAAAGATAGATAAGAATTCCAGTAACAATTGCCAATCCTGCAATCGCTGGCCAGAAATACCCCGACACGATTGAATCCTGATAGGCTAGACCAATAGGAGAGAATACGATATACATACTCGCAAGCAAACTTAACAAGATAAACGTTACGGGAAGTGCGTATTTCCAAGGTACCATGTCGACTTGCGCATTAGCTTTATACACATATGGTTTTTGCAAAGGCTTCCATTTTCCTATAGCGATCATAATTCCAACCTCTACAAAGAACAGAATCGCGTAAATATGGATAAAGTTAATGGTGGTTTGAATGCCAAACATCTGATCCAAGCCCCAAACGAGCAAGTAGTAAGTAATAACATGGAAAATGACCACTACTTTGGCAGCAAGTGCTGGAATTCGTTTCGAGAAGATACCGACAAGAACAATCGTGATGATCGGAATATTAAAGAACCCTGTAAAACGTCTGATCAGATCCCAAAGACCATCAGGTGCGTTCATCAACAATGGTGAGATAAAGAATGAAACAAGTGCGATTACTGTACCAAACCATTTACTCATCCGAATCAACTGTTCGTCAGTAGCTTTCGGATTGAATTGCGGTTTATAGATATCAAGAGCAAACATGGTTGCTGCTGAGTTAAGCAACGAGTTAAAAGTACTGAATACCGCTCCTAACAGAACAGCAAGGAAGAAACCTGATAAATATTTTGGCAATACATCTGCAACTAATGTTGGATAAGCAAGGTCAACTGGATTCAATCCTCCTCCATATAGATGGAAAGCGATAATTCCAGGAATCATCATAAATAGTGGAATGGCAAGCTTATAGAAACCGGAATAAAGCACCCCTTTTTGACCTTCTTTTAAGTTTTGTGCTCCAAGCGTACGTTGGATAACGTACTGGTTCGTTCCCCAATAGAACAAGTTGGCAAAAATCATACCCGTAAAGATTGTCCCAAACGGAACCGAGTCCGTACTCGATCCGATCGCATTTAGCTTTTCCGGACTGTTTGTTGCTATGGTCTTCATGCCCTCAAACATGTTCCCGTCTCCAAGTGCGAAGAAGCCAAGAGCTGGTACCAAAAGTCCGATGATCAAAAGTCCGATTCCATTAATCGTATCCGATACAGCAACGGCTTTTAACCCGCCAAAGATTGCGTATACTGCACCAATGATTCCGATCACCCAGATTAAGAGCCAAACCGATTGCGTGTAGGAAATGCCTAAAAGACCTGGCACATCAAAGAGTTTAAGTATAGTCAGTGCCCCTGAGTAAAGAGTTGATGGAATCGTAACTAAAATATAGCCAAGCATAAATAGCATAACCGTATAACGGCGAACTCCTTCATCAAATCGCGTGCTCAGGAACTCTGGCAATGTAGTAAAAGCTCCTCCTAAATATTTCGGTAATAGATAAAGAGCCATGATAACAATCGCAAAGCCAGCCGTTACTTCCCAAGCCATGTTGGACATGTTCGTTCGATACCCTTGTCCATTCAAACCTATCAAGTGCTCAGCAGAAAGATTGGTAAGAAGAAGTGATCCGGCGATAAATGTCCCATTCAACCCGCGCCCTGCCAAGAAATAGCCCGTAGAATCTTCTGTCTCTCCTTTTGTTTTTAAGTAAGAGATCCATGCGACCAGTCCCATAAAAAATGTACATGATAAAAGTGTAAATCCAATGCCTGAAAACATATCGAACACCCCTGTCCTTTTAAATAATAATAGTTAAAACAAGACTTCTATGTTGTCACCGATAATTCCAGGATAAGCTCCCTTTTCAATCAGCTGTTTTCGATCCGGATGTGCGATCAGCCATTTATTCTTCATAAAAAGCAAGTGATCTTCATCATTACTTTTTTCACGCTCTGCTGGCGCAACTTCTAACGGTTCATTCGTTCCTTTTGGTAAAACAACTATGCATTTGAATCCTGATTCATGAACTTTACAAGGTGCAAAGTGAAGTGTCGTTTCATATAATTCAATTGCCGTTCCTTCAGGAATAAAGAAAGCCCTTACATTATTCGAATAAAATGTATTATTTTCGATATCCTGTATTTTTCCAAGAAGGAGAACTAGATCAGTCACAGCTATATTGATCTCACTTCCTTTGTGATATTCAAGGCCATTTAACGTTGAATTACGACCATTACAATACCCAATCTGGGCAGGCATCTCACCATAGAAGTAAGTCTCAATTTGTTTTTTTACCGGATTGTCTTCCAGAATCGGTTCTGAAGCCACATAAACATTTTCATGCTCTGGAATTTTCGTAGATTGCTTCATCGTGTTGATCAAACGTGTAAAATCATAGCCTGTAATCACTTTTCCATAACGCTTAAATGAATCATCTGTAACATGCTCAATAATCATGCTGTTTTCTTTCATGTTTACGTGTGACAACTTATTACCTCCTCTTTTTCAAAAACGAAATAACATAGGTATCTTTTTTTAAACATCACTACCTTTTATTTTAAAAAAATTCCGTCAATATGGATGTTGCTTTTTATTCTATGAAAACGTATTCAAAATTGCAAGGAGTTTTTTACATACAATTGTTTACAAATATGATTTTCACTTGATACATAAGGGTTTACCATTAAAAAAAACTTGCAGATATCATCTGCAAGTTTCTTTCTGGAGGTTTCTAATTATTAGGCTGATTTCTAAAAGATTGTTGCTTTTAAATCTTTTTATTTACTTCTGTGCCTGTTGATTGGAGTGAAAGGTGCGAGACTCTCGGCTAGGACAGGTAGGCAGTCCTAAAAGTGGAAGTGGCTCGTCCAGTCCCGACAAGCAAAAGGTGAATGGACGAGGAAGGCGCTCTTTGCCTTCATGGTCTATTTATCTTTTGACCTCGAGGGGCTAGCCACTGCAACTAGTCAGGTGAGACACTTATACGGTAACGTACGAATGTGGCTCACCGTTTGCCCCGCGGAAAGCGAGCAACCTGGAATGGAAATCAACTACTTTCAATAGCAACAATGAATACAAAAACAGCCAACTATTAAAACGTATGTGCGGAATCTTTCGCACGAGCAATAGCATTTTCTTTAATTTCATTCGCTTTATCTGGCATGGCCGCATGTCCTTCAACAAACAATCCTTGGAAAGATGGAACGCCAAAAAATTGCATGATCACACTTAAATAACGGTGACCCATCTCCATTGCTGCTGCAGGTCCTTCTGAATAAATTCCACCGCTAGCTTGAATATGTAGAGCTTTCTTGTTCGTTAAAAGGCCAACCGGTCCTTGTTCAGTATATTTAAACGCTTTTCCTGCTACAGCCACTGAATCGATGTACGCTTTCATAACAGGTGGAAATGAGAAATTCCACATCGGCGTTACAAATATATATTTATCAGCAGATACAAACTGCTCGCAAAGCTCAGAAAGTCTTCCTACTTTCGCTTTTTCTTCAGAAGACAGCTCCTTAAACCCTTTACCAGATTGCAGTTTCCCCCATCCACTAAAGACATCAAGGTCGATGTGAGGAATGTCCTCTTTATACAAATCCACGTGAATCAATTCATGATCCGGATTAACTTTTTTGTATTCATCAATAAATGCTTTACCTACAGCCACGCTGTAAGAGACTTGATCATCATGAGGATGTGCTGTAATATATAATACTTTTGTCATGTAATCCTACACTGCCTTTCAGTTTGTTGATTTCTTCTTAATGATTGTTGCTTTTGGAACTTTCCTTTCACTTCTTAGCAAGTTGATTGGAGCGGAAGGTTGCCGACTCCTATGGGACGAGCGGTCAGTCTTAAAAGTGGAAGTGGCTCGTTCAGTCCCGACAAGCAAAAGTTGAATGGGCGATGAAGGCACACTTTGCCTTCTTGACCGTTAAACTTTTGACCTCGAGGGGCTAGCCACTGCAACTAGACAGGTGAGACCCTTAATGGCGCAAAGCGGCAAGGGGCTCACCGGTCGCCCCATGGAAAGCCTGCAACCTGGAGCGGAAATCAACTACTTTCAATCAACTGCAATCAGGAATGATTATAAGGATTCCCAGCAATTTTCGCTCTCATGTCATCCGTTAAAAGAAACGCCTCTTGAGACAAATCAGCTTTGAAAACTTCAGTGTTTAAAAGACTTCCATCATAGTGGATCGGTTTATCTTCATTCATCTAAACATTCACCTCCAACAGAGATAGTTTAAACGGTTGTTTAACTTTTAATTCATAAAAAAAAGCTATCTGCATAAAACAGATAGCCATAGCAAAAGATTTTAAAATTAGTAGCGTTGTCCGCCTAAAGCTTGTGCTACAAGACGCTTAGTGATTTCTCCACCTACAGATCCGTTTGCACGTGAAGTAGTGTCTGGTCCAAGGTTTACACCGAACTCAGAAGCGATCTCATACTTCATTTGATCAAGAGCTCCTTGAGCTCCAGGTACTGATAATTGGTTGCTGTTGTTTTTAGCCATTTAATTCACCTCCCTTTCTTTTCTAATCTTAGAATCCCACTAACTTACAATCTTATTCATAACCTTAGAAAATTTTTTTCAATGTTTCATTAGGTGCATGTGTATTTTGTTATTTGCTTACGTATGGATACAGTTTGTCCAAACATTTTAGACAAGTTTGCATAAGATATGGAGAAGAGAGGATACACCGAATATTCTCTTTTCCGAAGTTCTATATGGGGGGAATTCATTGTGAGTTTCATTAGTATCTTAAACGGGGTTCTATCTTCTAAAAAACGTGCAAAAAGCAAGAAAAACAAGAAGAGAATTGGCTAACCCAATCAATTAAAGCCACAAAAAAAGCTAGCCATATGGTTAGCTTTTTTTCATATGGAACGAGAAGAATCCATTCCACTTACTCACTAGCTTCTGCAGCCATCGCTATCGCTTTTGTTTCATGAACGGTGCCAAACGGATGCTCTGGTGGTGCATAAATCGCATAGAGTTTAATCGGTTTATTGCCGGTATTCGTTAAGTTGTGCCATTTTCCAGCTGGTATCATGATCGCAAAGTCATCATACACATTTGCCGTATAATCTAACTGATCTGGACTGTCACCCATTTGTACAAGCCCTTGACCTTCTTCGATCCGTAAAAATTGATCGGTTGTCGGATGTACTTCTAAACCAATGTCCTCTCCCACACCTATACTCATCAAAGTTACTTGCAACTTTTCTCCTGTCCAAAAAGCGGTGCGGTACGTCTTATTTTGTTTAGCCGCTTCATCTATATTTACGACAAACGGCTGTCCACCATAGTCCTTTAATTTAATCGGAACCCGCTTTTTTAACCATCCTATTCGTGTTGCATCCTCGCACTTCTGATTGTATGTCTGCAGCAAAATTTGTTGAACATGTGGCTGTCTACAGCGATAATAGTCATGCTGATATCGCTCGCAATCCATTAGTTCTGCTTGATGAGCTATTCTCAATCCTTCTTCGTAACTACTAAAAGACAAGACATTATTTTGGTATTCAGGCTGTTTTCCTGTAATAGCCGTGAACATACTAACTAAATCATTCAGATTGGACCTTTTACATTCCAAAGCATAAAGGATATTATTTTTATGAATCTGATTAGGAGCTTCATTTGCCAACCGATTGTAAAAATCCACAAGTAAATGTTCTCGGATAATTCCTGTATAAAGTGCTTCAAGTCCATGTTGTTCCAGATCAATCATTCCCTTCAATGACTTTATAATTTCATCATATGCCTTAGTCATTAGAAAGTACGTTACTTTTATTCAACTGCAAAAGAATGCATTCAAACTTTGTATGGAGAAAAAACTTGTCTACAACTTATAAAGAGATTAACCCATACTAGTAAAAGAAAAGACTCAACATTTGGTTAGGAGTATCTAAAATGACGAATATTTTAATTGTCGATGATGATCTTAATATCTTAAAGCTTATAGATACTTTTTTATCAGAAATCGGTTATAAGGTATATAAGGCGCAAGATGGTTTAGAAGCTTTAAGGATCCTACGTCATACGAGCTGCGAGTTAGCTGTTGTAGATGTGATGATGCCTTATATGGATGGATATAACTTAACAAAAGAGATACGTCAAAATTACGACATTCCAATTATCTTATTAACTTCTAAAAATCAAATTGAAGATAAAGAACAAGGCTTTCTATCAGGAACGGATGATTATCTTGTTAAACCGTTTGAACCGAAAGAATTACTCTTTCGAATTAAAGCTTTATTAAGACGGTATGATAAGCAATCAGATTCAGCAACTGTTACTTTAGGAAGAACGATCATAAACAAAAAAAGCTATGAAGTACATATCGGTGACGTCACGATCCTTTTACCCTTGAAGGAATTCGAACTTTTGTATTTCTTCGTATCTAACCCAATGCAGGTATTTTCACGTGTTCAATTAATAGAGCACATTTGGGGTCTGGATTATGAAGGAGATGAAAGAACGGTAGATGTTCATATCAAAAGATTAAGAGAACGTTTTTCAAAATTAACCGATGATTTCAAAATTAAAACCGTCCGTGGAGTCGGATATTTGTTGGAGGCAAAAAAATGAGGTCGCTGTATACCAAATTTGTTGTTATAACAATAGGAATTATGCTTTTTAGCGGCGTATTGGCCTTTATCGCCTCCAATACATACTATCAGCAAAAACTAAAACCAGCTAATGATCAAAAAAATACAAAGATTGCGCTTGAGATGGCTTCCTTTGTCGAAGAACATCCTACCATCAACCTGAACGAATACTTGAAGAACCTTTCTACGATTGGTTATCAAATCTACCTTGTAGAAAGAACAGGAAAGGAAACCTACTTCGGGGCAAAATTTCGTAACACTACACTTCCTTCCTCAACAAAAGACAGTGTAATAAATGGTGAAATCTATCATGGGATTCTTCATTTTCCAAAGCAAACATTCGTAACTGGTTTTTTTGCAAACGAACTAAGTAATTCGATCGGCGTTCCTCTAACGCATAGCGGGGAAAATTATGCGTTGTTTATTCGACCTGATATTAAACTTCTTTTTAATGAGATGCATGTTCTATTCGGCTGGCTTTTTGGCTTGATGATTGTCCTCAGTATTTTGATGGTAGTCATAAGTGCAAAATATTTAGTGAAACCAATATCAAAATTAACCATCGCCACAAAATCACTCTCACAAGGAAGTTATTCTGTTGAGCTCGATACGAATCGCAGCGATGAATTAGGTGTCCTTTCTGAGAGTTTCAAACAGATGGCTCGAAAGCTAGAACAATCAGATGAGATGCGTAAAGAATTCATTTCAAATATTTCTCATGATATACAGTCTCCACTATCCAATATAAAAGGGTACACCAACTTATTAGAAAAAGAAGAGCTGAGTTCGAACAATCGAATGCAATACATATCTGTTATAAATGGTGAGATCAGTAGACTCTCGAACTTAACGAAACAATTACTGCTTCTTGCCTCACTAGATCGGAACGAAGATATCCTACAGAAAAAAACGTTCAATCTTTCACAGCAGATTAAAGAACTGATTCGAAATTATCAATGGTTAACAAATGAAAAAGGGATCATGCTTAGTTATTCCCTACCTGATATCGAGTTCTTCGGCGATCCTTCTCTATTGAATGCTGTATGGGATAACCTTTTTACTAATGCCATTAAATATAATAACTCTGATGGCAGTATTGAGATAGCTGTTGAAAAGAGGGAAAAATCGATTTTTATCATCTTTAAAGATACGGGGATAGGCATGAACGAAAAAGAAGTAGAAAGAATTTTTGACCGTTTTTATCGAGCAGATGTTGCCCGGTCGCGAACCGTTGACGGGACAGGACTTGGTCTATCCATCGTCGCTACAATTGTGAAACTTCACGGTGGTCATACAGATGTGAAGAGCGAGGAAAATGAAGGAACTTCGGTTGTGGTTGAATTACCTATAGATTAATCAATTTCAAATATATCAGGCATTATTAATGGAACCCATTAGTGATGCCTGATTTTTTTATGTCCCCTCCCCTTTGATCAACAACTTAATTTGTAACGTGTTATTCATTCTCCGTTCATATAAGGATTCTAAACTAAGGATGTAAAAAGATTGGAGGAGACGTTATGAGCATTGCATGGAAAGAAATAAAAAAAAATAAAGTTAGGTTCTCCATATTAGGTTCGATCATCTTTCTCGTTAGTTTGTTAACATTCATTATTTCTGGTTTGGCCAATGGGTTATCACAAGATAATGCTGCCTTGATAAAAAATTTGCCGAGCGGGCATTTTTATATGAATGAAGATGCTGAAGAAAATTATAATCTTTCGAGGATTGATGGTAGTATTCGAGAACAAATTCTACACGATCAAAAGGATGCTGTTGCCTTCTCTATACAGATGGGCTTTTTAAACGATGAGAGTGATAAACAACGAAGCGTTGCTTTTGTTACTTCTACCAATTCAAAATGGTTCGAGCAAGTAGCTCCCGGAGAAATCATTCTGGACCGTTCATTAGAGAAAGAAGGTATGAAAGTCGGAGATACCTTAACACATAAACAATACAAGAGCTCGTTCGTTGTAAAAAAGTTTGTAGACCAAAAAAAGTTTAGTCATGCTCCTGTTGCTTATATAAATAAAGAGAGTTACAACGAAATTTACCGCGTTGAAGAAATGCAGCTCCTCTTTACTCCTGGGGAAGATTCAACTCAAAATATCAAAGGTCTACAATCTTTTTCAAATAAAGATTTCCTTAACACCATTCCAAGCTACAGTGCAGAACAAATGTCCTTAAATATGATCGTGTGGTTTCTGATCGTGATTAGCGGTATGCTGTTCGGTATCTTTTTCTATATGATGAACGTTCAAAAGATTGGGCTCTATGGCATATTAAAAGCAATCGGAGTAAAAACAAGTGATCTGTTTAAAATGATGTGGACACAGATGTTGTTTATCACGATCCTATCCCTTACTCTTTCTGTTGGTTCTAGCCAACTATTCAACAAAGTCGCACCTGAGGATATGCCTTATCATTTAACGAATGAAACCACCCTGCAATTGTCGATCGTCTTCTTGGTGATTGGATTTATTGGAGCTACGCTATCTGGTTTACAAATTAAAAAAGTTGAACCTTTACAAGCCATACAACAAGGAGAGGTTTAATATATGGATATCTTTTCGATTGATGAATTAAGAAAAACGTTTACCAATGGTGACATGAAAGAAGAGATATTAAAAGGAATAAACCTTACGCTTAAAGAAGGTGAGATTACAGCGTTAGTCGGTCCATCTGGGTCTGGTAAGAGTACCCTGCTAACCATTGCTGCAGGACTGCAGCCCGCATCAGACGGAAAAGTTTTATTTAATGACATCAACATCACTTCAATGACATCAGAGCAAGTTCGAGATATACGAGCGAAGCAATTTGGTTTTGTGTTTCAATTTGCGCACCTTGTCCCCTTTTTAACCGTTTGGGAGCAATTAAGCCTCATGTTAGATGTATCTGAAGTGAAAATTAATAATGAGAAACGCGAACAAGAAATTGACTATATACTAGATCGTGTTGGTTTATCCAATCGAAAACATGCTTATCCCTCTTCTTTATCTGGTGGAGAGAAACAACGCGTCGCTATCGCTCGAGCGGTTATCCATAAACCGAAAGTTCTCTTTGCAGATGAACCGACTGCAAGTCTGGATACAAAGAAATCGAAAGAGATTATGTCACTCATCCAAGATCTAACGAAAACCTTAAACATTACGACTCTTATGGTCACCCATGACGAGGAGATGCTTTCTTATGTTGATCATGTTGTTAGAATGAGCGACGGTCGGGTTGTGTAGAATAAAATATACCGTTCAATGCTATTAAGCTTGAACGGTATTATAAGGTTAAAAAGGCTTTTTTGCATCCACTATTAAAGATACAAAACCAAGTTTCCCGTTTTGATTTCTATGATCAAAGCGCATAGAGCGATAAATAAATCCTTCACTTTCATCCCAATTCTGAGTATGAAAATCCCCTTTCTCATCAAAATATTCTAAAAGAGTAACAGAAAAACCCGCTTTTCTAAACATAGATGTAATTGTTTTATAGTTATGTACAATCTTATGACTTGCAGCAGGATGATCTTTTGGCCCAGGACCTCCGATTTGTACACCCATTTGATAATCTTTATCAGGAAAAAAGCCATCTGGTATTGCACAACGAATGTGACCACCTGGCTTTAAAAAATCAAAGCAAATTTTTGCCGCCTCTACTCCCTCTTCCAAAGTCAAATGCTCCCATACGTGTTCAGCTAAGATTGCTTGTAACGATTCACCAGAAAATTTCCTCTCCCAATCACTCCGTTTTAATAAATTTAGTTCTGACTCCTGCGTTTGCAGCCAATTGGGATTATTATTATACTCACCTGCACCGATTACGACTTTCATATCAGCTTGATTATTCAATCTAGAAACACGCCCTATCATTCGGAATTTCAATTATAAAGTTAATTCCCGTGCAAACATCATTGTTTTTCATAAACGCACTCAAAACAAGCCCAGTTAACGGGAGTATAATTATAATCTGAATAATTAACACCTTACATATTTCCGCTTAAAACCAACCTGCCCGCGATCTATCGCTTTTTGAATATTTTCAGAAGCAAGTAGATACTTCGTTTTTTTCTTGTCCTGATTCATTTCAACTGGCCCTATCGCTTTAGCTATCTCAACCGCTTTTTCATGTAATGGTACGTAGGATACCCCTACTGTATAAACAAAATTATTCATAGAGGACTTTGTTCGTTCGGGAGCATCATGAATGGTATCTCTTACAACCTCAAGCATTTTTTCTAACTTCGTTGTGGAGAATTCGCTGTCTGGTCGATTTCCTAATAGCCAGCAGTAACAACTCCAACCTGCTGACATTCTAAGCTCTTCCCCGCTTGCAATCCATTTATCAGCAACCTCTTGTGCAATGTCAGTTTCAGCTAGAGTGACCGCTACCACAAAATCGGATAACATATAAAAATAAGCTCCATCGATCCAACGCTCAAAATCATTTTCGGTCATGATGGCTGGATCTGCTATAATTCCTGCAAAGTACATCGCATCGTAATTTCCTGTCGCGTAGAGCTCCTCAGCTAATGGCTGATTTCTTTTAATTTTTTTAGCGATAGGCTTCATGGCACCAGTAGCTACGCCAAACACCGGTTCTTTTGCGCCATTTGAGATATAGATTTTCTTCGTTCGTTCCTTGCCAAGAGCTTCAAGTTCCTTCATCACATCTTCTGCATTCATCTATTGCACATCCCTCTTAGTTTTTACGTATTGTGTTGGAAAAGGACACCGCTAGTTTTCACTGAGCTAAAACTTTATCGTTAACTATCCCATTCTCTTCTTCTCGACTGCTTATTCATATTCCTCTTTCATCGACAATCAACTTATGCACAAAAAAGAGCGCTTTTTCCACTACAGAAAAGCACTCATTTGTTTAACTATTTCTTTATCTTGTTTTTGTTATGAATGCTTTTTACGGAATCAGAAACCTTTTAATGTGTTATTACTTATTTTTATAATCTCACAATCACTTCAGTTCCATCTTGTGACCTCACATTAACGAGCTCTAATCCTTTGTACTTTTTTAACTCTTTAATAATATGTTTCAGTTCTGATCTATCTATGGAAGGGAAAGAAAAATTAATGTTTTTCTTATCTAGATGAGGTTTTGACCATTTGTTTGCATGTCGAATTAACAACTTAGAAGTAAGAATAGATATTCCGATATTTAATAGGACATAAGGAACAGGAATTGAGAACTTTGTCTCGTTTGTTTTCACATTTACATGTAACATGTTAGCAGCCTCTACTCAATCGTAATTGAAACGGTATCCCCGTTTGCTGATTTCACATCAACAATCTGTCCATCCAGTTCGTTTTCAATGGCTTCAAGTATCAGATTAATATCAATATCTTTTACATATTGTTCAGATTGGGGAATCTTTAAAGCAATGTTGTGACCTACTGCTAGTACAACCTTTACTAACTTGATCGGAAGGTTCACATTCACGTTGTCACTTTCAGATACAACGCGTATTCTCAAGGTTTTGTCGCTATAGTTAGAAGATACCCGAGATGAATGGTCTAATGGTTTAAGTGTTGTACCCAGTTCTTTTTCTTGTAAGACTTGAATTAATTCTGAACCTTTATCCGTATCGATTTTACCTTCTTGAACCATCGTCAAGACTTTCTCGATCTCACTTTTCATTTTCTACTCTCCCTATTCTTCCTTTAGCATTTTAATTGCTTCATCTGGAGAAATCTCTCCACGTTCAAGCATGGTAACAATCTTTTTCTCGTCTACCTCATTTTTCTTTTTAGATTCGTACCCTAATGAAGATGCAATGTCGTTCAGTTTGCCTCGAACCGTTGGATACGAGATCCCCAGCTCTTTTTCGACCTCTTTAATATTGCCTCTGCATACGAGAAAGACTTCAACAAAATGAAGCTGTTCTTTCGTTAGTGATGAAAATTTTGATAATTCGAACTCGTTCTCAATTGTCGTGTGACAATGTGAGCAGTGAAGTTTAGTAATCTTTAATGTTTGTGAACAAACCGGACAATTTGTAAGTAATGGGTGAGCCATCTCATTCTCCTTTCTTTAATTAATTTGATTATATACTATAAAATCAATAAAGTTAACATATAAATTTAATAAAATTAAAATTATTATTAAAAATATTAATATTTATTATAAAATTATTAATTTCTCTTTTTTAATAAGAAAAGAGACCTTCCTTAATGGAAAGTCTCTTCTTTCTGTTTGTATTCAAATATTAACCCTTTTTGCTCACCGATGATTGATCATCCGTTTCCTTTTCCAATACATTTACAATGTAGTCTTTGCCCCATTCATACATCGCCTCTAAAATCGGTAATAGTCTTTCTCCATGCTCTGTAAGGGAGTATTCCACTTTTGGTGGAACTACAGGATAAACTTCTCGATGTACGATTAAATGATCTTCCAGTTCTCGTAATTGGTTTACAAGCATCCTCTGAGTAATACCTGGCATAAGGGTCTTTAATTCACCAAATCTTTTCGTTCCTTCCTTACCTAGGTGCCACAGAATCAACATTTTCCATTTACCACCTATTACTGCAAGAGTTAATTCTTTTTCACAGTTAAAGTCCTTATCTCCTAAATTAGGCATCTACATTCATTCTCCTTTATTTCATCCAATAGTATACTTTTTGTAACTATATGCGGAAAAAGTGCGTACTTTAAATTTATTTACATACTGAGTATACTAAACAGCATGCTAGTAAGTAAATGAATATTAACATTTACACCCAGCCACGCAGTGCAACAAAATAAAATTATCTATAAGGAGAGAAAATATAAATGAAATTACAATTAGCATTAGATCTTGTGGATATCCCGGGAGCAATCGAATTAGTAAAAGAGGTAGAAGAGTATATTGATGTTGTAGAAATTGGTACACCAGTGGTGATCAATGAAGGTCTTAAAGCAGTAAAAGAAGTAAAAGCTGCATTTCCTAACTTAACCGTTTTAGCTGACTTGAAAATTATGGATGCAGCTGGATATGAAGTAAGCCAAGCATCTGCTGCAGGTGCTGACATCATTACGATTCTTGGAACGGCAGAAGACGAGTCAATTAAAGGCGCAGTAGAAGAAGCTAAAAAACAAGGTAAACAAATCCTTGTCGATATGATTGCTGTAAAAGATATTGCAACACGTGCACAAGAATTAGATGAACTTGGTGCCGATTATATCTGTGTACACACAGGCTATGATCTGCAGGCTGTAGGAAAAAATTCGTTCGAAGATCTACACACTATTAAGAGCGTTGTCAAAAATGCAAAAACAGCAATTGCCGGTGGAATCAAATTAGAAACACTTCCAGAAGTAATTAAAGAAAACCCTGACCTTATTATTGTAGGTGGCGGTATCACAAGCAAAGATGACAAACGAACTATTGCACGTAAAATGCAGGAATTAATTAAACAAGGTTAACTTCACGATGAAGACTACTCAATATTTAGCTGCAGTCGTTGAAGAATTAAGCATAACGGTACCCTTAATCTCTGATGAAGAAACAGAGAAATTAGTAGACAAAATCTTAGAATCAAAAAAAATCTTTGTGGCTGGTGCTGGCAGGTCTGGATTTATGGGTAAATCTTTTGTGATGCGGATGATGCACATAGGGATTGATGCTTACGTAGTTGGTGAAACAGTAACAGCTAACTTAGAAGAGGACGATCTATTAATCATTGGCTCAGGCTCAGGAGAGACCAAAACGCTAGTTGCCATTGCTGAAAAAGCTAAAAGCTTGGGAGGAACAGTAGCAGCGATCACCATCTCTCCTGAATCAACCATTGGAAAATTAGCAGATATTACGGTTAGACTACCTGGAGTAACGAAAGACCAATCTGAAGGTGATTTCAAGACTGTTCAACCGATGGGATCTCTATTTGAGCAAACGATGTTGTTAATTTATGACGCCATTATCTTACGTTTTATGGAGAAAAAAGGATTAGATTCTAATAAAATGTATGGCAAACATGCAAATCTCGAATAGAAGCAAATATGCAGGAGAGGCCACATTTTTAGAATTGTGGCCTTTTTTGTATAACAGCTACAGGACTTCCAAAAGGAGAGTCTCCAAGAGCTTGACGGATGGGATTATATAAGACTAGATGCCTTTTCCAAAAGTTTATGTTCTTCAAGAAGATCAATATTTCTTTTCTTGCTCGCATACTCTTTGATTTGCTTTCCAATCTTCGCATAAAGCTCTAGATCTTCAAGCTCTGTTATTGGAACCCACTTAACAGCCGTCTGATTTAGATCAGGTTTTTCCGGTAATTTAGGCGTTGATCCACTTTTTAATGTACAATCAAATAGCATGACTAACGTGTGTGTTTGACCATACTTATTTTCGTTAAAATGGGGAGCATACTCATAAACAAAAGCTAACGGACCGACTTCTACATCAATACTAGCTTCTTCTCTCGCCTCTCGCTTTACAGCTTCGATCAAAGATTCATGAGGTTCCGCTCCACCAGCTGGGAAATCATAAAAAACTCCCCGATAAGGATCATTAAACTCCGTTAATAATATCTCATCATTTTTAATAATGAGTGCACCTACTCTTACTCGTATATGATAGGTCATATCACTAACCCTCCACTATCAAGTAAATTTCATTAATGTCTTGTCCCATATTCTTTCAACGCTTTCTAGTTGCTCGTTATTTAATTCCGATTTATTCCAAAAATTTTTGAAATCTCAATGTACTCACTTTTCTTTTTATATAAGGTTAACCCCCTATCCATTCCAATTATTTCAAATTTACGTGTTTTTCTCAATCGTTTATTCCTATATGGATCATCTCATAAGAAAGATACATTTCCGTTTTAGCGAAATGCACCCGATCGGAAGAACAAGAATCTTAATTTCACTTCCAATCAACTGCTTTCTTAATTAATTCATCTACAAAATTCTCTTTAATTTCTTGATATTTATGCGTATCATCAGGGAACTGTTTTGCCAAAATCTTTTTAAGATCTCCGTAATTTTTTGCATCCTCTGGATTATTGATTAAGAAATCTTTAAATGATAAATGTGCATCAATGTGTTTATCTCCAAGTTGAAAGATATGAATGTGATGTGATCTTTTATGTTTACCTTTTGTAAAATATCTCCTTCCTGTTATACCGTGTTCTTTCCTTGGTTCATACCCTAGACCCAACATTTCCTCATTGAATAAATCTACTTTCTCGATATCTTTTACAACGACTAAGATATCTATTATTGGTTTTGCATAGCATACTGAAGGTATTGATGTGCTACCTATATGGTAAATCTCAATTAGCTCATCTTTAAAAATTTCTTTAAGTTTACTTTCTTCTATCAAATATACTTTTCCCCATTCTTCTGTCCAAGGAAGTATTTCTGTCTTTCTCATCGCCACTTGCTCCTCCTGAAAAAATTTTCGCCTCTTTAAAACTTTTAATTTATTCCACAATCCTGCTCGTTTGTTTAATAAATTCATTAAAAAGTGCGTTAATCCTTCTTGGATTAACGCACCCTTTAATGGAATAACTGTAGGTTCACCTCATATTTATCTCATTCTGTTTTATTTTTCTCCCATTATTGGAGGAATAAATGTAAAGAAAAGCGAGAAGTCCATATAAGATACCTCCTAACAAGAAAAACGGTTCAACTATTATTAATAGTAAAGAAAGTGGTTCTGCTTCCAACATGCTTTGAATTATCCCTGCACCACCGCGCAAACCCAATACCACACACGCTCCCCATGCTGAAGTGAGCAACAACCAGGATGGAAACCTTCGTCCCCATGCTTGAACAAGTGCAAGTGCAGTAAAAGCAGCAATTATACATAGGGCAATTGCAACCAGATTAATGATGAATAACACTTCGCTCATCGTCCTGCCTTCAAATCCTAAAGTGCCTCCTGCAGCCCAGTAAATGTGGATTAACCCGAATAGAGTCGACCAAACAAACGCTGCATAACCAGTAAAAAACAACCAACTCTCTGTTTTGTCCAGAGGATGACAATCATTATTTTTTTTGATTGTAATAACTCCTTTCATTATGAGGGATAACAGAAAACTCTCTTTAAAATACGTATAGTTTTATGTATTGTTTCATTTAATAATTTGTTAAGTTCAATTAAATTTTTCTGAATATCCAGATTATATTTGTGCATTTGTACGATCAGTTACTGCATTATATGGCCCGTTTGTTGAAAAACAAAAAAAGACTCACGTTAAATGAGCCCTTTAATAAAAATTATGCGATTCCGTTAAATTATGAAAAATGATTCCGGCGAATTTTGAACAGATTCCGGTTAATTATGAAAAATTATAATCAATCCCCAACAGCAGCATTACGATCCACTACATCATGGACAAGCAAGACGCCAAGCTGGTGGTGTTCGTTTTGATAGAGTGATCCTTGAACGAAACGAATCTCACCATTCAGATTAAGGACTTCAAGTTTGCAATATGCAGCGTTAATCTGAAGTGCTCGGTACAAACTTGATTCGTGCGAGAGTGTTACTCCATTTACTTTCACAATGACTTCGCCTATCTTTAATCCCATCTTTGCAGCAGGTGTTCCTGGCACGACTGAAAGGATCATGACTCCCTGATCTCTTGGAACAAAATGCGATGGTCTCGTATCATCACGTTGGCTCGTTACGAGTGTGATGAGCTCTCGTCCTGCAAGACCGGCTGCGATGGCTATCGCAATTAATAGTGGTAAATTATAAAAATGACCTACTGCTGCAATGCCTGTTACGATAAATCCTAAAATCAAAACTTGTCTGCCTAGATGTTTAATCGCTTCTTCTGGCAGTGTATGTGTAACCAGCTGGCGATATCCAATGGCAAACGGTACAAGGAAGAATGAGAATCCTACCGCGCCCATCGGAAACAACGGCCACCAGTCTAGTACAGGAATTGAGCCTACAGGAAGAACTAAAAACTGCGGAACAATCCAAAATCTCGTAGCTTCATGTGCCCCGATATAATGTCCTCGTTTTCCTTTGAACAGTCGAGGGGATGTCCGATCTGCACCTTTCCAGATGACCAGAATCCCTTCTTGAATCAAAAGAACACCAATAATTACTGCTAATGAATCAAGCGGCGTTTTTTGAACATCTACGATCCAACGATCTAAAAAGGAGATCCCTAACTGAAATTTAGGAAGCAACAGACCAACGACTGCAGCTAAACTTACAGCGTATGCAGGGTTCATAAACCTTGTTTTAAACGTTAACCCTAAAGCTAGATAGACGCCCCCGATCAAAGCTATCATCCCAAGCGGCAATGTAATACCAGCTGCCACAAAGATTACAGAACCGATGAGTCCGATCAGAATGCCTGGCAGCAATGAAAATATTAAATTATCAATAACAGGATGAACGCGCACTTTAAATTCTCTTCTCTCACGTTTCACACGTTTTAATCCAATTAAGAAAGCAACAAGAATAAAACCGTAAAAAAGCGGGTGTAAAAAAAGCAGCAGCATGCCCTGAAGTAATTCTTTCACGAAGGTGTCTGTCATGTGCGGTCTCTTCCTTTCTCATCTTTCAATTCATCCACTTTTTCTTCAATACGTTTCAATCTTCTATCCGTACTCACAGCTCGCTTCACTAATAAACCAACTCCAACGATGATGGCGAATAGCACAAGTAACGAAAAGAGCTGAAACAAAACATCTCCAACATTCAATGACTGCATATTGTCTACCCCTTTAAACCTGACAAAGGATTTTAACTTTCAAATCGTTTAATTTTCTGTTTCATATAATTCCCACCATAGAAACTATTCAAGAATTTTATTTGTTTTTAGTTAAGACTTCTCTGAAAGTTGATTGGAGCGCAAGGTGCGAGACTCCTGCGGGACAAGCGGTCAGGTGAGACACTTATACGTGAAACGTACGAATGTGGCTCACCGCCTGCCCCGCGGAAAGCGAAGCACCTGGAGCGGAAATCAACCTCTCCCATATGTAATTTACTCTATCAAAACATGCTTACAAAAAAATCCGTAGAGAATAATTTCCTCTACGGATAGTATTCGTGTTTCAGTTGTTTTTTCCTGCCATATCCTTATTTTGCAAGCAATTCAATCGCCGTTTTACGCTGAACATCGTTCTTATCATCACGGATTGAATCGATCACTTTTGACTCCATCTTACCAGCTGTCTTCGTATCTACTTTACCTGTTGCTGGCAAGTTGTTCGCACGCTGGAACGCGGTTACCGCAGCTTGCGTCTTTTCATCAAAATAGCCATCTTCTCTACCCGTCTGGAACCCTAAACCGTTCAACATAACTTGAGCGTTCTTCACTTGCTCGTTGTTCATATCAAACTCTAACGCTTTTTTCTCAACTGTAATCGGATTTGTGTAGAAGTAGTCTGGCTGCTTCACTTCAAAAGTAGGCTTTACCCCTTTTTTGTGAATCCAGTTTCCATCCGGTGTCAGCCACTTAAACAGTGTCAGCTTGATGTTCGATCCATCACCAAGATCGATCGATTGCTGAACCGTACCTTTACCGAACGACTTCTCACCAACAAGATCATAGTTTCCTGCTTCTTTTAAGGCAGCAGCTAAAATTTCAGACGCTGATGCACTGCCTTTGTCGATCAAGCCGATAATCGGATAATCTTTCTTTTCTTTTAACGTTGAAACATAACGTTCTTTGTTTCCTTTGCGGTCTTCAATCTGAACGAATGGTTTTTTCTCAGGAATGATCTGACGTAGAATGCTGTCAACTGCTTCTAGATAGCCTCCTGGATTTCCACGAACGTCAATAACTAGACCATCAATCTTTTCTTTTTCTAGCTCTGTTAGCTGTTTCTTAAAATCAGCACCAGTTTTTTCTGAGAAAGATGTGATTTCAAGTACACCGATCTTCTTACCTTTTACTTCTTCAATATCAGAGTAAACGGTCTCGATCGGAATCTCATCACGTGTTACTTTAACCGGCATTACATCGTTTACACCTGTTCGTTTTACACCAAGTGTTACGATAGATCCTTTTTCACCGCGGATTTTTAATACGGCTTTATACAGATCTAATCCCTCGACGCTTTTACCGTCAATCGTAATGATTTGATCGTTTGGCTTCAGTCCTGCTTTTTCGGCAGGTGAATCTTTGAACGGTGCGACGATCGTTACTTTACCGTCTACCATACTTACTTCTGCACCAATTCCTTCGAAAGAAGAATCGAGTGACTGTGTAAACTGACTGGCCGTTTCTTCATCCATATAAACGGAATATGGATCTTTTAACGTTTTGACCATTCCTTGAATGGCACCTTCAAGGAGTTTGTCACCATCAACATCTTCTACATAACGAGAAGAGATGATCTCATACGTCTTCTGAAGCTTCGCAAACTCTTCGTCGTTGTCGACTTTCGTTGCGGTCTTCGGCAGATCGTTTACTTCACCATTCTGAACATACTTCGAATCGTTTCCAAACAGTGCCATCGAACCATACATGCCACCGGCACCAACAAGCAAGGAAAGAACAATCAGCAGGGCCAACATTTTTTTATTTACGTTCATTCTGCTCACCTCGTTTTTGCAGGAAAAGGCATCACACCCTGCAAAGTGCGATGCCTTCCATTGTAAGAGTCTTTAGGCAACAGCCTGTCTCCTACTTCACTATATGAATAGCTTGTTTACTTTATGTGTTTATTTTACCAGTAAGCCGCAGGATTTACAGCATTTGTTTTTCCTGCATTCCAAGGTCCTTTGTGAAGTTCAAAGTGTAAATGCTGACCAAATGAATGTCCAGTGTTCCCCATGTTGCCTAGGAACTGCCCTTTTGAAACAGAACCGCCTGATACAGCACGGCTGCTCATGTGAGCGTAAACCGTTGTCCATTGCTGCCCACCGATCGAGTGAGAGATGTATACAACGTTTCCGTATGAAGGTGACAACTCAGAACGAATAACTGTTCCATCTGCAGCAGCATAGATTGGCACTGTTCCGCCTTGAGCGATGTCGATTCCTTCATGCATACCGCTGCTTCTGTTACCAAATCCAGAAGAAATTCTTCCAGCAGCAGGTTTGATGATCATACCATTTCCTGAAACAGGTCCCATTGAAGGAGCTGATCCACCTGAAGACGATGATTCACGAGCTGCTTTTTCACGTGCAGCTGCACGTGCTTGTTCAGCACGGAACGCATCTTCTTGAGATTTTAGAAGTGCACCTTCGTTTTCAATTTTATGTGCTTCAGCATGCAAGGAGTCTTCTTCTTTTTTAAGAGAAGCCATCAGACGAGTTTTCTCGTCCATTTGAGCTTTTAATTGCTTTTGAAGCACTTGTAGTTCTTTCATTGCGTTTTGTAGGTTAACTAGTTTTTTCTCAACGTCTGCCATCTTTTTCTCTAGAAGCTCTTTATCTTTCTTTTGTTCTTCTAGTAGCTGACGATCTTGTTCTGCAATCATGTTCAATGCTAGAACGCGGTCAAGAAAATCACCAAAATCTTTTGAACCAAGAACAACTTCTAAGTAAGAAACAGCACCGCCAGATTCATACATAGAGTTAATACGTTCTTTTAATAGAGCATCGCGCTTATCGATTCGCTTTTGAACAACTGCGATCTCGCCTTTTAACACTTCGATCTCTTCTTTTGTTTCTTTAATATCTGTTTGTTTGGCTTGTACTTTCAGATCTGTTTCAGAAGAAAGCTTATCAATTCTTGCTACTTCTGCTTCAATCGCTGCTTGACTGCTTTTGTTCTTGTCCAGCTTTGATTTTGCAGCCTCCGCTTTCTTTGCATTTTCTTGTTGTTTTTTCTTGATGCTTGATAAAGATTCCGCGTGAACGACGGATTCAGAGTGATACATAGTAAAGGCGCCCAGTGCTAAACTTAGTGAAAGCACTGTACCAACCACTTTCCTTTTCATTCGTTTTCCTCCCTAACCCCTATTAATTGTTTCGTTTTTCTTGGATCTCTTTATTTCTGCTATCTCTACTTAAATCTTCAAGAACTTACGAACAGACGTTAAGCTTCCCCACACGCCGATCACTCCACCGATCAACAGCATCAACAATGCGAGCTGCGGGATAAGTGGTGTTACAGGCAATAGCTCAATGAATACTGTCCCTAATTTTTGATTAACGATATCGAAAATCGCTTGATATCCTACCGTAATCACGATGATCGGAAGAATAGCACCCGCTACACCTAATGCAAATCCTTCAATGAAGAACGGCCAGCGGATAAATCCATTCGTCGCACCAACGAGTTTCATAATTTCAATCTCTCGTCTTCGTGTTACAATCGTTAATTTTATAGTATTTGAGATGAGGAACATCGCTGTGAATACAAGTCCCAATACGAGGACGATTCCAACATTGCGGGCAACATCTGTCACTTTAAAGAGTTTCTCGACGGTACCCTGTCCGTACTCAACTTTGTTTACAAATTTAAATTTCTCAACTTCTTTTGCTACAGCAGCCGTATCTTGCGGCTTTTCCGTGTAGATGATGAACGCATCTCGCAATGGATTTTCATTCTTAAGGGATGAGAAGGCTTCCCCTTCGTCTCCTAGACTTTCAATCAGTTCATCAAGACCTTCTTCTTTAGATTGATACTCTACCGTCTTTACCTTGCCAAGCTTTTCAAGCTCTTGTTTGTAAGCATCGTATCTTTCAGGTTTTTCCGTTCGTTCAATGTAAGCTCTGATCTGTACATCGTCTTCGATCTGACTTGCAATATAGTTAATGTTCAAGAGGATTGCCAAGAACACACTTACTAATAGCAAGGTTACCGTTACGGCAGAGATGGAAGCAAAGGACATCCAGCCGTTTCTTCCCATGCTCTTGAATGCTTCTACGAAATGACGTTTCAATGTTCTAATCTTCATAGCCGTAATCCCCCTTCGCCTCATCACGTACAATTCGGCCGCCTTCGATGGCAATTACGCGCTTTGTGATTGTATTTACGATTTCCTTATTATGAGTTGCCATAACAACTGTTGTTCCACGAGCGTTGATCTCTTTAAAGATCTCCATGATCTCCCACGCTGTTTCTGGATCAAGGTTACCTGTCGGCTCATCCGCGATAACAACTGGAGGATGGTTCACGATCGAACGTGCGATGGATACACGCTGCTGCTCTCCACCTGATAACTCGTCTGGGAACATACGCGCTTTGTTTTTTAGTTTTACAAGATCAAGAACTTCCATAACACGTTCTCTGATCACTTTTGGAGATTCTTCAATAACTTCAAGTGCAAATGCTACGTTTTCATATACCGTTAAACGCGGCAACAGTTTAAAGTCTTGGAAGATAACTCCGATCTTTCTTCGTACTCTAGGAATCTGTCTTTCTTTTACTTTTGCAAGGTTTGTTCCATTAATGATAATGGAACCTTGTGTCGGTTTCTCTTCACGATACATGCATTTTATAAACGTGGATTTACCTGCTCCACTTGGTCCGACTACATAAACAAATTCACCTTTTTCTATGTAGACGTCAATCCCGTTAAGTGCCATAACACCGTTCGGGTATGTTTTCCATACATCAACCATTTCTATCAAGCAAAATCACTTCCTTACTACCCCTAAAAATATTTCCCTGATCAATCAACAAGTTCTATATAAAGGTCTTTCGACAAATACGCGATATATGTCAGTTTTTTTCCGCAATAACTATTATAACATCTTGCACTGACAATTTTATTACAGTTGTGTTTCATCTTCCCTCAAACAAGGGACCATGGTCATGTTTTTAGATTCCGTAGTACTTAAAATACGACACAATTCGCTGAAATCCTTCATATATCGTTGGAAACCTGCAGGGAGACTTTTCGACACGAAGGCGTTAAAACCGACCATCGCCGTGGGATTTAGGGTCTTTTGACCTGGTATTACTGAAGATTTTTGTTTATAAGTCTAGCGATTGTAGTAAAAAGGACATGATTGCGTGGGAAAGTACCTGTGAATAAAAAGAAAACCAGTCGAGATGAGTCCCAACTGGCTGCGGTCTTAATTGTTTATCCTCGTTTAAAGCCTTCTCCTAACACTTCGTTCGCATTCACAACGATTACGAAAGCGTCTGGATCTACACCTTTTACGTATTGTTTCAATTTTGTTACTTCATATTGTGCAACTACGACCATCAACATTGGTCGTTCATCTTGCGTGTATCCACCGAACGCATTGATCTTCGTAACGCCTCGATAAATGTGAGTCAGTATACCTTGGCGGAGCTCATCTTCTTTATCTGAAATGATCAACGCCATCTTTGTCGTCCCTAGCCCAATCTGAACCACATCGATCGTTTTTGCCGTAATGAACATTGCAATAAGTGCATACAGAGCTTGTTCGATTCCGAAAAATAAGGCGGACGACGTCACGATCGTTCCGTCTATGAGAAGGATGATCGACCCGAGTGAAGCACCCGTATATTTATGGACGATCTGTGCGAGCAGATCAACGCCCCCTGTAGAAGCTTTTCCACGGAACACGATCCCAAGACCAGCCCCAATTCCAAGTCCACCGAAAATCGCACCAAGCAATGGATCTTCTGTCGCCGCTCCCCAGCTTTCAAAAATAAAGACAAAGAACGGAAGCACAACGGTTCCAACGAGCGTTTTTGCACCGAATCGGCGTCCGAGGAAAAATAATCCCGCAAAGAAGAGCGGAATGTTTAAACTCCACTGTACAATAGAAGGTTTCCATTGAAAGAGTCCGTATAAAATCGTCGATATCCCACTTACTCCGCCAGATGCAATCTGATTCGGCAACAGGAATACCGAGAATGCGAGTGCCACAAGTCCTGATCCAATCACAACATATACATATTCTAAAATGAGTTCAACGGTCGGATGAAGGATCCCCCGTCGTTTTCGCATAGCCATCATCATTGCTGTCTTTAACCCTCAAACTTTCATAAGGAATTTCTTTAAACCGACAAAAAGTATACCAATCACAGTATGCCCTTGTAAATGAGACCTTAGTGCCGCGGTGATGGGGTGAAGTGGTGGTTGATTTGGTGAGATTATGTGTGTGTAAGCTAGATGTGGATAGTATGGACATATGAATGAGATAGTATTTTGGTTTATGTGTTTGTCGTAATATGTGGTAGTTTGTCGAACTTCGGATAAAAAATTTTATCCGTGAAATTATTGTTTTTATACCTGAATATAATTGAGTTTACCGTGAATATATAGAGGATTACCGTGAAATTATTGATCCATTGTTTCATTTTTCTTCATTTAGTGCTTTGTATTACTCTTCAAAAGCCATCATTATAAAGAAAACGTGTATGAGGTGGTCAATTTTGATTAACAAGCATCGCACACAGCCAATTATCATTTATAAGTTACAATCCCTTTTAAAAAGAGCACTCTTAAATGATGCGAAACAAGATGAAATACATCGTGTTTTAAGAAAACATATATCTGGATATCGTGGTGAACAGTCACTGGACTATTTTTATCGGTATCTTCCTCAAAATAACCTTATTTTCCTTCACGGTCTCAGAATTTCACATGAAGACTACTACTTTCAAATTGACACTCTTATTATTACACCGCACTTCTTACTCATCATTGAAAGTAAGAACATTGCAGGACATCTCTATTTTGAAAGTGCGTACGACCCAATGATCCGTACATTAAATGATCAACAAGAAGCTTTCGATAATCCAGTTGAACAAGTAAAAAGACAATCCTATCACTTGATGGCCATTTTAAATAACTTCAAAGTCCCTCATGTACCAATCGAATCTCTTGTAATAATGACTAATCCAAAAGCAATAACAGAATTTTCTCCTGCTTACAAAGAAGCTCGCATGAAAGTAATTAAGAGTTCTGGTTTAGTAGCCAAATTTGAAGAGTTGATTAATAAGCATCGAAAAGAAATAATCTTACCTAATGATAGTAAAAAAATTAGTAAAAACCTGATAAAAATACACACTCCAGATAATCCAGACGTTTGCAGCAAGTATCAAATCAATCCAAATCATTTACTAACTGGTGTGTTTTGTCCCAGTTGTGAGACAGAATTTTTACAACGCCGTAGAAGAACATGGTATTGTGCGTCTTGTAAAAACAACTATAACAAGGCTCATGAAGCTGCATTAGTAGATTACGCTCTGCTAATCTCCAACAACATTTCCAATAAGTCCTGTAAAGAATTTTTGAACCTTACATCAACTAGCCAATCATATCACCTGCTCCAGTCGCTAGACCTTCCCTTCACAGGCAATCGAAAATCCCGCATCTACCATCTCGATGATCTCGTAAAAAAAACAACCTCAAAGGAAGATGCTTCTCCTTAAAGATTGTTCAAATATCAGTTATTGCTGGATGCCTAGTTCTACTAAGATGGTTTCTAGTGTTTTTCCTTTGTAATTCTTTCTTGGTGATGGTGTATCGTCAATATGTTGGTTTTGCAGGAGATAGTTTCTCTGTACGAATTTCATATCTTTTGCATCTACCTTTCCGTCAAAGTTAATATCCGCGGCACGTTTTCCTGTTCCCCACGCATTTTGAATCTCGATGGCATCATGGATGTCGATCACGTTGTCTTGATTCACGTCTCCCGCTTTTACATCGAGCGCAGTAATAAAGCGGCTTTGTGCGTATAATTCACCTTTGTGTTCGAAACCGATATACAAATCTCCTTTGGTTAGGAAATGTCCTGGCACCCTCATTTCCACCGTGAACGCTTCTTTTTGAAGTGGAAGTTTGTCGTACTTGTACTGACCGTTATCTGCGATGCGTGTAGATGGATCATGTGCGTTCCCTTCTGCATCGATAATTTGAACAGATCCTCCTACTTTCGTCCAATCGCGTCTCTCTGTAACGGTTCCTTCCTCGTTCTCGAAGCCTTCAGGCGTTACATAGCCGTTTGCGGTAGAGAACTGCGGTTTTACTTTCCAACTTAACTGAGCTTGCAGGACCGTTGATGTTTTAGCATTGTTATCTGTTACTTTTACAATGGGTGCTACTGCAGCTCGTGTCGCATAATAATCATCACTTACTTTTAACGTCACTTCTACTAGCTCGGCGTGATCTAGCGTTTCGCTACCATCATTGAATCCAACTGTTACGATTCCATCTTTCACTTCAATAGATGCTTTGTCTTTAAAAGCGTCTGTTAGTTTAGCATCAACAAGAGAGACCGCGCCAAAGCTATTATTGTCAAAGTTCCATTCCGCTTTGGTCAGATCATTTAAGTTATCCAATACTAGTGTGGCTTTTACCATTTCTCCGGTTTTCAGTGGCGCATTTTTACTCTTCGTATAGGAAACCGGTGTGCCCTCTTTTACAAAATAGTAATTCTTCTGCGCAGCCGGATTACCTGCCAGATCGAAACCGTCCATCCGGAAGTTAAGTGCCGTTACGTTTTCGTTCATCGCGATCTCATCTACTAAAGGATCGTTAATTTTGATGTCAAACGGATATGTCTCTTGACCTGGCTTGTATTCTAAGAACGGAGAATCACCATCAAGTGAGCTTTCAAACGTAGGCTCATCAATATCGATGAACACATGTCGATAATCTGTTAGTTGTTTACCAGTGGCTGTTGTTGAAATAAACTTCAGCTTATAGTGACCGGCTGGTGCGTAAGAAATCTCAGAATCAATCGGTTCTGTTTTATCACCCGTAAATTTGTTGTACATGCCATTAAATGCGTTTAGCACGTAATAACTTTGGTTTTCGTTACGACCCTCTAGATTCATAGTACCGATTAAGCCCAGATCTTTCCCTGACTTTCCGTCTTGAAGGACGACTTCCATCTTCTCCATCGGAGACTTAAAGTTAAATTCCATGCCCGTGTAGATGGCACGATACCCAAAGAATCCTCCCGTATTCAAATAGTTCGGTGCGATTGCTGGAGTTGAAAGCTCTAATTTGTTATAGCCCTCTTCCGTAATACGAACACTGAATGGAATTCTGTAGTGTTCAGCTGCTTTCGATTGATTTGTCAGCTTGATGTATCCTTCGTAAATGCCCTCTTTTGCTTTCTTAGGAATATTGATCCCTGCTGACACCTTTTTAAAATCGTCACCGGCAATCTTGATTTCGTCTGGAATAGAGATCTCGATTCCGTTCTTCTTCAAGCTTGGCGACCCTTTTGTTTCTTCTACTTCCACTTTGAACGTCTTCTTCACTTTTTCATTGTTCTCAACCGTAATGGATTTCTTTAGTGACAGCTTTTTACCTGCATAATGACTTCCGTACGCGATTCCACCTGTCCGTTCTTTAATTTTCACGAGATTTGTAGAACTAGGAATCAACGTTTCATCGTTCACTTGAAAACTTGTTCCGCTGTATACAGCCTGATAAGGATCTACACGTCCTGCTCCTACTTCAAATACTGAATAATCTCCGTTGAGTGAATCAGCTGTGTTCATTAAGATGGTTTTAACATCCTCAGGCTCTAAGTTAGGATTAGCATCGAGCATCAGCGCTGCGATTCCTGCTGTGTGCGGAGCAGCCATCGATGTTCCGGAATAATGGGAATACGCGTAATCATAGTTTTCTTGGTTCGCTGGGTTCACCATATATGACGGAACCGTAGAAAGAACGGCAACACCAGGTGCTGTAACTTCCGGCTTCATATCGTACGTCTGTCTGGCTGGACCTCTCGAACTGAATGCGGCTAAGCGATCGCCTTCTGTTTGAATCTCAGCATACTTTCCGAACGTAAAACCGAATTTACCTGCAGCGATTTGAGTCTTAATCTTTTCACCCGCTGCCTTTGTTAAGGAGAATGACGGAATAAATGTTGTAGACTCCCCAAGGTTCGCTTCGATTACTCCATCCACGTTGTTATATAGAAGTACTGCTGCTGCACCGTTTTGTTTAGCGAGTGTCACTTTTTCGTTCAAAGTCGTTTCACCGCGAGCGATGAGAGCGATCTTTCCTTTTACATCTTTCCCTGTATAATCAGTAGTCTTACCTAGACCCACGTCAACAAGATCGTATGACTTACCTGACAGTTCGTTCAATCGATCAGCATAATGACGGGCTAATCCTGTTAGTTGAAGTCCACTCTCACTGCCCACTGATCCTGTAAAAGAAGCGACTGTCATCGGTACGTCACTCGCTCCAATCGTAAGCGCTAATGCAGCAGCACCAGGAGAACCAAGAGTGTATGGGTTCGGACCTGAATTTCCAGCAGATACGACAGCTGTCACATCATTAAGAACCGCATAGTTGATCGCTGTACTCGTCGGATAATAAGGATCATTGATACCGGCACCTAACGAAAGGTTGATCACGTCCATCCCGTCTTTAACAGCTTTCTCGATCCCCGCGATAATGCCTTCAGAAGAGCCAGTCCCGTACGGTCCTAATACACGATACGCATAGATATCAGCATCTGGCGCCACACCTTGAACGGATACATTTGGATTTGAGCCTTGTCCTGCTATCGTTCCCGCTACATGCGTGCCATGCGACGTGTAATACGCATTGCCGTTAAACTCTGGTTTTTTAGAATCTTGCCAGTTTTTATACGTCGTTTCCATCGGATCGTTGTCGTTATCGACAAAATCGTATCCGCCTTTAAACACTTCTTTTAAGTCTGGATGATTGTAGTCGATCCCTGTGTCTAAGATCCCTACCTTCACACCCTCACCTGTGATGCCCTCGTTATGTAGCTGATCAATTTTCAAGTAAGGAATGCTCTCTACAGATGTTCCAGCACTGTTGCTGTTCAGAGCTTTATCTTCGCCCATCGCGATCGGATCCACTTTAAACGTTACATCTTTATAAACCGCCTTAACGGCTGCTGATTGTAGAAGTGCTTCTACCTGATTGGCAGGCAGTTTCATCGCCACACCGTTATATACGGTTTTGTATGTGGATGTAATTCTGTGTGTTGATTTTTTTGTCATGGGTGCGACAGATGGAATGAGTTTCTCAACATCCTTCTTAAATTGAGCATGCTCTTGATCTACTTTGCTGTCAGCTTGTTGGCGTGAGATTTTTTTCCCTTTTAACTGAGCATCTAACACTGCAGCTTGTCCAGGCTTTGATCGGAATTGAACGATTACAGAGATTTCTTTTTCGTTCTGCAGTTCTTCTTTCTTAAAGCCTTGAAGACCTTCGACATCTGTCAGTTCGAGCTGTTTTAAAGCTTCTCTTTGTTTAGCGGTAAGAGATGCTAGAATATTCTCGGCTTTAAATGGAGCAGCACTTGTTTGCTGTGTGAACATCGTCGTGTTTGGCGATAGCAGTAATCCTGCAGCTAATGTAAGGGCAGTAGATTTTTTAATAAAGGATATCTTTTTCATCATTTCCCTGCTTTCTTTGTGATTAATGATTTTTCAACCCGTAATTTATATATGAATCTCTTAGATGTGAAATTTTCCTAGCAAAACAATAAGACTTGTATCCTCCTTTCTACTTTTTTGAATTTTTTGTAGATTCAAATGTAATTGTAAGTGCAAGAACGCCCTGCCGCTATCGGGGTTTTGCACATGACTCGCTACCTATATCAACACAGAACTTAATGAATTTTTACTCTAAAATGAGGTGAGAAATAGGGAAATAGACTTAAAAAACGTCTAACTGATTTGGGGTTTTCTTTAGTAGAATAGAAAAAGTAGAGAATTTTTTAAAAGAGATAGGGGGTCATCTCATGCTTGAAGGAAAAATCATAAAATTCTATCGTGAACTTAGAAATATGACACAAAAAGAGCTCGGAGACGGAATTTGTTCAGGGACACATGTGAGTAAGATCGAACGTGGCCTGACTGAGGTTTCCGACGAAACGATCCAGTTTTTAGCCGACCGACTACAGATCGATATTCAAAATGAGATGAATTTGTACAGAAACGTGGAACTTCTCTTAAAAAAGTGGGAAGAAGCAATCATCATGAAGCTGGATGTTAAAACAGAAACCATTAAGAAGCAACTCGAACAGATTGCTTTGTTGCAGATTCCAGATTTTTATCGCACCCACACCCTTTTATTAACACGTTATTACATACTGACGGAACAGCAAGGGAAAGTAGAAACGCTTCTTCAAGAGATGGATAAGTGGACTGAACTCTCACATCGTGATAAAAGCATGCTTCTGCATATTAAAGGGATCTATGGACTTCAAATGAAGCATGATTATTACGAAGCGATCGATCTCTTAAAACAGGTCGATCCTACCTTCTACAACAACCCGGAATATTATTATCATATGGCCGTCGCTTATCACTCTACCAATTCTCGCGTGCTTTCGTATTATTACGCTAGCAAAGCACTTAGTTACTTTGAAAAATCGCACTGCTACGCTCGAGTGATTGAAACCGAAATGCTCATGTTAATTCAAATCGAACAAGAGCCAACTAGCGGCCCTCAAAACGAAAAATATATAGAACTGATCGAAATGTGTGAGAACTTCGGCTTGGAGAAACAAAAAGCGCTTCTTCTTCACAACTTCGGCTATCACTCGATCCTTCATGGCAATTTTGAAGATGCGTGTCAGTACTACAAAGAATCGATGCAGCTAAAAGATCCTAGCACTTCTAACTACTTAGGCTCTCTCGAGGGATATGTGAACGCGGCAACTCTTTTAGGAAAAGAACCTGCTACAAACATTCTTCAGCTCGCCGAAAGAGGGTTGAAAACAGCTCAAGAGAACGGAAGCACAACCTTTGTTCACTTCTTTCAGATGCATATCTATCGATTAAAAAAGCAAAACGACGAATATCATGACTACCTTGAAACAGAACTGTATCCACATCTTAAGAAACTAGGTTATGTTTTACCCGCTGAACACTATGAGATCATTCTGTTTGATTTTTATAATAAAAATGGCGATGTTTGCCGGGCGAATGAATATGCCAAATACATTGCGGACAAGAATCGACGTACGAATCAGTTTGTTTAAAAAAGTACATAAAGAAAGGAAGCCGTAGTGGGCTTCCTTTTTCGTTTTTTATGAAGGACGTCTCATCTGCACGACCTTATTTTCTTCTTCCATGGCGAGCTGTTCTTTCGCGAGCTTCTTCTTATAGACCACGCGTGACAGCATGATGCTGATCTCATAGAGGACAAGTAGTGGGATGACGACTAGGAAATCTGATACTAAGTCTGGCGGTGTGATCAAGACAGCAACGACCACAAGTCCGAAGTACGAGACTTTTCTAGCTTTTGTTAAGACGTGTGGATTTAAGATGCCAAGCGACGTTAGGAACATAACCACTAACGGAATCTCAAACAAAAAGCCGAACGGAAGCGTTAGATTCATCATGAACTTAAAGTATTTTTCTGAAGTGAAGAACGTTTGAAAGTGCCCTTCCGATAAGCTCAACAGAAAATTTAAAACCATTGGGTACACGATAAAATATCCGAATGATAAACCTAGTACAAATAAGAAAAATAGTGCTGGAATATAGGACAGCGTCACCTTCTGCTCTCTCTTACTCAATGCCGGTTTGATGAACATCCACGTCTGATGCGCGGCAACCGGAATGGTGAACGCGATCGCAATGACACCAGATATCATAAAATACACCCATAAAATCTCGCTTGGCCCAAGAACAGCAAGCTGCTGATCCAAATCACGAATCAGCCAGTCATAAATCGGCTGAACGTAGAAAAATGAAACAGAAAGAACGGTTATGAATACGGCGAGCGTGATAATAATACGTTTTCTAAGCTCACCAAGGTGTTCAACGAAGTACATATCTTCAGCTTTCATCACCATACAGCCTCCTTTCTTTAATTAGCGGTTCTGGTTTTCGAAATAATAACTCTCAAAACTTACATTCACTAATACGTGCTAGGGTATTCAGGGAATTATTTCGAGAAATTTTAATAATAATCCTAGAAATTTTGCCATTATTACGGCGAGTTTTCGATATAATCCGGCGAGTTTGGCACATTTATCGGCGAGTCTACAAAACTCGACTAGCATAAACGATTCAATACCCTCACCCCAACTTTACATTCAAACAAAAAGATGCGGACTCTAACCGCGCCCGCATCTTCCATTTTTCTTTATTTAGACTGCGGCTTTTCTTCTTTTTCATCCGAAGACATGAGGTCTTTTGCTGAGTTTTTGAACTCGCGAAGCGTGCTTCCGAATGCTCGTCCGATCTCTGGCAGTTTAGATGGTCCGAAAATAATAAGCGCAATGATTAAGATTAAGATCAAGCCTGGTACTCCGATGTTTGTGAAACCCATGTAGATCGCCTCCTCAAATTTTGGTGATCATTTGTGATTTTATTTTCTTGTCTCAAAAAATTAAAACTTGAAACCAGTAATAGCTACAACAGATGGACGTGGCGTGTTGCCACCTCGAACTTGCGGCCACGTGCTTGTAGGATTAGCTTTATCTTTCGTTTCTTCACCAGGGTGCTGAATACTTAGGAACAACGTTTTTTCGTTCGGGGTGAAAGATGGTCCTGTTAACTCTGCTTCTTTTGGAGCAGATGCAAACTGGAACGCCTCTCCTTTGTCACGGCCGATCGTAGGAATCATGAACATACCGTTGTTACCAAAGCTTGTCCACGCACCAGAATTCAGCTTACTTGAAGAAATATCAGTTACTGTCCAAAGGTTTGCATTTGAATCGAACGTTAGATTGTCTGGTGCACTGAATCCGCTTTGACGACCTCCTGCTGCAAAGATCTCAAATTCAAAGCTCTCTGCACCATGATCTTCGTCTTTTTCAAAAAAGCGTGTGATGTGACCGTGAATGTTGCCGTGTTTGTCGTTGTTCGTGTGTGCGATGAATACTGTCCCATCAAGTGGTGAAATCTCCACATCTTCCGGGCGATCTGTCGGTGTAGCGCCTAGAAGGATTGCAGCATCATGTGAGTTAACCACTACATCGCCCTGTGTTTTGAACTTTTCTAAAAGGTCAGCTTTCCCTGCTGCTTTTTCACGAACAGCTTCGATCGTTAATGGAAGCCATCTGCCGTTTGCAAGATCTGCTGCATAAAGTGTTCCCTCTTCTAAAAGCTTGCTGTTGTCTTTCCCTTTTGCTGCAGCATACTTGCCTTTACTCACAAACTTGTACACACAAGCATCCTTTTTGTCATCTCCCATATAAACAACGACTCGTCCATCGTTCGAGATTCCAACGCTTGCATTTTCATGGTTGAAGCGTCCAAGAGCCGTGTGCTTTCTTACTTTAAAGTTCGGGTTAAAAGGATCGACTTCAATCACCCAGCCATAATGCGTTTGATCGAGGTTAGCTGCTTTTGAAGTATCTTCGAAATTTTCTTCACACGATAATACGGTGTTCCATGGCGTACGTCCGCCAGAACAGTTTGCAAACGTTCCTTGTGCCGTAGTTGCACCGTTTACAGCTGACGTACCTTTCGCTGGGCCTGTTAGTACGAAAGGTGTAAGTCCTGTTACACGTCGTGCGTAAATCGAATTTTTTTCCATTACCCACTTGCCGTTCTTCACTTTCACTTCAATAATAGAACCGCCTTGATTGTAGAGCATCTTCTCGATCTGAGCAGGAGTATACTTATCGTTTACTTTTTCACCTTCTACATATAATGGGTTCGTATACTCATGATTTACCCATAGCAAACCATGTTCACTGGATTTGTCAATTGGAAAGTACATCGTAAAATCATTGTTGAATCCAAACGTGTCACCTTTTTTATTAATGACATCACCATAAGATGCAATCACTTCATATTTATATCCTTTTGGTAGAACAAGATCGTCTTTATCCGTTGGTGCGATCGGGTGAAACTTAAACCCTTTTTTACGAGGTTTCATGCGCATTAAGCTATCTGACTGAGCATTTGCTGTCTCTGATAAAGCACCTAACCCTGTAGTAGCTGCAGCAAGTGCCGTTGCGCCTGTACCCAAGTATGTTAAAAAGGTTCTTCTATCCAATGGCTTCTTTTCCATGTTATTTCCCCCTAGACCCATAAAATTGATGTTGCACCTATAAGAATACTGTCGAAATGTTAAGCCACTATGTAGAGGATTTAAACAAACGTTTAAGAATTTTTAGTTTTTTATAAAGTTGCGGCATCACCCGACATAAAATGAACATGGCTAACGATAGAACTTCCAAAGAGATACTTACCACATCAAACCTTTTAACTGGTGAAGATTTCTGTTATAGAAAATATAAGTTGGGAAAATAGGGAAATTTACTTTATACTAAAGTAGACAGATTTCCATGTTTTTTCCCAATACACATTCCAACTTGGATAGGTATAATTAACTAGAGAGCATTATTAGGAGTGAAACGATGCAGATAGAAGTGGGGAGTTTCGTTATTTATAACGGCCAGGAGTATCAAGTCGTTTGGATTTATGACAATGGAAACGTGGAGATCGTAACAGAGGGACAACCTAGAAAGATCGAGCTCGTACAAGAGGGAGATCTCACACACATACGATAAAAAACTTCCGGAAGCAAAAAGTCCGGAAGTTTTGTTTTTGTTTTTGTTTTTATTTTTATTCTTTTTTTTACTGAAGGTTGATTATTGATGTTTATATGCAAATCACTAAATTTTTTGTTCTTAACACCTCGACTAGTTGATTGTAGAGGAAGGTGTGAGACTCCTGCGGGACGAGTGGGCAGGTGGAGACCCTTAAAGGCGCAAAGCGGCAAGGGGCTCACCGCCCGCCCCGCGGAAAGCGAAGCACCTGGAGCGCAGATCAACCTCTCTCAAAAACCTCGAAGCATTACCAAACTAAAAAGTTTTTTTACAACTTAGACCTTAAATAAGAATCAATAAACGGCGTGATCTCGCCATCCATAACAGACTGCACATTACCAACCTCAGTATTCGTCCGGTGATCCTTCACAAGACTATAAGGATGGAAAACATAAGAGCGAATCTGACTTCCCCACCCGATCTCCTTCTGCTCACCACGAATTTCATTCAACTGTGCCTGCTGCTCTTCCAAACGGCGCTGCACCAATTTCGCCATCATCATCTTCATTGCACGCTCACGGTTCTTGATCTGCGAACGCTCTGTTTGACACGAAACGACCGTGTTCGTTGGAATGTGTGTCATACGAACAGCAGAGTCAGTCGTGTTAACGTGCTGACCACCTGCTCCAGACGCACGATACGTATCAATCTTAAGGTCCTCTGTACGGATCTCGATCTCCGTATCATCTGTGATCTCTGGCATCACTTCACACGAAACGAATGACGTGTGACGACGGCCTGAAGAATCGAACGGTGAGATACGAACAAGACGGTGAACCCCTTTTTCAGCCTTCAAATAGCCATAAGCATTATGACCTTTAATGCTAAGTGTTACAGATTTCACCCCTGCTTCGTCACCTGGTAAGTAATCGAGCGTTTCAACTTTATACCCTTGGCGCTCCGCATAACGGGTGTACATACGAAGCAGCATCGACGCCCAGTCTTGAGACTCAGTACCACCCGCCCCTGGGTGAAGTTCTAAGATCGCGTTGTTTTTATCATACGGTTCGTTCAATAAAAGCTGAAGCTCAAAATCATTCAGTTTCGTGATCAAGGTTTTAAGATCTTTTACAAGTTCTTTCTGAAGATCTTCGTCCGCTTCTTCTTTTACAAGCTCGTGTGCGATCTCTAGATCTTCATAAGCTGAAGCAAGCTCTTCAAACTCGTTCACTTGTTCTTTCAGCCCGTTCGCTTCATTAATTACGACTTGTGCGGCGTTCTGATCATCCCAAAACGTGGGTGCACTCATCTCTTCATCTAGTTCTGCGATACGCGCTTTCTTTGTATCGAGGTCAAAGAGACCCCCTAAAGTCGTTGATACGTTTTTCAATAACGTTTAATTCCTGTTTAACTTCTACTAAATCCATAGTCTTTGCACCTCATCTTATAGTTGTTCCATCTTTAAAATATGCGAACGCTGTTAAAATTAACCCTTATTAACGTCTGATTACAAGCGCAAAGAGAGCCTATAAAAAGACTCTCTTCACTCACGCAACTTCCTATTCTTGTTCAGCTCCGTGACATTGCTTGTATTTCTTTCCGCTTCCGCATGGACAAGGATCATTACGCTTGATGTCTTGTGCTTTACGAACCGGTTTCTTCTTTTTCGCTGTATCTTGTTTATCGCTAGGAACAACGGCTTTACCTTCAGCCACTTGTTCACGCTGCATGTTTTGCTCGATCTGAGATTTTAAGATATACGTTGTAACTTCCTCTTCGATTGCAGCAACCATCGCTTCAAACATCTCGAAGCCTTCGAACTGGTATTCACGCAAAGGATCGTTCTGACCGTATGCACGAAGGTGAATCCCTTGACGAAGCTGTTCCATCTGGTCGATGTGATCCATCCATTTGCTGTCAACTGAACGTAGGATTACTGCTTTTTCGAACTCTGCGATCTGTTCAGCAGGAAGCTGTGTTTCTTTTTCAGCAAACGCCGCGTGTACTTTCGCTTGAATCTTCTCGATAATCTCTTCACGATCTAGACCGAATAGATCTTTTTCTGTAAACGTCGGCTCTGTGAACATAACTGCATTCACGTAATCGGCGATTTCTTTCGTGTTCCACTCTTCTTGAACTTCCGCTTCAGGTGTATGAACGGTAACGATTCGCTCAAGTGTAGAATCGATCATACGAAGAACGATATCACTTAAGTTCTCAGCATCTAGCACTTCTTGACGCTGTGCATAGATGATTTCACGCTGTTGACGCATAACATCGTCATATTGTAAAAGCTGTTTACGAGCATCAAAGTTCGATCCCTCTACACGTTTTTGTGCAGATTCAACGGCTTTTGTAACCATTTTAGACTCGATCGGCGTCTCTTCATCCATGCCAAGACGCTCCATCATCGTCATCAAGTTGTCAGAACCGAATCGACGCATCAATTCATCTTCCATCGAGATGTAGAAACGAGATGAACCCGGATCTCCTTGACGACCCGCACGACCACGCAACTGGTTATCGATACGACGTGATTCGTGACGCTCAGTACCAAGGATGTGCAGTCCGCCAACTTCAATAACTCCTTCACCAAGCTTGATATCCGTACCACGACCAGCCATGTTCGTTGCGATCGTAACCATGCCAAGCTGACCAGCATTTTCGATGATCTCTGCTTCACGCTCATGGTTTTTCGCGTTCAACACGTTATGCTTGATCTTACGCTTCGTTAAAAGCTGTGAAAGGAGTTCAGAGGTTTCAACGGCAACCGTACCAACAAGGATCGGCTGTCCTGTTTTATGACGCTCTTCAATTTCAGCAGCAATCGCTTTGAACTTGCCCTGCATCGTTTTATAAATAAGATCTGCTCTGTCATCACGCGCGATCGGACGGTTCGTCGGAATACAGATAACATCCATGTTGTAGATGTTGCGGAATTCCTCTTCTTCCGTTTTCGCTGTACCGGTCATACCAGCAAGCTTATTGTACATACGGAAGTAGTTTTGGAATGTGATCGTCGCCAGTGTCATGCTCTCACGTTGAATCTCCAAACCTTCCTTCGCTTCGATCGCTTGGTGAAGACCATCGCTGTAACGACGACCAGCCATCAGACGTCCCGTGAACGGGTCAACGATAACGATTTCGCCATCTTGAACGACATAATCCACATCACGCTGCATGATGATGTTCGCTTTTAACGCTTGGTTAATATGGTGATTCAGTGTTACGTGCTGATAATCATATAAGTTATCGATCGAGAACATCTGCTCCGCTCTGTTGATACCTTCTTCAGAAAGCTGAACGTTCTTCGTCTTTTCATCTACTGTATAATCTGTTTCTTTTTTCAGCTGACGCACGAACATGTTCGCCATCTGATAGAGCTGTGTTGATTTTTGGGCAGAACCTGAAATGATCAACGGTGTACGCGCTTCGTCAATTAAAATCGAGTCAACCTCATCGACGATCGCATAGTTACGGCGCTGAACCATCTGTTCTTTATAAACAACCATGTTGTCACGCAGATAATCGAAGCCGAACTCATTGTTCGTACCATATGTGATATCTGCTGCGTACGCATCACGCTTCTCTTCTTTTGAAAGGTCAGATACGTTCAACCCAACACTTAAGCCTAAGAAATTGTATAGCGGCGACATGATCTCAGAGTCACGACTAGCTAAATATTCATTGACTGTAACAACGTGAGTACCTTTGCCATCTAGTGCGTTCAAATAAATAGGCATTGTCGCAACTAGCGTTTTACCTTCACCGGTTTTCATCTCTGCAATGTTACCTTCATGAAGCGCAACCGCACCCATAATCTGTACAGGATAATGACGCATGTTTAATACACGAGCTGATGCTTCACGCACAGTCGCAAACGCTTCAGGGAGAAGGTCATCCAGAGATTCCCCTTTTTCGATACGGCTCTTGAACTCAGCCGTTTTGTTCGCCAAAGCTTCATCATTTAAAGCCTTAAACTCTTCAGCTAACGTTTCCACTTTTTCCGCAATTCTCTCGTATCTATTCAACGTTCGGTCATTGGAACTTGGAAAAATCTTTTTCAAAATGCTAATCATCCGAATAACGCTCCCTGTTCTCGAAAATTATATACCACTTCTATTCTACCAGTTTGTGAAACGAGCCACAAGAAATCCCAAATCTTTTCATCGAAATTGTAGCATTCATCGTAAAGAAACTTCCTATATATGTGAAAAATTTGACACTTTCATAGAGACTGACGGACTAAATTTTGGTAAAATAATATAAAGATGGACGGGGGAGGTTCTGAATGGAAAACACAGATCTAGACAGGACAGATAACGCTGGGCAAGGACAAGAAGCGCAGCTGCAGCAAAATAAGCAGCGAAGTGAAAAAAGCAAAACGATCATTCTTACCCTCGCTCTCAGCTTCTTCATCATCGGTGGCCTTGGCACATGGGGATATTATTCACTGTTTGGTCCGAATTCTGCAGCGAGTGTAGATGCACCGTCTGACGAGGAATTAACGGACGCCGAAAAATCAAGTGGTACAGCTCTCTTCAAGCCAACCATAGAAGTTCCAAAGACCGAGATCCAAAGACGAATCAATGTGATTCATGAATTTTGGAACGGTGAGCTCGGCTATGATAAATGGTCGAAATATAACATAGACACACATACACCTGTATTAAATGAAATAGAGATCGATATACGGAATAAGATTCTGCCCTATGTTGCGGGTCCATTAAAGGCAGACATCGAGACCGCTCTTGATAAAATTGAGAAAAGTAAAAGTTCTGAGAGTGTAGAGCCACTAAAAGGCGTTCACCGCATTTTTCACGATCTCGATATATCGTTAAACGACTATAAAGCAAGTGATTATTGGGATGTGACGGAAACAGGTAAATGGATTGAGAAAGAAATAAAAGAATAGGTAGATTGGGCACTGTTCTCGTGGTATGCAGAGGGTGGTGTTTTTTTGTTTGTTAAAATGATGTGATATCGAGTCGTTTGAGTGTTGATTCGACTGAAGGATCCAGGAGATAGAAAGTGCTCTTTGTCGAACTTTCGATAAAAAATTTTATCCGTGAAATTATTGCTGTTATACGTGAATATATTGCAAATTACCGTGAATAAAAAGCAGTTATCCGTGAATATATTTACTGATGTATTTTTGAGGCAGACATAACAACTTTGTGTCCATCAGATACGTACTTTTTCCTATAGCTCACAAATTTATAGATGATTATTCTCTTTCACTTCGCACAAAAAAGAACTTCTCAACTTTGAGAAGTTCCCTGCATACATTTTTACGATTTTGCCGTCGTCATATAATGATCTTTCAACTGATCACGCAATGTCCGCTTTAAAAACTTACCAACGGAAGTTTTTGGAATCTCATCCATGAACACGATATCGTCTGGAATCCACCATTTCGCAAACTGCGGCCTCAAAAACTCCACAATATCTTCTTTTGGCACTTTACCTTTTGCCTCAGTCTTCAGCACGACACATGCGAGTGGTCGTTCCTGCCATTCTGGATGAGGAACAGCGATAACAGACGCTTCAAAAACATCCGGAAACGCCATGATCGCATTCTCTAGATCAACGGACGATATCCACTCACCCCCGCTCTTGATAAGGTCCTTCGTCCGATCGACGATCTTCACGAATCCTTCTTCATCCACCGTAACAACATCCCCGGTATGAAGCCAGCCATCATTGAACGTCCCTTCTGTTCGATCATCGTTGTAATATTCGTCCGCTATCCAGTTCGAACGCAGCAACAGCTCGCCCATCTCGTGGCCGTCCCACTTCACTTCCCCGTTCGCACCGATTACTTTCATCTCAACACCTTGAACGACATAACCTTGTTTTGCTTTATAATCAAATTTCGCTTCATCGTCCAGATCTGCTTGATACGTTTTCAGTCGCGTTGCGATTACAAGTGGACTCGTTTCTGTCATACCATAGGCGTGCATGAACGGGATATTATGTTTTTCCTCGAACGTTTTTATCATTCCTTTTGGTGCGGCAGATCCTCCACAAATAACCGCTCGAAGACTAGAAGTATCATAGGTGTTCTGTTCGAGTTCTTGAAGAAGCCCCATCCAGATCGTTGGTACACCTGCAGCAAAGGTTACTTTTTCCATCTCTATGAGCTCCGCTAAAAGCTGTGGCGTGAAGCGAGGTCCAGGCATCACTTGCTTCGAACCGAACCATGTTGCTGCATACGGAAGTCCCCAAGCATTAACGTGGAACATCGGCACAACCGGCATAAGAACATCACTTTCCGAAACAGAACCTCCATCAGCAAGTCCCAGTGACATTGAGTGAAGCACGGTCGAACGGTGCGTGTACGTTACGCCTTTTGGGTTTCCTGTCGTGGCAGATGTATAGCACATTCCGACTGGATCGTTCTCATCGATATCCTGTGGAAATTCGTAAGCTGGATCGCCCGCTTCTATTAGTTTTTCATAATGATAGAGAGGCTGAAGCGGCGATTGCGGCAGCTCGTCTTCATCGGTCATCAATATATACGCTTTTACATTAGGAATATGGTCTTTAAGAGCTTCAACAAGAGGTAGGATGTCCTGATCTACGAACAAGATCTGGTCATCGGCGTGATTGATAATGTATGCAATATGCTGAGGGGAAAGTCGGATATTGATCGTGTGAAGAACAGCTTCAACACCTGGAATGGCGAAATAGGCTTCTAGATGACGGTGGTGGTTCCATGCAAGTGTTCCAACCCGCTCACCTTTTTGAACACCAAGGCGTTTTAGCGCGCTCGAAAGCCTGCGTGTTCGCTCACCAATCTCCCGGTAGCTGAACTTCCTGATCCCGGACATGGTGCGGCTCGTTACTTCCTTTTTCGCAAAATACCGCTCCGCATGCTCTAGCATACTCGTAACTCGAAAAGGCACATTCATCATCATAACTACTTCTCCTCCTTAAATAGTAAACATAGTCATTAGTGTAAGCGTTTTCTTGTTACTCAACTAGTTCCCCTTACCTACTTCAAAATCCTGCTGTTAAATCAGATTAGAGTGAAACAAAACGAAGAAAAACACGAAAAATATTTTCCAGCTGAAAAAAGTTTGAAATTTCATCCAGAAATTGCGATACACTTATTAAAAAACGGCATAAAAAGGAGTGTTTCTTATGCCTGATTGGTCTTATCATACCTTTTTCAAACCGCTTCTGTTTCGCCTGAAATCAGAAACAAGCCGTGATCTCACTTTACATACGATGAACACCCTCGCCAAACTGCACTTTGGTGATAAAGTCATACAATTTTTCGGCCATATGCAGCCAAGTAAAGAATTAGAACAGAAGCTTGCGGGGATCACCTTTCCTTCACCTGTTGGGATAAGTGGTGCATTAGACCCTCATCTGAATGGGACTCAAGCATTCACCAACCTTGGTTTTGGTTTTATTGAAGTAGGACCGATTACCGTTATGCCGCAAAAATCCGGAAAACCGATAATACGGAATTTGGTTAAAGAAACGCTTGTGTATGAACACCTTCAAGAAAATCTGGGTTTGGAAGCTGCACTTATAAAACTTCAATCTATGAAAAGTGTGACAATACCACTAGGGATATTGATTAAGGCAGAAACATTACAGGATTACGAGAAGCTGGTTCAAAAACTCGATGAATATGCTGCTTTCTTTATTATCGATGTGCAAGGCGCGTCCTATTTAGAACGTATTCGGGGATTTACATTAAAACCTCTTGTGCTAGAACTTAATCATCAAAAAGTGAAGTCTGTTACGGAAGATGTTGCTGTAGATGGATTTATCATTCGTGAAGGGATTATAAGTGATGAAGGCATTGAACTCGGACAGATGGAGATGCATCATTTAAAAGAAAGTATTCAACAGCTTTTACCTTATAACAAGCCGATCATTGCTTCTGGTGGCGTGCATGAACCGGGTGATGCGATGGAACTTTTTCGTGAAGGAGCTTCTCTCGTTCAACTGCATAGCGGATTTGTTTATTCCGGACCAGGTCTTCCGAAACGCATCAACGAACGAATTTCATTTGAACAACAGCCAATCTCTAAGCCAGCTGAACAAACAGGTTGGATCTCCTTTTTCCTGATGGGACTTGGCGTTTTCATCGCAGGCACCATCGCTTTAATCATCGGATTAACAGAAGTTCTTCTAGCGTATGATGAACAATATTTAGGTATACAAAAAGAAGAGATTCAAGTATTCAACCATCACCTGTTTCATTTCATGTCTCATGACCGGATTTGTCTGGCAGGTGTTATGATCTCGGCAGGTTTCATGTTCATGCAGCTTTCGTATCACGGGATTCGAAAAGGTGAACATTGGGCAAGAAAATCCTATGTGATTGCTGCAGCGCTTGGTTTCTTAAACATCTTTTACTTTATGGGCTTCGGCTATTTTGACAAGCTTCACTTTGTCTATTATTTAATCATCCTTCCCTTTTTTCTTTATGGGCTTTATCGATCTCGAAACCTCACTACGGGATCAAAAGGGTTAAATCTCTATAACACGCTTTCATGGAAAAGAAGCCAGTTTGGACAAAGCTTATTTGTGATAACAGGTATGTGCTTGCTCTCTGCAGGAATCGTGATTTCCATCATCGGAATGAACGGAGTTTTTGTGAAAGAAGACTTAATGTTCTTCGCACTTACACCTGAACAAATCACTGCCTTCAACGATAAGTTAATTCCGTTAATTGCACACGATCGCGCTGGATTTGGCGGTGCTTTGATCTCAGAAGGATTTCTATTGTTAACCATTTCGTTGTGGGGATATCGTGAAGGATCAAAATGGGTGTGGTGGACACTGGCGCTCGGCGGTTTGCCAGGATTTCTAACAGGCGTTGGTACACATTTTATGATTGGTTACGACAACCACTTTCATCTTTCACCCGCTTACTTATTGTTTGTTTTCTATTTCGTAGGCTTGGTTTACTCTTATGGTTATTTAAATCGCTGTGGTGAAACTCAGTTGAGAGATGTTTCTGTATCTAAAGTAGAAAAAGTGTAGACGTGGAGTCTGCACTTTTTTCATTTTGCTTCTGTTTGTTTTTGAAGGTGAATCGCTTTTTTTATAGCGAGGATCGTTCCTAAATGAAGACCTTCATGATAAAACGTGCGGGGCAGCACTTCCGCAAAAGTGTTCATGCCTAGTTCAGTTGGTTCATCTAATTCTTGCTGTAGACGATGACCAAATTGCTCCTCAATCACTTGAACCTGCTCCATCAAACGGTGACGAAGCTCTTGAAGCGTTGGAGGCGTCTGCTGCCAATTCTCTGGCTTCGTTCCATAACCGAATAACTCTCGATAATGAATCGGCGCTGGATTATCTTCACGGACCTTATGATACAGCCAATCGTACTGATCTAAAAATATATGCCCCAAGTTCCAACGAATGTTGTTGTTGAAACCCTCGGGAATAAAATCTGCTTCCTCCTCATTGAGGCCTTCTACAGCGCTTAACGTGTTATGACGAAACGCTGCGAGTTGTTTTAACAGAATATCGTTTTTCATGGTTAGTGGCTCCTTCATTTTGAGTATATCGGCAAGAATCCATTTTTATCGGCGAGTTTCAAATTATATCGACGAAATTTTAATTTTATCGGCAACCTTACTTTCCAAACTTAAAACACACCCCAAAAGTGTCATGGGGTGTGTAGTCTAGTTTTGTATATGTTAGTTCATTCCTGCAATCAGGCCATATTTGCCGTCTTTACGTCTGTACACGACGTTCATCTCACCAGATTCAGCGTTGTTATAAACGAAGAAGTTATGGCCGAGCAAGCCCATTTGTAGAATGGCTTCCTCTGTGTCCATTGGTTTCAGATCGAAACGCTTTTCACGTACAATCTCGAAATCGTCCTCTTCCTCTAACAGTGCCGTTGATACGCCTTCTGTACCGTTAGCAAACATGTGCTTTGTGCCTTCAGCATTTCTAAATTTACGGTTTACTTTTGTTTTGTGTTTTCGAATTTGACGCTCTAATTTTTCTACCACCAAATCAATCGCAGCGTATAAATCCAAATGACGTTCCTCTGCACGAAGCAGCAGGCCCTTCATCGGTATCGTAACCTCAATAGATTGTTCATTGTTGTACACCTTTAGATTGACGTGTACTTCAGAGTTTGGAGTTTCGTTAAAGTATTTTGTGAGTTTCGTCACCTTTTTCTCAACGTAAGCCCTAATGGCTTCAGTCACCTCGATGTTTTCTCCACGAATGTTAAAATGCATAACTTAACTCCTCCTTTCGGTGATGTATATATATTTCGATATACCCCAAAAGAATTCCTCCGTAACATTTAAAATATTTTGACAATATTTTTACACTATCGACAAATTCTTTACAATGGTTAAAAACCTTATAAGACCGGGCAAAGATTCGTTCAGCCACGATTCAAAAAAATATTTTCACGAAACAAAATTTCCGTTTCTTTTATTTACCAATTCAGATTTAATGTAAAAAAAAATAAATTTGACTTACATTCTGTTAGTTTCAAACTATGTGGTATACTAGGAAGTAACCTTTAAAGCTTTAAACTTTTTACAATACCTGTTCCATCCCCCTACTTGATTCTTGAGTGGGGTTTTTTTATGTATTTTTTAGACAAATAAAAAAACAGGCTCTAAAGAGAACCTGTTTTGGTATAACGAAGCTTATGCTTTTTGAACGTTAGCAGCTTGAGCGCCACGAGCACCTTGCTCAACTTCGAAAGTTACTTTTTGACCTTCGTCTAAAGATTTGAAACCATCAGATTGGATAGCTGAGAAATGTACGAATACATCGTCTCCGTTTTCGCGCTCGATGAATCCGAAACCTTTTTCTGCGTTAAACCATTTTACTGTACCTTGTTCCATGTTTGTTGCCTCCTAGTGCGTTACCACACGATATATTGCTACTCTTGCCCAAAGTATTGCTAAAGAAGAAAAGTCGAAACTCATACAATCTTTTACGCCGAACAAAAATAATCTATCACCATCATAACAGGGATTGCGAAATGATGCAAACTAATCATTCATATTATGAAATATTTTCTAGAAATGAAAACCCGCCTGCCTGAACAGACGGGATTAAAAGTATGGTCATAGTACCTTGAATTATAGTTTAGTTACGTTTGCCGCTTGAGGCCCACGAGCTCCATCTACAATATCAAACTCGACTTGCTGACCTTCGTCAAGGCTTTTGAATCCGTCAGTGTTGATTGCAGAGAAGTGTACGAACACATCGTCTCCGTCTTCGCGCTCAATAAATCCAAAACCTTTTTCTGCGTTAAACCATTTTACTTTTCCTAACATGTTTCACAATCCCTTCATCATGCGAATCTTTGTATAGATTTTCTATACACTTTATAGTATGACATATACCCAAAAAAGTTGTCAAAGGCTTAAGATTGGCGAAAAATGAGAAGTTTTGTCGAAAAATCCCCGTGTCTCGATATGCATAAATATACAATATAAACTCAAAACATTCACTATAATAACATGAAAAACATTTTATGAAGAAATATCCTATTACTCCAGATTATTCATTGTCTATTACGGTACAGTTGATATCCGGTAACAATACCATTACAAAATTTGATATAAGGTTCTTACTTAGTTCCCATTCTGTTACATTTGCTGATGTGATTTATTTGCCAGTTTAAATCAAACAATCATAAATTTAACATGTAATGAGGGATTTTATATGATAAAAGAATGGAACTTATTACGAGTTATTGCATGCTTATCAATTGTTTTCTTGCATAGCACATCTCAAATAGGATTAGCCACAGGGTTCCCAGAAACAGAATACTACCAATTGTTAAGAACCATACTATGTTATGCAACTCCTACATTTATCGTATTATCTGAAATCATTTTAGCTAATCGATATCCAGATCAGTTGCCAGAAAAATTTTGGACGAAACGACTAAAATGGATTTTTGCTCCATATGTTTCTTTTGCGATAATTGACGCATTAGTTAGTTACAAACTAAACCCTAGTACAATTGATTTAAAACAAATGATTCTAAACAACATTTTCTTAGGGCAATTTGAGGGATATTTTATTCTTATCATCTTTCAATTCTATGTCTTACATTATTTTGTAACTAAATATAAAATTTCTATAAATGCATTGATTCCAGTAAGTATTCTTTTAATGATTTTCCATTTTGAAATTCTGAACGGGACTTTTGCTTTCGTACAAGAAAATATGGGTGTATTAAAAATCCCATTCACAGCATGGTTTGGGTATTTTACAATTGCCTATGTTATTGGAAAGCATTACAAAAAAGTATCAGCACTTCTTTATAAACACAAATGGCTAACCCTAGTTGGTGTTATAATTTCATTGTTTGGTGTATTTATCTTTTTCAAAGCAGGATATACTAGCGTTGGTTCACGAAGAATAGATTTATTGCCACTATCAATTGCTATCAGTGCAGCTGTTATTGCATGGGGACAACTCATTAAAAACTTTAAAATCATTAATATCATCAGCAATTATTCATTTGGAATTTATTTAATTCATTGGCAAATTCAACGATATTTTGGAAGTGACATCGCTCAATTATTCGATAGTACATTTTCAAGGGTAATTGCCCTATTTTTCATATCTTTAGTGGCTTCCATGGCAATCATTAAAATTGTGTCAATGTTGCCATTCGGCTCATATGTAATCGGAAATGTAAAAAGAAAGCAATCTCAATTAAAAACTTTACAACAAAAAGTAGCGTAATAATAAAACCCCAAAAGAATTAATCTTTTGGGGTTTTATTTTACATCTGTGAAACCATCTGTGCGAGCTTTGCACAAACAATGGCTCCATATGTTCCAACAATGTTACCGAGTAACCCCATTAAAAGGCCGACTGGTGCAAGCGCTGGTTGGAAGACAGAAGCTACAACAGGTGCAGAGCTTGTTCCACCGATGTTTCCTTGTGATCCTACCGCAACGAAGAACATAGGTGAACGTAATAACCTTGCTGCTCCAAACAAGAAAAGAATATGGATGGCAAGCCATACGATACCCATTAAGATATATTGAGGTGCTTCCACCACATAGATCAGATTCGCTTTTGCCCCGATTGTTGCTAGCAATAGATAGATCCCAGCGTACCCTACTATACTCGCTCCGTAATTTTCAAGTTCACGAACTTTTGTAAAAGATAGCACGATACCAATCGCAGAGATGATCATGATTGTCCAAGTAGCAGTGTTTAGAATATCTCCTTGTGGCAGCTTCTCAGAAAACTTCCCTACTATAAACGCTAAACCAAAACCAAGGCCAAGAATCGCAAGCAATTGCGGAACGGCGATCGGACGAGCATTCTTTTTCTCAAGCTCACCAACCTGCTTGTTCACTTCTCCAATGATGCGGTTATCGGCTTTGTTCCACTTGTCAAAACGAGCTTGGTACCCAGCAAGTGCGATCATGATACCCATCCAGCTGTATCCAACAACCGTATCAACAACGATGATCGGTGACAGAATATGTTCTGGCGTGTCCACTGCTTCAACGAGCGCTGCCATATTCGCAGAGCCCCCGATCCAGCTTCCAGCTAATGCAGCTACACCTGTCCAAGCATCCTCTGGTAAGTACGGCTGGAAGATCGCGAGCGCGATTGGTCCACCAACGATTACCCCTACCGTTCCCGCTAAAAACATGAGGATTGCTTTCGGTCCAAGTTTGAGTGTCGCTTTTACATTGATAGATAAAAGCAATAACAGCAGTCCAACCGGAAGTATGTAAGCGGAAACAAAACTGTATAAATCAGAACTTGAAGGTATGATGCCAAGAGTCGTTGAGATCATCGGCAAAAAATACGTCCAGATCAATGGCGGCGCATAGTGGAAAAACTTCCGTAGAATGTGGTTTTTGGATTCGCCCAAGATGAATACGAAGCCAACTAGTGCTACTAGATAAGCAAAAATCGCCATCGGTTCTTGAATGAGCGGTCCATTCGATGTTGCAAACATATCCCTATTCCCCCTTAAAATAACTTGAGTGACAAGTATACACTAAAAAGTCACCATTACCTGTATAGTCCTTCAATTGCAAAGAGTGGGAATAGTAGCAACTTTTTTATACTTCTAATCGGAGCTTGGCCACATATAATGCACTATACAGCGTAGGAACATTAAACAGTTGTTTAAAAGGAGGCAATGGACGTTGCTGCAAATGATTGAAAAAGTCGTACTAGCTATGGCAGCCATTCGTATTTTATCCGGTACCCTTGAGATTACAGCAGCACTATTCATGCTGCACTATAATACGGTAGAACGAGCACTCGTTATCAATTCCCTGCTTTCCATCATCGGTCCGATCATCTTTTTCTCAACGATGACGCTTGGAATCTATGGATTATCAACGAAATTATCATTCGGTAGCTTAATCTGGATCATGTTAGGCGTCGTTTGTATTGTTTATGGAATTAAGAGATAGCCGTTTTAAAATAAAAGGAGCACTAAAACCTGTACCCAGACAAATAGGTCAGAAACTCTTTTTGTTTACCATGATTGTACTTCGTTAACGCATAGGTATGAGCATCTGGAATGTCCACTGAATAACAGTCCACCTCTAGCAATCGTCCTTCTAACAGCTCTCTTCTTACGGTTGATAGAGGTAAGAACGAGATTCCTAACCCTTCCGCAATAAAGCGTTTTGTTATGTGAATCTGAGACACCTTCATCATCCGAACGCCGGGATAACGGGATTTCACACGTCTGCAAAGATCATCCCAATATCCTGGATGGTTATGGGTCAGCAGGTAGTTTGAGAGCAGCACTTCTTTTTCATCCAGCGGCGGAGCTGCTTCGAAATCCAGCCCATCATGCGGTGCTACTAATACGATCTTGTCTTGATAAAGCATCTGACTCGTAATCTCAGCATGTGAACTTCCTAAACAAGAAAGCCCAAGGTCCACATCTTCGTTTAATACCGCTCTCTCAATATCTTCTGAATCAATAATTTTTATCGAAATCTCCACATCGGGATTGGCTTTTACATACCGTTTCAAAACAGAAGGCAGAATCGTATCGGCTATAAGCGGTGAGATTCCGATACAAAGCTTCGTATCATAGCCTTGCTGAAACGCATTTAGATCCTCTAGTCCACTTTCATACACTTCCATCAGTTTTCTCGCATGCTGCAGATACCTTCTCCCTTCCGCCGTCAGCTTCACTCTTCTGCCATCTCGTAAAAATAATGCCATCCCTAATTCTGATTCCAACATTTTAATATGTACTGAAACAGAGGGCTGAGAAACATGAAGGATTTCAGACGTTCTTCTAAAATTTTCGCATTCTGCCGCAGTGATAAAAGTTTGTAGCCAAGAGAACTCCATCTTTCTTCAATCCCTTCTGATTAATTTTTCTTATTAAATCAATTAAAAACAATTAATATCATAAATCAATTTTATTCTATACAATGATACTAAATAATGGAAGGAGTGAAAACTATGATACAAAAAGGACTTAAAGGAATCGTTGCAGCGGAGACAGCGATCAGTCATATTGATGGTACAGAGGGCAAGCTAATCTACAGAGGTTATGAGATTGGGGACCTTACTTCACGTTTTTCGTTTGAAGAAGTAGCCCACCTTCTTTGGTTCGGTGAACTTCCTGACGATGAACAATTACAAAATCTCAAAAGCGAACTTATAAGAAATCGTGAGCTTCCTCTTCATATAAATAGCATCCTAGACCACCTGCCTACAGACATGGATATGATGAGTGTAATCCGAACGGCCATTTCTTCTGAAGGTGTCTACAGTTATGGATGGAAGCCAACCGTTTCTCAAGCCATTCGGTTAACGAGTCTTGTTCCGACAGTCATTTGCTATTGGACACGGCTTTTGGATAGTAAGCCTTTTGTTGAGCCGTCGAAAGAGTTAAGTCATGTTGAAAACTATCTATATATGCTTACAGGTGAAATACCGAGCAAAGCCCACACACTAGCACTTGAAACGTACATGATCTTAACGCTCGAGCATGGCATGAACGCCTCTACTTTTTCTGCTCGGGTTACAGCATCGACCGAATCGGATATGGTTTCAGCCGCAACATCTGCGATCGGCACGATGAAAGGACCTCTTCATGGCGGAGCACCTTCAGCGGTTATCGATTTGCTAGACGAAATTAGAGAAGCTGGAAGTGCTGAACAAGTGATACGAGGGAAGTTGGAGAATGGAGAGAAGCTCATGGGATTCGGTCACCGTGTTTATAAAACACACGATCCACGAGCTGTTGCGCTAAAAGCAAAACTTTTAGAGTTGGTCGGTGAAGATGAGTGGTTAGATCTCGCTCTACAAGTAGAAACAACGGCGATCGCGTTGCTCGAGGAATACAAACCAGGTAGAGCGTTGTATACGAACGTTGAATTTTACGCCACAGCGATTATGAAGGCGATCGAACTAGATCCTGCTTTATTCACCCCTACCTTTACAGCAAGCCGAATGGTCGGTTGGACGGCTCACATTTTAGAACAATCAGAAGACAACACGATTTACCGTCCACAATCCGTATATACAGGAAAGTTTCACGATAAAGTTACAAGTAACGAATAGCCATTCCATATAGAAGCATCTCTAAACTCAGTGGTAGAATTAGAAGTAAGAACCCTTTGAGAAAGAGGTGCTTTTTCATGATTCTAAAATCAATTCTATACAGAAAAGATACGAAACAAGAAGGATATCCATTTCAACTTCCGCTTCTTAAATCCTTAGAGTCTCTTCACTTTCAGAAACCTGTCACCATCTTAGTAGGTGAAAATGGAACAGGGAAATCAACGTTGCTCGAGGCAATCGCAGATCAAGCCGGTTCTGTTCAGATCAATCGGTCAGAAAAAGAGAACGCCGCCATCAAAAAATTAGCCAAGCAGTTAAAATTGACGTGGAGTGTGAAAACAAAAAAAGGACTCTTTCTAAACGCAGAAGACTTTGTTAGCTTTGTGAGGCGTGCAGCAGAAATGAAGGAAACGGCGCTACAAGAATTAGCAAACATCAAAGTGGAGTACAAAGACAAGTCTGCATATGCCAAGAGTCTCGCTTCCCTCCCTCACAATCGAACGCTCGCTGAACTCAAGGAACTTTATAATGATGGTCTCGAGTTTCGGTCACATGGAGAACGTTTTTTAGATTTCTTTCAATCACGCTTTCGCCCGAACGGCTTATATATTCTCGACGAGCCTGAAGTACCGCTTTCCCCTATGAAACAGTTAAGTTTTATATCGATGTTAAAAGAGATGGAGCAACAAAACGCACAGTTCATTATCGCGACTCATTCACCCATCTTAATGGCCTATCCCGGTGCAGAAATCATCAGTCTCGATTCCTTGCCACCCACTCCAACTCTTTACGAGAATTTAGAACATGTGCAGATTACGAAAAGCTTTTTGGAGAGTCCAGAGAGGTATTTGAGGCATTTGTGATAGAGGTAGCCACTTTAGGTATTTAAGAATTCTTGATATGTTTCATTTTTTCTTGATATCCTTATTGGTTTTCTTGATATCTTACCTCCAACTCTTGATATGAGGCGTACTATTCTTGATATAAGCAGCACTTTTCTTGATATAATGGGTTCCACTTAAAAAAGCACTCCGCTGATCCACAGCAAGTGCCTTTTCGTTAATTCTTTTTATCAAAATACATTCCATCCACTGAAACCGACTGATACGGGTTCGCATAATGGGTGTTTTTTTCTTTCTTTTTCTTCATCGTCGAAAGATTGTGCTTGATCTCTTCAAACTGCCGCGTTAAAAGTGGATCAATCGTCTCATTCATCTTTACGATCAAACGTCCCATCCGCTGTTCGTCTTCCGAGTACGTGCCAGGTAAGTTGCTGATTGTTGCTTGACGCTGATCGAGTAATTCATTTAACCGCTCGATATACGATTCACGCTCTTCTTTCGGCAGACCTGCGCTCACGTGATCATACAGATTCTTCGTGATCTCGAGCAGAATTTTTACGACAGGCATTACACGCGCCCTGTCTCGCCATGCTGCATGCGGCGATTGATCTGAATCACTTCTTTCCATGTATTGCGGAAATCTAGCACATAGTCTTCCACTTCATCCAAGATCTTCACGTCATTTTGAATGTTTGCTTCAATCAGACGACGATTGATGTAATCGTACATCGTCATCAGTGACTTCGATACTTCAAGGTCCATATTCAGCGTTACCATCAACTCTTGAATGATCTTTTGCGCTTTTAAAAGGTTCGTATTCTTTTGTTCTGTATTCTTAAGCTCGATCCCCGTTCGTGCGAGACCGATAAATTTTAAACATCCGTTATAGAGCATGAGCGTCAACTCGCCGGGAGACGCCGTTTGGACTGAGTTATTTTGATACGCCTTGTTTGCGTTAAGTATGGACATGTAAAGGTAACACTCCTTTTTGGTATAAAATTACTGTCCGCCGCCAAACTGCTGCATTAAGTAAGCTGATTGCTGATTTGAGCGTTGAATGGCTGACTCCATGGCTGAGAACTGGCGCCAATAGCGGTCTTCCACTTGCTTCAAACGATCTTCGAAAGCTGAGATACGCTTGTCTACATCCGTTAACTCTTTACCTAGTGTAAACTGAGCATTTGTACGAAGCGCGTTCCCTGCTTTTAGTTCGATCTTGTCGACGGTCTGATCGATCGAGGCACGCAGTTTTTTTGCAATGCCTTCCACGTTATTCGCACTATCACCAGTGAACATCTTCATAACCGCTTCGGGATTCGCAGCTAATGCTTCTCTTAACTTCTTGTCATCGATCTCTAATTTCCCTTTGTCGAGGTAGTTACGGGAAGTCGTGATTCCGATCTCAGAAAGCTGATCATATTTCGTGTCTCCTGTGTTAACAGAAGCGTATAGAACTGAACGCATCGTGTTCAAGCCACTTGAGAGAATAGAATCTCCACGCAGCATCCCGCTCTTCGCTTTCTCATCCCACAGTTCCGCTTCTTTTTCAGATAAGTCTTTGCGCTGTGCATCTGTTAGAGGAGGAAAATCACGGTACTTTGTTTCAGCAGTCTTTTTATTGATCGCTTCAATCGTTTCGTTGTATTTTTTTACAAAGTCTTTGATTGAAGTGATTACACCTTCAGTATCTGTAGTTGAACTGATGGTAGATTCTCCAACTGCTTTTAATGAATAGTTAACGCCGCTGATTGTGAAGTTGTTGGATGGTCGTTTAATATCTGTTACTCCATTAAGATTGAAGGTTGCGTCTTTGCCATCAACTGCAGGAGTAGCTTCCAATAATTGAGCACTTGTTCCACTCAGCATGGAACCAAATCCAATACTACTAAAAAAGTTTACTGTGGCCGTATCTTCAAGAGAGAGCTTAGAACCTGATCCTGTTAAGTTATTTGATATTGCAAACTTCCCAGTAGATTCATCATAAAATGCAGACATATCTAAACCAGCTTCAGAAAACTTCTTTGCCACAGACTCTAACGTATCTTTTGTTGGGTCAATCAAAATTGTTTTTACCGCTTCAAACGCTGCATTCCCTGGTTTCTGAACTCTAAATTTCAGTTCAATGGGTGTCGTTCCAAATGATGCACTCACATCTTTTAACAAATCGGTACCCTTTGCATTTACGCCGGTATCTAATATTGGTGCAGACACCCAGTTTCTTGCTGTTGCCAGCTGAGTAACCTTAATGTTAGACGTAATATTAGAAGCACTTCCCGCTGCAGTTGCAGTTACCGCATTTGGATTCGTGCTTGTTACCGTCTTCTTATTAAACGTCCCTTGAAGAGCGATTCCGTCTAGAACGAAACGATCGAGATCGGTCAGCAGCTTATTCATTGAACGATAATCATCACGCTGCCACTCTAGCGTTGTTTTCTTTTGCGCTAGTTTATCGAGTGGGATACGCTCTGCTTTCATTAAGTCGCCAACAATCGTATCGATATCCATTCCGCTCGCTAATCCGCCAATTCTCATACTCACGGTTCATCACCGTCCCTAAATTTTTTTATCTACAAAAATACCCATAAAATCAATCATATCCGCATACATGTCAAGGAACTTTTTGTTTGGAATCTCCTTGAGCACCTCTTGTGTCACTTCATCCACGACCTGAACGTAATAGTCGTTCAACTTCTCGTGAAGCACAAATTTAGAAGAAGTGTGTGCTGGCTTTAACATATCGTTCATCGCATGAATCACTTTTTCTAGTGATTCTTTCGCTGGTTTACTCTGTACTGAAGCTTCGGCTTGAGTTGTTTGTTCTGGTTGGTTTTGGCTTTTAAGCACAGGCTCAGACTTTTGAAATACAGGAGAACTAATCGATTGCAGTTCCACCTTCATCGCCCCTTTTATTTTCTCTAAAATTTATATCGGATTCTTCAAAAAATTGTTGAGGAAGAGTAAAGAAAGAAGTTCAGAAAAAAAATTTATTACAATTCTATGAAACTACTCAATCTTCTAATTATTTATTGTAAAATAGTTGCTTAGGAACATAAAAAATGTAGAAAAATGACCAATAATGTCTGCGGCATTTACATATAGCAATACATACTCTAAAAAATGAAAAATTGAAAACGAGAGGATTCTGGCAGTAATGAAACACCGACAATCGAAGCAACAGCGAAAACGCAGCCAACAGCCGAACTTAAACGTTAAGCAAACGAAAGCCATGGAACAACCTCTACACAGAAACAGATACATAACTGGCCTCGATGGACTAAGGGCCATCGCCGTACTTGCAGTTATCGCCTATCATCTGAATTTCGAATGGGCGGCAGGCGGTTTGCTAGGGGTTACTGTCTTTTTTGTTTTATCAGGATATCTAATAACCGATCTATTAATTACTGAATATGTAACAACAAATTCTATTAACTTTAAAAACTTCTGGATCCGCCGAGCCCGAAGGTTATTGCCAGCCATGTTTACGATGCTTCTCGTCGTCGTCACATACGTAACCTTGTTCGAGCCATCCATGCTTGAAAAACTTGAAGAAGATACCGTTGCAGCCATTCTTTATGTGAGCAACTGGTGGTATATATTCCAAGATCTTTCGTATTTCGAAAGCTTTGGCCCCCCTTCCCTACTAACTCACTTTTGGAGTTTAGCAGTGGAAGAACAATTTTATATCCTATGGCCATTGGTTATTATCGTTCTATTAAAAATGAAAGTTCGTGAAGGTTCCCTGTTTTCTATGATGCTAGCAGGTGCACTTATCTCAGCAGCAGCTATGACACTTCTGTACGAACCTGGTGCAGATCCGAGCCGTATTTATTACGGAACAGATACGCGGGTGTTCTCCCTTTTACTAGGAGCCAGTCTTGCAGTCATCTGGCCGAGCCGAAAACTGTCTAGTACGCTACCACCTGAGATTCGTTGGAAACTAGATTTTGTCGGACTATCTGCACTCGCTTTTATCTTTTACATGTTTGGAAGCACAGATCAGTATCAAGACTTTCTCTACCAAGGTGGAATGGTTGCGATATCCGTAGCTGCACTGTTAGTAGTAGCCGTCATGGTCCACCCATCAAGCAGACTCAACACTTGGCTGAGCTTTAAACCGTTACGCTGGGTCGGCGTCCGATCGTATGGCATCTATCTGTGGCACTTCCCGGTTATAGTTCTGACGAGCCCTCAATGGGGAGCGGATGCGCCAAGCTTAGTGAGGACGACATTACAGATTGTACTGATCCTAGTTCTTGCTAACCTATCTTGGAAATACATCGAGAACCCGATCCGTAAAGGTGCGTTATCAAGATTTTGTCGCGTGGTAAAACGAGGAGAATGGAAACGTGAGCGGTCGTTTATCGGACGGTTTGTGTTAACAGCTTGCATCTTAGGTCTTTTCATGTGCGTATCTGCGATCGGCTTCACGACAACTTCAGTAGCATTAAGTAAAGGTAAAGTAATCTCTGCTTTACAAGATAAAGTCGGGGATGAAGACCCGCCGCCAGAGAATACGGTAAGACCAGAACCGAAGCCTGAGACTCCGAAAGAAGACGAAAAACCGGCAGAAGAGTCTGAAGAAAAGCCTTCAGTAGAAACACCTTCGAAAGAAGAAACAAATGAAGAGCAACAACCTGTTCAAGATACACGCTCACTTTCTGTCATCGGTGATTCAGTCATGATTGATGTGACACCTCACATAGAGGAAGTATTCCCGAACGCGATAGTGGACGCGAAGATTGGACGCCAGTTTAGAGAAGCAGAAGATCTCGTTCAGCAAAAGAAAAGCTCGGGCAGTTTAGGAGAGATTGTTGTCATTGAACTAGGAGCGAACGGGCCATTATCCGAAAAGAAAATGCATCATTTAATTGAGTTTATAGGTGATCGTGATATTTATTTGATTACGACACGAGTACCAAAGCCTTGGCAGCAAGAAGTAAATGAAACGATTAAGAAAGTCGCTCCAGATCATAACAATGTTAAAGTGGTGGATTGGTTTACGAAGAGTGAATCACATCCAGAATACATTGGTAAAGATGGCGTGCATTTAACACGTACAGGTGCTAAAAAATATGCAGAGTTTCTGATCAAACATATTGACTAAAAAGATAAGCCAATCATCTCAAGCTGAGGATGATTGGCTTTTTGATACTAATCTTTTTGTATTAGTGGATCTTCTTTACCGTTCGGAGCTGGAAACTCTCCTTTTGGAAGATCTTTTAAGTAATCCGTGAGTTCAGGTAAATAATAAGCTGAGATAGTGATTTCGTATTTAAGCTGATCCGTTACAGCATCAGCAGAGGCAACTTCTAACTCATCCATACCTGAAAAAGTTATTCCCTCTACAACGATTACACGTTTTAACTCTTCAATTGTTGTAATGAAATTTCGAATACCATCATAGTCTTTTGACACAACAGACATTTTAGCAGTAATCTTTTTAACGCCTTTAGGTAAAACTTCAGGTGCAGCAGATATTGGTGTTTCACTCTGATCTACCATGTCGTTTTCGTTTGAGATGTCACCTTCAGTTACGTTTTCAGCATTGTCATCAGCATTTTCGGTTTCAGTTGTTTCATCGGTTGCTGAATCCTCAGACGCTTCATTTTCCGTTGTTTCTTCTTCAGCAACAACCTCTTCCTCTTCAATTGCTTCGCCATCTGTAAAGTCCATCGTTAGGATGAGGCTATCAGATAAGACTTCCGCTTTCTCGAACTGTAGCATTAGTTGATCAATGAGGGGCTTTACCGGCACTTCTTCTTGTAGAGCAAAAGTATTTTCACTTGTTTGGGTAGTCACAGCAACAGAATCATTTGCCTTATTTAACAGTATCTCTTGCTGCTTCATTTCCGTGTCTACCGCTTCAATTCTTTGATGAAGGGGTGATAATAATCCGAAGTATCCATATACTCCACCGATAACCAATAAAAGAATGACAGTTAGTCCCACATATGTAAGAAGCTTTTTATTCTCCGCCATTCTCTTCACCTTTTAATTCAAGAATTTTCTCTTTCTCAAATTCAATCTTATATAGACTTCTGTAACGAGGCAGATAATCGTTCATGGCTGTCATATCTTCACCCTCATTGATTTCCTCAAAGTTAGTTGTCTCCATCTTTTCAATGGTAGCAGTAGCTAAATAAGGAGAGTTGGTCAGTTCATATAAATAGTTAGAGGTTTCAGCTAGTGTATCAAACTGCGCCTCAACGAGAATTGTCTTTTTGTCTTTATATTCATATTTCATGAAAAAGCCACGTTCTGGAAGCAGGGCCACTAAATGCTGAAGTAAATCAGTAGCGGCAATCTTCTTATCACGTATATAATCAATCTTTTCAGCCAAAGGTGCCGATTCAACTTGTGGAACGGCTTGTTGCTGTTTCTCCAACTGTGTTTGCACGAGAAGTTTTTCTTGTTCTAATAGTCGTTCTTTTTCTTCCAATGTGCCTGCACTCACATAATAGTCGAGTCCTAACCATGTCGCTGATCCTAAAAACAACGTCACTGCCGCAATTAATAGAATGGTAGTCTTTAATGACTTACTTTCTTTAACGGGTAAAAGGTTAATATCTACTAACATAGCTGCACCTCTTTTAGCCCAAGTCCTAGTACTACATCAAATTGCGGTGGCAGTAATGTGTCAGAGGGTTTGATCGTTACTACTGGCACATCCAGTTTTGAAGACAATCTTTCTTGAATGTACTTTAACTCTGGCAACTCACCAGACAACACTACTTTCGTAACGCCCTGTTCACCTTGATTAATTGTAAACTTGTAATAGTTCACGATGCGCTCGATTTCTACTAATTTATCTTCTATCAATCCATGAATATGACCAGAATCACCTTGCCATTCAATCCTCTGTACGCCAGTAGAATGCTGTTTAAAGTTCCAGTTCTTATAATCAGTCTCCATTTTTAGGTGATTGAAGAAATAAGGCTTATGCTGATGAAAGATACTTAGTTGGACCGCTGGAATATCAAACTGAAGACAAAGAGTGTGATCTTTTTCAGAAACAAGATCCTTCATAAAAATAAGGCGATATAAAGAGACGCATGAAGCATCAGCTACCACAGGCTTTAACTTTGCATCAGTAAGCAAAGTTGAATAATCATTCACCATTTTTTCTGAAGCAGCAAATAGCAAAATCTCTCGTTTTTCTTCATCCGTTTCAAGTAAAACATAATCAAATACAGGATCCTCAAACGGAAGATGGATGGTATTACCTAGTTCCATGTATAAGTAGCCTTTGATTTCTTCATCCTTTTGGTTAGTGGGAACCTGATGTTTACGAATAACGAGCTTGCTGTCTGGAATCAAGAACTGGACTTCTCGACCTTTGATTCCCCATTCCGCTACACACTCTTCTAAAATGGTTAAAAGAGTTTCACGATCTGCAATTAGGCCATCATGAATCAACCCTTCAGGAAGATAACGTTCACCAGTGCTTCTTACATCAAGGTCTTCTGGATGACGGTAATCCAAATAGCGGATGACGTGATCTTGGAGTATTAAGTTGATTTTTTTTTTGTTGAAAAGATTTATACTAAATCTCATATGAAATCACCCTTTGGTTATGTTGAAGATAGAAAAGTATTTCTTTACCATTTCATCAATTTATGGATGAAATCGTAAAAAAATGCTTTATTTCAACCCTCTCACATACATTGTGAGAGGGTTGAGGGTTTTGTCCTAATGATCTTTACACTATTGCGATTTTTTTACTACATCTTTAACTTCAGATCTTTCTAAGTTATCAGATAAAACTCCGGGGGCAGGTATTTCCTTTTTACTACCTATTAAAGTTACAGTGTAAGTGAAAGAATTTCCAGATTTAGCTATTACCACTTTACTTGTTGTAGGAACATAGCCTGTTCCTCCGTCCGGATCCTTCATTGTATCTAGTAAATTTTCATCATATAACTTTTGAAGTGTAAGTTCTGTTGAAGTGCCTGTAAAGTTTTTACCATTTGCATTCCCAGTAACCCACATTTTAGCTGCATTTACCATTTGCTGAGCATTTCCTACATGTGCATCTTTTTTAGAATTATCTAAGATTCCACCAATACTAACAACAGCTATAGCTGCTATAATCCCTAAGATCACAATTACAACTAGCAATTCAATTAGGGTTAAACCCTCTTCATTCTTTGCATATTTTTTTAATAGTTTGTTAAACATACGTTACTTGCTCCCTTTATTTTAAATTTTTTTGTTACCCAACATTTTTATAAACCTCAAACATAGGCACCATTACTGAAATAACTATTGTTCCTACAACTGAAGCCAAGAAAACAATCATTAACGGCTCAATCAATGCTTTTAAGCGATCAGTGCCTGTTTCTACTTCTTTTTCGTAAAAATCAGCCACTTTTGCTAGCATTTCATCCAGCGATCCAGTCTCTTCACCGATTGAAATCATTTGGGTTACGAGTGGTGGAAATATCCAGTGTCTCTTCATCGGTTCTGTTAACCGTTGACCGGTCTCCAGTGAACTTCTTGATTCCCTAATTACTTTTGCCACTACTTCATTTTCTACCACTTTTTCCACAATCGATAGAGATTGCAGAATAGGTACAGAGCTTGAGAAGAGAGAGCTAAGAGTTCTAGTCATCCTCGCTAAAGCTGATTTTTGAAGGAGTTTGCCGAATACAGGTATTTTTAAGATCATGTAATCGAAGTAATAGCGACTGGATTTATTCTTTCGGATTACTAAGAGTGATCCATAGATTAATCCTAAGATTGTGATTAAAAGCCACCAATACTCTTGCATAAAGTTACTTGCACCTAGAACAAACTTCGTTATGGCGGGTAATTCTCCTCCTGCGTCTTGAAGCATGGTTGCAAACGTTGGCACAACCTTAGCTAGCAAGAAGATTACTACAAATACCGCAACTACTCCGACAATCATCGGGTACATCATCGCTGAAATGATCTTTTGCTTCGTATAATGTTGCTTTTCAAAGTAAGTAGCTAACTGGTCGAGGGTATCGTCCAAACTACCACCTGCTTCACCTGCGGACACCATGTTGATGACCATCGGGGGAAACACATTACGGTGCCGACTCATTGCATTAGACAATGGGTTACCTTGCCGAAGCTCTTCTTCCACATCGGTTAACACCTTTTGCAGCGCTTTACTCTCTGTCTGAGCAGCCATAATACTTGTTGAATCTACAACGGATACACCCGCTCGCAACAATGTTGCAAACTGCCTTAAGAAAATGACAAACTGCTGAGATTTTACCGGACTGCCTATCGAAATTTCTTTGTTAAACAGCGTTTGCTTCATCTCTTGTACTTCTGTGACTGCGATTCCTTTTTCTTTTAGCTTTAGAACCGCTTCACGCTTGGATAGCCCAAGAACCGATCCTGTACGTTTTTTTCCGCTCTTGTCACGGCCTATATAACTAAACTGTGCCATCTTAGCCTCCCTTCTCCAGGAGATATGGCTCCACGAACTCTCTTGAAACTTCGTTGCGCTCAAGAGCTTCCTTAGCCGACATTTCAAACGTATGCATACCAGCGTTCTTGCTCGTCTGCATCACACTATGAATCTGGTGTATCTTTTCATTGCGGATCAAGTTCGCTACAGCAGGTGTGTTGACTAACACCTCTGTAATCGCTCTTCTTCCTTTACCATCATTGGTTGGAAGGAGCCGCTGCGACATGACACCGACTAATACGGAGGCTAACTGGATTCGTATCTGTCCTTGTTGTTCCGGTGGAAACACATCGACGATTCGATCGATCGTTGATGATGCGTTTGTCGTATGTAGCGTACCTAGAACAAGGTGACCCGTTTCCGCTGCCGTAATAGCGGTCGCAATGGTTTCCAGATCCCGCATTTCCCCGAGCAGAATCACATCAGGGTCTTGACGGAGTGCTGCGCGAAGACCGTTTGCGAAATTGTTTGTATCAAACCCAATTTCACGCTGGTCGATCACGCACGTTCGATGTTTGTGCAAATACTCGATCGGGTCCTCTAACGTAATTATGTGCCGGCTCATCGTCCGGTTCATAAAATCGATCATCGAGGCAAGAGTCGTAGACTTTCCACTCCCTGTTGGGCCGGTAACAAGCACAAGTCCTTGATGTTTCCCCGCCATCTTTCGCACACTTTCAGGAAGCATCAAATCTTCCATACTCGGTATAGATGTTGGAATGATTCGAAAAGCAAGACTCACACAAGATCGCTGACGATAAGCGTTTACCCTGAAGCGCGACAATCCTTGAATCCCATACGAGATATCAATCTCTCCAGCTTCTTCAAAGTCTGGATAATACTTTTCATCGATGACTATCTGTGAAATCTGTTCTGTATCCTCAGGTCTCAATGCTTCACTACCGTATCGTTTCAGTCCCCCGTTGATTCGAAAGACAGGAGGCATTCCAACAGACAGGTGAACATCTGATGCTTTTAATTGAAAGGCTGCTCTCAGCCATTGTTCCAGCTTTTCTTTCATGTCAGCACCTACTCGTTGATGGCTACACGCAAGACTTCTTCAGTCGTCGTTAAGCCCTGTTTCACTTTTAGAAACCCATCATCGATCAAAAAGATGGTTCCGTTTTTCATCGCATAATCACGCAGTTCTACAATCGGTCTGTTGTTCATAATAAGCTGACGAATGTGCTCGTCCACAACTAAAACTTCATGAAGAGCGATCCTGCCTTTATACCCGGTACTGTTGCACATGCCGCAGCCTTTTCCACGTGAGATGGCTTCAATCTTGATACCGCGTTTAGCGAAGATTTCTTTTTCTCGTTCTGTCGCCTTAAACGTTTGTTTACAATCACGGCATACTCTTCGAACCAACCGCTGAGCGATAACTCCAGAGAGCGATGCGGCAACTAAGAACGGTTCAACACCCATATCGGTTAGGCGAGCAATCGTACCAATGGAGTCATTCGTATGAAGCGTGCTTAATACTAAGTGACCCGTTAAAGACGCACGAACTGCAATTTCCGCCGTTTCTGTATCTCGAATTTCCCCGATCATAACGATGTCAGGGTCTTGCCGGAGAATTGAACGCAAACCGCTTGCAAAAGTAAGACCTACCGAAGAATTCACTTGTATTTGGTTGATCCCAGCGAGTTGGTATTCAACTGGATCCTCAATTGTTACTAGGTTCACTTCTTCTGTGTTCATTTTGTTTAATGCTGCATACAGAGTTGATGATTTACCTGATCCCGTTGGACCCGTAATTAAGATGATTCCGTTCGGCTGTTTGATTAGATTTGTAAACCGCTGCATGTTCAGTTTGTTAAAACCTAGATTTTCTAGATGATTCAAGGAACTTCCGAGATCTAGAATACGCAGAACAATTTTCTCACCATAGATAGCCGGCAATGTGGATACACGAAGATCTACAGGATGCATATCAAGCGTCATCTTAATTCTGCCATCCTGAGGAAGTCGGCTTTCGGTTATGTTCAAGTTCGCCATAATCTTAATACGAGCCGTCAGCATATTCTGCATGTGCTTTGGCAGACTTCGTTCTGTTTTTAGCATGCCGTCAATTCGATAACGCACGACCAGCTTTGTCTCATGCGGATCAAAATGGATATCACTCGCTTTTTGCTGAACACCTTGCTGAATGATCTGGTTCACGAGCTTAACGATTGGTGAATCTTCTTCTGTCATTCGGCTGTCATCACTCAACGACGCACCTTGTGGCAGAAGATCAAGAAACTCGTCCATAGAATCATCGATATCATAGTACTTGTTATGAGCACGTATGATATCGTCTTTTGCTGATATCGCACGTTCAATTTGAAAACCAGTTGTTAATCGCAAATCATCGATAACGGTAAAATCCATAGGATCTGCCATTGCAACAAAGAGCTTGTCCGCTTCTTTTTTCACCGGCATGAGAAAATGTCTTCTCGCAAACTCTCTTGGAACAATCGCAACTGCTTGTTCATCGATCGGATAGCGATACAAGCTTAAGTGTGGAATGCCGAGTTGAAATTCAAGTACCTCGATAAGCTGCTGTTCGGTCAGCAGACCTTTTTCGATGAAAGCATCACCAAGTTTTTGGTTACTGCGTTTTTCTTTTAACGTTTGCTGCAGAACTTCTTCAGTGATTAATCCAGACTCTACTAAAAGATCACCAAGGCGTTTTTTTTGAACGATCATTGCGCATCACCGTCGCTCTCTTTACCAGGATTACTAGGATTCGTTTCTTTTTCTGGAACAGGCTTTGATGTAGTTGGTTTATCCGAAGGGTCAGTTCCCGGAATACCTGGCATTACAGGTACATATGGGTTCATCGGATTATTCGGATCTGGATAATACGGGAAAGGATACGGATATGGCGTTCCAGGTGTACCCTCTTCTGGTGTTGTTTCAGGCGCTTCCTCTTCCTCAACCGGATAGCCTCTCTCCTCTATACGATGTCGCGGAGGATAAAAGTCTTCTGCCAGCTTTTCCGAAGCCACTTCCTCACCACCAGAACCAAACGATTTACGATAGACCGTTGCCAAGTAGCCTTCCCTTCCACCACTTACGGTAACTGCACTCAGAATCGATGCCAGCTGGTCATTAAAATGAATAATGGTTTTTGGTTCGAAAATTTGCTTTTCCACTTTAACGGTATATGTATAAGGAAGTGGTACCCCAACAATCGAAACACCTAAATTGTTTCCGTCCATCATAAAGTTGAACTTATAAGACGAAGCATTTGTATTCTTAAAAGCTAGATCCATGTCTTGAGGTTTAACGAGTGCTTCATATCCTAGTAACGCATAATCAGGCAGCTCTCTTGATGTATGACGTTCGATGATGGTGAAGTTAGTTTTTTGTATCGCTCCATAAATACCACTAGCCAACACGTTAAGATCAATAGAATCTTGTGCCGTCATGTCTACTTCTTCTAGAGCGCCTATTAAAGAGAAAACTTCTCCTGGTTTCAACTCATAATTTTCTAAACCCTCTACCCAATCTTCCAAAAGAACATGCTCTCCTGGAAATTTAATCGTGCTTTCACTCACCACTTCTTCTGCTTGTCCGAACGTAGTGAGAAATTCGTTGATTGGAACTTCAATATCAGTTGTTTGTAAGGTAGAGCCTATCTTTTTCAGGTGCGCATGTAGCATCTCTTCATCTAATAACTCTGTAAGCCCACTAACTTGAAGTTGTTGTATGGATTTTTCAACCGTTTCTTTATTTACGGTTACTAATAACGGTGAAACATTAGCCGAAAGGTTTTTCAGACTATCTTCAACCTGAAACTGCCATACATCACTAGGCAATTTAACTTTTTTCTCGTTGTAAACCAAATACACGGGATGGTCGTTCTGCCACTGTGATACTTTTTCGTTTACCAGTGGTAATGCTTGAGATTCCGCTACATTTTCTAAAGGTATAGAAGCGATCGCAACCCCCGTACCGTACTTTTCTTCTTCGAAAATATTAGAGTATATCTTTGTTCCTAAGTGACTAAAAAAGAAAAGAAAAAGAGCTGCAAGGCTAAGGGATGCAAAGATCACAAGAAAATTTTTAAGATTGAATTCTCTTTTAGCCATCGCGTACTCTTTAACCCACAACGTTCATGGAAAGTTCCGCTAGAACGGCTGGTCCCTTCTCTTGAGCTTTCCGCACATCCTCTTTATTTAGAGTGGTGCCGTTGGGAAATAATAGCTCACCGTTTCTTTCGAAGATATCTTTAGTAGTCGTTCGTCCAGTCAATAACTTCAGTTGCTTTTCTTGGAACTCAGATAGTTCGTTTGTTTCAACAGACACAGCAACCTCTTCTTCTACTTCAACTGTCCCACCCAATAAAGACTCAGCTTTATCTAAAAAGTTCAACTGTGCTTCTTCTTGAATAACGATTAAATCACGTCCATACGTGATGAGCTGTTCGGATGAAAGAATTACTTTCTTTGAACGCAGTGACAATTCCAGACCTAGAATGGCTCCCGTGTCTTCGTTGATGAAGAACTCAGTCGCTTCTCCGATCAATTGACCTTTACGATCAATCAACTTAGCTCCTACCACAGTAATTTTCTTTTGTACTAGTTCGTTGGCAATCGGAATCTCTGTTAAGTCAAAGATCGACGTGCTGTCTTCAATCATTACTGCAAATTCTCCAACACCTACAATTTTCTTAAAAGGAACCGCACGTACGCTGATCTGCCAGTCCGCATGTTCAACCGTCAAGAAATCAACCATGCCTTCTTTTGGATTAACGACCAATGACTTTACATGTCCTACTTCTGCTCCGTCTGCAATACTGATAATAGGCAGTCCAACAAATTGATTACTTTTTTTCATATTACTCACCCAGTCCTTTATGTTTAAGATAATTATGTTATTTGTTCATTTCTTTGTATCTTTGAAGCTCTTCTAAGATCACAGGGTAATGGCTTAGCTTTTCTTCCATCGACTCAATTAATGGATGGATGCTGCTTAAATCACTAGATGTCACATAAGAATCTAGTAACAGTTTTGAAAACAGATAGAAGTCTTTATCTGAGAGTTTTTGGTTCACTAACGTGACGAGCATTTCTTGATAAGAGTGATGATCACCATTCTCTTCGTATGAGTGCAAGGTACTTAGAAACATATCCTGTAGCTCTACATTCATATCAGGTGTACTCATCTCTACTGTTTCGTTTATAGACGCTTCAACTTCTTTTATTTCTGCCACTACTTCTTCTACTTCTTTTGTATCCGACACTGGAAACTCACCTTGTTCTACAAATGAAGGGTTTTCTTCAACTGATTCTACTATTTCAACTACTTCTTCCAAAGGTCTTTCAATTTCAGATTCAACTCGGATAGGCTCTTCTAATGTGATTTCAACTTCGATGATAGGTTCTTCCATGATGTGGGCTTCTTCGGTGTTTGTCTCTTCAATCGCAGTTAACAACTCTTCTGTATCCTCTATTACTAGTATTTCCTCAAGCATTGCTTCTGTTGATGATTCATTATCCTCAGAAATAAAGTTCTTATCATGAGATAGTTCTTCGATAGGTTCATCCACTGCTTCGAGCGATAGGTCAATTACTCCTGGTGTCTCTTCTATTGTGTCCGTTTCACCTAAATCTTCTAATAATGAGGCGCGTTGTAAAAGAATCTCCTCATTTTCTATATCGGTAGCTATAGGCAAATTCGTAAGCTCTTCATCAGGTATTTCTCTCGTTTCTTTTAAGAATTCGAATTCATCTTCAATAGCTTCAGAGAGTATGTCTTCTGTTTCCAGTTCTTCAACTGGCAAAACGATATCTATACTCGTTTTTTCTTCTTCTGCTATAATTTCGTCAATATTTAAATCTAATAGTTCAATAGGATCTAACGCTTGTAAATCTTCAGTTATCAATGAACCTTCTTCAAATACTTTTATTTCGTTATCTAATTCACTGCTCATAAGTGGCTCTTCTATTGCAGCAGCTTGTTCATCTTGTTCTATAAGATTCTCTTGTACCTTATTCTCAATTCCTTTTTCATTTTCCGAAAAAGAAAAGACTAAATTTGATTGTCCTGTGCTTACTGAAACCAAGTTCATTTTTTTTGCTGCTATGTACGACATAACAAAAGCGATCGACATAATTGCAGTAAGAGCAAATACGAATGATAGATTATCAAGTAAGAACAAGCCTCCTAAAGCCAACAAAAATGCCAACCCTAGTAGCGTCATCTTCAATGGTAATGAAACGTTTGACGGATAAAAATATAGCAGCGAACCTACAAATAATGTGATTACTAACAAAACAATAATTTGTATCAATGATTTCTCCTCAATTCCAATATTCGCTAATTAAACCTATAATACTACATTTTTACTAAAAATCATCCAATAATATCAAACTTTTCTAAAAAATATTGTATAATTAAGAAGAAATTTAGTATTTACTAGTTCTTTTTGACTAAAAAATTCAGAGGATGTGTATGATGCTTTCAGAAAAAGGATTCTCTCTCATAGAAGTTCTAGTTTCACTAACGATCCTCTCCGTTTCTGTAATAGGTATAACGCAATTTTTCCACCAAGCCAACCAAATATCAGCAGGAAATAACACCAAACTAGTTGCTACCAATCTAGCTCGCATGACGTTGGAGCGAGTGCAAACAAATCCAGAAAGTTTTGGATTCACTCTTACTCCAGGGACATACTCAAGTACAATCTGCAAAACACAAGCGTGTTTGGATTTGTACAATGTTCAGATTAATAATAAAAGTTATACAATCAGTATTAAAATCTCGCAATCAACCGATGAAAAGAATATAGGAATTTTTAGCACGAACATTTCGGTAGATTACGGTAAACCTAAACTCTCCACCGTAGAGGGGTACATAAAAAATGCAAAAAGCACAAACTAAATATCTCAATGAAAAGGGATTAACCTTAATTGAATCTCTGTTGTCCTTAGTACTCTTTTCTATTATCGGTACTGTAGTCTATTTTGTTTTGCTAAATGGACTCACAACCGAAAAGAAAATATATACAGAAACGCTCATTCGTGATGAAGCAGACCTAGTAATGTCCCAAATCATTGATAATCTTTACACAGCAACGAATTCAAAAGTTAAAGCTGTTACAGGTCAACAGAATATGCTGATTTATCAAATTGATAATAATACGTCGCACACCGTCGGGTTCCTTAATAATCAACCAGTTGTCAAGGGACAATCCATTAGTACAAACGAATTCAATTTTAATAATTCTTCCATTACTCTAAGAGACGATAACGTAATTATTTCCTTAGTAGTAGCTAGCAAAAAGAATGCTAATGCAAAGCCTTTAGAACTAAAAAGTCAATTCAGATTAATGGAGGAATAAAGCATGAAATATGTAAAATCAGACAGAGGAAACACATTAATTATCGTCTTATTAATGATTGTTATTTTTACTATTGCAGGCCTATCATTAATCTCTACAACCTTTAACGGTGTTAAGAAAACAGATGCACGAGAAACCGATATCAAATCGGTAGAGTTAGCAGAAAAGGGAATTGATTACCTCACGATATTATTAGAAACCAAATCAAAAAATTTCATCAATCTACCTACAAGTGATTTCAACATAGCACTAACAAACCTATTACAGAACTATGAAGTCGGAAGTGCTACTGCAGAGTTCAAACCTACCTCTGTCATACCAACAGAAAACAATGCTGATACACTTAAAGTTAAAATCTATGATCGGTACAAGTTAACTGATAATATAGAGGATCTTACGCAAGTCATGACTTTGCATAGCGAGGCAACAGTAAATGGGAAAAAGAAAACTTTAATATCCACCATTAAACTTGGAGGAAAACAAACACCTGAAGCTTTGGATTATGCTCTTGGCTCATACAATCCACAATCCTCTACAAATCCGGATGATGGAAATATGTTTTTACATGGCGGTGTTTCGATTAATGGTGATCTCTATGTTGAAGGAAATTTGATTACAAGAGACCAGGGATTTTCCATTGAAAATGGAAGAGAAAGATGGATCCCCTCAGACTTTCCTAGTATAGAAGGTGCAGACGGGAAAAAAGCACATCTTATACTACACAAAAAACTTTACACATTGGATAAAACTCGTCCTTATTATGATCATATAAACGAAACGAACTTCAATAAGATAACGTACTATTCTGAAGTGAATACAGAAAATGTTAAGAATGCGTTTGCTGATTATAGTAAGGTTGGACGTGATTTTATACCTACTGTAAAAAAAACAAACCCTAATTTCACTCCTATTAATATTCTAGGAGAGAAAGGCAAGTATTATTTCACGAATACAAGCGGCTCTATTTCACCAGTTACTACAGTAACAAACTGTTCCTTTATTGTTAGAAGAGGAATTACACCGTGTCCAGGTACACCTAGTAGTAATATTTATGCCAATTTAAGCAGTACCTATTTTGATGGAAGTTATACATTGAAAAGACTAAGCACCAAATCAGATGCCAGGTTTTATAATAGTGTCAACAACCAATGGAATAAACTTACTTTTACCCAAGGTGCTTACATTGGTGGGAATTTAACAATAGGGGATACTAGTGATGTTAATGGTGGCTACAATAAAGACTATTATCAAAAATTTGAGATTGATGGGCCGTTATTTATAGATGGGGATCTTACTTTGCGTAACGCCTATGTAAAATTTAATTCAATAGTGTATGTAACCGGTAAAACGAACATTCAATACTCTAGGCTAGAAGGTATTCAAAAAACAACAAACACACCAGAAACTTCATTAATCCTTTTTGGAAAAAAAGACATCCATATTGCGAACAACAACGTTTATAAAGATACTCCAAACGTGGTTCGAGGATTTTTTTATTCGGAAGACTTAATGGAAATCTACGGTGTCGCCTCAAATGTTGAAATTCAAGGAGGCGTATTTGGAAGAAAAGTCGTTCTAAACGCGACACGTGGTGAAGTTAATTCAACGTGGCTGGGAATCGATTATGCAAATAACCAAAAATCAATTTCTCCAGACGATTCCCGTTTAACGATTATTTATAATCCAGAACTTATTCGAAATCCTCCAGAAGGACTACCAACCGTAACCGAGTTAAGCGTTACTAAGATTAATAGATACTTAAAATAGCCTTCCACGTGGAAAGGCTTTTTTATTTGACTAACCATATATTTATGATGAAATGCCATACTATGACGATGATATAAACAACCAATGCAATGCTAAGCAATACTTGAATCCTAGTCTTCAAGGGGATAAATCCAATCGCAATAATTAAGTAGGTAAAAAAGAATTTAACAAGGAGAAAAATCGTAGGATCGTATTCATACAACCCACGCATTAATGGATTAAGCTCTCTTCCACCCTTTTGCAACAACTGATGTGTAAATAAGGCGTCTGCTGCATTTAAAAAGCCTAAAATTAAACAGATCCATAGATGCTTTTGTATCCGAAACACTCGATCCATCTATCTTCACTCCTCTCTACTAAAGGAGTATACCCCGAAAAAGAGAGAAAGTTGCTAAAAAATGTGTTGCAAATTGTGACAGGGGTTGTCGGAATTTAGTAGGAGGAATGAAAAAAGACCTCTGCTAAGAGATCTTTTACAGTTTTACATCGATCAGGCTGCCTATGTGAGGTGCAACGGATTGTTCTAGCACTTCAATGTAGTCTTAGGGTTTACAATTCACTCTCTGCTTTAACTGTCTACTTTGATACAGTTATAGTATAATACTTAATGTTTTTTCCGTTTTTCACAGTAATAGTTACGTTTCCATAAGTTGCATTACCAGGAATTGTTACTAACCCATTTTCATTAATTGTTGCTCTACTTGGTACGGAACTTATATAAGTAGTCCCTTCCGTGGATAAAGTTACGTCTTTTTCATTTCCACTACCAAGCATTCCAATGACTGTTAACTGTGTTGTATTTCCTCGTAGTAGTGTTTGAGTGTCACCTTCAACCTTTAAGGAAGTAATAACATTGGTTAAATCTTCTTCAATTTTTATAACTATCTGACTTCTTAAACTTCCATTCTTTATTGTAATTGTTACATTTCCATACGTAGCACTATTTGGAATATTAATCTTTCCATTTTCATCGATTACTGCTCTACTTGGAACCGAGCTTACATATGTAGTCCCTTCAGAAGATAAAGTTTGATCTTTTTCTTCTCCATTACCTAACGTTCCCATTACTGATAGCTGAATTGTATCACCACGATGTGCCGTTTGTTTATCTGCTGTAACCCTTAAATCTGTAGTTGTATTATTAATATCCTCTGTAACGGTTATAACCAAGTAAGCTCTTAAACTTCCATTCTTTATTGTAATTGTTACTTTTCCATAAGTTGCGTTACTTGGAATGGTTATTTTTCCGTTTTCATCAACTGTTGCTCTACTTGGCACCGAGCTGACATAACTTGTTCCAGTGGAAAATGCTGTAATGTCTTTTTCGTCCCCATTTCCCAAGATTCCTATAACAGCCAATTGATTTTGAGATCCACGAAATGCAGTAATATTATCTTCGTTTGTCTTAATTTCTGTTATTGTACTGCTCGTATCTTTTTCTACATTTATAATAAATGTTGTTCGCAACTCTCCATTTTTTACTGTAATAGTAACTGGTCCATAAGTTGCATTTAAAGGAATGAATAATTTTCCATTTTCATCTACCAAGGCTCTGCTAGGTACTGAACTGAAATAAGTTGAACCTTCTGATGCATTACTTATATCTTTTCGAGTCTCATCTGTGTAAAGTCCACTAACTTTAAGGTATATTTCGTTACCTGGATGAAATGAAACTGATTCTGTTTCGACACTTATTTCTTTTAACTGAATTTCAGGTGCTTCCTTAACCGTAATTAAAACTGTTTTTCGCAATGAGCCATTTTTAATTGTAATTACAACATCTCCATACGTTGCGGATGAAGGGACTTTAATTAATCCATTCTCATCTACAGTAGCTCTACTAGGAACTGAACTGGTATATGTTGTTCCGGCTTCAGATAATGTTATATCCTTTTCAATGCCATCTGCATATAAACCACTAACATTAAGTTGTATTGCTTCCTCTCTAAATGCAGTAAAATATTCACCATTAACCTTGATTTGGTTCATTACTTTACTAGGGTTTTCTTTTATAGTAAGAACTATTGTAGATTTTACTAACCCATTTTTAATAGTTATAATTGCTTCACCATATGTTGCTGTTTTTGGAATAGTTAAGTTCCCATTCTCATCAACAAAAGCACGACTTGGAACCGAACTAATATATACCGTACCAGATTCCCCTAACTTTATATCTTTGATTTCTCCATCACTAAAAGTTCCCTTCACTGAGAGAGAAAGTTGATCTTCTTTATATAAGATTTGGTTATTTGGTGTAACCTCTATCTCTTTTAAAACTGGACTGCTAACTGAAATTTTGCTTTTTGTTAAAATCCCATTATTTTTAGCGGAAATAATAACATCACCATTTTCTGCAGATAAAGGTATTGTTATTAAACCATTTTCTGATACTAATGCTTTACTTTGATCCGAAGACTGATAGGTTGTACCTGTTACATTATTTGTTACGTCTTTAGATGAACCATCGGACATCGTTGCTCTTACTCGCAGTTGAATTGTTTCTCCTGCGGGAACAGATCCATATGTGGGTGACATGGCCAAACTTTTAACTGTAGGTGGTCCAGTAATCATCACACTTACTTTCTCAATAAGTTCTTTGTACATAATTGTAATTGTAGCATTTGCAGGAGCTGCATTTGCGGCTACTAAAACTAATCCATTCTCGTTTACACTTACAGACTGATTATCACTTGAATACTTTATCCCAGAAGATGTCGATGTAACTTCTGTTACACCATTCAATGAATTTGATTCCACATATAATTGTTTAGAATTTCCCGGTGCTAAAGTTAAATTAAAAGGTTTTATTGTTAAAGTATCTTTTAAAATTGCACCTGGAATAGTTATCTTTATATTATCTTCAAGATTTCCATATTTAGCTTGAATATTTACAATTCCAGGTTTAGCTTCTTCTGAAACGATAAGAAGCCCATTATCATCTACATGAATTGCTTCTGGGTTAGTAGAAATATACTTTGTACCTGAAGAAGTAAGAGATACATCACTCGAAGTACCATCCGTCTTCTTTAAAATAGTTTTTAATTGAAATTCTCCTCCAGGTTGAATGGTTACATCATCTGGTGATATATCTAAACTCGAAGGTGTTGCAGGGTCAATAGTAATTACTCCTCGTACTGTAAAAGTATATTTACTTAATTCATAATATCCCTCATTTGTTCCAGAGTTTTTCTCTCTTACATATCTCGAATTACCTTTATTGTCATATATGGTGAATGAAGTTAATTTCCAAGTACCAAGTTCATCATATTTATCTATTTTTACAGTACCCACAAACTTATTGTTTAGTGCTTTAGTAAAGTTTATAGAAAAAGATTTTCCACTAGGCTTAGAAAAGTTAGCATACACACTACTTATTCCTGATAAATTGTCCGTTATTTCTGCAGTATACTTTACTATTGCTTCAGTTTTTGAAATTTGTTCTACTTCTATAGATAAATCTTTAAAGACAGGAGCAATTAAATCAGGAATCGTTCCAATTACTTCAAAAACACATGAGCTAAAATCTCTTTTTTCTAAATTGTTTGTACCGTAGAGTGTAGAATCATAGATAGTACTGCTATTGTATTCATTATCGTACATGTGCACATATCTTAACTTCCATTTTCCTAGTTCTTCATGTGTATCTATCGCTACTTTTCCTTCGAAACGTTGAGAAACTTGATTGAAATATAAGTATACATTTTGTGTTTTTCCACTCGGTTTAAGAAAACTAACAGAAACCGTTGACACACCAGATAAATCATCTGTTACATCAGCAACTATTGTTGCAGACTCATTAACTTTGACAACAGAAGTATTGGTTATTTTAATTTCTTTCAGTACAGGAGCTTTTATGTCTTCTTTTGGGGGCTTAGGTGTCACACCAGTAACATGAATAGTATAATTGCTAAAATCGAATGTTTGATTGCTATTGTTAGTATTATGGATATCATAGATAGTAGCTGAATTTTCTTTGTTGTCATATAGTGACATTGAATATAGTTTCCAATCACCTGAATCATCGTATTTTTCGAATTGAACTGTAGCTTCATAATTTTTTGTATTTGAGTTTAAATAAAAACCAATTGACTTTGTGTTATTATTTGGAGAGCGATAGTATCCAATGACCGATTGAACTCCAGATAGATCATCATTAACTTCTGCTATAAGTTTAACATCATTTTCTGGTGTTGCTTCATTACTTGAAATACTTAAGTTCTTTAAAATAGGTGCTGTTATATCTGGTGTTGGCCCTTCAATCTCTACTTCAGTGGCATAAGCTAAAATAGGAATTATCCAAATTAACATAGCGCACAAGATAGTTACTGTCTTTCGAAAGATGGAATTTGTTAACCTCACCTTTAACCCTCCTTGTTTTGTCTAAATAATAAAACATTGTTTTTAAATAATTCTAATTTACTATAAGAGTATCTACGGATATGCAATTATACCTAGTTTATAAATTTTAAAAAGAGGTCCAACTAGATGGACCTCTTTTAATCTTTATATTTATTAACGAAGTAATTGAAGAACTCCTTGCGGTTGTTGGTTCGCTTGCGCCAACATAGCTTGAGCTGCTTGAGAAAGAATAGAATTTTTTGTTTGGTTCATCATTTCTTTCGCCATCGTGCGAACATTTACTTTCATAAATGACCAGACTATATCTTCACCCTCTAGCATTCTAATAGGGGTCGGGCACTTCGGATTTACAATGCTGATGTACATTGTTTCACCTACGGATTTCATCATCATAGCTTTTAGCCTTAGATGGTCTATCCTAGTCGTTGAACCTTCTCCACTTTTTCAAGATAGGAGCTTGGCTGCTGATTACCCAATCTTTTCTTTTTTCAAGCCATCACGCTTGTCGTTTCCAACTACGTTGTGGCAAGAAAAGCTCTAAGGGTTTTCCAGCAATTCACCCGATAATGATCACTAGCCGTTACCAGCTAGGACGACTGTACTTGTCACTGCTTAAGCAGCTAAAGCATAATCAACATCACGGATTCGAGATTCCGCAGCAGTTAGGTTTTCAGAAGAAGTACTTAAGTTATTGATAGTGTGCTCAAGTCTATTTTGCTTAGCACCCAATTGAGAACGCTCATCTGATACTAATTTGATAGCTGCATCAATTGTATCAATTGCAGCAGTCGAAGTAGCAGCATCAGCACCCAAGTCAATAAGATCAACACCTAATGCAGTTGCTTGCATATCCGCGAATGTTACGTCAATAGTTTGATCTGTATTTGCTCCAATTTGGAATGTAAATACACCAGTTGTACCACCAGTTGTATCCAAAAGGTTTTGAGTATTGAATTGTGTTGTTGTGGCAATACGGTCAATTTCTTCAATTAGATCATCAACCTCTAATTGAATTTCTGCTCTGTCATCAGCAGTGTTTGTATCATTAGTTGATTGAACCGCTAATTCGCGCATACGCTGCAGGATATCATGGGTTTCATTCAGTGCTCCTTCGCCGGTTTGAATCATTGAGATAGCATCTTGAGAGTTACGAGATGCTTGATCTAGCCCACGAATTTGCCCACGCATTTTTTCAGAGATAGCAAGACCTGCCGCATCATCTCCAGCACGGTTAATACGAAGACCTGAAGATAACTTTTCCATAGACTTCGATTGCCCGACAGTAGCACTATTTAATTGACGGTAAGTATTAAGAGCTGCAATATTGTGATTAATTCTCATTTCTTTTTCCTCCTTGAATGTGTTCCGCCCACGTCCTTGTGGTTGGTTGGATGTGTTTTATTTCTTGGGAACTTACAGCCTTTTACGGCCGTTAAAAGTACTGCTTGTTCCTACATTCGTTATATCGGAGTAATTACAAACATCTTTAATAGTTTTACGTATTTTTTAACTTTTTTAATGCTTGAAAAGTGTTAAGCGAGGTGCTTGCTGCTTGGTTGTTCTCTTGTTGAATAGATAGAAAGACTTCTTTACGATGGATCTCTATATGTTTAGGCGCAGAAATTCCTATCTTCACCTGATCACCATCTATGGATAACACAGTTAATTCAATATCTTCACTAATTTTAATAGCTTCTTGTAACTTCCGGGTTAATACAAGCATTCCTTAACCCTCCTGTCCGACAAAGCTAGATTCTAATAATTCATGTCTTGTTCGGTATTTGTTATCTGTTAGTACAACTTGCTTTCCTAAGTTTTCCTTTACATTAATCACTACAGGCGCCTGAAGATTACCAGTCGATTTTTCTAATGGTTCTTGAATCGTTAAGATGATCTGAACCAACACATCAGATTCTTCTTTGATTTTTAATTGTTTTTGTACTGATTCTACTAATTCAAAATCATAGTTCTTAAAGAATAAAAATGGATTTGTGGTAAAAAAGGCGAGTTCTTTAGTGGATACCGATTGCAGGGTTGAAAATGGAGTCCCTTCCATTGGCAGAAGAACAAATTGTTTTTCGTCTTCAAAACCAGGTAAACCTTGTTCAAAATGTAAGATATCTTTATCAGATATCTCAATCGTTTCTTCAAATTTCGTATGAAGTATCATCGCAATCATCCTTTACTTTTATATTCTTATGTCGCCCAGTTGATTGTTAAAGAAGGCATTTCTTCCATACTAACGTTTACCTTACCAGGTGTGTACTGATGCTGAGGTCTATTAATCGTAACATTAATCTCTGGTTTATTAGTCTGCCAATTTAGTTGAACTTTACTGGGTTGATAATTGATTTTCACACTGTTTGCTCTCGGAATAAAGCCGATGTTAAACTCATACATCGGACTTTCACTATTCATTTTGGCATGTTCCGCTATTGGGTTGCCGCCGTTTTCTACCCTCATCAAGTCATCGCCTTCTTGAGACATCCGAGCCAGACCAGATAGCCAATCTTCATAACCTCTTTGTGCAAACTCTTCAATCCTGCGTGAAATGTGTTTTAAATCCATATCAGCCCAAGCTTCTGTTTGATCAATTGTTAATTGACTTGGTGTACGATTCACTTCTAGTTCAGCTTGCGGCTGTTTAATTTGCAAATCAGCGGGTGCTTGTTGGATTTCTTGAACAGGAGACTGTGTGTGTATTCCTATTCTAGCATTCGTTGATTCTAATCTAAGTTGAGGAACATTCATTATAGATCCCTCCAAAAGGTTTTATTGCAAGAAAAGAGCTATCACAAGGATAGCTCTCTTAGATTTATCGTAAAAAGTCCATAAGTGTTGGTTGCATGATGCGAGATCCTACTCCCAATGCTGCACGGTGCAAACTTTCTTGCATCTTTAAATCTGTAATCACGCGCTCGATATCCGCATCTTCATTATCAGAAAGTATACGGTTAGCGATAACTTCTTGCTCGCCAACTCGTGCATCGATTAGTTCTACACGATTGTATCTTGCCCCTAACTCAGCTCGTTCAGAAACTAAATTATTGATGTGAGAATCTAACTTATCTAGAAATCCACTAATTTCTTGTCCTGAAGTACCTTCAAGGGCTTTTTTCAGTTCATTAATATCCCCAAACAAACCACTTTCAGGTGTGCTAGATGTATGAGTAAATACATTCTTAGGATTGATGTTAACTGCTACTTCAATACCTTGAGACAGTTCCAGTTTAACCTCATTCTCATTTATGGAAACGAAAGGTGTTTTGCTCAAATCAACTGGTTTATTCGTTGTATCATTCCCATTAAAAATGTACTTTCCAGCAACCTGTGTATTGGCGATAGAAACGAGATGTTCTTTTAGCTGTTCGATTTCTTTTCCAATCATACCTTTTTGTGACTCTTCATACGTTCCGTTACTTGCTTGAACGGTTAGCTCACGAATACGCTGCATCACACTTGTTGCTTTATCAAGAGCAGCATCTGAGTTCTCCATCCAGTTGTACGCTTCTGATAAGTTACGCTTGTATTGTTCAACCTCTGTTAAATTTGTTCGGTATGTCATTCCTTTCATCGCAACGACTGGATCATCCGATGGACGGCTAATCTTTTTACCTGTTGTTAACTGTTCTTGTGTTTTGGCCATACTTTCATAGCTTTTACTGATATGGCGCAGCATGTTATTCGATAACATCGATTGCGTTACGCGCATTTAGTTGCACCTACCTTCCGCCGACACCCAAGCCGTTAATGATTTTATCAAGCATCTCGTCGATTACTGTAATGTTTCGAGCAGATGCGTTGTAAGCATGTTGAAACTGAATCATATTCGTCATTTCTTCATCTAAAGAAACACCACTTACAGACAAACGTCGTTGTTGAACGGAATCCGTTAATACAGCAGAGTTGTTTGTGAGTCGAACCGCTTGCTGTGCATCAACTGCCATCTTACCAATTGCTCCTTCATAAAAGCTTTGTAAAGATGACTTACTGCCTGGAAAATCTAGTGGCGCATTCTTAACATCACCTAATCGTAATGCATTGCTACCGTCCCCAGCAAATTGGTTAGTTGCAGCTGCAATGTTATCCAACTCCTTCATGTCATCATGAAGTTTGAGTAATTTTGCTGCACCCTTAGGATTTACTGAGTCAGTCACTCCTCCAAGATCGAAGAAGTTATAGCCGGTGTGAGCATTTGCTTCAATCTCCGACAAACTCCATCCTGCAGAATGAACTTCATTAAATTCTGCCGCAAACTGATAAGCCATTTGATCCAGGTTTGTAAGCATCTCTGGATAGATGCCTTTTACAGTAGCACCGTCATTATAACCAAATGATTCAATCAGACCTTGTAATTTTCCGCCCGCAAACTTGCTAACTTCAATCGGATTACCGTCCACTTCAACGCTGTCTGCTAATCCATTACCACCCGCTGAATCATCATATTTAATTTCAAGGTGGTTAACCTTTCCATTTGCAGAATCTATTAATGTAAACTCATTACCATCTTTATCTTTCATCTTGATATCATAAAGTCCAGCAGCTAGTGGATCTGGTTTGCCACCGCTTGGCTTTGTAGTCACTTCTACATTTAGTAGAGTAGATAAACGATCTACTAAACTATCTCTCTCATCATAGAGTGTATTAGGAAGATAGCCGTGCGGCTCAACTTCACTGATTTGTTTATTAATGCTTTGGATATCGTCAAGAAGTGCGTTAATTTCTTTTGTCGTAATATTAGCTTGCGACTTTAAGTCACCTTGTATAGAAGTTAGTGAATTTGATAGATAATTAAACGTTTCTGCTACTGCCAAACCACGCTGACGCACAACCGAACGTGCACCTGAATCTTCAGGATTGACGGATAGATCTTGTAGTGACTGCCAAAAACGATCCAGCGTTTTGGCTAATCCATTATCAGATGGTTCATTCATAATGTCTTCCATCTTCTCTAGGGCTTCACTTCTCGCATCCCAATAACCCAGCTTGTTGTTCTCTCCTCGAAATTGAGTATCGAGAAATCCTTCGCGAACACGCTGTACCGATCCCGCAGCTACACCCGTTCCCATCTGGCCTGGAATCTGAGGGCGGTTCATGCTCGCTGCCGGATATGCTTCAGTCTGAACAAAGTTTACTCTTTGACGGCTATACCCAGGAGTATTAGCATTTGCTATATTGTGACCTGTCGTTTGAAGAGCTGTTTGCTGTGTAAACATTCCTCGACGGGCTGTTTCTAATCCATGAAAGGTTGAGCGCATTGTAATTCCTCCGTAGGTTTAAGCTTTTGAATCAAAAAGAGATGCTGCGTTATTATGATAAGGATTTTTCTTCGTTTGGTTATACGTCACAGGTTCACTTTGGGGCTGCATCATACTAAGTGACATATTCACATATTGAAGTGACTGCTCAAGCAATCCCTGATTAAGTTGATTTCTGTCTTTTAAAGCATCATAAATATCAATGAGTCTGTTTTGTAAATTCAACAATCGTTCTTTTTGGGGTTCTTCTACTTGTTCTAAAACATCACCTAACGTGACATTCGCAAACTTAACAAGTCTTTCCTTCTCGATCTGTTGTAGTCTTTTCACTTGAAGATCTTCTTCTTTTAACAAAATATCTAGTAACTTCATATCTCCTGATTTAAGCACTTCTGTTTTGCGTTCTCCGAGAGTTAGAAGATCTGTGTGTGATTGAAGCAAACGTTCAAGAAGTGATGTCATCTGTGCCGTTTCCATGAGATCCTCCTTATACCTGCTTGTAATAATGAATAATGGAAGCTGCTGTTTTAGAAACATTTACTTGATATGTTCCGCTATCCACTTGTTGTTTGATCTCATTTACTTTATTCATCCGGTCTTGTTCAAATTTTGAGGAAGATAAAAGTTTCTTTGCTTCATCAGAAATTTGAATCTCATCTTTTTTGTATGCAGCCTTAACATGATTATCCTTCATATGGGGCACCTGTTTTGTGTATGGGTTATTTTGAATAGAGTTAAAATGATTGATTCGCATTATTAGTCACCTCATCTAGAGACTTTAAATCTTATTTAATGTATCGGCTAAATCATAAAAATTTTTAAGTGATGAAAAGAAATTAGGTTAATTGTCATCAGTATGGTAAGAAGGTAATGCTTCTTCTTGTTTTCTTCTGATTAAGTCCTCAATTGAGAGCTCGGATTTGATACGAGCTTTACACTCTTCGCATAGACGGCCATCGTTGATTGGCGCTTGGCAGCCATCACAGGGATATGTGAAATTCGGGTATCCTTTTACACGAATTCTTCCTTGGTGTATGAAATAGATGATCTTACTTTCAGAGACCTTTGTAGCTTCACTTACTTCGACGATCGTAGCTTTCCGATTCTCGCTTTTTCTTAGATATCGGTATACATGATCATATTCCTGTTCTTCTTCTCGAAAGCACATATCACACTGTTCACGAATGTACTTCACAAAAAGTTTGCCGCACTGCGGACAGTTCATCAAATTGTCCATATCGCTTCCCGCTCCTTAACACTTCTATCTTCTGTATATATCGGATTTGAGTGAAGGAGTTTTAACAGGTCAATCGTTTTATTTATCGTGCTAGGGTAATTGATGAAACTTCTTTTGCTCCTGCTTCAATCAGGACTTTTGCCGCATAACGCAAAGTACTTCCTGTTGTGTACACATCATCGACTAGGATGACTTCCTGACCTTTCACTTTTAGAGAATCTACCACTTCAAATGGATTCTCTTTTTGAGATAACCGTTCTACACGTGTTTTCTTACTTTGTTTTTCTTCATGTGTTTTTCTTTTAAGTAGACTTTCTACTTGCTTCTTCAATCCTCCTGCCAAAAGTTCAGCTTGATTAAACCCTCTTTCATAATGTCGCTCCTCACTTAATGAAATGGGAACAAGAAGTGCATCACGGGAAATCCTTTTAAACTCCGAACTCACGACTGGGTAAAAGGCTTTTACAACTTCAGCATCCCCTCGATATTTCAGCTTGGCTATCATTTCTTTCATATAGTCGTTATAGACATAAAGTGACCGATTCTGCTGTAGAATGCCGGTCCATGTGTCATTTTCTTCCCACCGAATGCAGTCAAAGCAACAATCATCCTGTCGATATTGCTCGGGAAATACTGAAAAGTCACGACCGCATATTCTACAAATCTCACCTTTTATCCGCACTAATTTCCCTTCACAATCTTGACACAATAGTGGTGATTGCTTTAAGCCAATTAGCGCTTCCCATGACCAAGCTTCAGAATATGGTTCATGACAGTACAGGCAATAACTCAAAGTCCAGCCTCCTTGTTCATGTTCTTTATATGATTGATCGCTTGTATCATGCTGAGTGATTTACCGTAATGAAAAAGAAGTACCTTACCGTCATGATCATCCTTACTTCTACCTGATCGTCCTGCTATTTGAACGAGCGCACTTTCTGTGAACACGTCATGATCAGCACCAAACACTGCAACATCTAAAAACGGAACAGTAACTCCTCGTTCTAAGATGGTTGTAGTCAATAGTAATTGAATATCTTCGTTCCTAAACTGAATCACCTTTTCTTTACGAAGTGGATCTTCTGAATGAACACTGTCAACAGGTACATCAACTTCCTTCCTTATAAGTTCTATCAGCTTTTCTAAAACCGATACTGAAGATACAAATATCATCGCTCGTCGTCCACTCTCAGCTTGAGCTTTCAACCACTTAAGAAAGGTAGCAGGTAGTTTTCCTCTTTCCAACCTCTTCTTCCACTCACCACCCCAAACCATTTTAGGAACAGGTAGTGGAAATCCATGAAACCGCTTAGGGATTTTCACACATGGTAATCTCTCGTTCATTGCTGCTTTTTTCATTGTTTTAGAAGGAGTTGCAGATAAATAGAGAAGAAAGTGTTTTGGTGTAACGGCAAGAGATACCGAATGCTGAAGGGTTTGATCGTAGGAATAGGGAAAGGCATCAACTTCATCGACGATCATGATGTTAAACGCTTGTTTAAATCGGTACATCTGGTGTGTAGTTGAGATAACGAGTTGTGCTTTAGTTTCACGTTCTTCTGATCCACCATAATAACTGGCAACCATCGAGTTTGGAAAAACCGCTTTTAAACGAGGAGCTAATTCTAGTACAACATCCGTTCGTGGTGTTGCTATACAAACACGGAGCCCTAAGTTCAGTGCTTTTTCAATGCCTTTAAAAAGAACTTCAGTCTTTCCCGCTCCACACACTGCCCAAATTAAAAGTTCACCTTCACTTCCGATTCCCTCCACAAATTTTTGAGATGCTAATTGCTGTCCACTCGACAACTCACCATTCCAAAGCAGGTTGTTTTCAAGTGGCCACCTCACTTTAGGTCCACACCAAGAAATCATAGGAGTACACTCACTAACTCTCCCCATCATGATGCAGTTCCGACAGTAAGCACAGCTATCACTCTTACAGCGAAAACATGAAAACACCGCAAACAAACGACTCTTTTCATTTCCGCATCGACTACATACATAACCGTTAGAAGTTTTACTAATACCAATAGAATATTTCACATAACCATTTTCATAATGCAGTTGAATTTGATCTACTGTAAATGATAATTCATCAAATAGAAGTTGCTTACCATAGAGGATTTGTTGAAGTTTCTCATCATACCGAAAAGTTTGGTTTAAGGGAGGTTGCTCTACCATTGGAAGTTCAAAAAATGGGACAGCTTTCAAAGAGGAATCGTTCACTAGGGTTTCAGGGGCAATTGTTAAACGGTTGTTTAAAAAAAGGGAGACAAACCTCATCGTGTTGTCTCCCCTTGTGCTAGAGATTTCATTTTCATCTCTCCAATGATTATTCTTTTATCCACGTAATGCCGAGTGAGCCTTCACCTAAGTGCGTGCCGATTACAGGTCCGAAGTAGCTAACCCAGACGTCTGCGTTAGTAAACTTTTCACGCAGCTCGTCAGCGATCTCAACCGCTTCATCTTCACGCTTAGCATGAATTACACTAATCTTCACTTTATCATTCGGCTTTACATTTTCATCCATGATATCGAAAATACGTTTTAATGCCTTTTTCTTCGTACGTACTTTTTCAAACGGAACGATCTTTTTATCTTCAAAGTGAAGAATCGGTTTGATCTGAAGTAGATTTCCTACGAAAAGCTGTGCGGTGTTCAAACGACCTCCGCGGTGAAGGTGATTTAAATCATCAACCATGAAGTATGCTGGTACCCCGTTGTTCTTCATCTGTAACAGATGATTCATAATGTCATAACCGTTCGAACCTTCACTTGCGAGTTCAGTAGCTTTCAACACGTAAAAGGCTTGAGGTGAACAGCTGATCTCAGAATCAAATACATGAAGCTTGATTCCTTCAACCATCTCGCCGGCTGCAACTGCACTTTGATAGGTTCCGCTTATCCCGCTTGATAGTGTGATCATTACTGCTTCATCATAGTTTTGAGATAGCTCTTCTAATAGTTCCACAAGCTCGCCGATTGCGGGCTGTGACGTTTTTGGAAGGGCTTCTTCTTTACTAACCATGTCATAAAAATCGTCTGCTTTTATTTCAGCTTCTTCTTTGTATGTTTCTTTGTCAAAAACCACGTTGAGCGGAATCATTACAATATTTTTTTCGTTACGAATATGTTCGGGTATGTAGGAAGTACTGTCTGTAATGACGGCTACCTTGCTCATAATTTTAGTCCTCTCTTATGCCAAAAATCTTGTTTTTTTCTCCTCTAACAGTGTACACCATCAGAAAAAGTAATTCACTATATTCAAATTTACTTACACTAAGTATTCTCTTTTTTCTTCAACTATCCTTTATGTGCTTTTCACCTGTTTTCGGCATAACGAGAAAGCACCGTACAATACGGAACGATTTTGCATAGAGGAAATTCTTAATTTCGGTTTGTGAGGGACATATTTTTCAAGATTTCCTTCTATTTTTTCAAAGTATGGAGATAGCTCTCTTCCTACACCACCTCCAAGAAGAATCACTTCAGGATTTAGGATGGTCGTCATGTTAATTAATGCAGAAGTTATATGATCAACAGCTTCATCAACTATGTTAATCGCAGCTCCATACCCTTCGTTCACTAAATAAAATAACTCCTTGGCTGAAACAGGCTTCCCTGTTTTCTTCTCATATTCATGAGCCATTCCGAATCCTCCAGCTTTTGAACTAAGAAAGCCATACCCTGAACGAGCGGGCTGGAACCCCTCACGTAGAACAGATTTATCCGTTATCATGTAACCTGCTTCTCCAACAGAAAACTGATGCCCTTCATATACTTCACCATTTAAAAGGAGACCAACACCAATACTCGTCCCGATCATCATATAAATAGCATGCTGAACGTGTTGCAGACTGCCAGCTTCAACTTCACCCAACAAGCCGGTGTTGACGTCATTTCCTATATAAACGGGCACCTGTAACAACTCTTGAAGTTTCTTTCTTAATGGATAGTTATCCCACTTTAAGCTCGGAGCTTTAAGCACAACTCCACTTTTCACGTCAACGATTCCTGGCACACCGACTCCTAAACCGAAGACTTTTTCAATCAATATTCCGTTCTCATCCATTTTTCTTCTTAACTCTTCTGCAAGCTGTTCAACTACATCACCTTGCAGCACTTCCATTGTATGTAACAAACTTGTCGAAAGAAGATTTCCGCTCCAATCAAATAGTCCACACTCTATTGAAGTGCCACCTATATCAACCGTTAATACGTACTTTTTCACCAAGCAAAATCACCTCCAAACCGTTTTTAACACTGGTGTTCATTATTAAGCACACGAATTATTAATCTTTAAAAAAGTTTTTTTCGAATGAAGAAGGAATTTGTCGGATAATGGAAGAAATTAGAATGTGAGACATGTTTTAAAGGAGGGCTAGGACCATTGGATCATAATCTATATATCGTGATACTTTCCCTATTCGTTTGCTTTCTTTTTGCCTTAATCTCACTCGATTGGGTCAATCGGCGTACAGAAGAGCAAAAATCGCAGCAACAATTCTTACTAATAGGTTCTGTTACAATGGGCATTGCAATTTGGGCAACTCACTACATGGGTATGTTATCCATCCAAAGTCCCATTCGTGTAAACTACAATTTTTTCATCGTTACCGCAGCACTTGCTGCAGGTATTTTCTTCTCATATGTATCGTTCTTATATTTTACCTCTCAAAGACCGCAGAATAAACTCTTTGTACCCGTTAGTTTATTTAGCATCGGCTTAGTGTCTGTTCATGTGATTGGGTTGTTGTCCATGCACTTGCATATGCCAATGGAACCTAATCTCTTATATATCATTCTTTCCATTTCTTCCGCTTATGGTTTTTCCTTACTTGGTTTTTATCTTCTCACTTTAAGAATTTTTTCAGCAAGAGTTGTATTGTCTAGTCTTTCATTCACACTAGGCGTTTGTCTTATGCACTATATCGGTGAGATGGGATTAATGGCTGGAACGCCTACTTTCGATTGGCATAGCAGTTTTCCAATCAACAATATCAACATGACAGCTACTTTACTTGTATTTGGTGCGACAACCGTCGTATTGATTCTATACATTTTAGAACAGCGAAACCAAAAAAGACTCGTTGAGCATCAATTTCAACTGCTTGAATCCGAACACCGCTACAACTCACTTTTTGAATTGAATCCTGAAGGTGTTTTTGTAATAGGTCCCGATTTAAATTTTATAAAAGTGAATTCTTCCCTCGTTCATATAACTGGCTATTCACTAGAAGAACTGCACGCTATGCCGTATACCAACCTTTTAAAAGAAAATGAAATCACGAATTCACTGAATTACTTAACTCGTGTGATTGAAGGCGAAACAATCAAACACCCCCTTACGATTATTCATAAACAAGGGCACGAAATAGAGCTCGATATTACGAGCATCCCATATTCAATAAGAAGTGATATGACCGCTGTGATTGGAATCGCAAAAGATATGACTGCAATCAATGAGGCACATAATTTCAAACAAAGAGCAAACACACTCGCTTATGTCGGAGAACTTGCGGCGGGTCTTGCTCATGAGATCCGTAACCCTCTAACTTCAATAAAAGGGTTCGCACAATTATTTCAGTCTCAAAATACAACAGAAGAAACGCATCATTTCTTAGGCATCATGTTACGAGAAACAGATCGAATAAACTTTATCATCAGTCAGCTTATGATACTAGCTCGCCCACATATGATCTTAAAAAGTAATCATAACTTAAACGAAGTCATCAAACGCTCACTCACTTTTATAGAAGAAGAAACAGACTTTGAAACCATCTCATTAAACCTCGATCTGCCAAAACAACCCGTTCTTTTAAAATGCGAAGAAAATCTAATGGCTCAACTCATACTGAATATCGTTAAAAATGCGTTAGAAGCGACACCTTCTTGGGGAAACATCTCGCTTCAACTAAAACAAACCAAAGAAAACATCACCATCGCCATTCAAGATGATGGACCTGGCATCCCCGAGCATCTCCTACCAAAGCTCGGACAGCCGTTCTATACAACAAAAGAAGGCAATCCTGGACTCGGCCTCTTAATCTGCTACCAAATCGTCCAGAACCACGGAGGAAAGATGAGGATCGAATCAAAAGAAGGCTACGGAACAAAAGTCTCACTAGAATTCCCAATAACCGTTCCATCAGAAGAAAAGATCCTCGAAATGACCTTGAGTTGATTGTTTTTTCTCTTACACCTTGTAATCAAACGAGAGAAGGATTTGTTTTTTTACTCCTCTCCGAAAGTTAATTGAAGTGGAAGATGCGAGACTCCTGCGGGACAAGCGGTCAGGTGAGACACTTAATGGTGCAAAGCGGCAAGTGGCTCACCGCCTGCCCCGCGGAAAGCGAGTATCTGCAACGGAAATTAACAACTTACACCACCCAGAGCAACCTTAAAAATCACCCACAATGATTCACACATACATCCCCGCACCACCCCACTCGCTCCAAAAAACAAAACAAAAAAAGACCTTCACTTATCGAAGGTCTTTTCTCCTAAATAAATCAACGTACCTTAACCCAACCATTTTTGATCGCCTCAACAACAGCCTGCGTACGATCATTCACATTCATCTTCTGAAGAATATTACTCACATGGTTCTTAACCGTCTTCTCACTAATATAAAGCTCTTCCCCAATCGTACGGTTGCTGCGTCCATCCGCCAACAACTGAAGAACCTCACACTCACGACGCGTTAAGATATGAAGTGGCTTACGATACTCCACTTCCACAAAACCAGCTTTGTTTTGCTGTGTTTTATTCGTAGTGGATAATCGGCGGAATTCGTTCAAAAGATTATACGTAATCTTCGGATGAAGATACGCTCCACCATCAGCAACGACACGAACCGCTTCAATCAAAGAATCAGCATCCATCTCTTTTAGGAGGTAACCAGATGCACCCGTTTGAACCGCATGCGACACATACGTCTCATCATCGTGGATTGAAAGGATAATTACCTTCGTATCAGGCGACTTCTCAACCAAACGGCGAGTTGCTTCAACACCGTTGATGTTTGGCATATTGATATCCATCAACACCACATCTGGATTATGATCGCGGACGATATTTTCCGCTTCAGAGCCATCATCACCTTCAGCAACAACAGAGAATTGATCTTCCATATCTAGAATACGTTTTACTCCTTCACGGAACAAACGGTGGTCATCGATGATCGCTATTCTTGTTTTCTCAGGTGCTGAGGCGTTATTTTCGTACACATTAACATTATTCATGTGTGAACCCTCCTAGTCTTGAATGGGAATTTGAATGTAAACACTTGTACCGAAGTTTATGCGGGATTTCACTTTTAAAGTTCCTTCGAGCAGTTCTACCCGCTCTCTCATCCCCATCATACCAAAGGAATTTGATTTTGTAGGCTGTGCCATATCGAACCCTTTGCCATCATCTCGGATATATAATGAAATAAACTTTTGAGTAAACTCAAGTTTAACCTCAATCAGATTTGCTTCAGAATGCTTAACGGCATTGCTTACCGACTCTTGGATCAAACGGAAAATCGCGATCTCCATCTTGTTCGGAAACCGTCGGGTCTGACCAAGCGCATGAAGCTCAACCTCTATACCTGTACTTTCTTTCACATTTCGCAAATATTTGTCTAATGTCGGAACGATACCCAGATCATCTAGAGCCATCGGGCGCAGATCGTAAATAATTCTACGTACCTCTTTCAAGGAATTTCGGACCATAACCCGTAAATCTTTTATTTCAACACGGGCTGCCTCAGTTCCTTTTTCTACAAAGATTTTCTCTAACAGTTCCGAGCGAATGAGCACATTCGCCATCAATTGAGCTGGCCCGTCATGGATTTCACGTGAGACGCGTTTACGCTCTTCTTCTTGAGCTTCAATAATTTGAAGTCCAAACTCTTGTTTTTGTTGAGCGTTTTGAACGAGTTCGTTAATCTTTCTTAAATCACCGTTAAGATAATTTAAAACAACAGAAATCTGACCTGCCAGAGACTCCGCTTTTTGAACCGTATCGTTCAATGCGCCGATTCTCCGCTCGAGCTCATCTCTTTTCTCCCGAAGCTGCTTCTCTGTTTGCCGGATGATGGAAAGTTCAATCTGATACTTATTGGCATTCTCGTACGCATCTCGAATATCAGATTCGCTATACTTTTGAAAATGCTTGCTCACCTCTGCCAGTCGAGTTCGTGCTAGCTTTGCATATTCCTCGGTCCGGTCAGATTTATGTATGACCTCAATGACCTGCTGCTTCACTAACTCAAGCTCACGGCGCAGCTGCTGAAACTCTTGGCGAGAATGTTCACTGATCTCAAAGATTTGTGATTGACTTGCCGTAACCGTATCGATGGTCTGATTTAGTATTCCGTCCAACAAATGTGGATCTATCGTTAACTTAGCTGCAGTCATGTAAATTTCCCCCAATTAAAACGATAAAGAAGTGTACCCGGAAGTTCTAGAACCATCTTGCCTAATTTATATATAGGACTTAGTACCCAATCAGACGAATCATACCGCGAAGACATTAATCCTTCTAATATACTACATTCGCCAGGATGTGGAATTTTATGACTTTTCTTGCTAAAATTTTTTAAGAATTTGAATGCTTTTTATAATCACCTTATAATGAAGGATAACACGATACACATGAAACATGAAGATTATTCGACAAATTTGACATGAAATTCATAATATTCACTACTTAAAGGAGTTATCCCCTATATGCTTGCTAATTATCTTGCCGTAAAAAACGAAGGACAGCACGAGATTGTTATTGAAAAATCTCGTTTTATCGCTCATATCGCACGAGCTATTACAGAAGAAGAAGCTCAAGCTTTTATACAAAAAATAAAAAAAGAACATAACAGCGCCACACATAACTGTTCTGCATACTTAATTGGAGAAACAGACAATATTCAAAAAGCGAATGATGACGGCGAACCGAGCGGTACTGCTGGTGTTCCGATGTTAGAAGTACTCAAAAAACGAAAATTGAAAGACACAGTTGCTGTTGTCACACGATACTTCGGCGGAATCAAACTAGGTGCTGGAGGGCTCATTCGTGCGTACGGCAAGTCAGTTTCAGAAGGCCTCAACCACATTGGCGTTGTAGAACGTGAACTTCAACAGATCGTTCACATCACCGTGGATTATACGCTTCTCGGAAAAATGGAGAACGAACTGCGCAACTCTGTCTACCCCATCAAAGAGATGAACTACATGGAAAAAGTGGAGATTCAGATGTATGTACCGATAAAAGAAAAAGAAACATTTAAAGATTGGATCATCGACCTTTCGAATGCTCAAAGTGAGATTGTTTTTGGTGAAGAGGAGTATTTGGAGAAAGATGTGAAATCCTAAAGTATACCCATCAAATTTTATGTGTTCCCGAATCCTATATTGTCGCTTTTTTGACAATTGTCTATTTTTTTCTTATGGGCTATTATGAAAAAGAGTCAACAATCAATTTTCACTTCCAATACTATTGGACTAAGGGAGTTTAATTTTTATGAATCAAATGAAAAACACAAGGGCTCGAAGAAGGAAACGAAAAAAAAGTCCTTTTCGTCGACTTATGCGTTTCGTACTTGTCGCATCCCTTCTATTCGTAATTAGTGCTGCTGGTTATGGTGGCTATTTAGCCTATAAAATTAAAGCTAACGCTGATAAAAGCTTTGTAGACCTTGACAAAGATAAATCTGACTTAAGGATGGACGAAGTTAAGCTCGGTAAAGATCCAGTAACCATCTTATTAGTTGGAATTGAGAACTATCAAGCAAATGATGTTGGTCGAGCAGATGTAATAAAGCTTATAACAATAAATCCAGAAACGAAAGAAACGACAATGATTAATATCCCTCGTGACACGAGAACTTATATACCTGCTATAGAAGAAAAAGATAAAATTAATCATTCCTATGCTTATGGTAAAAAAGGCATGCGAGAAAAAGCTGTTATGGAAGCTACAGAAGAACTTCTAGGTGTACCTATTGATTATTTTGTTTCTACAAATTTTAATGGATTTGAGGATGTAGTTGACGAACTTGGTGGAATTACGGTAAATGTACCTTTTGATTTTAAGCAAGCCTCCTTTAAGCGGATGATTACATTCAAAGAAGGTCCAATGAAACTCGATGGAGAAGAAGCATTGGCTTTTGTAAGGATGCGAAAACAAGATCCGCGTGGTGATATTGGAAGAAACGAACGTGAGAGCGAAGCTATTCGAGCTATCATGGATAAAGCAATCTCTGTACAATCTTTCTCTAAAGCAGATAATGTTATTGATCAACTTGGGAATAATGTAAAAACTAACATTTCCACCACTGAGATGTTTGCAATGAGAAATTTTTATAGAACAATAAAGAATAAAGAGTTTGAAACTGTCCAATTGGAGACCTATCCGGAAACCATAGACGGTGTTATGTATGAGATTCCTAAAGATGAATCTGTTCAAGATATAAGAGAAAAATTAGCCAAGATCCTTGAAATCGAGGGTGAATTACCACAAGCAGATAACGATTTTCAACAATAAAATTAATCACTAAAAAAGACTCCAGTTAATCCGGCTGGAGTCTTTTTATTCGGCTCTTTTCTAAAAGATTGCTTCATTTGGATGTTTTCTTTTCATCTCCCTATGCAATATGCAAGTTGACTGAAGAGCAAGGTGAGTGCCTGCCACGTGGAAAGTGAACAACCTGGAGAGAAAATCAACTACTTTCGGAGGGCAACAATATATAAAAGAAAATTGCCCTTTATTTTTTGGGGTTAACTTTATTGAGTACATTTAAGAAAGGTGTAAAACGTTCATTGACAAGACCAATCTTCTCCGCTAAAAATTGAAGAGCTATTACCAGAATAACAATGATGACAATTGTACCTCTTAGTGTTGTCATTGGTAAGATAATGGCTATGGAACTAAAAATCAATCCCATTCCATAAATAAATAACACCGTATTTCTATGTGATAGACCCTTTTTTAATAAACGATGGTGAAGGTGACCTTTATCTGGTTTTACTATGGATTGTTTATTTGCAATCCTACGAATGATAGCAAAGATAGTATCAAAAATAGGAACCCCTAACAACAGGATTGGCACAATAAAACTAAATAACGTGACACTTTTATAAAGACCTAAAAGCGATAGAATCGCAACACAATAGCCTAGAAAAAGTGCACCAATGTCTCCCATAAAAATTTTAGCGGGATGAAAATTATAAAATAAAAAGCCGATCACGCTGCTGAAAATAATAATTGAAAAGGTGAAAATCATTTCTTTACCACTTAAAAATGCCAAAACTCCTATGGTCCCCACAATGATTGCTGAAGTTCCTGCTGCCAACCCGTCTAAACCGTCGATTAGGTTAATCGCATTTGTAATAGCGATAATCCAAAAAATAGTTAAAGGGTATGAAAAGTAACCAATATCGAATATTCCAACAAAAGGAATATTGATTACATCAATGACTAAACCACTCATAACAACTATGAGTCCGGAAAGTATTTGTGCCAAAAATTTTGTTTTGGCAGACAACTGATAAATATCATCAAATAATCCAAGAAGTATGATAACAAGAGCCCCTAAAGAGATACCTAAGACTTGTTGTTGAAATAATCCAGAATAAAAATATCCTGCGGCAACTCCAAAAATAATACTAAGTCCGCCTAGTCTTGGCATTATTTTTGTATGTACTTTTCTTTGATTAGGCTGATCTACAGCATTAATTTTTATGGCCAATTTCATGACAAGAGGTGTGATTGCAATAACCGTAAGGAAGCATATTAGTCCTGATACTATGGCATGGTTAATCATTAGTTATCCCTCATAAAAGTAAATTTGTCTCTTTCATTAGATTTCCTTAAAAAGAAAGGATTTACTTATGTAAGTTTTTACCGTTATTTTTAGAGGATGAAGGATTGCTCCAATTGTTTATTGGACATAATAATAAAAAAACTTGCTATAAAATTAGCAAGTTTTAAATAATATTACTTTTCGATTTTAACTTGTTGACTCGAACTTGGACTAAATATTTTCTTCCAAATAAACAAAAGTGGGCGATATTTATGATGGACAAGCCCTATAAGTTCAGCGATTACCTCCAAGAGTACTAATAAACCAGCAATAATTGCGATTGCGCCCCAAACTGTTGTGGAAGAAAAAATGGCAGCTGCCACACTAAACAGAATACTTAGAGCGTAAATCAATAGTACAGTGTTTCGATGTGATAAACCGAGTTGCAACAATCGATGGTGTAAGTGACCTTTATCTGGTGCTGAAATAGGTTGCTTATTAGCAAGCCTTCTTATGATAGCAAAAGTTGTATCAAACACCGGAACTCCTAAAATGATAATAGGAACAACAAAGCTGAACAAGGTAACACTTTTATATAGACCAAGTAAGGATAGTACAGAGATGCAATAACCCAAGAAAAGAGCACCTGTATCCCCCATAAAGATCTTAGCTGGATGGAAGTTGTAAAATAAGAATGCAACGGTGGAACTTAATACTATGAGTGACAATGTCAGAATAAGAACATTTCCATTTAATCCTGCCATAATGGCAATAGTTGAAATGACAATTGCAGATATTCCACCCGCAAGTCCATCCAAACCATCAATTAAATTTATAGCATTAGTAATCGCTAGAATCCAAAATATTGTTACAGGATAAGCCCAAAATTCAAGTTCGAATTTCCCGAGAAACGGGATGCTGATAAAATCAATTGTCAAACCCGATCTTACAATAACTAAAGCAGCAATGAGCTGACCCGCTAGTTTCATTTTTGGTGATATGGTGAATTTGTCATCTAACAGACCCACTACCACGATGATAATTCCGCCTAAAGTAATACTTGTAACTGAACTATATTGAAGACCTGCTGTATAATAACCGGCAACTACTCCGATTACTATGGCAAGTCCGCCTAGCCTTGGCATAATTTTTTGATGAACTTTTCTTTTATCTGGCTTATCCGTTACGCCGATAAATATCGCAAACTTAATAACAAGTGGTGTTACGAACAGTACGGTTAGGAACGATATAAGACATGTTAACAGCAATGTTTCCATTATATCCCCTCTTTATAACAAATCACGTTTTTTAATATATTTCTTTATTGTGTATCTAAGATGAAAGTATATAGTTATTCAATCATTTACACAACCAATATCTAAAAAATTTCACATTCTCTTTACATACTAATTTTCGACAAAATCATTTGTTAATTGTCCGTTGCAGTTTTCAAGGATTTATTCCCGTTTTCCCACCTAACCGAAACCCATTAACTGTATTTAAACCTAAAGATTTGAAGAAAAGTTACAATAATATAAAACTGATGAAAAAGCTTAGCGAGCAGATATTTTTCGACTTAATCTATGTTATACTCAATAATTGTGATAGGAGAAAAAGAAAGGAGTCTACACGGCGTTCATGTTATATTCAAAGGCACAAAAAAGTATTCTATATCAAGTTTTCGCAGCAGTACTCTGCTCTTTATTTTTAGGTTGGCTGCTCACGAATGATCTATTTGCACTAGACTCAATTAAAGTCCTCCTAATGACTACATTTTTGTTGATATGTATGTTAATATTTGTTGTTTTCAAGCCATTCATATACAGCAACACCATTTTAGAAAATCTTCTTTATTTATTGATTATCAGTTCTTTTTTTGGACCTGCTGTAGCTAGCGTAAACGTAGGACCTTTTAGTATTTTTCCGTACCGGTTGTTATTTTTAATTGTCCTTCCCCTCTTTTTTATTAAGTACTTTCAGAAGGATGGATTAACCCCTTGGTCAAGGATTAATGTTAAAACAATAGTATGGTTCCATATTATCTGGATTTTTTACGCTTTTACATCATTACTATGGGCCAAATCACTTAAAGCAGGAATCATTGATTTAATCTTTTTAATAATTGGTATAAGTCTCATTCTATTTGTTACTTTTACGTATAAAAAAGAACGCCATTACGTCAATCTATTTTATGTATGGATTTTCATGTTCTTCTTGTTGCTTGTTTTTGGGTTAATTAACAACCTAACTCTAATTCATTTTCCAGTATCAAGATTCTATGGAATTGATACATATCAAAAGTCAATCCCAACGTCAGTGTTTGCCAACGAAAATGACTTTGCGAGTTTTATTTCAATCAGTTTCTTTTTCGGTTTGGCGCTATTAAATCGCTCTAAAAACATTTGGGTGAAAATAGGTTCGGCCTGTTTACTGCTATTTGCTCTCTATATTATGTCGTTAACCTCTTCAAGAGCTAATTACATAGCTATCATACTTGGACTGGCTTTTTGGTTCCTCTTTTTTACAAACAGGCAGGTGAAAAGATACATTATAGTCGCCGGATTGTTCTTTACGACATTGGCTATAATGATAGTTCCTGAAAAGATATATAACGGATATAATTCTGTTTTTAATCTCATTGCTACCCTTTCGAACACTAGTGAAGGAAGTTCTGTAAATATCAGAATTAACCTTATAAAAAACTCAATAATTTTTATCAGTGAATCACTTGGTTGGGGTATTGGATCTGGGAATTCCGAGTATTACATGAAAGTATTTGGAACATATCCTACTCATACAATTGTCAACATTCATAATTGGTGGATTGAATTAATGGTCAATTATGGTATTTTTATATTTACAGGCTATTTGTTTCTTTATCTCGGATTAATTTTTTATATCTATAAAATCTTTAAAGAAGCGAATGGGAACAATCGCATGATTGCTGAAGCATTATGTACAGCATTAATCGCATTTTTCTTAGCAAGTATCAGCCCAAGCTCTCAGATTACTTTGAATTACTTATGGTTACTCTTTGCATTTGCAATAGGTTTTGTAAACTATTGGAGATCATATCAGAGATCAACCATTCAACCTATTAAGTGGAGGAAAACAAATGAAGGAAACGTTGAATCGAATTTGGATAAGATTTAAGAAGCTGTCTATATTATTAATTCTAATACCATTTTTAGCGGCTGGAGCAGCCTATCTTTTTCAGAAAGAAGGTCCATCTTCTTATACCGCTAACGCAGATATTCAGCTTGCTAAATTAGGTAAAGATGTCTCAGAATTAAAATATATAGATTTTACAGATGCAGAAAATGCGAAAGTATATCTTACAAAAGACGTCTTCTTAGAAGATTTAGAAAAAAAATTCCCAGATATAAATATCCAATCTGTAAAATCAAAACTTAGTTTTGTTATTAAACCAGCAAAAATTATGAATATAAATTATACAGCTGATAGCCCCGAAGAAGCAGAGGAAACACTTAAGTTCATTGTTAACAATTACATCAATGAATCAGTAAAAACAACTGATGAATTAGCTGAAAAACTTGAAGAATCTAAGTCTGAAGATTCACAAAAAGAAAAAACTCCAAGTGAATATGACATTATTATTGATGGATTAGAACCTGTTACTGAAGTAGTAGGAGTCCAATTAGACCAACCTCAAGAAAGCACAAAAAATACAGCTGTTTTCGGATTTTTAATTGGTTTAATTCTAAGTTCCATGATTCTTTTGTTACCAGAAGTCTTTCGTAAATAATAAAATCCAAAAAGACACCATACGCCTATTTCAGGCGTGTGGTGTTTTTTGTTGTGCTGTTACTAAATAGTTCTAAACCTATTAAAATTTTCTCCGATAACAATATTAGTGTAAAAAGATTACATTTTACCTATTCAAAAATAAGGTAAATATGTAATAATTTAAGATAAATTGTAATTTATTATAAAATACTATCTTATTTTGTAAATAATTGCGATTTATATGGGGTATTTTTTAACATAATATTAGGGGGAGATTTTTTGAAGTTTAATAAGAAGATTAATAGATTTTTTGTTTCTACTCTATTAGTCTCATCGATCGCATTAACACCTGTAGGAAAAAGTTCTGCTGCTGAACCTTTAGTTTCGGTGAAGTTACAAAATTATATAGGTAACAAAACGGCACTTAACATAAGTACAAAAGGACAATACAGAATTGAAACAAACAATTCCATGCGTTTAGATGGAGCCAATCGTTTTGTTGTTGCTTCTAAAATCACAGCTAATAGCTGGGGGAATGATGCTGAAACTGTAATCCTAGCAAATTATAATGCTTTTGCAGATGCTCTTTCTGCCGCACCACTAGCTTATAAACACAAAGGTCCTATCTTACTTACTCAGAAAGACTTTTTAACAGGTGACGCAAAGAAAGATATTCAAAACATCATGCCGAGTCAAGTGATTATTGTCGGCGGTACAGGGAGTGTTTCTGATAAAGTCGTAAAAGATATTAAAAGCATCAATAGCAATATTTCAGTGCGAAGAATTGGCGGAGCTGACCGTTTTGAAGTGGCTCAAAAGATTTCAAGTGAGCTAGGAACACCTGGAACATCTATTGTTGCTAACGGAATGAACTTCCCAGATGCACTTGCCATAGCACCATATGCAGCAAGAAAAGGGTATCCAATCCTTTTGACTCAACCAAACAAGCTGCCTGCAAAAACAGAATCAGCTTTAAAATCTAATAAAACAACAAAAACAATCGTAGTTGGTGGACCAGCGAGTGTTGGTACTACAGTATATTCAAAACTTCCAGCACCTAACCGCATAGGCGGAGCTAACCGTTTCGAAGTCGCTGCCAATATATTAAAAGAATTGAATATGTCATCTAACCGTGCATTTGTAGCTACTGGTCTCACTTTTGCTGATGCATTAACAGGCTCTGTATATGCAGCGCAGCAAGATGCTCCATTGCTGTTGACTATGCCTACTTATGTTCCGGCTGCAACTAAGAGTGTAATAGATTCTAAATTGATTTCAGATTTTACGGTTTTAGGTGGTACAGCATCCGTATCGAATACGGTTATGGCTGACCTTCCTGCAGTGTTAAGCCCCGATCAAGAGTACACTGTGAAAAAAGAGGGCAATGAATTATGGCTATATAAAGGTGCTTCTAAAATTAGAGATTTTAATACATCCTCTCTTACATTAGGACCTGACAAGTATAATACATCTTCTGTAATTAATATTAACAATCATTTATCTTATCTTGGTGATATGAAATTTTCGATTGAGGGAGGATATATTCGTCCTTTAAATCAAAATATTCCATTAGAAGATTATCTTAAAGGGGTATTACCGGCTGAAATGAATTACTCGTGGGAAAAAGAAGCATTAAAAGCTCAAGCGGTAGCAGCAAGATCCTTTGTCTATAGAAAAGGATCAATGGCGATTGATGATAGTCAATCTAACCAAGTCTACCAAGGATTCACTTGGGGTCCAAGTCATTATGCTACTAGTAATCAAGCTGTAGCTGAAACAAGAGGATTAATTTTAACGCATCCTTCTGAAGTTAGATCGAGTAACCCACTGGGAGTTGCCCAAACGTTCTACTACTCTTCAAACGGTGGAAAGGCGTTAACAAACATGAATTCATGGGGTACAGCAAGACTGCAATACTCAAAATTACAAGATGACCCTTATGATACTAAAAATGCTAACAAATATAGCTGGTATAAAGGCAACTGGTCATATGCACTAAAGAAAAAACAGATTGATACGACTAATATTGATTACAAAGATGCTTCCACACTAAATAATTGGTGGAATAGTGCGTCTGAAGCTGATTCAAAGATCATGAACCAATTTAAAGTTATGTTAAAAGCTAAAAATTATGAGTATGTCCCTAAAACCTCTGATATTAAGATTATTAATATTAAAAATGTAGGTTTTACAACTGCGTTTAACCAAGACCAACGTATCGATGGAAGTATTACTTTTGAGTATTACGAAAAGACAGATAAAGGTTATGTTATGGAAAATAACAAATTAAAAACGCAAACCCTAACGGTTACAAGAAGATCTTATGACATTCGCAACATGATTGGCGCAAGTGATGTGATGTACAGTCCATACATTAAGTCTGTTCAAGTTGATGCTGATAAATTCACAGTTAATGGTGCAGGTTACGGACACGGAATCGGCATGAGTCAATTTGGTGCAAAACAACGGGCTGCTGAAGGCCATAAATATAACCAAATTTTAAACGTATATTATCCAGGTACAACACTAAAGAAAATCTATTAATAAACAAAAGCACACGACGAGGTCGTGTGCTTTTGTTTATTCTTGGTTTCTCAACAATTGATCTTCTGGTACTTTTCTTAATACGCGTGCAGGTGAACCAACTACAAGGTCTTCTTTTTCCACATTTTTCGTTACAACACTCGCTGCCGCTACTGTACCATCTTCTTCTATCACCTTACCAGGAAGAATTGTAGAATTAGCTCCTACACGTCCTCCGTTTTTAATGGTAACACCTTTAAATTTATCATAGCGCTCTTTTGAACGAGCCATATAGTTATCATTTGTAGTCACTACGTAAGGTGCGATGAATACATAGTCGCCTAGTTCTGAATAAGCTGTGATGTAGCAGTTTGTTTCAAGCTTGCATTTAATCCCTACTTTACAGTCATTCTCAACGGAAACTCCACGTCCTACGATTGTTTTCTCACCGATCGTTACGCGTTCCCGAACTGTTGCTAGATCTGCTACAAATACATCGTCAGCAAGCTCTGCGTTCGCGTAGATGATAGCTGAAGTTCCAATTGTAACACCCGAACCGATAATTGTAGGTGGAAGCTTCTTTACTTCTGGTAATATGGAGTTCTTTGCACGTGTTGGCTGCTTTCCGATTACCGCATTATCCTGAATGATACAGTTGTTTCCGATCGCAACTCCATCATAAATTACAACATTGTGCCCAATGATCACGTTATCACCAAGTGTAACGTCATTACCAACAACAACATTTTGTCCTTTTTGAACTGTCATGTAAGACACCTTCTTCCGTAAGTATGTAAAGAGTGTTCATCCTGTCAAATTTAGGATGAACACTTGGTGAATAATTAGTTTTTGCTGTAAAATTCAGCAATTTTCTCAACAACATATTGTTGCTGCTCAATCTTCAATTCAGGGAACATTGGTAAAGAGATTGCCTCTGCCGCTGCTTTTTCTGTTTCAGGCAAGTCTCCCTCTGTGTAACCCAACTCAGCAAATACAGGCTGTAAATGAAGAGGCTTTGGATAATAAATCATTGTAGAAACCCCTTGCTCTTGTAAAAACTTTTGAAGCTCGTCACGGCGTTCTACACGAATCGTATATTGGTGGAAAATATGGTGGCTGTAATCAGCGATGAATGGAGTCACCACTTTTTCACCTACTTGTTCATTCAATAGTTTTGTATAGTTCTCTGCTTTCTCTCTGCGAAGGTCGCTCCACTCATCTAGGTGTGGGAATTTCACATTCAAAATAGCAGCTTGAAGCTCGTCCAAACGGCTGTTGTATCCTAATACATGGTGATAATATTTTGGCTTACTTCCATGAACACGAATAACGCGCATCTTTTCAGCTAGCTCGTCATCATTCGTAACGACCATTCCGCCGTCACCGTATGCACCAAGGTTTTTAGTCGGGAAGAAACTGTATGTTGCAGCAGTTCCAAGCTCACCCACGCTTTTACCTTTATATTTAGATCCGATTGCTTGTGCAGCATCTTCAACGATTCCTAGATTATGCTTCTTCGCGATCTCAACAATGGCATCCATATCTGCCATTTGTCCATATAAATGAACAGGAACGATAGCTTTTGTTTTATCCGTTACAGCTGCTTCAATTTTAGCTGGATCGATGTTAAAAGTCTTCGGATCACAGTCAACGAATACTGGTGTAGCCCCAGCACGCGCTACAGCACCTGCTGTTGCAAAAAATGTGAAAGAAGGAACGATTACTTCATCCCCAGGGCCAACTCCAATGGCAGACAATGCGATATGAATAGCGTCGCTTCCGTTTGCTACACCAATTCCGTGATTTACATTGCTGTACTTCGCTACATCAGCTTCTAATTTTTTTACGTTGTCCCCTAGAATGAATCTTGCATTAGACATAACGTCTTCCATTGCGGGAAGGATTTCTGCTTTTAGGTTTTGATATTGTTCTGTAAGATCTAACATAGGTACTTTCATTGTTTAGCCTTCTCTCTAAAAAAATTAGTTTATACACTTTTCCTCAATCAGAATATCTGATTGAAGTATGTTAATCAAGCTACGAAATTCTTTCATACAATTCAATCAGGCGTTCGCTCTCTTTTTCCCAATTGTATCGGTTCTCAACAGCCTTTCTGCCGTTTCTCCCCATTTCCACAGCTTTTTCAGGATTGTTTAAAATACTTTCAATCGCTTTTGCAATTTCTTCTATATTATTTGGATCCACACAGATTCCGCATTCATTTTCCCTTACTATGTCTTCCCATAGTGGAAAGTTTGAAGCAATGACGGGTAAGCCTGCAGACATGTATTCAAAAAGCTTTATCGGATAAGAAACTACAAAACGAGGCTCAGGATGAAGCAGGACCAAGCCTGCATTCGCCTGACTTAATTCATCTTTAACTTGTTGTCGGTTTAAGAAACCAAGAAAATTAACATGTTTCCAACCACTCATCTTCTTCACTTCATTTTCAAGTGATGCAGGAGCAAATGATCCTCCTAAACGGAACTCTACATTGTGCTTATCATTTACTCTTTCAACGGATTGTATCATCTCTTTAATGCCACGCAGGAGATAAATTCCGCCAAGATAGACAACTCGTTTTTTGTCACTATCCTTTATTGAATCTGCTTGCTCACTTTGAACATTTCCATTCATTAATTCTTGAAGCAAGGGATAATTATGAATCGTCAAAGAATTATCATTATATGTTTTGAAGCGTTCATTTATATAAGGCGTTGCCGTTACAACAGCATCAAAGCGTTTTGACGCATATTTTTCAAGACTTCTCGCTCCTATTGCAACGCTTCTTCTTAAAGGGCCGGGAATCCACTGTTTGGAAAGGATTTGCTCTGGCAAGTCTTCGTGAACATCGTAGATTACTTTCTTGCCCTTTGATTTAAGCTTTAAACCAATAGGAATCAGCTCGGAATCGTGAAAATGATACACATCCGCATCTTGACGTATCGCTTCCTCATAAACAAGAGAGGTTGTATTAACCATTCGTTTTAAGCGATTAGATGCTGTGGAAGAAACACCTTTAATTTGAACGCCAAATTGGACAGAGTCTTCTGCATTAGGCACGATATAAACCACTTCATGGCCAGCTTTCTGAAGTGACTGGCATTCTTTAATGAGAATTCTTGTATCCATAGCGGAATGCACAGAGGTCAAATGACAAATTTTCATTCGTATTCCCTGCCTTTTTTAAATTCCTGAACATTCTCTAGTAAATCATCCACAATTCTTGACCATGAGAACTCGCGGCAAACAAAATCTCTGCCGTTTTTAGAGTATTGGCTGTATGCCGTTTCATCTAAACTTGCGCAATGAACAATCTTTTTCGCGATATCCTTTTCATCCTCTGGCGTTGCGATAATCCCGCTACCGCTGTCTTCAATGAGCTTTGCGCTTTCCCCTACTCCACAGTACAGGACAGGAACACCCGATGACAGTGCAGGAAAGATCTTCGATGGTCTAGCTCCTTGAAACAGCGCGATATTTCTTAAAGAAACGATACTGAAATCAGTAATCGAAAAGATATTAGGCATTTCTGTGACCGGAACAGAATCATGAAAGACTACATTCTCAGCTTGTATCGACTGTTTTAACTGAATGAGCTCTTCCTTTTCAGGACCATCTCCTATGAAGAGAAATCTTATCTCAGGATTGGTCTGTTCTACAATTTTTGCTGCCTTAATGACAGAGTCCAATCCTTGTGCATAACCAATACGGCCTGCAAAGGTAAACACCTTTTTCCCTTCAAATCCTAACTTCTGCAACCAATCTGTGTTCTGAGCTCTAGGTTTAAAAGTCTCAGTATTCACTCCGTTTGGTAAAAGAAAAACAGACTCTTCTTTTTTACCCTTCTTCAGCATGTAATCTGCAATACCTTCTGTAGCAGTCGCAATCTTCCATGCTTTTTTGTATAGAAAGGACTCCAGTTTTTCAGCCATCTTTATAAACTTTTGGTTCTTAAGAATTCCAAGCTCTACAGCAGATTCTGGCCAAATATCAGCTACATTAAAAACAAACTTTGCTCGTTTGAATTTGGATGAAAGATAACCCGTAATACCTAAAAACAATGGTGGAGACGTACAGATGATTACATCCGTTTTCTTCGCTTTTATCATCGAATAAAAGGCACTAAATGTAAAAGAGAAATAGGACATCAGCCTTCTCCAGAAACTTCCCTTTGGACTTGGATAGATCCAAGAACGATGCACAGGAATACCTTCATACTCCTCAAATTGATAGAACTTCCCTTTATATTCATCAGGAATTATGCCATGAGGATGATGTGGAAATGCCGTCACAACTTCTACTTGGTGACCTCTCTTGATAAGTTCTTTACTGACTTCATACAGACGAATCTGTGGAGCACCTACCTCAGGAGGGAAATGCTGACTTAATAAAATGATTCTCATATATTTAACCTCATCTTTAAACAAGCGATTAATTAAAATAGTTCGCTATTTTTTCAGCTGCCTTTGCGTCACCAAAAAGATTCTTATAGGTTGGAGTAACTTCTTTATTTACAGCGGCTAAGATTTGTTCTTTATCCGTTCCAACAAGAATGTTAGCTTCACTTTCTAGCGTTTCTACCCATTCTGTTTGTTCTCTAAGCGTGACACATGGAACTTCCATAAAGTATGCCTCTTTTTGTACACCGCCTGAGTCTGTTAAAATCTTTTTGGCATTGCTCTCAAGTTTTAGCATGTCCAAATATCCTACAGGCTCAACAATCATTAAGTTAGGAATATTATCTAAACTTAAATTCAAGCGTTCGATCACGTGCTTTGTACGAGGATGCATCGGCCAAACTTTCACTTCTTCTATCTCGGAAAAAGCAGCAAGGATTGAAGAAATCTTTTCAGGATCATCCGTATTCTCTGCACGGTGAACCGTAATCAAGTGATACTCTTTCGATGTTAATCCGAATGTATTCAAAATATCAGAGTTGTTTTCTGCAAGTTGACGGTTATATTCTACTGCATCATACATAACGTCTCCTACATTGATTACATTATGTTTCATGTTTTCATCTGTAAGGTTTTTAATAGCTGTATCCGTTGGACAAAAGAGGAACTCAGAAACATGGTCCGTCATAATGCGGTTAATTTCTTCTGGCATTCTTTTGTTAAAACTTCTAAGCCCTGCTTCAATGTGCACAACGGGAACATGAAGCTTAGCTGCAGCTAGCGCACCTGCCAACGTTGAGTTGGTATCGCCATATACCAGAACATAATCAGGTTTTTCCTGTAGGATGATATCTTCTATTTTAGCGAGCATTTCACCCGTTTGTTTACCATGAGAAGCCGATCCAATCCCTAAGTGAAAATCCGGTTTCGGGATATGTAGTTCTTCGAAGAATATATCAGACATATTTTTATCATAATGCTGACCTGTATGAACAATTAACTCTTCGTGATTTTTTCGTAATTCTCGAGAAACGGGAGCAGCTTTAATAAACTGTGGTCTCGCTCCTAATACAGTTAAAAACTTCATCTTTTTATTCTCCTTCAAATTATACTCTTCGGTATTCCTTACATAACAGTTTTCGACAACGGCTTTAACAAGGTGTCCATTCATTTTAAACCACGGTGTATAAACATTTACCATTTAGTATGGACGAGTAAAAACCGTTCTAAAATCAGGAAAAGAGATAGCCAAATGAATGGTTATCTCATCTTGTCACTCTTTATAGTAAATGATATTTTTTAATTGAAGGAGCTTGGTCCTTAAGTGCATTACGAGTATCAAAGACTACAGGGCTGTTTTCTGCGATCATATCGTAATCAAAGCTAGTATGATCTGTAGTAAGCATAACTAGGTCAGCGCTTTGTAATAGTTCCTTCGAAATTTCGTGCGTTTTATGCACTTCACCATTTAGCTTAAACTCAGTTACATGTGGATCTACTACAATCCAGTCAGCACCAGCAAGTTCAAGTTTTTCAAGAATTGGCAATACAGGAGACTCACGCATATCATCGATGTCTTTCTTATAAGCAACACCAAGTAATACTACTCTTGCTCCGTTTAATGCTTTCTTGTCTTCATTAAGAATTTTCATTGTACGTTCAAGTACGAAATCTGGCATTTGATTGTTGATCTCTCCAGCTGTTTCAATTAAACGTGTGTGATAGTCATACTCTCGAGCTTTCCACGTTAGATAGAAAGGATCGATCGGAATACAGTGTCCACCTAGTCCAGGACCGGGGTAGAACGCCATGAAGCCATATGGCTTAGTTGCAGCTGCATCAATAACTTCCCAAACATTGATGTCCATCTTATTACATAGGATTGCCATTTCGTTTGCTAGTCCAATGTTGATATTACGGAACGTGTTTTCAAGGATTTTTTCCATTTCTGCCACACGTGGGCTAGATACTTCATGTACATCACCTTCAAGAACAGAACGGTACATAGCTGCTGCAATAGATGTACATTGTGCAGTCATTCCCCCTACAACTTTCGGTGTGTTCTTTGTGTTGTATACTTTGTTACCTGGGTCAACACGTTCAGGTGAATAGGCTAAATGAAAGTCTTTCCCTGCAACAAGACCGCTCTTCTCTAGAATCGGCTTTAACACTTCTTCAGTTGTTCCAGGATAAGTAGTACTTTCAAGAACGATAAGCATTCCAGGGTGGATAAATTTCGCAATCTCTGTAGCTGAACTTTCAACATAAGATGTATCTGGCTGCTGATACTTGTCCAACGGTGTTGGTACACAAATAGCTACAGCATCTACTTCTTTAATAAGCGAGTAATCTGTTGTAGCAAGAATTTGTTTTGAGGATGTTAATTCAGCTAACTCTGCGTCAACTACATCACCAATATAGTTAATACCGTCATTAACCATCTGTGTTCTTTTTTCTTGAACATCAAATCCAATAACTTTATATCCTGCTTTTGCTTTTTCAACAGCAAGAGGAAGACCAACATAACCAAGGCCAACAACACCGATGGTAGCTGTTTTTGATTCAATCTTACCCAATAATTCTTTTGAAACTGTGCTTAATTCTAATTCGTTAGACATTCAATATTCCTCTCTTTCAGGGGGAGATTACTTTATAGTTTAACTGGTTTGCTTGTATCTGCAGATTCATATAGCGCAAGTACTAGACTTAACGCACGTTTTCCGTCTTCACCAGTCACAATGGGTTCACGGTTTTCTTTTATCGCCTGTACCATATCTTCGATGATGCATTGATGACCAGGTTTTCCAAACGGATCGGCTTTAACAGACTCCATTATATCTGTCACCTGATTCTCATCCATGTCTTTCACATCCCAGTGCTGGACATAATTAGCCGTTTTGCCACCAATTTTAATTGTACCTGTTTCTCCGAAGATACTCAAAGATTCTTCAAAATTAGATGGATAAATAGTGGTAGCAGCTTCAATAATTCCTAATGAACCATTTTTAAATCGCACAACACCAGTAGAAACATCTTCTGCTTCAATGTTGCGCAATCTTGTTGCAGCCATGCTGTATACTTCATCAACTTCACCCATCGTCCATAAAAGCAAATCAAGGTTGTGAATAGCCTGATTCATTAAAACTCCACCATCAAGAGACTTTGTACCTCTCCAAGGTGCTTGATCATAATATTCTTGGTTTCGATTCCATCGGACTGTCGCATTAGCATGGCTAAGCTTCCCAACCAAGTCTGCATCAAGAGCTTTTTTAAGTTCCATGATCGCAGGACGGAAACGATTCGGGTGTACAACAGATAATTTCACATCATTTTCTTTACAAGCGGAAATGATGGCATCAGTATCTTCAATCGTAAGTGCGATTGGCTTTTCTACTACAACATGTTTTTTTGCATTTGCAATCTGGATAGCAAGCGGAGCATGATATCCACTTGGTGTGCAAATGTTAACTACTTCTAAGTCATCTAGCTTTAAAAGCTCAGTCAAATCAGTAAAAGCCTGAACATTATATTTTTCTGTATAGTACTCCATGTTTTCAGGAATCATATCGCAAACTGCAACAAGTTTTGCACCTTCTGCGTTATCAATTGCCTCAGCATGTTTTTTTGCGATATGTCCGCAACCAACAATGGCGAAATTAGTCATCTAGGTAACTCTCCTTTTAACTAAATGTTTGTTAACTAGTTAAATCCATACAATATTTTATACTAATTAACAATAATATCAATAAATTTCATTCTCTCTCTAGTACTACTAAACATCATTTCGTTAAACATTTCACATTTTTGACTTTTTTAGTTTACCCGATTCACAGGTATTTTCTTCCTCATTTGAAGAAATTTATAATAAAATCAAAATTCTTATCTTGCTCTTAACTTTTGAAGAAGTGTTTTATATATAAGAAAATCACTTTTCTTCACCAGTAAGAAGTTTAAATACCCTTCACCAGTAAGCCTCTTAAAGATAATGATTTTTAATATAAAACTAAAAAAGTAAGTAATCGTAGTCGATATTGCGGCACCAATTACTCCAAAAGCAGGGACCATAAATAAGTTTAATATGACATTAAAAATAACGTTGTAGATGGAAAGCCACATATTTAATTCAGGTTTGCCTCGTCCAGCAATATCATTTGAAAGAACCTTCTCTACTGCAAGGAGCGCAAAGCCTGGAAGCATAATCTTTAATAAGAGCGGAGTTTCTGTAAAGCTCTTATTAAAGATTGTATAAACAATAAAATCAGAAAGCACAAAAGCAACCATAGCCATAATAATAGTAATTAAAAAGACATTACGGCTAACGATTGATGTGATTCGATTTCGGTCTTCTTCAGAATTGGTTGAACTGATCTTTGGATATAACACACTTGAAAAAGATACAGCGAAAATAGACAATCTCTCACCTAAATTCATTGCTGCACTGTATCTGCCGACAGCAGCATTACCTGTAGAAAAATATCCTAAGATAAACACAACAGTTCTATAGTTTAAAAAACTGGCAAAGTTACTAACATGTGCCTTTAGACCATAGTTTACAGACTTCTTAAAGTATTCCCATGAAAAACTATTCCACTTAAAAGATACACTATGGTGACGCACCAGCTTATAAATCATTGTAATAACTGTAATGGCGTTACCGAGGATAAAGGCTGAAAGTGCACCTTTGAGTCCATAATCTAAGAAAATAACAAAAATGACAGCAAAACTCAGAATAGACAGCTGGTTTTGAACCATGAGTGTATTAAATGCCTTGAAGTCTTGAAGTCCTTGAAAAACGGTTTGAAAATACTCTCTTAAAAAGAGAAATGGAACCGCTAGTAAACTTAAATACACTAATGATAGCGGAGTATCTTTAAATAATTGCTCTGAAAAAAAGATTACAGCAACTAGTCCTACAAAAACACTTATTATGCTTAAAAGTGTTCCTATAATAATATTGTTGTTAAAAACCGTATTTAAATCAACTTCTTTTCTACTGACAAAGTAGATTGTTGAGGTATTTACCCCTAGCGTCAGGAAAGTAAGCAGTACAGTCGGAAAAAGAGTCAGGAGGGTATAATCTCCAAACCCTTCATCTCCTAAATATTTCCCAAGAACAGATAACAAAAGCATACCTATTACAATATTTGATATCTGTCTCGTAAATGTAATAAAACTATTCTTAATAAAACTGCGGTCTGTACTCATAAATTATATTCCCTCAAATTCTCTTAACAACTTCGCAAATTGTGAATAATTTGTTTCAGAAAAGAAGAACTCTTTCCATTTCTCATAAGCGGCTGATCTGTAGTTTTCTCTTTCTTCCTCACTCAATAAAGCGAATTGATCAATTTCTCTAGCAAGGACCTCTGGATTAAAGTTTTTTTCAATTAGCATACCATTTGATGAGTGGACCAATTCTTTTGTTCCACCTACATCTGTTGCAAACGATGGAATACCATAACTATAAGCTTCCATAATGGAAACAGGAATTCCCTCACTAGAACTTAAATTAATAAACAGATCAACAGGTTGTGTTTGATAATATTTCAAGACTTCAGCATTCTTTTTTCGGCCGAGGAATTCACATTGTATATTAGTTGGGAGCTCTTCTTGGACTTTCATTTCTAATTCTTCTCTTAAAGGTCCATCTCCAATATGTGACCAATAAATTTGTTGTTTACATCTCTTCAATGTATCAATAATCAAGTCAAGCCGTTTAACAGGTAGCATGTTTGAACAGGAGACAATTCTCAGTATTCCATCACTAGAAGATATAGATTTCCCTTCAGCCGCTCTAGTACCGAGTCTACTCACCCCAATTTTTTCGGAGGACTCAGGATAAGCTTCCTTTAAATAGTCACTCCCATCTTGAGAGATCACAAATACTTTGTCTAACTTGCAGACTGTTTCTTTTTGAGCCGGCATGTAAGGCGTGCTATGCCTATATGCATATAAATCTCCCCCGTGCGCCCTGCTTATTACTTTAATAGAAGGCTTAAATTCCTTCAGCATAGCTAAAGCGGTAGCAGATGGCCCTAACCAGTACGAATAAAATACGGTTTCAGACAGGTTATATTGGCGATCTTTTAATATTTTTGAAAGTTGATTTCTTATCTGAACAGCTAAACCAATCCAATTGGCTACTTTAAGCATGGCTGATGTGTAATTAGGTATAAAATATTTACATTCTCGTAGAAACCATCTTCTCCCTTGTGGATCCTTTAACAACTTCTTCATTAAATCTGTTTTCTTTAATGAGGAAGGAGATGGAGTTAAATTTAAAACTTCTGTATTCCTAGGTGTCTCTCTTGCTTCCATAGAGTAATCATGGATATTCACAGGAATGATGTGTACTGTTTCAAATTGATTACTTAGGTACTTAATTTCTGTCTCTAGAAACTCTTCTCCTGGAGGAAACGGAAATCTGCTTGAAAGAATAACTAACTGTTTATTTCCTCTATCTCGATCAATTGAATTCATTTCTTTAAACTCCTATATCTTAAATAATTTCAACCATCATAACATATCGAGGCTCGGCCACTTCACTATTATACTTTATCCATTCGTTTAAATTGTTCAAACCATAAAAATTACCATATGTCTAAATAGAACGAAAACCCTATAAACATGTAGAATTTTGCTCCGATACTATTCTTGTAAAAAGAAAATCTATTTAAGAAGGGAGTGTATTTTTTCGAAGTACTGTGTCGGACAAAATTTACAGGAGTGTACCCATGTTACGCAAAATCATTTTAACGATAGTTTTAGGCGGAATCTTCATACTTCTTTATGCCCCTCAAACGGATGCAGCTGAACTACGTATTGATGGTAAGAATCGATTTGAAGTAGCCATTAACGTATCACAAAAGGGATGGTCTAATTCTAATACGGTAATTTTAACGAATTACCTTGCATATGCTGATGCATTATCTGCTTCACCTTTAGCATTCAAAAAGAATGCTCCCATATTATTAACGCAAAATCAATATATTACCCCATCTACAAAGAGTGAAATTATTAGACTTAGAGCAAAAGAGGCCGTAATAATTGGTGGAACAGGAAGCATTTCAATCCAAGCAGCAAATGAATTAAAAGCAATGGGACTTAGTGTCACAAGAATAGATGGAAAAGATCGATTTATTGTAGCACAAAACATTTCAAAGCAGTTATCAAATAAAGGGAAGGCTGTAATTGCATATGGATTAAACTTTCCTGACGCTCTAGCGATTGCTCCTTATGCTGCAAGAAATGAATATCCGATCTTACTTACCGGTAAGGACTCACTGCCTTCTGCAACAAAGGCTGCATTAAGAGAGAAAAATATTACGAGTACAGTTATTATAGGTGGTGAAGGAAGTGTCAGTAATACGGTTAAAAGCCAACTTCCCTCTCCTTCAAGAATCGGCGGAGCAAACCGCTTTGAAGTAGCCGAAAATGTAATACGTCACTTTAATCTTTCTACACAAAATGTGTTTTTGTCATCAGGGATGGATTTTGCAGATGCACTGACTGGATCCGTATTAGCAGCAAAAAAGAATGCTCCTTTATTGCTGACTATACCAACAAGACTTCCAAATGAAACAAAGAGCATAATAAAAGATAGAACAATAAATACATTTACTATTCTTGGCGGGAAAGCTTCAGTAAACACCAACAGTACAGCACTCTTAGGTAAAACAATCGTGCTTGATCCAGGACATGGAGACCATGATGCGGGAGCAAGCGGCAATGGATTACAAGAAAAAGATATAGTACTAGACGTAGGTATACGCACACGTGACAAAATGGTAAATGCAGGTGCTAAGATTGTTATGACAAGAACTACAGATACTTTTCTTGCGTTAAGAGAACGTTCTGCTATCGGTAATAATTCTGGTGCGGATTCGTTTATCAGCATTCATTCAAATGCTGCCGAGAACCCAGCTGCACACGGAACAGAAGTATATTATGACACTTCTTTTAGCAGTTTTGAGAGTAGAAGGTTGGCTGAAGAAATTCAAAAAGAACTGGTTAAACGCATGGGGACAAGCGACCGCGGAGAGAAACAAGCTAACTTCCATGTTATTGATGCAACAAGAATCCCAAGTATCTTAGTTGAACTTGGTTTTATTTCAAATCCTACTGACGCTGCAAAATTAGGTTCTCCTACATATCGTCAGAGATCAGCTGATGCGATCTATTATGGCACAGTCAATTTTTATAACTAATAAAAAGGATCTCGGGACAATGCCCGAGATCCTTTTTCATTTTTAGTGCCCAAATCGCTTCAATACATTGTTCACCATTTTAGTTAGTTGTGTATCAACAGCTAAGCTTCCTCCAAAGGTAATCGATCCCGTAGAGAATACTCCTCCTCCGCCTGGATGATCATAATAGATCATATCAGCTCCGGCACCTATTGTATTTGTTCCCTTTGCCAATAGAACAGAGTTCTTTGGAGTATAACGATCAATTTGATCTGTTTCCCAGCCCGACGCACCTCCATTTGAACTATTTATTTTGTTTAATCCTGTACGTCCGATCAGATCTCCTTTTTTAATGCCTGTGTTCGAAAAAATCCAGTGAGAGTTGTTCATAACTTTATATGGAGCTGGAACTGAGAAACCTGTAGACCTATATCCTACACCTACTAGCTTTGTTTCATGTTGACCGATTCTGTAGAAATTACCGCCTCGTTCAGAAGTAAAGGAATGGTATCCCCCATCCTTTTTCACTTCAATCAGATCTCCTTTTAGAGCAACTTTCCAATAAATTCCGTTCCCTGATAAATATAGAACGTTCCCGCCTCGTTTCAGGAAATTCTCCAAACCTTTATACATTGATGTAGACCAGTATTCACTATGTGTGCTGATAATCAATGACTTATAAGAGTTTAATAGGGAAGGGGTATTATGAAAATCAAATTCAGTAATCATGCTATATGAATGGTTGTTTCTTTCAAGCCACGATAAAATATGCCGCTCTCCATTCGCTAAATGTCCTTCATTTCCTGTTGGGAGTGCCCCTGGATTTGGCCTGTTCGAACTAACCACTTCATTGTATTTCCTTGTGCCATTTACATAGCTGTAGCTGTATAAACTTTTTCCTCCCCAGTTATTGTATGCTTCCCATGTGTTAGTTGAGGCTAATACAGCATTATCATCTCTTTGTGGAGTTTTCTCTTTAATAATAAATGTTACATGGAATTCATTAGTCCCATCTGATAACTTTGCAGAATACATACCAGTCGGCCAATTCAATGGTAATTTATAAGAATAGCTCGTTTTCCAAAATGCACCTGCACGATAGGAGTCCCCAAAATAGTTCTGGGAGCTTCCTGTCATGTAACCAGTCTGAAAATAATTTTTCATTTCTTTACCGTGCCTGAAAAAGGATACGGAAAATTTTTTGTTAGGTGCATGTACTTTTAGTTGTATAGTTTCTCCTGGAAAATAACTAATTCTGTCACTGTAGCCCTCTAACGTATGAGTATTTACTACAGGTCTTAGAATACTTGCAACTCCCCCTTGAACGGAAGCTCCTCCCCCTAATACTGTGAAACTTTTAATATCTTTTTCTATTATTATCTCTCTAGTCGTATCAGGAATCGCATCAGGTCTTGTCAGCAACATGGGTGAATTGTTTTTGGCAGCTAGCACAGATCCTGTTAAAGCATCAGCAAAAGTTAATCCCGTTGAGATATAACTACGCCCAGAATCCATATTTAATGTACGAATGATATTGGTAGCTACTTCAAATCTGTCTTTACCACCTATTCTTTGGCTGGCTTTAAGTTGGTTATATATAGAAGGACCTACACTTCCTTCACCACCAACAACAAGCGTACTAGATTTTTCTTTTAAGCCAAGCAGTGTACTTTCAGGAATTCTTTCTTGTAAAGTCAACAAAATAGGAATGCCATTCTTTGCTGCATACGGCGCAATCGTAAGGGCATCTGGGAATTTTAATCCATTAACAACTATCGCCTTTTGCGTATCCCCAAGACGCTTTGAGATATTTAATGCAACTTCAAAACGATCTTTGCCACCTATACGTTCTACATCGGGCACTATTTTGTTAATTTCACGTTTTACAGAATCGGATACACTTGCAGGTCCCCCTACAATAATTACTTTCTGTGGGTTTAGCCTATTAATCTCGTTTTTTGTTTCTTTCGTTAGAATATTGGCTTGAGTTAGTAAAATGGGACCGTTTTCCTTAAAAGCAAGTGGAGAGGAAGCCAGAGCATCGGCAAACGTACTGTAGTTTGCTACAACGACCGTTTCTGCTCCGTTTACCCAACCCTTTTTGGAGACATTTACAGCAACTTCAAAACGATTTTTTCCGTCTAATCTTTCAACGGAACTTGTGGCATATGCAGGCTTCTCCATCGCTAACAATAGACAGCCTAATAAACTTGCAGCCAAAATAATTTTTTTCATGAACATTTCCTTTCTTATCTTTAATGATGGAATCGTGTGTACATCGATTTTTCTAATGAATTAAATTGGGAAGCTACAGAATGATATCCGATTGCATATCGTCCTTGTTTTGGTCGATATTCACCATATGACTTCATGGAGTTTAAGATAATTGGTTTATCAAAAGGCTTTTCAACTGAACTTGAATATTTTTGGTATGGAATGTGAACTCTGGCAAATCTATCTGTATATATGGAGACAAAGTATAATGTCTTAAAAGGACTTACGGCTCCTTCATTCTCAAGGGATCTTAATGATTTTCCTATCTCAGCATGAGGAGAATGGTCATCATACATGGACATCGTACGGAAATCAGCATCAGGATACATATTTATATATTTTTGAAGCACAGGCTTAATATTTTCTTGTCTGAATTCATTTAACGGAATTATATCTTCCATAGTCTGGTTTCTTGGCACACCCAGCGCATAAGCAGCATGATAGAATTCCTCAACACGCACATCTCCAAACTTTAGTTCTGTTAAGTATCCATTGAGATAATTTTCTGATACTGGATCATGGTATGTTTTGTGAATTCCACAATAAACCTTTTGTCCTGTTAGAAGATGTTCTGATGGTTCTGCATCATATATCCCGTTTAAAACCTCTCTTGCACTTGAATCCTCTCCTTTTGATAGAAGCACCAAAATAACTTTTCTACCTTTGGACATTTGATTCCTAATATCAATTGCATAGGTTAACACTTCATCATCTGCATGAGGTACAAAGTAAATCACTGGACTCGTTACAAAAATGGTTGAAAGAGCTGCCTCTATATTTTCTTGAACAGAACCCTTTCCGCCTAACACGACGAACTCTTTAATTTTCTTATCTTGTATCACTTTATTGCTGAAAGCTGGCAATACATCCGGACGGGTTAACAGTAACGGTGCATTTTCCTTTGCAGCCATAACAGATCCGGTTAATGCGTCTGCAAATGATAGACCAGTAGCTAGATAAGCTCCATCTAGCTTTGTATATAACTGCCTGATGATATTAGCAGACACTTCGAATCGATCAGCTCCCCCGATACGCTTTGGTGCTGGAAGCTTTTTAAATACTTCCTTTCCAACGCTTCCTTCACCACCTATCACGAAAGTGTTCTTTTTACCGCGTAATGCTCGTTGAGTACTTAAAGGTACTTTCTTATCAGTGGTAAGTAATATTGGAAAACCTTTCTTAGCTGCATACGGTGCAATAGATAAAGCGTCTGGAAACTTTAATCCATTCGTAACGATAGCTGTACCTGTATTCCCGAACCGTTTCGCTAAATTTTCTGCAACTTCGAATCGATCCTTTCCACCAATACGCTCTACATCTTCAACCAATTTATCTACTTCGCGAAATACCTCATCTGAAATACTGCCATTTCCTCCAATGATGTATGCCCGTTTTGGCTGGAGGCGCAGGATTTCATTCCTAGTAGTAGCATGCAAATGGTCCTTCTGAGTTAATAAAATTGGTCCGTTTTCTTTATATGCAAAAGGTGAAGCAGCTAAAGCATCGGCAAAAGATGTATAGTTAGCTATTAAAATAGTATCTGATCCTTCAGCCCACCCTTTTACCGACACATTAACAGCAACCTCAAAGCGATCTTTCCCTGCTAATCTTTCAAACTGATTTCCAGCTGCACTAGAAGTAAACGTAAAGCAACTCCAAAATATTATGGTAAAGAAAAGTAAAACAATTAACCTAAACACTTTTATATAACCTCTTTCTAACTTTTTTTCCAAGTTTTCACAATAAATTATTATAGCAGAAAATGTATTTTAAAAGTACATATTTTGGAAATTAAAAATAGATAAATTTCAACATTTTAATCCATATCTTGACAATGTCTTACAATAGAAATATAGTTAAATAATGCTATTGTGTGAAAGTTTAGGAGCGTATGATAATGAAAGACTTTATATATTTAACAGTGGAGATTGTTAATCAGCTTCACGACATCCTTGAAGATTTTTTTGGAGGTTTAGGTTACCAACTAACGGATAAAGATCTGCATTTTTGGATTTTCGGTGTTCTAGGTATTCTATTTTTTATTTTTGTACATCTATTATTTAAATGGTTGTCTACCTTATCTCTGACAGCCATATCATTTCTATATACATTTACAGTCCTGCTAGTTATTGTTTTTGCGATAGAAATTCAACAGAAGATTACCGGACGAGGAAATATGGAATTTGCAGATGCCATAATGGGATTATGGGGATTTCTTATTTTCTTTGCCATATATCTAGGAATTAAGCTAGTAGTTTATTTGTTTTTAAAAATTTTTAAAAGAAATAAACCCCGAAGTTCTCAATCGAGAAAATCTCGTAGCGCTCGATAAAAAAATTACATATGACTTTATAGTGATAATTAATAGTTAGATAATAATAGAATGGAGAAATCACATGAGAACGGATAGAATAAAAAAAAGAAAAAGATGGAAGAAAATTTTACTTTCCGGTTTTATTGTTTTTATTGTTTTACTAGCAGGTGGATTAGGTTATGCCTATAATCTTTATAGTCAAGTAAACCAGGCAGCTTCAAAAATGCATGAAAAGATTGATTGGGTTGGATCAGGAAATCAAAAAGAGAAAATAGAACAAAAAAAACCATTAAATATTCTTTTAATGGGAGTAGATGAAAGAACGGGTGATAAAGGAAGATCTGATTCACTAATTTTAATGCAGTTAAATCCGGAGAATGATTCTATGACAATGTTAAGTATCCCTCGTGACACTCGCGTGGAAATAGCAGGTCGTGGAAAAATGGATAAAATCAATCACTCTTATGCTTTTGGCGGAACAAAAATGACTGTTGAAACAGTGGAAAACTTTTTAGACCTTAAGCTAGATTACTATATTAAAGTAAATATGGAAGCACTCAGTGAAATAGTAGATGCATTAGGCGGCATTACAGTGGATAATAACCTAACTTGGTCTGACGAAGGTTATTATAAAAAAGGATATGTGTATAAAAAAGGTGAAATAAATTTAGATGGCCCCAAAACGCTGGGTTATGTAAGAATGAGACATCTTGATAACAACGGAGATTTCGGCCGTCAAGCTCGACAACGACAAGTTATTAATGCAATTGTTGATAAAGGAGCAAGTGTTTCTTCTATTAATAAAGTGGACAATATTCTTGAAGTGCTTGGAGATCGAGTAAAGACAAATATGACATTCGCTGAAATGAAGGATATCCAATCGGGATATAGCGGAGCTCGAAAGAATAAGAAGACTTTAGAATTAAAAGGTAGTGGTTCTAAAATAGGTGGGGTATATTATTGGGTGCCTATGGAGGATTCCCTAAAGGAAGTTAAAAGCTCATTATAGTGTTAAAAAAACAGAGATTGCTTGGCATCTCTGTTTTTTTTGTATTATTTATTATTCTCAATGAATTCTGCAAGGGCCTCTTTCCAATGTCTCATAGGCTGAAAACCATTCAATCTTAAGCTCATATGATCAAACACGGAAAATGCAGGTCTAGGTGCTGGACGTGGAAATTCCTTTGAAGTACAAGGATTTAATTTAACTTTTATGCCAGCTTCTTCAAATATCGCTTTTGCAAATTCAAACCACGAACAACTACCGGAATTTGAAACATGATATACTCCATACTTCGAGGTCTTTATTAAATCCGAAATACAAGCAACTAAATCAAATGTATATGTTGGGCAACCTATTTGATCATCAACTACAGAAAGATTATCCTTTTCATCAGCTATTTTAAGCATAGTTTTAACAAAGTTACTTCCATGCTTGCCATATACCCAAGATGTTCTTACAATAAAGTATTTTTTATGAAAACTACTTACAAGTTCTTCACCAGCTAATTTTGTTTTTCCGTACACGCCAATAGGAGATGTACGCATAAATTCATTGTAGGGTTCGACACCAGTACCGTCAAATACATAATCGGTACTAATATAGACTAATTTAGAACCAATGTTTTCTGCTGCAACAGCTATGTTTCTAGTACCAACACTATTAATTTCATATGCTGTATCAACATCTGTTTCAGCTAGATCTACTTTGGTATATGCAGCCGAATGAACAACTATATCGGGCTGTATCTCCCAAAACAGTTTTTCTACTTGTTCTTGATTTGTAATATCTAATTCTTTACGACCATATCCAAAAACTTCGTAGTTAAGATCTTCAGAAAAAAATTCTACTAACTCTCTTCCTAACTGTCCATTTGCACCGGTTACAAGTACTTTTTGAGACATTATTTATCACCGTATTGTTGGTTATAATAGTTTAAATAATCACCCGATTTAATATTTTTCCACCATTCTTGGTTATCCATATACCATTGAATAGTCTCCACAATTCCGGTGTCAAATGTATATTTTGGTGTCCAACCAAGTTCTTTTGTTAATTTAGTTGGATCTATCGCATAACGTCGATCATGACCAAGTCTGTCTTCTACATATTTTATTAAATCCTTCGGAGCATTCAATTTCTTTACAATAAGATGTACGATTTCGTTATTTGTACGTTCATTATGTCCACCTACATTGTAAATCTCACCTGTTTTACCTTTGTGAATAACAAGATCAATTGCCGAACAATGGTCTTTTACGTGCAGCCAGTCACGAATATTTTTACCGTCACCGTAGATAGGCAAATCTTTTCCTTCTAGTGCATTTGTTACCATAAGAGGTATTAGCTTTTCAGGAAAATGATAGGGTCCATAGTTGTTTGAACATCTTGTAATATTAACATTCATGCCAAATGTCTCATGATATGCACTAACCAATAGATCTCCACCTGCTTTACTTGCAGAATATGGACTATTCGGATCTAGAGGCGTCTCTTCAGTAAAGTATCCTGTTTCACCTAATGAACCATAAACTTCATCGGTAGAAACTTGTACGTACTTTGTAATATTATTCTCTCTTGCTACATCTAACAAGGCTTGGGTACCTAATACATTACTTTTTACAAAAATGGAAGGGTCCGTAATGCTTCGATCAACATGAGACTCGGCTGCAAAATTCACGAGTACATTTATATTGTATCTTTTTATTAAATAGTCTACGAGTTCACGATTATTAATATCACCTTTAACAAAAGTATAGTTCTCATGACCTTCAACATCTTTTAAGTTCTCGAGATTGCCAGCATATGTGAGTAAATCATAGTTTACTATATGGTAGCTTGGGTAAGTTTCAATCATATGTCTAACAAAGTTACTTCCGATAAATCCTGCCCCACCTGTTACTAAAATGTTCATACATCTGCACTCCTATTAAAAATTATTTTCAGCTTCTGCTAAAGTTGGATGCTGTTTATCCTTATCCGAGAGAATAGGATTGTTAACAGGCCAATCAATACTTAATGCAGGATCATCCCAAGCAATTCCACGGTCATGCTCAGGCGAATACAATTCATCAACTTTATATTGAACCTCGGTATCCACAGTGATTGTACAGAATCCGTGAGCAAAACCTTTCGGAACAAGAAGTTGGCGTTTATTTTCAGCTGATAAAATGAACCCTTGCCATTGCCCATAAGTTGGCGAACTCTTTCGCATATCAATTATTACATCATAGATTGCTCCGCGTGTTACACGTATTAATTTAGTTTGTGCTTTAGGTGCTAACTGATAATGCATTCCACGTAAAGTGCCTGACTGTTGTGATAATGAATGATTATCTTGAATAAAATTCATATCTATCCCATGCTTTTTATAGGTTTCCTCGTTATAGCTTTCCATAAAAAAACCTCGGTGATCCCCAAAAACTTTTGGCTCAATAAGTATCGCATCTGCAAATTTAGTTTCAAGTATATTCACTGTCAATCACCTGCTCAACATTGCTTCTAAAGTATTTTGATTTGCCAGTCTTAACATGTACTGTCCATATTCATTTTTGCTCAACGGTTCGGCTAGTTGAATTAATTGCTCTTTATTGATATAGCCTTTTCTAAATGCAATTTCTTCTAAACATGCAACCTTCAAACTTTGTCGTTTTTCTACCGTTTCAATAAATGTCGAAGCTTCCAGTAAGGATTCATGTGTACCAGTATCTAGCCACGCAAATCCACGACCTAATAGTTCAACTTGAAGTTTACCCCTGCGTAAATATTCTTCATTGACTGCTGTAATTTCTAATTCACCACGGTCTGAAGGCTTAATTGATTTAGCAATCTCAACAACATCATTATCATAAAAATATAAACCTGTTACTGCATAAGTTGACTTTGGATCAAGTGGTTTTTCTTCAATTGAAATGGCTTTACCACTTTCATCAAACTCTACTACTCCAAATCGTTCAGGATCTTTTACATTATAGCCAAATACTGTTGCACCTTCTGTACGTGATGCCGCACGTTCTAGTGTTCTAGTAAAACCATGACCGTAAAAGATATTATCTCCTAATACTAAAGCTACAGAATCGTTTCCTATAAAGTCTTCCCCAATAATAAATGCTTGAGCTAATCCATCTGGAGAAGGTTGTACTGCATATGATAACTTAATACCTAAGTCCCTGCCATCACCCAATAATTGTTCAAATCTTGGTGTATCACTCGGTGTTGAAATAATTAAAATATCTTTAATACCAGCAAGCATTAGTACGGATAAAGGATAAAAAATCATTGGTTTATCATAAATAGGTAATAACTGTTTTGATACAGCTCTAGTTAAAGGGTACAGTCTTGTACCACTGCCCCCAGCTAGTATAATTCCTTTCATTATGTTCGGCTCCTTTTTAATTTAAGAATAATGTCTCGTAATCATTCACTATTTTTTCCCAAGAATATTCATCAGTTATACGTTTTTTTGCCTTTGTAGACAATTCATTTATAAAGTCAACATCATATTGATCTACTTCATCCAAAAGAGCTGCTAAACTATTTTTTTCCTTATCAAAATAAACTGCTCCATTACTACCTACTTCTTTATTAAAAACTACATTTAATAACAAATTTACTTTTGTTGAAGCTAAAGCTTCTAATAGTGAAGGATTTGTGCCACCAACTTCATGGCCATGAAGGTAACCATATGCTTGCTCACGAATTTTTTCTAGCATGTCCTGATCGTAAACGGTGCCAACGAATTTAATACGCTTATCATTTTGAAATTGCGTTTTATTTAATAAATCTTTATAGAAAGTATTTTCTTCTACATTTGATATTATCACTAAGTCTTTATTAGAATTAGATTTCATAAATTCGCGAATCATAAGTTCATAGTTATTTTCTGGTACAAATCTTCCCACTATTAAATAATAGTTAAAAGGCACAACTTGGTTTCTATTATGCCATTCTGCAAGCTTATTAGAATCATCATGTAAAACCGAGGTCTTTACTGTTGCTCCGTAAGCTATATAGGTAGTTTTTGGTGAATAAGCAGCATAATCCTCTTTTATATAGGCCTCAATACCTTTCGAATCACATACTAATAAATCTGCATGTTTAACCATTAGTCGTTCTGAGTATTTCCAATATTGGCGAATATAATAATTCCACTTACTCCGTTTCCATTCATGACCATCAGGATTTACAAATAATGAAACCCCCATGTTTCTTAATTGTTTTTTATAAGTTGAAATAAAAGGGCCAATTCTGCAAGCCAAAATGTAAATTATCGCATTTTCTATATTCTTTTCTTTTATATAACGTATACATTCTTTCAAGCTTAAAACATCATATATGACTGCTCTAGCACTTCCCATATTGGGTACCTTCACATTAAAGCAGCGAACATTTTGATAATGAAATTCACTGTTTTCAGTGCTCATACAAGAAACATGGTATGATATATTCTCATTTACTTTGTAACGTGTTAACAGTTCAACAAACGTTTCAAAGCCTCCATACTGTGCAGGAATTCCTTTAGAACCTATTATAAATACATTTTTCATTTCTTTTCTCCTAAAACTGAATCGTACAGTCCTTCAATTAATAGATGATGATTCTTCATAATAGAATTGAAATCTTCAGAACAAATATTAGAATTCCAAATTTTAATTTCATCCCGATTATGAATAGCATATTTAATTGCAGCAGATAATTGTTCTTCTACTGGATCTACAATTAACCCTGTAGAATTATGTTTAACAAGATCCTTAAAGCCCACATAACTTGATACAATTGCGGGAACACCATGAGACAATGCTTCTAATCCAATAAAACCAAATGTTTCTTTCCAAATACTTGGAATAACCAATATATCAATTTTGTTAAAAATATTTGTTAAATCCTTGTGTTCGTATTTCCCATAAAAAGTTATATGTTCTCTATCTTTATCTAAGCTAATATTTTCGGCGTTGCCATATACATGTAAGTGCCAATTATATTCATCTTCTCCTAAAAGATTTATCAAGCTATTCCTTAATAATGGAAAACCTTTATACTTCTCTATAGGACCCAAAAATCCAATTTGTAAAGGGATTTTCTTATCATACTTTTTTAATACTCTATTATCTTTTATATCTGAATGAGTTATTGAGATTACATCACTTTTTGTAATTAGATACTGTTCATAAACTTGTTTTGAAACCTCACTATTAAAATGAATTTTATCCATTTTATTCAACATATTTAAATAATAATTTCTTAATTGTATAAAACTTTCTCCATTTGATTTTTGATTTTGGCTACCTTTATTTTCTTCAGAAGAATGAGTAGTATTTTCTTTTATTCTTTGTTTTTTATTTGATTTAAATTTTGATACTATTTTATTGTTTTTTAATGTTTTATATAAATGTGATTGCATTAGGTAAATCAAAGGCAGACTATAAGAATTTAAATTACAGGTTTCGCACTTTAACCCATTATCATAATCCCTACATACATTTCCAAAATGATCTATAAGATTTACTTTTGGACATATTCCATAATAATCGTGTGAGCTGAAAATCAATTTCACACCCATGCTTTTTGCTAAAATAAGAAATTCATCATGTATACCCATTAGTGTATGAAAATGTATAATATCAGGTTGTAACTTTGACAGAAAGTTATGATATGCATTCTGTTCTTTTAATTTTTCCATAAATATAGAAGGGTTTGTAATACCGCCTAGTAAAGGAATTGGTAATGGGTTAATTAATTCAAATGTTAAGATGCCATTGGAGCTATCATTACTTTTAATCTTTGTTTTTTTTATTACAGGATTTATTTGCCCAGGGTAAAGCAAATTAACAGAGTGACCAGCCTCTACTTGAGATATCATTAAATCTATAGAATATTTGGTAAGACCACCGGTGCGATAAGGAGGAAGTCCTAAACTGTAATGAAGTATTTTCATTTTTCACCTCTAAAAGATAAACTTCCTTCAATAAGACTCCATATTCTTGCCGATGAGTTACCATCTGGATATTTATAATGAGTCTCCAAACATTTTTTTCTTCTGTGTTTCCATTTTTCACTATCAAAGTGTCCCTGAAAAAGTAAATCTAATGCATTAAGAAGGTCCTTCGATTCTTTAACAGCTACTCCTGGTGATATATTCTCGTTATAAAAGTCAAAATCAATACCTCTCATTTTTTTATATTCCCCCTCATCGAAAATATAAGAAATGATCGGTCTGTTTAAAGGTAAGTACTCAATTGTAATAGAGCTATAATCTGAAATTAAAGCGTCAGCAGTGCATAAAGTTTCATATGAAGAAAAGTTAAATCCACTTGAAAGGAGGATTCTGCTTAAATTTAACTTTTTAAGTAATTCCTCATTAATGGTACCACCTAAACTATGAGGTCTATAGAGTAAAAATGCATTATTTAACCGAAGTAATTCATTTATAGAAACTAAATCATTTTCATTTAAAGGTGTTGAATTTAATTCAAGGTCTCTAAATGTAGGAGCATATAAAATAAGATAATCGTTAAGGGATACACTCATTTCCCCACGAATTTTTTTATTTATTTTTGCAACCTTTTGACTTGAAAAATAATAGTCATTTTTGGGTAATCCTAAAGGTAAATATTTATTTTTTGATATTTTATCTAATAGTGGATTTCTAAATTCTAGAGAATTTTGCCTTTCACTAGTAGTAATATAATAATTAGCCTTTTTTACAGATTGACATAACCGTAAAGTTTTTTCATCTACAAGTTCTTTATCTGAAGGGAATTTTTTTATGGCAGTCCCATGACCCATTGCTATACTTATTATTTGGCTTCTTTCTAATAATCGTGAAGGATAGTCAGATATTATTGCATCAAATGTTCTAAAATACATAAAATAAACTTTTTTTATTTTTGTAACCCAGTTTTTATTATTACTAGATTCAATAAGAACTAACTTAATCGTTTTATTTGAGTTTTCTCTTTTAAAATAGTCTATAAAAGGAATCATATTATTTAAATTCATAGAATGAACTATAAGAATTTTTTTCCTGTAATTCGGTCGATATTCTTCACTAAAAATAATAAAACAAGTTACTAAAGCAACCCAAAAGTATATATAGCTTACATAATTGAGTGTTGCTGCAATAGGATATGTCATTAAGAATAGAGTAAGTCCTTGGACCCTAAAATGGTGTGGATGATTATTGTTTTTTTCAATAAAATTTAATCCTCTAAAAATAATCCAAATAAATATTATTTGCATAAAAGTAAAAGATAATAACCCTACATGTCCAACAATAGATAACATATCATTATCAATAATCCATTCTTTAGAAGGAGTAATTCCTTTTCCATAGAGAGCATTAATTAAATTATTATTATACAATTCACTGACTCTATTATAAGTATCAATACGACTGTTAAAAGAATTAAAATTATGGGTTGGGAATATTTTATTTAATACTATATATATATATTTTGAAAAACTTACGTATCCCAAACTCGTCAAATAGAAAATAATAAATGTTATTTTTAATGTTAGATACCGATGTTTTTTGATAAAAACTAATATGCCATAGTACATAACTAAAATGGCACATGTTAAATATGCATTTCTTGTTAATGTCATATAAATTGTTACAAGAAAAAATATAATCAGCAGTGAATAGAAAAAAACATTTGGATTATTATTAATCTTTTTATTTATTTGTTGGTGGATTGTTGAAAAAAGTATACTAATTGCAAATACAGATAATATTCCTAATGTTAATCCACTATTAAGTAAGCCAAAAGCTCTGACCTGAGCACCCAAGTGATATAGCCATTCATAAGACGAGCTAGTTCCATTTAAATAATAGATTGCAAAAGATATTGGTTCTGACATGTACATTGTTTGTACTAAAGGATCACGATATATAAATTGAAAAATACCAATTAATGCGTTTAAAAAAATAAAACATATTGTGATAATTAAAAAAAATCTGATATTAATTTTTTTAACTTTAAATAGAATTATTAATCCAATTAAATATATCCAATAATAGCGTAATAAGATATCACCTATTACTTCCTTAGGTTTTATATCAGTTTGTACTATTATAATTAATGCCTGTAACGAAATGGTTGCGATAGTAATTAGAATAATGGTAAATTCTATTTTATTAATTGATTTTAATTTACCTATTTTAAAGGTCCCTAAAAATAGTACCAGACCTAAAATAAATAATATTTTCCAATCAGTTAGAAAAGATACATCATTTGATATTAACAGAGATGCGCGTACAATTAATATTTCTGTAATCATTAGTAACATTAATACTGCAATTGTAAATGTGTAAAAGTTACTGAATGATATAATTTTCCCTCTCATTACAAACCCCTTTAAAAATTTCTTTTCCTTTTTTTATTTATAAACATAAATTCCATAAACACTTTATTACCACAAGTAAAGTGTTTATACATTTTATTCTTAATTGTCCTTTTACAATGTAAAAATAAAAAATCTTTTAAAACAGTAGTCCAAATCAAATTTTTTCTGTTTTTCGACACTTCTTTTATAAAGTTCAACCTTGCTTCTAAGTAAATTTTATAACGGTGAAGTGGAACTGATGAAAAATCAAAAAATGATAAGTCATGATTTATCTTTGTTTCTAAAACGTAAACTCGATAACCTTTATTTTGAACTTCCAAAAATGTAATATGATCTAAATAATCGATTGGGTAATCTTCATTAAAACCGTTAATTTTTTTAATAGCACTTAAATTTATAAAACTGCAACTGTTTATTCCAGTAACTCTTTTTTGTTGAATACCTTTTATTTTATTGGGTGGTTCTTTAAAATCAAATGGTGTTTTAATAACAAGCGGAGATACTATTTTTTTCTTACAAATAACTTTTGGCATTACAATACCGATATTATTGTTATAATATTCTTTATTTTTTTGTAAAAACCCTAAAAATAATTCTTTTGTTAATGTGGAATCTTGATCTAACAATAAAATCCAGTGATTTTCAGGACAATTTTCCGAATCAAGAATTTTAACAGCTGAATTATAAGCTCTAGCAATCCCGATATTCTTTTGCTCACTTAAATATAAAATCTTAAAAACTTTATCATCAATTTTTTTTAAATATATCTTGTTGTGATGGATTATATCTCCATTTTCCGAATTATCTATTACAAAAATTTTATTTATGTGATTAATTAGCTCTTTATTTTCCTTTAAAGTCTTAAATAAAGTATTAAATGTAATGCTTTTGTCAATTTTTTGATTATATAAAACAATAGTAGGGTTTATTGTATCCATTTTATACCTATACTTTCTCTAAACTTTAATTTAAAGGAGTTATAACTTTATTCCTGTTATTCGTCTTAAAATATCTAACTAAATAAAAAAACATTGATAAAGATACTACAAATTCACAAATTAAAACTGAAGTTCCCATTCCGATAACCCCAAAAATCAATGTTCCTGCCGTCCCTAGAATCAGATTAAGAATAGCACCCTTGAATATTGAATTTCTTACACTTACTCTTTCGTTAAGAGGTAAAAGAGATTGAATACCCAGAAGATGGCCGAGGCTAATAGCAAATGGAATAAAAATCATTATATTTAGCAAAGATATTTGTCCGTTTGGAACATCACTTCCATTTACTAGTTCCAATATCCATTCACTATTAAAATTCAACACTAAACTCACCACAAGAATAAAGGGTGGAAACCATCCGAAAAATAAAAAAGAGATCGGAATCTTATATTTTTTTACTTCTAAATATGGGTTCTCATTAATTTTTTTACACACTATTGGATATACAGCTTGTGAAACAGCATTGGTCATACTGTTCAGTACCCCAATGATTTTTTCACATGTGGAATAAATACCCGTGGCATAAGGGCCTGCAATAATAGTTAAGATAATAGGATTTAGTGTTGTATAAAAAGTCCCCACAATATTAGATAAAAACATATCTTTTCCATAACTTAATTCTTCTTTCAAGTCTTCCCAACTAACTTGAACAAATTTAAATCCATATGTTCTTATTATAAAATAAGACAATATCATAGTAATGAATGATGGCACACCATAAATTAAACCCATTAAATAATAATCAGTTGTCTGGTTGATGTAAGCAAAAAGAAGTATCAGAGTTGTTAACTTAGAAATGAAAGTTAATAAAGAAACATAAACCATTTTGTTTATTCCTCTAAATAACCAAGCTGGTATTAATGATTGCCCAATGAAAAAAACAAAAAAACCAAACACAAACAATATTTCATCTCTATTTTTTATATAAAATAACCCTAGAATAGTTACTAATAAAATCACTAGTAGTATTATTATTTTATAAATATATATAGTACTAATTAACTTATTATCAATTTTACCTTTCACAGCAATTTTTTGAGTTGCTGTGAAATTAAAGCCAAAGTCAGAGATTATTAATAAAAATTGAACTATCGCTGTCGCAACTGCCACTCTACCATAGTTTTCAACACCAATAGTTCTAAGTAAATAAGGGATCATTATAAGTGGTAATATATAATTTAATCCCTGAACAAAACTCATTTGTAAAATATTGTTTACTGCTTGTTTATTTAATCTCATTTCCCAACTTACCTTTTTTACCTAATTTTATTGCATTTAATATTAATTTGTACTTCTTTAGACCATTTGCATTTTTTGGCATGTATTTTAAAAATACAAAAGTTAAATAAACAACTAAATTCAAATTATATATATAAACATTAGAATTGTTATTTTCTTCTTCAAAATATACACGATTACGGATATGCATTAATCCTCTATATAAATCATCAGCTTTAAAGAAACTCTTGAATAAAGGTTCTTTTTCAACCCTAAACCAAGAACGTTCTAAATCTTCAATTATACTATCCGTAACACATTTTATTTTATATCCTTTTCTAGTCAATCTATAAGTATAATCAAAATCATCGACATACAAAAAAAACTTTTCATTTGGGTAACCTACTTCTTGTAAAGCAGCCTTTGGAAACATTAACCCGCCATATGGAACATAATCACAAGATAAAATCTTTGGATCTATGTTACTCTGAACTGTTTTTTTCTTTTTCATTTTTTCAAAAATACTAAATTCAAAAAAAGTATTTTCTATTAACTTTTGGCCGTTATTTCTTATTAATTCTTCACGATCATTTCTAAAGGAAGAATACACAGTTTTTTCTTTATCTCTTGAATTTTTCTGTGCTATTATTATATTTTGTATAGCATTTTCATCTGGTAAATTGTCATCGTCTAACAACCATATGAATTTCCCTTTTTCCAATTCAGCTCTTTGAATCCCTTTTTTATAACCGAGAGCTGAACCTAAATTAACGTTTTGATTTACAACTATTACTTTTTCATTTAAATTTTTCTCGGTTAATTTTTCTTCAATAGAATAAGTAGAAGCGTTGTTTATAATAGTTATTGAATTTACTTCTTTAAAAGTTATAACTCTTTTAATAACTTTTTCAAGTAACTTCCATCTTTCTCCGTACGTTACTGTTACTACATCTACACTTTTATGAGAAATTAACATGTTGCTTTAAACTCCTTTTTTGTAACCTTACTAAACATTAATTCTAATTTTTTTACAATTAATCAATTACCCCAAGTTCCACAACATGTATTCTCACATGCACAAAAACTACGTAAGTACGCTTTGTCTAATCAATGTTGATGAAATACCTTCAGTTCTTGGTAAATAAATAACTTTACAATTATCAGATAAAAAATCAAATTTCCCTTCCCAGTCATTGCCCATTACAAATACATCAACATCATAATTTTTCAAATCTAAAACTTTTTGTTCCCAACATTCTTCAGGAATTACTTTATCAACATACTTAATAGATTGTAATATTTCGCTTCTGTGGCAATAGGAATAGTATGATTTCTTTCCTTTTTGTTCATTAAATTCATCTGTAGATAAACCCACAATTAAATAATCACCTAATGCTTTGGCTCGTTTTAATAAATTTACATGTCCATAGTGCAACACATCAAATGTACCGTAGGTTATAATTATTTTCTTTTTCATACTTCCCTCCTAATAAGCTCCTTTTTCAGGTTTTATCATTACTTTAATAGTTTTTAAAATAATTCGGAAATCTAATTTTAGATTACGAGTTCGAATATATTGTAAATCTAACTCCACCATTTCATTGAATCCGATATCACTTCTTCCATTTACTTGCCATAAACCTGTACAGCCTGGTACAACAAGTAACCTTTGCAAGTCATATTTCGTATATTCTTTTACTTCTCGTAATAGCGGGGGTCTAGGACCTACTAAGCTCATATCTCCTAATAATACATTCCACAATTGAGGCAATTCATCTATACTAGTCTTTCGAATTAAACGTCCTATATTAGTTATACGTGGGTCGTCTTTCATTTTAAACATTGCTCCAGTTGTTTCATTAAATTTCAAAAGGTCTTCAAGTCTATTTTCTGCATCTGATATCATTGATCGAAATTTATACATTTTAAATTCTTTTCCGTTTTTACCCACTCTTTTTTGAGTAAAGATTATTGGTCCTTTTGGATCTTCTAACTTTATTGCTATTGCAACTACTACAAAAATAATCCCTAGTAAAAACAGACCAAATAAAGATCCACTTATATCGATAATACGTTTTACAAGTAAGTAGCTTCTCTGCTGTTCAGCATTAATAGTTACACCAGTATGTAAGTGGATATATTCTCTTTCAGCTAAATTAGACACTGGGTTTCACTTCCTTACTAAACTTAATATAATCTTAATTAAATTGTTATTTTGACTATAAATATTTTGGTTATAATTACTGTGATATTAGGTCTACTTTGTTTTTCGTATCATTTTTTAATTGCTCTAATATACGCTCTAATTCCGGCATTAATTGTATACCTATCTCTATATCTCTTAGAGCAAACTCAAGAGTTGTGGTTATGAAACCCAATTTTTCTCCCACATCATAACGAGTACCTTCAAAATCATAAGCAAAAACTCTTTGAATTGAATTCAGTTTTTGTATAGCATCAGTTAATTGAATTTCTCCACCCGCACCGGTTTCATGTCTTTCAAGAAACTTAAATATTTCCGGAGTTAAAAGGTAGCGACCCATAATTGCAAGGTTTGATGGAGCTGTACCTTGAACTGGTTTTTCAACAAAATTGTTAACCCCATATAAACGGTGGTTTTGATAATCTGGATCTATAATTCCATAACGACTTGTTTCATTCTCAGGTACTTCTTGAACTCCAATTATTGATGAACCCGTTTTCTCGTATTGTTCAATTAGTTGCTTTAAACAAGGCTTTTCAGCTTGAACAATATCATCACCTAACAAAACAGCGAAAGGTTCGTTTCCAATGAATTTACGTGCACACCATACAGCATGTCCAAGTCCTTTAGGTTCCTTTTGGCGAATGTAATGAATGTCAGCCATTTTAGATGTATGCTGAACTTTTTTAAGAAGTTCTACTTTTCCTTTTTCAAAGAGATTTTGTTCAAGTTCAAAAGCGTGATCAAAGTGATCTTCAATCGCTCTTTTCCCTTTTCCTGTAACAATAATAATATCTTCAATTCCAGAAGCAATCGCTTCTTCTACTATGTACTGAATTGTTGGTTTATCAACGATAGGCAGCATTTCTTTAGGCATAGCTTTAGTAGCAGGTAAGAATCTAGTACCTAAACCCGCAGCTGGAATAATTGCCTTTCTGACTTTCATATTAATAACTTCCTTTGTAAATGATATTTTAATAAAATTAGTATAAATTTCTTGCCAAGTAATTTTAACACATATTTTTACAGTTAAGAACATATTTTTCAAATAAATTGTAAAAGTTTGTAGTTATTTGTAAATGTGTTAAACAATCAAGAGATTCAAAGTTAAGTTACAATTTTTATCACTATTTATTACAGATTAGCAAGATAATTATTATTCAATTATATTAAATTCCCGGGGTTCCAATTTGAACTGCTATGTAATATATAAATACCACTAATTAACTATATTATTTCAAACACATAATACATATTACATTATTATTTCTAAAAAGAAAGTCTTTTTAACATTATTGTTAAATTATTCAATCTGTACTTCGTTTAATGCTGATAACAATTTAAAAAACTCCACAAACTTTTATTAATAATGTTTGTGGAGTCTTTCTTGATAAGTTTATTTAGTGGTTATCACAATAATCATATATTTTCCCATGTTTTTTGATCAAAACTTAATTTAATGTAAATAAGTTGTAATTATTAGTAAATTATCCCTATTGTATTAATCTACTAAATGATTAATATTAATTTGCATACCTCAATGGTATAGCTTACTTAAAGGGGAACGATCTCTATGAAATCTAAAAAGATGATGATGGGTACGATATCATTTTCTTTGCTTACTTCTCTTATCTTCACATCTGGAGTAAGTGCAAACACCTCAACAAACAGCCAGTTTATAACAGACAGAGAAATCAATGAAGCTACTAATTATAGTCTGCAAGCTGCGGTTCAAACTTCTGTCATCTATAAACAAAAGATTGATATATACAAGATGCATGAGTATTACTTCCATTCAGCTGGAGGGCAGTTCACTGTCTCGAAATTCCACAGTGATTCAGAGGATATCATCGTTACTTTAATGAATATTAATACAGATGATATTGTAGAAGTTGAATACTCAAAGCCTTTTAATCTTCCAGGTGGACATTATGTCTTTGTAGTACAAGGAGAGAATGAGACTCCTATTGATTACCATTTTGAAATTTCGGGTATTTATACGGAGCAGCCTTCCGGTCAATTGCCTGCACTTACAGTAACAAAACCGGGGACTCATGACGTTCGGTTACCGAAAGGAAGTACACGTTTAGATGTAAGTGGGAATACCACTGCAGATGAACTTGATCTGTATCTTAACTTTAACGATCCGATTAGTCTTGGAACTCCTTCTTTTAACAAAGCATTATCGGTACAGCCTGGTTACAATGCAGCAGCATTAAATGCTTATAATTCAGATACAATGAACGTCGTATGGTCTTACTACGATGTATTATCACCTGGTGTAAAACGTATTGGCGGAAAAGATCGTTATGAAGTATCTACTGGTATAAGTAAAGAATTAAATAACCAAGGTGCCTATTCAGGGACGATTATTATCACTCGTGGAGATCTATATCCTGATGCGTTATCTGGTGGTCCGCTGGCTGCTATCGAAGGGGCTCCAGTCTTATTAACAGGGACAAAGACATTGCCAACTGCAACTATCAATGAAATTAACCAGATTAATCCTGATAAAGCCATTATATTAGGGGGTACTGGTTCTGTATCAAGTAATGTTGAAAGTCAATTGCGTTCATTAGGTATCGAAACAGTACAAAGAATCGGTGGTAAAGACCGTTTTGCTGTTTCTGCTGGAGTAGCTGAAGAAATGGCTGATTACTCAGATACAGCCATTATTGCTAGCGGCTTAAATTTCCCTGACGCATTATCTGCATCAGGAATGGCAGGCTATGCAGGGATGCCTATTCTGTTAGTAGGAACAAACACAGTGCCTGACTCCATACAAACCTTTATCAAAAATCATTCTGATATTAAACATTTCATTATTGTTGGTGGACCTGCTACGGTCTCAGACCAAGTAAAGACAAAAATCAAGCAGTTACGTAGTGGGGCTGTTGTTGAGCGTATTGGCGGTTTGAACAGATATCAAGTTTCTGTAAATGTAGCTAACTATGGAATAGAAAACTATGATATGGATTTAAGTTCATTAGTAATTGCAAGAGGCGATTTGTTTCCTGACGCACTGTCTGGCAGTCCACTAGCTGCTTTTTACGGAGCACCTATTCTTCTAACTACTTCATCTAAATTAGAGAATAATATTAATAATTACTTAAAACAAAAACAAGGACAAACCGATTTTATGTACATCCTTGGGGGAACTGGTTCAGTTTCACCGACAACAGAACAACAGCTATCAAGCTTTATTAAGTAAAGTTAAGAGCGAACGATTAAACTTCAGTTAATCGTTCGCTCTATTTATTACAGCTAATTATTTTTTTCTAATAATCTATCAAGTGCATTCTCGGTGATTTTTTCGATTTGTTTATTTGGTTTAGCATATGATTCATGACCAAACGAATCTAAAAACCAACTCCAATAAAAAGTACCTGTTGCAAACGCTTTACCCCCATCTGGTTTGTTATACCAAACTAAGTGGGCTGTTGTATCCTTACCATAAAGCTTTACTGGAGATTCAGCCAGAACTTCTACACCCTTCTTCTTACCATCATAACGATCAACTTCTCCTCCGACAACACCAGATATTTTATCGCCTTCTTTTAATCCTGTACCTTTAAATATCCAATGGGATGGATTTGAAATAACAAGAGGTTGTTGCTTTTGGTCAGGAACTCCTTGATACATTATTCCCATTACTTCTGATTCCGGACGATTAACAGGTTCACTTCGAAAAGTTGTTGTAACTTCTTTTGGATGTGTAATTCTATCAGGATCATCAATAGCCCTTAATTTATAACAGGTCATCACCCTGTCACTTTTATTAAGACGAACTTGCCAGTAAGCCACGTTCGCGTTAAATACTGCTAAATTCATTCTCTGACTTGTTTCTTCCTGTATGCTGTCCCTCATTGATTTTGTCCAGTATTCATCATGCCCTGGTATTAATAATAAATCAGTATTCAGATAGGATAATATTCCATTGTCAACATCTGTGTCAGTAAAGTAAGTCAATTTATATCCTTTTTTCTCCATCCATCGAATCATATTGTATTCGTATGCAAAAAATTCTCCGGATCCTCTTCCGTTATTATAAGGTCGATTAAATGATAATTTTACTGCAGCTTCTTTATTTGTACTATTATAGCCATAGTAACTTTTCCCGCCCCAGTTATTATAAGCCTGATATGTGTTTGTTGAAATTAATACACCAATAGTCGCTTTTGGCTTCCTATCCTTTACAACAAAATTAATATATGAGCTCTTTTTACTTATGTTAGTTAATTTTGCTAAATAAACACCTGATTGCCATTGCTGGTCAACTTTTATCTGAAGAGTCGCTTTCCAATTAGCTTCCATAGTCTCTTGGTCTGAAATGGATGTTTGTTTATTGATAGGAAGCTTTTCAATCGTACTTAAATGTTTAGCACCTGCTCCTTTATAGTATCCCATTCGGAAAATCTCAATTTTATAAGGCTCTACACTATGGATGAACAGGTCCAGTTTTTCTCCTGGAAATACAGAAGTTTTCGATGCATATCCTTGGAGTCCAGGACCGGATGGCTTTTCAATTTTCCAGTCAGCATCTGTTCCTGTTAAAAGTACAGGTTCAAAGATTTGCTCCTCAGACGATCCCAATAAAGCATCATTTGAATATGATGTGTTCACATAAGATGTTATAAAAGTAAAAATCACGAACCATTTAAGAATCATACAACATTCCCCCTATTACCATAACAATCCTATAATAATAGGTAACTATATATTTGTATACATAATTTTACATAAATTTATAATATTGGATGAGGGCGATCTAAATATTTTAACTTATATAAAAGGACCGCTGTTAAACGATTGTTTAACAGTGATCCTTTAAAATTAATCTTCTAATAATTTTTCTAGTGCATTTACAGTCATTGTTTCAATGTGCTTATTAGGTTTCGCATACGTTTCATGTCCAAATGAATCTAAGAACCAACTCCAATAAAATGTGCCTGTAGCAAATACTTTTCCACCGGCAGGTTTATTGTACCAGATGACATGAGCCAACGAGTCTTTTCCATATAAACGAACCGGTGAGGAAGCCAGTACTTCTACACCAGACATTTGACCATCATAACGGTCGACTTCACCACCAACAACTCCGTGTATTTTATCTCCTCTTTTTAAACCAGTTCCTTTATATAACCAATGTGATGGATTGGAAACAACGAGTGGCTGCTGCTTCTGTTCTGGAATCCCCTGATACATTAATCCTAACACTTCATATTCTGGGCGGTTTACAGGTACATCACGAAATCTTGTAGTAACTTCTTTGGGATTCGTTTTATAATAAGGATCTTCATTTGCACGATTTTTATATCCGATCAAAAGTCTATCGTTTTCGCTTAGTCTAACTTGCCAATAAGCAACATTTGCATTAAATACTGCTAAATTCATTCGGCTGCTTGTTTCTTTTTGTATACTATCTCTCATTGCTTTTGTCCAATATTCATCATGACCCGGTATCAACAACAATTTAGTATTTAACTTTGCTAACAGTCCATTATCCGCATCTGTATCTGTAAAGTAAGTCAGATTATAACCCTTTTTCTCCAGCCATCGAATCATATTGTATTCGTAAGCAAAGAACTCACCGGATCCTCTCCCATTGTTATAAGGACGATCCAATGAAACTTTCACAGCTGCATCCTTGTTAGTACTGTTATAACCATATAAACTTTTTCCACCCCAGTTATTATACGCATGATACGTGTTCGTTGAAATCAATACACCTATAGATGCTTGTGGCTGTTTATCCTTTACCACAAAGGTAATGTAACTTGCTTTTTCGCTTTTGTGAGTTAATTTAGCTAAATAAACACCCGATTCCCATGAATCACTGATTTCAACTGGAACTGTGGGCTTCCAATCAGCTCTCATCGTACTAGGATCAGCAATGAATGATTGTTTATTTGCAGGTAGATCTTTTATAGACTTAACGAGCTTTGCACCTTCTCCTCCATAATAACCCATCCTGAAAATATCGATGTTATAAGGCAATGTGCTGTGGATATAAAAGTTTAATGTCTCTCCTTGAAATGCAGAAGTTGCAGATGCATAACCTTGAAGAGCAGTTCCAGAAGGTTTAGTAATCTCCCAATGATGTGGAATGTTAAGCACATTTTCATTAACAGAGCCTGTTCCACCGAGAATAGTAAAGTTATTTATATTCTTGTCATAAATAATTTCCTTAGATTCAACCGGGAGTCGATCAGAAAGAGTTAACAGCATTGGAGCATTTTCTTTCGCTGCAAGGACAGATCCTGTTAATGCATCCGCAAAATTCATCCCAGTAGATAAAAATGCTCTTTCTGTTGGCAAATTTAAGTCTCTAATGATATTAGACGCAACTTCAAATCGATTTTCCCCACCAATTCTATCGGGGGCTGGGAGTTCTTTTTCAACATTTTTTCCCACACTGCCTTCTCCGCCCACAATGTAAGATTGTTTTACGTTCTTCTCTTGCAGCGCTTTTTTTGTATAAGATGGCAACTTATCAGATAATGTAAGCAATATAGGTATTTCATTTCGAGCAGCATATGGGGCAATTGCTAATGCATCAGGGAAATTTAGCCCATATGCAACAACAGCTTTTCCATTGTTCGAAAGTTTTTTTGATATTTTGTATGCTACTTCAAAACGATCTTTCCCTGAAATCCTTTCAATAGCTATCCCCATTGCTTTTATTTCGTTAGTTATTTCATTATCGATACTACCTGTTCCGCCCACAAGAATTACTTTTTTGGGTTTTAATCTCGTAATCTCTTTTTTAGTTGTTCCCGTTAATCTTTTTGGCTGTGTTAACAGAATGGGTGCATTATATTTGTAAGCCAATGGTGCCGCTGATAATGCATCTGCATATGCTAGATAATTTGATAGAATTACTGTTTCTGATGTTTTTGGCCAACCCTTTTTTGAAACATTTACTGCTACCTCAAACCGATCTGCACCAGATATACGACTAGAATTTATATCATGAGCATAGCTAGTAAGCGAAGTAAATATAAAAACGATAGGCAATACTATAAGAAGATATTTAAAACATAGTTTATATGACATGGTGTCCCCCTTAACATAAATTACAATTTATATCATAATAGTTAACAAAGTATTTGTATACATAAATTTACTATTTATTTAATTTATTACAATAATTATTTGGTAGATTTCCAAAAAAAAATAGCCTTATTAAACAGATGTTTAATTAAGGCTATTTTTTGAGTTTATCTATAAAAATTTTCTATCGCTTTTGCTAAAGATAGACTTCTGCTATTTTGGACACTAGACTGCTTTAAGTAAGAAAGTTCTTTCGTGTTAGACATATACCCTAACTCTATCAAAATGGATGGCATTGTTGTCCACCTTGTTACATATAAGTTGTGGTCTTTGATGTAGCCTGTTCCAATCCCGTTATATTTAATAGCATTTGAGGCAACGGGTGACAGATTTTTACTTTCTGTGGCCGCCGCAGAAGGAGAAATAGTATCATAGGCAATAATATCTCCTTGGTAGCTCATACTCTTAATCGTACTTCCATCTTTATAATAAAACAATTTTCTTTCCGTATCTTCTCTGACAAAAGGATATGTTTTACCTGCGTATTTAGCATAAACATCGTTTGTTTCGATTCCCGGTCTGTAACTGCTGTAATGAATACTTTGTCCTGTTGCCGACTTGTCTACTGATGAATCGTGATGGATACTAATCAATAAATCTGCATTTTTACTATTTGCAAAAGCCGCTCTGTCTTCAAGAGAAATATACTTATCATTTGAAGGTTCACGTGTGTATATAATTTCCGCACCTAATCCCTTTAAATGGGTTGCAAGCAACTTTGTAAAACTCATATTTAGGTTCTTTTCGTATATACTTCCGTTTACAGCACCTGGATCAGTTCCACCATGGCCTGCATCAAGAATGATTCTCTTTCCCGTTAAGGAAAGCTCACCTTTCAGCTGTGAAACAACAGAGTTACTCACAGAACCTGTTCCGCCAAATATTATGAAACTAGTAATCACACTTTGATCAATATAGTTCTTAGTGACAGCAGGTATAGAATTTGCTTGTGTTAATAAAAGAGGCATGTTCTGTTTTGCAGCTAAGACTGAACCTGTTAGAGCATCTGCAAAGGTCGTTCCATTTGATATCGCTGCTTTTGTTGATGAAGGATTGAACCTTTTAGCTATATTTACTGCCACTTCAAAGCGGTCTTTTCCGCCTAATCTTAATGGATTTGTTAATTGTTTCTCGACCGTACTGGAGATACTGCCTGTCCCCCCAACGATAATAGACTGTTGCGGTTTTTTTTCTTGGATTGCTTTTAGTGTATAAGAAGGAAGTTTATCTTTTCCAGTCAAAAGAATCGGATATTCGTGTTTCGAAGCATATGGAGAAATACTTAACGCATCTGCAAAAGTAGTACCATTTGAAATAATGACCTTCCCCGCAGCACCCAGTTTTTTAGAAACGTTATAAGCTACTTCATAACGGTCAATCCCGCCAATTCTTTCTACGGAAAGATTTAAACTTGATAGCTTTGTAGCAACATTTTGATTAATGCTTCCTGTACCTCCAATAATGATAACCTTTGAAGCATTTAATCTTTTAATCTCTGCTTCAGTTTTAGCATTAAGACGATCAGGATTAGTTAATAGAATAGGAGCATTTACTTTATATGCTAGTGGTGACGCAGCTAATGCATCTGCAAAAGCCTTATAGTTTACTAATAGTACTGTACCGCTCCCAGATGTCCAACCTTTTTTAGATACATTTACCGCTACATCGAATCGGTCTGCTCCACTTAAACGTTCAACTGTAACTGTCCCATTTGCACTTACTGCAGAATTCGAAAATACTAACAAAAATAAAAATATCAAAACACAAAATTTTTTAAACATATATCCCCCTAAATTATGTAAGTATATCTATTATATCCTTAAATATAAAATTTTGTTACTATATTCAAGTAAACTTATAAAAATTACCAAGGAGGAACTATGAAACAAATAACTATATTGATTCCTGCGTACAATGAAGAAGAAGTTTTATATTCTCTTTATCATAGATTAGTTACTGTTTTCGATTCTATTACAGACTATTCATTTGAGGTTCTCTTTGTCAATGATGGGAGCAAGGATAATACCTTAAATATTATTCGAGAGTTAAGAGAAGCAGATAGACGAATTTCTTATGTGAACCTTTCGAGAAATTTTGGAAAAGAAACCGCTATGATTGCAGGTCTCGACTATGCACAAGGTAATGCTGTTATCATCTTAGATGCAGATCTTCAAGACCCGCCAGAACTTATTCCAGAAATGATCACCTATTGGGAGGCTGGATACGACGATGTCTTCGCAAAGAGAAGAAGCAGGTCCGGTGAAACTTGGATAAAGAAATTTACTGCTAAAACATTCTATAAACTTCTTAAAAAGACAACCCGTATCCCTATTCAGGAAAACACAGGTGATTTCAGATTACTGGATCGTAGATGTGTAGAGGCTCTTAAACAAATGAGAGAAACACAACGTTACACAAAAGGCATGTTTAGCTGGATAGGCTATAACAAAAAAGAGATATTGTTTGATCGAGACCCAAGAGCTGCAGGAGAAACAAAGTGGAATTACATTAAATTAGTTGATCTTGCTATTGAGGGCATCACTTCATTTACAACTGCACCATTGCGTTTTTCAGCTTTATTTGGGTTTACCATTTCTATATTTGCTTTCCTTTATATGATCTGGATTATCACTAAGACTCTACTCTATGGAGAAACTGTTTCTGGTTATCCATCCATTATGACTGTTATTTTATTCTTAGGAGGCATTCAGCTTCTATCTATAGGAATTATTGGAGAATACCTTGGTAGAATATTTAATGAAACTAAAAAGAGACCTTTATATTTTGTAGAGGAATATAACAATATAAAAGAAAACCCTTTAACTCAAGGAGCAAAACATGAAACAAGAAGTTATTAGTTATTTGTTTTTTGGTGTATTGACTACATTAGTGAATTTTATTTCTTATATAGTACTAACCGATATTTTTGCCTTCCATTATACTGCAGCCACAGTTATCGCATGGATTGCCGCTGTCCTTTTTGCTTATATAACCAATAAAATTTATGTATTCAAAACGAAAGGGAATATTTTAAAAGAATTAGGTGCATTTGTATTTTTTAGGATACTAAGTTTAGGTTTAGATCTTGGTTTAATGATATTATTGGTTTCCGTTCTTCATATTAACGATCTATATTCTAAAGTAATCGTAAATATCATTGTAGTAATCCTAAATTACTTAATCAGTAAATTTATGATTTTTCAAAAAAAAGAACCTTCCAATTACGGAGGATTACATGAATAACTTTTTAAAGAATAATAAAACTCATCTTATATTATTATTTATTGTTTTAATTCTCTCTATTTTTATTTTGTATAAAATTCCGTTAAACCAACTTTTTTATTTTTCGGCAATGGGAGATACAAAAGAACAATACGTTCATTTTTTTAATCACTATTATGATTTAATTCACCGTGGTGAGCTGCCTTTCTGGTCATGGGAATATGGAATGGGCGGAAGCTTTTGGAATGATTTTGGTTATTATATGCTAGGTGACATCTTCATCTGGCCATTTTTCCTCTTTTCAAAAGCGTGGTTTCCTGCTCTTTTTATACCAATGAGTATATTGAAATTATTACTGATGAGTTCTGGTGTTTATTTATTATTGAAAAAAACAAGGGTTAAGGAGCATTGGGCATTTTTAGGTGCACTCATATATCCATTTGCCGGGTATCATTTTGATTATTTTTATACACACTATTTCTTCATCAATGCTGCTGTATACTTTCCTTTTTTATTACTAGGATATGAACGATATCTTCAGCACAAAAAACCCGGTTTATTAATTTTAATTGTTACACTAGCCAGTATTGGGAACTTTTACTTAATGTTCCTTTTAACAATTGGTCTATTACTCTATGTACTGACCCGATTCTTTATTCAAGATAATATTAGTAAATCATTGCGTTCTTTCGTAATATTCCATAGTAAACTAAGTCTCGCTTATCTAGCAGGTCTTGCTTTATCGATGCCCATTTTTCTTCCATCAGTTTTAAGCTACTTGCAATCTAATGCACAAGTCCGTTCTGGCCCTGAGCTTGAAACCATTCTTACTTTTAATGAAACGATACAAAGAATCTCAATTACTGGCGGCATGCACTATATTATTTTCGCTATAATTCCATTGCTCATTATTCGATTTAAAAAAACCTATCCTTTATTGATACTTTGCAGTGTACTATGGTGTATTATGCAATTCCCTGTACTAACTAGCTTTATTGGTGGGTTCAGCCGCCCAGAAGAGTTAAGAGGCTTTTTTATTATCAATTTGTTAACCATTTATATAGCCATTCATTCACTTAATCAAATGAAACGTGATGCTGCTGATATTATTGCCTTATTTACTGGTATAACCTTAGTTGCATTGTGGCTATTACAACATCCATATAGTCGTTATGATGAATGGCTTATTTATCTTCCAATCATCTGGTTTACAGGATTATTATTATTTTTCTTTTTAAAATCATATAAACTTAAATCAATCACATTTATTTTAACCAGTATATTCTGTGTAGGTTATAGTGCTGCAATCGCCTATAGCTTTGTTTCAGACTTAGTAGTAAAAACAAAAAATCCAAATTCAACCGTTGTTACACATCATAAAGGAATCTGGTCAGTTTTACCTCTTCTTAATCGTGATACTTATGAAAATTCATATAATGATGAGACTTTGAAATTCACTTTTGACCACTTAAAAGAAAATAATGAGTTCCATCGGGTGGTGGCTAACCTTCCAGGTAGAACAGCTATTAATTCTGCATTAACATATGATTATAAAGGTTTTTATTCCTATCATTCTTTAATTCCTTGGAAGCAACAAAAATTCGAAATGGACACTCTTGCCCAACCAGGTCTAAGAGGATTTAATTTATTGAGAGGATTCGGTAATAGCACTTACTTAACAACATTGTTTAGTAATAAATATTTCATTTCTACTGTTAGCGAACCAAAACTTTTCGGTTACAAATTAGTTCAAGAAAAAAGAGATTTCAAAATATATGAAAACGAATACTTCCTCCCTCTGGGAGTTGTATACGATAAGTTTATGTCTACTGAGCAATTCTTATCATTACCTGTTTACGAAAGAGAACTGGCAATGATGAACTATGCAATCATAGACAAAGCTTCAAAAAGAAAGAATATTAACACAAGTAACAATGTTATTAGTGACATCAATAATATCACCGTTAATGGTGAGCGTATATTAACACAAAATAAAAAAATCGCATCAAAAAAACCAATAGAAATAAAAATCCCAACACCTATTAAAGGTAAAGGGCAGTTATCTGTATATGCTAATATAGTTCCCTATACGCCTAACGAAGGAATAACGATGATAGCAAAGAAAGATGACCTTTCAGAAATAAATTATATAAAAAACATGAGAAACGGGAGATATGTTTTAAGTCAATATTCATATGAAAATACCGTGAATGAAGTTCTATTTAGATTTGGAAAGATCTCAGATCAGAATAAAGCAATAACACTTACACTCTTACCAGGTGAATATGTAATTAGAGATATTAAAGCTTTATTTGATCCTATGGTTAATTATCAAGAACAAGTACAAACTTTAAAACAAAACACAATGAAAAATATCAAATACAATTCTTTCACTTTGACTGGTACACTTAACACGAAGAAATCAGGTATACTTTTTTTATCAATCCCTTATAATAAAGGCTGGATTGCAAAAGTCGATGGAAAAAAAGCTGATATTATTCCTACACACTATACCTATTCGGGTATAAAAGTAGCTGCTGGGTCACATAAAATTGAATTAACCTATATTCCACAAGGCTTAATTTTAGGCGGATTAATAAGTGCGGTATCAATCATTGGAATAATTATTTATTACTTCAGAAAAAAGAAAGCACACAATTTGTAAGTATAAAAAAGCTGATTCAAGTTGGTTTTAACCCGACTTGAGTCAGCTTTTTTTCAGAAGGGATTCTCTTCTTTTTCTGGTAGTTTGTTTAAATAATAGTCAGATAAATTTAACAGCTTTAGTATTTTCTCCTTCTTTTTAATAGAAACACTACTTTCTTCATAAAATGAGCTGCTATCCTTTATAAGTCTTTTGGTATGAAGATTATATACTTCGCCTTTACCCTCTTCGCGATTAATAAAAAGATAATTCTTATCGATGTAGGAACCAGCTGGCAGATAATATCTCATACCCAGCAAATTGTTTTTATGATTTAAAAGATCATTACCAAAATGTATTTGTTTATCCAATGACATTCCTAATATATTTGCCACAGTTGGCATGATGTCTATTTGTCCTCCTAAGTTATCAATCGTTCCTTTATAATCCCCCGGCACATGAATAAGAAAGGGAATGTTAAAACGATCAACTAAACCATAAGGATGTCCAAGAATTTTTTCAGTCAGTTTTTTGTCTTCTACATCCTCCTTTTTCGGATGATAACCCGAATGATCCCCATAAATAACTACAATTGAGTCATTCCATAATTCCTGTTGTTTAAGTCCGTTAATAAATTCACCTAAAGCATAATCAGCATAATGGGTTGAGGACAGATAATTCCCTATTTTTGTTTGTTGGTATTCAGAAGGTAACTTTAAACGTTGTTTATCTGTTGGTAATTCGAATGGAGTATGACTAGTCATACTCAAAACATGTGCATAAATATGATCATGTTTTCTTTTTAGTTCATCCAGTTCTTTAAGTGTTTTTTTGTATAAAACTTCATCAGATGGTCCAAAACCAATAACATCTTCATTTCCAAAAAAAGACTTTTCATAATATTTATCAAAACCTAATGCTGGATAAAGCATTATCCTATTCCAATATTCCACATTATCCGCATGGAATGTAGCTGTGAAATAACCTTTATTACTTAGTAATCTCGGTAGACTTGGCATTACTTTATTTGCGTAAATTTTAGAAGAGGGTTTGTTGCCAGCCGGATAAAGGGACGTATTAATTAAAAATTCAGCATCAGAGGTATTCCCTGCCCCAATTTGTTGATAAGTATTACTAAAATACATACTATCTTTAACTAAAGAATTTAATGTGGGAGTAACTTCTGTTCCATCTACTTTTAGGTTGATTAAAAAATTTTGAAAAGACTCTAATTGTATAATAATTAGATTTTTATCTTGTCCGACTCCATTAAATTTTTTATCAATATTCTTTAATTGTTCATTATCTTTTAAAGAGTATATTTCCTTATTGGATATGTCCTTATAATTCGCAAGAGCTGGAATTGTTTTATCTTGATAATATTGAATCATTTCATATTGGAAAACACCTTTATTTTTTCCCATTGCTAACACATCTGTAATTTGTTCATTTTTATTCATATAAAATTGAGCAGCAATCCCAATTATACATAATAGGGCTAACGAAGAGACGAGAGAAATTTTTACTTGGAAATTTTTTTTGAGAAAAATAAACATAAGAATGACAACATCAATAAACACAATAAAATAAATTGGTTTTATTAAATCAAAAATATCTTCTTTTACAGTTCCTAATTGATTTACTTGAAACAAATCAAAATAGGTGGGTAAAATCTGATAATATTTTACATAAACAATTAAAATAAAAAAGAAAATGCTAGCTAGGAAATTTACTAGGAATAAGTTAAACCGCTTACCAATAGGAGAGAGAGCTGCGAGTGAAATGAATAGAAGGAAAAAAAGCATATCCGTAGTTAGAGTTTTAACAAACTCAACTTCATCAAATAAAATATATCTAACTATAAGGAGCTTTATTAATAGAACAGCGCTATAAATAATTACGGGATTCCCTATTATTCTTTTATACAAAAAATCAAACCTTTCCATCTTTCCATAATAAATAAACACCATATTATGTTAAACTATTTTTCAATAATATGAAAGACAAAATAAAAACAGCCTTTTTCGGCTGTTTTTATCATTTATTATTTTTCATAACCATTTTTGTTTTTTTGCTGCCAGTTCCATGAGTCACGAAGCATATCTTCTAAACCTCGTTCTGCAACCCAGCCTAACTCTTGTCTTGCTTTAGTTGGATCTGCATAACTAACGGCAATATCTCCTGGCCGGCGATCCGTAATTTCATAAGGAATCTTAACGCTTGTTACCTTTTCAAAAGTGTTAACCATCTCTAAAACACTATAGCCTTCACCAGTACCAAGGTTATAAGCATCAATAATAGTGTTCGTTAGCACTTTATCTAATGCTTTCAAATGTCCTTTTGCCAAATCTACTACATGAATATAATCACGTACACCAGTACCGTCTTCTGTATCATAATCATTGCCAAACACACGCAACTTTTCAAGCTTTCCAACTGCCACTTGAGTAATAAAAGGTGTTAGGTTATTAGGAATACCGTTTGGATCTTCTCCAATCAGCCCACTTTCATGAGCCCCTACAGGATTAAAGTATCGAAGTAACGCAATACTCCATTCATTGTCAGATGTATATAAGTCTCTAAAAATTTGTTCTAGCATTAACTTAGACCAACCATATGGATTCGTAGCACCTAGTGTTGTATCTTCATTAAGCGGAACCGTCTCAGCCGTACCATAAACAGTGGCGGATGAACTGAAAACCATTTTCTTCACACCAAAATCTTTCATTACCTCACTTAAGTGAAGTGTTCCCGTAATATTGTTATGATAATAGAAAAGAGGTTTTTCTACAGACTCACCTACTGCTTTAAGACCAGCAAAATGGATAACCGCTTCGATTTGATTTTCAGAGAATACATTAGTCAAACCTTCTTTATCTAAAAGATCCACATTATATACTTTTATCTCTTTCCCTGTGATCTTCTTCAAACGATTGATGACTTCGGTGCTGCTGTTCATAAAGTTATCTACAATTACAACTTCATAGCCTGATTCAATCAGTTCAACAGCAGTGTGACTTCCTATGTAACCTGCTCCACCAGTAACGAGAATTGCCATGTTAGTATAAACCCCCAAGATTGCTTTTTATTTATTCTATCAATTATTAATACAGAAGTACATAAAGAGAGAATTAACCGTTTTTCATAAAATGAAAAGCAACCTCGTTGAGGCTGCTTTTATATTATTTCTCAATAATTAATTTTTGTCCTGGCAAAATCGTAGTTGATTTTAGGTTGTTGCTATCCATTAATTGTTTCACTGTAATCCCATAGCTCTTGCTGATTCCATAAAGGGTATTTCCGGACTTCACAGTGTAAGTAGCAGCTGTTGAAGATGCAACTTTTGTCGGTGCTGGCTTAGCTGTTTGAGTCTTAACAGTAACAGCTTGTCCATTAACTTTTAAAGACTGACCAACACGAATAGTTGTAGATTTTAATAGATTTAACTTCTGAATGTTAGCAACTGTCGTTTTGTACTTTTTACTGATTCCCCAGAGAGTATCCCCTCTTTGGACCTTATGTACAGATCCAGAACTCACTACTGATCCATTAGAGTTATATACCGTTGTTGGCTTTGGTGCTGCTGCAACTACTTTCGCCGCCGCTGCTTTATCATTAATAACACGTCTTGCCGTTACATATCTTGATCCCCAATAATAAGGAGAAAAAGCATCTGCAAAAGCTACACCTTTTGATTGAGCATTAAGCATTTTTCCATTTCCAGCATAAATTCCAACATGGTTGATCGATCCGTTAAAATCAGTATCGTAAAAAACTAAATCACCTTTTTGAAGGTTAGCTTTTGATACATATGTACCAGTTGAAGCTTGTCCACTGCTTGTTCTCGGCAACGTAATTCCATGTCTGGAAAATACGTATGAAGTAAATGAAGAACAATCAAATGTACGCGTGTTGCCAAATGCAGATCCATATTTATAAGGTGTCCCTAAGTAGTTATCACCTGTGTTTATAATATCATCACCTAATGAAGCGTGTACCAGTTCCCCTGATGAGAATAAAACTCCTGCTGCTAATGCTAATGACATAACTTTCTTCTTCATGAATGTATGTACCTCCAATTGATTATGTTATGTTTCCGTTTAACCAATTGGGTTCAAGTCGCTTAGTAGATTAGTTCGAAATATATAGAAAAAATCGGATATGTATTGTATGTTTCTACCTTTTCCTTGACCCCATCGCCCTAAGACAATGGTAGCATATTTAGCCATGGTAGATTATTACATGTTTATTACATATCCGACTCATTTTTCGTAATCTTTGTAATATTATGCTAAATAATGTCGTCACATGTTAACATTTACTGATTTTCAAGTGTTGTCTGAATACTTTCTGCGACAGATCCTGTCCCACCTAGAATGGTAAAATCAAGAATTTTTTTCTCTTTTACGATTGTCACAACACTTGCTGGCAATCTATCTTTCCCAGTTAGTAATAAAGGCGCATCATTCTTGCCTGCCAGCACTGAACCTGTAAGAGCATCCGCAAATGTTAATCCTGTAGCTAGGTATGCCTGATCAGTTGATAGATTCAATTCTTTAATGATATTTGTCGAAACTTCAAATCTATCTTTTCCACCGATTCTTTTCGGATTTGGAAGTTGGCTATAAACACCTGTACTTACGCTAGCTGGTCCACCTACTACAATTGTATTTTGAATACCTTCTAATGCAGCTTTTGTTTCATTAGGCAATCTAGTAGGTACTGTTAATAGTATTGGGTACTTTTGCTTTGCTGCATATGGAGCTATGGATAGGGCATCAGGAAAATTTAAACCGTTTGCCACGATGGCAGTAGTCGCACCATTGAGTTCTTTTGCAATATTATAAGAAACTTCAAACCGGTCCTTACCCGCAATTCTTCTAACTTTATTTACAAGACCGTCCACTTCGTTTAAAACATTGTTGTTGATACTCCCTGTTCCTCCCACAACAATTACTTCATCCGGCTTTAGTTTGCTGATTTCATTTCTTGTTTCAGTAGTTAATCGGTCCGATTGGGTTAAAAGAATAGGAGCGTTGTACTTATTTGCTAATGGTGATGCAGCTAGAGCATCAGCAAACGCATTATAGTTTGCCAGGATTAAAGTGTTGCTCGTGTTATCAGAGGCAAATCCCTTTTCAGCTACGTTCACTGCTACTTCAAACCGGTTCTTTCCTGCTAGCCGCTGCACTTTTCCTTTATTGGATGGTGCTTGAATCAATCCGTATCCAAAAGCAGCATCTTTTCCACCTGCTCCTAGATCAAATGTAAGGTGTTGTAATTTTGATCGAATTCCTGCATTAGATAATCCTGGATAGCGTTCTTTTAGGAGTGCTAAATTTCCAGATACAAAGGAAGAAGCAACAGATGTACCGCTCATTCTTGCATAACCATTGTTTAAATACGTACTGTATATATTGCCGCCAGGTGCAGATACCTCAACTGTTGATCCTGTTGCGGAGGTAGATAAGCGTCTATTTCCTGAATCTGTAGCAGAAACGGCAATAACCGTACTGTAGCGCGCAGGGTATTCTACAGTATCTCCGCTTCCGTTAGATTTACCATGATTACCTGCAGCCCCTACGATTAAGATTCCGCTTTTGTATGCTTTATCTAATACTGCTCTTAATGCTGGTGAATCTACTTGTTCTTCAAGTGAAAGACTTAGATTTATGATATTCATTTTATTTGTAATGGACCATTCGATTCCTTTGATAAGAGTATCAATCTCCCCTTTACCTTCCTTATCTAGCACTTTTACAGCATAAAGAAGGGCATCAGGTGCTACTCCTACCGATCCAAAACTATTGTTTTTTGCACCGATAATTCCAGCCATATGTGTGCCATGGCCATTATCATCATTATAAGATTTGGTATACGACTTATAAGACACCCCTCCAGATATTTGGAGGTCATTGTGCGGATTGATTCCTGTATCAAGTATCGCGATTTTAATCCCTTTACCTGTATAACCAGAACTCCATGCTCTCTGTGTTACTATTTTGTTTATGCCCCAGTCTGTAACTTGGGCATTGGCCTGTGTATTTGTATTGCTCTGCACAAATTCAACATTCGGGTTATTTTTAAGAATAGCAACTTTTCCAGCTGGGACAACAGCTGATACCAAAGGCAGATGTTTAAACGTATGTTTAATCTTGCCTCCTGAATTGGTCACGATTGCTGGATTTACTTTTTCGTTAAACATAATGAGTATTTCTTCTTGTTGGGTAACGTCTGCTTTTGCAATATTAATCTGTGAAAAGAAAACCATAATGACAAGTAAAAAACTGATGAATTTTTTCATTGTTTGCTCCTTAATTAATTTTTTTCATCTTGATCATCTATGAAGTGAATCTTACATTCTACTAATTATGGACCCTGTTAAAGTTCACCCCATTTTGTTATTTTCTGCAATATTATTAGTATAAAATAAAACCTCCCATTAAAGGAGGTTTTAGGAAATTTATTTTACATTTTCTTTAAATACATTTTTTACTTTCGGTGTTACATAATGACTGCCATTTCGTTTCTTAACATCTTCTATCATCATGGAAACTAGAAGTGATGGATCTTGAGTATTATATCCGACAAACCAGCCCAATTCTTTCCCATTCTTATCGTCCAGACTTGTTTTTAGTTCTGCAGTACCTGTCTTTCCAGCAAGCGGTAAGTCTTTCATAAAAGCATCGTTATGAGCAGTACCATTTTTGTTTGCTACAACCTGTACAAGGTCATCATTTATCATTTTTGCTGTATCTGAAGAAATTACACTTTCCTTCCAGACAGTCGATTCTTTTGACATATCTAAACGGGGCGCCAGCAAGTTTCCTTCATTTAAGAAAGGTGTGTAAGACATGGCTACATGTAGCGCACTCATTTGAATCTGCCCCTGACCGAAGCCACTATCAGCGAGCTGCCCTTCACTCATTCCGTCTTTTCCAATAGAAGATGCAGTGAACGGGAATGAAACAGGCACCTCTTCACCAAATCCAAATTTCTTCAAGCCTTCCGTAAACTTGCCTTCACCTAGATTTAGCGCAGCTTGAGCAAAGTAAATATTATCTGAGTAGATGAGTGCTTTTTCCAGATTTACACTAGGAACATCAGTTACCCTTGTAACTTTATAATTACCCCAAGCTTCTTTATCTTTTTGCCACGTTTTACCTGATACTTTCATTTCTGCATTAGGATTAAGCGTTCCATTTTCAAGTCCGATTGCAGCTGTTAAAGGCTTAAGCGTTGAACCAGGTGCATAAACATACTTGAAACGGTTCAACATGGGCTGCTTTGGATCGTCTGCCCATTTTTGTCTTAATGCCTTGGTTAACCCCAGTGTAAATTGATTTGGGTCATATGATGGACTATTCACTAATGCTAGTACATCACCTGTTTTTGGATGGATGGCCGATGATGTTCCAACGTCAGCTTTAATCTGATTATAGATGGATAGCTGAACCTTGCTATTAATCGTTGTTTTTACATCTTTTCCATTTTCAACTTCAGTTTGTGCAAGTATAGATTTTTCTTCACCTTTACTATCCATAATTTTTATAATGCCGCCACTCTTGCCACGCAATCGTTCTTCATACACTTGCTCAAGGCCTGCCTTACCAATCCAATCTTGTGCTGAATAGCCTTTTCCCTGTAACTTTTTCATATCCTCAGCTGAAACAGGTGCAATATAACCTGTAAGATGTGCCGCAGCTTCTTTTAAAGGATATAGACGCGTTGATTTTTTTTGGTAATCTACGCCTTCTAGAGCAATAGTATCTTTTAATTTCGGATCATCAACTGATATTTTCTTAATCGGAACTGCTTGGTCTTGTTTGACCCATGGCTGATCTAACTGCTTTTGTATCTCTTCTGTTGTCATCCCAAGTATTTTAGATAATGGTTCCAACGTTTTCGCCTTATCTTGTGGCAGTTTTTCAGGGACAATAATAATTTCTGCCGCCACACCATTTACAGCAAGAGCCTTGCCCTCGCTATCTAAAATCTGTCCTCTTTTAGGAGATATGGAAGATGCAGAAACACGATCACCTTTTTTCATGTCGGGAAAGATATGAGACGTATTCCATTGAATGCCCCACTCTTCAGTATCCTTTTTCTCCTCAAGATTTAATTTCATATTTTGAGTGAATGTTATCGGACCACCAATTGTTTCCATTTTTAATGTATAAGGAAGATTAACACTCTCGCTATTCTCTTTATCGTCTTTTTTCTGTTTTTTCATTTTTACATCTAACTTACTAACTTCTATTCCACTATATATAGATTCATAGCGCTCAACAAAATCTTTCTCAGACATTGCTTCTTGCGATTTAGTATCTAATAGCTTATACATATTCTTAAAATCTTGCTTTTCCCAATAACTAATATATTTTTCCAATGTATTCTCTGGCTTTGGAGGCTCTGAGCAAGCTGATAAAAGCCCTATACACAAGACAGTTAATAGAATAAGTTTATATATATTCTTCAAAACATATCTCCTTCTCAACTAATATTTTCATAAACACTCATTTATTATAACAAAATAGTTGGCAATATATGACTGATAAACACCTGATAGTTTGCTGATAAAGAAAAAACCTTCTGACGGATCAGAAGGTTTTTTATAGCTATTTTAATAGTTTACACGTTTAGCCCCAAGGTAAATATTTTGCCAATACGGTAGATTAAGGTTGCTTACAGTTACACCTGTACTCGATCCACTATGTACAAATTGATTGTTACCGATATAGATTCCTAGGTGTGAAGGTCCCTTGGTATACGTTTCAAAAAATACAAGATCACCCACTTCAGGCTGTGAAACAGGTGTAGTAGAATTCCACATCTGAGCAGTTGTTCTTGGAAGTGAGATGCCTTCCTTTGCAAACACATACTGAATGAATCCGCTGCAATCAAAGCCTTTAGTAGTCGTTCCTCCCCATTGATAGGGTATTCCCATAAGCTCTGAGGCATTAGCTATCACGCTAATCGTAATTTGATTTCGGGTAGTAACAGGTTGTTGTCCCTGTTTTTTTTCTACTTCTGTCATTTTATTTAACACTGCTGTCGTCACGACACCTGTTACTGCTAGACCATTTGCTCTTTGGAACTTCTCAACACTTTCTTCTGTTATAGTACCAAAATAATCAGTAATCAAGGAATACTTAAAATATCCCAGATTTTTAAGTCGTGTCTGAAGCTGAATTACTTCTGGTCCTTTACTTCCGAATTTCAGCTGAACAGTATCAGGTGTGGAAGGACTTGGTGTTGTTTGAGATGGTGCTGGAGTAGTTGGATTTTTTTTAATCTCAGCTTGTTTTTTTATCCGGTCAATCGTGTTTGCATCCGCCACTCCTGTTACTTTCAACTTTTGACTAATTTGAAATTTACGTACTGCTTCTGTCGTGATTGTTCCGTAAAATTCTGTCGTTTTGTAAAATGTGAAAAAGCCAAGAAGTTTAAGGTCTTCTTGAAGTAGCTTTACCTCTTTACCCGTTGAATTTAGTTTAAGAACTTTTTCTGGGTGTGTTGTAACAGGCTGTTTTGATTCTGAAACAGATGGTTTTGCGGGAGAAGGTCCTTCTTGATAAGATTTTTCTAATAACTTGCTGTATGTATTTTTGCCAACGATCCCATCAACTACAAGCCCGTTCACTCGCTGAAAGTCCATTACAGCTTTTTTTGTTACAGGACCAAAGTACGTTGTTGTTTCGTGATAATTAAAAAAACCTTTATTCTTTAAAAGAGACTGAAGTTCTTGTACATCTTGATGAGTAATACCTTGTTTTAACGTTTGATCACCAAGAGCTGCTTCTCCGATTACAGGTGCAGCCAAAAATGCTCCAGCAAAAGTCGAAGTCATGACAAAGCGTTTAACCAACTTTTTATTTTCCATTTCTTCCTCCTTTTACTAATTTTACTATCTCCATTTCTGTTTTTATCGACAATATCCTTTATTTATGAAGAAGAAATGTGCAATTTTTGTAGCAAATAAAGTAATCGCATGATAAACATATTTAAATGTTAAAGTGTTTGTTATTATAATGATAAAACTACCCATAAGGAGTGCTTCTTGAAAACAATTACTTTTATTTTACTTTCAGTTTTTATTGCAGGTTGCCTTATCGGCTTCTTACAAATAAAAGAAGAGGAAGTTAGAACAAAGCGGAATAATGTTCAAAACGAGAAAGAAAGTAATACCGATAAAAATGGTGCAACCTTAATAAACGATGTACCGTTAATCCAACAAATGCCTGAACTTGATCGAGGCTGCGAAGTAACTTCACTAGCAATGCTTTTGCAACATGCAGGAGTAGACGTTGAAAAAATGGAACTGGCAGAAAAGATTAAAAAAGAAAACACGCCATATAAAAATGAGAATGGAACCTATTATTATGGCAATCCAAACGATGGGTTTGTTGGGGATATTTATACGTTTGATAAGATGGGGTATGGCGTATTTCATGGCCCAGTGGCTGATCTTGCGGAAAAGTACTTGCCCGGCCGAATAGAAGATTTAAGTGGAAGCAGCTTTGATGAAGTACTTGGGAAGATAAAGAATGGCAAGCCTGTATGGGTAATCATCAATGCAGATTTTCGTGCATTACCGGAAAGTGAATTTCGAATATGGAATACACCGTCAGGACAAGTTAAAATTACGTGGAAAGAACATTCGGTGGTTATTACGGGATATGATCGTGAACACGTTTATGTAAATGATCCATTGAATAAGATGAAAAACCGAAAATTATCGCTTACTGATTTTGAAGAAGCATGGAAGCAAATGGGATCTCAGGCAATTACGTATAAAAACTAAAAGAAGGAACTCACTGTGAGTCCCTTCTAATTAATTCACGCCATGTAGATCAATGAGTTCATAGAGAAGGTGTGTGGATTCTGCTTTCCACGTCACTTCTTTTATCACAGCTTTTCCAACCGGAGAGCTGTTTTCTTTTTTTTGCACCGGTACAGGATGATCTAAAATAAACAGCTTATAGCCTTCTAAAGAAATTTCAAACATATTACCTTCAACACGTTTTTCTTTTCCAGTCGTCACTAGATTAGATTGCATCGTCATTGGCATTTGCATGTTATCACCTGCGTTCTATTTTCTTTTATTGTAGCACTAAATTAAATTCTTTTTGTACGAATTTTCTTATAGATAATTAAGGCTAACAAGATTCCAACTAACCCGCCAGTCGCATCAATCATTACATCCTCTATATGCGGCGATCGATTGGGTGTAAAGCCTTGGTGAACCTCGTCTGAGATGGCATATAAAATAGTTAGAAACCAGGAGATCAGCGATGTTAAACGGTTGTTTAAAAAATAATGGTTCAAGCCACGGTACATTAAAAATCCTAATACAAAATAAGTGAAAAAGTGTGCTGCCTTTCTTATAAAGAATTCAAGAAAATGAGCAGCTCCCAGGGCTTCAATACTAATCTCATCGCCAGCATAATGCAATTTTACTGTGGAGAACAGAGTTTCAATAATACTTAAATCTATATTTGCTGAAATCGTTGGTCTTAAATCTTGCTTTTCATATGGTTGAGAACTGGCATAAAAAATGATTCCCATCCATAAAAAGACTGGGAGCCAGTATAGCAATGTCTTTTTCATTAATACCCACCTAATATTTATATTACATTTATAACTATAACATAGGATTAAAAATAAAAATGACTCATAAAAGCTACTGAAATAAGACTTATTAAGAATCCTCGACTATTTTACTTATTAAACTTCCCAACTCGTTATCCATATTTTTAAGTCTACTATATTCCGGTTCGAGTCTAGCTCTTGCTTGTTGAATAACCAGATTTCTTTCTCCAGCCATCCTCCTCACCTCCTCCGGATTCGGTCCCCCCTGAATGCTGCGCCTTTTCACAAATTGAATCGGGCAGATGATGTCTTCCCATTCGTCTTGAGTGAGAGCCAGGTGTTCGTGATGAGCCGTCAAAATTTGTTGAACCGTTTGAAGGGGCAGTTCGTTGAGTTCTTGATTTTCAGATGCGCACTTTTTCGCAATTGTGCTCGCTATTTTGTGAGCCGCTCGAAATGGCACACCCTTTTCTTTTGCTAAAAAGTCTGCAAGCTCTGTAATCGTGATACAACATGTTTTCGCACGAGCGAGTGCTAGATCTTTGTTCACTTCCATCGTACGGATGACCGCATGCAAGAGGTGTATCACCCGGTTTGCTTTTTCATAACTTCTATATAAATGTGGCTGAAGGTCGTCCTCGGTATCCACGATATCACCAAACGGAGTGTTGTGAATCATCGCGATGGCAGCCAGTGCTTCTCCTGATGATGAACTTGCTAGTGCCCGCGAATGCTCGATAGAAACCGGATTTCGTTTTTGCGGCATGATCGAGCTGATCTGCACGTATGGATCTGCCACTTTAATAATGTCGTGTTCACGGGTAACGAGCTGAAGGAAGTCTTGAATCCAACGACCGCTATTCGTCATCAACGTTAATACAGCGGTCGCTGTTTCTATCAAATAATCCGCACCTGCAACAGCGTCGTATGAGTTTTCGATAAGTCTGGAGAAACCGAGCAGTTCACAAACTCTATTGCGGTCGATTGGAAAACTCGTTGTGGAAAGTGCTGCCGCTCCCATTGGTGAACAATTCACTGTTTCGTAAGCAGATTGAAGACGTTCGATATCTCGTAGAAGGATGTCTAGCACAGCTGTTAAGTAGTGCCCGAGCGTTGTCGGCTGTGCGGGTTGGGTGTGGGTATAGGCCGTCATGACAGTTTCCGCGTGTTCGCCGATCTTTTCTAGAAGGGCTCTTGCGAGTAAGAGTGCGCTTTCTGTAAGGGTGAGGATGTGTTCTCTTAGCACGAGACGATACATGGCGATTCCCATGTCGTTCCGGCTTCGCGCCATATGCATACTACCCGCGAGATTGGGTCCAATTTCTTCACTAATTTTGTGCTCAATCATGAAAAATAAGTCTTCGAATTGTGGATTGTAGGTTAGAGTTTGTGGGTCGATCTTCGCTATGGTTTCTACACCTCTGAGTATTTTCGCGGCTTCACTTTTATCTAAGATGCGTTGTTCAGATAGCATAATGACATATGCGCGGTGAATGTTAAACATATGTTTAAAAAGATAGTCTCTTTGGTCGTTGAATACCGGGCGCAGTAAGTGTTCTACGTATGTTTTGCCAGGAAACTCCGTGCCTTCTTGTTTGATAAAATCGTCTTTGGTTGGCATGTCTTTCACTCCTAACTGTGAAGGAATATATGTTAGTAGTGTATAGAGATCGGTGGGTGTTGGGAACTCAGTTACATCATGTTATTGGGGTTAGAGTTGGTGGAGTTATGTGAAAACCCGGTCGTCATTTGCACCGGGTTGTTTGAGCTTTTATGAATTTGTGTACCAGGTTGAATGGGGTAAAAAGGTGATGCTTAAACAGATTTACGGTACGTGTTTTTATATTTTGTTACACGTTCGCCGGTAAATGGCTTGTTTTCACCTGTTATGCACTGGGTTTTCCCCTATGAATAATGTACGAGCACCTGTAGACGACCATGTTTCACCTGTAAACCGTTCTTCATCACCTAAACATGCTAACTTTCAAAAAAAAACACCCGATACGAAAACAATCGGATGCCTCATTTAGTAACAAACTCTACTTTTTCTCCAAAACCGCAACAAACTCACGCATATAATCCGGCAAATCTGGCGGACGGCGGCTAGATACGAGGTGACCGTCAACTACGACAGGTTCATCGATCCATGTTGCGCCTGCGTTCTCCATGTCATCCTTGATTCCAGGTGTACTCGTTACTTTTTTACCGTTTAAAACCTTTGCTGAAACGAGAACCCAGCCGGCATGACAGATCTGGCCGATCGGCTTTTTGTTCTTCTCCATATGCTGAACCATCTCGATTACTTCTGGAAAACGGCGCAGCTTGTCCGGTGCCCAACCACCCGGAACTAAGATTGCATCGTAATCTCCAGCATTCACATCATCAAACGCATAATCAGCATCGGCCGGAACACCGTATTTTCCGATGTACGTCTCTCCTGCTTTTTCTCCAACCAGTTCCACGATCGCCCCTTCTTCACGCAATCGCAAAATGGGATACCACAATTCCAAATCCTCAAAATCATGATGCACGAGACTGAGCACTTTTTTACCTTTTAAACGCATGTTTAACACCTCCACTATTTTTATATCCTTAATAGCGTAACATGAATCCTAGCTGATACACTATTCTTCCACTTCCTCAGACATGTATGTTACGATTTTTTCAATAGTAAATGTAGGATACGGAAGGAGCTTGAATGAAAATGAGCAAATGCACGATTGACCACACGTTAGAAGATGTGAAGCAGAAGCTATCCGAACAATCCGCTTTTATGCCGCGGGAACTGGTGATAGAGGTTGGCGATTCTTTATCTGATGATAGCGATCAGACATATTTAAATGAAGTGTTTCATCTTTTAAAAAAGTACGACCTTGCGGATGAAAGTGAAAGAGAAGAACGTAATGCTAAACTAATTGAACTAGTGAAATGAGAAACCCGGTCCCGATACCGGGTTTTCTCTTATTTATCAACCGGTCATTGAAAGGTAATCAGAAGTTAGTGAATCGTTTCGATTTTTCATTGACTCTCAAAATGAAAGCGCTTATAATTTTTATTATCAGGTTTATCGAAACGTTTCGATTACGTCAGACCATACACATTAAACGATATCCAGGAGGTTTTCTTTATGCTTAAGCAAAACGTGCAACACTTAATTCAAGACATGACATTAGAAGAAAAGATCAGCCAGTTGGTTCAGCTTGCTACTCCTTTCTTTAAAGGTTCATCTGATCAAGGCTTCATCACGGGTCCTATGCAGGAGATGGGGATTACGGATGACGTGATTCGCAATACGGGATCTGTTCTTGGTGGATCAGGAGCTCGTGAAACGCGCAACATTCAAGACGCACATTTAAAAGAAAACCGTCATGGCATTCCTTTATTGATGATGGCTGATATCGTGCATGGTTATAAGACGATTTTTCCGGTACCTCTAGCGATCGGCTGTTCATGGGATATGGATCTTGCTGAAAAAAGTGCAGAGATCGCAGCAAAAGAAGCTTCTGTTTCTGGTGTTCACGTAACGTTCGCGCCGATGGTCGACCTCGTTCGTGACCCGCGCTGGGGCCGTGTGATGGAGTCAACGGGTGAAGATGGTTTCTTGAACAGCGAGTTCGCTCGTGCGTTCGTTCGTGGTTTTCAAGGAACAGATCTAACGAACGACAAAGACCGTGTTGCAGCTTGCGTAAAGCACTTTGCAGCATACGGTGCTCCTGAAGGCGGACGCGATTATAATACGGTGAACATGTCTGAGCGTCAGCTTCGCGAGTCTTACCTGCCTGCTTATAAAGCCGCGCTTGATGAAGGCTGTGAGATGGTGATGACGGCGTTCAATACAGTGGACGGTATTCCAGCAACGGCGAACAAAAAGCTGATGCGCGACCTTCTTCGTGACGAGTGGGGCTTTGACGGCGTGATCATCTCAGACTGGGGTGCTGTAAAAGAGCAGCTTCCACACGGTGTGGCTGAAGATGAAGCAGAAGCGGCATATAAAGCACTGACAGCTGGTGTTGACATCGAGATGATGACAACGTGCTACGTCGATCACGTGAAAGAGCTTGTGGAAAGCGGCAAATTATCGGAATCTCTCGTAGATGAATCGGTAGAACGTATCTTAACGTTGAAGCAGAAGCTAGGACTTTTTGAAGATCCATACCGTGGTGCTGATGAGAAGCGTGCGGAAGAAGTGATTTTGTGCGACGAGCACCGTGACGTAGCACGTGAACTTGCTGCTAAGTCTTGTGTACTTTTAAAAAATGAAGGCGGTGTTCTTCCCCTTCAACCCACTCAAAAAATTGCACTCATTGGCCCGTTCGCTACAAATGGCGATCTGATGGGACCTTGGTCGTGGCAAGGTGCTTATGATGATGTGGTAAAAGTGGATACAGGATTGTTAAACAAGTTGGCTGATCCTTCTCTTTTAACAGTTGCGGACGGTTGTGAGGTTGAGTCTGTGACGTCTGAGCAGCTGGAAAAAGCGGCTCGTGTTGCGAGTGATGCGGATGTGATCGTGCTCGCACTTGGAGAAGCATCATTCATGAGTGGTGAAGCGGGATGCCGTGCTGACATTCGTCTGCCCGAGCCACAGCTTCAACTGATTCAGGAAATGAAAAAGTTAGGCAAACCGATCGTAACGGTACTCTTTAACGGTCGTCCGCTCGACCTTCATGGTGTGGTAGATCAAGTGGATGCAGTATTAGAAGCTTGGTATCCAGGTACTGAAGCAGGTGCAGCGATTGCTGATCTTTTATTCGGAGACGTGAATCCGTCTGGACGTTTATCCATGTCGTTCCCTTATTCCGTTGGTCAGGTACCAGTCTATTACAATCACTTCAACACAGGTCGTCCACAGCCGACTCCAGAAAATAAAGAGCGTTATCTGTCTCATTATCTGGACATTCCGAACGAGCCTCTATTCCCGTTCGGTTTCGGTTTGAGCTATACAGAGTTCACGTATGACGATGTGAAGTTGTCGAGTGATGTGTTGACGGAGGATGGCGTCATTACAGCTTCTGTAACCGTTACAAATACAGGGGATGTTGCTGGTGAAGAGCTAGTTCAGCTGTATATTCGCGATATTGCAGGTGATGTTGTTCGTCCGGTGAAAGAGTTAAAAGGTTATAAAAAGATTGTTCTTGAGCCAGGCGTGTCCGAGGAAGTTACGTTCGAGATCACAGAAGAAATGCTTCGCTATCACCACGAGAACCTAGAGTTCAAGAGTGATGCTGGTAAGTTTACGATGTTTATCGGGAAAAACAGCCATGATGTGGTGAGTGTTCCGTTTAGATTGGTTAAATAATTTAGTAAGGACTGCTCTTGTGTTGAGCAGTCCTTTTTTTGTGTTTTACGGTACGTGTTTTTATATTTATTACGCGTTCGCCGGTAATTGGTGTGTGACCACCTGTAAAGCATGTTTTTCCACCGGTGAATCCTTCGTGACCACCTGTAACTAAGGTATCATCACCGCTAAATTTACTTTCACCACCGATAAACACTCCAAACAAGTTGAAACTCCCACTAAACAGCTCCGCTAAAAATAAAAAGACCTTGAGAGCTTCCGAACATTGCTCCCAAGGTCTCTTTTACTACTATCAAACACTATCCTATCCCATCAAAACACGCAACACATCATCCACTTTCGCATGTTTCTTACTGCGAACGAGCATTAACTCTTCATTTTCTTCAATTACATAATCAGCACTCGGTAAAATCTTCGTTCCACGTTCAAACGCGATTACATCTTCCACCTGCGTTAAGCGGAAATCGATATAGTCTGCACTCACACCGGTAATTTCAGCTGTCGCGTAAATAATTTTCACATTACCTACAGCTAGATTCATAGGCAGCATCACACCGTCTTTGCTCTGCAACAACAGCTTTCTTCCGCCGAGCAACGCCTTTCCATCTTCATAAACATTGAATTCTTTATCGAATCCGTCTAGATTCAACAGATGAAGGAAGCGCTCATCTTCCGTATCAACAGTCGATGTCATAAAGATGCCGTGGTGAGGGTAATCATGCGTTAGTTTCGCACGACTACCTAGTCGTTCAAGTGCTGTTTTAAAGAAAGGCAAATCGCAGCGATAGAAGCTGGCGATCACGATTGCGCGTCCATTCCCTACTTCAGACTCAAAGCCACACACATCATCAGATCCGTACACTCTAAAAATAGGAGTCACATTCGGTCCGACTTCAAAACGCTGAACGAAGCCTGAACGAATTTCTGGCTGAGCTGAAGCCCAGTTGTCTCCATAGATAGAAAGATAGTTTCCGTGACCATCACGGCTTATCCCTTTATACGACACACCAAGCGCTTCCGCTAATAGCGTACAGTCCTTCCCTTCCATATCAAATAGAGGGACCTCACCGTACAGAAGAATTTTTCCGCCTGTTTTCAAATAGTTTACGAGTTTCTCTTGAATCGCACTGTCCATGTAACGAGCGGATGGCAGCGCTAGGACAGGCGTTTTCGTCACATCCAATGGTTTGTTCTGAACATCGACCGCTGTAAAACGGTAACCGTTCAGCAGCATGGCACGGCCCATGATCTCCCAAACGCCAGCACCGCGGTTCGCCTCAATGTTCGAGAGAATCTCACGCATTACTTCACTCTTCGGATAACGATATTCGGTCATGTAATAATCCGGGATGAACGCAAACGATACTTCATCTCGTTCTTCGTTCATACGCGCGAGCTTATCACTCACCGCCATCACACTTTGGTTCACGCGTGACATGCGCGGAAACGTATAGTTGTAGTCGCCTTCTGGACCGATTGGTGCTGCGAAACCGTGACGTTCACCAGTTGAGGCAATGCGGTCGTTACCATCGTCAACAAGCGTATGAAGTCTAGCATTTTTCCCGCCAGCAAACAGGTAATAGTTGATGAGTCGGTTTCCTTGAGCAAGACACATTCTAAACTTAAAATCCGCTGCTGATGGATCATAGCGCTCGCCTAACGTTTCACCAAAATTTCCGTCACCACAGTTGAACTCCACAGACGTTAACGGCTGATCTTCGTTATGGACGGCTTCCATCAGACCGTTGATGATGTAGAGGTCTTGAAAGGTTTTCATGTCAAGATCGCCAAAATAAATATCAGAACCCGAGATATATCCAGGTCCTTGGTTATACGTTTCATATAGCTGGCTGATTCCGATCGGGTACGTGAATCCTCGTCCTCCGCCTGTTCCGTGGATGTTTACGACGAATGGAATGTCTTTTACTCCGAACTCTTCCGCATACTCTCTTAAAATCGCGATATATTTAGCGAATCGGTAGCGCATGTAATAACCAAGATCCTTTAACAGCTGCGCCGCATACTCTTCTTTCGGAGAGCGGAATGCAGCGTTTCGTTCAGCACTTTCTTCCACCGAGAACGGATAGCGGTCAGAAATGTTATCACCGTATCGTTCACTCAACCAATTTGATAAATCGTTCAGCACATTATCCGTCAGATCAGGTGTGTTGCTCACCCAAGACAGCATACCGATCTCATTATCAAGCTGAAACGCGATGATTTTTCCGCCGTTCGGATAGATGCGCGGCGTAACCACTTCCATCACTTTTTCATAATACTTCCGAACTTCTTGTAAAAATCCTGGCGCAAGATAATCCACGGTTGGTGTAGTCGGTTCGCTTTCGTCCCAACCAACCGGAATGATCTCCGGATGCTTCTCATACACCCAATAAGGAAGTCCTTCGTTTTTCATCTCGGCCATGATGAACGGACCGGGACGAACAAAGAAATAAAAGCCGTTTTCCGTACAAAGGTCGATGAAGCCGGCAAGGTCTGTTTCAGGACGTGTTTTACCAGTAAAATCAAACTGCCCTTCTACCGGCTCATGCCAAAGCCATGGCACATAAGTGGCCACGGCGTTACATCCTGTTTCTTTTAGCTTGTTCAAACGGTCTTGCCAATCGCTTTTATCAAGACGGTAGTAATGAATCTCTCCGCACGTGATCAGAACGGGCTTGCCGTCGATGATGATCTGTTTGTTCTTAATCTCAATCATTATGCCGGACTTCCTTCTGTCTTTTTCCAACCTAACAGGTCAGCACCTTGTTTCACATACTTATTTTTCATGAAAAGATCCCACACGAGACCAGATTGATAGTTTTCGATCATTAGAAGCGTGATTCCCTTGTCGATTCCGATTACATGGTCAGAATACCAAGCTGGCGTTACATCGAGGTTATAAGAATCTTGGAAACCATACTCACCCCATAGCTGTGGATGTTCTTCGTAAAAATACTTCATCGCCGCGATCGATTCTTCTGGTGTGAACACGATTGAACCGGCTGCTCCCGTCGGTGCGACCGTACCTTCTAGTTCAGGCTCACACCCTTCATAATAAGGAGGAGCACCTGGAACACGGTAGCCAGTCGGACTCGCACAAGCTGTTAAACCCCAAGCATTTTCGTGATACGTCTTAAACTCACTCGATTTTTCTTTACAGAACGCACGGTTCGCAAGAGATGCTCTTACCGAGTTCTCGTACCAATTGATTCCGTCTCCGTCGACGATATCTCTAAAATCGATGAACGCATGCGAATATTGGTGAACAAACATCGCGTTCCCTGGCGCGTGAATGTACTCGTAATCTTTGTACGTTCCTTTTCTGCGTTCGAAGCCGTCATAAATTTTTGCAGGAACCGGATGTGTAGGAGACGCAACGCCAAGCACATACGTCATCATCTGCTCCGCGTACATATCCCAGTGATGGAAGCCGCCCGTTTCCGGGTTGTAGCCCATGTAGAACTGGTTAACCGGCTCGTCATAATACACGTTCCAGTCGATGCGAGCGTAGATCTTCTCAAATAGCTCGGCGATCTCTCCGCCAAAATATTCAGCAGATGTTACAGCACCACATAGGAAGATTCCCGTATCGATGATCGACGCACAGTCGTACCACTCTTCGTTTTTCTTCGCCGTCTGCATATTTAAGAAATGGTAAAAGAAACCGCTCGCGTGTTCCACGTTGTTTAAGAATGTTTCAAGCGTCCCTTTCGTACGCTCGTATCCTTCTTCTTTCGTGATCCAGCCGCGCTCGATTCCGATGATGATCGCCGTTAATCCGAAACCGTTTGATGCGATACTTGCTACTTTTTTATTCGCAGACTGATCCAGGATCAACCCGTATCCCGGGCTGTTTTTATCCGTGTTAGCTTCGTTCCAAAAGAAATCAAAGCATCCTTTTGCTTCAAGGTCCAATAGTTTCTGTGTATCCATCGTTATTCCCCTCTCTTTTTGTGGGTTTTTAAACCATTTAAAGTGAAGATCGTTTCATTCCGCTCCAGGTGCTTCGCTTTCCGCGGGGCGACCGGTGAGCCCCTTGCCGCTTTGCGCCTTTAAGGGTCTCACCTGACCGCTCGTCCCGCAGGAGTCTCACACCTTCTGCTCCATTCCACTATTTCTATGAAGAATTTCACCAAAGAATGAAGACCCAAACTCGTATTACTCCCCAGTAATCCCCGAACGGTCCACGCCTTCAACAAACCAGCGCTGCGTGATAAAGTACACGATCAATAATGGCAGAATCGACAAGACTGTTCCTGCCATCTTGATTCCTTCGTTCAATTGATTGCCGCCACTCACTCCCATCTCAGCAGGGAACATCTGCTGATACGTCGCAACGAACTTCTGCAGCTGCAGCGGTAGTGTTGTTAACGCATCTCCAAAATAGATTGCGGCCAGATACGTTTCGTTCCAATACCAAACGAATGAGAACAAAAACGAGATAATGATCGCAGGCAATGCCATCGGTAAGGCGATTGTGAAGAAGATTCGAAAATGTCCTGCCCCGTCAAGCTGAGCCGCTTCTTCCAATGCTTTTGGCACGGCTCTAAAAAACTGATAAAAGATCAGGATAAAGATCGCGCTGTTCAACCCTTGTCCGAACGTTGCCGGAAGCAAGAACGCACTCAAACTGCCAAGAATGTTCAGCTCATTAAAGAAGATGTATCTCGGAATGAGTGTTACTTGCGGCGGAATTATAAACGTTGCGAGCACAAGAACGAACATGATCTTTTTCCCGCGAAAATCAAATCGAGCGAGACCGTATCCGACTACTGCTGCAACGGCTGTCTGCGCCAATGCAGGCAGAACGGTCACATACAATGTTTCCATCAATGTTGAGAAAAAGTTTAGCACTTTGTTCGCCTGCTCATAGTTTCCGGTATAAAACTGCGTTGGAATCCAGTTCACGAGCGGGTTCAACAGATCATCCAAACTTTTAAAGCTGTACACACCCATGTAAAGAAGCGGATAGAGGTACACGAATCCGATCCCTACCAAGAGTCCGTAGATCAAGAGCTTATAAAGAAGACCATCTGTCCCCTGCATGCCCAAAAACATGCGTTTTGTTTTTAAGTAATACTTGTTCACTTGCTGTGTTTTGGTTTGCACATTGATCACATCCTCTTAGGTGTATTTTTTCTTTCTTTTTACCGTCATCACACCAACCGCGATTGAAAGCGCCGCGGCGATGATCAGGAAGTAGATCCAAGATAGTGCTGAAGCATAGCCATAACCTGTGTCCACTTTAAACATGTTTTTCTGAATATGCTCGATGATCGGATTCAGCGAGAATACCGAATACGTTACGATTGTGTAGATCAAGTTAACGATGATCATGGGCTTAAGGCTTGGCAGGGTGATCTTCCAAAAGAACTCCCAGTTGCTCGCACCGTCGATCTTCGCCGCTTCAAAGATCTGCTTGTCCATCTTTTGAAGTGCAGCAAGGAAAATTAAGATCTGTACGCCTGAATACCACAGAATCACGATCAGGTTTTTTATTAAATACAGTAAGATTCCGTTAAAGAAGCCATCAGGGTTATCATTTAACGCCTGATAGATCGCGTATTGTTCAATAGAAGGAATCGTCGTGATTCCTTGATCGATAAGCTCCTTAATAACCGGTCCGCTGGCAATGATAACCGGCAGGAAGAAGATCGTACGGAACAATCCGCGGAACTTAATCTTTTGGTTCAACAACAGAGCGATGATCAATGAAAAGACGATGATGATTGGAACCGAGATGACCATCTCTTCTAGATAGGTTAGGACGCGGTCAACGAACGTTCCATCGACCGAAAACGCATATTCATAGTTTCCAAAGCTCACAAAGTTCGTTTTAATACCATCCGTTGTGATCTTTACTTCCTGAAAGCTTAAAAAGAGCGAGTATAGTAGCGGAAACGCCGTAAAAATGAGAAAGCCGAGAATCCATGGTGAAACAAACAGCAATCCTGTAAGATTTCTGTTATTGCCTAGTCGTTTCATCGCTTTCTCCCCCTTCTGTTACCGCAAAATCCTTAGGTTTCACTTCAGTACCATTACTTTTGTAAGAAGCGTTCGTATAGTTGACGACGATCACTTTTCCGTTGGAGTATTCCACTTCAACAACACCAGTCTGTGGAACAGTACGGCTGATGATTTCTTCGCCTTCCACCTCACCAAGACTATTCTTGATGTTTTCGTACTGATACAAAATCTTCTCTTTCCAGATTGAGTATTCCGATGTATAAACGTCACTCGATGCTGTTTTAGCAAGAAGATGTGACGCTTCCTTCGTTAAAAGATACGATGGATACGCACCGTACTCGATCATGCGCAGCATCTGATCTTCCGAATCTGACTGAAAGTTCGAGAATGGCGCGTAGTATGGCATGTAGCCTTTTAGCACAATCTGCAGAAACGGCACCGTATCTGTTTCAAACACATAGTTAGACGCGTTCATCGGAATGTCGAGATAGCGATCGGTCTGATTCCATAGATACGTGTTTGGCTCATAAAGGGCGACATTCCCAATTTCTTTGTTGAGTGTGCCAAACAGCTTTTGATACGTTTTGATCGTTTGGTTTCGCTCGCTCGATTTTTTTCCGCTAAAGTCAGAGAACAGTGTGTAACCGCTCGTATCGATTGCTACGTTTGAAATGCCTTGTTTCTTAAATTCCTTTGCATCTTCTTTTGCGATCGCAAGAGATTTTTCTGGTGATAGATAATAGAGTGTCTTCTTATCTTCACTGTGTGAGATCGTCTCTGCACTAATCTTTTTTGCTACGTCTTTGCTGCCGGAATAGCCGGATGCTCCGTCGTACGCTTTTGTGTAGTCGCTATAAAAATAAAGCGGAATATTATCTTTTTTAAGACTATCGATCGTGTCCTTCACGTCGTCACTGCTTCCGAGCTCACTTTCAAATGGAAACTTCTGAGGCAATGTACCGGTTAGCCCGCCATCTGACCAGCCTTTATAAACGACGAACAGATCATCGATGTCTTTTTTGAGCTCTGACGTCATTCTCGGAATGTCTGTCACCTTCGTCATTGGAAGAACAGAGTCCCACAACAGACCTTCCTTCACTTCGCCACCTAGAAACTCAAGTCTGACACCGGTTTTGTCGTCGTCCTTTTCTAGCTGTTTTGTATCAGAAAGATGGTTTTGATACGCTTTTGCCATGCCTACATAGTCAGCGTCATCTTTCTGTAAGAACATGTACCTCAGCTTAACGCCGAACGGGTTTTTCGTTTTTTGATACAAGTTCAAACCTTTCATGTTCTTACTCGTCGGCTGATAATATTCTTTTCTAAAATGAAATTCAGAAGAGATCCAGTTAAAGTCAGTCGAAACACCTGACGGATACGCTAAAATGTCACCATGCGTATAGCCTTCTTCGATCACGGCAAGAAATCCGTTCTGCTTCACACCGTGAACCGTTCCGAATATCGGCATCTTAATCTGCTCGACCGGTGTTACTTTTTCATCTTCTTCCTTCTTCACTTTCGTTTTCAAAAAGGCTTCATCATCACCGTAAATGGATCCAGTAAACGGTGCATCGGCTTTCGTTCCGTTCTTTTCATAACGAATCAATGCACCTGATCCATCTGGGATGAACATGTACCCGCTGATGTCACTCTTGTTCACGGCACCTAAAAACGGATAAACTCGCATAGAGATGAGCTTCGTGTACTTGTTTTCTCTGATCTCATTCTCTGGAATAGATACAACTAGATCATTTTCTTGGAGTTCCACGTTCAGTTCAAATTCTAATTTTGACTGGTTCATGTAAAGAGACGCCGTGAACCCTTTATCGTTCATCTTCACACGAGGTCTTGAATCGTTTGTCGTGATGCTCTCGGTTTTCACTTTTCCGCGACGATCCATATAATCAACGGTGATCGCTGATTGAGCCATCTGTTCCCACGTTTTGTTCAGTCGGTACTGATCAGGATTATCGAGCCCAGAGTTCCAAACGTATTTCGTTTTCTTGTTCTCGATCTTGATCGCGAGCGTTTCTTCATTCACATAAAGAGCAAGATTTTTATTCTCGGCAGCTTTTTCAAAGCCTTGGAACGAATTTTTTTGCTTGGTCGGAGCCGTATCTTCTTTCTCTGGCTTCGTAAACGATGAAGATGTATACTTCATCACATTTTGACTCTTTTCCGTTGGTACGGGAGGCTGCTCCGTACTTTTCTTATCATCTTGCGCGGCGAATACAGAGATCGGTACGAGCAAGGTAAGAAGCGCGATGCTTATCTTTTTATACACGAAGAACAGCCTCCTTTATGATGGAATAAACAAAATCGTATACTTGATCGATCAACACGAATACGATGAAAACGACAAGAAGCATGATCACCATACCGAACAGCGTGACGAAGATGTTTCGGATCGTGTCTGAGAACGTATAGTTGTGGATCTCTTTCAGCATGATGAAAAGGATGATCAGGCACCATGCGTAAATGATACGAATTGAGAAAACATAAACAAACGCTTCATTATATGTGAGCACGTTCGACAAAAGAGTCAGGATCGGGCTGAACACAAGAAACGGAGCGAGTGAGTAGATCGTTCCGATATAAATGTCCTTAAACCTTCCTTCACCGTCGTTGATCGTACTAACGAGATAGTTCACAACAATAAACAACGCGAGTGGTACGAGCAGTAAGAGAAGCTCGCCGACTAAGTTCGCATCACTGCTCACCGTTTTATAGATAAACCCGGTATAGAAGCGGCTGTAAATATACTCGACGATTAAGATTACATATAGGATCGTCGCTGATAGAATCGACGCGTATTGTTTTCTTTTCAAATAATAAAAACTGTCGATCGGATGACGGAAGAACTTGAACAGAAAGAGCAGTTCTCCTATCAATCTCTGTTTCTTAATCGCGCCGATCCTTCTGCGTGGCTGATTCAAAATGCCTTTCTTTTTGTCGATCACTTTTACGATATAATACAAAATGGCGAAGAGGATCAACGCGAACAACACTGTCTCCAGGTTCTCTTGCATCCACGCGTGACGGACTTCCCAGAACGAATCGGAATAACCGAACACGTCGTTAGCAAACTGGTATTCTTCTAGCGCCTTATCATAGTCTTGCTGTTTGTAGTAAGCAGAGCCCATGGCAGAATGCGCGAGACCGAACGAAGAGTTCATCTCCAGCACTTCTTCCCAATACTTCTGACTCTCTACATAACGGCCTTCTTTAAAAAGCGCGATTCCTTCGTGCACTTGTTTTGAAAAAGCAGTAGATTCAAAGACTTGGATCATGCCGCGTTCTTTGTCTGTTACGTACAATCTGCCATCAGGATCGATCGTGATGCCTGTCGGCTGTTTGAACAAGCCAAGACGGTTCGTTCCGTCGTCTTTACCGCCGAAGATGAATAGCAAATTTCCGAAGCTGTCATATTCATAGATCTCACCGGTGCTTGATACAACGAACATGTTTCCATCATGATCCACCGCGATATCTTGCAGTGACTTCTCATCGGAGATATCCGGAAACAGCATATTTTTTCCGGCAACGTTCAGCTTTTTGATGACTTCGTTTGTCGTTCCTTCTGTAACGGAATAAACGAGACCTTGATCATCAAGCGCGATGTTGTCTGGCGCGGGAGGTGTTTTCATGAACATATTTGCTTTTTTACTCTCTGATGTGAGAAGCTTCTGCAAAAAAGTTCCAAACGATCCTTCGGTGCTGTTTACACCGTAATAGCCGAGAAAACCGCCATCTTTACTAAGCTGGATGATTCCGTTCGTTGATCCTTCACTGATTACATAGATGCTGCCGCGACGATCGACGGCTACTTTTTGCGGTTTAAAAGAAGAGCTTTTACCGAAAAGCGGTGAATCCGGCTTTCCATATTGTTCCTCGACCTTGCCGTCTTTTGAAAAGCGGAATACCTTTTCTTCTTCATAATCCGCTACAAAGATTTTTTCATTTTCGTCAACATAGACGCCAGTTGGTGATTTTAATACACCTTTTCCGATCTCTCGGACAAATTTACCGTTTCTGTCGGCGACGAGAATCTTCTTAGCACCAGAATCCGCGATATAAAGGTTTCCTTTTGTATCAGAGAAAATATCTTCCGGGTTCATGATCTCAACGTCTGGCAACAAGGTGCCGACCGGTGTGTAGGCAGTCTGTGTTTCGATCGTCTGACCGTCTGCTGATAATGTTTCTGTCTGATAAGGGACAGATGCAGAAGCGATAGATGAGATCGGAACAAGCAGGAATACCAATAATGCTACAAATTGGGCAATGCGCTTCATTTCTCCCCCCTCCTACTTTCTTACTTGATTCCTGAGTGGGCCATCGTGTTCATCACCTGGCTCTGCAGAATTATAAAGATGATTAGATTTGGTACGAACATGATCAAGGATGCCGCTGCTGCGAGTCCTTGTCCTGCTACGTTATTTCCTTCAACCGTTGAAGTTAACGTCGACATATAGAACGAGAATGTCTTCAGTCCTTCATCGTTCACATAGAGCGACGAACTTTCGATGCTGTTCCAAACGAGCTGAAACGATAGGATCGCGATGGTCGCGATCGCAGGTTTGACGAGCGGTATGATGATCCGTACGAAGATCTGAAAATCAGATGCTCCGTCAAGCCTCGCCGCTTCGAGCAGTTCATCGGGTATCTGATCGATGAACTGTTTGACGAGAAACAGACCGATCGGCATCGCGAGCAACGGTAGGATATGAACCAAAAACGTATTGATCAAGCCGAGTTCATCGATCAACAGGTAACGCGGAATCATAACCGCTGCCGGTACGAACATGAGCGCTAATGTGTTGATCTCAAAGATCGCTTTTTTCATTCTGAAATTTTTCTTCGATAGCGCGTAGCCTGCCATCGTGCTGATGATAACGGTTAGAACAACAACGATCAGCGTCACGACAACAGAGTTGAACAGAAAGCGCGACATCGGAACACCAGTATCGTTCGTCTTTGTAAAAAGGTCTACAAAGTTCTGAAATGTCGGGTTATCTACAAAAAAGCGCGGTGGATACGCGAACAGTTCATCGATCGGTTTAAACGCATGAAAGAATATATAGACGATCGGCAAAGCCATAAAGATAGCCAGTGGAATCAGAAATGCAAGAAACTTCAGCTGACTTCTATGAAACTTTGACGGGTTCATTCTTGTCCCTTGAAAGGCTGACATGTTGATCACTCCTTTTTCGCTAGTCTTTCTCTCCAAACAGCCTCCAGGCTACTTTTGAGAACAGATATACAACGATGAGCAGCACGACCGAGATCGCTGCTGCATAACCCATCTCATAACGGATAAAACCATAATCTTCTAAGTGGTTGACCATAAGCTGACCCGCATATTGCGGTGTCGGGTTAGCACCAGAAAGCGCCACCCCGATCGCACCAGCTTGAAACGTTCCAACGACTGCCATGACCGCGCCGAACAGCATCTGCGGCTTCATAGACGGAATCGTGATATAGATGATTTCTTGAAAACGGTTGCTGATGCCGTCGATGTATCCTGCTTCATAGATCTCGGTGTTAATGTTTAGAACACCTGATAACATCGCGAGGAATCCAACCCCCATAGAGCCCCAAAGCGTTACAAAGATCATGATCTTCATCAAATATTCAGGTGACTGCAGCCATTGGATCGGCTCTAACAGCACACCCATCGTTAGAAGCAAGCTGTTTAGATAACCTGTTTCATCTCCGGAAAAAATGATCGTCCAAACAACAGCCATCGCAACACCTGCTGTCATAGACGGCGAATAGATGATCAGTGCAAGCACTGTTCGCATGCGCTTTGGTACTTGAGCGAGCGCCCAAGCGAGTATGAACGACAAGATATACCCGCCAGGGCCCACGATCAGTGCGAACGTTAACGTGTTCGGCAGGATCTTCTGCATGAACACTTCATCCTGTGTGATCAGACCGACATAGTTGCTCAAACCGATGAACGTCGGTGTTTCGATCGCGTTAAAATACGTGAATGACAATAGAATTGCCGCTGCAACAGGTATGATGATAAACGTTGTAAAAAAGATGATATACGGAGCAAGGAACATCCACGGTGAATAATCTCGTTTATTTGGTTTCTTTTTCATTCTCATCGCCTGCCCAACTTTTCACTTGTTCTATCGTAGGAATCGGATACGGCTTGACCATCTTGCCGTCTTTCACATACCCGAACTCTTCCATCTTTCGCTTGATCTCCCGGTCGATCGCAACGACGGAATCGTCAACTGCCGATCTCGGGTTCACACCGTCGAACACGATGCGGTTCCAGATGTTCGAAAGCTCACGCTCGATCATGTACGAACCTGGATTCTTCGGTACTTCATATAGATACTCCCATTGCTTCAGAATCGTTTTCTTATGCTGTTCTGGCCACGGAAGGTTCTTGAACGCCTCTAGGTTGGACGTGTTCCACATGTATTCTGGTCCGTACAGCATCTGAAGATTGGTCGCGAACTCGGTCTGTGTATCTTCTGACAGCCACCATTTTAAAAGTTCCCACGAATCTTCCTTGCTCTTTGTACCTTTGAAGATCATTGCGGACTGACCTGAACCTGTCGCCCAGCGTTCCACCGTTCCATCTTCTTTCTTCACACCAGGATGTGGTGCAATATCCCACCATCCTGCGATCTCTGGAGCAGCTGCTGTTAGCTGCGTGTAGGTTGTAAAGTTTGCTGTTCCGATCGGAAGTGTTGAATATCGGAAATGGTTATAAAAGTTCGGCACTTGTAACGGCATGCTGTAGATCGTGTTCAGCTCTGCCATGAACTGTATGCCTTTTAGCGATTCTTCTGTTCCGATCGCCGTCTTCATCCCGTCTTTTCCGTATAGATCTCCGTCAAACTGATACACGAACGGAGCGGTTGCTTGGAACGGCTTAAACCCTGTTGCACCAGCGATGTGCGTATAATAGTTCATTCCAAAACGCTGAAGCTCTGGCAAGATGCTCTTCACGTCATCCCACGTATCCGGGACCGGAAGACCGAGTGCTTGCAGGATATCTTTTCGGTAGAACTGCACAAAGAAATCTTGCGTCTCTGGCATCGCATAGACCGAATCACCGATCATAAGCGGTAGAAAAGCTCCTGGTGAGAACTGCTTGCTGAACTTTTCGAAGTCATCGAACTGATGCAGATCAACGGCTGCACCACGAATGGATAACTCATACGGCAACCATGAAGAGATACCAAGCGCAATGTCTGGCTGTTTGTTCGACGCACTCGCGAGTATCAGCTTCTGCTCTTCTGGCATGATCGAGAACTTTACTTTGATTCCTGTCTCTGGCGTAAAGTTTTGATCAGATAGATTTTGTAGGAGTTCCACATATTGACGAGGTCGGTTCACCCAAACCTCTAACGTATCTTCTTCTGCTTCACTCGCTGAATAATTTTCAGAGAAGAACGATAAGAAGAAGCGTTGAATCGAGTTCATCAGCTTTTCCCAAAAACCGGCTTCTGCATCTGGAACATCTTTTTCATCACCATGCACGTAGAAGCGATCCACCGTTAACGGCTGTTCGGGCAACGTTACGAGCATGTTTCCGAGCAACTGTGCCGCGGAAGACGATCCTTCTGACAGCTCTGTGAGTCGGCTTGGAATCTGGTCCGGCTTTTTGCTAAGTGCTCTTAGCTTTTGAACGGCCATCTCAAGAGAGACCATATCTTTTGAATCTTCTTTTGTTTTATCGAGTTTTCTGAGGTAATTCAGTTCTTTCTCTAACTCATCCGCCCAGCCAGCCAGTTTTTTATCGATGCCTGGAATGTACTCGCTGATCTTCCAGCCTCGAGATGTATCTGTTTGATTACCGGTAAGCTTTCGGATCTCGAGCGTGAGCTCTTCCATCTCGCGCATTACTTTGTTTGTTGTATGAAGAACCGGTTCAACAGGAGCAGCATCAGCTTCTAGACCGATCTGATGATTTCCTTTTGATAGATAAAACAGATATGCTTTTCCATCTTCGTCTTCTAACGTGACGTTATCCCAGCTTTTATTGAATGGGAACGTAACGGGTGAAGTTTCTTGAAACGGAACTTTACCGTCGATCAACAGTTTTCGGAAAACCGGGCCACCCGTCTCTTTGTTCTGCAATACTTTAAATGTCAGCTTATAAAAGCCTGCTTTCTTCACGTTGACGTTCCAGTTCACCGTCTGTCCTGAGTCTTTCCATGATTCAGAACCTAGTGTGTTTAATAGAAGATTCTTTGGAGAGCTCGGTACCGCTGATGAATCATCGGCTGCAAAAGGGCGTATGTACGAGCTGTTCTTTTCATAGTCCTTCTCAGCTTCACGTGTGATCATTGTTTCAGCCAACTTTGCGTTTTCCTGCTTCTTTACGTATTCTTTGTAGCTTGGTAGTTTGCTAGGTGATTTTACGTACGCTTTTCCTAACAGCATCTCGCCTGATAGGTTCGTAAGCTGGATCGTATTACTTCCTTTTTTCAGTTCGTAACGCAGTGGCTCAGACTGAAGCTGACTCGCATCTTCTGCTGTTAACGTGTTCCAACGCTCAATCCGCTTCTGCTTCGGAATCATATCATTGTCGAACCGATCCTTCTCAAAGGTGTTTTTCTCGTTTTTCCAGTCGGCCGGAAACACGATTCTACGGCTTTCATAAAAAGGATAGTTACCGTTTACCTGAATGGCGCCCTCTATTGGAACAACCTCGTTGCTCAGTGGATAGTAATCAAACGCTAGCTCATAAAGTCCCGCTTCCTCCACATTCACTTCATAAGAAACGGACTCACGGTTATGCCAATAGAAAACACGATCGTTATAGCCCTTACTCTCTGATTCTGACAAAAGGTTCTTTTTGTCTTTGATCTTAAAATCAGAAGGAGAGACAGACGCTTCAAAATCTGAAGCGTCACCTGTCCCCTTCTTCTCCCAACTGTTAAGGACGGTATGATAGTTTTCCTCCACGACTTGTTCGGCAGGCTTATTATCCTGACTGTTGCCTTCAGCAGATGCATATGGTTGTGGAATAATGAGACACAGCGCTAAACCTAACCAAAGAAATCTTTTAAACTTCATACTATCAACCTCCCCTTAAACTTCAGGCTTTCTATTTATCTTTTAAAGCCTCACTTGCTTCTTTACTCTTTTGGTCTGCTAATTGATCGAGCTGTTTTGCGTAGTCTTCGATTTTCAGGTTTCCTTTGATCACGTTATCTAAAATCACAGCCACTTTCGCGTTTGCTTCTTCTCCAACCTTCACGCCAGTTGGTGCTTCCCAACGTGCATCCACATAGCCTGGTACAGTTTTAACCGGCTCAACGACTGCGTTGTCTAAGTTGTCATAAGCTGTCTTGATTCCAGGCACTTCATTGATTGCAAAGTACTCGTCTAAAATTTCAGGATCTGCGTTAACTGGAAGTGTGTTCAGGGCTTTTCCTTCTTTTTCAGCGATTTCCATACGCTTCATGAAACCTTCTTTACCGAATGACATCCACTTAGAGAAAAGGAATGCTTCCTCAGCGTGCTTACTCGTTTTAGAGATTCCAACAAAGTCGTTCGTTACACCCGTTCTTCCACCCGGAAGACCGATGAAGTCAAAGTCGAACGTTCCTTTTTCAACAAGTGCAGGAACTCCCCAAGTGCCATCCCATTTCACAGCAACTTGTCCGTTCATCCATACTTCTTCTGGGTTCTCCCCTTTAAAGTTAGCTTTCAAGTCATCTGGAAGTGACTCGTACGCGTAGTTGTTCGTAGTGATTTCTTTTGCAAGATTAGCTCCTGCGATGAATTCTTTTGAGTCAAGAGAGTATTGACCGTCTTTAACCGTATACCAGCCCATGTCTGGGTTAGCTGCAGCAGGATACCAGTCTGTTACGGAGAACGCGTGGTTCGTTCCAGCTACACCTTTGTTGATGTTCGTTACTTCTTTAATGGATTTCGTGTACTCTTCTAGTGAAAAACCAAACTCAGGGTAATCCAGGTTCGCTTCATTAAATAGATCTTTGTTTACTAAGTAGCCTAAGAAATGCTGGGCGAATGGAACCGCATACACTTTATCGTTGTAAGTCGCTGATTCACGAACAGCTTCTGGAATATTTGCAAAATCTTTATCTTTTTCCGTCATTTTCGTGATGTCCATCAACCAGTCGTTAGATAGTGAAGATGGAATCTGTGGAAGAGCAAAAACGTCTGGCATTTTGCCCGCACTTGCTGCTGCAGCGAGTGTACCGTTCCAGTCTGTTGGGTTAATCGACTCGTCGATCTTAACTTTAATGTTCGGATACTTTTTCTCGAACGCTTTGATCATAAGGCGCTCAAGGTTTTGTTCTTTTTCTGTACCAAGTGACCAGCTTGCATATGAGATGGTTACGTTTTCTTTCTTGGCGTCAGTGCTTGCTTTGTCATCTGAGCTACAAGCTGCTACTGAAAATAGCAGTGCGATGATCATGAATAGTGATAATACTTTCTTCATTACCTATCAACTCCCGATTTGATTTTTGGGGCTATTGCTATGTTGCTCCTGTAAGTGGTTGATTTCCGTTTCGGGTGCTTCGCTTTCCGCGTGGCAGGCGGTGAGCCCCTTGCCGCTTTGCGCCTTTAAGGGTCTCACCTGACCGCTTGTCCTAGCCGAGAGTCTTGCACCCTACACTTCAATCAACTTACTCGATGATGAGAATGATGAAATCACATCAGCAGCAACAGTTAGAAATAGCCTTGTTGGTACTTATGGTTGAATAGCGTTTGCGAACGCTGGTTGAAACCGAATGGATGCTGTTTCTTCTGTTGTTTGAATCGGCACTTTGAATGTGTGCTCTTGGACTTCCTCTATTGAAACCTCTTTGCTGTTTACAGGTTTCCAGGAGGAGGAACGGAAGACGAATTCTTCTTCTTTTTGAACCATTTTTATTGTGAGTGAGATCTCGTCTTGTTGCTGAACCGTTTCGTAGATCTCACCCGTTCCGTATTCGATGAACAGGTCTTCATGTAACGGTACGTTAACTGGTAACATGAGGCCGCTTCGCATTGGAATCGAGATTTCTTTTCCACCGAAAAGGGTTGTTCCGTCGTACGTGATCGTCGTCGTCTTCTTGAATTCATCAAAGTTTTGAAGGAAGAAGAAGTCACCTTTTTCTGGTGAAGATCGAACGGTAATATCAAGCTCTTCTTCTAATGTGAAACGACTCTCAATCCCCGCTCGTTTGGCAAGCTCAACGATGATGTCGTTTTGATAATGAAAACCGTGATCCATTCCAATACCAAACATATAGAGCTGACCTTTTCCAAGCTGTTTTTCAAATGCGATCACTTGATCCGGCTTGTCCTCGATATGAGCGAACGCTCCATCTGTTGTTTCATAGATTTCAGCTCGGTCGATCAACACGTTGTCCGCCTGATCAATCTGACCAAACACCCGGTGCTTTGTTTCTTTTACTGTTACGTTGATGTAGTCTTTTAAAATCGTGCATGGTATGTTTTTCAGCGTTTTTGTCGGAATCGTCGGGAACAGAATAAGCTTTCCACCGTTTTCTAGATACGAGACCAGTTTTTGCTGAATGTTTTCATCCATCCACTCTGTGGTAAACATCCAGAGAGAAGGAATTTCATTCGGATCGATTTCTTCATCATCCTGGACGCTAATCGCATCATAAATGATGTTGTTCACGCGAAGTGCTTTTGCGATGCCGTTCGCCATAAAGGTTTCACGATCACGCTGGATCTGGTCGACCATGTGTTTCGTATGCTCATCATGAAACTCTGTCATGTAATAATCCGGATAAAAACCAAGATGCGTATCAACGACTGGCTTTGTTTGTAAAAGTGAACTCTCAAAAGTTTGAAGCATCTTTCCGATATGCTGAATCACCGGATAGTGCGGATTTTTCTGACCTGACTTCGTGAGTGGCGCCTGCCAATCGTGACGTCGGCCGAACAAACCGATGTTTTCGTAGTTCTCACCCGCACCGAACATGTAATAGTTCACGCCGTTCATCCCGTCCGCGATACATAACCGCGTTGTCAGATCAAACGTTGTCGGTTGAAGCTTCGGCTTGTCGTGAATGCTTCCGCCTTGAAACTCTGCTGAGAAAAGCGGCTGCTCTTTCCATTGAATCGCTTTTGTAAAGGCGTTTGCTAAAACGATATCCACATAGCTATCGTACTCGATGTTGCCGATATAATAATCACCAGCCATGAGTGTGTTCTCAATTTTAGCGGTTTCGAGCAACTGCGAAATGCCGATCGGATACATCGTTCCGCGCTTTAAGATATCGATTCCATGAAAGCCATGAATGTTCACGACGAACGGAACGTCGATGCCTTTATCTTCTGCTGACTTTTTCAGATGCTCGATGAAACGCTTGTAGTGCTGTCTTAAAAAGAGTCCAAATTCATTTCTTAGAGCGTGAGCGTAGATCGCTTCAGGCTTTTTCGTCATGTTTTCCGCGAACGACCGAATCTCGCTAAACGGGATGCGGAAAGTTTCTTGAAACGATTGCTCTGTATAGTTTGTTCTCAGATGTTGTTCAAACTCTTGTAGTGTCGAAGTGTTGAAATCAGGTTGGTTCGTTACCCAGTGAAACATCCCTACTTCGTTATCGAGCTGGAATAAGATAACCGGACCGCCATTCGTTATGAGAAATGGCTTAATAACAGCACACACTTTTTCATACCAAAGCTCTGTTTTTTCTAAAAACGTTGGGTGACTGTAACTCACGACTCGAGTCGGGTGAATCTCGCCAACGTTTGTTTTCGCTACTGCTTCGGGGTAATTATCGATAAACCATGTTGGAACCCCATGATCCACGATTTCTGCCATCACATATGGACCCGGACGGACTAAGCAGTACATCCCCTCGTCTTTTACGAGCTGCAGAAATGTTTGTAGATCACGTTCTGGGCGAGAAGTTCCGGTAAGGTCCGTAACTCCTTCCTCATACTCATGAAAAATCCACGGCACGTACGTGCTGATCATGTTCGCGCCCGCTTCTTTTACCTGTTGGATGCGCTCGCGCCAATCTTGCTTCGGAATTCGAAAGTAGTGGAGTTCTCCTCCGAACAAGAAGACCTCCTGACCGTCCACGATCACTTTCTCATCTTTTATAGCTATGTTCTTCATAAATCACCTCTTCATCCGGTAAACCGGGGTACTGGAGTAAAAAATAGTTTAAATCATGTGGTTGATGCGTTTGGGTATAGCAGTTCGAAACGTTTCGATATTATACAAAAAAATAGGGTTTTCGGTAGATATAAACGTTTTGATTGTTGCTCGATACCAAAAATCCTCATTTTTCCAATAGAAACGTTTCACTTTTCAATATTATAATCTAACTTGTAAACGGTTACAATATAATTTTCTAAAAATTGTGACGTGCTATAAGTGAATTTCGTTGATCTATTAGTAATATTGGAGTTTAGGATTGGCGAATTATAAATTTAATATATATAGGTGTATAAAGTAATCTTTATGAAGTCTGAATACCTTGTGCTATTCTTGAACTATCTATTTATTCCATAATTAAGAAAGGTTTAGGTTTTTTTATGGCTGCGAAATTAATCAGTATACTTCTAACCATTCTATTCATTTCTCTTTTATCACTAATTTTTGTAGGGATTGACATACCTTTTCCCACAACTATAATCATGCTTCTTTTATTATCCAACGCCATCATCGCGTTCTTTTCTATTTTTATACAACGTGTCACTATTAAACGCTATAACAATAGTTTTGTTACAAACAAAAAAGATGTTCTCTCACTAATAAACAAATATACTACATTTGCTTTTTACGGTCTGAACCATGCTGTTCAATCCGCGCTAAGCCTAATACCATTTATCATCAACAAATTGTTGGCTCTCCTTTTCTTTTTTCTGCTACTAGTCAACTGGTTGATCCTTCTAGTTATGTTTAATGGATAATTTAAAAGATTAAGAGTAGTCTTGTACACTTCATCACATCATACTTAATTTTACTTAATTTTAAATACCAGATGTCTCAAGGAGAATTGCCCATGAACAAAACCTTTTCATTAAAACGAGGGTTTTCATTTTTAGGGAAAGCCAACATAGTCTTGCTAGCGATGATTGGTTTACTACTACTAAACAAAGGGAGCTGGATTGACGATGGTCAAAAATATCTCATCCTGTTCATTACGATATCAGAAGCGATGATTCTCTTATTAACGTTAGCCAGTTGCTTACCTCAAAAGAGTAAACAACGATAGAAAAAGACAAGCTGACTCTTTTCCCAGAGTCAGCTTTTCTTTTTAATAGTATACGCTTGCCTAGCCAGCGCTAATGCCCCGCACAAACCTGCATTGTCACCTAAATCAGGCGGTACAATATACTTATCAATTTGATCCAGTACATTTTCGTGTTGAATGTAGCCGTTTAACAGTTGGACCACCCCTTTACGTACGAGCGGAAATAAGTGTTCTTGTTTCATAACACCACCGCCGATCACTATTCGTTTTGGGGAGAGCACCAGAATATAGTTCACAAGAGCTTGTGCGAGATAATAAGCTTCTAGCTCCCAAACCTCTATATCCGACGCAAGCTCCACGCCCTTCTTGCCCCAGCGGGCTTCGATTGCGGGACCTGACGCCATCCCTTCTAGACAATCACCATGAAACGGACAGCTTCCCGTAAAGTGATCTTCATCATGCCTACGGACGAGAATGTGGCCCATCTCCGGATGAAGCATCCCGTGTACCAGCTTTCCTTCCGAAACGGCCCCTACACCAATTCCAGTTCCGACTGTCATATACAGACAGCTATCTAGTCCTTTTGCGGCACCCCAAAGAGATTCACCTAGAGCGGCAGCATTCACATCCGTATCAAATCCGATTGGAACATGGAAATGCTTCTTCAGCTCACCTACTAGATTATACTGATTCCAATGTTCTTTCGGCGTACTTGTTATGTATCCATAAGTAGGACTTGAAACATTTAAATCAACCGGTCCGAATGAACCAACTCCTAGAGCATCCACCTTTTTTTCCTTAAAATAATCAACAACGTGTCTCATCGTTTCTTCAGGGGTTGTTGTCGGAATAGAGATTCTTTCAATAACCTCCCCGTTCTCATTTCCGATTCCACACACAAACTTAGTGCCGCCTGCTTCAATTGCGCCTAATATCACAAAAAATCACTCCTTACCCGTAGCATCCTTAATATCAAATGAAAGACCGCATTCAAACATTCGATTCCATGGAGCAAATGTTTTCAAATTATTGATTTTAAACTTTTTAAAACTATGAAGAATCTGCTCATTAAATCTGGTTAACATACGATTATTACGTTCTTCATTCACACGAACCGCTTCATCTTTTAAATCAAAATAATTCAAATCATACTTCGGCAGAAAATCTGTGTTCATTTCCATTCGAATCTCTGCTTGATAAAAATAATCATCAAAAAGGTGGTAGATAATGTTTGCTTGAATCTGCTTCTGTTTCCCATCAGCACCTAACACACCTTGGCAGATTGTTGTGCCTAGCGTATTACAGTTCGTATTCCATCCTTTGTATGACACAAGCTGATCAAGAATACCCTCTTCATCTAAAAGGGTGATCAACTCGCGGTCTCCGCCATTGGCATATGCGGAATCCGCCACAATCACTTTTTTTCCTGAGTCGATAAAATGTTTAATCTGATCCACAAACGAGAGCATATTTCTGAAACTGGTGTATGTAATGTCTTTTACATCTTGTTCCCATGATTCTTGCATCACACGGCCTGGCGTATTATAAGCGAGCACCAGATCGGCATCCTCAGCACGATCCACCAACCGACACCCTGCTGCTAAGACATGCGCTTTTAAACTTTCTGAAAAAGGCCGATCTTCATACATCGGCACAAGCTGCGGGCCGAGCGTACTGCTCCAAATTGGAAAAATTTTAGGTTTCTGACCTCGTATATCATTGTAAACTCGAGACAGTAATGTAGCCCCTACTTCATCTGCACCAGGATACATGTGAACATTTTTATATAAACGAAGCTGTTCTCGTTTTATCACCACAGCACTTTGATCAATCGCCGTATATCCGTATTCAGAACTGTCATCCTGCGGAATCGACAAAAATGTCAGCACGCCTTCCTTAACCAAATCTAGCATTTGTACATTAATGTTCGAATTGAAGGCACGTCTCGTCTCATAGTCTTCAACATACTCTTTTGGCAGCTTAGCCTTGATCTCTCTAAGCTGTTCCGCCTCATCCTCAGTTAACATTTCCCGCTTCTCTTTATCCAACAAATAAGAGCGTAAAAACAACTCACCGCCCCAGTGTTCATAATAATCGGGTTCCTCATCACTCGAACTGTATTTTGGCGTGCGCATGACCAAATTCGATGCATAGATTCCTAGATTCGGATGATCATGACGCAACGAGCGTAAGCGTTCCACCCATACCGCACTCTCTTTTTCGGTCAAATAATGAAGTCTGGATGGAAGCAGCCCGCCGTAAACCAACATATCAATGCTTAAAATAAGAGCGTCCACTTTTCCGGCTAGATTTCTTAGCCAGTTCCATAATTCTTCTGTATTCGCAGCCTTCTTTTTATACCCTAATAGTTCAGGAACAGGAACAAACAATTCTACATCATCTGAAGACTCCGCAATCATCTGAACATACGTGATGTTGCAAGGACGTTCATCTATTGGTAAATAAGCAATCTTCATGCATTTATCCTTCTTTCGCTACATACTTTTTATATAAGAATGAATAAATTTCAGCTTTTCTTCTTCATGAATCATAGGAACTTCGTGGCCGTATTTACGGTACGTTCTAATTTCCTTTGGCCCGTCTAAATGATGATACAAAGCAAAAGCGCTTAACGGTGGACATACGGGATCGATCATTCCCACGGATAAAAGGACCGGACACGTTACAGAGCTTGCTAGATTCATCGCGTCCACATAACTAAGCGTTTCAAAGACTTTAACTGATGTTTGATGCAACGGATCGTGAACTTTAAAATAATGCGAAATCTCTGTATAAGGTCCTTCTGCAGCAAGTCCAACGGAGCGTTCGAAGTCCGTCAGAAACGGGATGTCGCATAACGTTAAAAGGATGTCCTCCTGTAAAGCAGCAGCGGCAATGGCCAATCCTCCACCCTGACTGCCACCTTCCAGATAAACGTCCCTTTTTCCAGACAGCTGCCGAACAACGTCAACACTTCGGTAACAATCCATGTAAACGTATGTGTAATAATATTGATTTCGATCGAAAACCCCCTGCATGAGCCAACCCGCTGCTCCGCCATTTTCATAGGAATTCTTATCCGCGGATTTCACACTCTGTCCTCTTACATCCACTAATAAAACCGGTATCCCCTGAATCACATGCTTAAACGTATAATGCGGCTGCAGCGTGTTCCAGTTGTAGCCATGAAAGATGACTACAGCTGGTGCATCGTCTTTCACAACTTCTGGTGTCACGTATACACCGTGGATACGTGAATTGCGAAATCCGTCAAAAGCCACATCATAGACTTTTACACCTGGAACGCTGTATGACCGCTCCTTTACTTCTACATTCAGCGGATATTCCTGATTTTCAACTTTTAACCCATTCCAAAATGCATCAAAATCAGCTATTTTTGTCTGCTGAGGTTTGTAATTTCGCAGTTGTTCCATCGCTCCATCGTATGCGTTCATAACTGTTCACCCTTCATACGTAAAAAGGAGAAAATATTTTGTAGTGTCATATTTTCTCCCTTTCTTTTCAATTTGTTTCTATAGAAAGTTGGCTGTTGCAAATGTGCGTTTTTCGAGCCAGGTGTTCAGCAGTTTACAAGTTTTTTTGCTTAAACTCTGCATGCAGTTTGTTTTTACGGTACGTGTTCTTTTATTTGTTACACGTTCGCACATACTAGGGCACGTTTCGCTCCAAACACCTCTCGCTTCGCCCCGTGGACCTCTTGTTTCACACAAACTGACCAGAGTTTCGCTCAGTGGCCCCTTGTTTCGCTCCAACACTCCAAAATACAAACTTCATCCCTCTTTTACGGCTGAAAAGCCCTGTCCCATCCTCAGTAAAAATGAAAAATCGGCTCATTTATATCAGAATGGTTCATTTTCAACGTAAATATATGCAACTTTTTTTCTGAACTATTAAATAATCTCTTTTTGTTTTTCCGTATTATAGTCACTTTGTAGTTCTTTTAAAATAACATCCATCAGGTAGAATGCGGAAACCTCACAAATAGAGTTATCATCACCCGCGATATCGTCTGTCGCTGGAATGAGTAATCGCGTATTCGAAACATCTGCTAACGGAGAATCCTGCTGGCTCGTCACCCCGATTGTTTCGCACCCTAATTTCTTTGCTTGCCTCAGCATCCCAACCACTTCTGAATCATAACCAGAAGCACTAAGTCCGATCACAAGTGTATTTTTATCTAATGTGTATGCCGACAATTCCATTTCATACATAGACAAAAAGGTGTCTGCTTTCTTACCAAGTCTCATCAATTTATACTTCATTTGATCGGCGATAAAAGACAGTTTGTTTCCACCATATAAGTAAATTTGTTCTGCGTTTGCTACTTGTTGTTTTACTTTTTCAACATCTTTTAACTCGTAGAGCGTATCAAACTTCTTCAGCATTTTTACATACGTCTCTTTAACACCTGTTAAATGATTACTTTCAGATGGTTCGAAAAGCCTTGTGCTAACAGATGCTTCTTTTGCCATCAATCGAAGCTTGTTGTAGGAACCAAACTCAAGCTTTTGGCAAAAACGAGTAATCGTCGCTTCTGATACGTCGATCTGTCGCGACAGTTCTGAAATGGTTCTGTTCGGAAATGACTCTAGATTCGTAATTATATATTTTGCGATCATCTGCTCGCGTTTCGTCAGCTTGTGTCTGTTCGACTCAATCATTGTTGTGATGCTCTTAAGCGGCTGCAGAGATTCTTGAAGTAAGAAATGACGTAGAGCTCCAACCATACCAGCATTATTTAAGTTACGGGCGACCTCGATCTTCGTTTTCGCTAAGATAGCTGGAATCACATCAATTTCGAGCTGTCTCATGATTAAAGGCAGAAGGTACTCCTTTTGAGCCGTAATTCCTCCGCCGATAATAATCGTTTCCGGATTCATCATATATGCAATCGTCGCGATTCCTTTTGATAGATAATACACAAGACGTTCAATTTCCTCAATGCATATTTCATCACCGTTCTGTGCCAGTTCAAAAATCTGTTTGCCATCAAGCTCAGACTCCGCTACCTCTTTTCGTTTCGCCACATTTTTTATTAAAACGCGTGTCGAAGCTAATTCTTCAAACTGACCGCCTTCGATCGGAATATAACCGATCTCCCCGCCGCTAAAGCTATGGCCCGTGTGAAGTTTGTTGTCTAAAATGTAGCTTCCGCCGATTCCTGTACCAATCGTCAGACAGAACAAGCTCTTCGAATCTTTCCCTGTTCCGATCCAAGACTCCGCAAGTCCGGCACAGTTCACATCGTTTTCTACTTCTACAGGCAAGTTAAAGTGTTTCTCTAGTTCCTGCTTCAACTTGGTTCCTGTGTAGTTTGGAATTAAAGATGAAGCAAACAGAATGACGCCTTCTTTTGAATCCACTTGGCCAGCCGTGCTGATACAGATTCCACTAATCTCATGCTGCTTCATCAGCTGCTCTCCACATTGCTTCACTTTTTGAACGATTACCGGTCCGCCAAGCTGCGCCTCTGTTGGCATTTCGAATTTTTCGATAAACGTCCCATCTTCTGAAATAACACCGTATTTAATTAATGTCCCGCCTATGTCAAATGCTACAAACTTTCTCATCATGATCACCTTCATTTTCTAAGGACGGAGTATTTGATCCCTTCATTACCGGCCTTTCCTTTTTACACGAATGGTTTTGATTTGTTTAGGGCCAAACGTAATGGCTGTTTGTTTTGCTGCAGAAACGCTGGCAATGATTTCCCCAGTAAAATCAACTTCATACAGCTCTTCAGGATCAAAACCAAGAATTAATTCTGTGTCCACATCCTCAAGCGAAGGATTGAACAGACGAATATCAAACGTATTTTCTTCCTTCAACATGAACGAGGAAAAAGCAACCTCTGCTGATGAAAGTTTAAATAACTTTTGATCCTCTTTTTTCACATATGATTGCTGAGTCAACACTTTCTGACGCAAGAACTTCCCGTTGTTTAAAGACATGTTGTTCTTGCCAAGAACCAATCCGTATTCAAGTTCATACTCACCGAGACATTGTGCACCAGGTGTTTCAAAACCTGGTCCAGCCCCATTTCCACGCGTACGCAGATCACGTCTCGACAACCAGCCAACACTTCGGATTATTGTTAAGAAAATGTGGTCTTTACCATTAAAAGAGTCTACCTCATATTCTTGTAAACCGCGGTGAAGAAGCTGATGTTCATTTGCCATCACTGTGGATTGAGTCGGATATTGATTCATAACGGCTTCTTTGTTTTTCGGCATATCGTATTTCTTATCTCGAAGCGTTTCCCTTTTTAGCAGGTCAAACGCTGTATCTGCATAGCTAATATCGGCTTTTGAGGTTGAAAATCCAACCTTCAGCTTTTGATCTTTCGCCGTATTGTTTACCTTCGTTTTAAAATAGATGAACCTTTTCCCTTTATGAAGAGTAATCGTTGTTTTCATCGTATTTGTGGTCTCCGCCTCACTCGGACCTGATCGGTCTTCGTTCAGTGAAGCAGCCAATTTAATCTCATAATGCACAATGGCTGATTGAAACGTCTCGCCCTTAAGAATATCTGATACCCCAGTAATAACGGCTTTACTCGTTTTATCTTTCAGTGGCGGTGAATAGTTGTACGTGTCTCCAGCATCGAGAGAAGAAGTGAAGTGATGCTGATCATCATGTGTCACGCCTGTTTCTAGATCAGTGATTGATAAGCTGTCCTCGTTCCATTCTACTTTGTAAAAATCATTTTGAATGAACGGTAACTCACGGCTTTCCAAAACTTCGGATTCATTTTTTACAGTGTCGATTCGTAGAGCCTTTATTTCAGCTCCATCAAACGGCATCGAAAAGCTAATATCATAAATCACATAAACTCCATAATGCGGCTCAGCTAGGATATGATGAATAAATTCTTCCCGACGTTCTCTTTTCAACACGTCAAACGAAATCTCCTCTTCGTTATGAAACAGTTTGATCGAACCTTTGTCTAGTGGAGCTGGTATACGGATCGTTGCTGTTACAGGATAACGTGAAGCAATAGGTGTGTTGTTGACTACATATAAGTAGCCATTATCTATTGAATTGTCAAGATACTCAAACGGAAATTGATCGTGAAGAGTATCTTTTGAAAAGCGACTGATCGCGCTTAAGACTTTTTGTGTTCGTGTCTCCATCTCATCATGAACCGCATCCACACTGCATCCGCAGATACTATCATGAGGCTGGTTTTGTAAAATCAGCTTCCACACATACTCCATGAACTTTGCAGAATCGGAACGACCATTTGTCCAAACGTTTAAGGCTTCCATGATTCCGACTGCTTGATCTTCGCATATTTGGTTCTGATTTTTTAAATACGATCTCGTGGAATACACACCAGGTAGAATGAAAATCTTTGATGGATCGCGTTGTTCCCCCGAGATCGTTGCCTCTGGTTCCACTCCGGCGAAGAAGTTCACATACTCCGACATTAACGTTTGTTTAAAAGCGATATCGGGCATTTCCTCACTCAAATGCTTCACTCTTTCATTCACATCTGAGCTCGTAAATGTATGGTCCGCTCCGTTCATGATTAAAGCATGGCCAGAAGTCAAATAAGGAGCATTTCCTTCAAGATAGGTTTTCGTCTTCTCTACAAAATCCTTAGATTTAAGGAACGTTTGATAATACCCTTCAAATAGTGGCAAGACAATCGTAAATACCTTCGTTCCGTCTGCACCTTCCCACATGTTTTCAAAACGGTCTGATATGGCACCGCGGAAAATGAGAGCAGAATCGATTCCGTAATGGCGTAAAATTTGCGGCATCTGACTGATGTGTCCGAACGTATCTGGCAAATATCCGATGTTGTACGGTGAACCAAGTTTCTTTGCAGTGGTTGATCCGATCTCCAAATTCTTAATCATGGACTCACCTGAAACGAGAAACTCATCCGCTAGCAGATACCATGGACCAACCTCTATTTTTCCTTCTTTTATAAAAGTAAGAAGGCGTGCATACTCTTCATCACTTACAATTTCTTGATAATCATCTAAAACGATCGTCTGACCGTCTAAAAAGAAGTTATCGATCTTCCCATCAACCAATAGCTCCTGGGTATAGCGGAGACCGTTACGAAGTCTGAAACGAAACTCTTCAAACGTCTCGTACCATTCACGGTCCCAATGCGTATGATTCAATATGTTTACTGTCTGTATGTTCTTCATTTAAAACTCCTCCACCATTTGAAGCTGTTGTTTCAGATGTGCACCGTTCAATGTATTTAACGCAATGTTGTTTTTAATCGAATACGCACAAGCCATTCCTGCCGCTTGCCCCATATCACGAACAGTTGGCTGAATGCGAAGAGAGGCTTGCATCAGAAACGTGCTAGATATGTGTCGGCCTACAACAACTAAATTTTCCACTTCAAACGTGATAAGTGAACGGTAAGGAATCTCGTAATATTCTCCGCGAGAGAATTTCGCTTCATTTACCGATTCTTTTGTAACGCTATGAACATCAATGTACCAGTCGCCTCGAGCAATTCCGTCTTGGAACCGAGCCCGGTCAACATAGTCCTGTTCAGTGAGCACATATTGACCAACGATGCGGTATGATTCACGAATACCAAGCTGATTCGCTTCTTTTAATAGAAATGCGTTCTGGAATCCCGGAATGTATTTTGGTAAAAAAGTTGCGAGCCTTCGAATCATTTGCCTTCCTTTTACAACAGCCTCTGAACGAAGCTTCGGATCTGTTGTATTCGTGATGCCCGGAATATGCGGGCAGTTGAATGACATGACCGTTGGTTTTCCAGGTTGGGTAAAGGCTTGGAAATACCGCAGATCATCTTCAATTAAGTCACCGTTTGCGAGTGCTTCTCGGAAGTAAGGCTCCAGCGCGTGCCCTTTACCAGGTACCATGGCAATCTCAAAAAAGTCAGGATTCTCGATCTTACAAAATGTCTCGTTCTGAGAGAGGATAAACGTCCTCAGCGTTGGAATATCTATCCCGCCCATTTCAAAACGGAATGAGATCTGTTGATTTTGTCCGTCATTATTGCCACTTTCAACACGGACACCTGCTGAACGAGAAAGAACGGCATCTGCTGTAGCATCAACGAACGTTTTTCCTGAAATCGCAACAAGACCATTGCATGTGTTTACGATAATATGTGTGATCTTCCGGTCTTCCCTGACGCAATCTATAAAATTCGCATCATACAGAATGCTGCCTCCACGTTCTGTAATCAACAGTTCGAGCACATAACTTAAAGACTCAACGTTAAACCAGCTGCAAGCTGTTGTTCCATCGTTCGTTTCCACATTTTCTTTATTTAAGCGCTCGGTAATCAAACCGTTAATGCGCTGTGTTTTCACATGTGTCGGCATCATAGGAGAAACAAGGGAATTCGTTTGAGTTCCTCCGAGTGAAATGTTTTTTTCTACGACTAATATAGAGAGATTTTCTTCTAATGCAGAGATTGCTGTAGCAGCTCCACCCGTACCGCCGCCGACCACAACACAATCCACATCATAAATGACAGGTATTTCTCTTCCCCAAAAAGATAAGGTACTCAAATGAATTCACCTCTTAAAAATATTGTGTGTGACGATTTATCCTTTTACCGCTCCGTCTGTTGCACCTGAAATAAAGTACTTTTGCAGCCAAATAAAGATTAATAAAGTAGGAATTGTCGTTAAGATGGATGCTGCTGAGATTAATTTTAAGTTGGATCCGTCAAAGTTCTGTGAAAGCTGTGCAAGACCAATGGATAATGTGTACATACTGCTTTCTGTTGAGTTAAGCAACGGCCATAAGTAATCGCCCCACGTACCCATGAATGTGAAGATCGCTAGAGTTACAAGTGTTGGCTTCACAAGTGGCAATACGACGAGATACCAGACTTTAAAGCGGTTTGCACCGTCTAAGTAAGCCGATTCTTCCAGTTCTTTTGGTATACGCAGATAAGCTTGGCGCATTAAAAAGATTCCGAACGCTGTTGAAACCTGCATCACAACAAGACCGATATGTGTGTTTCTTAGTCCAAGTTCTCCTGCTAGCTGAAAAAGTGGAGCCATGTATAGCTGAAACGGAACCATCATCGTTGAGATGATGAGCGCAAGAACAACACTTCGACCTCTAAAGTCCATTCGTGCGAGTGGATATGCCGCTAGGCTGCAGAACAATAAGTTTAGAGGGATCGCGATTGCAGTAATAATCGCTGTATTCATAAAGTAAAGTCCAAAGTTCGCTTTTTCAAAGGCCGTTACGAAGTTTGAGAGTGTTGGGTCTTTTGGAAGAAGACTTGTGTAGATTCCTTCACTTCCAGATTTCATTGCCATAAATAATGTGATCAGAAACGGTCCGACCGTTAATACGGTGATTAATAACATTACGACATAGAGCCATATCTTACTGTTTTGTTTTGATTTCATGGATTTCCCCCCAATCTATTAAACACGCAGATCGTCTTCGCGTTTACTTGTTAACTTCATCTGTAAGAGTGATGCGGCTATCGCAAGTACGAGTAACACGATACCTGCAGCAGAAGCGATGCTTACGTCAAGACTCATAAATTTGTTATAGATGTACATAACAAGCGTCGTTGTCGCACCTGATGGACCACCGCCTGTTGTTAATGCGATCTCTTCAAAGACTTTCATTCCGGCAATGATCGTCATAACCGATACGAGTGTAATAGACGGCGTTAGCATAGGAATTGTAATCTTCGTAAACTGCTTCCAAACAGATGCTCCATCAATACTTGCAGACTCATATACGTCCTTTGGAATCGATTGCAGACCAGCTAAATAAATGATCATATAATAGCCAAGTCCTTTCCAAACGGTGATGGCTGCTACGGCTGTTAGTGCGGTTGATGATTGAACCAGTAGATTGGTAGGACCATCGAACACGCCTAGTTTTACTAAAAACTCAGAGATAATTCCGCTTTGTGAATAAAGCATCTTCCACATGAGCGCAGCTACTACCATTGGTGTGATAACCGGTAGATAGTAGAGTACGCGGAACGTGCCAGCTCCTCTTATTCTTTGGTTTACAAGGACTGCTAAAATCATTGGTAAAAAGACGTTTAATGGCAAGACGATCACGAGGAACGTCAGCGTGTTGACTAATGCAACCCAGAAATACTTATCTGCAAACATCTCTTTAAAGTTATCTAGACCAACATATTCTCCAGTACCCGCAATGATTTTATAATCCAGAAAACTCCACTTGAACGCTTCTAGAATCGGATACACTAAAAACGTAGCTAGAATCACGATAGCTGGCAGTAAAAACAGCCATGGCGTAAGGAACTTCATGCTAAACTTTTTCTTCTTTTTTGTAGTTGTAATTTTTGTTTTTACATTTGGCAAAACAACAGGTTCTCTGTTCATGTTAGAACCCCCCTTTTAAAAAGTAGAGACTAGGCTTTTTTTAAAAGCTAGTCTCTTCATCTACTACATTAGAATGTTACTTTTTCATCTGATTTTTCAAATGCTTTGTTCCACTCAGAAGCAAGTTCTTTTAACGCTTCTTTCGGAGTTAATTTACCTTGTAAGTTTTGGATGAAGATGTTCTTTGTTGCTGTACGCAGGTCAGCACTGTTTTCCGTTGGAGGAATAAGTACTTCAGCGCGGCTTAAAGACTTAGAAGCTTCTAACATACCAAATGCTTTTGGAGAATCTCCTGGATTCTTGAAGTAGTCATCTTCTAAAGATTTCTTTGTAGCTGGAAGAACGGTACCTGCTGTTTTAGCAAATTCTAATTGGTTTTCAGCATTTGATACATACTCTGCAAGAGCTACGGCAGCATCTTCGTTCTTTGTTTTTGCTGGAACCGCAAAGTTCATAACCGCTACGTTCACTGGTGCATCATCTGCGTTCAACGGCTGTCCTGCTTTAGAAGCTTTGTACACGTCAGGAGCTCCTGACTCGATCGGTCCTAGGAAAGTTACGCCGCCTTCAAGCATAGAAACGTTTCCTGCCATGTAAAGCTCTTGACCTGTTTTAATCGAGCCTTCCGCTGCTTCTTGCGGAATGATTCCTTCTTTATACATCTTCTGAGTTGCCTCAAAGAATTCTAATAGATCTTTGTTATCTGCAAACTTTGCTTTACCATCTTCAACGATAGGAGTTCCGTTCGCGATTGAAACCATTTTTTCCATGATCGTGTTTCCGTCATTGATAACCGGGAAGTATGATGGTTTACCCGTTGCGTCTTTTACTTTTTTCGCAGCTTCATAAAGTCCCTTTGTATCGGTAGGAAGCTCTGAAACGCCTGCTTTCGAGAAAGCGTCGTTGTTATACCAAGAAACAGTTGTTGTTAAGTACCATGGCAAAGCATATAGCTTATCGTCATACATTCCCGACTCGTATGGTCCTTCTACAAAAGAGTCCTTCGTCTCGTCGCTCACCGCATCTGTAAGGTCTAATAGTCCGCCTTGAGCAGCAATATTAGACATATAATGAGGATTTAAGTTAACAACATCAGGAACATCGTCACCTGTAAGCGATGTTAACACTTTTTGCTCCATCTCATTTTGAGGAACGTCTTCAATCACAACATCAAGTTTCGGATGAAGCTTTTCGAAGTCTTTTTCGATATTTTTGAAGTAGGTGTCAAATGGCTCACCTGCTAATGACGCTGTCCAAAGTGTAACTTCTCCGGAAAGCTCTCCATCTTTAGCAGACCCTTTCGCCTTATCATCCTCTCCGTTGCTGCACGCGATCAAACTTAGTGACAATGCTGCTGCTAGTGAACCAGAGACCAATGTTTTTGTACGTTTCTTCACTTTTCATTTCCCCCTCAGAAACATTTTGGTAAGCGTTTTCTTGATAACTCAATTATAAAAGTAAGATTAAGAGATTTCAATCCATTTTAAAAATAATTTTCATTTTATATTAATTGCTGAAAATTAATTTCTTTCCTTACTGACTAGACGTATGAATGGACCGTGAACGTAAACATTTTACGGTACGTGATTTTATATTTGTTACACGTTCGCTCAATTTATAGGTGGTTTCACTCCAACTAGTTTGGGTTTCGCTCAAAAATACATATGTTTCACTCCAACATGGTTAAGTTTCCCTCCGTAGGATCATCATTTCACTCCGTACCAAACTAAAATAAAAAAGCTGACAACAATAGGTCATTAGATGTACCTTTTGAGCCAGCGTTTTATGTTTTTTTAATAAAAATCCAATTATTAAGTAAAGTGAAATTACTTTTGATGCTTTAAAGCGTAATTCACCCACATTTTCGCATCAAGAAGATCAGCTTTCATTCTCTCTCCAACCACTGGAGCAAGTTTTTCGTCCGCAACTGCCTTTTCTACTTTAGCCACAGTAGAATCAAACACGACAGAACTGTTCTTGATATCTTTTTCTACTACTTTATTAAGTTTCTTAATCGCTAGTTTAAGAGAAAGACCTTCTTTTTTATTTACTGCACCTTGAGGAATATAGATTTTCATTATTTGTTTTTCGATATCTTTTAGCACTGTTCGGGATGCCAATATCGGTTCTTCACCAGGATTTATTGCTTTCTCACGCCAAGGTCCTTTTCCAAGTGCATCTACAGATGGGGCACTTGCTTGGCCAAAAGCAAACATGTTTACACCCGATGTTCCGTATTTTGCAGATATAACATCATTTACGCTAGCCATTTCACTTAAATGGTGATAGAAAGAGTAAATTCCTGTGTAGTACATCGTTCCTTTTGGCATAAGTTTTTTGCTCTCTGTTACTGTTTTTTGAATGCTGTTGAAGTCATGTCCATATGCTTGTGGTATGACGCCATCAATATCCTCTTTCCAGTCGCTGATCTGCACCGCTTCTGGACCTGGTTCAGGTGTAGCTGTCAGCATAAACTTTTTATTCAGCCCTTTTGTTTGAACGTGAAGCTTGTCAACAAATTCGTTCTCACGATCACGGAGCCATTGGAGCCATTCTTCCCATTCAGCAGGTGTTGTTGTTGGTGAAAGCGTGTACGGATCGATTCCTGTTTTTTCTTGATAAAGCCGTTTCGTCCGCTCGCTGAAACCGTAGCTTTGTTCAAACTTATGATGCGGGTAACGCATATAATCAATGTTAAGACCCTTGATGTCATAATCGGCTTGCATCTCTTTATAAATATCTAACATAAAATCCTGAACGTCAGGCTGTGCGATATCAAGCCAGTAATATTTGCTCGCTGTATCTGGCTGGAACGTTCCTGTTATATTGTTGCGCTGGATCGCTGCCCACTCTGGATATTTTGCGAATTGGGACGGAACACCTATGCTACTTTCTCCGATCATGAATCCATCTGTCCACGCTTGGATTGTCATCCCTCGCTTTTTCCCTTCTTTTACATAAGCTGCAAGAAGATCTTTTCCGTACTTGCCATAATCACCATTCGCAAAGCGTGGATGCTGTGATGGGAGACCATATTTCTTCATGACATCACTCGGATAGATGGTATAACCCCAAAATGTTGTTTCTAGATAAACAGAATTAAAACCCGCTTTCTCCATACGATCAAGGACTTGATTAACTCCTGCCAATGTAGTTTCCTCTGGACGATACCAGATTGCACGTTGCTCCGCTTCATGAGAAGCCAGTGAATAATAGTACGCGTCATAAGCGGATTGGGTTGCTTGTCTTGTTTTATCTAATGATCTTATAGGATCGCTTGTTTTGATCGCTTCCGCTTCAGCTAAAAGTGACTCCGCTTTTTGAATCGCAGCTTTCGCTTCTTCAAAAGCGACATCTAAATACTCTGACTTTGCTTTTTCAATAGACGATCTTGCTTGATCAATCGCTTGCTGACTTTGATATTGAAAACTCTCAACGTCTTGTACGATTTCTACAACATTTTCACTCACCTTAACTTTCGCGCCAATGATGGAGTTAGAAGAGATCCAACTGGAATTAACTCCATGTCCACTTACGACAAAACCATTTTTTGGAATCTTAGAATTACCGCCCCCAAGCTTTGTAACAAATCCATTCTCTACTGTAATTTCATAACCATACTGATTGGTCTTTGTAGACTCACCGAACGCCGGTTTGTAGACAATCAGTTGATCAGGTCCGCGGAATCCATCAAACACAGCTCCATCTGGGTTTGATTCTCTTGTTGGATCTACTGCATTAGACTGTTTTTGCTCACGTTTTTCAGTTGGCTCATACAATGTCACGGACTCTCCCGCTTCCAACTGTGTTAAAAAGCTTCTAATTTCAGTTGATGAAATATCTCCAGTTGATAAAACGAGCCCATCCTCAGGAATTGCGCTGTCACCATCTGTGTCTTTTACCACACGGTATGTATTTACACCCGTTTTTTCTAAGACTACTTCCATACTTCCTTTTTGTGTTTCCGTGTAATAACTAAATTCATCGTTAAATAAGATCAGTTTGTTATCATTGGCCAACTGATTTTTGCCGTTGATCGCCATCTGATCACCAGACTCATCTTTAACGGACAAGACATTGTAAGGTACATTTTCTTGCGCTTTTACTGAACCTGACAGGTCAAAAGCTGAAAAAACAAGACTTGTAGCTAGAAGGGAACCCGTTAAGACTTTAAATTTTTTCTTCATAATCAGTCTCCTTTTATTGTTTTGGTAACGCTTTCAAATTATTATAATGTTTTTCTAAATTATTTTCACTATTATTAAATTTATGAAATTTATTTTCATTTTCTTATCTCATTAGGACGGACAAGGGGTTTCAGGTTGGAAACACGAAAAAAGACCCTGTTAAAAAAGGGTCTTTTTACTTATGTTTTAAATCTTCTTTTTTTATTAGCGAAAGTGCCTCTTCGTCTGCAAGAATCGTTACGTTATGATGATTTTTTAACGCAGATGCTGGCAACTGTTCATTGACTTCATCTGTAGTTAACAATTGCTTCATCACTTCAGCTTTATCAAGGCCCGAGACCAGAAGTATAATCTGCTTAGCCTTTAAAATGGATGCAATCCCCATTGTAATAGCATGTGTTGGCACATCTTCCAAACGTTGAAAAAACCGAGCATTTGCTTTGCGTGTTATTTCAGCAAGCTCAATGATATGAGTGTGCGATGAAAAAGAGGTTCCAGGTTCGTTAAATCCAATATGACCGTTGCTTCCTATACCTAGAATTTGAATATCAATGCCTTTTTCTCGGCTCAGCTCAAGATCATAACGGTTGCATTCAGCTTCTAAATCCTCTGCTGTTCCATCAGGGATATGAATATGGGATTCAGGAACATTAATATAAGCAAATAGATTTTCCTCCATAAAATAGCGGTAACTATTAGTGTCTTCGGAATCAATTCCAACATACTCATCCAAATTGTAGGTGCACACTTTCTCATAAGATGTTCCGTTCGACCTGTAATCTCGAATCAATTCCTGGTAAAGACCTATTGGTGTGCCACCTGTAGCAAGCCCTAGATTGGCATCTGGCTTAAATCGAACTTTTTCTATAATCATACTCGCTGCAATAGAGCTCATTTCATGATAGTTCTTTGCTTCTAAGATTTTCATGCTTCAACACCCCTTCTGTAAGCGAGATCGCCTTTACAAAAAGTCATCACCACTTCTAAGTCTTCGTCTAGAACAACAATGTCGGCATCTTTTCCTGGCGCGAGACTCCCTTTACAGTCAAAAACGTTCAGTTCCTTTGCAGGGTTAACAGACGTCATTTGAATGATGTCAGAAATTGAACAGCCGGTAAATTGCATCATGTTCTTCACCGCTGTGTTCATCTTGATGATGCTGCCAGCAAGTGTTCCATCTTTTAGTGTCGCCGTCTCATGTTGAACGGTTACCTCCTGGCCGCCAAGATCGTACTGCCCATCACCGAGACACTTTGCCCGCATCGCATCCGTCACTAACACGACTCTCTCATTTCCTTTTTGTTTGTAAGTTAACGAGATGAGTTCCGGCCGAACGTGGATTCCATCAGCGATTAGTTCTGTCGTCAGTTCGTCGTGTAAGAGTGCCGCTCCCACAACTCCAGGCTCACGGTGGTGAAGTCCGCGCATTCCGTTATAAAGGTGAGTCACATGAGAAGTGCCCGCCTTCATTCCGGTAACCACTTCTTCATACGTCGCGTCAGAATGTCCGATCGACGCAACGATATTTTGCTCTTGCAGATATGAGATGACTTCAAGACTACCTTCAATTTCAGGCGCAATTGTAACGAGCTTAATGTGCCCTGAAGCTAATTCTTGCCACTGTTTAAAAAGTTTTAAATTTGGTTTAATGATCGCGCCGACTGGCTGTGCACCCGCTCTTTTTTCAGAAATAAATGGTCCTTCAAGATGAATGCCGAGCGTTTCAGCTGTTCCTTCCAATTGCCCAGCTTCAATAAATAACCCTGCGTTTTCAAGCGCTTTTTCAATTTTGCTCTGCTCTTGCGTCATCGTTGTTGCAAGAAAGCTAGTCGTACCTTCTTGAGGCAGAACGCTCGCAATGGTTTGTAGCGCATCAAAGGTAGCGTCCATTGTATCTGCACCAGCAGCTCCGTGAATATGAACATCGATCATTCCAGGAACGATGTGATACGTTTCAGGAAGTTCGATAACCTCTGTTTGATCATCATCTGGAAAAAAGTCCTTACTTAAATCTATTATTTTTCCGTTTTGTGTGGTGATTGAGCCTCTATGGATGGTTTGGTTCTCGCCGTAGATCGTTGCATTCTTTAAGGTAATTCTTTTTCTAACCATTACACTGCCTCCAATAAAGGGTGGGGAGTAATCTATATTTCCCGTGATTTGATTGCTTCTACAGTTTCCAAATATTTTTCTTCACGTTTGCTATCCGATAAAAAATACAGACTTATCCTATCAATTAAATACAGTGTGCTTAAATCTAATCCTGTTAGAAGGTGATGATTTCGAAGCGGATGAACCGTCCACAAAATAACATCAGAAAGTTTGGTGAGTGGCGTTTCCCCGAAAGCTGTAAAAGATATCACAACAGCTCCTTTTTCTTTCCCTCTGGAAATGGACTGAAGAAGATCAACAGTTTGTCCTGAACGAGAGAAGGCTAGGATCACATCGTCTTTTTGCAAAAGTGTGCTACGAATAACCATTAAGTGTGGATCAGTAATGGCTTCACAAACAAAGCCCATTCTGCTTAAACGGTAGTTTAATTCTTGCGCGGCTAATCCAGAACTCCCAAGTCCATATATAAATATTCGTTTTGCACTTGTAATGTAAGTTAAGACTTTCTGAAGTTGATCGCTGTCTCCAAGATCCTGGACATCTGTCAGCATATCTCGATAAGAAGAGGATAGTTTTTGTTCGATCCCTTCTCCTTCTTTAGACTCTTTTACTCCAGCAAGCTTTACCTTCATTTCAACAAAATTTCGACAAGAGACCTTTTTTGCGAAACGGGTGATTGAACTGATCGAAACACCTGTGATGTCAGCAAGTTCTTGTATATGACTTCGTGAAGCTTTTTCAGGATTACTCAAAATAAAATTCGCTATTTTCTTTTCCTTTTCAGATAGAGTGAAGAAAATACTTTGTATTTCTTTTAATAATGAAGCCATTCATATACATCCTTTTTACTTTGGTATTTGAGCAACAAAACGTTCTGTAATCTGCTGTGGACGCGTGATTGCGCCTCCAACAACAACAGAATAAGCACCGATTCCAATTACTTCTCTCACCATTTCAGGTGTCATAATGTTCCCTTCTGCAATCACTGGGATCGATACTTCTTTTAGCACCTGTTTTAAAAATTGAAAATCATTTTCATACAGTTTGCTCTCTTTAGATTCCTCTGTGTAGCCGTAAAGAGTAGTAGAAATGCAGTCAAAACCTAGTTTCTCAGCGTTCTTGGCTTCTTCAACGGAAGAGATGTCAGCCATGAGCTGCACGCCTGGGTTCTTTTCACGAGTGTATAAAACGAGTTCTTCTAGAGTGAGCGCTTTTGGTCTTTCTCTGAGTGTTGCATCTATTGCAATCATTTCACAGCCGCTCTCAATTAATTCATCTACTTCTTTTTTTGTTGCAGTGATATAAATTTTGCTATCATCATAATCTCTTTTCACAATTCCGATAACAGGCAGATCCACTTCCTGTTTGATTGCTAGTATGTCTTCTTTGGAGTTCGCACGGATACCAGACGCTCCGCCTTCTTTTGCCGCAAGAGCGAGTTTAGACATGATAAAAGAGCTATGCAACGGTTCATTTTCTAGTGCTTGGCATGATACGACTAGACCTCTTCTTATTTGTTTTAACATATGATTTACCTGCCATTTCATATTTTATGAAAATAATAGTCATATTCATTATAATTTTGGTAATAATTTTCTTGATACTATTAAAATAACATATTTGTTGAATTGAAAACAAAAAAATTTTTATTGTGCATGCATGAAATTTGATAGTTCATAAGTGAATTACGGTACGTGTTATTTTATTTGTTACACGTCCGCTCAAATCTGACTTCGTTTCACTCCAATTCTGTTTCTTTTCGCTCATCGAAGCATCGTTTTCGCTCCAACGGTAACTAGTTCCGCTCAGAAAGCTCACTGTTTCACCCAGACTCGTATTTTTCTTATCTAAACGCACAGAATATTTTTTGAACGTGGAGGATTTTGTCTAAAAAAGTAGAAATAATGCTTAAAACGATAAAGGAGAGATGCAATGATAATAAAAGAAGCTTCAGAGTCTATTAAAATTAGAAAACTAAAGTTGATTATGAAGAGATTTCCACTCCACCATCCTGTTCGGAATGAAATCGAAGTTGAATTAATTAAAAGTGTGACCGGTTATAATGGTGAAAAATCCCTAGACTATCACATGGAGTTACTTCCAAAAGACGAAACTTACATTTTCCATGATCTTCGCCTTCCTTTGGGGGCAAGTTACTTTCAAATCGACATCCTCATTTTAACACCAACTTTTTTTCTCATACTCGAAGTGAAAAACATGTCTGGCACATTAATCTTTGACCAAGAATTTTACCAACTCATACGAATTTACAAAGACAAAGAGGAAGTTTTTCCAGATCCAATCTCACAAGTTTATCGACAAACTCATTTATTGAGAGAATGGCTCAAACAACTGAAATTCCCCTATATTCCCATCGAATCACTCGTCGTCGTAAGTAACCCCAACACTCGTGTTAAAAGCATTCCCCAGCATAAAGATATTTCGAATATGGTTACTCATAGTGCTAATGTACTTGCAAAGTTTCATGGATATCAGAACACCCGAACGAAAAACGTGATTTCTAAAAAAGATATTAAAAAATTATCTCGCCTTTTACTTAAGCATCATAGCGAACCGAATCATAACTATTTTCAACAATTTTCAATCACTGAAAGCGACTTGTTAAAAGGAGTGGCTTGTACAGAATGCCTTAAACTGCCTATGATTAGATCGAGGAGAAAGTGGTTTTGTCTAAAATGCGGGCATTATGACAAACTTGCCCACATTGAAGCTTTAAGAGAATATGCTTTTTTGTTGAAACCCTCTATTACAAATTATGAATGCTGTGATTTTTTTCAAATCCCCTCACGTCATATCGTCAAACACCTGCTAAATTCGATTGAACTTCCAACCTCCCAATCTGGAAAACATAAAATTTACCATCTTGAAGATTTATTACGTATGTAATGTTTTTTTATTACTGTTTTACGGTACGTGTTATTTTATTTGTTACACGTTCGCTCAAACATTGCAGGGTTTCACCCCATACATGATGCGTTTTGCTCACTCCAAAGCTGTTTTCGCTCCAACAGCACTGCTTTTCACTCCAATCATCCTCCGTTTCGCTCAAAAGCTCCCGCTACAACAAAAAAACAACCGGAATTCCAACATTCCGGTTGCTTCATCTTCTCTATATACTCGGATGTGACACGATGAACCGTGCATCTCCGTTCATTCCGAAGCTTTTTATTGTTGAAGGGACGATAAAATGGTCACCTTTACTAAACGTAGATGTCGTTCCACCTTCTACCTGCAGTTCACCTTCACCATCTAGGACGCTTACGAGCAAATAAGATGGATTTTCGACCTCAGCAACAGCTCCAGCCAGATTCCAATGATAAACGGTAAAGTAGCTCTCCTTCACCAGTTTTTTGATTCTTAAATCATCGTTTCCAGACAACACCGGTTCGAAATCAGCGTCTTCATGTGGAATCATCGCGACTTCGATCGATTTTTCAATGTGAAGTTCACGTAAGTTCCCCTCATCATCACGACGGTCGTAATCGTACACACGATACGTAACATCTGAGCTTTGCTGTGTTTCAAGAATCATCGTGCCTGCGCCGATCGCGTGGATCGTTCCGTTCGGTACATAGACGAAGTCACCTGGCTTGATCGCCACTTTACGAAGCAGCTCGTCCCAGCGGTTCTCGTTTACCATCTCTTCAAACTGAAGCTTGGAACCCGCATGATGTCCATAAACAAGCTCTGCTCCAGGCTCACAGTCGATCACGTACCAGCATTCTGTTTTACCGAACGCCTCGCCTTCCACTTCGCGTGCATACGAATCATCAGGGTGGACTTGAACGGACAGATCAGTCTTTGCGTCCAAGATTTTTACAAGCAACGGAAAGTCTTCACCTTCTTGGTCAGCAAATAGTTCTCGATGCTTATCCCATACTGAATTCAGTGATTCTCCTTTTAATGGTCCGTTCAATACCTCACTCGGCCCGTGCGCATGGGCGGAAATTCCCCAGCACTCTCCAGTTGTTTCGGTCGGAATCTCATAACCGAACTCTTCACGAAGCTTCGTACCGCCCCAGATTCGGTCCTTAAATACAGGTTTTAGAAAAATAGGTTCATTATACACGCTTTTCACATCTCCCCACATGGGTATAGTCCCTCCCATTCTAAACGTTTGTTTAAAGATAAACCACCTGATAGGATAAAAAAATCGGACTAGAAATTATTACTATCGGGAATCTAAGAATGTAGGTTTGATTTTGTTACATATTCCGATATACTAGACCTTTATAAATATACAAATATTCTGATTAATTTTACATAAAAAGACAGGAGATCTGATGATGAAATATACCATTGAGCCACTTGGCGATAACAGCATGATCATTGAACTCGGACAAGATATGAGCCATGAGATCCAGCAAAAAGTCAAAAAAGTCTCCTCATTCTTTGAAGAGAATAGGTTTGATTGGGTAATTGAAACAGTTCCTGGTTTTACGACTGTGGCTGTTTTTTATGATCCTTTGAAGATCAAGACGAAGACACTTCCTTATGATGAAGTATGCGCATTTTTGGAACCGCTTTTAGAAAAATTAGAGGTTGACGGTGACGCTGAACCTCGTGTGGTAGAGATTCCCGTCTGTTACGGCGGTGAGTTTGGTCCTGATTTAGAGGAAGTCGCGAATCATAACGGACTAACGGTTGACGAAGTGATTGATATCCATTCAAATGGTGAATACACCGTTTATATGATTGGGTTCGCCCCTGGATTTCCGTATATTGGTGGCATGAGTGAAAGAATTGCAGCACCGAGAAGAAGTAATCCGAGACTGAAGATTCCAGCCGGTTCTGTTGGAATCGCGGGCAAACAGACAGGCGTGTATCCGATTGAAACACCTGGCGGATGGCAGCTGATCGGCAAAACACCCCAAAAGCTATTTACTCCTGATGGTGATACGCCTTCCCTGCTTCAAGCCGGTGATCAGATCAAGTTTGTTCCGATCTCAGAAGAAGAGTTTCAAAAAATAGAGGAGGACGCGAAATGATTAAGATTACAAAGCCTGGCCTCCTAACGAGTGTTCAAGATCTAGGCCGTTACGGATTTCAAAAATATGGCGTGATCACGAGTGGTGTCATGGACACGACCGCTCATCGGATAGCAAATTCTTTAGTTGGAAATGCTGAGAATGAAGCAACATTAGAACTCACGTTGCTCGGACCTGATATGGAGTTTAGAGAAGACACGCTGATTTCGATCTGCGGCGGCAATCTTTCTCCTTCTATTGACGGGAAACCCGTGAAGTTATGGCGCTCAGTGTTGGTGTCGGCTGGCAGCAAGCTGAAATTCGGCGGCTGTAAAACGGGATGTCGTGCATATCTCGCTGTTGCGGGCGGTTTTGATGTTCCAGAAGTGATGAACAGCAAATCTACATACTTACGAGCAGGAATCGGAGGACATAACGGAAAAGCTCTGCAGAATGATGATGAGCTTTCTTTGGGCAAGCCGAGTGAACTTTCCGAAAAAATAGCAAAAGTTTTAGCGGCACAGTTCGGAGAGAATAAATTCGTGGAGATGCAGTGGACGATCTCTTCTGATTTTATCGCGTCTTCTGCTTCTAAACCGCTAGTTCGAGTCATAAAAGGGAGACAATACGACTGGTTCACAATAGAAAGTCAGATGAAGCTTTTTACCGAACACTTCGAAGTTACATCACAGTCAGACCGGATGGGTTACCGTTTAAAAGGACCTGAGCTTGCTCTCGAAGAGAAACAAGAGATGCTTTCTGAAGCTGTGAGCTTTGGAACGATTCAAGTTCCATCAGAAGGCAATCCGATCGTACTGCTCGCTGACCGCCAAACTACCGGAGGATACCCAAAGATCGGACAGATTGCCACGGTTGATCTTTCAATCATGGCGCAGCTGAAGCCTGGAGACAAAGTACAATTCGTCGAAGTTTCACACGAAGTGGCCCAACAACTCTACTTAGATCGAGAAAAGAAATTGCATCAGTTAAAACAAGGAATCGCACTTAAAATACGACAAGAAACGAAGTAATTTAGGAGGTAAGTTATGAAGAAAGAGTCAAAAGCAAGTATTCTGCTAGGAGCCGCGTTCTTGATGGCAACATCAGCGATTGGGCCAGGGTTTTTAACACAGACGACACACTTCACGTCCATTCTTGCTGCAAGTTTTGGTTTTGTCATTTTAACATCCATCATTATTGATATCGGTGCGCAGATGAATGTATGGCGAATTATCGCTGTATCTGAAAAACGAGCACAAGATATCGCGAACGCCGTACTTCCGGGCTTAGGTGTATTCCTAGCTGTATTGATTGTTATTGGAGGACTTGCGTTTAACATCGGAAATATAGCTGGTGCTGGTCTTGGTTTAAACGTATTGTTCGGTGTGTCTCCTACAATGGGAGCTGTACTCAGCGGTATCGTTGCCATCTTAGTATTCGTTGTACGTGAAGCTGGAAAAGCGATGGACCGCTTCACACAAGTTGCCGGTTTCGTCATGATCGCATTGACTGTATATGTGATGTTCACAGCACAGCCTCCTGTTGGAGAGGCGGTTGTTAAAACCTTCGCACCTGACACGATTGATATTTTAGCAATCGTTACGCTAGTCGGTGGAACAGTTGGTGGATATATTACGTTTGCCGGAGCACACAGATTGCTTGATGCAGGTATTAAAGGGAAAGAAAGCCTAGGTGAAGTAACAAAAGGTTCGATCTCGGCAATCGGAATCGCGTCTATCATGCGTATTTTCCTATTTTTAGCGGCACTTGGAGTCGTGTCTCAAGGACTTGCACTTGATCCTAAAAACCCTCCTGCTTCTGTATTCCAGTTAGCTGCCGGAAACATTGGTTACAAAATGTTCGGTGTCGTTATGTGGGCCGCTGCCATCACGTCTGTTGTTGGTGCAGCGTATACGTCCGTTTCATTTATCCGTACGTTGAATGCAACACTTGAAAAATACCACAAATGGATCATCATCGGATTTATCGCCATTTCGACCATTGTCTTCGCGCTCGTTGGAAAACCAGTTGCGATCCTAATTCTAGTAGGTGCTTTAAACGGACTCATTTTACCAATCTCACTTGGTGTGATGCTGATTGCGGCATACAAGCCTAAGATTGTCGGAGACTACAAACATCCGATGTGGATGACGGTCTTTGGCATCGTGATCGTTCTGATGATGGCCGCAATGAGTGTTTACACGATGTACACAGAAGTTCCGAAACTTTTCGCATAAATACTACTATATAAAGGGGAGCTTGTTATGAACGCACTAGACCGTTTAACTCCAGTTGAAGCTCGTGAACTGATACGCCGCGGTGAGTGGAGAAAGCCGACAAGCGGACTCGCAAACGGCTTTACGCAAGGAAATCTTGTGGTGTTGCCGAAAGATCTGGCGTTTGAGTTCCTCCTGTTCTGTCAACGAAATCCGAAGCCTTGTCCAGTGCTTGATGTAACAGAACCAGGTTCCGCTGTTCTAGCCTTAGTTGCACCGAACGCTGACCTAAGGGTGGATATACCGAAGTATAACGTCTATCGTCACGGCGAACTCGTTGAAGAGTGTACCGATATTACTTCGCTATGGAATGAAGACATGGTCGGCTTCCTGCTGGGATGCAGCTTTACGTTCGAGCATGCGCTGATGAATAATGGGATTCCTGTTCGACACATCGAGCGCGGCTGCAACGTTCCCATGTTTAAAACAAACATAGAATGCGTGAAAGCTGGACGTTTCGAAGGTCCGATGGTCGTGAGTATGCGTCCAGTTCCAGAAAAAGATGTCGTTCGAGCGGTTCAGGTAACAAGCCGCTTCCCTTCTGTTCACGGAGCTCCGGTTCATATCGGTAATCCAGAAGCTATTGGTGTCTCTGATCTATATCAGCCAGATTTCGGTGACCCTGTACAGATTCATGACGGTGAAGTTCCTGTGTTTTGGGCCTGTGGGGTAACACCTCAAGCCGTCGCGATGCATGTAAAACCTGAGATCATGATCACCCACGCTCCCGGTCATATGTTTATTACCGACGTTCGTGATGAAAAGTATGGTGTTTTGTAAGGTGAGATTGTTAAATGAGGAGAGAATCTGCTTTTGTAGATTCTTTTTTTCTTTTTTAGAGAGCTTTTTTAGGTGTGAGGATGACTATTTAGGTACGAAATTTGTTCCTAGCGGTGGTGGCGAGCGTTTTATCGGTGAAAAGAGAGCGATCATCGGTGCTCGCAGTAACGTTACCGGTGAATACGTTGCTTTTACCGGTGGAACTAAGCACATTAGCGGCGAACATGTAACAAATATAAAAACGCGTACCGTAAAATTCCCATCTGAATGAGTAAACTGTCTGAATTGTCTGGGGTCTGACCCGGGGTCAGACCCCAAACAATTTCACACATTCATTCCACCCACAAAAAAGACTAATCCCTTCTTGGAATCAGCCTCCAAAACTTACATCTATTCACTTTACGTTGGGTGCACCACCGTATTCAGCAACCCACCAAGGATAATAATCATCGCAGACAGATAGAACCATAACATCAATACGACGAGACCTGCAACTTGCCCGTACAGCGCGGAATAGTTGCTTCCACTCACGTACGTAGCGAAGCCCATCGAAACGAGCTGCCAGCCGATCGTCGCAAAAAATGCCCCTGGGAGTACTTTACGAAACCCAAGCTTGATGCTCGGCGCAAATGAGTACAGGACGATAAAAAACAGCAGCAGAAATACGGTTCCGATCCCCCACTGCACAATGATCCATAGCTTTTGGAACGCCATGTTCGAAAAGATACCCTCTAGATACACACGCAATATCTTTTCAAAAAGTGGAACAAAAACAGAAAAAAGTACGGCGATCATAAATCCGACTGTTAACAGTAAGCTTTCGAGAATTTGCTTTAGCATGTTCTCTTCATTTCTTACTTCATATGCATCGTTCATGATACGCTTCATACTCTGAAAGCCCATCGATGAAAGCCACAATGTGACGATCAAACTAAACGACAAGAGGTTTCCTTCCTGTCTCATAACGGTATACGATAATGTTTTTTCGATTAATGCATATGTGCTCTCTGGCGCATATGGCTGGACTAGCTCTAGAATATTTTCTTCTCTTAGTGGTAAATATGTCAGCAATGAATAAATGACGAGCAAAAATGGAAAGACCGACATTAAAAAATAATAGGCCATCTGTGCCGATAAGTCGTACACCCTCATCTTAAGGAATCGGTCACCTAGTTGATTTAGAACTTGAACGATATTCATGTTGCAACACCTCTTCGCTTAAGCCAGTCCAGAAAAATAGTAATATAATATATACGCTAAAAGTTATCCAATTAGATCACTTTTTTTGTAAAAAATTTCCTATGCAGAAAAATTTTCTGATGTAAGCTGACGGCTTAATGCTGCATCAATCACTCAGAAATTAGTAAAGCAAAACACAAAAAAATGCCCCTCATAAGCATGAGAGACATTTTTCCTCAATCTATTTTACCGCTCGAGCTGCGGCTTCCACGAGATCAACTGTTTGGTTCACTGTATTTCGGCGAAACTCCTTGAACTCCTCTGTGATGTATACGGATTTGTCTTCTGGGTAAAATTCTTGTGCCGCTATATGCAGATGTCCGCCTGGAATGTCGGTCGCACCAAGACCTAAGCGAACGCGATTCGAGCGGTACATGCTCTCGTTAGACAGATAGCTTCCGCCTCCACCCTCTTTTGCTTTAGAGCCCGGTGCTGGTCCATCTTCATTACAAACTGCTGGGTCTTCAAAGTTTGGCGGAAGCCATTCACATACTTTATCATTTCGGAAAACCGGCCACGGTCCCGTTTCAGCCGCAATCATCTCTTCATATGGAAGGGTGGTACCAATAAACTCCGGAAGCGGCTTTGGCATCGGCCAATGAGCTACAGGCGGTGTGACTTCTGCTCGTTCTTCGAGCTTGTTGTCAGCTCCCGTATGATAGCGTCCGGCATATCCTTCAATCGCCATCTTACGCGGACCGCCTTGACTGATCGTCATGATTAAGTCCACTTGTTTCGAGCCTTGCTTTAAAAATGGACCGAACGTATTCTCAACGATTCCTTCTTCAAAGTCATCCCATCGAACAGGGAAATTCGCCGCTTGTATGACGGCTAGCCCATCACCTGTCCACACCCAACGTCCGTCGAGCTGCAGACCGCTTGCACCTGAAGGATTGGTTCTTCTAAATTCTTGTTCAAGGCGATACGGATCGAATCCACTAACAAGGATCCGCTTCACTTTCTTGCTTTTTGGATAGTCGATCGTCGTAATGCCTCTCGATGTATATTCTAATGATTTCATTAACTTCCCGCGTTGTTCTTTCGTCACGTTAAATGCAGGATCCCATTGTCTAAGAGCACTCGTCATATGTAATCTTGCCCAGTAAAGCGGCCGGTCATCGTAGGAATCAAGCTCACCTAGATCTGGTCTCTTTCCTTGAGCGCGGTCAACGGCTGTTTTCCATAGTGCTGTTCCATGCTTCTGTATCACTTTTTCAGCTTTCTCTGGAGTTCTTGCTGAACATAGATCTTTTTTAAAATGATCCACGTATGAGTTAAATTCACTTTCCTTCAATAGCTGTTGCGGAATCGGTTTGCCATCCTCAATTCTTTGTTCTTCTGCTGTTAACACTACGTTCGAATCAAAACAGCTTGTCCCATTCTTAGCTTCTGCTGTTTCACCATTTTCAAAAATAACGACTCCGAGCAACAAAGCGCACGTCATTCCAATACTTCTTCCAAATGATATCTTCACGAAACCACTCCTTTTGTTCCTTATTGTAGAATAAAGACGAAATCATTTGAATAGTATGAATTGTTTAATCCTGTATTATCCCGTCTAAAACAGCCATCCTACTACCCAGGTATAAATGAGTGTTTTTTATCTTCGGCTCACATTCAATACGATGATCAACAGAATAAATGCGATTCTGATCATCCGGTCTTTTGCGACCACCTTCAGAAGTCCAATAAAAACGAGACCTAAAATAGGGCGTTCTTCTACTAAAAGAATCGTGATGATATCAACGAGCAGCAAGACTTCATCCAACTCAGCTAACTGTTCCTCACCCATACCCTCACCCGCTTTTTGATTAGTGTATGTTGGGAGTGAAGAGATGCTCATTTTTTAAAAGCATCTTAATGTCATTTCCGTTGAAAATCCTGTAAGCTGTACACATCATAAAATGTTAGATGGGATTGAACGGCTATGGAAACTGCACAAAATGTTAAACAATCGACGATCGTGGCATTACTGCTCGCTGGAACGTTTATTGCGATATTAAACCAAACACTCATGATCACCGCGATACCGCCGATCATGAAAGAGATGAACATCACGGCGAACAGCGCTCAATGGCTGACAACCGTATTCATGCTCGTAAACGGGATCATGATTCCGGTCAGTGCGTTTTTGCTCGAACGATTCACAACACGTCAGCTGTTTATTTCTGCGATGAGTGTGTTCGCTGCAGGAACGCTCGTTGCAGGACTGGCGCCAAACTTTGAGACACTCTTACTCGGCAGAGTCATCCAATCCAGTGGAGCTGGGGTTATGCTGCCTCTTATGCAGACCGTATTTTTGATGATCTTCCCCGTGAACAAACGCGGATCAGCAATGGGGTTAGTCGGGCTCGTGATCTCATTCGCACCTGCTATCGGACCTGCTCTTTCAGGCTGGGTAACATCTCACTATTCATGGCGTATTCTTTTCTTCATCATCCTGCCGATCGCCATCATTGATATTATCGTGGCCTTTTTTGCGTTAAAAAATGTTACGGAAACATCAAAAACAAAAGTAGATGTAACATCGATCATTCTGTCATCGTTCGGTTTTGGAGGGTTGCTATACGGATTCACGTGTGCAGGAAATCTCGGCTGGACTGCACCAAGCACGCTGATTTGGCTCGTGATCGGTGTTGTTGCTCTTGTTTTATTCATCACACGACAACTGCGTTTAGCACATCCGATGCTCGAGTTCAGAGTGTTCGCAAACTCCATCTTCCCGCTTACGATCATCATCGGAATGATCACATTCTTAGGTCTGATCGGAGCGGAGACGATCATACCGCTATTCATGCAGAACATGAGAGACTTTACGGCGTTTGAAGCAGGTCTTGCACTCTTACCAGGTGCTCTCATCACTGGGCTTTTGTCACCGATTACGGGTAGGCTGTTCGATAAATTTGGCGCGCGCTGGCTGGCGATCATCGGATTGACAATTATAACAGGATCATCCTTTGCGTTCGCCACTTTAAGTCCCGCTACATCTTTCACCTTTTTAACCGTCATGTACGGCGTGCGGATGTTTGGCCTTGCGATGGTTATGATGCCTGTGGCAACTGCTGGACTCAACCGACTTCCGAAGCGATTGATCCCGCACGGAGCGGCAATGGATAATACCATGAAAATGATCGCAGCATCAGTAGGTACTGCCATTTTAGTAACGGTCATGACAACTACCGCTGAAACGGCGGGAGCGCGTCCTGAAATCACACACCCTGATATGTATGGCGCGAACATGGCGTTTATCGTCGTATCCGTATTATCTTTGATCGGTCTTGTGACCTCCTTCTTTATAAAAGAAAAACAACCAGAAACAGAGGGCAGCTGATTATAGCTGCCCTTTTGTAAATTTGGTCTATAATAGCTCGATTGTTCGTGACAAGTCTATTAGATTAAGTAATACTAAAGATAAAGCTTTAACGTTTTAACATTTCAATACATATATCTTTTAAATTAGGAGGTTACCATCTTGAATCAGATTCAACACACGTTAGCCAAAGCACTCATAGATGAGGCACCTGCGTTGGCTGAGCAGATACTCACACTACGGTTTAAGAAATACCCAATAAAAGATAAACAGCTGTTTGATCGTCAGTCGTCGACCGATTACATTATGAAATTAGTCCAGCTCATCGGCAGCTCACTCGTGCTGTCACCGTCCGCAAGAGAGGATGGATTAAAAGTTTGGGCGATCCAAACCGCTCGCTATGCGCTCGAATACGGTCAATCATTGGATGTTGCGATGCAATCAACGCTATTTATTCGCAGTGAGATTCTTCGAGTGATTGAACGTCTAGCAGAACAAGAAGAAACAAGCGTAAAAGAAGTGATATTTATCATTCAAGAGATAAATCAGATGCTCGATCTATGCTTTCAGGTGTTCACCGAAACCTATATGGAGAGTATCTTAGAAGCGATGTAATAAGCTGCAGCGACACTTGATCATTAGATCGAGTGTCTTTTTTTTGTACTTTCATAATTTTTTATTTCTTCTTTAATTATTGTTGCTTTTAAACATCATTGAAAAGTTGATTGTAGTGCAAGGTGCGTGCCAACCGCTTGAGAAACTTCTCGCAAGGCATGTGACGAGGAAGCTTACTACGGTAGCATAACTGGTAGACGCAGGAACAAGATACTTCCTTGAAGCGGACAGGTGAGACACCTAAGGGCACAGAGTGCCGAGGTGGCTCACCGCACTCCCCCGGAAAGCGAGTATCCTGGAACGGAAATCAACTCCCACAATACTCACTAAAGAATTACTCAAAAAAAGTTTTATCATTCCTTTTCTTCCAATAGAAGGGATGTTTGTCGAAATGTCGAAGGTTTCATCAGATAAATCGGAAACTGTTACAGGAGGCAAGCCCCATGGAAAGTTGTAGGGAGATAGGAAGTAAGATAAAAGAAAACAGCAAACAACTTGTAGACAAACTAAATCCGATCAAGAATTTAGAGACTGACTTTTCGATCTACAAAACCAAAGTCTCTCACTGGATGGACATTCTTTTTCAATACTTAGGTGAAGGTCTATCAGAAAATGTTCAAACCGCTGAAGAAAAGATTAAGAAGTGGGCTGACGCATTTGGTCAGCGCTCAACTGATATGGAGATCCCGCTCGATTACGCACTTCATTTTATCTTCGAATCCCGCGTTATCGTCTCAGGGATTTTAGAAAAAGAGTTTGAAACTCATGGCTCAAAAGCTGATCGCGCCATCTTTGCGGCAAACCGTCTGAACTTGTTGATTGATACAGCCGCTCGTTCAATCGTTACACATTATACGACGTTCATGCATAACACGAAAAAAGCACTTCAACACACAAATCGAGATTTAGATATCTCAATCCTGGAATTGAATAACATTCGAACTGCCCTCTTTGAAGGAACGATCTTCTCCGTTACAGACCAAGACGATCGCATCATTCAAGTGAACGACCATTTTTGCGAATTAACGCAATATACCCGGGAAGAGTTGATTGGACAAGATCACGGCAAGATTTTCTTTTCAGGCGTTCATTCAGATAGCTTCATTAACCATATTCAACAAGAGATCAAATCCGGTCGTGTTTGGAACGGTGAGATCTGCAACAAAGCGAAAGACGGCTCACTCTATTGGGTGGATACGACGATCGTTCCTTTTTTAGATCCTGTAGGCGTCGCCTATCAGCACATCTCGATCCAATACGATGTGACGGAAAAAAAGAAAACAGAGGAAATTTTATTGAAGTCTGAAAAGGTTTCGCTGATTGGCGACTTAGCCGCGGGAATCGCTCATGAGATCCGCAATCCACTCACCTCCATCGCAGGACTCGTTCAGCTTATTAACGAATCCGATCAGGAGAAGAACACATTCTTTAAAGACATCATTCTGACTGAGATCAATCGCATCAATTTTATCGTGAGTGAACTAATGGTCCTCGCGAAACCTCATGCTGTCTATTTCAGTTGGTTCAATATCGTTGAAAGCATCCAGAACGTCATCGATCTTATGCAGCCTGAAGCGAATTTACGCAACGTCATTATTTCATTTGAGAAAGAGAAAGACATGCCGCTCGTCTATGGTGAGAAGAATCAGCTGACACAAGTGATCTTCAATATGATCAAAAACGCGATGGAAGCCCTGCCTGACGGAGGTAAGATCTCACTCTCGGCTGAACCTGTTGACGGCCACGTCGTTCTGACTGTAAAAGATAACGGAGTCGGCATGACTGACGAGCAACAGAAAAGAATCGGCGAGCCGTTCTACACGACAAAATGCAACGGTACGGGCCTCGGACTTATGGTTTGTTTTAAAATCATTCAAAACCATGGAGGAACGATTCTAGTAGACAGCAAACAAAAGGAAGGCACCTCCTTTCAGATCACATTGCCCGTACATGCCGTTGCAGCGGTTGATCCTTTACATAAATAGCGCGTGACAGTGAGAATCTACATGTTGTAGGTTCTTTTTTTGTTGGATTTAGATGGTATCGAAGGAGTTAGCGGTGGTCTTGAGCTGTTTGACGGTCATCACAGCTTGATTACACGTGCAAAGCGGAAGTTTAGCAGTGGAGCGACCACGTTTACCGGTGAAAACGAGCACTTTACCGGCGAACGCGTAACAGATTATAAAAACACGTACCGTAAAACCTCCCCTCCACACACAAAAAAGCCTCACCATGAAATAGGTGAGACTCTGTTTTAAACATCTGTTTAAAAGAACATATTCGCCACTAAAAGTGACACTAATCCTACGAACCAACAGATCGTAGTCGGTACTGACCAGACCATGATCTGCTCTTTCACCTCTTTAATGCCTAACATTCGGTTAACAACCCAGAACAAGCTGTCGTTAAAGTACGAGAAGATCATTGAACCCATCGCTGCAGCTTGAGCCGCGAGTGCCATGTTCACATCTAGCTGAGAAAGGATCGGTGCTGAGATAGATGCGGCGGTTATCATCGCTACCGTACCACTTCCTTGTACGAGGCGAACAATCGTCGCAACGAAGAACGGAATCAAGATCGCTGGTAGGGGAAGATCTGCAATTTTTTCAGCGATAAAGTTCCCCGCTCCACTTTCACGAAGTACATTTCCAAGCGCTCCACCTGCACCTGTAACTAACAGGATGATACCTGCTGTCTGAATTCCCTCCTCCATTCGGTCAAGTGATTCAGATCGACTTAAGTTACCGGCTAAAGCGTAGATCGCTACAATGAGTCCGATACTTACAGCAATAATCGGTTTACCTAAGAAAATTAGGATTCCGTAAAATCCAGATGTAAGTTCAAGTGCAGTTAACGTTGTGTTTAAAAAGATTAATAGAATGGGCAAAACAATTGGTAATAGTGAGCGGCCTAAAGACGGCAGATCATTTTCTCTCGTGCTAGCGAGCTCAATAAACTCTTGATAAGCTGCTTGTTTAGTAGGACGTGTAAATCCTAGCTCAGAATCATCCGGCACTTGATAGATTCTTTTACCAATCCACTTGGCGTAGAGAACTCCCGCAATCATAGTCGGAATGGCAAAAAGAAGACCAAGACCGATCATTAGACCGATATCAACTCCAAAGATTCCTGCTACACCTAGTGGACCAGGCGTTGGCGGTACTAAAGAGTGCGTAATCACAAGACCCACCGCTAAAGCAACACCTAACGAGACGACCGACTTCCCCGTTTTCTTAGACAGAGCTTTTACGAGTGGATTTAAAATAACAAATGCTGAGTCAACAAAGATCGGAATGGAAACCACATAACCTGCGATCGCCATCGCCCATTCTTCCTTTTTCCTGCCGACTGCTTTAATGAGTGAATAAGCTAACGTTTCAGCCGCTCCTGACACTTCGAGAATCCGTCCGATCATCACACCGAGTCCGATTACGATCCCAATAGAAGCAAGCGTGCTCCCGAACCCAGCCGAGATCGTATCAGCGACTTTACCTGGTTCCATTCCGCCGACAAGACCGGCGATCGAAGCCGCAATGATAAGAGCTAGAAATGCGTGAATCTTCGTTTTTAAAACGAGAAAAATTAATGCAATAACCCCAAGAACTAAACCAGCTACCATTTGTGCTCCTGAAACTTCCATTTCATTAACCCCCTTTAATGTAAGCGCTTTTATTTTATTGAAATAATTGTGAAGGGCATGAAAACCCTTCACTTTCATCTGACTATCTTAAATGCTGTTCGCTGTAAACTTAGGTGCATATTGAGCAGCCAGTTTGATACACTCTTCCATACTCGTGCTCTCTGCAATGTTCTTTCCAGCGATATCGAACGCTGTTCCGTGGTCTACCGATGTTCTTAAGAACGGAAGGCCGTTCGTGATAGAAATCGTTCGATGAAAATCTGTCATCTTAGCTGCGATATGTCCTTGATCATGATAGAGAGACAACACCGCATCATATTTTCCGTTAAGTGCTTGGAAGAATACAGAGTCTGCAGGAACCGGACCTACTGCGTTGATTCCGTCTGCAACAGCTAGCTCAATACCCGGTTTGATCTGCTCGACTTCTTCCCAGCCAAACAAGCCGCCTTCGCCGCTATGCGGGTTCAGACCAGCAACGGCCCAGCGTCTGTTTTCAACGCCTAGACGAGCGAGCGCTCGATCACATCGTACTAAATAATCATGTACACGTTCTTTCGTCATAGCTGCAATCGCATCTTTTAATGAAAGATGACGTGTTAAGAAGAAAATTCTCATTCCTCTTACTTCGAACATCGTTAGAGGATCATCAGAACCTGCAAGTGCTTCAAGCATCTCCGTATGTCCGATGTAAGGAACATTCGCGGCTTTTAATGATTCTTTGTTGATCGGCGTTGTTGCCAGCGCTTTAACCTCACCTGCTGTAGCAAGCTCTACCGCTTTTTTAATGTATTCAAACGCTCCTTGTCCACCTTGAGCAGAAACTTCACCATACTGCAGCTTGTTCATATCAATGTTGTTTACGTTGATCACATCAACTGTTCCTAGTTCGTACTTTCCTTCTGTTGGTGATGTTACTTCATTAATTGTGAGGTCTGCGCTTACGATCGCAATCGCTTTTTCTAGAACTGCAGCATCTCCGATTACGAGCGGTTTACAAACATCATAGATCTCTTTTTTGGCAAGAGACTTCATCGTAATTTCTGGTCCTATACCAGCTGGATCACCCATTGGAATCGCGATAATCGCTTTTTCTGTTGTTGTCGTTTTTGTTGTCGTTGTCATGTTTCTTCCTCCTCCAGTTGTTTTATAGATTTATTGAACTTGCTTTGTAGACGTTTGGTTTGCTAAAAGGTGTTTTACTATCGTGTGAATCGCTTTTTTGTCACCGACCATGCCGCCTTTTGTTGCGAGCGGTATACCATCAAAATAACCTCCGATGAATTCACCGTATGCGACGAGAGGAAGCACTTCGTTTTTTAACTTGATGCCTTCTGCTCTTCCAACAGAACAGAGTGAAGCCGTAACATCTCCTCCACTGGAGAAACAGCCGCCGATCTCATAATTCGTTGACTGAATGACAATACGTGTGATCTTTCCTAATCCATCCGCGATTCTTTTCGCGAGTTGATCCTGACTCACACCTTGCTCTTCAGCCAGTCGTTTTAGTTCTAATCGTTTTGCCTCTGGTGAATTGGTCGTGATGATCAGGATGTCTTGTTGATGGATAGCTTCTAAGGCAGCTGTTACAGCTCTTTGAACTTCAGTTTCCCAGCTTTCCGATAGACTTGCTAATTTTTCAGCATCAACATAGACCGGTTTTGCATCTGTTTTATCGATCAAGTATGTCAGCTGCTCTCCACTTAAAGAGGTTACGCTTCCGACGGTAACAAGTATCTTTTTACTTTGTGTGTGAAGAGACGTGTAAGCCTTTGCATAATAAGCTGTTAGTGGTCCAGGGTCTACCGGTACGAGTTGGTAGTCCGCAATCAATGCCATCGCATGGGCGATATCTTCAATCTCTTCATCTGTTACCGCATCCATCACAAGGATACGATTTCCCTCGTCTATTTTTCGCTTTAGCTCCTGCAGAATTCTTTTCTTTCCTTGTAAAACAGTTTCGAGCCCGATGTGTGATACAAGATGCTCACTCTGTTTACTTATAATTGAAGGAACATATGATTCTGTAAGAGGCATGACCGGATCCTTGGCAACATCTGTCGCTTGAACAGGTACACCATCGACGAGCAAGTAACCGCCAGATGTGATACGGCTTGAATCTGGAAACGATGCAACGACAACCGCAATCGATCGTTCACCAAGTTCATTTAAGACCATATCGATCTCTGTTCCGATATTTCCTCTTACGGTACTGTCGATACGTTTACAAATAACATCCGCACCCCAACGCTGAAGGTTGCTTAGAGACTTTTTGATCCGCATCTCGGATACATCTTTTCGTGCATATCTGCTGTCTGTATCAATACACACTGCGTTGTAGTTGCCAGATGCTGGCTCTTGATCGTAATACACCATCGTTGCCGCTTCAAAACCTTGCTTGATCAGTTTTACCCCTGTCGCATTGGCACCTGTTAGATCATCTGCGATAACGCCGATTTTCATCCCTTTTCACCACCTTCAACGGTTACAACTTCTAAATATTCATTCAGCATTTTTTCCGTTTCATCTGATAGTTGTTGATCTGTAATCAAACCGTGAATTTGGTTTAAGTCACAAACCTTTGTTAATGATTTTTGATCAAACTTGCTAGAGTCAGCCACGAGCCATGTTTTCTCTGATGCTTCAATCATCAGCTTTTTGATCGCAGCCTTCTCATAAGTCGGTGCTGTAACACCCGCTCGGCCGTGGATCGCATGAGCTCCTAAGAAAAAGAGATCCACGTGAATGCCTCTTAACATCTGTTCTGTTAACGGGCCGAACAATGTTCCGACCGTATTTTGCAGTTCACCGCCAGTTACGATCACTTTCACATCTGTATCAAGTAGCTCAGCTGCGATCTTAATATCATTCGTAACTACTGTGATCGTCGTTTTCTCTTTTAACAATTTTGCGATCTCTAACGTTGTTGTTCCTGAATCTAAAAGAATAGTAGAGTGATCCTGTATGAATTGCACAGCTCTCTCGGCGATCGCTCTCTTACGTTCGTTGAACTTTCCTTCTTTTGTTCGGAAAGAGGATTCCACGACTAACGGCTTGTTAAGTATCGCTCCGCCATGCGTCCTAATAATCTGGTCCGTTTCTTCGAGAAAGGCAAGATCACGGCGGATTGTCATCGCCGAAACATTTAATTCATTTACTAATTCTTCAATCTCAATTTTTCCGTTCTCATTTAATTGTTGAAGAATTTGCTCTCTACGCTCTTTAGGCATTATTTTCATCACCTTTGTTATTTTCGAACATCTTATATGTATTATAATGTTATAAACGAACAAATATGTCAATGATTTTGTTTAAAACGAACAATAGAATGAATAATATATATGGTAAATGGAGACTAGCTGTGGCGATAAGTGTCGAAAATCGTTTAAATTTTTTTATACGTGAAATTATTCTTGTTATCCGTGAAATTAATAGAGTTATCCGTGAATATAATTTGGATTACCGTTGATATATTTCATGGAGTCTATCTGGTGTGAACAAACCGTAATAATGTTCGTATCCTGAACACAGTCTATTACGCAACACACCCCTCTTCTGCGATAACTAGCATAATCTCCTCCACTACCTTCTTCCACCATCACGATCCCACTCTAAATAATCTAAAAAATAGTCCCTTTCCTCATTTACTTGTATACTAGAGTTATAGATATGAATGATATTAGAAAAATACACAATAAATGGTACATATAAGGGGAAGAAGTTTGAATGTCCATTCTGATCGTTGATGACAATACAGTAAATTTATTTGTAATAGAGAAAATACTTAAGAATGCAGGATACGAAGACTGTACCTCACTCTCATCGGCTCAACAGCTTTTTGATCACCTCGAAAATAACGAAAAAGAGCTGAACAAAAAGTCGATCGACTTGATCCTCCTTGATATCATGATGCCGGAGATCGATGGGATCGAGGCTTGCCAGCGCGTTCAAAAAGACGAGCGCTTCAAAGACATTCCGATCATCTTCATCACAGCGCTTGAAGACTCTACGAAGTTAGCGGAAGCGCTCGACTGCGGCGGTATGGATTACGTGACGAAGCCTATAAATAAAGTAGAACTGCTTGCTAGAATTCGAGTCGCACTGAGATTGAAGTACGAAAAAGACTGGCATGCTGAACAAGAGCAAAAGATTCAGAACGAGCTCGATCTTGCGATGCAAGTTCAAAAAGGCTTGTTGAATCCTCCTATCAAAGAAGACAATATTACGATTAACGTATCTCACCTGCCTTCCTTTAAGCTCGCGGGCGATATGTATTATTGGCACAAGTTCGATGACCATCGTTATGGCATCATCTTGCTCGATATGATGGGCCATGGGATTTCATCTTCTCTTGTCTGCATGTTCATCTCTTCTGTAATGCGGGATAGCATTAAAGAACTTAAAGATCCTGAGCTTGTGATCAAAGAATTAAACCGATACATGGCACTTCTGCATAACCCGAAAAATGACTACGACTACTATTTTACAGGCATCTATCTTTTGATCGATACGGAGAAAAAGACGGTTGAATACGTGAATGCCGGACATCCAGAAGGCTATGTGCTCGTTGATAATTCGCTTCAATCCATCGAACGCAGCTGTTTTGCTGTTGGTTTCTTTGAGCAGATCGAAGTGAAGAAGTCTGTTATCCAGTATGAAGACAACATTCAGATACTGCTCTTTACGGATGGTGTGTTAGAAGCTGGCGACGACGAAGAATTGATGCTGGAGAAGCTGAAGTACGTGGCTTCGGAAAAATGGAGCAACATCCGCTCGCCGATCCATCTTGTGATTCCAGAAGAACAACAAAAAGGTCAGAGTGATGACATGTGTATCATGATGATTCAAGCCAAATAAAAAAGCAGGATAGAAGAGGTTTTCACACCCTGATATGCTCCCCTTTAGGTAGACAGATGAAATAAAAAATCTGTTTATCTTAAGGGGAGTTTTTTTATGGGGTATTC
>NZ_JACSQM010000020.1 GCF_014836645.1 Fictibacillus norfolkensis
GCTCGATTTTAAAACTGACGGAATTAATTCTTAATTCCTTACCTATTTTCTTTTGTTCAGTTTTCAAAGAACTGTGTGTTAGCCGCTCGTTTTAGCGACTTTATTAGGATAACATCATTATAATAAGAAGTCAACCGTTTTTTAAAATTTGTTTCCCGTCTGCAACAATGTTTCATGTGTTGCGGCGACAAGAACTAATATATCACGTATGGCGATTTCAGGTCAATAGTTATTTTGAAATTACTTTAAATAAATGAAAAAAGGTTTAGAAAGCTGACTATCGCTCTCTAAACCTTGGTTTAAGAATACATTTGAATCCCCTAGTTCAAGATAAAGAATTCAATGGCTACTAGGGAAGCTATGCCGGGTAGTCCAGCAATTCCTGAGATCAGAGCGGTAAACGCATTGATCGGAATATGAATATCATATGAGTTTCCGATGGCATTTAATAAGAAAAGCAACAGTGCACCGATACAAAAGCGTGTAATACCGAATCCGATCCAGCGTATCGGCCGCATTGGAGCACCTACTAGAAGCAGAACAAAGATGATAGTTCCAAGAATAGCTATTACCGTTATTGGCTCCATTCCTAATCCCTCCTATACAACATCCAAGTTATTTACTAGTCATTGTATGGGAGTTGTCCAAAAAAAAGAACAGCAGTTATTTTAACTTGCTGGTTGTCACGTTTCTTTTTTTCGCTTCTTTTAATAAGAAGAAGTATTTTGATTCTGCTAGTTGAAGCTTAAAGATAACCTCTTCTGATGGCTCGACACTGCGTTCAACCATTTCTTTTTGATGCATCCAGTTTATCTTTAGCTCATCAAGACTTTGAAGCAGCTCTTCATCCCCGGATCGCTTCAATCGCCCTTTTCGGGAAAAAAACATGCAAGCAACCCCTTTAGTTATATTTCTCTTCTTCCTTCAAGTGCTTTGGAAAGCGTTACTTCGTCCGCATACTCTAAGTCTCCACCTACAGGGAGGCCGTGTGCAATACGAGTAATCTTGATACCCGTTGGTTTTAGAAGTCTTGCGATATACATGGCAGTGGCTTCTCCTTCAATGTTCGGATCAGTAGCCATGATAATTTCTTGAATACCTTCATCTGTTAGACGCTTCAATAGTTCTGCGACTTTAATATCTTCTGGTCCTACGCCGTCCATTGGTGAGATGGCACCTTGAAGTACATGATAGAGTCCTCGATATTCTTTCATTTTTTCCATTGCAATAACATCCTTGGAATCGTGGACAACACAGATTGTCGTTCGGTCTCTGCTTGAATCATCACAGATCATGCAAGGATCACGGTCAGTAATATGAAAGCAGTTGGAACAATAGATAAGCTGACGTTTCGCATTAACGAGTGCTCGTCCAAAATCAAGCACGTCATCTTCTTTCATTTCCAATACGAAAAATGCCAGGCGAACCGCCGTTTTCGGTCCGATGCCCGGCAATTTCATAAAGCTTTCAATCAGTTTTGAAATCGGTTCAGGATAATGCATAGCATATTCCTAGAACATTCCAGGAATGTTAAGTCCTTTTGTGAATTTGCCCATGTCTTGTGATACCAGTTCGTCTACTTTCTTAAGTGCATCGTTCGTAGCTGCTAGTACAAGATCTTGAAGCATATCGATATCATCTGGATCTACCACTTCTTCTTTAATGATAATGTCGATGATCTCTTTGTGACCGTTCGCTTTAACGGTAACCATACCGCCTCCAGCTGTACCTTCGATCACTTTATCTTTTAGTTCCTCTTGAGCTTTTGCCATGTCACGCTGCATTTTTTGCATTTGCTTCATCATATTGTTCATGTTGCCTTTCATCATCGTACAATTCCTCCTTTTATTGTTCCTCTTCTTTTATCTCAATTAAATCATCGCCAACCAATTTGATCGCCTCTGCGATGAGAGGATCTTCTGTTTTTTCTTTTTCTTCAGAAGATGGCTGGCCTTGCTGTTGCTCTTTAATGAAATCAGCTTTTAGTTTCTGCCATTCTGGATCCAATATGGATAGCATGGACAGGTTCTTTCCTATTGTACTATAAACTGCGCTTTCAACATAGCTTCTGTTGTTCTCTTGAGATGCCATTTGACGGTGGATTTCATGCTGAAATGCCAGCAAAAAGATTTGATCTGAACAAGCTACCGGCTCTGCTCCTGAAAGAAGGGCATATGCACTTACTTTTTCAGAACGAATCTTATCTAAGATCTCTCCCCACATTCCTTTAAGCTGAACAAGGTTTGGTTTTTTTGCTTTTTTGAGCATCTCTTTCACTTGCGTTTGTGATGCGCCACCTTGTCCTCTTATCACTCGTTTCTCTCTTGGAGCTTCTGCTTCGGTCTGGGAGGAAGGTCCGTTAGATGACCAGCCGCTTTCTTTCATCTTTTTAAGTTCTTGTTCTAATTGCTCAATTCTTTGCATTAACGGTTCAACAGAAGGATTCCCTGCTTGAGACGAGATCCCTTCTTGCTTTTTGTAACAAATCTTGATGAACGTTGTCTCTAAGAAAATCTTAGGATGGTTCGTCCATTTCATCTCCTGTTGTGCCGCATTTAACTGACCGATGATCGAATAGATGTCTTCTGCAGCTGTAGCATCTGCTAATCGTGCAAAGTCTTCGTCCGTTGAGACCCGTTCTAACAGCTCTTCTAATTGAGGTGCCGTTTTATATAGAAGCATATCTCTATAATAGTAGATAAGGTCTCCTAAAAAGCGAACAGGATCTTTTCCTTCATGTAAAAGTTCTGTCGATAATGTAAGAGCTTTTGAAACATCTTTTTCTAAAAAGGCTTCTGCCATCTCTGAAAGATGTTTTTGCGAGGCTGAGCCGGTTACCGACAAAACATCTTCAACTCTTACTTTATCATCACTATAGGAGATCGCCTGGTCGAGAAGACTTAATGCGTCACGCATTCCGCCTTCTGCTGCTCTCGCTAGCAGTTGAAGGGCTTCTTCATCAACTTCGGTACCGTTGACGTCGACGATCTGCCTCATTCGACCGATGATAGACTGTGAAGAAATCCGTTTAAAATCAAACCGCTGACATCTGGAAACGATCGTTGCCGGAATTTTATGCGGCTCTGTTGTTGCGAGAATAAAAATAACATGGCTTGGCGGTTCTTCTAAAGTTTTTAACAACGCGTTAAACGCACCAGTTGAAAGCATATGTACTTCATCTATGATATAGACTTTGTACGTAACAGAGGACGGTGCAAATTTTACTTTGTCCCGAATATCTCTTATATCATCCACACCTGTATTAGATGCAGCATCGATTTCTAGTACATCCGATATCGAGCCGTTCGTGATTCCTCTACAAGCGTCACATTCATTACATGGCTCAGATACTGGAGCCCGTTCACAGTTAACGGCTTTAGCAATGATCTTCGCCGCACTTGTTTTACCCGTTCCTCGTGGTCCTGAAAACAGGTAGGCATGGGAAAGCTTGTCCTGCATCAAGGCATTTTGAATGGTTTTAGTAATGTGTTCCTGCCCGACCATATCTTCAAAGCTCTGTGGCCTCCATACGCGGTAGAGCGCTTGATAACTCATCCCTTTGCCTCCTTTATATCACTTCATTCTTTCTATATTATACTGAAACATTACAAAAAACTCACCCCTGAAACAAGGGTGAGTAATTGTTTATATATTAGAATGCCGCGCACCTCTCTTTGGAATAGTCAACCTATGCGTACAAACGCAGTTAGCTCAGTCCAGGTTGCCCCACGGCACACGAAGTGGTCCACTTACTGCTGCTTCCTTCCGGACCTGACAGGGTTCATGGGTCTCCGTTGCGCAGGACCCGGACATCAACACCACTTACGTCCGTCAGACCATACGTTGAACTAGCCGAGGAGAGGAATTCAACCTCGCTACAGCGGATTGCGAGTACAGGGCACCGCTACCTCCCCATCTAGCGCGACAAAGTGTATAACAATGTTAGATGCACAACTAAATGTGCAAGATTTAGTATACTATGTCCTTTTAAAAAAATCAACCGCAGGAGCACTAAAGCTCCTTTGTCCGATCTTCCTTTTCCTTCCTTTTACGATCGCGGAGTTTTTTGAAAAAGCGTGAAAGAATATGACCGCACGCTTCACTCTTTACGCCCGCTACAACCTCACATTGGTGGTTAAAACGATCTTCTTGCAAAAGGTTCATTAACGTTCCTGCACAGCCCCCTTTAGGATCAGCCGCACCGTACACAACACGACTTACTCTTGAGAGGACAATCGCGCCCGAACACATCGCACACGGTTCAAGCGTTACATAAAGTGTTGCTCCTTCCAATCGCCAAGCATCCCGTTCTCTACATGCCTCGTCAATGGCTAGTAGCTCCGCATGAGCGATCGCTCTTTGTTCGGCTTCACGCAGATTATGGGCTCTTGCGACAATTTCATCCTCTATTACTAAAATAGCCCCAATGGGAACCTCGCCGATATCCGCTGCTTTTTGTGCTTCTTCTAGAGCAAGCTCCATGTAAAATTCATCTTTTTCTAAGATCTCCATCATTTTCGCTCCAAAGTTTTAGTTGTAAGAGATTATACAAGAGGTTTTGCTAATAATAAAGAAAGGAATGGTTGTATAGATCAAATTCGTTACATCTTTTATATAGATAAGAATGACTATTTACTAAATATGCTTAAACGAAAGAGAGGATTCGTTATGGAAAAACAAGATCAGCACGAGAACAATAAAATACCGGTCGCTCTGCTTATTATTGACGTGATCAACGACTTTAATTTTCCTGAGGCGCCGCTTTTGTTAAAAACGTCTGCACCGATCGCCGATAAAATTTATGATCTGAAGAAACGAGCTAAAAAAGAGAAGATACCCGTTATTTATGTGAACGATAACTTCGGACAATGGCAATCGGATAAACACAAGCTTGTTGATTATTGCTCTACGCAATCCGGTGGTGAATTCGTAAAAAAATTGCAGCCTGACGATGATGATTTTTTTGTCGTCAAACCAAAGCATTCCGGATTTTTCTCGACACCATTATCCACTTTATTAAATGAACTTAGTATCCAAACTTTAATACTATGTGGTGTAGCAGGTAACATATGTGTTCTCTTTACAGCAAACGATGCTTATATGAGAGGTTATACACTTTATGCACCTGCTGATTGTTCAGCATCTAATATAGAAGAAGATAACGAAAGAGCCTTAATTTTAATGGAAAAGACATTGAATGCCGATATCAGCAAGAGCGAAGACTTAGATTTAAAAGCGATCATCGATCAGGCAAATGAAAACAAACATAAAACGATGTACTAAATAGCATATTTACCATTAACTTTTTACCGATAATCTCACCACCTTTTCCAAACGTATGCTACAATATTCTTTGTCTGTAATTTTTCGTTTGTTATTTATAAGGGAGGAAAAGGAAGATGAGTTCAACCCCCTTTATCGCAGTTGAAGGGCCGATTGGCGTAGGGAAAACATCGCTCGCAAAAGCTATTGCCGAGCACTATAACTTTCAATTATTGAAAGAGATTGTAGAGGAGAATCCTTTTCTCGGAAAATTTTATGACAACATCGATGAGTGGAGTTTTCAAACCGAGATGTTCTTTCTTTGCAACAGGTATAAACAGCTTGAAGAGATTCAAGGACAGTATTTATCTAAACAGATACCTGTCGTTTCTGATTATCATATCTTTAAGAACCGTATTTTTGCAGGTCGAACGCTAAAAGACGGAAATCTTCATAAATACATGCAGTGTTTCGATATTCTTACTGAGGATATGCCTGTACCAAACGTGATCATCTATTTAAACGCTAGCCTTGATACGTTGCTGGACCGCGTGCGTAAGCGTGGACGTTTTATCGAGCAAAATATGGAGCCTGCATACTTAGAACAGTTAGCTGAAGATTACGAGACGTTCATGACTGCCTTTAAAAAGCAGCACCCGGAGATTCCTGTGCTCTCGTTTAACGGAGATGACTTAGATTTTGTTGCGTATGAAGCGGATAAAGAGAAGATCTTTTCCTTAATCGATGCAACTCTGAAAAAAGGAGAAGTTGCGCGATGAGTAAACTCATACAATACGGAATCCCAAACGATGCTGTCATTACTGTGGCAGGTATGGTAGGTGCGGGGAAATCTACATTTACGAATGCACTTGCTGAAAAATTAAAGTTTCGTACATCCATGGAAAAAGTGGATAACAACCCATACTTAGAAAACTTTTATCATGATTTTAAGCGCTGGAGCTTCCACCTGCAGATCTTCTTTTTAGCAGAACGCTTCAAAGAGCAAAAAAGAATGTTCGACTATGGCGGCGGATTTGTGCAAGACCGTTCGATCTATGAAGACACAGGAATATTTGCTCGCATGCACTTTGATAAAGGCAACATGTCTGATGTAGATTACGAAACGTATACTCACCTGTTTGAAGCTATGGTCATGACACCATACTTCCCGCAGCCTGATTGCTTGATATACTTAGAAGGCTCTCTTGATGATATCTTAGCTCGTATTCAAAAACGCGGACGTAAGATGGAGCAAGAAACACCGGTTTCTTATTGGGAAGAAATGTACGATCGCTATGAAAAGTGGATCGCTTCTTTTAATTCTTGTCCTGTGCTTCGTGTGAATATTAATGATTACGATCTTCGCGATAATCCTGAGTCCATCGATCATATCGTAGAAAAGATTGCACTAAAGATTGAAGCGAAACGAGAAGTTCGCTTATAAACATAAAAAAACCCCGGTTCTCATTCTTATGAGCTCCGGGGTTTTGTTTGATTTTATTTCTTCATCCATTCTGGTTTTCCGAAGCCTTCGAACTCCTTATCGATCACTTCTTCAAACTCCTTCGATTCCACTACCTTCTTAATATCTTTTGCAAAAGCAGAATCTACATCCTTCGTGTTTACCACAACACGGTTACGGTACGTGTCCGGCATGTTCTCTAATTGTATCGCATCTAATAAGTCCATCTTTGCTGCGAGTGCAAAGTTACCAGGCACAGCTGCAACATCTGCACTTTGGACAGCACGTGGAAGCTGCGCCGCTTCTAATGGTTTGAAAACGAGCTTCTTAGGATTATCCTTAACATCTTTCTCAGAAGCTGTTAGTTCGTTGATTCCCTCTTTAATGGTGATCAGTTTTGCATCTTCAAGCATGAGCAACGTGCGCGCTAAGTTAACCGGGTCGTTCGGAATAGCGACCGTGCTGCCTTCTTTTATGTCCTTAACCGATTTGAATTTCTCAGAATAGAGACCCATCGGTGCTGTTGGAACAATGATGACTTCTGAAAGCTTTAAGTTCTTTTCTTTTGCGAAATTCTCCATGTACACTTTGTGCTGAAAAAGGTTCGCATCTAGATCGCCTTTTGATAATGCCATGTTTGGCTGAATATAGTCGCTGAATTCAATGACTTTTACTTTGTATCCTTTTTTCTCTAGTGAGGGCTTGATCGCTTTGTTGACCATGTCTGTGTATGGTCCTGCTGTTGCGCCGAGGGTTACTTCTTTATCTTTTGATGCATCTGATGAAGATGAGCATCCTGCTAAGCCGAAAGCTAGCAGTGCGGTTAGTAATGTGAGTATGATTTTTTTCATGATGATCCCCTTTTAAAATTGTTTTTGCAAATACATGATGTTCTTGTGAGTGGTTGATTTCCGTTTCAGGTGCTTCGCTTTCCGCGGGGCGACAGGTGAGCCCCTTGCCGCTTTGCGCCATTAAGGGTCTCACCTGACCGCTCGTCCCGCAGGAGTCTCACACCTTACACTCCAATCAACTTACCAATGAAGTCTTTTTAAACCTATAACCAAACCTTTTATAGACAAGTTTTTCACGTCTGTCCTTTAGTAATTAAATTTATCGTTTGTTTACAGCCTTTGCAGCACCGTCTCCGATGACTTGCATGAGCTGCACGATTACGATTAGTAGAATGACGGTTGTTAGCATGATCGTGTTGTCGTAGCGATAGTAACCGAAGCGGATTGCGAAGTCTCCGATTCCTCCGCCGCCGACGATACCGGCCATGGCTGAATAGCCTAGCAAGCTGATGGCTGTGACTGTTATCGCTTGAACGATCCCTGGCTTCGCTTCTGGTAGAAGGACTTCACGGATGATCATCCATGGCGTTGCGCCTACTGCAACGGCCGCTTCGATCACGCCTTTATCGATCTCCCGTAAAGAGGTTTCTACGAGCCTTGCAAAGAACGGGATGGCTGCGACAGATAAAGAGACAGACGCTGCCGTTGGTCCGATCGTTGTTCCGGTTATCAGTTGTGTTAACGGTAGTAAAGCGACTAATAGAATAATGAATGGCACAGAGCGGATCAAGTTCACAAGAATGCCCGCTATCTGTTTGATCCACGCATTCTCAAACAATAATCCTTTGTCTGTTACAAATAGGATAATACCTAGCGGCAGGCCAACTACTAATGATACACCGAGCGATATCGCGACCATATATAACGTTTCGAAGAATGCTTTATTCAGATCTGGAAGGATGTTTAAAATTGAATCAAGCAACTTGTTTCACCACCTCAAGATTTTCTATGCGACTTTCAATATATGAGATCGCTCGCTTCACTTCTGCTTCTTCACCGACAAGTTCCATGATGAAGATACCAAGCGGTGTTTCCTGAATATATTCGATCTTACCGTGAAGGATATTTCCTTTAACACGGAAGTTTTGGAAAAGCTCAGAAACTACGGCTTCTTCTGCAATGGCTCCTTTGAACTGAATCTTGATCACCGTTCCTTTTCTGTTCTTCAGGAGCGGCTCTGGTAGATCCATCTGGATAACAGAGCTGATGAACGTTTTTGTGAGTTCTTTTTCTGGATTAGCAAAAATATTGTACACATCACCCGACTCGATGATTTCTCCATCCTGCATGATAGCCATTCGGTGGCAGATCTCTTTTACCACTTCCATCTCATGCGTGATCAGTACGATCGTAATGCCTAACTTTTTATTGATAGACTTCAGCAAGGAAAGAATCGATTTCGTTGTATTCGGATCAAGAGCTGAAGTCGCTTCATCACAAAGTAATACCTTCGGGTCGTTTGCCAGAGCTCTCGCGATACCTACTCGCTGTTTCTGACCCCCACTCAGCTGAGAAGGGTACTGATCTTTTTGATTCTCTAATCCCACCATTTTTAAAAGCTCGTTTGTTTTACTGCTGATTTCTTCTTTCGTTTTTCCTGCTGCTTTTAAAGCGAAGGCAATGTTCTCAAAAACCGTCTTTGCACTGATCAAATAAAAATGTTGAAAGATCATGCCGATCTTCAGGCGCTCCTCGCGTAACTCCTTTTTCCCGAGCTCGGTGATTGGGATGCCATCGATCTTGATTTCTCCTGATGTTGGTTTTTCTAATAAGTTGAGACAGCGCAGCAGCGAACTCTTCCCAGCCCCGCTATATCCTACAATGCCAAAGATCTCACCTTTATCGATGGTCAGTGATACATTTTTCACACCGACGATTTCTTTGCCTTTTACTTTATATAATTTAGTCACGTCCTTAATCTCGATCATATGTCTTCCCCCTTAAATATAAAAAAGCCCTCTTCATTTCATGGAAGAGGGCGAATAAGTAGACATCGACTTATCTTCCAGAATGAATCATCATTCTGCAGGAAGTAGCACCGTTCCATACTGGAGGTTGCCGGACGTCATAGGGCCTGATCCCTCGGTCTCTCTGAATAAGTATTGCATTATTGAATTAAGTTATAGTTGTCATCATACGCTCTGTCTAAAAGTTCTGTCAATACTAAATTTTATCACTTTAAAGTGTTAGCGCTTACATCATTGAGTGTTAAAGGTTTAAATTTTTAGAGATTTTCTCCGAGATTTTGAAAGTGGACGATTTTCGATTCAGGTGCTCGCATGAGAAAAAGAGCAAAAAAAACACAACAAAAAACCTCATCCGAGAAACTCAGATGAGGTTGAATATGTATATGGAGGAGGTAGAGGGATTCGAACCCCCGCGGGTCGTTAAACCCCTGTCGGTTTTCAAGACCGATCCCTTCAGCCGGACTTGGGTATACCTCCGTGTGACTGACAAGAACTATAATAACATGCTGTTAAATATAGTGTCAACGGTCTTTCAAAACTTTTTTTGTTTTTTTTTAAAAAAACTTTGCTTGTCTTTTTTGAGGCAAGGTTTTACGGTACGTGTTCTTGTATTTATTACACGTTCGCCGCTAAAACTGTGTTTTCCACCTGTAACACTAAAATTTCCACCTGTGAATCCTGAGTTTCCACCGGTAATCAACATCTTACCACCTGAAAACGGAATCGCACCACCGATCATATAACTTTTACATCCCGTAAACATATAAAAGCTGACTCTTAAGGTCCTTTTGGGACCATTTTCGAGTCAGCTTATTCAATCTTTTACTTAATTACTTCTTTATTCCCCATATAAGGACGAAGAACTTCCGGAATAACTACAGTTCCATCCTCTTGTTGGTAGTTCTCTAAGATGGCCGCTACTGTACGACCGATCGCAAGTCCAGATCCATTTAGCGTATGAACGAATTCAGGCTTCCCTTTTGCATCTCGACGGAAACGAATTTGGGCACGGCGCGCTTGGAAATCTTCAAAGTTAGAGCAAGAAGAAATCTCGCGGTACTCCGCGTAGCTTGGTAAGTAGACTTCGATATCGTACTTCTTAGCTGCTGTGAATCCTAGGTCAGCCGTACACATGCTCAGTACGCGGTACGGAAGGTTGAGCAGCTGAAGTACTTTTTCAGCGTGTCCTGTAAGCTTCTCGAGCTCCTCATAAGAATCTTCAGGTTTAACGAAGCGAACTAGCTCTACTTTATTGAACTGATGCTGACGGATCAAACCGCGCGTGTCGCGTCCTGCAGATCCCGCTTCAGAACGGAAACATGCGCTGTACGCCGCATATGTGATCGGAAGTTCGTCAGCTGATAGAATCTCTTCTCGGTGCATGTTTGTTACAGGAACTTCAGAAGTTGGAATCAAGAAATAGTCTTCTTCGCGAATTTTGAACGCGTCTTCCTCAAACTTTGGAAGCTGCCCTGTTCCTGTCATGCTTTGACGGTTAACCATGTATGGAGGCAATACTTCAGTATAGCCATGCTCATCTTCGTGCAAATCCATCATGAAGTTGATAAGTGCACGCTCTAAACGAGCTCCTAAACCTTTATAAAAAGCGAAACGGCTGCCTGTTACTTTTGCTCCACGTTCGAAATCAACGATGTTCAGATCAGTCGCGATATCCCAGTGAGGTTTTGCTTCAAAAGCAAACTCAGGAACATCTCCCCAGTGACGTACAGGTACGTTATCATCCTCAGTCTCACCAACTGGAACACTTTCATGAGGGATGTTAGGCAACGTCAGCATGATAGCGTGAAGGTCTTCTTCTACTTGACGAAGCTCATCATCCATTGTTTTGATCTTGTCACCTACTTCGCGCATCTCTGTGATGAGGTGGTCAGCGTCTTTTTTCTCACGCTTAAACTCTGCTACTTGTTTAGATACTTCATTACGCTTAGATTTTAGTGCTTCCGTTTCACCGATTAACTCGCGGCGGCGCTGATCTAATGCTTCGAACTGATCTAATCCTGAGAGGTCTTCTCCACGAGCAGATAACTTTTCTTTTACTTCTTCAAAATTGGCACGAACAAATTTTAAATCTAACATGTTTATGTCCTCCTTTAGTTTATAAAAAATCACGGTTTTCTCATACATGGTCGCTCAGTTAGTAGTTGATTCTCTCTAGATTTCTCGCTTTCCACGGGGCGTGCGGTGAGCCTCCTGCCGCTTTGCGCCATTAGAAAGTGTCGCATCTTACGCTCCATTCAACCATGCAAGGGAGAGAATATAAAAACTAACACCAAAAAACTCCCGCCCGCTATCTCTAATAAAATTAGAAATAGGGACGAGAGTTAACCCGCGTTGCCACCCTAATTGCAATAGATAATTCTATTGCCGGCTCGATTACATGTAACGGTTCTTCACCGGAAAAGCTTACTGAACGTTCAGCTCTTCACTCGAGGATGGATTCACAAAACACCTTGATCGGTTTTCACCAGCCACCGACTCTCTAAACAAAGTAATTTTTGCTACTAGTTCCTGTCATTGATTTTTTATAATGATTTTATAGTAATGTACAGCATTTTTGTATTTTATGCAACTACTTCTTTAGCGGTTTGTACCATTTTTACAAAATATTGATGAAGTCGATAGTCGTCCGTTAGCTCTGGATGGAAGGCTGCACAGAGGAAGTGTCCTTGTTTAGCCGCTACGATTCGATCGTTATGCTTCGAAAGAATTTCCACTTCCGGTCCAACTTCAACGATAAACGGTGCTCGAATAAATACTCCCGTATAATCTTCACCAACACCATGTATCATCAGCTCTGCTTCAAAACTGTCCACCTGGCGCCCGAACGCATTGCGCTCAACCGTCATGTCGATCAGTTCAAGATGTGCTGTATCTTGTCCTTGAATGCGTTTAGCCATTAAGATCAATCCTGCACATGTTCCGAAAACAGGTTTGTTTTGAGCAAATTTCTTCAAAGGTTCTAAAAAATGATATTTATCGATCAATCGTCTCATCGCTGTACTTTCGCCGCCTGGCATCACTAACCCGTCTATGTCTGCAAGTTCATCTACACGCTTTACCGTTACGGCTTCTGCTCCACTTGCTTCAATCGCTGCTACATGCTCTCGTACCGCACCTTGTAAGGCTAATACTCCGATTTTTAGCATGGATTTACCAGCCTCGCTCCTGCATGCGCTCACCATGAGCTAGTGTAGAGATGTCGATGCCTTTCATTGCCGTTCCGAGACCCTTAGATAGTTCAGCGATTAGTTTGTAATCTTGGTAATGAGTTGTAGCTTCTACGATGGCACGAGCAAACTTTTCAGGATTCTCAGACTTGAAGATTCCTGATCCAACGAATACGCCGTCAGCGCCAAGTTCCATCATGAGTGCTGCATCTGCTGGTGTTGCGATACCGCCTGCTGCAAAGTTAACGACAGGAAGCTTGCCCGCTTTTTTAATTTGAAGAAGAACTTCAAATGGAGCACCTAAGTTCTTAGCTTCTGTCATCAACTCGTCTTCACTCATAGCAACCACTTTACGGATCTGTCCTTGGATCATTCTCATGTGGCGTACCGCTTCAACGATGTTACCAGTTCCAGGCTCACCTTTTGTACGAAGCATAGATGCACCTTCAGCGATACGGCGTGACGCTTCACCAAGATCACGTGCTCCGCATACGAAAGGTACTGTGTAATCGCTCTTCAATAAGTGGAAAACTTCATCCGCTGGAGTTAGTACTTCACTCTCATCGATATAATCAACACCCATCGCTTCAAGAACACGCGCTTCAACGATGTGTCCGATACGGGCTTTCGCCATTACGGGAATAGAAACAGCATTCAGAACTTCTTCTGTGATTGTAGGATCAGCCATACGCGCTACTCCGCCTGCAGCACGAATATCTGAAGGAACACGCTCAAGTGCCATTACCGCTACCGCTCCTGCAGCTTCAGCAATACGAGCTTGCTCTGCGTTTACAACGTCCATGATGACGCCGCCTTTTTGCATTTCTGCCATTCCTCTTTTAACACGTTCAGTACCTGTTTTTAACATGCTTACTACCCCCTGAATTATATGTGTTATAACAACAATTTTCGGTTGTTTTAAGATAAAACTAGTATTCTCATCTATTTTATCGCAAATCAAAAAAAGCGCAAGCTCTCTCTATTTTCTGAAAAAAAAGAAGTCCTTCAGCAAGTGCTAAAGAACTTCATGAATTCCTATAAATTAAAACCAGCCTTTAACCATGTCAACGGCACCGGACCAAAGTCCCCCGAAGAATCCGCCAACACCACGTAAAGCAAGAACGAACCAGTTTGCTTTTTCAACGGATTGTGTGGTTACTACTTCTGTTTTACCTTTTGTTTCTCCATCGAGCAGGTAGCCATAGTCTTCTCCGCTTCCTGTATACTCAACATTGATATGACCAACAACCTCACCTTTTTTAACAGGTGCAGTCAGTTCGCCTTCTTTTGTCATCTTCTTCTTATCCATAACAAATTTAGGCTTATAGTTTTCTTTTTCTCCTCTTTTGATCACCATGGAAAGAGGTTCTTTTGTAGCAACTTTAATTTCTTTTTCCTTACCTTTTACGACAGGAACCGTTTTGTTGCTCTTTACTTGATAGTTATCTTTTAGGATTTGCGCTTTTTCAAAGTTTGCAAATCCAAAATCAAATAATTTTTTCGTTTCTTTGAATCGATCTAAACGAGTCTCTGTTTTCATAACCACTGAAATTAGGCGAGTATCTCCCTTTTTCACTGTACCTGTAAAACAGTTACCTGCAAGTTCCGTTGATCCTGTTTTTAAACCGTCTACTCCCTCATAGCCACTATTGAGCTCAGGAAGCATCCAGTTCCAGTTTTCCATCTGAATTTCATCATCAGTGCCCTCGCGGAATTTCAAACGTGGAACACTTGCTGTTTCTAATACTTCTGGATGATCTTTAAGTAAGTTGTAAGCTAGAATAGCAGTAGCACGAGGACTCATCATGTTCTCGTCTGTTTCACTGCCTGAATTATGGTTGCCGAAAAGGTCTTTATTATTAAGGCCCGTAGAGTTAACAAAGTTAAAATCTTTCATTCCAAGTTCTTTCGCCTTGGCATTCATCTTTTTAACGAACTCACCTTCAGAGCCCGCGATTAGTTCTGATAATGCGATCGTTGCTCCATTTGCAGAGTAGATCGCCATCGCTTGATATAACTCACGAACTGTATACTTTTCATCTACACGTAAAGGTACGTTCGATAACGTTCGATTTTGAGAAATCTTATGGGCATATTCAGAAATACTCGTTTTCTGATCCCAAGATATCTTTTTCTTGTCAATGGCTTCTAGTAATAGGTATTCGGTCATCATCTTACTCATACTTGCAGGAGCGAGTAACTTATCAGCATTTTTCTGATATAATATTTTCCCCGTTTCTGCATCCACAAGTATAGCCCCTTCAGCTGCTACATCTAAAGACGGTGCCGCACTTGCTGACTTTGAAAATCCTAATAAACTCGTCGTAAAAAATGAAAAAATCAGTGTCACCACTAAAAGTTGTTTTATCTTGCTGTTCAAAAAACTGCACCTCCAAACCCATTTACACACAAAAGTTATTGTACCATACACATTTTCAAAAAAATAGACAGAGGTTATACCTCTGTCCTAAAAATGTGTCTTTAGACTGAATAATTTGGTGCTTCTTTAGTAATTTGAACTTGGTGCGGATGACTCTCACGAAGACCAGCACCCGTAATTTTTACAAAACGGGAATCATTTTGAAGCTCATCGATCGTTGCTGTTCCACAATAGCCCATACCTGAACGGATACCACCAACTAACTGATAGATCGTATCGGCCAATGGTCCTTTGTAAGGTAGTCGTCCTTCAATACCTTCTGGAACAAGCTTCTTATTATTTTCCTGGAAATAGCGGTCGCTGCTTCCTCGCTCCATCGCGCCTACAGAACCCATGCCGCGATACACTTTAAATTGACGTCCCTGGAAGATTTCACGCTCTCCTGGACTCTCAGATACTCCAGCAAGCATACTGCCTAGCATAACAGCATGTCCGCCTGCTGCGATCGCTTTAACGATATCTCCAGAGTATTTGATACCACCATCTGCAATGATTGGTACTCCATACTTCTTCGCTTCTGTTGCACAATCATAAACAGCAGTTACTTGTGGAACACCTACGCCGGCAACAACACGTGTCGTACAGATCGACCCAGGTCCGATTCCGACTTTTACAACGCTTGCTCCTGCTTCAATTAAATCACGAGTCGCTTCTGCTGTAGCTACGTTACCTGCGATGATCGTTAATTTTGGATAAGCCTCTCTAACTTCACGAACTTTTTGAAGAACGCCTTCAGAATGACCATGAGCCGTGTCGATCACGATTACATCTACACCTGCATCAACTAACTTCTCCACACGTAGAAGGGCATCCTTTGTAACACCTACTGCAGCTCCTACTAACAAACGTCCTTGTGAGTCTTTTGCAGAGTTCGGGAACTCGATTACTTTCTCGATATCCTTAATGGTGATCAAGCCTTGAAGTGTACCTTCATCATCTACGAGTGGAAGCTTTTCGATCTTATATTGCTGAAGTGTTTTTTCAGCTTCTTTTAACGTAGTGCCAACCGGTGCAGTTACTAAGTTTTCTTTTGTCATAACATCTGAAATTTTAATGGAGTAATCTTGAACAAAACGTAAATCACGGTTCGTTAGGATACCTACTAATTTTTTGTCTGCATCTACGATCGGTACACCGCTGATACGATACTTGCCCATCAAATGCTCAGCGTCAAAAACTTGATGCTCAGGTGTCAGGTAGAACGGGTCTGTGATTACGCCGCTTTCAGAACGTTTAACACGGTCGATCTGTTCTGCTTGTTCTTCAATAGACATGTTCTTGTGTACAATTCCTAAACCGCCTTGTCGTGCCATAGCGATTGCCATGTTTGCTTCTGTTACTGTGTCCATTCCAGCACTGATAATCGGAACGTTCAATTGAACCGTATCAGATAACCTCGTTTTAATTGAAACATCACCTGGTAAAACTGACGATTTCGCTGGAATTAATAACACATCATCAAAGGTTAAACCTTCTTTTGCAAACTTATCTTGCCACATACCTTAACCACCCCTTCAAATTTATCTTCCTGAAAAATATTATTTGTAGATTATCAACTGGGTACACTAGTGTCAAGGAATACAAAATATGTTCGATTTTTCAAATAATTTACGAAGAGAGGATTGATCAAGAAATGATGACGCAACATGAACCATGGGCTTTATTCGATATGTTCTTTTCCTCTCAAAAATCGCAGCAATTCTTGAATAAACAATATCATCAATTAAACATAGATGACAGCAACGGCAAAAGCTTTGATAATACATATGGGTTTATTTACTATATCGAGCACGGAAAGAAATATTATAACCTCGCCGATCAAGCCCCTATGGAGCTAAAGCCTGTTCTCCTGTTTTACGGCATGACTCAGCTTATGAAAGCATGCATACTATGCAGCGATCCAGACTATCCCGATTCAAGTGCCGTTCTTGCACATGGACTCTCTACAAGAAAAAGAAAGAAAAGAAGCTATGAGTTTCTATATGATGAAGTGAAAGTACAACGAACAGGTCTGTTCAATCATTTTTGTGAAAAAGTGTTTCACATGAAACATATCGAAGGAGAAAAATTCACGATGATCTCTCTTCTTCAAACTGTGCCAGAATTAAGTCCTTTATTTAAACAAATGAATGGTGATGTCCACCTCATTAAAATGAGTAAAGAAAATGATTCCACGTTTTCCCTACCAACGCACGTTAACAATCATCTACATATGTCATTAGAACGATTTAGTGAATATATGAACGGTCTGTTTCCGTCGAAGTTTTCTATGAGTTTGGATGAAAGTAGTTATAGGATGCAGCTTGTTTTTGGGGCGAATGAACCGTTACGGCCATTTGATTGCTTTCCGTTATCGTATCATCATCTGGAAAACACGTATTACTTGCCTGTAAACCGTGAACTTCTGCAAGCTCCTTCGCTTAACGAATTTATGGTTCACTATGTGATCCTTTACAACTTAAGTATGTTGAGCAGATACGATACGGAATGGTGGAGCGAACTTTTTCATACGTATACTTCTGAAGAATTACCCTATATCCAGCAGTTCCTAAACATAACAGCTCATAAGATTCCTTACCTTTTTGGTGTGATGCTGCAGATCAGGAATTGAATTGATTGTAGTGTTATGTTGCAAGCGGATCAAAATGTCGAAAATCGGATAAAAATTTTTATCTACGGAATTATGATGAAGTTTTACGGATATATTTAGGATTACCTCGTATAAAAAGAAGAATACCTCGTAATTATGAGCGGTTAGAGTAATGGGTAGAGCTGATTAGTGGTGTGGGAGCTTGAAATCAGGGGTGATTT
>NZ_JACSQM010000021.1 GCF_014836645.1 Fictibacillus norfolkensis
ATGTTCTTTGAAAACTAGATATCGACATCCAAACAATATGCAAGGCAGATAGATTTATCTAATCTGCGCCAAGCAAGAATCTTTGATGTGCAAACATCATATAAGGTTAAGCTAGAAAGGGCGCACGGTGGATGCCTTGGCACTAGGAGCCGAAGAAGGACGGGACGAACACCGATATGCCTCGGGGAGCTGTAAGTAAGCATTGATCCGGGGATTTCCGAATGGGGGAACCCACCATCCGTAATGGGATGGTATCCATATCTGAATACATAGGGTATGAGAAGGCAGACCCGGGGAACTGAAACATCTAAGTACCCGGAGGAAGAGAAAGCAAATGCGATTTCCTGAGTAGCGGCGAGCGAAACGGAATCAGCCCAAACCAGAGAGCTTGCTCTCTGGGGTTGTAGGACACTCTATACGGAGTTACAAAGGAACGAAGTAGGTGAAGTGGTCTGGAAAGGCCAGCCGAAGAAGGTAACAGCCCTGTAGCTGAAACTTCGTTCCCTCCTGAGTGGATCCTGAGTACGGCGGGACACGTGAAACCCCGTCGGAATCCGGGAGGACCATCTCCCAAGGCTAAATACTCCCTAGTGACCGATAGTGAACCAGTACCGTGAGGGAAAGGTGAAAAGCACCCCGGAAGGGGAGTGAAACAGATCCTGAAACCGTGTGCCTACAAGTAGTCGGAGCCCATTAACGGGTGACGGCGTGCCTTTTGTAGAATGAACCGGCGAGTTACGATCCCGTGCAAGGTTAAGTTGATAAGACGGAGCCGCAGCGAAAGCGAGTCTGAATAGGGCGACATAGTACGTGGTCGTAGACCCGAAACCGTGTGATCTACCCATGTCCAGGGTGAAGTTCAGGTAACACTGAATGGAGGCCCGAACCCACGCACGTTGAAAAGTGCGGGGATGAGGTGTGGGTAGGGGTGAAATGCCAATCGAACACGGAGATAGCTGGTTCTCCCCGAAATAGCTTTAGGGCTAGCCTCGCGGCAAGATTCCTGGAGGTAGAGCACTGATTGGACTAGGGGCCCCCACAGGGTTACCGAATTCAGTCAAACTCCGAATGCCAGAGAATTATCCGCGGGAGTCAGACTGCGAGTGATAAGATCCGTAGTCAAAAGGGAAACAGCCCAGACCATCAGCTAAGGTCCCAAAGTATACGTTAAGTGGCAAAGGATGTGGAGTTGCCCAGACAACCAGGATGTTGGCTTAGAAGCAGCCACCATTTAAAGAGTGCGTAATAGCTCACTGGTCGAGTGACTCTGCGCCGAAAATGTAACGGGGCTAAACGTATCACCGAAGCTATGGCTTGTACCGTATGGTACAGGGGTAGGGGAGCGTTCGAAGTGCAGCGAAGTCAGACCGGAAGGACTGGTGGAGCGCTTTGAAGTGAGAATGCCGGTATGAGTAGCGAAAGACAAGTGAGAATCTTGTCCATCGAAAGCCTAAGGTTTCCTGAGGAAGGCTCGTCCGCTCAGGGTTAGTCGGGGCCTAAGCCGAGGCTGAAAAGCGTAGGCGATGGATAACAGGTTGATATTCCTGTACCACCTCCTTTCCGTTTGAACAATGGGGGGACGCAGTAAGGTAGGGTGAGCGCACTGATGGAATAGTGCGTCTAAGCAGTTAGGCTGTTGGGTAGGCAAATCCGCCCAACGTGAAGGCTGAGCTGTGATGGCGAGGGAAATTTTAGTACCGAAGTCCCTGATCCTACACTGCCAAGAAAAGCCTCTAGTGAGGAAAGAGGTGCCCGTACCGCAAACCGACACAGGTAGGCGAGGAGAGAATCCTAAGATGATCGGGAGAACTCTCGTTAAGGAACTCGGCAAAATGACCCCGTAACTTCGGGAGAAGGGGTGCTCTGATAGGGTTTATCGCCCGAGAGAGCCGCAGTGAATAGATCCAAGCGACTGTTTAGCAAAAACACAGGTCTCTGCGAAACCGCAAGGTGAAGTATAGGGGCTGACACCTGCCCGGTGCTGGAAGGTTAAGAGGAGGGGTTATCCTTTTAGGAGAAGCTCTGAATTGAAGCCCCAGTAAACGGCGGCCGTAACTATAACGGTCCTAAGGTAGCGAAATTCCTTGTCGGGTAAGTTCCGACCCGCACGAAAGGTGTAACGACTTGGATACTGTCTCAACGAGAGACCCGGTGAAATTATAGTACCTGTGAAGATGCAGGTTACCCGCGACAGGACGGAAAGACCCCATGGAGCTTTACTGCAACTTGATATTGGATTTTGGTACAGCTTGTACAGGATAGGTAGGAGCCTGAGAAGCCGGAGCGCCAGCTTCGGTGGAGGCGTCGGTGGGATACTACCCTGGCTGTATTGAAATTCTAACCTTGGACCGTAATCCGGTTCGGAGACAGTGTCAGGTGGGCAGTTTGACTGGGGCGGTCGCCTCCTAAACAGTAACGGAGGCGCCCAAAGGTTCCCTCAGAATGGTTGGAAATCATTCGCAGAGTGTAAAGGCACAAGGGAGCTTGACTGCGAGACCTACAAGTCGAGCAGGGACGAAAGTCGGGCTTAGTGATCCGGTGGTTCCGCATGGAAGGGCCATCGCTCAACGGATAAAAGCTACCCTGGGGATAACAGGCTTATCTCCCCCAAGAGTCCACATCGACGGGGAGGTTTGGCACCTCGATGTCGGCTCATCGCATCCTGGGGCTGAAGTAGGTCCCAAGGGTTGGGCTGTTCGCCCATTAAAGCGGTACGCGAGCTGGGTTCAGAACGTCGTGAGACAGTTCGGTCCCTATCCGTCGCGGGCGCAGGAAATTTGAGAGGAGCTGTCCTTAGTACGAGAGGACCGGGATGGACACACCGCTGGTGTACCAGTTGTTCCGCCAGGGGCATAGCTGGGTAGCTACGTGTGGACGGGATAAGTGCTGAAAGCATCTAAGCATGAAGCCCCCCTCAAGATGAGATTTCCCATCACGCAAGTGAGTAAGACCCCTTAGAGATGATGAGGTTGATAGGTCTGGTGTGGAAGCGTGGTGACACGTGGAGCTGACAGATACTAATCGGTCGAGGGCTTATCCTTAAAAA
>NZ_JACSQM010000022.1 GCF_014836645.1 Fictibacillus norfolkensis
TGAACTGCACCCTGTCAAGTAGACAGTGAAAATAATAAAAACCAGCTAAGCGGCTTCAGCTCTATATTCTTTAGGGCTGAGGCCGTTTAATCGTTTTTGATATCTTTCATAATTATAGAAATGAATATACTCATCTATCGCAAAAGACAGGTCTTCAAATGTCTCATATTTATGTAAGTAATACTTTTCACACTTAAGGGTTCCCCAGAACGATTCCATGGGACCATTATCTATACATCTACCCACACGTGACATGCTTTGAGTCATTTTGGCTTGATCCAACATGCGTTTGAACCCATGAGAAGTATATTGAAATCCTCGATCACTGTGAATAAGCGGTTGTTCTTCTTCTAACTGTTCGATAGCTCGGTCTAGCGTTTGGAACACGAGGCTATTATTATTCGAATGTCCTACTACATAGCTTACGATTGATCCATCATACAAATCTAATATGGCACTTAAATAAGCTTTCTTTTGTGAACCATATTTGAATTCTGTGACATCGGTTACCCATTTTGTATTCTTCTTTTCTGCTGTGAATTCACGATTCAGTACATTCTCCGCCACATGTTGGGGGATAGAACGCTTGAATCTACTCTTCTTTTTTCGAATGACGCACTGTATATCCGCAACCCTCATTAGCCTATAAATCCGTTTAGGATTAAAGTTCTGGTTTAAGATTCGGTTTATATTCATGGTCATTCGACGATAGCCGTAGATGCCCTCCACTTTTTTATGGAGAGCTTTCAGCTCTTTTATAATCTCATTATTCTGAAGCTCTTGCTTAGAAGGCGTTCGGTTTAGCCACTTATAATAGGCAGCTCGTGAGAGGCCTGCGATTTCACAAAGCAAAAGAATACTTACTTTTTCTTTGACATGTAGTTCCTGAATGGCCATATATTTATTTTCATTTGGAATATAGGCTACTTTTGCCTCCTTTCGATCTCCTCTAACTTTTTTAAGAATGCATTTTCCGCCCGTAACCGTTCATTCTCTCGTTCTAATCTTTTCATCTGTAACTTAAATGCCTCATCAGGTGTTAACTCGTTTTCTTGCTTTGTTCTTCCACGCTTATCTTTGAGCGCTTCATCTCCATCTTTTTCAAACTTCTTAACCCATTGATACACCTGTTGATAGGAGACTTCATATGTTTGAGCTATTTCCTGGTAATCCTTCCCGTTCTCCAAACAATCAAGTACAATCTGTCTCCGTTCACCCCATGTTGTTTTTCTTCCTTTAGCCATAGAACTCGTCCTCCTCATAGACGTACCCTTTAATTCTCTATGACTATTATACGTCTTAATCCATTCTTGGAGGACCGATCTACTTGAAATACCATACATTCTGATAAGTTCATTTTGAGAGTATTGACCTGACAAATAATCCCTAACAGCTATGACCTTGAGCTCTTTAGAATAAGACTTCCAGGGACTTGAAGATCTAAGACCTTCCATTCCATATTTCTCAAATCGCTCAATCCATTTCTTAAGCGAGGTCTGGGCTATCTCAAACTTTTCACAAAGCTCTTTTACTGTAAAATTGCTTTCTTTATATGTAGATAAGACTGTGTACTTAAACTCTTTAGAATACCCCATAAAAAAACTCCCCTTAAGATAAACAGATTTTTTATTTCATCTGTCTACCTAAAGGGGAGCATATCA
>NZ_JACSQM010000023.1 GCF_014836645.1 Fictibacillus norfolkensis
TCAAAACTGAACAAAAGAAGAATAGGCGTACTTACGAAACACACGAAGGTGTTTCATAATCTCCATAGAAAGGAGGTGATCCAGCCGCACCTTCCGATACGGCTACCTTGTTACGACTTCACCCCAATCATCTGTCCCACCTTCGGCGGCTGGCTCCCAAAAGGGTTACCCCACCGACTTCGGGTGTTACAAACTCTCGTGGTGTGACGGGCGGTGTGTACAAGGCCCGGGAACGTATTCACCGCGGCATGCTGATCCGCGATTACTAGCAATTCCGGCTTCATGTAGGCGAGTTGCAGCCTACAATCCGAACTGAGAATGACTTTTTGGGATTGGCTTGGCCTCGCGGCTTCGCAACCCTTTGTATCATCCATTGTAGCACGTGTGTAGCCCAGGTCATAAGGGGCATGATGATTTGACGTCGTCCCCACCTTCCTCCGGTTTGTCACCGGCAGTCACCTTAGAGTGCCCAACTGAATGCTGGCAACTAAGGTCAAGGGTTGCGCTCGTTGCGGGACTTAACCCAACATCTCACGACACGAGCTGACGACAACCATGCACCACCTGTCACTTTGTCCCCCGAAGGGGAAAGCTCTATCTCTAGAGTGGTCAAAGGATGTCAAGACCTGGTAAGGTTCTTCGCGTTGCTTCGAATTAAACCACATGCTCCACTGCTTGTGCGGGCCCCCGTCAATTCCTTTGAGTTTCAACCTTGCGGTCGTACTCCCCAGGCGGAGTGCTTAATGTGTTAACTTCAGCACTGAGGGTGGAACCCCCCAACACCTAGCACTCATCGTTTACGGCGTGGACTACCAGGGTATCTAATCCTGTTTGCTCCCCACGCTTTCGCGCCTCAGCGTCAGTTACAGGCCAAAAAGCCGCCTTCGCCACTGGTGTTCCTCCACATCTCTACGCATTTCACCGCTACACGTGGAATTCCACTTTTCTCTCCTGCACTCAAGTCTCCCAGTTTCCAATGACCCTCCACGGTTGAGCCGTGGGCTTTCACATCAGACTTAAGAGACCGCCTGCGCGCGCTTTACGCCCAATAATTCCGGATAACGCTTGCCACCTACGTATTACCGCGGCTGCTGGCACGTAGTTAGCCGTGGCTTTCTGGTTAGGTACCGTCAAGGTACGAGCAGTTACTCTCGTACTTGTTCTTCTCTAACAACAGAGCTTTACGACCCGAAGGCCTTCATCGCTCACGCGGCGTTGCTCGGTCAGGCTTTCGCCCATTGCCGAAGATTCCCTACTGCTGCCTCCCGTAGGAGTCTGGGCCGTGTCTCAGTCCCAGTGTGGCCGATCACCCTCTCAGGTCGGCTACGCATCGTCGCCTTGGTGAGCCGTTACCTCACCAACTAGCTAATGCGCCGCGGGCTCATCTGTAAGTGTCAGCGAGATGCCGACTTTCAAAAAGAAGAAATGCTTCTTCTCTTATTATCCGGTATTAGCCCCGGTTTCCCGGAGTTATCCCCGTCTTACAGGCAGATTACCCACGTGTTACTCACCCGTCCGCCGCTAAATCAGAGGAGCAAGCTCCTCATCATTCGCTCGACTTGCATGTATTAGGCACGCCGCCAGCGTTCATCCTGAGCCAGGATCAAACTCTCCATAAAAGTGTTTGTCTTGCTC
>NZ_JACSQM010000024.1 GCF_014836645.1 Fictibacillus norfolkensis
TAGACTGTACCCTATAGAGTAGACACTTGAAAAAGGTCTGCCCTATAGGGGTATTTTTATGTAGACTAATAAAAATGGGAGAATCGGAGAATAATTAAATGTCAAAAAAACACTTTACTGAAGAAGAAATAAATAAACTGTCTACTAATCCTTATGTCAAATCAGTAAGTCCAAAGAGTATTACGTATACAGATGAGTTTAAAAGGATTTTTATAGCTGAATACGCAAATGGGAAATTACCAAGGCAAATCTTTGAGGAGAATGGTTTTGATGTTGAAATCATTGGCATAGTGAGAGTGAATAGGGCTGCTATTAGATGGCGTACTGCTTACAATGAATCAGGCATATTAGGACTCCGAGATATGCGGAAGGATAATTCGGGGAGACCAACTAAGAAAGAGCCTACTTTAGAAGAAAAGAATGCTAGATTAGAAGCGCAGATTCAACTGTTAAAAGCTGAGAATGAGTTACTAAAAAAGTTAGACATGATAGAAAGGGGGTTGGAGGAAAACGAGTGAACGTCTCTGCTGAACAGAAATTTCTTTTAATACGTTCAGTGATTGAAAAGTACGATCTTAAAAATATGGTGAGTTTCTTATGCGAGACTTCGGGAGTTTCTCGCTCAGGGTATTATCATTATTTTTCTTCAAAATCCCAGGAGAAAAGAAATCAACAAGAGACTGAAGACCTGAAACTGAAGGAAACTATTTTAAAAGCTTTTCATTTTAAACGCCGTAAAAAAGGTGCGCGGCAGATTAAAATGACGTTAGAAGGGCAGTTTCAAATTACATACAACTTAAAGCGAATCCGAAGGATTATGAAAAAATACAAGATTGTTTGCCCGATTAGAAAAGCTAACCCCTATCAGAAAATGTTAAAAGCTACACAAGAACACACCGTATTACCAAACTTATTAAACCGCGATTTTAAACAAGCTATTCCAGGAAAGGTACTACTCACTGATATCACATATTTATATTACGGAAATGGACAGAAAGCCTATCTATCCACGATTAAAGATAGTTCAACGAATGAAATCCTAGCCTATAATGTGTCCAGTAGAATGACATTAGATTTAGTTACTGACACATTAGTAAAGTTATTGAAGAATAAACGAGTAAAGGTTGCCGAAGGTGCCTTTATTCATTCTGATCAAGGAGTACACTATACTAGTCCCACTTTTCAGAAACATGTAAAAAAACTAGGACTTGGACAATCCATGTCAAGGCGGGGAAACTGTTGGGATAACGCCCCAATAGAGTCCTTCTTTGGCCATTTTAAAGATGAATCGTCTATAAAACCGTGTAATACTCTACAAGAACTTAAAAGAGAAATAAGAAGTTATATGACGTACTATAACAATTTCAGATATCAATGGAACTTAAAGAAGATGACTCCTGTTCAATACAGAAATCATCTTCTCCATGTGGCATGACCTTTTTTAGAATGTCCTTTACAAAGGGTACAATTTA
>NZ_JACSQM010000002.1 GCF_014836645.1 Fictibacillus norfolkensis
GCCCTAAAGAATATAGAGCTGAAGCCGCTTAGCTGGTTTTTATTATTTTCACTGTCTACTTGACAGGGTGCAGTTCAAAAGGGTACGCTTTTTTAAACTATTTGGTTTGAAGAGTAGAAAGCATGGCCCAGATGGCTTGTTCCCATTTAGCCGCATTCTTATGTTCAGGCAGGTTCACCGTATATTTAACTTGATCACCGTTGTTTAAGTCTTGGATAATAATATACTTTTTGTAAGAATCTTTTGAAGCCGTAATAAATAACGATGACTTTTCAAATGCCTGTCCAGCGACCTCTTTTCCATTCACTTCACTTACTTCCCCGATTGCTTCAAGTTCATCCTTTGCCCATTCTTTTAGGTCATCAATAGAAGATTCTTCTGACAAAGGTTCTATTCTAACAAATGTCTCAGCAAATTTCGTAGCAAACAATAAATCTTTTCTAGGCTCTTCTGCTGTAAATTCAAAATCTGGCAGTTTGTAAAAATGGTATTCAAGTTCACTTTCTGTTAATACCGCGTCCTCTTCAACTGAAACTCCATCCACTATGTAAGTTAGTTTTTTTGTTAGGGCAGCCTCTGGCGCACTTTCTTCAGTAATTTGCTCAAGTACCCATTGTCCCTCGTTATTCTTCTTGTAAACGATGTTAACTTTTGATCCACCCCTCAAACTTTCGACAGCTTCCCTAACTTCGTCTGTTAGTCGAAGAACCAATGTTTCCCCTGCTGCTTCTACCTCAATAGAATTATTGTCAATCCTACCAATATACGTTCCTTCTTCTTCAATAGATGTCACTTCTTCGTTAACAGGTTCTTCTTTTTCCGCTTCTTTCTTTTCAGTTGGAGAAGATTCGTTTGTTTTCGGTGCTGGTTCTTCTTTCGTATTGGTGCTTTTTGGTTCGCTGCTACAAGCGGCAAGCAATAGTATGATAGTAAATAGCCAAGTCTTCTTTTTCATCGTTAATCACCTCGAATTAAAAGTTTAATAACAAAAAAATTTCATCTACTCTTCAGTTCTTATTAACAAATGTTCACGATTACAATATGTATCGAAACAACTAAAACAAAATTTGGAAAACATCTTAAATCCACATAGAATCCTGACGATATAAAAACAGTACTTATACATTTTAAAACGGAGATGACGAAATTTGAATCCATCATTTGCCTCAAATTTACAAACGAATAAACTGGTTACCAAAATGCTGTGGGGTATGTACTTTCTCGGTCTAGCAAGTACGTATGCTAGTACGAAAACCGTTAATAGTGTCCTGTTTTATGGTATTTCTGGACTCGCAATCCTTATATCACTCTCGATTTGGACGTACCGAAAGTGGGCTCCCTTCGCTGTTCAATATTTTGTTGTTATCGGCTTAACGATACTGACTGTTATCATGGCAGATTCAAACCCGAAGATTTCTACTTACCTGATGACTTATGTATGCCTGGCAGTCATCACGTTGTATCATAACTACCTTTCAATCTTACTATCGGGTATTAGTGGATTATTATTAACCAATTTCTTCTTTTTTCAATACAAAGAGACGATGTTTGCCGGACAAGACCCAAAGATTATTATCTCATTAAACGTTTTCTTAACTGTTATTACTGCTGCTCTAGTGGCACAGGCAAGAATAGGTCAGCGTATGCATGAAAATATTTTGATCGCAGAAAAACAGTCAGAGCAAGATAAGATTAAATTGGAAGAGTTGTTGAGTAAAATCAAAAATGCATCAGAAAACCTTCATCATTTTAGTCAGTCTGTAAAAGAAAACGTTACACGAACAGGTGAAATTTCAAGCAACATCACGTACGCTTTTACTGAAGTAGCAAAAGGTGTAGAATCTCAGGCTGTCAGTGTAGGTGGGATGAATCAATCTGTCACAAACACCAACGACGTAGCAAAAGGTCTTTATCAGCACTCCAATGATATGAGAAAACTTTCAGAGCAAACAGCCATCGTGACAAAAGCAGGAGAAAATCAAGTAATAGAACTTTCTTTGAAGATGAAAGAAGTAAGTGAGCTCATGCAGCAAACGAACACTCTAATGTTCGAATTAAATCAGCAAAGTGAATCAATAGAAGGAATCTTAACGACAATAGAAGAAATTTCTTCTCAAACGAATCTGCTTGCATTGAATGCTGCGATTGAGGCCGCGCGAGCCGGAGATCAAGGTAGAGGGTTTGCTGTTGTAGCAGACGAGGTTCGACGTCTTGCTGAGGATTCTCAACACTCTACAAAGCAGATCGGTGCAATTCTAGGAGAAATTCGTAACAAAGCTAAACAAGCCGCTCAATTTGTAGATGGTTCACAAGGAGTTGTCACATCCAGTCTGCAAGCGACAGAGAAAACAGCAGACAACTTCAGTCAAATTTTAGTGAACACCGATCAAGTGGCTGCACAGTCATCAGAAGTTCAAGAATTAATTAACCAACTGTATGAATCAACCGGATATATCGTTGGAGAAATTCATTCTGTTTCTGGAATTGCTGAAACATCAAGTGGTTCTGTTGAAGAAGTTCTTGCTTCTGTAGAAGAGCAGCATAGATGCGTAGAAGAAGTGGTTGATAGTTTCAACAAGTTCGAAGCGTTAACATCAGAACTCAATGAACTAGTAAAAGAATAATCATGCTACAATACCTTTTCATGCATGATGAAAAGGTATTTTTTCTGAGGGAGCTTATAAAATGCATAAACACAGAGGAATCTATTGTATTTGTTTGAACAAATCTGGAGAACTGCTCGTTATCGAAAAGAACGGTGGTCCTTATAAAAATCGCTTGGATCTTCCTGGAGGCACACCAAACGATGGTGAATCTGAATACGAAACGGTCATTCGTGAAGTTCTAGAAGAGACTGGCTTTATGGTGATAAAAGGTATAAAACTAGGTGAACGCTGTTATGAACTTCCTTGGAACTATAAGGAATGGACCCGGTCACAACATTCAGCGGTTTTCTTTGATTGCAAGATAGACATTCATTCCCAATCGGCTATAGCTGATATCCCAGATCAAGATTCTAGCGGAGCAAGGTGGATTCCTATTAGTGATCTAAAGAAGGATTGGTGCTCTCCTCTTGTATGGGAAGCAGCCCAATATGCTTTGACCAAACGCATTCCGTCTGAAATGAAAATATATGAAACATGGCGAGTACAAAAGAAACCACTATATCCTATAACTTAAAAAAACAACCGCACAAAGGCGGCTGTTTCTAGTAACAATAAAAGGAACTGATTTGGCGTGTATCCATACCAAAATAGATCCATCTATTGCCGGTCCAGCGAAATCCTGCAACCGATCTTCTACCTGCAAAAGTAAGCCATGCCCAGAATCCTGGTCCCCATGTTGGCCAGATATAGACATATTGGTACAAACAAGGTCTGATCGCGCCTGGATCAACAGCATAGACTCCTGGCTGACTTCCTCCGCCACCTCCACCTTGCAAACTAAAACCTTGCGCTTGGGATGGTGTAAATGATGGAGGTGCTGATGTTGGCGCCATTCCACCGCCACCACCGCCTCCTGGAGGTCCGCCTGGAGGGCCACCTGGTGGGCCAAACCCTTGCCCTCCGCCTTGACCGCCGCCTTGACCCGGAAAAGGTGGAAAACTTCTATTCATGCTCAATACGTTCAACTCCTATAAAATTGTATTCGGTTCATCTTATTCATATCGTGATGAAACGTATAGACAAGTAACCCGTATTACTATAAAAGGATTGCTTCATGCTGATTTCGGGTATATTACTTGAAACAACTATGATTTTTATAGGAGGATGAAAATGGGACGTATTAAAAAAGGTATTAAAGGAATGGCGGTTGCTTTTCTGATCAAACAAGGTAAAAAGAGGTTATTACCTATCATTAAAAGAAAATTAAAAAGCAGATAATAATAAAGAACTCCTTATTCTTGAGGAGTTCTTTTTGCTTGAATACACATATAACTTATAAAAAACAAATGAACATCAAACCGCTCAGCGCTTTAAATATATGAACTCTTCTCTTAAAAAACGCACCTCAAACTCTATCAGGGATTCACCTGTTTCTTCCTCAAACAAGCGGTAAAAATTCTTCTGTTTATTAATCAATAAGGATTTAATTTTAGATCGATTCCCGTCCCTTACTAATTGATCTATGGCATAATAGCTTTGTCTGTATGGACGGTGACTAGATTTTTTCCGATTTTCATATGCCCAATCCTTTACTGAGTGAAGCCTTGTGAAGGGAATGAAGTTTAGAGGTACAAAGATCGGCACCTCTCTTACACTCTGTTTCCCAGCATATTCTGCAATCCCCTCTTCAAACCATCTAGGCAGATGCCTATTATCCAGTTTATTTTCTAACAAATAACTAATAATCCAATGATGTGTATATTCATGTCCGACCAACTCTAGAAATTTATCAGAATTCTCATCCATGTCGTTAGTAACAAGCAGATGGATGGTTTCTTGAGAAGGTACGTACAATCCTTGCAAGTTTTCATAAGCATGAAACGGCAGATGTTGCTGAAAGATTAAAGGGTTTCGGTAGAGGATGATGGTTACAGGAAGGGCATCATGAACATCAATCCATTCGTTGTGAAAGGACTGCATCTTACGGATATGACGAATCGCAGATACTGCTAATTTCTCGTCTTGTGGTTCATAGAAAACTGAAGCGTTTTTCTCATTCATATTTTCTAGCGTTTTTAAAAAGGATACTCTTTCAAAGATTCTATCCTTTTCTACTAACATTGCTTCCAAATAAAATTGATTTTTTATTCTAGGAGATAAAGAGTGTGGCAAAGAGGTTTCGAGCGCATAATTGCCTACAGAAAATAGAGCTGTAGAGAAAGCGGTAAGAGTAATAACCATGAGGCTCGGCTGTATCCTTTTCATTACAAGCGTTTCTTTTCTCCCTATTACAAATCTAATGAATCGTATGCTAAATAAGAAAAAGCATACAAGAAGAATGAACACCCCGATCAGTAACCCTTCAATATCTCCTAACAACAAGAACAATCCATAAATACTAATAAGGGAAAAGAAGCTAAGAGAAAAAGTTCTTACAAGGATAATTAGCTTCTTCACAGTTTACACTCCCTTTGTCCAATAATTTTTTAGAAGTCGTACTATTATCGATATGCCCTCCATAAAATGTTAATGAATCTTAGTTTTACAGGAGGCGCTATGACCGGATACATTGTTGAAGGCAAAAGTGATCAACTGAGAGTACAAAGTGTTCATCCTCACGCCCATTTTGTCATTTTAAATGGCATTTCATTTCGGCATAAAGAACGAAGAGCGATTGAAGAAGCATTAATTCTTTGTGATGAAGTTTATGTATTAACGGATCCAGATGAGCCTGGTGACAAGATAGCTTCAAAGATCATGGAAACATATCCTGAGATCAAACGAATTCATATTGATCCGGAGAAAGCTAGAAATGTTAGAGAAAGTCGCTACAAGTATGGTGTAGAATACTGTTCAAACCAATATTTAAAAGAGACACTGCCAGGAATCTAATTCTCATTCATAGACTTCTTTACTGCTGTCTTATCACCTTCTTCCAATCATGACTCTTTACAAAGAAACAAAAAAAGACTGCAATTCATGCAGTCTTCATTTCTATTTACTCTCAAAAAATTCAAGTGATTCTTCATCTGGTCCGAAAAAGAAAAAGTATTTTCCATTAGGTAGCTCTGTAATTTCTTTATCTTTCATAACTACATCTTTTTTCTGCAACAACTCATACTGCTCTTCAATATTCTTTACAGAAAATGCAATGTGGTGGACCTTCCCCTCATTCGTAACTGGCCCTGTATATCCAGCGATTAACTCTACAAGCACTTTTCCTTCTACCCCTAAGAATGCCAACTCAACGGGTACGCTAGTATGATCAAAACGATCTAATAGATCTAAACCGAGTACCTCGGTATAAAATTTAATAGAGTTCCCCATGTTAGAAACCATAATTCCAGTATGTTCAATTCCAGTAATCATGCTGATTTTTCCCCTTTCTTAAGTTGAAGCAGATTGTTGTTCTAGGAGCGTTTTGCGGATACCTTCTCCGTATTGAAAGAATGGCAAGGACAGTAATGAGATAAGCGTTAGAATGCCAAACACATAAAACCCATGTTCAAAGCCAAACGTACTTAAAAGTAAGCCGCCAATCCACGGCCCCGCACTGAAACCAATCGATCGAAACGACATCGCTCCAAAATATGTACCTCTCATATGCTCAGGCGCTAAATCATCTAAAAGCACATCACTCATAACGAACACAATAATTTCTCCTACGGTTAAAAACACCATACTTATGACAAGAAACACCCAATTCGTTGATAGTCCAAATCCAAGCAAGGCAAGACTGAAAGCGAAGCTCCCAAAACGAAGTGCATTCATCGGCTGAAATCGTCTTACATAATTTGTGACTGGAAACTGAAGTAACAAAACCGTTATTGCATTTGTAACAACAAGATACGCAAAAAGCTTAACTCCATTCTCGAACTGAGGTGCGTTCCCTATATATTGCGCTAGAGTTGTATCCATTTGTGACTGTGCCATCATAACAATTGTATTTCCGATCAGAAAAAAAGCAAGCACTCTGTCCCTTAAAAGTACACCAATGGCAGACTTAATTGAGAACTTTCTCTCTTCCCCACCCTTTAACTCTTTGGAGTACCCTTTTAATGTAAAAACAATTAATAATGCATATAAGAGATAAGCGATCGCAGTAATGTAAAAAGCTTGAGTTGAATTTGAAGTACCTAGCTGCGTTCCTACAACCGGACCAACTGCAGCACCAACATTGATTGCAAAATATCTAGCATTGAAAACATGAAGCCGGTTTTCTTTTGTTGTTACATCTGCAAGCAATGCTCTGGAAATGGGTTCAAACCAAGAACGGCACAGTCCGTTTAACATGTTTAACACAAAGAAATGCCATACGAGGTCTGCTACAGCAAATCCAACAAAAACAGCACTCCATATGAAGATAGCAACTGTCATCACAGGAAGCCTCCCTATCCGATCAGATAGATAGCCCCCAAAGAAACCACCAAATGTACCCGTAAGAGCACTCACTCCAATTATCAATCCAACCATGGCAGGATCGATCCCTTTTTCGTTGTACAAATAAATGGCTAAGAATGGCATAGTCATAAAAAATGCCGCTCGTGTAAACAATGTTCCAGCAACAATTACGATGACTGCTGGATGCCACTTTTTAAGAAAATCTCTCATCCCCATTCCTTCTCTCTTCTATTCTGTTATTTACTCTATCATTATTTAAAGGACTAGAAAAAGAATTTTTACAAATTTTGAAACTTTTCCATTTTTCCTTCGTCTTATATAGGTGTACCCCCCTTTCCCGAAAAAAGCCCTCCCCTAATTTAGGGCTTTTTTCATTTTAAACAATTATCCTTTAGTCCGTCAGCGCGACTTTGTCACAAAGTGATAACGTTTATCAAAAAAATCACATATTCGGCCATTTTTAATAGTACCTTGCTATATTATAGACATCCCTATCAACAACCCCCTTTTTTCATTGTTAAGAACGAAAGAGAGCGCTAAGAAGGACGACCTTCTAAGCGCTCTTTTTTCATTATTTTCACTTTTATTCACATTCGTCGCCATCACAAAATTCAAATTTAGCATCCCTGATAGCGCCTCTTAATGCACGTTCGATATTAGCTTGAGGATGCAGGCCTTTTAATACTCTCTCACCAATAATAATAGTTGGGACTGCGGTAATGTTCAGGTCTTCTTTGGCTTCTTTCTGAATCCTCTCTCTTTCTTGCTTAAATTCACGAGATTCCAATGCTTGTTGAAAGGACTTGCCGTCTAGGCCAATTTCTTCAGCAATGTTTTGAAGTACATCAATCTTTCCGATATCTTTTCCGTTTTGGTAAAAAGAATTAAAAACAAGATGAGCATATTCTCTTTCCTTGTTGTGCCTTTTAGCAAACAATAATCCTTCATGAGCAAAGAAAGTATGAGGTTGAGGAGATACTTCTGGCAGTATCATATCAACACCCATTTTCTTTGTTAGAGGCTGAACAGACTCTTGCCACGATCTTTGTAAATAATCTTCTTCAGGACGTAATGTTTTCTGTGGAAACGGTCTGAGTTCGTATGGCATCCACTCAATCTCAACATCTTTATCTTCGGTCGCTTTTAATAATGGCGTTTCTGCTAAGTAACAATATGGACAAACAAAATCGGAATATACTCTTATTTGGATGGTCATGTTTAGTATCCCCTTTATTACAACTTCAGTTCTATATTTTATTGTTTTCACTTGTGACGCTTATGATATTTCCAGCACAATCAATGTACAAGCAATAAGACTTATCACAATACCGCCAAAACTATGATTTCTTTAAAATAAAGTAATGGTGTTTGTTCAGAGTTTCGAGTATTTCAAAATGATTAATAAAAACAACCTCTGTTCACCTTTTGTATTACATGATATATTTAGAAAGGCTTTATCGCTTACATACCATATATTGATATTTATAACTTATGAATACATATGTTCTACACAAGTTGCCTCACTGGCTACAGTGCCTATGAAGCACCATTTTAGGAGGATATACCGTGATTTTAATGGCAGGTATGATCGGTACAGGTAAGTCTACATATGCTGAATTCTTGAGCGAGCAGCTAGGAAGCTCTATCTTTTATGAAAGTGTCGTTGACAATCCTATTTTACCCGATTATTACAAAAATCCGAAGCGATGGGCTTTCCCGCTTCAAATTTATTTCTTAAACACACGTTTTAAGACGATTCGTGAAGCACGTACAAGTCCAGACAATGTTCTGGATCGAAGTCTTTACGAAGATCTAATCTTTGCCGAACTGAACTTTGATTCAGGAAACATGACACAGCTTGAATTTGACACATATAAAGACTTACTTGAAACGATGATGAACGAAATCGACAAAACTCCAAAGTTACGTCCTGATTTGCTTGTCTATTTGGATAGTGATTTTGAGACTGTACTAAGTCGTATCCGCCAACGAGGTCGCTCATATGAGCAGATTGAAGAAAACCCTGAACTTTTGGCATATTATAAAACACTCCATGCCAAGTACAAAGACTGGATTAAAGCCTACGATAAAACACCAGTTTTGATTATAGAAAGTGACCAGTACAATATCTTTAATACGGATGATCAAAAGCAACTATTAACGATTATCAAAAGAGAATTAACTCGGTTGGATTCTCTCAACAAAGAGCCTGCGGTTATGCATGAAACCCACTGATTGAACAAAGAATAAAGAACAAACAAGCTTTAAGGAGTGATTACAATTTTTTTGATCATTATGGGCTTAACTGTTCTTATTGTTGGTTTAGGGTTTTGGTGGACATGGAAACTAGGTAAAAAACAACAAACTTCATATACTGAAGATGAAGTTAATCCTGCTGTTACCCGACACACAGCATTGCTGAATCCTATATTGTTAACTTATATCGGAATGGCAATTGCTTTTGTTATCATCATTTATGTTGTATATTTTGCAATGAGATAGTAAAGACCAGAGATTATTCAATCTCTGGTCTTTTTTCTGGTATCCCTGGATGCTCAGGGTTCCAAAGGTCCATTGTCTCAATAAACTGTCTTGTTTCTTCCTGACCTCTATCATGGATAAACCCGTAGACTTCTCTTAATTTCGAATCATATCGATCGTTGTCCCGATCGTTTGAATAAGGAATATAAGGTAGATGATTACGTACAAAAGTATCATTTGCCGTGCTTTCCATTTCCTCGAACATTTTAGTAAGTTTCCATACATCATCTTCTGACGCAGAAATTTCAAATTGAAAAGTAGATGCAGTTTTAACAGGTAAGATTTCACCTGTTTCCACATTAATGTAGTAGGGTCTTTTTTCCATTTTAGACCTCCTTCTTTTACTCGTATTTTCCGCAGTTCGGTAACAATTTATGTAAAGGTCACCACCATTTTTTCTTCTTAAAATAGCTCATGATTACAACAGGTAAAACTAAACAAAGAGTTAAAACGTAAAAATACCCATAGTGCCATCTAAGTTCAGGTATGTATTCAAAATTCATGCCGTAAAGACCCGCGATAAATGTAAGGGGAATGAAAACAGCACTAACGAGCGTCAACGTTTTCATGATTCTATTCATGTGATCGGACTTTAAAGACATTTGCAGATCTAAAATTCCTTTTAAATTTTCTTTAAAACTGTCAAAAGCAGTTGTTACTCTTGAGAAGGAGGATAGCAAATCTTTAAAGTAAAAACCTGATTCTTCATTTGCGTATTCGAAGTCATCATGACCCATTTTCTGTATGATGCTCTCTTCTGCTTCAACATATTGTCTAAGCTTGTGTAAGCGAGTCTTCCAACGATACACGTCCCGTCCGATCTCACGTTTTTGTGGATCGATAAACACACTCTTTTCGAGCTCTAAAAACTCATCTGAAAGTTGATCAACAACTTCTAGATAGGAATTAACGATATCCTTCATGAGATAGTACAGCATATAGCTAACATGTTTCATGTGTTCAGGATTGTTCGTGAAATCTTTAACTAGCTGTTCCCTAAAGGAAATTTCGTGTTCACTCATAACAATCAAATACTTTTCACCGATTAGAAGGTTAATCCTAATCGGTTCATAATTTTCAGATCCCAAATAAAACGTTGAAACAACAGCATGATTGGCATAAACATTAAGTTGTGGATGTTCAGAAAAATTCATAAAAGCATTCTTAGCTAACGGATGAAGATCAAGCTGCTCTAATATATCGTCTTGATCCATTTCTTTAAGAGATTGATAAAACATCCAGATGGTTTCGTTCTCTTTTGGCATGTCAAAGTGTTCAATGCGTTCGGTTTGATTCGTAGCTTCTTTATACATTAACATCTCATGAACTCCTGGCCGTTTTTCTCTATCTTTCCCATAAGTTCAGATTCACATGACAAAAAAAATAACCCTTTATGTTTAAAGGGTCACTGTACTAATACTTTTTACTTTTTTCACAACTACTCTGTCTCCTTGTGCAGGTGGATGAGAAGTTAAAAGAAACTCAACAGGCAAACTCGATTCGTTTCGAACTTGATGGGTTGTCCCTGCAGGAATATCTAATCCTTGATGCGCGCTAAGGATAATTTCTTCACCATCTTTTTCGATCAACAGTTCTCCGTTCAAAACAAAGAAAAATTGATGGGAAAACACATGATAATGTCTTACCTCAGCTGTTTGAGGGGGCATTCTTTCTTGTATGATGCTTAGATTCCCTTGCTTTAGAAGGTGCCAGCCATCACATGCATCTCCCCATTGATAATGTTCTGCATTTAATGTACTTTTCTTTGCCATACACCCTCCAATTATTTATTCAAAAAGTCCTCCAGGTTTATCTTCATCCTTTGTGCACTAGGTGGACAAGTTAAGTTATACTGAAAGACTTTTTGGTTAATGGTCTCTACGGTCTTTTTAATGTTGAACTCTACAGTATACGTTTTTAGCTCTTCTTTTAATACGTCTATCTCTTGACCAAGTTTCACCCAACTAGGGAGAATGTTATTATCTTTCATTACTTTATGAAGACGCTTCTCCGGATTGTAAGTAAGATCTTCATCTAGATTAAGGGGCTTACCTAAGCCTTCTAAATCATCAAATGCACCTTCTTTACGTGCGCGGTTAACGATGGTTGTAATGTGATCTTCATAAAACCAAGCATTGGTTTGCTCGTCTTTCATTAGGATTTCACGTTGCTGCAGTTCCTTTTCGAGCGATGGTTTTTTGTTCATTACAAAAACCTCCAGGAATAATTTTTTCTATACTTATACATTATGTTTATTATTCCTAATCCCTTGGAAAATTTATGGCAGATTTATTGCAAAATTGTGTACAAATTAAGAACGCCTTTCGTCCGGGTTAACTTCACCCAAGTTCAATTATAGATAAAAACTGGAGTTAACTGAAGAAGAAAAAAGGAAGCGACTGCTCGCTCCCTCTCTATAACACGCTTATTTTTTTAAGAAGTATTTCTCAAGATCATCTAACATCAAGTTTGCAGCTTTTACTCCACCAGCTGTATTCCAGATTGCATCACTTACTTTGTATGCTTTATCTGCTTTAACAACTTCAAGGTTTTTCCAAAGCGGGTTACCTGTCCATTCTTTTTCAGTGTCAGTCGCTTTTCCATCTCCAGCTTCGTACGTAAAGTAGAACAGAATGTCACCATTCATATCAGGGATACGTTCTTGGGTTACTTCTTCCATAAAATCATTCTGGCTTTGATCACCAGGACGTGCAAATCCAACTTGATCAAGAATCACACCAGAGAAAGAATCTTTATGATAGATACGAGATGTTCCAGGTAAGAAACGAACCACTGAAACTTCTGTTTTTAATTGATCTGCTGCCTCTTTCTTCATATCTTCAATACGCTTGTCGAATGCAGCTAGAACTTCTTTTCCTTTTTCTTCTTTATCTAATGCTTTTGCGTATAGTTCAAAGTTGATCTTCCAATCACCACGAAGCTCTTCTGAAAATACAGTTGGTGCAATCTTATTTAATTCGTCATATTGTTTCTCTTGACGCTGTTTGTTTCCGATGATTAAGTCAGGCTTTAAAGCTGCGATCTTCTCAACGTTCACAGCACTTTCGTCACCTACTACTTCAACGCCATCCATGTCACTCTTAATATGATCATACCAAGGGTCACCTAACCAAGATTTAACGGCTCCAACCGGTTTTACCCCAAGAGCTAGCACGGCTTCAGTACCTTCGTTTGTTAGAACAACTACTCTCTTGTTTTCCTTAACTTCTGTTGTCCCCATCGCATGTTCTACTTTATAGGAGGCAGAAGAACCTTCTGATTTTTCTTCTTTTTCTTTATCTTTCCCGCCGCATGCTGCCAATGCAAGCATTAACGTTAACACCGCTGCGAACGCAAGCCATTTGTATGTAATTTTTTTCATTCTATTTTCTCTCCCCTTTTTATAATGTAAATGATAATGAGAATCAATTACAATTCGTATCATAATATGTTATGAATACGTTGTCAACAACTAAATGATAATGATTTTCAAAGTCATTGACAGAAACCTACTTTACTTTTAAACTGATAAATGAGAATAACTTTCATTAATAAAAGAGGCTCTGATGAACGGAATATTATACGGAAATAAATTGAAGACAGCCGGGCTTATCATTGGCATAATAATCGCGCTCATTATAATGGTCTTAAGTGTTGTGCTGGGTTATACAAACACTTCACTAAAACAAGCTATTGAAGCGTATACGGCTTTTAACGGCTCAAACGAACATTTAATTATTCAACTATCTCGAGTCCCGCGTTCACTTGTAGGTATCGCTGTTGGAATCTCTTTAGGGATCGCCGGCGTTCTCATGCAAGCGCTCACTCGAAATCCAATTGCATCTCCGGATATCTTTGGTGTAAATGCCGGTGCTGGATTTTTTATTGTTTTTGGTGTTACTTTTCTCGGAATCTCATCCATACAGCAATTTATGTGGATCGGTTTCTTAGGAGCTGCAGTTGCTGCAGGTTTGGCTTATGCATTAGGATCTGCTGGCCAGGGTGGACTTACACCTGTTAAATTGACACTTGCTGGAGCTGTTATGGCCGCTCTTTTTGCATCTCTCACGCAAGGAATGCTCGTCACCAATGAAAAAGCGCTAGATGAAGTTCTATTCTGGTTAGCCGGTTCAGTAGAAGGAAGAAAACTTTCTATGCTAGTCGCAGTCTTACCTGCACTTGTTATCGCTTGGGTGATTTCCCTCTTATTATCAAGGCAGTTAAACGCCTTTGCGCTTGGTGAAGATGTTGCCATCAGTTTAGGACAAAAAACAGTTGTTTTTAAACTAGCTGCAGCTCTCATGGTTATCATACTAGCTGGAGGATCAGTTGCCATTGCTGGCCCCATCAGTTTCATAGGAATTGTTGTTCCTCATTTTGCTAGGTATCTGGTAGGAAATGATCACCGCTGGATCGTGCCATACTCTGCTATTATCGGTGGCATTATGCTCGTCGTTGCAGATATCGGCGCACGTTATATCATCATGCCTGAAGAAGCACCTGTTGGAGTTGTAACAGCTCTGATCGGAACACCATTCTTCATATATATTGTTCGAAAAGGAATTTTTCAAAAATGAGAAAGTACTGGGTCTTACAGCGTAAATCATTTTCTTTTTTAATTGATAAAAAAACGACTGTTAGTATCATTGCCCTAACACTAGGAGCAATAGCTGCCATGCTATTAAGTATCGGTGTCGGTGATATGTATATTGCACCGTGGGATGTGTTCAATGCATTAATCGGAACAGGGCTAGATATTAACCAGCTCATCATTACTGAATTTAGGCTGCCAAGGGTATTAGTCGCTTTTATTGCAGGAGCCTCACTCGCTCTTTCGGGTGCCATCTTGCAAGGCATTATCCGTAACCCTTTAGCCTCTCCCGATATGATCGGAATAACAGGTGGTGCAGGTTTTGCTGCAGTTGCCTTTCTAACTATGTTCAGTGATGACTCAAACAACCTTTTATTGAGTATTAATTATTTACCACTGTTTGCTTTTGGTGGCGCTACTATCGTTGCTTTCTTAATTTATGTATTAGCTTGGAAAGACGGGGTTACACCAATTCGTCTCATATTAATAGGAATCGGGCTTATGGCTTTATTACAGGCTCTAACAACGCTCATGATGCTCATGGGACCAATCTATAGAGCGAGTCAGGCCACTATATGGCTTACTGGAACCGTGTACGGTACTTCTTGGAATGAAGTAAAAGCATTGCTGCCGTGGTTTATTGGATTGATTCCGATCTTAGTACTTCTCGTCCGCCGTTTGAACATTCAAGGATTTGGTGATGACCTTACAAAAGGAGCAGGAATCTCAGTTCATCGTGAACGTTTCTTACTTTTAATGGTCTGTACAGCTCTTGCAGGTTCAGCAGTAGCGTTTGCAGGTGCGATGGGGTTTGTTGGTCTTATCGGACCACATATCGCTAGAAGAATTTCAGGATCATCGTTCGGCGGCTTGTTTCCAGCTTCGGCTTTGATCGGGGGTATCATGGTCGTATTGGCAGACCTTGCCGGACGTACCTTATTCTCACCTTTAGAAGTACCGGCCGGTGTTTTTACAGCGGCGATCGGTGCTCCGTACTTTATCTATCTTTTATTTAAAAACCAATAACAGGAGTGGATGACAGATGGCTGTAATAACAACCTCTAACCTAACATTAGCTTATGGAAAAGAACCGATTATCGACGAGTTGAACCTGCAGATCCCTAAAGGTAAGATCACCGTCTTGATCGGAAGCAATGGTTGTGGTAAATCCACCCTGTTACGTTCTATGGCAAGACTATTAACTCCTAAAGGTGGCCATGTTTTGCTAAATGGTAAAGATGTAGCGAAACGGTCTACAAAACAAGTAGCAAAAGAATTGGCAATCTTGCCACAAGGACCAATTGCTCCAGAAGGATTAACTGTTCTACAACTTGTTAAGCAAGGCCGCTTTCCTTATCAATCATGGCTGCAGCAATGGTCACAAGAAGACGAAAAGGCCGTAATGAATGCGCTTCGTGCGACAAATCTTATTCCCTATATGGAAACACCTGTTGATTCACTTTCAGGTGGTCAGCGTCAGCGTGCTTGGATCGCTATGACACTGGCTCAAGGAACAGAGACGATTCTATTGGATGAACCTACTACGTACTTAGACATGACACATCAAATTGAGATTCTCGATCTCCTATTTGAGTTAAATGAAAAAGAAAAGCGAACAATAGTTATGGTGCTTCATGATTTGAATCTTGCTTGCCGTTATGCTCATCATATTGTTGCGATTCAAGATAAAACCGTCTATGCAGAAGGTGCACCTGAAGAAATTATGAACGAACAATTAGTGGAAGAAGTATTCCAGATGTCGAGTACCGTGATTCCTGATCCAGTTTTCGGCACACCAATGTGTATTCCATATGGAAAGGGGCGAGTCGTTCGACATGTCAATACTCCTCAGTACGCCTAAGTCAAACGGTTGGACAGCAGAAGAAAAAAATCATATCAGTTCGAACTATCGCTTCTCTTTTCAAGCACCATATGAGAATGAAGTTGTCGTTTCTGCCGAACAGCTGTTGAGCTCTGATTATCTGCTTCAATTTTTGGATCAAACAGGACCGCGTATCGGTTCGAACAAACGCCCTGTAACGGCGTCTCTATTCTTCAAACGCTATGCGTATTGTAGTTTAACTTCCTGTTTATATGGAATGACTATTCTTAATAAGTCATTCGATATGAACATAAAAAATGTATATCTTATCGATCACAACTCCGATAGCATGTGGCTTCCATCATTCACACTGAAAGATGCGTCTGCTCGCATTGCCGACGAAAACAGAGCAGATTGGCGCTCTTCTGTCATTGAAACACTTTTTAAAGAAAACATGTCTGTCATGTTGAATCATATTGCGAGCACTGCACGCATCTCTAAAGCAACTCTTTGGGAGAACGCTTGGATTTACATACGCTGGATATATGAAACGTGGTTAACGGAAGAGCATCCAGCAGAAGTTAAGCAAAGAATCCAAGAAGATTATGCATTCTTTATGGAAGCACATGCTTTTCATTTTGGGTTAACGAAAAACCCATTCCATCGTTTTGCAGCTCCGATTGGCTGCGGACCTACTAAGACCCGTAAGACTTGCTGCCTTTATTACAAAACAGATAACGGGACTTGCTGTTCTACATGTCCAAAGCGATAAAATCGAGGCTTTCTGTCCTCGATTTTTTGTTTTTTCTTGATCAATTACGGGTAATTTAGTATAGATAGATTGATTGGAGGCGATTGTATTGATGTGGTTATGGATTTTCTTAGCTGTATGCGCAGCTGCAGCTCTATTTATTTTAATTCCAGGAATTAAGGCCATGAAGGAATCAATGGGTACCGTTCAACAAATGAAGAGCACTGGAGACAGCATTACCGCTCGGATGAATGATGTAAAAACGCAGCAGCAACTTCTTCAAGAGAAGAAAGATTACTTAAGATATGACATTTACCAAAAGAAAAATAGTTTTTCAGCTGTTAAAGAAGGGTTCACAGATTTAAAAGATACCTTTAAGAAAATAAAAAACTAAAGGAATATGATAACCATGCGGATTACAACTTTTGTAATGGCTGCGATCGAACAGCCTGATGATGATATATTGAGTGAATTGCACGAGGAGGAATTGCCCTCTTATGAAATCTCAAAAAAAGGGTTGTATACCGCATATGCCTTGGAATCTGGTGAACGTTTAATTAAGGACGAAAAAGATACGTGGTATGTGTGTGCTTCTTTTGAAAGAAAAACGCTTCATGAGATCAAATATGGCAGACAGCTCTTTGCACCACCTTATACGGATATTCCTATGGAACAACTACCTTTTGTAGAGTTGCTGCAACGAAATAATTGGACTCCGTTACACGCTCATTATGATAAAGCATTGTGTCATGTCATAGCTGAAGTAGATGACATGGATTCCGTTTCATTAGAATTTCAATCCAGACTAGCACATGCTGATGGAGATGACGATCCGCAAGTTGCACACTCTCTTCATTACATAGAATCTAAGCTGAACGGTAAACGCACCCGATTTATTTCAGGTTGGGAATCTCATTCTTTTGCAACTATTACGGAAAGTGATGAATTTGCTCAAAACATTCTTCTTCCTACGTCTTCTTGGCTCTATCTTTTGTATTTTGAACATTTTCTACATCACAAAGGATCGGTTCCATCAGACCAGATGATGCCAAGATTATTAGGTAATCTATGGGCTTCTACAGGAAATGAAGTTCCTTACAATAAGGAGCTTGTACAGATTAAAAAGTTATAATTAAAGCCTCTAGCATTTAGCTAGAGGCCCATTATTTATTTTACAACAAGTTTTGATACCATATCCGCATGACCGTTTCCACAAGGAACGCTGCATCGAAGAGTATATTCACCGGGCTTTAAATTTACAACATCAGAAGAACCACCTGTTACGTTCACGTCTTCTCCCTCGATCATGACCGCGTGGTTGCCATCAACGTTTTCAAGTTTAAGAGCTACATCTTTATTTGCTGGAATTTCATACTCTTTTTTATCAAATTTAAAATTACTAGCTTCAATTGTAATCGTTTCTTCCGCATTCTTTGTGCTTTTTTCTTTGTCTTTTCCTCCACCGCAAGCTGCCAATATTCCAATAGCTAGAACTGCGATCGCTGCAAGCCATAAAGATTTTTTTAGCATGGAAAATCCCTCCTAGAGTCTTTCTACTTTCATTATAACCCCATTTTATAACAACTAGTATGGAGAAACTGTGACAGATAACGAATCCCGAAAAAAATAGTCCGTTGGTTGTCGGACTATTTCTCTAACTTCTTATATTCTTTATGAATCTGTTTAGACGTTTGATCGATCTCTTCTCCCCAATGGTCGTTCACCTTAGTAACGATAACCTTTCCTTCCTTGTCGATCAGTGCGTAACCACGTTTAGCTACACTGTCCCCTTTCATATCCAAATGGTCAATGAGCTTAAATTCCGGATCAGATAAAAACGGAAAAGCAGGTTTCATCTCTTTGTGAAGGAAAGACAGATGCTCAACCGTATCAGAGCTTACCGCATAGATATTTACATCCATATCTTTAAATTTACCTATATTTCCATTCAGCTGAACCAGCTGCTTTTGGCAGAGACCTCAGCCAGCTGTTGTAAATAAAAAAATGAGTGACGGTTTGTCAGATGGAAAAACAACTACAGGTTCACCGTTTTGATTTTCTAGCTTTGCCTCTTTTATTTTTGAATCATTTCCACATCCAGCAGCCACAAGCATAAGAACGATAGCTACGCAAATACTGAAATTTTTATGTATCTTTTTCATGCCAATCCCCTTTCTTACGTTTCAAAGTAATTATGTATGGTAATCTATAATCTCTACGATCTATCATTTATTATAATAGTAAATGGTAAAGCATATGCAATAAATTAAATATGAAGGATGTTTCCATGTTAAAGAAATTGTTAATCTCTATTATTAGTATCGTGTTCCTTATGTCTGGCTGTAGTTATTTGACTTCTAACGATGAACAACGAATTCCTGTAAAGGTTGAAAAGGTTGTTGACGGAGATACGATCAAAGTTCGAGTTGATGGTAAGTTAGAAACCGTTCGTTTTCTGCTCGTGGATACACCAGAAAGTGTTCATCCTTCTAAACCGATACAGCCCTTTAGCAAAGAAGCTAGTAAACACGCAGGAGATATGTTAAAAGACGCTGATGTTCAGTTAGAGCTTGGTATTGGAGAACGAGATAAGTACGGTCGTCTTCTCGCTTATGTCTATGCAGATGGGAAAAGCGTTCAGGAAAGCCTGCTAAAGAAAGGATTAGCACGTGTAGCCTATGTGTTCGAGCCGAATACGAAGTATGTAGATCAGTACGAAAGTATACAAAAACAAGCCCAAAAAGAGGGTGTCGGTATTTGGAGCTTAGAGAACTATGTTCAAGAAGATGGTTATGTATCAGATAATGATGAAGATAAACCTGAAGACCAAGCCAAAAATGAAGATTGTACGATAAAAGGTAACATCAGCTCTTCTGGAGGTAAAATTTATCATCTGGAGAGTGGACGCTATTATAAAGTGACAAAGCCCGAAAAATGGTTTTGCACCGAAAAAGAAGCGATGGATTCGGGATTTAGAAAATCTAAACAATAATAAAAACCGCTGATGAGTTTTATAAAGTCATCAGCGGTTTGGTTTGTTAACAGCAATCGTCCTGTCCAAGCATCACGAGACCTGATCCATATTTAGAATCTTCAAAGTCTAATTTTAATGCAGAAGTCTGTTCTTTGATCCTTGGGTCAAACGCTACACGAATACCGTTGATTTCTTCGATAATATCAGAGTTTTCCGGCTCATCCAGAGCCAGGCCAAGCTTAGGACCTCCTCAGCCCATTCCTGAGAAGTAAACTCTTATTCCATTGGCGTTGTTCATTTCAAGCACTTCTTCTATATACTTCCTTGCGCTTAATGTTATATCCATAACCATCACCTCTTACAAGAAGTATAACGCAGATGTGAGGTCATCGTCTAAGAAAGGGCTTAAGTTCCCATTCCACTTACAAGGGAGATGTATTAGTACATCAATAGTGTCCACTGTAGATGTACAAAATTCGTGTAAGTGTAATTGTCTAGGGTCTGTCCCCTCCTCGCAGTTGTTTCAGCACTTGCTCAATGTCTCCAGGAGTGAATCCACAGATTTCCATCGCTTCAGTCACTTTCGCAGCTATATTTTCTTTCCCTTGGTGTTCTTTAATGCGCAGAAGCAACTCATTAACTTTAGCTGCATTGTATGTTTCATGATAACTCTTAATAAATGTATCCATCTCAATTCCTCTCCTTTCGTTTTATATTGCGGTAGCCATATATATGTTGTGTACAACTCTCGTTAGAATTTGTCTATACGTCATTTGAAGAATAATAAAAAAGCCCGGTACATAAATACCAGGCTGTTCCGTGTAAAACAGTATAATAGCAATGACTATTTCTTCTTCACTTTATATAGAATGAACAAAAAGATGACAACTACTGCTATTATCATAATACCGCGTGTGTAAGGAGCAGCGATTGTTTTAATATCTTCCCAATTGGAGCCAAGACGGCTGCCTAATTCAATAAAGAAAATGGACCATGGAATAACAGCTAAGGTTGTAAACAATGTAAACTTTGCGAATGACATTTTTGCGATCCCTGCTGGAATGCTGATCGCATGTCTTACAACCGGAATAAATCGTGCAAAAAAGATGACGCCTGTTCCATATTTATTGAACCATCTCTCCGACAAGTCGATCTGTTTATTAGAGATTAGTACATACTTTCCATATTTCTCAAGAAACGGACGGCCACCGTAATAGCCCATCCAATACAAGAAAAGCTGTGCTAGTGTTCCTCCGATTGTCCCGGCAATCACACTCAACGTGAAGTTCAAGTGTCCCTGAGACACCATATATCCTCCATAAGATAACACCAGCTCACTCGGGATCACTTCAACCATTAAACCAAGCGCGATCCCTAAGTGTCCTAAACTCATAATCCATTCTAATAGAGAAATCACTAAATCTTTCATTATGTCTCCTTTAATGTTTTCATTGGCTGTTTTTGTATTCGATGCAGATCGATGAAAGTAGTTGACTTCCGCTCCCGGTTGCTCGCTTTCCATGGGGCGTACGGTAAGCCTCCTGCCGCTACGCGCCATTAGGAGTCTCCACCTGTCTTGTTGCAGTGGCTAGCCCCTCGAGGTCAAAAGTCAAACGGTCAAGAAGGCAAAGTTCGCCTTCCTAGCCCATTCAACTTTTGCTTGTCGGAGCTGAACGAGCCACTTCCACTTTTCGGACAGACCGTTCTTCCCATAGGAGTCGGCAACCTGCCGCTTCAGTCAACTTGCAAAAGAAGCGCACACGATGCATCAATATACAAATAACCTTTTAAAACAGCCATTTGAAAATCTTTTCATTTAATTCCAATAACAAAGCCTGTCCAAGCTGCTAGTAGTCCTAATATATATGTAAGGAATAAATACGTTAGACCTCTTTTAGCATTGCTCTTTAATATGGTAACAGCTTCAAATTGCAAGGTGGAAAAAGTGGTGAGAGCACCCAAAAAACCAGTCGCATACAGTGAACTCAATAAACTGTCTCCTTCATCTGCCACATACCACCCTAACAGAAGCGATCCAGCGACGTTAACAGCCAAAGTTCCCCATGGGAAACCTCTATTTATCCGTTGACTAATTAAAAAACGAACAACCGCACCTACTGCTCCACCAGCTGCTACTGCTATTGTTTGTGCTATCATTGTTCTGCACCTGCTTTGCCATAGTAAATAGAACCTACCTTCATTCCCAAGTAGATAGCGATAACACCTGTAACAGCACTTGCAGAAAAATATAAAAATGCCATTGTATACAGCTGATCCTCAACAAGTAATAATATTTCTGTGTTAAATGTAGAGAATGTTGTAAAAGAACCGATTACACCAGTCTGTAGGGCAATTATTAAGTTGTTGTTCTTTATTCGATTCACACCAAAAACAACGAACCAGCCTAGAATAAAACTGCCGATTACGTTAACAAAAAAAGTAGGAAACGGAAAAGATGCCTGTGGGTTGAAAAGAAACAGACCGCACCAAAAACGCAGCAGTGCTCCAACTATTCCTCCAAACGCGACTGCAAGTATTTTCACGTAAAAAAATCCTCCTATATGTACAAAAAGATTAAGACATTCAGCCTTAATCTTTCGTAACTTCCTTATTCCAGATTAAATTTGCACAATACTTGATAATGTCCCGTCTTCTAATAATTCCAATAAAATGGCCGTCATCATCTGTAACGGGTATAAAATTTTGGTCGGTAGACAAAGTAATAAGATCTTCCATGTTAGAGTTTATGGAAACAGAGATATTATTTATCCGCTGAGGTACATTCACTAACTTCGTCTTTAATACATCATCATACCCTTTGTCAAAGGCTTCTCTAAGTTTCCATAACAGATCGCCTTCCGTTAACGTTCCTATGTAACGACCTTCTTCTGAGACGAGAGGCACAGAGGTGTACTTGTGGTAGGATAACTTTTCAAGTGCCTGTCTCATCGTTGCTTCTGGGTTCAAATACTTCACTTCATCTTTAGGCAACAAATAAAAAGCAATATTCATGTTAGTACGCGCTCTCCTTTTTAAGCCTGATTCACGCTTATTTTAAACGCTTAGATAAAAAACATCACTTTATTATACCAAAAAGGACTCCTATCTGCTTGTTAAATCACTACCCTTTAGACAATCGTTTTAGACTATATATTTCTCATCTAGTAAAAAATCTTCAAATCCAAGAAATAATATTTTACAAATCGTAATCATTACGTTTATAATGAGTAAGGATTGTTTGAAAGGAGAGAAAGCTAAATGCGAATAATAAGCTTACTAAGCGTAACGATATTGCTGATTCTATCAGCAGCATGCGGTAATAATAGCACATCTGATAAAAAAGAAGGAACTTTGCAGATCTACACGACCATGTATCCTTTAGAATATTTCACTGAAAGAATTGGAGGCAAACATGTAGACGTATCTTCTATTATACCTCCTGGTGCTGATGCACACACGTATGAACCATCTACCAAAAAGATGGTTGAAATAACTGAAGGTGATGCTTTCGTTTACAACAAACTTGAATCTGATGAATTCTCATCTTCTGTTGCAGATACATTAAAAGAAGAAAACATGCCGATTATCGACGGTGCCAAAGGAATATCCTATCACGAATCTGCAGAGCATGAAGGTGAAGATCATGCTAATGAAGAGGAAGAACACGCTCATGAAGAAGAAGAAAATCACGCTCATGAGGAAGAAGAACATCATGATCACGGTTCACTAGATCCTCATATTTGGCTTGATCCTGTTCTCGCACAGCAGATTGCAGATAACATTTATAACGGACTTGTAAAATTAAACCCTGATGCTAAAGAGGACTTTAAAAAGAACCATGAAGCACTCATAGCCGATCTAAATGAAATAGATTCTTCGTTTAAAACAAAAGTTGAAAACGCACCAAAGAATTCGTTCATCGTATCTCATGCTGCATACGGATATTGGGCAGAACGCTACGGCCTTGAACAAATTGCGATCAGCGGTCTCTCACCATCACATGAGCCTAGTCAACATCAGATCGAGAAGATTATTGAATACGCAAAAAAAGAAAAGACTAGCTATATTTTATTTGAAGAGAACGTAAATAACAAAGTAGCTGCAATGATCAAAAAAGAAGTCGGAGCGGAAACATTGACTCTTCATAACTTAGAGACATTAACGAAAGACGACATTAAAAAAGACCGAGATTACCTATCTATCATGAACCAAAACATTGACACACTTTCAAAAGCATTACAATAAAACAAAAACGCCTAGGGAAAAAAATTTCCCAGGCGTTTTTTTTATATCGCATCAAGCATCTTAAACTGAGAGACGACTAAGTGATAATAAATGCCTTCAGCATGCATAAGCTCCGCATGACTTCCTTGCTCCATAATCTCACCGTGATCGAGAACAACGATATTATCTGCTTCTCTGATCGTAGAAAGACGATGTGCAATGATAATCGCTGTTCTTCCATTTAAAAGCGTCTTTAAGGCTTGTTGTATCTTTTGTTCAGATTCGGTATCGATACTTGCCGTTGCTTCATCCAGAATCAAAATATCAGGATCTGCAAGCAGTGCTCTTGCGAAAGAAAGAAGCTGTCTTTCACCGACCGATAAAACATTTCCTCTTTCCTCTACTTCTGTTTCATAGCCATTAGACAGTCTCTCAATGAATGCATGTGCTCCGACTGCTTTTGCTGCTTTCTTAACATCTTCGTCGGAAGCACCAGGTCTTCCAAAGCGAATATTCTCTTTGATCGTTCCTGAAAAGATAAAAGTATCTTGAAGAACGACACTTACTTTTTCACGAAGACTCGCTAGATTGACGTCTTTTAAATCTTTTCCATCAATCTGTACCGTACCCGCTGTCGGATCATAAAATCGGCTGACTAAGTTCGCGATCGTCGTCTTACCTGACCCTGTATGGCCGACCAATGCGACGGTCTGACCACCTTGAATCGTTAGATCAATGCCATTTAGCGCTTTTCGATCTGCATTATACGAGAACTCAACATCCTTGAACTGAATTTCGCCTTTAATTTTTGAAAACGAATAAGCATTTTCTTTTTCATGAACATTCGGTTTTTCATCTAAAAATTCAAAGATCCTTTCAGATGAAGCCATCCCTACTAGAAGCTGATTGTAAACTTGACCCAGTCGAGAGATCGGCTCCCAAAACATACCAAGATAAAAAGCAAATGTAACAAACACTCCTATTTCAAGTGCTTCACCTTGTATCAAGTAAGAACCAAACCACAATAGAATGACTGTTCCAATCGCATTGGACATTTCAACAAACGGTCTGAACAATGCGTTCTGTTGAGTCGCTGTTTTCCAGCTATCATACGTTTCATTGTTCACACCATTAAAGAAGTCCATGTTTTCTTTTTCTTGCGTGTACGATTTAGTCACTCGTATCCCTTGAATACTTTCATTCAGATGTGAGTTAAGCTTAGCTTGTTTAATACGTACCACTTGCCAAGAGCGTCTGATCTTTTTTCGAAGACTTGTTGAGATGAAGAACATCAGCGGCAAGATCACCATGATCGCTAGTGTTAGCTCTGGGCTGTAGATGAACATGATGACGATGATACCAAACAGGAGGATGATATCCATCAATACGTTGATAACACCGTTCGTGAACAAATCTTGTAACGAGTTCACGTCGTTAATGATGCGAACAAGAATAGAGCCCGCAGATCGCTGATCGAAAAAGCGATGTGACAGACGCTGTATATGCTTGAACAGATGCTGACGTATGTCGTAGATCACATATTGTCCAAGATAATTCATCCATTTGATCCGTAATGTGTTAGCTCCCCAAGATAATAGATAGAGCCCAGCAATCGCAACGATTAATGTAACGAGAAGGTTCGTATCTTTGTTCTTAATCGCATGATCAAACGTTAGAACACCTATAAAAATTGGAACTACAAGTCTTACTGCAGTCGATACCATCATGGCGATAATCGCTTTTGGCAACAAGTTCTTGCTATATGGCTTCATGTATTGAAACAATCGAATAATCTGACCCCAGTTGAACGGCTTATCGATCACTTGTTCAGAAGAATATTTAAAACGAGGCGATCTCTTCGTCTGTGATTCCTTTGAATGCTGCATCTTCCTTACACCCCCTGCCCGTTCATTTGAAAGACTTTATCTTTGTCTTGATATTGAATATCATAAATTTTGCGGTACGCTCCAGATTCTTCATGTATCAGTTCTTCATGTGTACCACGTTCGATCACTTTCCCATTTGAGAGAACAAGAATCTCATCAGCATGTTTTAAAGAAGAGATACGGTGCGCAATAATAAATGTCGTTCGGTCATTCATCACTTCTTTTAATGCCTTCTGAATTCTAAACTCTGTTTCCATATCTACAGCACTCGTCGCATCATCAAGTATTAAGATTGTTGGATCGATAAGGATCGCTCTAGCTATTGAGATTCTTTGCTTTTGGCCTCCAGATAGCCCTAGTCCTCTTTCTCCTAATATCGTATCGTAACCATCAGGAAGCTCCATGATAAAGTCATGAGCTTGAGCCCTTTTCGCTGCATCAATGATATCATCCATTTCTGCATACGGATTTCCATATGAGATGTTATCTTTTATCGTGGACGAAAACAAGAACGATTCCTGAAGAACGGTACCAATATTTTTCCGAATCGTTCGTAATGAGTAGTCTTCAAGTGGTTTGCCATCTATTGCGATCGTTCCTGATTCTGGGTTGTAAAACCTCGACAGAAGTTGAGTAATGGATGTTTTTCCAGAACCCGTGGCACCGATCAATCCAATCGTCTGACCTGGTTTTGCTGTAAAGGAAATATCATTGAGTGCTTCCTTTTTCTCGTTCTTATAGCGATGTGTAACATTTTCGAACGTCACTTCTCCGTGAAAGCGAACCATTTCAAGTTCGCGATCTTTCCCTTCCATCTCAAGAGGTTCGTCTAACACTTCTAACAGACGTTCACCTGATGCTTTTGATTGTGAGAACGTGTTCATGATAAACCCTAGATTCATAATGGGTCCCATGATATACCAGACAAGACTAAAGAACGCCACGAGCTCTCCAGCTGACAGGTTTCCTTGGATAACAAGATAACCACCATATGCGAGCAGTAAAACGACCGATAGATTTCCGATCAATTCCATAACGGGGAAGTACTTAGCCCAAATATGAGACGTGTTTAAGTACTGAGACTTATAATCTTCATTAGACGTATCAAACTTATTAATCTCAAAATCTTCACGTGATAGCGATTTAACTGTATTAATTCCGCTAATATTCTCTTGAACCTTCGTATTGAGATTCGCCATAGATTTACGAATTCCACGAAAAGCAGGATGAACTTCTTTATCAAACTTGTAAACGACAATTGCGAGGAAAGGCATCATACACAATGTGATGAGTGCTAACGGTATCGAGTAGAAGAACATGACGGAGAGACTAAAACCTATGATTAGTACAAAATTAATAAGCTGTGAGAATCCGAAAGAAAGAAAAAAACGAAAACCTTCAACATCTGCTGTTAATCTCGACATTAAATCTCCAGTTTTTGCATTGTCATAATAATCAAATGGCAGAAACTGCAGCTTTTCGTATAGAGATTCACGAAGTTCATAAACAGACCGAATACCGAAAAGGTCTCCATAAAACTGATGAGTGTATGTAGCTGCACCTTTTATTATCATCAGCAAAATAAATCCTATCGCAACATATGGTACGGTTGAATATTCCCCTTTAATAATGATTTCATCGATGGTATATTGTAAGACCATCGGATAAACGACTGTGATTCCAGACACTAGAATCAAAGTCAAGATCGACCAGTAAAAGTATTTTTTATACGGCCAATAAAAATCTTTTAATCTCTTAAATGTATCCAACCCCATCACCTTCCCCCTTCTAAAAATGAAAAGACAATATACATCATATAACAGAATAGTTAGAAAAAACTATCTATTTGCTCATAATCTTTACTAAAAACAAAATAAATAGTTCACTTTATTACCTTTCCTATAGTACGAAAAAAAGCCCCGATATATTCGAGGCTTTTCCTTTAACGCTTTCTTCTGAACGCGAAGAATGACACGATAGCGATCACAATCACTAAACCAATGGTTAGCGGAGCAAAATAAGTTGGATTATTAGGTTTTTCTTTCTTTTCTTGATCAGTTAATGCCTTTTCACTTTTATCTTCTTGTTTTTCTTGTGTATCATTACTTGGTGTATCCTCTTCTGTTGCTTCTTCTTGTTTTGGACGATCTACTGAGAACGAGTAGTTCCCCTCAATCACATGACTATCGGCACCAATAATTTTATAAGCAACTGTATAGTTTCCGTTTTCAAGCGGATTGGTAATCGCTCCAGTCATTTGATCATCTTCAACACTAATTTGAAGAGGAATCTCTTTCTCACCATTTTTTAACGTCATCGTACTTAACGACTCAATCTTCGTAGAAAATGTTAACACCACTGCTTCAAGATCTGTTGTAACCTTCTCACCTTCAGCAGGTGTTGAAGTTTCAAGTTTAGAATGAGCAGACGCCGTTAATGGCAGTTGGAATACAATCGTAACCAATAGTATTAAAGGTAAAAGTAATTTTTTCATATGCTGACTCCCTGTCACGTATTTTCTTTCTACTTTCATTAAAACAAAGAATATATGTTCTTCACAAGTATCCTGTCTTTACAAATCGTTGACACTTTCATGGTCAAACATACATTTAAAGCCTATTTTAAAGGAATTTGGGCTCATGCCCACTTCAATTATGAAAACAGGCATAGGATATATGGAATTAACAATTGCAAGAATTAAAGGAGGAAAAATCGATGGGTTATTCTTATGGCAATTCTTTCGCATTGGTAGTAGTGTTATTTATTCTATTGATTATTGTTGGGGCAGCTTGCTTCTGCTAATAATGAATAGTGTGAAGGGAGAAAGCCGGCCATGTGCCGGTTTTTTTCTTTTGGTTAAATCTTATTGTTCTTGAAAGTGATTGATTTCCGCTCCAGGTTGCTCGCTTTCCGCGGGGCAGGCGGTGAGCCACATTTGGACGTTTCACTTTTAAGTGTCTCACCTGCCCACCTGTCCCGCAGGAGTCTCGCACCTTACGCTCCAATCAACTGTCATAGACGTAAATAAAAAAGATTTAAATGCAATAATCTTTTAGAAAAGAGACTTTTAAAAGTTCAAAACGACTAAAAAGAAAAACTCAGCATCATTCTGCTGAGTCCTCTTCATTGTCTTTTTCTAAATTCCCGTTAACCGCCGATGCATTTTCACCGTATTTTTCTTTTAAGTTCCAATAAGCTTCGAGTGCACGCTGGCCAATGTATTTATTGATTTTTTGGTTACCATTCTGTGGTGTACCTTCTGGAACCACTACAGCAAAAGCGATCTCAGGATTTTCGAATGGCGCATATCCTACAAGTGTAAGATTATGTTTTTCTACAATGTTCCCCGTACGAGGGTGTCTGATGATACGCTGAGCAGTTCCGGTTTTCCCTGCTGGATTATGGTATTTTGCAGGGTCATCGAAATAACCTTTAGCTGTACCTCTAGCTCCGTGCATAACTTGCCAGAACCCATCTTGAACGCGTTCAATATATTTCTGTTCTACATCAATCTTGTTTAAAATTTCCGGTTCAAAGCGTTTTAGAAGTTTCCCATGACCTTCTGCATCTGTTGCTGGTTCTCTAATTTCACGTACAAGATGCGGCTTAACTCTATATCCATCATTTGCAATGGTAGATACATATTGAACCAGTTGCATTGTTGTATACGTATCAAACTGACCGATACCTAAGTCATATAGCGTACCTGATTCTCCTTCAGGAGGTTTCCCTTCATATCCAACAGCTTCGTTTGGAAAGTCAATTCCTGTTTTTACACCTAAACCATATTGATTAAAGGAATAACGAGCTTTAGCGTATGTTTGTGTCCAATGTTCTGGCCCAATCATGCGGTCCATGATATTAAACATATAAACGTTAGAAGACATCATTAAAGCTTGTAAGTCTGTTATTGGACCCATGGTTCTCCATGAAGACTTATTCATTTTATTCTTTGTGAAGGGTTTATCTACAATAACTTCACCCATATGAATCAGTCCTTGTTGAAGACCAGTCAATACGGTTGCGCCTTTTACGGTTGACCCCATTTCATAAGCATCAAATAAGGCTCCGTAAGCATCGTTACGAAATTCTCCATTTTCGTACTTTTTCCCTGCGATCCCTTTTATTTCACCAGTCTTAGGATTCATCATAACGATATAAGCTGAGTCTAGAAGATCATTTCCACCTAGTGGCTTAGCTCGCAATATTTCTTCCTCGAGAATCTTCTCTAATTGGAATTGTAGTTCCATATCTAGAGTTAATACGATATCTTTTCCACGCTGACCAGGAATCGTTTTTGGTTCACCGATCGTTGCACCAGTTTTAGGATTTGTAAGGTAGACCGATTTTTCTTTTGTCCCTCTTAAAACATTCTCATATTGATCTTCTAGACCACTGATTCCCACTTGATCGCTTCGATCATATCCCATGCTCATAAAGTAATCTGTCTTAGATTTCGGAATCTGTTTAACTTGTCCAAAAATGGTAGAACCACCAAACGGATAGATTCTTTTTGAATCTGCCATAATATCAACCCCAGGAAGGTCACCTAGGTTCTCTGAGATAACTGAAACTTCTTCGTTGTTCAAGTTCGTTTTGATTCGTTGTGCTGAATACGCATAACCTGTATCCATTGCGCGTTTATAAGCAAGAATCTTAATATCTTTGTCCGATAGACTATTGATCTCTTCTTCTGTAATCTTATTAACTAGTGCGATATATTGATCTTTGTCGCTTAATTTTTTTTCCTTCTTGTTAAGACGCTCGTCGATCATCTTGGTCACATCTTGTTTCGCGATGAAATAATCCTTTTTATCGCGCACTGTGATCTTTTTAATCTGATCTTCTGTAACACCAAGGCGATCAGCTAGCCATTCTGCTATCCGCATCGTGTCTTTTGCTTTTGTATCTACTGTTTTTGTATATGTTAAAGAAAAGAAAGGTTCATTCCCTACCACCTCACGGAAGTTGCTGTCTAACAGCTTTCCTCGTGGCGCTTCTTTCCTTGCGATAACTTCTTCAACTGCTTCAGACTCTAATCGTTTTTCCTCTCCATTTACGATTTGGAGAACACCTAACCTTAAAATAAGGACTGAGAAAAGAAAAAAGACGACCAAAAACAAGACATTTAAACGAAAGGGCACTTGCGACTTTTTCCTCTTTTTTTCCGGATCCGCTTTCGTTACCATCATTCCGCTCCTTTTGGAAATATTCCCGTTAATTTTACAATTATATTACAAAAGCATCTACCTATAGATTACTAGAAGTTGGCCACAATTCCAAGGAATTCGTTTAAAAAAACCTTATCTTTTTTTGATAAGGTTTTCGTATGTTTATTGAACTGCTGCAGCTAATGATTCTGTTGAAACAGGACGGCCAAAATAGTAGCCTTGAGCAAGCTCCACTCCGCATCTAATCGCGATGTCTGCTTCTTCTCTTCTCTCAATTCCCTCCGCTAGTACAACTGCACCTATTTCTCTTGCTACTTCAACGATTTGCTGAATCATTTCTTCTTTAGAAGAATCTTCATCACAGAAAGAAATGATTTTACGGTCAATCTTCACATAGTCTGGCTTCAGCTCTTTTAATACAGGAAGTGTTGAATGGCCCGCACCCAAGTCATCTAGTGCCACTTTCATTCCTTGCTCTTGATAAGCTGTTAGTATGCTTTTTAGATGATTGATGTCTGCGATCTCTTCTGTCTCCACCACTTCGAAGACTAGATCGTTCGGGTCTACTCCTGCCTCAGCAGCTGCTTTAAATGTTGTAGCTAGACAATGCTTTGGATCATAGATGGATGATGGAAGGAAATTGATAAATCGCTTCAATCCTGGTGGAACGGCTCCAGAGCTGTTACGAATGGAAGTCATCCTCGCATTTCCGTCCAATAACGCTTGTAGACCTGCTTGCTCAGCAAACTGAAAAAGTTCATACGGTTTAAATTCTATACCATCTGACAATGGACGAAGTAAGAATTCATATCCATAAATTTCTTCGCTCTGTAATGAAACAATGGGCTGAGAATGTGTAGTGAAGAGCTGCTGTTGAATAATTTCATACAGATCGATATATTTCATTCTTTCGTAAAAATGCTGAAAAGAAATCCAAGGTGTGAAAACACTCATTTCTTCCAATGTCGAAGTAACGGAACAATAATACGATCCAACAGCAATCTCGTTAAATGTTTCAAGTGACTTTTCCATGAATTCTTGCAGTTCTATAAGATTGCTATATTTTGCTGATGCAACATTTCCAGAATGAATGCCTTCCAAACCGTGCTCATTAAATAAATTCATCAAACTTTCCACAAGAACGGGGTGATCGGTACGAATATGAACAAAACCACTTTCCGGAAAATCTCCTGTTGGGCGACACTGTGAACATGACATTTAACTAACCTCCAAAAAAAGAATTGCAAACTTTTGTAAAATTTGCTATTTTATAATTCTGCGCTAAAAAATGAAAACTTCATAAAGGGGGACTTATGGTCTATTGGATTCTTTTACAAAAGAGCTTTATGCGTAACATGCAATACAAGGTGGCGCATCTCATCAATAATGCAGCGAGTGCAATCTTCGGATTTGTTTTTATCGCCATTTGGGTCGGTGTACTGCAAGGAAAAGAGAATGAAAGCCCCTACAGCGCCCTAGATATGACCTACTACATAGCAGCTGTACAATGTATCCTCTGGTTATCCGGATTCTTAACGGCAGGACTCAATATTCAAAACGGAGTAAGAAATGGTGCAATCTCTTTAGAACTCGCAAGACCAACAAATTATTTTCTCTATGTTACCTCTCAAGAAGTCGGACGATTATTGTATAACTTGTTCTTTCGCTCTCTTCCTATTGGGCTTGTTTTTTCCTTAACGGTAGGCTTTTATATACCTCAACACTTACCAACCTATTTTTTCTTATGTATTTCTATTCTATTTGCCATGATCATTTCTATTAACTTGCACTTCCTAGTAGGAATTAGTGCGTGTTGGACGACGGAGATCGACTGGGCGCATTTTGTAAATTTCACATTATTGGTTGGACTTGGAGGACAACTTGTACCTATCGATCTACTTCCAGCTCCCCTATCTTCTATCACACCATATTTACCTTTTGCAGGAGCCATCTATTATCCTGTTATGATATTTCTAGAGAAAATTTCAAGTGAGGTTATTCTTATCCAGCTGATTTGGGTCGTGGTTTTAACAAGCTTCAATCTATGGCTAACTGAGAAGGCTCGCCATAAGTTAGAAATACAAGGAGGATAAGTAATGAACCTTTATCTGAAACTATTATCAGGAAGTTTACGCTCGCGTATGCAGTATAAGATGAACTTTCTTGTATCCTCCTTATCATACGGTTTGATCATGGCGGTGGACTTTGTGCTGCTCGCAGCCATCCTGCAGCGTTTTGACGATGTAAAAGGCTGGAATCTTTATGAAGTGGGACTGCTCTATGGAATTTCATCTGTTGCTATAACCCTGTACAGAGTATTTTGTGTAGAGGTACATAATTTTGAACGATACATGGTCGAAGGTGAATTCGATAGTCTTCTCATCCGACCTGTCTCTCCGTTATCATTACTTTTAACAAAGAACTTAGACCTATCCCGAATAGGAGGAACGATACAAGGCATCATAATCCTTGTTATTTCTATTATCGGCTTAAAACTTAATAACATTGAATTATTTCTTTTGTTAATTTATTTACCGGTAACCATCGTTTCTGGAGTACTTATTTGTTTTTCACTTGGTCTAATAACGGCTACCATTGCCTTTTGGACACAAAGGATCAAAGATTTTCAAACCTTTACTCTGTATGCTCCTTTTAATGCAGCCAACTATCCGATGAACATCTATCCCGGATGGTTAAAAATCATTTTTTTCACCGTTATTCCAGTAGGATTCATGAACTACACACCTATTCTGTTTCTATTAAACAAAGGCGGTGACCTTTGGAATCTAGCATTACCACCACTCGTTTCTATTATTTTTCTTTTCGTTGCGTTACGATTCTGGAAGTTTGGCATCCGTCATTACCATAGTACAGGAAGTTGAGGAGGGCTATATATGATTCAAGCTCAGCAATTAAATAAACACTTTAAGATTTATGAAACAAAGAAAGGCTTTATCGGGTCGTTCGCTTCTCTTCTTTCTACAAAGCATCATGTGGTAAAAGCTGTAGATGATATTTCTTTTTCTGTTGAAGAGGGTGAATTCGTAGGTTACATCGGGCCGAACGGAGCTGGAAAATCCACTACGATTAAAATGTTATCAGGCATTCTTCATCTAACTAGCGGTGAAATCAAAGTGGGCGGATTAAGCCCACAGAAAAAAAGAAAAGAAGTTGCCAAAAAAATCGGCATTGTATTTGGACAACGTACACAACTATGGTGGGATCTCCCGTTACGTGATTCTTTTGATATTTTAAAAGAAATGTATAAAGTACCTGACGAAAAATATCGCCAGTTTTTAAAGCTTTATGATGATATGCTTCAGATTGGAAAGTTTATGGATACACCTGTCCGAAAACTATCTCTAGGGCAACGTATGCGCGGGGACCTTGCGGCAGCCATGATCCATAACCCTGACATCCTTTTCTTAGATGAACCTACGATTGGATTAGATGTTAATGCCAAAACAAGTATACGAGCCTTTTTAAAGGAACTAAACCAAAACGAGAAGAAGACCATCCTGTTAACCACACATGATATGGATGATATTGAACTGTTATGCAGCCGCGTGATTGTGATCAATCACGGACAAATTGTTTTAGATGGCACGCTGGAAGATTTGCGTAAGAATATTGGATTGCCAAGCGTTATGGAGATTCAGTATCGTGTAAAACCAACCACGACTGACATTCGATTAGAAGGAATTGAAAGAATGACGTGGGAAGATGAAAAGTTAGTTATAGATTATGATCGCTCTCTTCTCTCTTCACCTCTATTACTTCAAAAAGTCACACAATGGGGCGAACCGGTTGATATTCAGATGAAAGAACCGGATATTGAGCAAGTTATTCAGAAGATCTATTAAATGAAAAAAAGCTTGTGATAGAGGTCTGTTCCGTGACTTCTATCGCAAGCTTCGTTTTTATGTGTATGCCACTGTGAGTGGATTTTTTAATCTGCCAGCCAATTTCTTAAGTTATCTAGTTGGTTCAGGGCATCTTCTCTTCCTTGTTCGTACAGAACTCCGAGTCGTTTCGGATCACGTTCTATTCTTTTTACTATCATCTTCTCCATGGGACGAAGTACGAATAAATTTCCGCGTTTCTCTTCTTTTTCTATAAAATCAAGCGTCTCATTATACTTGATGTAGCGTCCGCGTAAACTTTCGTCGAGACCTGTGTATTCAGGATAGAACCTTTTCGTTACCCACGTCATTTTAGGCTTTTTCTTGCGATACCCCTCGTTTTGAGTCAGGACAACAACTCCTTTTTGGACGCCATCTTTCAAAGCTTTATGAACAGGTATAGGATCCGCAATCCCTCCATCCATCATCTGACCTCCTGCAAGCTCGACTACTGGTGCGATAAAAGGAATGGATGATGATGCACGTAAAACATTTGAGATCTCCATCTCTTCGTAATCTTCTTTATTTAAATAAACGGGTTGGCCGGTTCTTACGTCTGTTACAACGACTACAAATCTTTCTTTCGATTGTTTAAATGTAGCGTAATCGAAGGGAACTAGTCGATTTGGAAGTTCGTCAAATATAAAGTCCATGCCGAACAACCCTTTCTTCTTAAATAACCAGTTCTTATATGATATATATTCAGGATGAGAGCTATATTCTAGATTCACCGTGCGATTTCTTCCGTGCTGACGTGATAGGTATGATACAGCATTACAAGCTCCAGCAGATGCCCCGATCACATACGGAAAATAAAGATCGTTCTCCATAAAAACATCCAGTACTCCTGCTGTATAAACACCGCGCATTCCGCCACCTTCAAGAATAAGTCCAGAGTTCTCCAAATTTGGCACCACCTATTGTTAACTACATTTATTATTTATGCTTTTAATTATATGAATAAATGACGTCTTAAATCCAGTAAAGTGATTAAAAAGATAGAAAAAAGCTTACGTGAATTTCATTGTTATGTCTAGACTATCATTCCATTGAAATCCTACTATTAAAAAAAACAGCATCTCTTTGAATTTCTTCCCTTGAGATGCCGTTACTATTGTTTATTGAAAATATTGAGCCAAGCCTGCTGTAATACCAGTTGCGGCTTTTGTTTGAAAGGAATTACTCTTTATCGTCACCTCATCAAACGGATTGGATAAAAAGCCAAGCTCTACTAATACTGCTGGTTGCTTGTTCTCACGTAGAACGTGAAAGTTTCCATACCTTACATTACCACTTTTTAACCCTGTATTAGCTTGAATCAATCCCGCGTTTACGGAGTTTGCCAATTTCAGATCCTTTTGTCCGTAGTAAAAGGTTAAGAGTCCTGAAGCACTTTTATTGGAAGCTGAATTATAATGCAAACTTACGAACGCATCAGCAAAATGATAGTGACTGATCTCCACTCGTTTATTAAGAGAGATGTACGTATTATCACTTCGAGTTAAGATTACTTTTGCACCTGCATTACTAAGCTGTGTGGCTAATAATCTCGCACTCATCAACGTCATAGCCGCTTCTTGTGTACCCGATGATCTACCAGAAGCACCTGGATCATTCCCGCCATGCCCAGGATCCACTACGATTCTTTTTCCCTTTAATCCCCCTAAGGCTGGTTTAGAAGTTGAAGGACTGTTTGAAGAAGGTGACTGTTGTAAAGCAACGAGCCATCCAGCTACCCAAGCACTTTTACCGTTTGGCAGCTTAATTTGTACCCAGTCGTTCTTCGATTGAAGAAATGCGAATTCGTCTCCTTGATTTGCATGACCTACTATTAAGTAAGCAGTAGAAGGACCTTGCCTAACATTTACGCCATCTGACATGATGACAACCTTTTTGGCTATTGAAGAAGGTGGAGCAACAGGAGGTTTCGTTGCAGGCTTAGGATTTGTTGCAACTAAAGACCCTCCTGTTTGTATCGATATGTATTGACTAGAAACCCAACCCTTTTTTCCATCCGAAGTTTGAATGTAAACCCAACTTCCTGACTCTGACAAAATTTGTACCGCCGTATCAAATTTCAATGAACCAATGATCGGTGAAGAGAGATTTCCAGCAGATCGAAAGTTTAAATACGTTGCTGTTACTCTTCCCCACTTTCCGCTATTTACAGGTTTGGTTGCAGAAGGCTTAGTATTTGTCGGAGATGTACCTGTTTGGTTCAAAAGATAAGCATTGCTTACCCATCCTTTAATAGATCCATATGTTATTGAAGACCAATTACCTTCTTCTTTAACGATAGAAACGATGCTCCCATTCTTAAGTGAACCTACTGATTTATACTGTGTTCCTGCACCATTTCGGACGTTTAGGGAAGTTGCTGTTACTTTTGCAGTTTTCTTCGTTTTTGTTACCTTTTGAGATGGTGTAGAGGAACTCGTTGTACCATTCGATACTAAGTATGCTGAACTAACCCACGCGTTTCTATCATTAAAAGATATGTTAGCCCAACCTTTTTCGATCTTGATTACAGTAACGATTGATCCCTTTTTTACTGATCCAATCTGTTTAGATGATGAGGAAGGTTCAGTGCGTACATTTAAGCTTGTTGCGTTCACTGTTGCGGTGTTGGTTGCTGCCGAGGCAGTACTAAGTGGAAAGCCCGCGATTAAAAGGACAACGATCAGAAAGAAGCACATCACCTTAACATTCGATCTCACACGTTTCAACTCCTATTGAAATTATCTTTACTAGCTGTACGTGTTATATCGTCATTTAAGAGGCATCCTTGACCCTTTTCACTGCGTTTTAAGAACAAAAAACACCCTAGCTGTAATCACTAGAGTGTTACTTATTAAATCAATCCAAAATGCTTCAATCCATGATAGATGCCGTCTTCATCAACTGATTTTGTTACGAAGTCAGCTGCGTCTTTTGCTTCTTTTAAACCATTGCCCATAGCGATTCCTGTTCCTGCTGCTGTAAGCATCTCGATATCATTTAACGCATCACCGAACGCGTATACGTTTTCGGGTTTCATGTTCATCTCTTTCATGAATGCCTGAATTCCTTTTGCTTTTGAACCACCCGTTGGCAAAATGTCTAACGCATTTTCATGCCAGCGTATAAAATCGAACGTGCCTTTGTATCCATCTCGATAAACATGTTCGTGCTGTTCCTGGCAGAATAATAAAACTTGATAAACTTCATTTTCTTTATAGAATCCTGGGTGGAAAACGGGATAACTCGGCATGAGATTAAACGTACAGTTCTTAATGATCTCATGATTATCCGCATTACTTGTCGCTCTTTCATGATCAAGATAGACAAGAGGGTGACCTGCCTTCTCTGCTTCTTCTTCAATGTTAAGGATCGCTTCTCTAGATAACGGCGTCTTGTGGATTACTTCATCTTTAAAAACAACATAAGATCCGTTAAAACTTACAAACGAATCAACCTCTAATTCCTCACGAATCGGTTCAAACATGAACGGGCCACGTCCAGTAGCAATTGCTACATGTACGCCGTTCTTTTTCAACTGAATGATACTTTCTTTCGTGCTGTCAGGTATTTTTTTCTCATCATTTACTAGCGTTCCATCTATATCGAAAAATACTATTTTGTCATTCATATGCATCGTCTCCTGTTGAAAGTTCTTCCCTACAATAGTGGTACGATTCTGTATAAATGTCAAATCATGCGTTTTGCTTTACTTTTTTATTGATTGACTCACTTGTATGAGTCCCTTTTCTGGCATAGATAGCAAGAATACTGTTAAAATAATGAGCATACCACCAGCTGTTTGGTAACTCCCAAACGCAGTACCTAGCCAAATGACAGATACTAGCGTCGCCACTAAAGGTTCGGCACTTCCAAGTAAGCTCGTTTCTGTTGAGCTTATATACTTTAAGCTGTCTAAGTAGAGATAAAAAGGCAATAGTGTTCCGAATACAACAACAAATGATAGCATCCCAAATAGTGAGAACGACCAATCGATTGCATTTGCCTGCCACGGCTGAGTAAAAATGGAAACCGCAGATCCACCAAGCAACATAGCCCAACCTACGATCGTAGCAGATGCATACCGCTTTAGCAGTCTCACAGGATAGACGGTATACACAGCTACTGAAATACCTGAGAGAACTCCCCAGAATATAGCTTTTTCGGAAACCGTTATCTCTTGCAAACTTCCATTTGTTAAGAGCAAGAACGTTCCTGAAAGCGCCATTAGTACCGCGATCCATTCTTTTCGTTTTGGCCATTTCAAGAATTTTAACGCAAAGTAAACCGTAATAAAGACCGGGCCTAAAAACTGAAGCAGTGTTGCTGTTGGTGCATTCCCCGCTTCTATACTCAAAAAGAACGTGAGCTGTGCTCCAAGCATGCCCGTTAAAGAAAATACGATCAAATCCAATCTGTCTCTTTTATTTCTCCAAACTTCAAATATATTGTGATGAAAAGAAATAAGAAATAACAGCAGCGCTCCAGCCATCACCATGCGGACAGATACTAACCATGTGGCAGTCATTGCTGAATGTGAAAAGATCCATTCTGCCGCATTTCCTGAAAATCCCCATAGTGAAGCACCTGCTAATGCAAGTCCTATACCTTTCCACCGGAAAGTTTCATTTTGATTCTCCATCATACACCCTCTTCCCAATTACAATGTTCTTAAGAAAGATTCACAGATTTACTCAATGCTTCTTCAATTCCTCATAAACGTGCATCCTTCATTCATTATAGAACGAATCAGTGAAAATCAAATACATTTTCTTTATTCTAATTTCTACAAAATTAGTTTGCTATGTAGGTATCACATAGAATTCAAAAACTAGTCTAGTTTCAGCAAAAGTCTTAACAACAGAAAGCACTGAGCGATAGAAACCGCTCAGTGCTTATCTAGAAAATAAAAATAGGGGGATGATGTATCATACGAAATTTAAGGGTTTTGGTGTCGGTTAAGGCAAAAATATGCGAATACCTATTACATTCACCACCCTAGAAAAAACTTTTTCCATATGTGCATAAATTTGTTAAATATATACAAACTAGTAGTACAAGGAGGTGATACATATGGCACGTAACAATAACTCTAACGAATTAGTAGTAGCTGGAGCACAAGCAGCTTTGGATCAAATGAAGTATGAAATCGCTTCTGAGTTTGGTGTTCAACTAGGACCAGACACAACATCCCGTGCGAATGGATCTGTTGGTGGTGAAATCACTAAACGTCTTGTTCAAATGGCAGAACAACAACTAGGTGGCGGATACCGTCGTTAAACTGCAGTTCACATGAAAAAGTCATCCACAACATGCGGATGACTTTTATTTATTTATCTGACTTTATCTAGTTTGACTTGAATCAAGACTGGATCATGATCACTTGCTCGACCATGCTCTTCCATAAACTGTGAATTGATATGAACGATGTCCACTTTTGTTTTCTTCGCCATATTATTCGTTACTAATATGTGATCAAGAACTTGAGCGTTTCCTTGGTAAGAATACGTGTATCGCTCTTTAAAAGGAACTTTTTCAATCATGTTCGTCAACTCATTGCCTTTGACTTTCTTAAGAGTCTTCGTAAACTCAAAATCATTGAAATCTCCTAGCAAGACTATCTTTGCATCCTTATCTTCACTCTTTACATTTTTAACAAACCCATTCACAATTCCCGCGATCTCTAAACGCTGAGCTTCACTCCCTAGGAAAGGAGGCTGATTTTTCCCAAACAGTGGTTGATCTCCACCTTTTGAGTTAAAATGATTGGCCACTACAATCACGCTTTCACCTTTAAACATAAACTGTGCTGCGACAGGCTTACGGCTGTTTTGGAATGCTAGATTGGCAGGATCAATCCGTCCAGGGTTTACAGTGAGCTTTCCGTCTTTAAAACCAACTGCTTCTGTTGCTGTTCCTTTTGTTCCTTCTGCAAGGGAAACTCGTTCAGGATTGTAGATGAATCCAACTCGAATGTTACCACCAGGAATTCCGCCATCTTGTCCATCAACTGGTGCGATATCTGTATATACATATTGTGGACCGCCTTGAGCTGCAATCTCAGCGATTAAACGATCAGCACTTGCTTTTGCGTCCGTCGTACCATCATTCGTTGGACCGTTTCCATCCTGCATCTCAACAAGCCCTACGATATCTGGTGCGTTCAGGTTACGAACGATTGATTTTGCAATACGCGATACTTTTTCATCGCTCGTACTGTCACGTCCTTCTTCAAGTGCAGAAAAGTTCTCCACGTTAAAGCTCGCGATCGTTAACTCTTTATGTTTTTCGTGAATCTTTGTAACTTCCGGTTTTGTTCTTCCTTCAACAAACGTTGGAAGTTCTTCTCGGTCAGCTAACACTTTATAGTTACCAAATCCGTAGCTGACAACTCCAGTAATTGAGCCTAAGAAGAAATCTCCTGTTTTTGCCACAAACGATTCGTCGTTCATATCGACAAAAATGCGCTCTGGGTTGTAATCAAACTCTTTGATGTTTAGACCACCTGATGAGTTAAATTCTTTTTGCTTCCAAAAATCTGGAACAACAACAAGTTCTCCATATTTTTGAGGTGCAAGAACACCAGGATTTTTTACTTCGACAAGCATCCCTTCTAAACTCTCATAAAAATCAATGCCGTCTTCTTTTGGATCAAACACTCCAAAGTTATCATTGTCGATCACTTTTGTAGGCTGTTGCAGCCCAAACAAGCCGATGATCGTTGATTTAGGTAGTTTTTGTCCTTCTTGCAGTTTTGTGATGCGACTTCCATTAATCTCTGTAACAGCTAGATCTGTTTTCAATTTATCTGAATATCCTTCAAGTACCCACTCTTTTACTAACCCATCAACAGAAACTAGATTTCCTTTAGCTTGTCCGTGATCTTTTTGGTAGACCAAGATCCCTTCAGATGTTCTATAGTCTCGGTCTGGCTTAACGTCTTGCATATAAAAATTATTGTTATCAACCACTTTTGTTACAATACCTTCAACGTCTTCTACTGCCTTGTTTGCAACAGGAGATTGATGTCCTGCTCCTTGAACATCATGAATACGAAGGCCCGATAGAGCAACTTGGTATTTAAATTCTGAAATGTTACTATTCTTTAATCCTTCCTTAACAGCAACAGCTTTAATCGTTACATCTTCGTTCACCTTTATAGGAGATGTGTAACGCGTGCTATCTGTAGTCGGATCTTGTCCGTCTAAAGTGTAATAAATTTCCGCGTCTGTTGTTTCAGTGGAGAGTACTACAGAAGTCCCTTTAGAGACAATTTGGCCATCTACTGATGATTTCACTTCTTCCACTTGTGGTTCAGAAGGAGTACTATCAACAAATTGAAATTTGTTCACATTTTTAAGTCCTGGCACACTATAATAAGCCTCTAGTGTTCCTTCAAGTTGGACTTTCTCCCCTAAATTCTCAGGGTGATCTACGAGGTTCAATGCAGATCTTGCATCATTACCAGGCAACTGAACAGTCAAGATTTTCGTTTTATCTGTCTCGCTTGGCGAATCGGCAAGAGCTAAGTTTGTATTCGCTGTAAATGGTCCCTCTTGTTTGAATGAGATAGAAGACCCACTGCCTCCTTTAACAGTTCCTACGATATACCCTTCAACTACCTGTGTTGATTTATCCTGCTTAACTAATGCTTCGCTAACTGTTAGAACATCAGCTGCAGAAGCTTTTTGTTGCAGTGGCAAAACCATGCTAAGCACCATTACTAGCATGATACTTATATTTGTAACCCTTTTCGTCATTTTCATGAACATATCGTTCCACCTGCCTCACTAAAAGTATGTAAAACATGTAAATCCATGAAAAATATAACACAATTCTGTCGATTCAATTGTTAGTTTTATATTAAAACAGTTAGAAAGACTTACAAAGAATTTACAATGTAGGACTCTGGTATTATTTTCAGCAAAAGAAAAGACAGTTTCATCTATGAACGTTTAAATCTAGCGTGACTTGCTCAACAAATAATTCAGGGTTGTTTTCTTGGAGTATTGAAAGAAGCTTGTCCTTTCCTGCTGAACGGTCCAGCCATCTTTCTCCAACATCTGGCTCTAGCATCACTGGCATACGGTGATGATATTTTTCCATAGAAGAGTTGGACGCTTTCGTTAGAATAGAACAGGTTATTCTTTCTTCTTGCTGTCCGTTGATTTCACCTTGCCACCTTGACCAAATGCCTGCAAATGCAAACAGCTTTTTATCTTTTAATGTAAATTGCAAAGGCTGCTTTTTAGCGCTGCCGTCCTCTAAAATCCATTCGTAGAAGCCGCTCGCAGGAATCAAGCATCTTTTTTGAAGAAAAGAGTCTTTAAAGCTAGGCTTTTCAGAAACGGTCTCACTTCTGGCATTCATTAATTTATTTCCTATTTGCGGATCCTTCGCCCAACTTGGAACAAGTCCCCATTTCATATATCCAGCTCTATTTCCTGTGCTAGCTTTTATCACAGAAAGAACTTTCTGACTAGGAGCAATGTTGAAGCGCTGGTCATAATCAAATTCATTTACTAAGTTAAATGCATCAATGATCACATCTTTTTCATAATAAAGCATGTATCGCCCACACAAAACACATCACCTCAGGTTCAACTTATGGATAAGGAAGTCAATCGTGCAAAAACTAAAACAGGAGGTGAACACCAATGAAAAATCCTGTTACTATTTATATGATTCTGCTATTTTCCATGTTCTCTTTACTCATTATCATCGATTGGTTCTTAGGAATAGCGCCAGCAACGGTTATAAAAAAATCGTTTATGTCTTTCTTTCACTATGTTGATAAAGTCGAATATTTCTTAGTCATTATTTTAATCCTTTTACCTATCCTGACATTTATTCTGTCGATGTGGATGGAGAAGAAGCAAAAGACTTAAGTTTCTTTCTTCTTAATAAGAATACAATAATGAACAGACTCGGTAAAACAACTTGAAACGGAATATGGATAAAATGTGGAACAATACTTAAGCCCTCTGTGATATGCTCCACATAATTTGCTGCTATAACAATGGATGACAGAATCAAGACAATACCGATCGGGCCTATCAGCATTTTTTCTTCTTTTACGCCGAAGATGTCTTGTGTTGCTTTAACAGCCACATAAAATAATACAGAGATCTTGAAGAACCCTCCAATAATTAGGGTGAACACCACTAGTGCATCCAGCCTTTGAATAAATTCTCCTAAGTTAATCTTCGCAACGGCAGCAAGCAATGGGAAGTAGACATGAGTAGCAACATGCCCACCTAAAATCGCAATGTCCATCGCGACCGTTACACTTAAGATCAGACCACTCAGCATTATGGCAAATAACCCAACGGTGAGTACTTTACTTTTCTTTGATGTTTTCAAATAAGGAAACAGCATCGTAAAGACCACCATCTCTCCAAAAGGGAAAGTCGGAGTTACGGGGAATGCTGCTTTCAAGACTGGTAAAAATCCTTGACCTAAGACGGGGAGAAGATAATTGTATTTCATCAAGTCTGCTGATAAAACGAGTACAGCTAGAGTGATTCCTAGTAAAACGACTAATGTAAATATGATCTCCCCTGTTCTCACCAGAACTTCAAAACCTAATTTTAGTACATAAACAATCGTAGCAATCATTAGCGCATTTACGACAATAATAGGTGTTTGGACAAAAACAGCGGATAGCAGAAGGCTTCCAAAGTCACGTAAAACACGAGCAGCTAAGTAAATGAAATACATGAGATATAAAAAACCAAATAGCTTTCCTATAGATTTCCCGAACAAGATCTGTAGATATTGTGTTAAAGATTGTTCAGGAAACTGTTTATACAGATAAAAATATCCTAGAAAAAGAACCATGCCAGAAACCATCCCTAATAGTATCGCGATCCACGCATCTCTGCCGGCATCCATTCCAAGACCAACAAGGATCGCACTTCCAAGTTCAAATAAAACGATGATAATAAAGTATTGTTGGATATCGATCTTGATGGTCTTCATTATGGAGCCTCTTTCTTTTTCTTTTCTTCAAATAAGAATGGTGAAGTTCGAATACCTGATCTTCTAATGCGAGAATCGACGTTCACTTTCACTTTTAGTCTCGGAAAGATTTCTTTGTAGTTCTTTTTATAATCATTGCGCCATTTTCTTGGATTCTCGCGATACAATAATTCTCCAAATCCAAGAACATCACTGTTAAAACCTTGTGAAGCTGTAATCGTCTTTTGAATTTCTTTTTCAATGACTCGGTTTAATCTACTTTCGATATTATCGATTTCAGAAGATTTTTCTAAGTTCACAGCACAGTTTGCTTCTGCAATATTCGCTTCTGGAAACACATCAAGCGTTATAGTCGGTATATCCCGCTTTGTATCTGCTGACAGTTCAGTGTTTGAACGAACAATTTCGATAGAATATCCGTTGTCCTTACGCATACAAGGTACTGTGATCGCTGAACTAACAAGCTTTCCCTTTATCCACAGAACACCTCTCGCCTTAGGGCCATCCAACCAACCCTGCAGCTTGCCATCTCTGAATACTCCCATACCTGATAATTGAACTCTAGCAGGATCGCCTACTTCATAATTTTGTGCCGTCACTGCCAACTTTTTGTCACCGGTTATCTTGATGCCATTGATAATCGGTTCGCCGCCTTCATCAATAATAGATTGAAGCACTTCATTTATATCTTGCTGCATGTTTTCTCCCCAATTTTTCTCTGAAATCTTCAAAATTGTAGCCACTTCATCAGAAGTAACTTTATCGATGGCCGTAAACGTTCTTAATAATTTGGATGGTGTCGTATCTCTCGCTACCACAACCTGAATGGTCGAACGAACTTCTGGGTCTCGTGAAATCATATCGACGGCTTGATAGATACTATCTTTTGCTATTTTTTCACTAAAGACAAGCATCCTCGCATGCGCAAAAAATAAACGTCTTGATGTTTGTTTACTTGCTTTTCTCGTCGCTTCCATCAAGTTTCTACCTGTTGTCTCATAGACGGTAAATACAGGTTGTTTTCCTCCTCCTGCCCCAGTTATTCCTGGTGCCACTTCGGTTGGATTGTCCACTTGGTAGGTTACAATCAGATTTCCTTTTTTATCTAAGTTAATTCCTATTCCCATTACGATTGAAAGCTCATCCAACTCATTTTGATCCCAGCAGCCTGTTAAAAATAGAAGACACAGTGAGAGAGGAAGACAACTTTTAAACAGTTTCAACGTGTTGTTTCCTCCTCGCGTTTCTTCTTAACCGAATAAGGTTGTGTACGTGTTTGGTTTTTTTTCGAAAGCTTCTCTGGTCTTTTAAACAATTTGGTAATCGGAAATCGAAACAAACTATCTTTTAAATCTTGTGTCTGTATAGGAGCAAAAGGACTCAAATAAGGATAACCAAAAGATCTTAAGCTTGATAAATGTGCGATGATCACAATTAATGCAAGTGTAAGACCATAAAAACCAAAAACAGATGAGATCAACATTAAAGGAAACCGCAATAATCGAGCGGATGTAGCAACTGCGAAAGATGGAATCGCAAAGCTGGCTACAGCTGTAATTCCTACAACGATAACCATGGCAGGAGAAACAAGTCCTGCTTGAACAGCTGCCTGTCCCAAAACAAGAGCTCCTACAATTGAGACAGCGACACCCACGGCACGTGGCATCCTAATGCCTGCTTCACGTAATATTTCAAAAGTAATCTCCATTACTAACGCTTCTGCAATCGCAGGAAACGGAACACCTTCTCGCTGAGCAGCTATACCAAACAATAAAGTTGTAGGTATCATGGCTTGATGAAAAGTAGTGAGTGCAATATAGATTGATGGTGCGATCAAAGAAATTATAAAAACTGAAAATCTCAATAAGCGCAGAAATGTACTGATGTCATATCTCATATAATAGTCTTCTGATGATTGAAAGAATTGTATGAATTGTGCAGGGGCGATTAGTACAAATGGTGTTCCGTTAATAATAATGCCCACTCGACCTTCTAGAAGATTTCCAATCACCACATCTGGTCGTTCTGTGTTCAAAAATTGAGGAAACACAGTAACAGTCTCATCCTGGATGAACTCTTCAAGTTGACCAGATTCTAGCAGGCCATCTGTCTTCACTTCTTCTATTCTTTCTTTTATTTCTTTGATCAATAACGGATTTGCGATATTCCCTAAATAAACGATCGCAACATCGGTATGTGTGACCTCTCCTATTTTAAATTTTTCGATTCTAATATCTTTGGACCTTACCCGGCGTCTGATCAATGAGATATTCGTTTTAATCGACTCTGTGAAAGAATCCTTAGGACCACGGATCACAACTTCTGACGAAGGCTCTTCTATCCCTCTAACTTTTCCACCGGTCGTTCCTAGTTTTAGACCTTTCGTATTCCCTTCAACTAAAAGAACACTGAACCCTGCCAGAAGAGCTTCCACTAGTTCATCTTCTGTTTCGACATCCAAAACTCTTCCTAGTGCTAATGCATTTTGTTTGATGTAATGTAATGCATGGTCCACGGATACTGGAGAAGATTGTTTATGAGATGACAGTGACATCAAGGGTGATAGAATAAACTCATTTAAAATTTGAGGATCGTTCATTTCTTCTAAGAATAATAAGGTTGCCGTAACCTTTTGTTCTAACTCGAATTCAAATTCACGAACGATTAAATCCATGGGGTCACCTAAGAGTGTCTTTACGCGATCCACCATGACATGGAGAATGGGACTAAGTTCTCCGACAACCTTTTCTGCCGTTTCTTGTCTTTTAGAGGTTTCCATAGAAATGGTTTTAGATCGAAGAGAAGAAGGATCATCATGCTTTTTATCTGCTAACATATCCGTTAACTTTTTATGAGTTCTAATGATTGGACGTTTTCTTCTATTTCGCATAACCATCCACCTTTTTACCAAACTTTTCTTAGCATTTGCACAACACGCTTTCGTTATGTAATAAAATGGAACGATATCCATATTGGTGGTGTTCTACCTAAACTGTCTCTAACCGGCCTGCGGTCTCTTACATACTTTATTGCACACAAAAAAGCCCCTGATCGTTTTCTTCGAGAAAAAGATCAGGGGCTTTAACAATTAACAGTATAATGCCAGGGTTCTGTATCCCTGGCTGGAAAAAGGTAACTTAATTATAGCATCTTATTTTCAAAATGCGAATCTTATGAACTGCAAAATGTTAAAAATATATCTTTATGCTCACATGGGATCCCAAGGTTTTTTTACTCCGAACTCTTTGGCCAATTTTTTGCTTTCTTCTCTGCGTTTTTTCCTCGCGATCGCTCGTTCAGGTGCATACTCATGCAGCCATTTTTCTTCCTCTGTTTCAGGTATAACTTTGGGCACTGGGGTGGGTTTCCCATCTTCATCTAACGCTACGAATGTTAGAAAGGAAACAGCGCAAACTTTTCGTTCTCCAGACAATAAATTTTCGGAGATCACTTTTACGAAGACTTCCATTGAGGTTGTTTTCGTCCATGTTACGAATGATTCTAAACACACAGAATGTCCTTCTTTAATAGGCTGTAAAAAGTCAACCGAATCTGTTGAAGCCGTAACTACATTCTTTCGCGCGTGCCGAATTGCTGAAATAGCAGCAACATCATCGATGTACGCCATCAATTTCCCCCCAAATAACGTACCATGATTATTTGTGTCAGGTGGTAGTACTACAGAGGATTTAACCGTCCGGGATTCACGAACAAACTTTTCTTCCATGATCAAAACTCCTATTCTCGTCTCTTCATCACTAGTATATGTTGACTGTCCAAAAATTAATGAAAGACCTCTGCTTAAACGTATAAGCAATGAGGTCTTTATTAAGGCATTTTATTATTTTTTCACGACTGCATGGCCACCAAATTCGTTACGAAGAGCTGCAACGACTTTACCGTGGAACGTGTCGTCTTCTAATGAACGGAAACGCATGAATTGTGATAATGCGATAACTGGAGCAGATGCTTGGTAGTCAAGAGCAGCTTCAACTGTCCAGATTCCTTCACCTGAAGAATTCATCACTCCGCGGATGTCTTCAAGTTTTGGCTGTTTGCTGAATGCGTTCTCCATAAGTTCGATCAGCCAGCTACGGATAACTGATCCGTTATTCCATACTCTAGAAACTGCTTCATAGTCGTAATCGAAATCACTTTTATCAAGAATTTCAAATCCTTCTCCGATTGCTTGCATCATACCGTACTCAATTCCGTTATGAACCATCTTCAAGAAATGACCAGAACCTGCACGGCCTGTAATCATAAATCCTTTTTCAACACAGATTTTTTCGTATAGAGGAGCGAGGTAATTAACCGCATCGTCATCTCCACCCATCATGGCACAAAGACCGTAACGTGCTCCATCAGTTCCTCCACTCGTACCAACATCTACTAGATGGATGCCAGCTGCTTTTAGTTCTTCATAGCGGCGAAGAGTGTGCTTGTACATGGAGTTACCAGCGTCAACGATAATATCGCCTTCTGTTAAATGCGGCTTTAATTGTTCGATTACTTGGTCAACAATCTCTCCAGCTGGAACTAGAAGAATAACCGCTTTTCTTCCTGTGAAAGAATTAGCAAGTTCTTCGATCGAGTCAACACCTTTAACACCTTCTGCTGAGATCTCTTTTACAGTGTCTTTGTTAACATCTGTAGCGAAAACCGTATTTCCTTTATCATTCATGTTCAGTGCCATATTGTAGCCCATTTTTCCAAGGCCTATTAAACCGATCTCCATTGTACATATCACTCCAATTTATGTATTTATGTCTATTTTGTATTATTCCACAAAATAAAGGCGATTAACCTCTACTTGCAACACTGTCTATTAGAGTATCTAAAAATGAGGAAAAAAACAATTATTTCAGTTCTTTTTGTATGAAATTACAGAGAAAAATTTTAAAACCATAAACATTTGTCCTAACCATTCTCATTTTGTCCACATAATCTATAGAATCTCTATTGTTGGAGGACCTTCTATGAAAAAAATTGTAATGCTAGCTCTGATCGGCCTCATGGCTCAGCTTATTGACGGCTCCCTTGGCATGGCATATGGCGTTACTTCTACGACTCTTTTGTTAGTTGCTGGTTTCTCACCGGCTTTGGCTTCGGCTTCTGTTCATCTATCTGAAGTTGTTACATCTGCTGTCTCAGGCTATTCGCATCTTAAATTCGGAAACGTTGATATAAAAACAGTGAAAAAGCTTGTCATTCCAGGGGCAATCGGAGCATTCTTAGGTGCTGCTTTTTTAAGTTATATTCCTTCGACTTCTATAAAACCATACATCTCCTTATTTTTATTAGGGCTTGGCTTTTATGTTTTGTTCCGCTTTTTACTGATAAAAGTGAACGTGAATATAGAAACTGATTCTACAGAAAGCACAGCTAAGAGAAGAATGTATCAGCCATTAGGACTCATCGCAGGGTTTATGGATGCAACAGGCGGCGGAGGATGGGGGCCTATAACAACTCCTATTCTGCTCACACAGAAAAACCTTACACCCAGTAAAGCGATCGGCTCAGTAAACTTCAGTGAATTTGCTGTTTCATTATCAGCTTCTATCGGTTTCTTTTTGTTTATCGGTTGGGAGACCATGCTTTGGCAGGTCGTAGTTGCGATGATGTTAGGTGGGATTATAGCCGCTCCTTTTGCAGCATGGCTCGTACAAAAGCTTAAACCAGCGCTATTAGGAGTCTTGGCCGGGGGCTTAATCATCATAACGAACTTAAGAACAATTCTGAACGAATTTATTTCACTAGATTTGTTTGCAGAAAAGTCAGCTTTGTTGCCTCTTCTTATTCTATGGGGTATTTTGATCGTCTTTGCCGTTCGAAAGAAAGCGTAAGAAACAGAAACTAGCATAGATGATTGAAAGGAAAACAGCCAGAATGTCCATCTCAAATGGACATTCTGGCTGTTTGTAATTGTGTGGGGTCAGACCCCTATTCTTCGAACCAGAGGAGGCCGAGGGTGCCAGCGCCTACGTGGACGCCGATCGCAGGACTCAGCTGCCCTAGGTTGAATGTAATATGAGGGTACTTCTCTTTTAAGAGATGAAGCCAATCCTCCGCTTTCTCTGAGGAGCCGCTGTATACGACGCTTACACTGTATGCACCTTTATTCTGTGCAGCTTCTTCAAACAAAGCAAGAACGCGGGATTCTGCTTTTTTTAATGTCCTGATCTTTTCAAATGGTACGAGTGAACCATTGTCAAAGGTAAGTATCGGTTTAATCTGAAGAAGATTTCCAACAAGGAAGCTTGCGCCAGATAACCTGCCACCTTTTCTTAACTGTTCAAGACTTCCGATGCATACATATCCTTTTACATGATCTGCCGTTTCACGAAGCATCGCAGCTATATCTTCGGCTTCTAAGCCCTCTTCTTCAAGCTTCTTCCCTTTTAACAATAGTTGTTTCATGGATTCAGATAAAATTTTTGAATCCACAATATGTACAGGGAAATCTGCCATCTCCGCACCAAGTCTAGAACCGTTGATCGTGCCGCTGAACTTTTCAGAAACATGAATGGCAATTCCACAATCATAGTTATGTTTTAGAACTTCATAAAAGTCAGAGAACTCTCCGACTGTTGGCTGGCTCGTTTTTGGGAGCTCAGAAACATTTTCAAGTTTTGCATAAAATTCATCCGGAGTAATATCTATACCGTCTTTATAAATTTTATCTTCCATTATGACAGATACAGGAATAATATGAATGCCAAGTTCTTTCGCTTCTTCCTGTGTGATGCAGCTTGTACTATCTGTAATCCAAGCAATTCGTGCCATATTGCACATCCCCCTTTATCTCTCTATTTTTTATTAGATAATGATAAGAGAATTCCTCTATTATCAGAAAAATATATTTTTATTTCTAAATTAAACCTATATTTCAATAGTTTAAATACTAGCACAGAGATACACATTGAAAACTAGATACTTTATACTACTATTTAATGGAACTTATCGGAAATTTATATTAAAATAGGAGTAATGTAAGCTAAGGAGGCAGTACCGTGAAAGTGGTGACAGATAGTAGAAGTGTATTAATGGAAGTAGAGCGTATAGAGAAAGCGTTTAATGAGATCATGGACGTGATAAAGCCTGAGATTTGGGAAGAAGAAGAGATAACTTCTACTCAATTCCAAATATTAAAGACTTTATCATCACGTGAAAAATGGACGGTTTCTGAGATTGCTGACGCTATGAAAGTACGTGCTAGTGCTACTACCGTTATCATCGACCGACTTGTTAAAAGAGGACTTGTAGATCGTTATCGGTCTGACCTCGATCGAAGAATTGTATACGTTCAATTAAATGAAACCGGTTTAGTAGCGTTTCATGCAATTCAAGAAAAAAGAAACGGTGTACTGATCAAGTACATGTCACAGCTCTCTGATAAACAGCTTGCGGATATGGTTCAATGTATTGAACACCTTTCTTCAATAGTAAAGAACTAATACTAAAAACTGCTTATAACAATGACCGCAGATTAGTTTTCCTACCTTTCATACTACGAAATCAACACGTTATCCTATAGGATAACGTGTTTTTAAATTTATCCTTACTTTATTTGAATAAACCCTAACATTTTATCTTATTTGTACGATATAACATACAAAGACTAGCACAAAAGTTTTAATATATGAATATGTCAATTAGGGGTCTAACATGTCAAAGATAAAAAGACTGGAACGGCTACTGCTTTCCATAAACTCAAAAAAGCATTTTACCTTAAAGGAATTAGCCGATGAATTCGGAGTATCTACTAGAACGATTCAGCGAGATTTATTGAATCTAATTGAGATGGGTCTTCCCATCGTTTCTGAATTCGGACCACACGGCGGATATCGAATCGAAAATGACCGGATCCTGCCTCCTATCGGTTTTACTGAAATGGAAGCTTCCTCTATTCTTTTTAGTTTACAGACATTCACTCAAACGAGCTTTCCATTTCAAACGCAAAGTAGATCTATAGTAAATAAACTCCAACAATTCATGCCAGAAGATGCTAAGGATAATTGGACTCAGATTCAAAAGCGGCTTTTTGTTCAGCTTCCGATGCCTACGAAGAATCAAATCGCACCAATCATCCTTGAAGCTTCAATCAAGCAAAAGATTGTTACGATTCTTTATACGATGAAAGAACAAGAATTGTATAGCAACATTCAACTGATCGGCCTTTTTAGCGAAAATGGTGAATGGCATTGTCCCGCATATTGTTATTCACTTATGGATTATCATATTTTTAAACTATCAGATATTAAACACGCTGTGATTAACTATGAACCGATAGAAGTGAAAGACTTTACTAACGTGACCATTCATAATTGGGCATCTCAAATCTCACCAAGAAACTACGTTAGACTAGATGCAGAAATTTCACAAGAAGGTTTGAACTATTGTGAGTCCCATCCTTTTTTACGTCAATTTATAAGAACGAAAGAGAATGGTCTATATCGTTTATCCGGAGATATTTTGGCAACTTATGTTGATAGAGCCGCTGAGTATTTATGGACATTAAAAACAAACATCACGATACAATCTCCTAAAGAAATCAAAGAGATTCATGCACGTTGGGCAAGGGATATCTCTGCTCAATATGAACTTATTTTAAATATGTAATCAAATTGATACATATTTTTCCTCTTTTAGGCGTATACTATAAGTAGAACAGAAAAGGGGGATATCTATGGCTTTTTTTTCAAAACAACCTGCAGAGCCGATTCCAGACGTAGAAACGAAGGTTTGGGCATGTACGAGTGATGGATGCTCTTGCTGGATGCGCGCTGACTATTCTTTGCAAAAAGAACCGCAATGCCCCATTTGCAAATCTGCAATGAATGAAGAAGTTCGTATGCTTCCAGAATTAAAAAGTTAATAAAATAAATAGAAATCGGCCGGGTGCTCGTTGCCCGGCTTTTTCTATTGCTCAAAAATAGCTCCTATGAGTTGTCATACTCTTTCCTCTTATTTCTCTTATATCCTACATCTCAGTTCACCTTTTTATACTTCATGTTTACCATTTATACGTTCCGGGTAGGGTTTTATACAGACTAAAAGGAGGATTTAATACTATGCCTAACTATACAAATACACCAACGACTACTGCTGAACCGGTTTTTACACATTCCGATTTCCAAACACGAGATATTGCTGATACTAACGTTAGCAAGAAAAGTAATGCCTCTGGATTTGCTACTGGATTAGTAGTGGGAGGTCTTGTAGGAGCTGCAGCAGCTCTGTTATACGCACCTAAAAACGGAAATGAATTTCGAAACGATCTTCGCGATTCATCTATTAAATTAAAAGAACGCACTCAGCAGATGAAAGATGAAACCATGTTAAAAGCGAAACTTGGGACGATGGATGCTAAAGATACTGTTGCATCTATAAAAGAAAAATCCGGAAACCTTTCTCTATCTGCTCGTCAAAAGCTACAAGAAGCAAAGAATACGGCGAGTGAGGTAAAAGGTGAAACAAAAGCTGCAATTGATGAAGCAAAACAAGAAGCTGAAAATGATAATTATCAAACAAACGCTAACACGCAAACTAAAGCGGTTGTAACGCCACGTACACTTTCTTCAACAGATACACAACAAAAAACAGGTACAGATTCTTCTTATGAGAAAAAGCAAAGTGATGTAAACAATCGTTCAATTTAATCGTAAGAAATATAAAAAGCCGAGACGTTGCGTCCGGCTTTTTTTTGGCTATTTTAATAAACGCAACCCATTTAAAATCACTAATATGGTACTTCCCTCATGTCCGATCACGCCAAATGGCAAAGTGAGAAACTGTAAGTAGTTCGCACATAATAAGAGAAGTATTACACTTATTGAAAAGATGATATTTTGTTTAATGATCTTTGAAAGCCGTTCAGACAGCTGCATCGCATAGAGCAGTTTACTCAGATCATTTTTTACGAGTACAACATCTGCGGTCTCGATGGCAGCATCGCTTCCCATACCCATCGCAACACCTACATCTGCTATAGCGAGTGCTGGCGCATCGTTCACTCCATCTCCAATCATCGCTACAACTGCATCTTTTTCTCTCCATTTTTTCACGGTGTTCACCTTATCTTCAGGCAAACATGAATAACCAATTTCATCAACCTTTGCGATTCTTCCGATCATCTCTGCTCCGCGCTTAGAGTCACCCGTTAGCATGATCGTTAAGATTTGTTTTGATTGTAAATCTTTTATCGCCTTAACGGTTTCTTCCCTCACTGTATCTCCTAAAAGAAAATAAGCTGCGAGTTGATCGTTAGCGGTTACATATACAACCGTATGTCCTGTATCTTTTGCTTCATCACCTAGATTCACCAGAAGCTCAAACTCTTGTTTTTCAGTTATGTCCGTCCACTCGCGACTCCCTATTTTCCAAATGGTACTTTGAATATCAGCTTTCACACCTTTTCCTGGTACATCTTCAAACGCAGCCAGTTCTATAGGCGTTTTTTCTGGTCGTACTTTAAGGTGTTCATTAATCGCCTTTGCAAGTGGATGTATGCTATTTTTTTCAATTTCATAGATAATTGAGATCAACTTTTCTTTGTCCCAAGAAGTCTGGAGAAATTCAGCGTGTTTCACAGTTGGGCGGCCTTTTGTTAAAGTACCGGTTTTGTCAAAAGCGATAACGTTTACTAAACTCAGTTTCTCTAAAAAGACCCCGCTTTTGAATAGGATTCCGTTCTTAGCTGCGTTAGATAACGAAGCTAACAGTGCTGGCATGGTCGAGGCTACAAGTGCACAAGGAGAAGCCACAACAAGCAAAACACAAGCACGGTATAAAGATTCTGAATAACTCCAAACCCCAATCGAACTAGGCACTAAAAAGGTTAATGCGGCAGCCAGCAACACAAAAAGAACATATTTTGTTTCAAACTCTTCTATTTTTCTTTGAACAGGTGGTGCATCATTCTGTGCGTTATTCACGAGATCTATCATTCTTTGAAATACTGAGTCTTTCATATGTTTTGTAACAGAAATCTCTAACAATCCAGATTGGTTCAACGTTCCTGCTAATACTTCTGATGACGTATGGACTTCTCGAGCGAGAGGCTCACCGGTTAATGCAGATTCATTAATAAAGGAGTTTCCTTTTACAATTACACCATCTGCAGGTACCCGCTCTCCTGGTTTAACTCTTATTAGATTACCAGGTTCTAAAGAAGAAGCCTCTACTCTCAGTTCCTCATCCTCTAACAAAAGCCATGCTTCTTCCGGCTGTAAAGATAGTAATGCTTTGATCTCTTTATCGCTTTTTTGTAAGGTATACATTTCTAGAGCGCCAGAATAAGCAAAAATTAGGATCAATACAGCTCCCTCTCCCCAATAGCCGATCGCTGCAGATCCGATTGCGGCAAACATCATAAGAAGTTCAACATTCAATTGTCGGTCTTTTATGCTTTCCTGAATGCCTTCGACTGCTTTTGCATAGCCTCCTACAATAAAAGCTAACAAATAAAAGAGAACATAATAAGGAGAATCTGAATATTTTTCCATCATCCAAGCGGTTAGTATGAAGATACCAGACGTTGTTGCCATCAACAGTTGTGTACGTGCAGAGAGTTCCAATGGACTTCCCCTCCTGCGTATTTGATAATAACTATCATCCTCAAGTACCCTTAAAAAGCAGAAATGCTGCCGTCTTTTACGACAGCAGCCTGAAAACTATCCAATATTCGGTTCCTAGCACTAACATTGTATGTGAAATTTACATTTTGGTGACTCATTATTATTTATATTATACATGTTAACCTAACGATTTAGAATATTTATAACGGAAGATTTCTTTTCTTGAACACAACCACACTAAGCATAAATAAGAAGAAAGTTAAAATGCCTAGTGCACATCCGATCCAGAGCGCCTCCGTCTCGTTATTAATCACCTTGACCGGATCATACCATTTAAAGATCGAAAAGTTTAACATCCATTCTGTTTTCTCACTTAACTTTCCGGCCATGTTCAACATATAAAATAAAAGCGTAATTCCTGAAGAGATCCCGAGCGCTTTCTTCTCATCATTATTTACAGAGGAGATGAAGAAGCAATAACCAGCAATCGACGCGAATACAAGGAAAGTGAGTAGATTCAATGTAATAAAAGAAGCAACGTCTAATTGGTAGCCATCGATCAGCCACTCGCTTGCTGCAATACCACTTAGTGTTGTAAAACCTACGATTAATGCCAGCCCGGTAAGCAAGACTGCTGCTTGTGTAATGGCAACCTTTACTCTTGAATTAGGTGTGGCAAGCAAGTAAGCCATAGATCCTTGGTCGACAAGCCGTGCCATCACTCGAGTCGAAGTCAAAATGACATAAACCATCAATATGATCAGAAACAACATGCCATAAAATTCACCCGCTATATAATCTGACAAGGAATTTATGCCATTCTCCATACCGATCAGCTTCCGCATACCTTTTGGCAATGCAGCGATCATTTCGTTAAATCCTTTCATATCAGCAATAGAGGGATATATCCAAATGATCAGTACAATATAAGCTGCAGCACCGTAAATGAATCCCCCTAACATCTTTCCGTGACTTTTCATCATCGTAAGATATAAAGGCAAGCTCATCTCTCCACTTCCCTTCTGTCATAATAATGCATGAATATATCTTCTAAATCCTGTGGCCGTGTATCGATATGCTGAACCTCACAGCGGCTTAACAACTGTACGAATTCCTGATCGTTACCTTGTACCGTAACATGAATGGTTCTATCACCTTTTACTTCTGTAACGAGCGATGATTGAAGGATGTGATTCATATCATCCTCAGACTTCACTTTCACTTCAAATATACGCCGTTGTACTCTTCTTAACAGATGCATATCTTCTAACGCCACTAACTTTCCATCTTTTATGATTCCAGCCGAATCACACGTTCGTTCGATCTCTTGAAAACTGTGTGATGACATGAGTATCGTTTTGTTATTTTGTTTTTCTTCCAAGATTAGATCGATGAAGACGCGTTGCATGAGTGGGTCTAGCCCAGATGTAGGTTCGTCTAAGATAAGGACTTGAGGAGCATGCATAAACGCAGCGATGATCCCCACTTTCTGTTTCATTCCTTTAGACATCTTTCTTATTGGTGAGTTTATGTCTAATTGAAAACGTTCTATTAATTCGTCTCTGCGTTTTATACTCTCTTGCTTTCGCATCTTTTGAACGAGGGACAAGAAGCCAAGGCCTGTCATTCCTTCTAGAAAGACAATCTCACCTGGCAAGTATCCTGTTTTTTCTTGAATACGTGCAGCGTTTTTCCAGCAGTCCATTCCATCGATTGAAGAATAGCCACTATCTGGTTTCATAAAACCCATTAAATGACGAATGGTTGTTGATTTACCTGCTCCATTCGGACCAATATATCCAAACACCTCGCCTCTTTTTACTTCGAAATTCAGATCGAACAATCCTTTTTCTTTCGTAAACCGCTTTGAGAGTCCCTTTACCTGAATCATCCTCACACCCACCTTTTTGAAATATTTAATAATGTATATTTCAAAATAATCATAAGTCTTTTCTTCACACTAAGCAATACTTTTTGAAATATGTTATTTGTTATTTTTCAAAATATGTTTTATCCTAGTAAAGAGGTGAAGAGTTTTGAACGGATATGAACGACGAAAGGAACAAAAGAAAAAAGACATTAAGAAAGCTGCTTTCTCCCTGTTTCAAAAACAAGGCATCAAAGAAATAAAAATAGAAGATCTAGCGAGACACGCTGGGGTATCTCAAGTTACCATCTATAATCATTTTGGAAGCAAGGAAGCCTTGTTTAGGGAAGTAATTAAAGAGTTCGTTGCTGATGAATACGATTTTCATAAAGAGCTCTTTCATAAGGATCTTTCTTTTAAAGAAAAAATAACCTCAAGCATTCTTCATAAAACGAATAACATACTAAACATTCATCCTGAAGTTATAGAAGAGATGATGGTAAACGATGAAGATTTAAAAATATTTCTAGCTGACTTTCAAACGAAGTATAGCATTCCGTTACTAGTTGACCTGATTAAGGATGCTCAAAACAATGGTGAGATCAATCCTAACCTTTCTATGGAGTCCATCATGGTATACATCCGGCTTTTTAATAACAATATGCTCATCTCGATGATTACAGGCGAGAACGGAAAAAAACTCGCATCAGATATCTTTCAAATGTTTTTCTATGGGCTTTCACTGCCCATGGATTCCAAATAGTTCGTTTAGGGAATGGTGAAAGAAAAGAATGTAAAGTTTTTATTTCATTTCTAAACATTTGTTAATTCCATGTTAGTTGAACGTTAAAAGAAAGCTTAACTTAGTAAAACTTTTGTAAATTATTGATTACAATTCATTCTTTTTCGACAAAAACTCTTATTTTTTTGTATAATGTGTTGGGTGGTTAAAAAATAGAAAAAAATGACCACTATAAAAACGTAAAAGAAAAAGGATAAAAGACATTTCTTTTGGAGGGTACTATGTTTACAAAGAAAAAGGACAAGTTCATGGTCATGCTAACGGATATTGCTAGCAACTTAAAAGATTCTGCTGGTTATTTCCACGATTTTAAGATTAATAACGAAAATGATCTTCGTGAATTCGCAGACCATTTAAAAGAACTTGAATCAAAAGGTGATTCTTATGTTCATACCGTTATCATGGAACTGAACAAAGTATTTATTACACCTATTGAAAGAGAAGATATCTTATCACTTGCTATGAGCATGGATGATATCCTAGATGGTATCGAGCAATCTTCTGCTTTGTTTGACATTTACGCAATTACAAAACCAGATCAATACATGGTTAAATTTGTAGAATACATTAAGTTAAGTGCGGAAGAAATCCTGCTTACTGTTAATTTGTTATCAGAGAAAAAACTTCTTGATATGCGTGAACATGCAATCAGGATTAAAGATTACGAATCAAAATGTGACGATCTTTACCGTGAAGCACAACGCGAATTGTTCGCTACTCAAACAGATCCGATCAAAGTTATTAAGTATAAAGAGATGTATGAAGTGCTTGAAGGCATTGCCGACTGCTGCCAGAACGTTGCAAATACTTTAGAATCTATCATCATGAAAAACGCGTAACGGGTAGCTGCTATGGATACAGTATTACTCATTACCATTCTAGTTGTAGTTTGTGCGCTTGCTTTTGATTTTATCAATGGCTTTCATGATACAGCGAACGCGATTGCAACATCTGTTTCTACTAAAGCTTTAACACCAAGAAGAGCAATTATTCTAGCTGCTGTCATGAACTTTGTCGGAGCCATGACATTCACTGGTGTTGCAAAAACGATCACAAAAGATATTGTAGACCCATTTACACTTCCTAACGGGTCAGTTGTTATTCTAGCTGCACTTGTAGCGGCCATCGCTTGGAACTTAATTACTTGGTATTACGGTATTCCAAGTTCATCTTCACATGCGATCATCGGTTCAATCGCTGGTGCTGCGATTGCTGCTGCTGGTTTTGAAGCACTTCACTATTCTGGTTTTCTAAAAATTATTTATGGTTTGCTTCTTTCTCCAATCCTAGCATTTATCGTAGGTTTTATATTTTATAACGTTATTAAGATGGTATTTAAGAATACGAATCTAACGAAAACGAATAACGGTTTTCGTAAAGTACAAGTAGCTACTGCCGCGCTTCAAGCTTATTCCCACGGTACGAATGATGCGCAAAAAGCGATGGGTATCATCACGATGGCATTAATCGCGAACGGCTACACGGAAAGCACTGATATTCAGCTTTGGGTACAGATTTCCTGTGCACTTGCAATGGGTCTTGGTACATCTGTAGGTGGCTGGAAAATCATCAAGACGGTTGGCGGAAAGATCATGAAAATCCGCCCTGTTAACGGGGTATCTGCTGATTTAACGGGAGCTTCTGTTATCTTTGGAGCATCTTTCTTAGGTATACCAGTAAGTACAACGCACGTTATCACTTCTTCTATCCTAGGGGTTGGTGCGTCTCACCGTTTGAAAGGTGTTAAGTGGGGAACTGCTAAGACAATGGTCATCACTTGGTTCATCACACTTCCGATCTCCGCAACTTTAGCAGCTCTATCTTATTTCGTATTAAACTTAATCTTTTAGTCACAGTTAAGCCTTCCGTTATTAGTTAACGGAAGGCTTCTTTGTTTTGTTTTACTCTTTGCCAGTGATTGGGATGAGTTAACCTACCAGGGAGTGTTGTATCAGCATTTCCTTTAGCCGAATTTACTTGAGCTTGTGTTAAAAAGATACTCCCTCTTAAGTCTGTACCACTTAAATCAGCATCACGTAAATCCGCCCCTATTAAATCTGATTTTCTTAAGTCCGCGTTTTTTAAGTCTGCCGCTATGAGAAGAGCACCTCGTAAATTTGCGCCACGAAGATCTGCTTTTTTCACAATGATTTGAGGATAGAGAACTTCCCATTTTCCCCATAAAAAAATCTCTAACTCAACATAGGATGAGTTAGAGATGTAATTAGATCATGCGCCTTTTTGTTCTGTTAACGAACCTGTCTTTTTCAAGAGCCAGTTCTTACCTTCGACTAAACGTGCCGTCATCATACTTGCGACATTATCACCTGTCGCGTTCAGCAGTGTCGCTGGTGGATCAATAATGGCAGAGATCGCAGCGATGATCGGCAGTGCTTCTGGAGGAAAACCGAACAGTGATAGAATCAGCATTTCCGCGATCAGTCCACCTTGAGGGATCGCTCCCATTACCATACCCACTAAAAGTGCTACTCCACCAACTAACAGATACGTGTTGATGCCAGAGAAATCCATTCCAAAAATTCCAAAAAGGAACGTGATCTTCAATACCCCACCAATAACAGATCCGTCTTTATGCAGTGTTGCACCAAGAGGAATCGTCGTTTCACTAATATCGTAAGGTACCCCCATTTTCTTAGTAGCTTCTAGGTTAACGGGAATACTCGCAGCAGAACTGCACGTTGCAAGACTCGTAACAGATGGGGAAAGCATGTTTTTCCAAAATACACGAATACCAAGCTTTCCATGAGCCATAAACGCGTAAAGCGTAAAGAAGCCGAAGAAATAAATAATAGAGAACGGATAGTAGAATAAGACTGCTTTAAAATAGGAACCGAGCAATGTTGGTCCAAATTCACCAACAAGTGCAGCAAAATAGGCTCCTAGACCAATCGGTGCATAATACATCACATATTTCACCATCTGAAGGGTAACCTCACTTCCCGCTGAAAGGAAGTTCGCGAGCGGCTTTGCTTTTTCTCCTACTTTTGAAGTTGCAAGACCTAACAACACAGAAAAAAGGATTAGTGCTAACATATTGGCACGACTTAATAGATCGACAAAATCAGGTACTGTAACTGTACTTACTAGCTGATCACCAATCGATACTTCTTCACCCGTTGAATCAGGTTTCACTAGATCAATCTTTACACCCTCTGAGGGCGGAAAGATCTTTATACCAGTCATACTAATAATAGCTGCAACCGTTCCAGTGAATAAAAAGACGATCATCATAGAGCTGATAATTTTACCGAAACGCTTTGTTCCAGCCATACTTGCTACACTCGATGAGATTGAAAAGAACACGAGTGGAACAACAATCATGAACATAACGTTTAAAAACAGATCGCCGAACGGTTTAAGGACTGCAGCGTCCTTTCCCATCGTAGAACCGATTATACTTCCTGCAATAATCGCGAGCAGCAATATGATCGGCGAGCGATATGCTTTCCAAGTATTTTTCATAAAACATTCTCCCCTTAAATAGATTCATAATCACTCTATCTATTTTATACGGAAAAAATATTTTTCATAGAGGCCAAATCAAAATAGTACTATTTTCTAGACAATGTCTCTACAGAAAGATGCTTAGTTATATGGAATAGTTCTCTTTGAATAGCAAAACCTATTTTTTTATAAAGATGGAGTGCTAGCTTATTTTCATTGTTGACGCACAGATCAATATGCTTCAAATGCGGATTGCAGAGCATCCATGTGACAGCATACGTTAAAAGCTGCACACCGATTCCTTTTTCTCTATGCATTTCATCTACAGCGAAGAACTCAATTGAGCCTTCACCAAACTGTGGCTGGATCTCTACATAAATATAACCCATCACTTCATCCTCAATTTGATATACAAATACTTTATGAAACTCGTTCAATCGTTCAATGATCTGTTGTGAATTGTAATACGTCAAAGGAAAATGTGTATCATGCAAATTCTTGAAATCATTCTTATTTTTTTCTGTCAGTTCTTTTATGTTCTTTACTGAAATGGTGGTTGTTATTGCTTCCTTGGTGATTGATAGAATGGTGTGTTTGCTTTTTTGGTCTATCATATTGTTATGAGTTAGAAACTGTTTGAGGTCTGTATGGTCTGTAGAGATAAAGAAATGAACCGTTTCAATCGTTTGAGGTATGAGCTGGAGTAGGAAATCCCAAAGCTCTTTTGTAATCTGCTGGTGCTCACTATGCCTAATAAAAGGACCCCATATTTCGGCGTTCCGGTTTTCAAGGTCGGCATCAAATCCAACAACTCCCACTAGGAAGTCATTCTCATAGGCCAGCACAAAAGATTCTTGATAAGGAACATCTGAGAGGTCTTCTTTCAGCGAATGAAGAATCTCGTGTTCCATTTCACCGCAATAACCGCAATGCTTGGATGCCATTCTGTTTTGGACTGCGATGAACTTTGCAATTTCTTTATCTTTTGAAGAATCTGCTTTTACGAGTGTAATCACGATATTCCTCCTAAGTCATTTTCTATTTATTTAAGTTTAACATATTGTTCCATTTCAAAAATAAAAAGACTTCATGATAGAAGTCTTTTTTGCTTATCCGTTCTTCATCCATTGATCGATTAAGGTGTTGGATTTATTTGCTTTGTTGAAACCCGAAATGATATCTATGATAGAAAAAACCGCTAATAATGCTGCAATTGTAGATATAAACCAAAATGCAGGTACATCGGGGACGGTGGCATATAGTTTTTCAGTAAATGACTTATTATAGAGAGTTTCATCCGTTAGCATAAAACAAAGTAATCCTACCGAGATAAAATGATAGATCAAGTTCAATGAAGCAAGTAGATACGTCCATCTTCCAATAAAGAATTTATAGATTGCCAACCCCACTTCAATGAGAATAAGCAGCACTATAAAAGGAGCATATGAGAACAACACTTCTTCATTGAATAGTGGTGCTTTGAGCGTAAGTCCTTCTAATCCTTTTCCACTTTGTTCATACCAGCCGATCATTTCAGACGAGTTAAACAGGATTATGGCCCAAATTGCTGTCCAGAATAAACTAAAGAAAACTTCCGCCTTTGGAATCTGTCTTTTTGTCACTACTTTTTTAAGTTGATATAGATCGGATGGAGACCATGTTTTCTTTTTTCTAGTATAGATATCACCATTTGAAACTCCTGATCGTTCTAGCATGATAAAAACAATCGTTACCCAGAAGAAAACTTGAAACAAAACAGTCAAGCTGGATAAGAGCATCTTCAAACAAAGCTGACCGATAAAAGCCATTAAAGTAAAAAGAGACTTGTCACCTTCAAAAGAGATCATACCGTTTACAAAAAGAGTAAGGCTGCTGATTACGACAGAAATGATTGCTGCTACGATCAAGACATTGATATAACTTTCATAAAACATAGGACCTATGAGATAACGAGGCTTATTATTGTATTCGCCTGCGAGTTTTACAGGATCTCCTAGTTTCATTAAAACCGCTTCAACATTCTTGTCTGTGGGTTGATCTGGGAGCATATCTTCAATAGTAGACCTTAACTCCATCGCGATGTCATCCCTTATTTTTTCGGGAAGTCTTTGTGTCACTTCACTGATATACGTTTCAATCAAATTCATTTGGAATTCCTCCTTATAACATCGAATTTAATTGCATAGACGTTTTTTGCCATTCTTCTTTCAGTTGTCTGAACACTTCTTGACCAAACTCGCTCAGAAGATAATATTTTCTAGGTCGGTTCTCGGTTGTATCCCACTCACTCGTCAGCAGCTCTTGCTTTTCAAGCCTTCGAAGAAGTGGATACAATGTGCTTTGATCAATAGATACGTTGTTCTCTTCTAACCGCTGTGCGAGTGAATATCCGTATTGCGGTGTTTGTAGCTGGCTTAAGACTGCTAAAGTTAATGTTCCTCTTCGCAGTTCTGTCTTTAGAGAGAAAATTAATTCGCTCATGCAATCACCTCGATTATATTATAGTGTATGTCGTACAGTAATGTAAAGTTACTAATATAGTTAAAATTATTATATTTGTAAAAAAGAGAAGGGGTCAGACTCCGGGTCTGACCCCTTCTCTTTAATATGCTTTTGCCCAATACACAAGGTGTTTTGCTTGTTGATCACAGCAAATACATTTATCTGAGAGCTTTTCTTGTTCAAACGGTATACATCTTGATGTTGCCCCTGTTTCGTCTTTTATAAAGCTTTCACAAGCCTCATCACCACACCACATCGCTTTCATGAATCCGCCTATTTCACTTAATTTGTTTTTGAATTCATCAAATGTAGTAACCGTTGTTGTTTGATCTTCCCGATGAGTCTTCGCCTTTTTAAACAAATTATCCTGAATATGACTTAATGTATTTTGAATGTAGGATTCTAAGCCTTTGAGAGGTACGGTTTCTTTTTCCCCTGTATCTCTTCGCACTAATATCACTTGATCTTGTTCGATGTCACGCGGCCCTACCTCAAGGCGGAGAGGAATTCCCTTCATCTCATACTCATTAAATTTCCATCCTGGCTTTTTATCACTTGCATCAATTCCCGTTCGAATGGTCTGTGATAGCTTTTCTTTTAAATCGTATGCAAAATCGAGAACTCCCTCTTTATGTTGAGCAATCGGTACGATCATGAGTTGAGTTGGTGCTATCTTTGGAGGAACAACGAGCCCGCGTTCATCACCATGAACCATGATCATCGCCCCAATAATACGAGTCGTAAAGCCCCATGATGTTTGCTGAACAGTCTGTAGTTTTCCTTCTCTGTTCGTAAACTCAATACCGAAAGCTTTGGCGAATCCATTTCCTAAATGATGAGAAGTTCCAGACTGCAACGCTTTCCCATCATGCATTAGGCTTTCAATCGTATACGTATATTTCGCTCCAGCAAACTTTTCTTTTTCTGTTTTCTGACCCTTCACGACCGGTATTGCAAGGAATTCCTCACAGAGATCAGCATACACATTAAGCATTCTTACGGTTTCATCATGAGCTTCTTCATCTGTTTCATGGCAAGTATGTCCTTCCTGCCAGAGGAACTCAAGAGTACGCAGAAAAGGTCTAGTGGTCTTTTCCCATCTCACAACGTTCGACCACTGGTTATAAAGCTTTGGAAGATCGCGATGTGAATGGATGATGTTTTTAAAGTGTTCTGCAAAAAGAACTTCTGATGTCGGACGAACACAAAGGCGTTCTGTCAGCTTTTCTTCTCCTCCATGTGTGACCCATGCTACTTCAGGAGCGAATCCTTCAATATGGTCTTTCTCTTTTTGAAGCAGACTTTCTGGAATAAAAAGCGGCATATATACATTCTCATGACCTGTCGCTTTGATTTGCTTATCAAGTTCTTGTTGAATGTTTTCCCAAATTGCGTAGCCGTATGGTCTTAAGATCATAGATCCCCGAACACTTGAATAATCAATAAGTTCCGCTTTTGTTACTACATCTGTATACCATTGAGCAAAATCGTCTTGCATACTCGTTACATTCTTTACAAATTCTTTTGTCATTGGTTGCACTCCTCGCCAAATGAAAATAAAAAAAGCTACACTTTTCATTAGGGACCAATTTCTTGGCGGTACCACCCTAATTCAAAGCATAGCTTTACACTCTTTCATGATAACGGTATTTAACCGCTGATTATCTTATAACTGTAATAACTGAAATAAGATACAGAACTCAGAGGCAGGTTCAATCGTTTGTCAGTAGGAGCCTTCCAGCGCTACAGCTCCCTCTCTAAAAAGACAGATTCAATCTACTAATCCTCTTCTTCGTTTTCTTCGTCATATGTTTTTGAAATTATATGTGATATTGGGATGAACTGTCAAATCTTTTTTTATTGATGAGGTTAAATATTTAATTCAATAAAACAGAAAACCTGTATCCCATTAAAAGGGATACAGGTTTTCTCAAAACGATGAGACTAGAATGTAATGCTACGGAGTGTCCACTCCACAAATACAAATTTAGTGAATTTGTATTTGTGTGGGGTCAGACCCCTAGACCCACCACATCTCCGCTGGCTGCTCGGCGATGAGGATCGACTGGAGGTTCTTCACCGCGCGGTTGAATCCTTCATCGATCGACATAATTGGATCTTCATGCTCAATGCTTACTACATAGTCATATCCATACGTACGAAGTGCACTCATCATATCGGACCAATCTTGAACAGAGTGACCACAGCCTACTGAACGGAAGCTCCATGCGCGGTTTTGAACAGCGCCATATGGCTGCATATCCGTTAATCCGTACATGTTAATATTATCTTGGTCTAAGTATGTGTCTTTTGCATGGAAGTGGTGGATCGCTCCAGCTTTTCCAAGAATCTTGATCGCTGCCACAGGATCGATGCCTTGCCACCAAAGATGGGATGGATCAAGGTTCGCACCGATCGCGTCACATGTTTCTTCACGCAGCTTAAGTAACGTATATGGAGTATGCACTAAGAAACCACCGTGAAGCTCTAACCCAATCTTCACTCCATGTTCTTTTGCAAATTGACCCCACGTGCGCCAATATGGAATCAACTTCTCTTCCCATTGCCACTTTAACACATCACTGTACTCGTTCGGCCATGGGGAAACTGGCCAGTTAGGATATTTTGCATTCTCAGAGTCACCAGGTACACCAGAGAAACAGTTTACCACCGGTACGTTCATTAACTCAGCCAGTTCAACAGTTTTTACAAAAGTTTCATGTGACTCTTTTGCAAAAGCCTCGTCTGGAGATAACGGATTACCGTGACAACTGAAGGCTGAGATCGTCAAACCACGCTTCTCTACTTCATGAAGGTACTGTGATCGTTTCTCTTCACTCTGAAGTAGTTCATCAAGCGGACAGTGAGCGTTTCCTGGATAGTTACCCGTTCCAATTTCTACGGCTTGTACGCCTGCTTCTTTCACATAGTCAAGCATGTCTGTAAATGATTTTTGTGAAAACAGAACCGTAAACACACCTAATTTCATACTATTTCACTCCTTTTTCAAGTCCTAGTTGAACGCCTTTTCCCATAAGACTGCTGGCATAGATCGCTTCGATAACGCGTGAAGTATTCATCGCTTCCTCAGCTTTCACAAGAGGTTCTGCATTACCTAAACAGCTGTCCACAAAATTCTCAGCTTGAGGAATACCGGGATTGTCTTCTCCAAGGATCCAATCTGCTTTAGTTGTAGTCATCATACCGTTTACTGCTTTGTTTACCGCAAACGGGAATACATCCAGTCCGCCTTTATCACCAGAAATGCGAAGCAGTTCTGCATCGTCCGGAATATTTGCCGCCCACGATGTTTCAAACAGAATCGTACCACCGTTTGCAAGACGAATATACGCGGTGACATGATCATCGACTTCAAATGTTTCTGCATCAAACGAACCCCATTGGTTTACTTGTTCCGCTTCACGGCTGACGGTGTTATACGTTTGACCAGATACTTCACTCACAACCGGGTTATCTAAAAGCCAAAGTGTCAGATCCAGCAGATGGCAGCCATAGTCGATCAAGCTGCCGCCACCTTGAAGTTCTTTATTTGTAAATACGCCCCAACCCGGAACTTTTCTTCTTCTAAGCGCTTGTACACGAACGACAAGAGGATTACCAACTTCTCCAGACTCCATGATTCGTTTTGCAGCTTGAGACTCTTTCATGTATCGATAGTGATAAGCGATCGATAATACTTTTCCTGATCGCTTTTCTGCTTCTGCCATTTCAGCACATTCTTCAACGGTCATTGCCATCGGTTTCTCACACAGAACATGTTTACCTGCATCCAATGCCGCAACAGTGATCTCTCTATGAAACTTGTTAGGCGTACAGATCACTACCGCATCCACATGCGGCCACATCTCTACATAACTCGTAAAATAGTTCGGTACGTGAAATTTTTCAGCAACACTTTTCGCAACATCCACGTTTACATCACTAATGGCCGTCACTTCTGCTTTTTCAACTAAACTTTGAAAAGCGGGGATATGACGGCCTTGTGCGATGCCGCCTGCCCCTATGATCCCAACTCTTAGTTTCATGCGTGAACTCCTGTTTTTACTTTTTCAATCGTCTTCTTCTCGTTTGATTCTAGCGCAGCTAAAATGACGGCCAATGAGCGTTTTCCTTCTTCGCCCGTGATCAGTGGTGCTTGCCCCGCTTCAACCGCCTCGATAAAATGATCTACCACGTGAGAGTTAGACTGGTTATCATTCGTTTGGATCGCACCCATCTCATAACGTACAACATTTCCATTCGTGTACTGTGCGACTAAAGAATACTTCGGATCATCTTCTAATCGAAGGATGCCTTTTTCTCCATAGATGATCGTAGAGTTATCTTCTTTTGCCGTATAAGACCAGCTAGCAGCTAATGTTCCGATAATTCCACTCTCTGTTTTCAACACGCAAACAGCTGTATCATCCACTGAAGCAAACTCTTTTGCGCTCGTCTCAACAAAAGCACCCACTTCGGCGATCTCTTCTCCAAGAACGTATCGAATCAAGTCTGTTTTATGAACACCTAGGTCTCCCATTGCGCCGATAAACGCTTCATCCTTTTTAAAGAACCAGCTGTTCACACCATCTACGCTCCAGCCTTCAGGTCCTGGGTGACCAAAAGCCGTTCGGAAGCTGTAAATTTTCCCAATATCACCAGAGGCAATTAGCTCACGCGCTTTTTGGTGTGCCGGAACAAAGCGCTGATTATGACCGATCATTAGCGTTTTTCCGCTCTTTTCTGCTGCAGCGATCATCTCCTCTGCTTCTTGAAGCGACGTTGCCATCGGTTTTTCACATAAAACGTGCTTTCCAGCATTTAAAGCTGCAATTGAGATCGGCGCGTGAAGAAAGTTAGGTGTACAAACACTTACTGCATCTACATCTTTAAGCGCAAGAAGTTCGTTATAATCCGTAAAGATCTTTCCTCCATAAACCGCTTGTGTTGACTCAGCACGTTCTTTTACAATGTCACAAACCGCAACGATCTCTACGTCCTGATTCGCTGCATATTCTGGCAGATGGCGATGCTGTGCGATACTACCGCAACCGATAATTCCAACTTTAATTGTCATGATATTTCCTCCTCGGAATGAATCGTTTTTAATCCATTTTTTAAAATTTGTTGTTATTGTTGCTGCTGAAGAATTTCTAAAACTGCTCCATTGCTTGTTGATCGAAGTGCAAGGTGCTTGCCTACCACTTGAGAAATTCCTCGCAAGGCATGCGACGTGGAAGCCCACTTGGCTTGCTTTGCTTGTAGACGTAGGAGCAAGAATGCTTACTTTGAATATCAATCTTCTCTCAAAAAAAGAATAACTACTTACAAAAACAAAATTGGACTTTTCTGAAGTGATTCTTGCTACTAAAGAATTTCTAAGACTGCTTCATTGTTTATTGATTGGAGTGTAAGGTGCAAGACTCCTGCAGGACAGGCGGGCTAGTGAGACACTTAAAAGTGAAACGTTACGAATGTGGCTCACCGCCTGCCCCGCGGAAAGCGAAGCACCTGAAACGGAGATCAACCACTCTCAAGTGCATCATAGTTGCTACTTTGTTTTTATTTTGCTCCAATCGCTTCAAGCGGCTTAGCATTTCCGTACTTTGGCGTTTCACTGCCTGAAGGAGCTAAGAAAGATACAGCATTCGTGATTACTTTTTGTACATCTTCGTTATAATACGTCGGATACGTCTCATGTCCCGGACGGAAATAGAACACTTTTCCTTTACCACGGTTGTAAGCCGCTCCTGATCGGAACACTTCTCCTCCTTCAAACCAGCTAACAAATACTAGGTCATCTGGTGCAGGGATATCAAAATGCTCTCCATACATCTCCTCTTTTTCAAGCTCGATGTATTCCCCAAGTCCGTTTGCAATCGGATGACTTGGATTAACGATCCAGATGCGTTCTTTTTCATCTGCTTCGCGCCACTTTAGATCACATGAAGTTCCCATCAATTTTTTAAAGATTTTAGAGAAATGACCAGAGTGAAGGACGAGTAGACCCATACCATCTAGAACGCGTTGATAAACTTTATTTACGATCTCATCTTCTACCTCATCATGAGCTAAGTGTCCCCACCATACTAAAACATCTGTATTGTTTAACACATCTTCTGTTAGACCATGTTGAGCTTCATCAAGTGTTGCTGTATTCACATCATGTCCTGCTTTTTCAAGGAATTCTTGAATAGCACCATGAATTCCTTTTGGGTAAATATCTTTAACTACCGGATTTTTCTGTTCATGACGATTTTCATTCCAAACTGTAACTTTTATCATGTATAACATCCTCCTATATGTGTAAGCGTTTTACGTAAACGTTTACGTAATTCCCAAATAAAAATGAAGCTTTGAGTAAACCCGTTTTTTACTTGTCACGAAAATTACTGACTGATTGCCTTTCCACTATGGTAAAAGGCATATAACGGCTTTTTGCTTCTTGTTGTTCACCTATAATCAAACTGACTAGCATTTCACCTGAGGTTTGTCCCATATCCTTTAACGGCTGAGATACAGTTGTTAGTGCAGGATAACACATCTCAGCAATCTTCAAGTTATCATAACCGATGATTGATAGTTCCTCTGGCACCCTTATTCCTAACTCATGTGCGGCAGACATTGCACCAATGGCCATCTCATCACTTGCTGCGAATAGTGCAGTCATGTCAGGAAGTTTTTTTAGCAGAAGTGGCAGTGATTCTTTTCCGTTTTGAAAACGATAGCCCTCATTTTTTTTAATATGACTATTAGTAAATGAAAGACCATTATTCTCAAGAGCTTTTTGAAAACCTTGCATCCTAGGTACTCCCGCTATCGGATCCTCATCGCTTCCGCCGATCATGCCGATCACTTTATGCCCTTTTTGAATCAAATATTCTGTAGCCTGAAAAGCTCCATCAAAATCATTTACTCGAACAAATGGCAGATCGTATTTGGATGACGCCGTAGAAACAAGGACAACAGGTACTTTCATCTCTTGAAAGATTTTATAGTACTCTTCTTTAACATCTTCTGAAGCAAAGATGATTCCATCTACTCGTTTTTCTTGCAGCAACCTCAAATACTTCACAGTTCTCTTCCCACTCGAAGTGGTATTGCAGACGATTACGCTGAATCCTCCGTCATGCGCTGCATTCTCTACACCTTCTAATACTTCTGATGAAAGCATTCCGGATACATCTGGAAAAAGAACCCCGATCGTCTGTGTCCGCTTGTTGATGAGCCCGCGCGCGATCGCGTTAGGCTGATAGCCGAGTGCTTCAATTGATTGCTGCACTTTTTTCTTTGTTTCCTCCGAATAGCCAGGCAATCCGTTCACAATTCGAGATACTGTAGCGATTGAAACGTTTGCATGCTTGGCAACATCTTTTATTGTCGGATTCAAAACATCTCCCTGCTTTCTTGTTACGTAAACGTTTACATTTACTCTTACAATCTATCAGCGCTCTCAGAAAAAGTCAATTAATTTATTATCAAAAAAAGATTACGAATTACTAAAAAGGGAAAAGACTACTAATATGAAATGGAGGTCAGATTTAATGTGGTATCAGCACTCATTCTTTAAGTACGCCGCAGGTTCAGTCTTACTGTTAACCATCCTTTATTTACTAGGAAAAATTGATTACCTGCTTGACTTCCTCTATCTCGTAATATCTAGCGTTTTCTTCCCTCTATTTATTGCAGGGTTGCTTTATTATTTGCTTAGACCAGTCATACGTTTCTTCATTCAGAAAAAAGTTCCTAAGTTTGTAGCGATACTTGTAGTGATGGTCGGATTGATCTTAGCCGTAACAGGTATTGCCACGCTAGCCGTCCCCGTTGTAGCCGATCAGCTTTCTAATATCACAGACGATTTCCCCAAAAAGATTGGTGAAGCTACTGAAAAAACAGGTACGATGATTACCGGCAGCAAAAAATCATTCGTCGATAGCACACAGATATCAAAACTAGCCACAAAACGATTAGAAAAGTTTACCGATACCGTATCAAAAGATGTGATTGCCCTTGTAGCCACATTGACGAACATCGCTTTAGTATTATTAGTGGTGCCTTTTATCCTCTTTTATTTGTTGCTTGACGACAAGAAGTTTTTTAATTATTTCTTAAAGTTTGCTCCTCATCACATGGAGTATGACGTTGCCGCTATTTTGCGAGATATTGATTCGACCTTATCTTCGTATATTAAGGGACAAGTTCTTGTGGCATGGTTTGTCGGCATCTTTATGTATGCCGGGTATTTATTGATCGGGTTAAAGTTCGCTTTAGTTCTTGCACTTTTTGCTGTTCTAACGAATGTGATCCCCTTTTTAGGACCATTTATCGGAGTATTTCCAGCTCTTTTAGTAGGTTTGATCCAAGATCCTTTTATGGCAGTTAAAGTCGCTATCGTAACGCTCGTTGTTCAACAAGTAGAAGGAAATATTTTGTCTCCTCAAATCATGGGAAAACAGCTTCGGATCCATCCGCTCACCATCATCCTAGTCGTACTCATGGCAGGTGCAGCATTTGGATTTATCGGTCTGCTTTTAGCCATCCCTACTTATGCGGTTTTGAAGACGATTATCAGTAACGTGTACCGCATTTACTTGTTATACAACCCACCAGAGACTAGAAGTAATCTACTCTGAAAGGAGAAACGTGCTTATCGTGAAACAGCCTTTTGTAAAAGAACCAACATTCATAGATAAAATGAAAACTCATTATGAATCGTATCGCCCTTGGGTCCACCGTTCTGCTCGTATCGGGTATCTTTCAAAAGGTATCGTTTACATCATCATCGGCATTCTAGCGTTAATCATGTCTATAGGAAAACACCCGAATGAAGCGAGTTCAAACGGAGCACTTTACACAATCGCTCAACAGCCATTCGGCCCCGCATTATTAATCGTGCTTTCCTTAGGTTTGAGTGCATTCGCTTTTTGGCAGATTGTTAAAGCTCTTTTTGATCCTGAGTGTGCAAAACACGATTGGAAAAGATGGTTCAACCGATTAGGTTTTTTAATCATTGCAGGGATTTATATTGCAATGTGTATCAGTTCATTACGCATCTTGTTTCGTGCAAGAGCAAAATCTTCTGATGAAACATACCAAACTCTTTCAGCACAAATGCTTTCACAGCCGTTTGGTCAGCTTTTGGTCGCTATAGGTGGGATTGTTTTTGCTATTACAGGTATAGTCTTCATGTTTAAAGGTTTCACACACCGATTCAAACGTGATTTAAAAAAGAATGAAATGAACAAGAAAGAGTGGAAGTGGAGCGGTTACATTGGAACACTCGGAATGGCTGCACGCGGAATCGTTTTTATAATCATTGCGTTCTTTCTCATACGAACAGCCGTTTTGGCTGATCCTGATGAAACGCGCGGTTTGGATGGTGCACTCCTAGAACTTGCCTCACAGCCGTTCGGCCCCGTTCTTCTCGCCATCGTAGCAATCGGCTTTATATCGTATGGTATTTTCATGTTCGCAAGTGCCCGATATAGACGATTGAATAACTAGACAAAGGCCCCGGTCTCATAAGAGACCGGGGCCTTTGTCTTTGTGGGAAAGACATAATCGAGAAAATGTCTTTCTTGGGGGTCTGACCCGGGTCAGACCCCTGAAGACCATTTCTTAAGCGTTTTATCTGTTGGCAGCATAACAGTTAACAATCCGACTAACGGCAAGAAGCTGATCAAGAACATCGTGTTTGAGATGCTTGTAACGTCAGCGATCTTACCAAGCACTACCGATCCGAGCGCTCCCATACCAAACGCCAGACCTACGATTAACCCTGATACCATACCTATTCTGCCTGGCACTAGTTCTTGAGCATATACGACCGTCACTGAAAAACTCGTGTTCAAGATAAAGCCGATCAAGAAGAACAAAGGAATAACTGCCCATAATCCTACATGTGGAAGAAGTAAAGCAAGTGGAGCAGTTCCGACCATCGACCAAAAGATCATGTTTCTCTTTCCGAGCCGGTCTGCGATCGGTCCTCCAAAGAATGTTCCGAGTACACCAGAGGCCATGAAAACAAATAAATAAACTTGAGCTTGTCTAATCGTTAACCCATAATCATCGATCAAATAAAATTGATAATAGTTTCCGATGCCAGAGAAATACCATGAACGAGCAAATACTAAAAACACGAGTAATGCCATCGCTCCTATTACTTGTTTTTTTCGCTTTCTATCAATCTTTTTCTTCTCGCCAGTTTGCTTTTGAACACGAGGAAAATGCACTAGCTGTCTAGCATACCAGCCTGAAACATAAAACAATACAAAAATAGCGATAGCCGCCAGTGAAGTAAACCATACAGCTCCAAACTGTCCGAGCGGCACGAATACGAGTGCCGTCATCACAGGAGCAAGAGAACTTCCCGTATTCCCTCCGACTTGATAGATGGATTGAGCTAACCCTCTACGGTTTCCAGCTGCCATATAAGCGACTCTAGACCCCTCAGGATGAAACACGGCAGACCCTAAACCGATTCCAATAACAGAAATGATGATCATGTAAAAAGAATCTGCAAACGCGATGCCTAACATACCTATCAAACTCGCCATCATACCAACAGGCAGTATATAAGGTGAAGTCGTTCTATCCGTATACCAACCGATCACTGGCTGCATGATAGAAGACGTGATGTTTAAAGTAAAAGCAATCCAACCAAGCTGAGTAAATGAAAGATTCATTGATTTCTCTAAAATGGGAAAGATGGCTGGAATAACCGCCTGCATAGAATCATTTAATAAATGTACAAAACTTATCGCAAAAAGAATAGAATAGATCGTTTTTTGTTGGTTAGAAGTATCTGTTGACTTGCCTGTGGCAGCTGACATGCTTCATTCCTTCTTTCGTTTATCTTTACAAACTCATACACTGTTAAACAATGTAACTTACATTAGATTACCATATTCAGCTTGATCAAAACGAAATGGCATACATCTGAAGTTCAAAATGAAGCAAACACTCGTAGAGAAAATCGTAAAACAACAAGGGAAATAAATTTTTTGGGGACTGACCCCATAAGAAGCCCATAAAAAAGCCAGCCGATTTTTTCACAGCTGGCTTCTTTCTTTATTATTCTGTTCTCTCGTTCATTTCTTAGATCTTCTCGATCACTTTATCAATGATCCCGTATTTCAATGCTTCTTCTGCAGACATGAAATAATCACGGTCAGTGTCTTTTTCTACTTTCTCGATCGGTTGACCCGAACGTTCAGAGATGATCTTATTCAACAACTCACGAGTCTGCAGGATGCGTTTCGCGTGAATTGCCATATCTGATGCCTGCCCTTGTGTTCCGCCTAATGGCTGATGGATCATCACTTCTGCGTTCGGAAGCGCGTAGCGTTTTCCTTTTGCACCAGCTACCATGAGTACAGCTCCCATTGACGCCGCCATCCCGATACAGATCGTTGAAACATCTGGTTTGATGAATTGCATCGTGTCGTAGATCGCGAGACCTGCTGTAACAGATCCTCCTGGTGAGTTGATGTAGATGGAGATATCTTTATCTGGATCTTCAGCAGCTAAGAAGAGCAATTGAGCAACGATAGAATTTGCCACGTTATCATCGATCGCACTTCCGAGCATAATAATTCTGTCTTTTAATAAACGCGAATAAATATCATAAGACCGCTCTCCACGGTTTGTCGACTCTACTACCATAGGGATTAGATTCATCTGTTTTCCTCCTAGTTAGGCTGCAATTGCCATTGGGTTTGTATTTGTTTTTGGTGAAACATGTATTTTACCAAATCCTGACGTGATAAAAATGATCTTAGCCGGCTCCTGCACGGTTTCTGTTTCTTTCACCTGTACTTCCGTTTTCATAGGAAGAATGTTCGCATCCTCATTTGCCGCTTCAGAATTGATCGGGAAAACAGTACCTTTGCTCTTCTTATTCACGTTGTGCCGCCTCCTTCAGGTTTTGGGTACATCGCCATTGAAACGTGATACACTTTTGCGTTCTCTTCGTTTGGTCTGTGGTGTTTTTGTATGAGAGTGGTGAGCATATCTGCATATTCCTGTAAAAAAGCATTGCGGTGATCCATGGTAGAAAGTGCTAGTTCCATTTCCATTACTGCGCTTGGTATCTCTTCATCCTCCGACTGCTCCATCAAAGAAATGGCATCCCGCTTCATCTTCTCTGTAAGTGATAACACATGAGCAAGAGCGGTTTGATCTTGGAGTTTTTTTATCGTGTCAGAAGAGAGACCTAATGAATCTGACAATAAAAAAGAACGGCCGGCACTTACATATAGAACTTCTACAAGGTTCCTAACATTCCTTGTGCCTGCGCGTACCACAAGACCCACTTTTTCCAGTGCTTTAAGATGATAATTAATTTTTTGAGCGGAATCGTTCATTCTTTTTGATAGCTCTGTCGCAGAACGCGGCTCTTTCAACAAACTTATGAGCTCAGATCTTACAGGATGCAATAGTGAAGCTGCTTGTTCCGGTTCTGTGACAATAAACGTCTCTGGCATGCTTTGATTCCTTTTCACTCTCATCACCTCACTTCACTATAATATATGTTCATTACGTAAAAATATTTCTTTACGTAAAATTATTTTATTACGTTCAGTATCATTTTGTCAAAGATTTGAAAAAAATATACGTTTGCCTATAAATAAAGAAAACAGACTGATTTCCATTTCAGCCTGCTTTCTATACATTATCCTTTTTATACAAACGGTACGATTCCAAGAATAAAAAAGACCATGGCCATTCCTGTGTTTAACCAAAACTCAGTTTTTTGATTAAAAATTTTACGCTCAATCGCACGAAAGATGAAGATCACCATCAAGATTGAAAATAATACAGTGGGGTTTTCCCAAGTCTTACCGTTATAAATAGCGAAAAGCAGTCCGAAAAACATAAGAATCATCTCTGTATACACCCAGGGTTTTGGACGTTTTTTCATCCTATCCCCCCCTATTCAGGTTGATAGTACACATTGTACGGTATGTGAGCCTATCCGGTGCATAACTTCATAGAGCTTTTTCTTCGTTCGAACCTAGCCAGTTCTTTGCCGCTGCATTTTTAAGAAGAAGACGGAGAACTACCAACCCGATCACTCCACCAACAATGCTGCTAACCAAAAAGGGAGTGACAAAAAAGAATGCACCCGTTTTTGATCCTAAGAAAACGGTAGCAACCGGCACTGCAATAACAGCTCCAATAATTCCAGTCCCAACCCATTCCCCTATTACTGCGAACGTGTATTTTCTTCCTTTTTTATAAAGGTAACCGGCCAAAAATGCACCGATCATTCCTCCTGGAAAAGCAAGCAGAGAGCCGATTCCAAATAAGTTACGAAGCAAACCGATACTAAATGCGACGATTACCGCCGGAATGGGTCCGAGCATCACACCAGCCATGACGTTGATCGAATGCTGAACGGGAAACGCTTTTGCTACTCCAGCAGGTATATAAAACAGATGTGAACAGATCGTCCCGATCGCGACTAACATAGCCATTACAGTAAGTTTTTGAACAGATATCTTCACTTACACATCTCTTTTCGCTGTTTGAATAACAAAAAGAAGGTTGCTTGAAACGGAAGAAGGATCTACTGCACCACTTATTTCTGAAATAACGGCTACACCATCTACACCTGCTTTAATGACTTCACTCGCGTTTTGCAGCGTAATCCCGCCGATTCCAACAAGCGGAATGTTCACTTGATTGCTGCGAATTTCTGCGATTAGATCAACGCCTACAGGTTTCTTCGCATCAGGTTTTGTACTCGTCTGATAGATCGGGCCAGCACCAATATAATCGGCCCCATGTACAATGGCATCCTTTGCCTCAGCAAGCGTGTGAGCAGACACACCTAGAAGTTTACCTTCTGTTTGTCTACGAATATACGCCAGATTACCATCTGTTTGACCAACATGAAGGCCATCCGCATCAACAGCTTTCATCAAATCTAGATCGTCATTCACGATAAATAGCACATCATGTTTGTGGCATACTTCCTTTGCACGCTTTGCCATTTCTAACTGTTTCTGACCACTTAAACAGTTAACACCTTTTTCACGAAACTGAAACGTGGTAATCCCACCTTGAATTGCTTGCACAAGAATACGATAAAAATCTTTTGGTGAACAGCAGTTCATCGTTCCTGCTACATAATAGAGTGATAAATCTTGTTTTAAACGTGTCTTTGCTTGAGTTTTCATCGATTCGCTCCCTCCTTCAACACGTGATCTTGCCAGTGGATGGATCCATGAAATATCTCATGAGTAGATTCTAAACTATAGAGCTGATCGAGAAGGTTTTGCTGAAAGCTTCCAGGGCCTTTGGCCGTTTTCACAGCCTCTTCCGCCGCTTTAGTGAGCATCAATAGTGCTAGTGCTGTTCTTTCTAGTATCGGCAGGTCTACTTTATCTCTTGTAACTTCTTTTTTCTGAGTTCCCTGATAGAGAGCTACCATTGATGTAGCAAAGCATCCTGTCCCAGTAACATAGGAAAGCATGGGATCTCCATGAGAAAGAACGATTGCCCTTTCGCCATCTGAAATAACATCTTTAGTTCCAGTCATGGCGATAAGACAGCCTGTTTGCTTCGCAGCAGCTTCAGCAAGCTTGATCAGATCCTTTTCCGAGTTAGCTAGATCACCATCTACTCCTCTGCCGTTCCATGCTCCTTCAGCCAAAAACTGCATCTCCGCAGCATTACCGCAAATTGTCAGAATCGTGTGGGGTCTGACCCCCTTAAATTCTGAATATTCAAACAACAACTTTCTTACAAGCTCTTGCCTGAACGATGATAATCCTACCCCCACTGGATCAAGGACTACAGGTACTTCTGCATGCATTGCTCTTCGTAGAGCGAGTATCATAGATTTCGCTGATGCTTCATCTAAAGTACCGATGTTTAGTACTAAAGCATCGGCCACACCTACTGCTTCTTCGACTTCACATGCGTCATGCACCATCATTGGACTTCCTCCTGCTGAGAGGACACCATTAGCTAGAAAGTTCATGGTTACATTATTCGTTATATGATGAACGAGCGGCTTTTCTTCTCTGATCTGTGATACGAACGTTTTCCACTCTTGTATTCTAGTATTGTTCATGTATAACCCTCCTATAAGCGAAATGATTGACCGGTCCATGACCTGAGCCAACATCGATTCCATGTTCAATAGCGGTTTGTATATATTTTTTTGCGTTCACTATCGCATTCTCTGCTTTCTTACCAGAAGCAAGCTCTGCAGCTAGAGCCGCTGAAAACGTACACCCTGTTCCGTGTGTATTTTTTGTTTGAATCCGCTTCTCTACAAGTTCGATCATTTCAATACCATTAAAGACGAGATCTGATACAAATTCACCATCTCCAAAGTGTCCACCTTTAACAACAACATGATCAGCACCAGCGTCAAATAAAACTCTTGCCGCCTCAATTCTAGCTTCACTGCAGTCTATCTTTATCCCTGTTAATGCTTCTGCTTCTGGAATGTTAGGTGTAATGATTTTTGCGAGTGGAAGCATGCGTGTTTTCATCGCATGAAGTGCTTCTTCACCTAACAGCGTTGCGCCTCCTTTTGCTATCATGACTGGATCGACCACTACGTTTTCCCATTGAAATTTCCTTATCATATATGCTGTTCTCTCGATATATTCACCCGAAAAAAGCATTCCTGTCTTAATGGCATCCGGTGTCAGATCAGTCCCTATTGACTTCAACTGAGCTTCTAATCCCTCTATTGCGACTGGAAATATCCCTTGGACACCTGTCGTGTTCTGTGCAGTAACTGCAGTAAGAACCGACATACCGTACACACCTAGTTCTTGAAACGTTTTTAAATCGGCCTGAATGCCTGCTCCACCACCACTGTCTGATCCTGCGATCGTGAGGGCTTTACTTACTGTTATCAATTGTCCCATACCCTTCTACCTCCTAGTTCTCTATGCAAAAAAGCCACCCGCTTATTTAGCGGGTGGCTTTAAATTTCAAATCATAAAGGAAACGATAGTTTATCCACGCCGCTTCCCTACGCCAGTATGAACTGGATCAGGTTCAAAGGGTCGAAAGTCATTACCTTCTCTCAGCTTAAAATAAGCACCCCTAGCGAAATATCAATATTGAGTTAACACAATCCTACTCATACATAAACAGCAATGTCAATATTTTTTAGGTTATCGGTTTCAAAAAGTTTAACCCTCTTGAAATACGGGGAAATAATAACTAACACAGAATTACAACATAAAAAACATAGAAATAAAACATTCGTAACAAAAAGTTATACCAGAAATAACAATGACAATTCATTAACATTTTTCCCAAAAGGGGGTGAAAGTAAGGTACTTTAGAAGCAATAAAGAAATTTTTTCTGAATTTTCAAACAAAATGGTTGTCATTAAGCATCTTGCTCAGTATACTAGTAGAAACCTAGAAACATAAAAGGTTAAATTGGATAGGGAGATAATTTAAGGAGGGAAACAGGATGAAAGACAAAAATGCTTCTTTTAACAAGAACCAAAATGAAATGGTGCAGTACAAACAACAAAAAAGAGACCCATTTGCCTTCAGCCTTATTGCCCAAATGGTACTGGATGAGGCCCTTCACAATTATTACAGAGAGTATTATGAAAGAGAAATTGACAATGCCTTGGATACAAAAGATAAAGAACGATTTATGAAATTGAGCGCAGAGTACAAAGCGTTTCTCAGTTAGTGCTTTTGGGCGGCACACTCTTTAAAAAGGTGCCGTAAAAGCCAAAACACCCTTTCAGCAAACGGTGGAATCATCCGTGCTGCAGAGGGTGTTTCTGACGTCCCCGTTACTGACAAGTTAAAACCTATTTTCTAAGTCAAAGTTGTCGGTGATTCCGGCTTTTTCTTTTGCTCTTTTTTCCGTTTTAACCACCACACATAAATCACAATGGCTACTATCCCCCAGATCGGCGCAAGGCCCAATAAACTTACTACAACAAACGAAATAGCAGACATTAAAAAGTTAACTGTATCCATAAAAAGGACCTTCGTTTTTGCCCACGTATTTAAACCTTCAGTTTGAAGTGCTTTCGCTTTTAAATTTTTCACTTCAAATTGTATCGTAACTGTTGAATAATCACTTTGGTTTTGTAAAAAATTCAAGCGCCCCTCTACCTGTTCGATTTCTTCTTGAACAGCAGCCAGGTCACCCGATATCTTCAACAAATCTTCTGTTTTCTGAGCATTCTTCATAAATGCTTCGAGCCGTTCTCTTACTTGTTGTTTGGCTTTTAACCGTGAAGATAGATCTACGTATTCTTCTGTAACATCTTCTCCACGAATATTTTCGTTTGGAGTACCCTTACTCAAACTTCGAACCTCGTCTAAGAAACGGCGAAAACTTTTCATCGGAACACGAACAACCATCACACCAGATTCATAATCTTTCTCTCCTGTACTCGTGTTCGACTCAACCATATATCCGTCCATTGATTCTAACTTTTTCCGAACGGCTTCCATCGATGTTTGTAATCTATCTACTGTAATCTCTATATCAGCGTGATAGATCACTTTTCTTTGGTTCTTTATTTGTTGCTCTTCTTTTCCTTTTTCTGATTCAGAACTCTGACTTTCTTCTGTAGAGTTATCCATGTTTGCTTCAGACTTGCTGCCACTATCTCGGTCTATAGCCTTATCACTTTTTGAACTGCTGTCGCTGCTGCATGCACTTAACAATAACACTGCTATGAATGCCCACAATTTCCATCTCTTCCACATATCGTATTTCCCCCTTTTTCGCTTAGACGCTTTTTACAAGAAAAAGGTTTCAGTTCCCAGAAAAACCAACCTATTGAATGATTTTTTTTGAGACATATTTATGATAAAATAGTGTCTGATGATTTGTAGTTTGAAAAAAAACCGATTTATGCTAGTATGTACAGGATAAGTAAGTGGTTTACTGGAGGAATAGCATGTCAATGATAGGAAGAAATGATCCGTGCTATTGTGGCAGCGGAAAAAAATATAAAAAATGTTGCTTACATAAAGAAGAGCAAACACGTGAAGTATCCTTTCATCAAGAAGGACTCATCAAATATGCTCTAGAGAACTATCAGCAGGATTTAGCTGCGCGTACTTCTAAGTATGTGAAAAAATATCCAGTTGCTAAAGATCAAGAACAAACATACGCAAACATTGCCGTTTGTTGGGAGATCTTCTGCTCAGAGATTAAGGAAAACAAGACGCCTGTTCAATTTTATGTAGAAAAAGTGAAAAGTTCTGTTAAACCAGAAGTAGCTGAAATTCTAGCTAGCTGGACTACTGCTACACCATCTCTATATAAAGTTTTAGAGCAAAAGACAGGATTCATCTTTACCGTTCAGGATATTTGGACAGAAGCTGTGTATGATGTAACGATCAATGCCGCTGAAAAGCCAAAAACAGAAAGTGCACTGCTTGGAACACTCGTTTCAAACGGAATCAACCATGAGTTTTACGTTGGATATGTAGAGATGCCGATGACTGAACTTCCGCCTTTAAAAGCAGCGATAGAAAAGATTCAGCCTCAACAAGATCCAAAAGATACATTCAAGAACGAATTCCCTGCTGTTCTGCAGCTCGCATTGATTGATATCAGTGCTGGTGTACCTCAATCTCAACTTGAGAAGAAGGAGACTGACGCTACTTCTACCAAAGTAGAAAAAGCAGAAGAAGCAGCGGATTTGAAAGATGAAAAATACAATGCTGTAACCGAGCTCGTTAAAGCGAATGCCGAAACAGAAGTTGTAGAAGAAGCAGAAAAGCTTTGGAGTGAGTACGTTACAGAAAGCAAACCTGCTATTCGTAAAGAAGAAATTTACGCAGCTGCCCTTGATTATCTTGTTTCAAAAGATATTCGAGGAATCGCTTCTACTCAAGCAGAAACAGCTAAAAAATATGGTGTATCACCTGCTAGTCTATCCTCACGATATCGTGAGATGAAAGAACTTTTAAGCGTATAAACGTTTTTTCCACTACCCCGCCTGATCCTTCAGGTGGGTTTTTTTTATAAAAAAACAAGACCCTCCCTAAAAAGAGTCTTGTTTGTTATTTCGCTCTAGCCAATAATACACGGGAAGTCCCGCAACTGTAATAAAGATGGCTGTAAAACTATCTAAAGGATCGTTGAGTATCGTTGAGACTACGATATATAAAGAGCCTAAGATCGCAAAAATAGGAACAACAGGAAATAATGGGACACTGTAGGTTCTCTTTTTATCACGATTCCTATTGCGCAGTTTAAACACAGCATAAAACGCAAAAATATAAAAAATGTATACAGCAAATATCGCCATTTCTGATAAATATTCTGGATCCGTTACAATCATCATGATGATCGCGATCACGACTTGTAAATACGTAGCCGCAATAGGTGTACCATATTTTTCACTAACCTGACTAAACGTTTTTGACATCGGAAGCTGATTTCGTTCTGCCATTGCAAAAGGAACACGTGGAATGGTTAAGATTTTACCGTTTAGACAGCCAAAAATCGATACTGCGATTCCCACTGCTATTAATTTTCCGCCTAATGGTCCAAATAGAATCGTTGCTGCTGATGCCGCCGAATTCTCTCCTAGTCTTACAATTTCTGATGCAGGCAAAATGTGCAGAAGTGCAACATTAACCAGCAAATAGGCTGCCATGACGATTAAGATTCCACCAATGATGGCTTTAGGTAACGTTTTTCCTGGATCCTTCATCTCACCCGCTACGAATCCAACCATCAACCATCCATCATAAGCAAAAAGTGTAGCAAGGATCGCTGCACCCATTGAAATCTCTACAGCAGCTCCACTTGAAGCATTTAATATTTGTTCATTTCCTTTAGTTATCCCAAAAATAATAATCAAACCGATCGGAACCAGTTTTCCAATCGTAAATAAATTTTGGATAAAACCACCATACTTCGTTCCAAAGTTATTGATAATCGTGAGGAAAAGAACCGTACCTATTCCAATCCAAGGTCCAAAGGATTCATCCCATGAAAACAAGTTAACCATCAATGAACCGAAGTATAATCCTAAAGCCCCGATTACGGCTGGACCGTAAATAACAGTCTGAACCCAACCGCTCAAATATCCCCAGAGCTTACCGTATACTTCTTCCATATAGACATACAAACCACCTGTCTTTGGAATCTGTGTTGCCACTTCAGCGACCGTTAACCCTCCTGCTAACGTGATCAACCCTCCAAGAGTCCAGGCTAATAGAGCAAGATTAGAATTTCCTGTATATTCGAGAACACTTCCAGGTTTCATGAAAATGCCTGATCCAATAACCGTTCCAATCACGATGGACATGGCTACAGAAAGCCCGATGTCTTTTTTCAACGCTGTTTCTTGATTCATGTTGTGTTCACTCCTTAAAAAGACTTTTAAATAACGAATTGTCCATCTGAAAAAGACTAGTGTCACTTTAACACATACACTCATCAAATGTCACTACTTCTTAAAAAAGACAATTAATTCAGTTTTTTTAAAGTGTTTCTAGAGAGTGATATTGCTTAAAGTTCTTTTCTGCGCATTAACTGTTTTTTTATGAAAGCTTTCTCGATCAGATGATTAAGCTGTCGTTCTAGCTCCTTTTTTTCTTGCACATCTGCTTCATGCCTTATCTTTTTCTTCAGTTCACGAATCATAAGCTTTTCTTCTGATGAAAAATGAGAAGAATGCAGCACCATGTTCACCTCATTTCAGATTTGATCCACTGAACCTCCCTCTGTCTTAAGGATAAGATAATCTGACCACCAGAACATTTGATGTGTCATATAATCTGACACTATTTTTATAGGTATTTGCTCATTTTCAAAAAAAAACCAAATTTAAGCTTGAGTTCCATCACTATAGATGGTAATATTTGTTTTAACAGTACCTTGCAATAAACAGTACTAAGTAAAGTGGTGATGTAATTAGTGAATGTTCAATTTAAAAAAGGAGTTCTTGAACTATGCGTTTTAGTTCTTACTTCACAAAAAGACCGCTATGGCTATGAATTGGTGGAAGAAATATCAAAGAAATTTGAGATCTCAGAAGGCACGATCTATCCACTCGTTAGAAGATTAACAAAAGAAGGTCTATTTTCTACTTACCTTATGGAATCAACCGAAGGGCCACCAAGAAAGTACTATAAGATTACGGAAAAAGGGCTAGAGATGAAGAAGGTCCTTGTTGATGAATGGTCGCTTTTCACAAAAGGTGTAAGTGAAATGTTAGAGGAGGAATAACGTGGATAAGAATCAATTTTTACAGCAATTAGCTAAGCAGATAAAACCACTTGGAGCTCGTGAACAACGCGAAGTTTTAGATGATTACGAAGAATATTTTGAGATGGGCTATGAGAATGGAAGAACAGATGAAGACATCATCTCAGGATTAGGTAATCCACTCAAGATCGCAAAAGAGATCATGGCACAATCAGAAATTACAAAAGCAGAAGAAGATCCTTCTTTAACGAACGTCTTTCGTGCGGTCGCAGCAACATTGGGATTAGGTTTATTTAACCTTATATTTGTCCTAGCGCCGTTTATCGTATTATTATTGTGGCCGTTCGTTATGATCGTACTATCAGCTGCGCTCCTCATCTCACCTATTCTTTTGCTCATTCAAGACGGTTTGACACTAATCTTATTAAAAGAAATTTTTCTTATTCTCGGATTAGTAGGTCTAGGTCTCTTATTGCTTGTAGGATCGATCAGATCTTCAAAAATAGTTTACAAGCTCACCTTAAGATACCTTACGTTCAACCTAAGAATCATTAGGAGGAAATACTCATGACGCAAAAGATTTTACGAACAGCATTTATCTTGATCGGTATTTCAATTATTGGAAACGTCCTTCTCTTCATGATGGGGGAATCTCCCTTTAATATTGCGAAAATAAATGAACAAAAATCGATTGCGGCATCATCTATTAAAGAGATTACGATTGAGAGCAGTGTAGGTGACATATTCGTTCTTCCTCATAATGGTGACAAAATAAACGTATCGATGAAAGGTAAAACGGAAAAGAAATACTCAGATGACTTTTCACTCTCTGTAAAAAAGAATAATAACAAGCTAATGATTCAAGCAAAACAAAAAAAGAAAACAAAATTATTCTCCTTATTTTCTGGTGATTACGAATTACTCGTTAAGCTTCCAAAAGCAGATTATAACCGACTTCAAGCAAGATCTGATACATCAGATATTAAAATGCAAGATATAGAAGCCAGTAGCATCAAACTTCAAACAAATTTAGGAGATATCCTTCTTAAAGACGTGACAGGTGCTGTTTCTGTAAAGTCTGATGTGGGTGATATCGACATACAGCTACTTCATATTAAAAAAGATATTATCGCTAAATCAAATCTTGGTGATATTACGATTAAAACAAAGAATGAACCTAAACAATTACGAACAGATCTGAGAAATACAATTGGGGACGAAAAGATCAACTTACCAGGTTTAAAGAATGGTTCAATAGAAACTGGCGGACCTCTCGTGTTTTTATCTTCAGAAGTCGGAGATCTTGCCCTGATGATGAACGAATGAAAAAAGACCTCCACATTGGGGGGGCTTTTTCTTGTTCGGAAAAATTATTCTGTTCTTGAAGCTGGTTGCTCATGGTTTAAATCTGATTGAGCAATAACGACAGAAACTCCTTGTTGTTCAATGGCTGATAGATGGTCTCTCGGTGCATCATCATCTGTGATAACAACATCTATATTCGTAACAGGACCAACTTTTGCAAAAGCGTTAACTCCTATTTTGTAATGAGGAAATACACCAATTACTTTACGAGAGACCTTTCCAACAGCACTCATAAAAGCAGCTACTTCTGGCGTTGCCGTACTTATTCCTCTTTCGGAGATCCCGCCACCTGTGGCAAATGAAACATCAAAAGAATACTGACTTACGAGATTGGTTACTAAGGCATCCGTCATATTGCCTGATTTCTTCACTTTTCCACCGACCATGTAAAGATCAATGTTTTCATTCTTGCGAAGTGCATCAGCAGTTTCGAGTGAGTTGGTCACAACTGTTAATCGGTACTGAGGAAGATGCTTTACAATCTCATGGTGCATGCCTCCTCCACTTAGAAAAATGGTATCGTTCTCTTTGATGTACTTTACAGCTTCCTTCGCAATAGCTTTCTCATACTTTGATCCTGCTCCAAAACGAACTTCATTCGGCGAAGGGCCTTTTTTTACTTCAGTTACAGGAATAGCGCCACCATGTGTACGTTTAAGCAGCCCATTATCCTCGAGAGATGATAAGTCTCGGCGAATAGAATCAATCGAAACTTGGAGGGCATCTGATAATTCTTTTGCAAGCACTCGTCCTTCGTTCTTAAGCACTTCTAAAATTTTCTCTCTTCTTTCTTCAGAAAACATAATTTTTCCTCCATTACCTGTTATTTCCACGTGGTACCATAATAATATGCTGTTTCATGCTTGTTTGTCAAACATATTCTGCATGTTTTTTCCTGACTTTAGATAAAAACAAGCTAAAACAAGCACTCATGGTAGCTTGTTTTAGCCCGAATTGGAAGATAAATAGATTATTATATGGAAGTTTTCCAGTTTGTACTTCTGACAAATACAAATTCCTTACATTTGTATTTGTCTGGGGTCAGACCCCTAGTCCTCTACTTTGATCAGGAAGAGGCGTTCGTGAAATCGGCCGTGTTTTCGGGCCTTTTCCTGCCTGATCTCATCCAGTTCTTTTAAAGTAAGTTCATGCACTTTCGTTAACGCGATTAAGATCTCAAACAGCTCTGCCAGTTCTTCCGCTGCATCTATCTCACTTTTGGCTTCACGATACTCTTTTACGCCTTCAGTAAGCTTTTTCTTAAGTTCACTTTCAAACTCCTGATTTCCAAGGATCCGAAAAGTTCCCTTCTTCCCCGCTTGTTCAAGCAGTTCTGGGATCTTGTCTCTCACTAATTTATTGTAATACGCCATTGGCTCTTTTCCCTTCCAGCAATTTCACAGCATCTAAAAAAAAACTTACCTATATAAACGATATGCATCAAGTTAGTTTTTTAGCAGAAACAACTCCCAAAAAAATGATGGCGATCAAACCGAATACCGGATACAAATAATGAAGAAGTTCAGAATATCCTACTTGACTTAACAAGTAGCTCCCTGTCATTAAAGCGATTAAGATGACTTGATTGGATAACCTGACATTTCTTTGCAACGCTCCTGCTAGCCCGAAGATGTTTCCGATCAGTGTCGAGAAAATCTCACCGTAGATCACGAAGACAAAAATATAATGAACTACTACACCAAGACTCCCTACTATTTCAGCGATCGGTATCTCATAGCTCATGACACGCGGAACAGAATAGAGCACATACTGGCTATTTATTAGAATGAACGTTAATCCTAGTCCTCCTAAAAAACCGCCCCATTTAATAACGGATTCATCTTTAGCTTCTCGTGAAAGTGGAACAAGAACGGCTTGTGCCAAGGTTAAGTTAAATGCTGCATAGGCAAACGGACTTACAATCCATCTCCAATCACCAACAAAGTCTCGTTCAACAAATAACTGCCTTCCTGAAGAAAGATCAAACATGGATACTGACAATACGATAGAAAAGAATATCATGATGGGGACGATCAATGAGTTTGTCCAAAGAATACCGTCTATCCCTTTTTTCATAACGAAGTAGGTTACGAGTAACGTTAATAGAATTCCCATTTGATAAGGAAGATGAAGCTGTTCCCAAAACAAGGCTCCTGCACCTGATAACATGACTCCCGTTACTCCAAAGAGCATGATCAGCATTAATACGTTTACGATTCGTGAGGCGACCGCTCCAAACAAATATTGATTCATCTCATCAAAAGAGGTTGCACCTAGCCGCTTTGCCATAATCATAAGTTTTGTACCAATCACGATAAAAAGAAAGCCACTGATCAAAATCCCAACAAAACCAGCTGAGCCGTATCTTGTAAAAAATTCAACGATTTCTCTTCCGGTAGCGAATCCAGCACCTACAACAGTGCCGATGTAAGTGGCGGCTATCTGCAATATTTGTTTCAATCGACTACTCATGCCCTCACCTCCATGGCCATATCTTTTACAAACATATGCATGGACAAGGATTTTAGAAGAAAAAAAACAGCAAGATTTCTCTTGCTGCCATAGATCACTTATTAAATATGTATTGCTTCACTGTATCCTTCCGTTATTACCCTGTTCTTTCCCTGTCTCTTTGCAACGTACAAGCTATTGTCGGCACCTTCAAAGAACGCTTGTTTATGCATGCCTCTTCTGTACGTTTGTAACCCAGTACTGATTGTTATGTTCTCTTGCTTCACTTCAGGGTGCTCTAGCCTTTGTATGACCAATCTAACCTTTTCAAATAATGTAAAGGCTTGTTCTTCACTTATATCATTTAAGATAACCACAAACTCTTCTCCGCCGTACCGTGCGACAAAATCATCTGTGGTCACATTATCTTTTATAGCCTTCGCAATTCGTTTCAACACGATATCTCCAATGCCATGACCATATGTATCGTTAATTTTTTTAAAATTGTCTATGTCCATTACCGCTAAATGAACGGGGTAATGATACGTTTCCGCTTGAAGCAACAGCACGTCCATATATTCATAAAAAGCCATGTGATTGTATAAACCTGTTAGAGCATCTGTCTTCACTTGCTTTTCCATAATTGTCGATTTCACCATTAGATCTTGATGATCTGCCTGCGCTTTGTTTAGTTCTTTCGCCATCTCATACCCTCGACTCATAATCCCAACACAGATAGCTGTTGAGGTTAAGAGAATACATATCATTGAGATCTGATCCATCACATCATTCATGCTCTTTAAGACCGGATGGAAAGTCGAAAGCAGCAGATAGGTAATTGAGCTGAGAGCAAAAGATAACCATACTTTTTTCTTTTTAAAATATATCGTCGAAATCAACATAGGAAAGAACAGACTCGTATACATAACATACATTTCATGATGAACGCTGATTAAGATGGCAGAGAACATGCTTGCTGTCCAAATTATAATGTAATCAATGTATATTGTTTTCTTTTTAAAACTCCATTCAGCCAAACTAATCATAAAAATTAAAAGTGCTGTTGGTAGAACAATGTACATCCCAATAAACTCTTCTAATGGTTTAGATGTAAAAAAACTGTTAATGACCTCTATACACACTGACACAAAGATTACAACCCAAAATACATTTATCATTTTCCGATTCCAGGCGATGTGATTTAAGTGTGCAGGCAGGTGTTTTTTTTCCAATACATTCACCTCATCTACACGTATCCAAAATCATTATAACATTTTTTTCCTTCTTTCATTTTGTTTTCTAAATTATTCTTTTTCCAACACATAGCTCTTTTTTAATAAATTTCTGCACATATAAAATGAAAAACGCACAGCAAAATGAATCTGCTGTGCGGTTATTTTTATACATTATTTATTTGATTTTCACACGTTTCTTTTTAGGTAGTTTATCAAGGAGCCAGCCTCTGCCTACTTCACAAAAACGAATCGGCATCTCAAGTGTCGCGAGTATCTTATCCTTTCCATGAATGGTAAGTAATCCTGTCTCATCGTTCACTTGATCAACAACTGCATTTTCGGTACCCGAGAGCGGAAACGCCCATTTATTGTTACCAGGGTCCTTAATCTTAATCATTCTTCCGTCACAAGTTACTTTGTGGCAATGTGGAGGCAAGCCTAACGTAATTTTATTCATTGCATTTCTTTCCTCCCTTTCCGGATTTGTTTCATTGTAACAGATATAGTGCATGTCTGACTCCTTATTTTTTAAATTTTTTGACTATTTAACACATTTGAAATAATGCTTCAAAAAATTAGGGGACAAGTAGTAGGTAATCGCCAAAGCGTATCGTTTCGTACAAACATATACTATACAAATTGGAGTTCAAAGGAGGAACAAACGAGTGGAAAAATGGTCCACACTATACAATATGACTGTAGTATCATTAGGTGCAGTTGCGAGCTTCCTATTTGGTACACCCGGCATGTTATTCAAGACACTTATCTTATTCATTGTATTAGACTATTTAACCGGCATGGCTGCTTCAGCTTACGAAGGTAGATTGAACAGCAAAGAAGGCTTTAGAGGTATACTAAAAAAAATGATCATATTCGCAATCGTGGCAGCGGCCCATTCTCTCGACCAATTGCTAGGTGGAAACTATATCCACAGTGCCACCATCTTTTTTTATCTATCTAATGAATTGTTATCAATCATTGAGAATGCTGGAAGAATGAATGTTCCAATTCCTTCTTTCATAAAAAATGCCGTTTCTCTGTTAAGACAGAAAAACGACAATCAAAATAAGTAATTGTTAATTGGAATAAAATTGTGAGATCTTTTTTGCGATCGCTTGCGCATCGATCTGGTATTCACCAGCATCAATGCGTTTTTTAATATCTAATAGTTTCTTTTCTCTTATGTTCAATTGAGCATTTTCATGCAGCACTTTTGCTTCATTAGATATGTATAGTTCGTCTTTAGCAAATGATGGCGGCTTTACAGAAGGCTGCTGATATACTTTATTCACATCATATTTTCGCTGAACGGGTTGTTGTCCGTCAATTCTCATGATTTCACCTCTTCTGAATATTGAAATGTGCCAAGCCATTTCCATTTGTCATCATAATCTAAGTTGTCCAACAGTCTGAAGAACAATTCTTGTCCTGATGTATCCCATTTTACTTCAAACTCATTTCCGTTTTCTTTATCCTTACAAAAAGAATGAATCCACTGTGAAGTAAACAAGTAAGGCGTAAACTGTTCAAAGTCTAATAGATGTTTCTCTAACAATTGAATGACATCATCATGTGTAAGTTTATGCATCATTAGAATCGTCCTTTGTTTGTGGTCGTCTTAACCTGTGACTATATATTTCGGCCACAATCTATTTTTTGAGGGTATACGAAAAAATATTTCACAAATTTTTCTAATATTCGTTGTTGGTACCTTCTTGCTTTAATGAATTACCCGCTATCACAGTATGTATAAACCTATTTCCTTTCTACGAATCAAATGAAAGGTCTATAATGAGAAGTAAAGAAATACATAACAGAAGGTGTTTACATGAAATTAACGTTCTCTTCTCTTCAATGGATGGTATTTATCCTTGCGGGTAGTTTAGTTGCTCCCATCGCAATTGGTGATGCGTTTGGAATGACACAAGCGGAAACCGCAGAACTATTACAGCGGTCATTCTTAATTATTGGTGCGTCTGCGATTCTTCAAGCACTATTTGGTCATAAGCTCCCGATCAATGAAGGCCCAGCTGGATTATGGTGGGGTGTTTTTACAGTTTATGCGGGCATTGTAGCTTCTGGGGCATTAACGGTGGCTGACGGGCTGCAGCAACTGACAGCCGGCATGCTGATCAGCGGAATCCTTTTTTTACTGCTAGGCATGTTTCGTATTATCAGTTCGGTCAGAGCTCTTTTTACTCCTTTAGTAACGGGTACTTACTTAATCCTTCTTGTCTCACAATTGAGTGGCTCTTTTATTAAAGGGATGCTCGGTATTGGGTATCTACAGGAAGGCGCAGATACCAAAGTAGCTCTTACTTCACTCTTCATCTTAGTTTTGTCTATCGTACTTGGAAAATCCCGTGTGAAATGGTTAAGAAGTTATTCCATCTTGATTTCTTTGTTACTCGGTTGGGGACTTTTTAAACTCTTGAATTTAACAAAAGAAACGATGCATAGTAATACGACTTTTGCTTTTCCAGAATTATTCGCTTGGGGAATGCCAGAACTATCTTCCGGAACGATCGTAACTTCCCTATTCGTGGGAATGCTCTTACTAACGAACATGGTAGCTAGTATTAACGTCGTCGAAAAAGCCTATGAAACAGAAAACAATGATTATGAACCTATCAATTACAATCGCTCATCCATCATGATGGGGATAAACACATGGATAGCAGGTCTATTTTCAGCTGTTGCAAGTGTACCGATCTCAGGTGCTGCTGGATTCATCTTAACGACAAAAATGTTTAGCAAATTAGCATTCATCATAGGTAACGGACTTATTATCTTGATTAGTTTTTTTCCGCCACTTACCTTTTTCTTTGCTGGTATTCCTGCACCGGTAGGATATGCAACGATCTTCCTTCCTTTTTCAAGTATGATCGGTCTAGCTTTCAAAGAATATAAAAGTGAATTAAAATCGGAAAACAATCTTTTTATAATCAGTACTTCCCTTATGGTTGGAATCGGTAGTCTCTTTATTCCTGCTGCCGCATTAAAAGATTGGCCAAATATTATTGTAACTTTATTAAGCAATGGCCTAATCATGGGAATGCTCACTTGCATGATTCTTGAACAGTTTTATAAACGGAGAAGTTCGCATCAGCATATCCAAAAAGAAGACTGAAAATGAAAATAAAGAAGGGCTCCCTTAATACTGGGAGCCCTTCTTCTCTTAAAGTTTTTCTGTTACCGGAATTTTCGAGTGAAATTTGAACACCGCCTCTGCTAATTCTTTTCCATGATCAAACATCATTAAATGTGTCGTGTTAGGAATAACAACAGTCTCACTGTAAGGCAAATCTTTTTTTGCCGAATCAATAAACTTTAAAGATTTTTGAAAGTGATTTTCTTTTTCAGCAGGCAGGAATAGAACAGGAGACTGAACCTCCTTATACCAAGTTAAGAAATCTATATAATAGATTTCAGATATGATCTTTTCCATCGTTTGGCCGGTAGTAATATTGCCTACTTTTCCGTTCTCTTTCATACGAGGTTCATACGCAGCAATATAATCAGCTCGTTCCTTGTTCCATGGTAACCATTGTTCTTGATAAACTTGCTGATATTCTTCTACCGATTCGTAATCTGGATCTAATTGTCCTTCAAACTTAGTAAGATGCTCATCTAAGGTCTCATCGTAAAGACCATGCTCACCAGAATCATTAATGATCGCACCATCTATGTTGGCTAGTGACAACACGCGATCTTGCCGCATCGCTGTAAAGTATAAACCTATCATACATCCGTACGAGCTTCCTACGAGATGAGCCTTATTAATCTCGAAATGATTCATTACACTTTCTAAATCGTTTGCAGTGTCTTCGAATGAATATCCATGATCGGGTTGATCAGATTTTCCATGTCCACGAAGGTCATAGCTTATTAATCTATAATGACTCTTGAAAAAAGGAATCACTGGATGCCATCCTTTAGCTGTTCCACCAAGGTAGTGAATTAAAATCAACGTATCCCCCGAACCTCCATAATCATAACCTGAAAGCATTGTGCCATCATGAGATCTTATCTTATGTTCTTCAAATAGAATATCCATTTATCTTACCCCCTCTTTCATACGCTTTTGCAGATTGGGTTTTGTACGAGATTGGATCTCGTTTAATTTATTCTTTATATCTTGTTCAATGTCTCTTTGAAAGAACGTTGCAAATTTGCAAAGATAAGCGATGCTATCAGCAATTTCTTTTCCAATGTCTTCTGCAACTTCTTCTTTTGCGAGTTGGAAAGCTTTTTCCCCTTCAACCCCTTCTTCTTTCATGTCATACGCCCGATTTAACATTCTTCTTAATTCTTCTGCAATCTCCGCTATTTCTGTAGTTAATAGTAAATGATTAAGCAAAAGAGATTCCGTACTCTTATCAGCACTTTCTTTACTAATCTCCCATCCTCTTTCCAATTGAAAATCCTCTAACTCTTTATGTATCATTCTCATATTTAAAATTCCTCCGTTCTTCATCTTTCCCACTACATAATTCTCTACAATTTAACAAAAACCTTTTTACATACTTGAATAACAGGGTATAATATTACCAGAATATGGAGGTTGTATAATGGAACGCAAAATGGCAAACCGACCTAATTGGAAAAGAGTAACAGACAGACATTTTGAAGTAACGCATAAGGAAAATTCTTGTTTTAACGGGAAAGTAACAGCAATCCATCTAAAGCAAGTTTCTGAACCATTAATTGTTAACTATAAAGATCATGAAGTATGTATCGCTGACTCTGGATATACATGGATGCAGCATTTTCCAAAGGGAGAAAAATATACGATCACAACGGTAATAGATGGTAACGGGAACGTTGTACAGTTCTATATAGATATGTGTATCGATCATGGAGTGGATGAAAATGGTGTCCCTTGGTTTGATGACCTTTATTTAGATATTGTTATTCTCCCTAATAAAGAACTCTTTCTTTTAGATGACAATGAGTTGATGGAAGCTTTCAAAAAAGGGGATATTAATGAAGATGAAATGAAGCTAGCACATGAGACAGCTCAAAAAATCATCTCCATGCATAAAGAAGGAAAGTTTGAACAATTAGAAACATGCATTGAGCATGCTGAAGAATGGATAAAAGAAAAAAAGTTCAATCATAAGTGAAAATGACAAAACACCAGAGGGCTGTTTCCCTCTGGTGTTTATCTATTTATTTACATTCTTATTTTTCTCTAAAAAACGCAAAGCATCTTCTACTTCATCTAAAACTTGTGATCCGATGATTCCTTCTTCCTCATCTAAAAAAGTAACTTGGAAATAACCACTCTCACCCTGTGGAACATACCTCATTCTGACAAGTTCCGGCTGTTGATCTTCTTCTCTCCAAAACTCTAATTCTTGTTCAGGATTTTTCATCAATTGTTCGATTTGATCACTATTCATCTGTAAGACACCTCTAGATTACTCTATTTAATTTAGTATATACATTTTTACCCTAAATAAAATCCTCTAAACCATTAGCAACATCCGACATTTCCTGGGGAATATTGTCTATGTCTGTTATTGCACGTATGGAGAAGTCCTCACCCACCGTGTTAATGCTTCTTCTGTGCTTATTATTTCTGCAAATTCTTTATGAAGATGAGCAAGAGCAGACTCATGGACATCTTGAGCCGAAAAAACTGTTCCATCATAAGAATTTATTTTGAATGCAGCAGTAGCATCATGGATTAGAGACACGCTAAAACCATAATTAGCTGCCATTCTTGTAGTAGTAGAAACACAATGATTCGTCGTTAAACCAATAATCAAGATGTGTTCGATTTCGAGTGTTTCTAATGTTTCTTTAAGCTCCGTACCGATAAAAGCACTATTAACGCTCTTAATGAACAAAGGTTCATCTTCTTTAGGTTCAAAGCCTGTTTTCAACTGATAACCTAATTTTGAAGGGTGCAATGGTGAGTGTTCATTTTCTGATTGGTGCTGCACATGCATGACCGGCATCCCCACTTCTCGAGAGGCGCCAAGCAATGTAAGCATATTTACTTCAGCATTTGCATTATTTCGTTCTCCCCAGAAATTTGTTTCATCAAATCCTTTTTGAACATCAACAATGAGCAAACATGCTTTTTTCACAATTCGTTCTCCTTATATTCAGAATATAACTCTTATTACATACCTTTTTCGATGTAACTTTAATTTTTCCTGCCGTACTATTTCAGATGAGATTCTCATATTTTGGGAGTACTTAGACAAGCTACTTGAATAGGAGGATCACTTTTGAACGAGACCATGATATTGAGTATTCATTTTGTTATGCTTGGTATCAGTTTAGCTATTCCTATCGGGCCAATTAAACTTGAGATGATTAAATACGGACTATTTGGTGGTTTTTGGCCATCTTGGTTCGTCGGGATTGGTGCAGTATGTGCGGATCTATTGTTTATGTTTTTGATATTTCTAGGACTTACTTCTTTTCTGCATCATGAATGGATTACAATTTCCATGCTTATCATCGGAATGATTATGCTTAGTTATTTAGGAATTTCGACCATTAGAAATTCGGGCTCAACCTTATCCTTGCTAATAGACGACAAGATAAACCTCAAGAAACCTTTCTGGACTGGTTTTGTCATCGCTCTTATGAACCCTTATAATTTTATCTTCTGGTTTGGCATATATGGCGGTTCACTTCAAAGCATACCTTCTACCACTAATGAAATCACCAGAATCGCTTTAAGCCTCTGCATAATTGCAGGGATTGTCCTGTGGAATTTAAACGTGGCATTTACCGTCCATTTTTTTCGTTTTTTGATCAATGAGATTACGATAAGGTGGCTAGCAAGATTTGCTGGAATCGGACTAATTGGTTTCTCTAGCTTTCTTGCATATAAATTATTTTCATTCCTTTCATAAACAAAAGGCGCTGCTATGAAATAGTCAGCGCCTCAAGTCTTTTACTTATCATATTTGTCTCTATCTGATTGCTTCTCTTCTTCTCTGTCTAACTCTTCTTCATATTCCTCGTGATTTCTGTTCTGAACAACATTTCTTTCTTTTCCTGTGATGTCAGTAGCAACAAAACTTTCATATTCCTCTACAAATCCGTCATCATCATTAGAGTCTTCGTACATCTCGTTATAGTCTCTTTTATCAGGATCAGCAAAGTCTGAAGGCGTTTCACTCGTACCATGTTTAGCAACGGACTGCCACGCATCTTCTCCATCAAAGAACGTAGCATCCTTATTATCATTGCTTCTCGTTTTATAATCTGGACCAATAACCTCTTCTTCAATAGGACGGTCATCTGATGAGTTTTGTGCAGGACTATGTTCTTTACAATAAAGCGTAAAAGGGACTATTTCTAAACGTTCTTTCAGAATGTCATTGCCACACGTTTTACAAATTCCATACTCACCTTTATCGATACTTTTTAAAGCTGTGTCGATATCTTCCAGCTCTTTTTCATGTAGATCATTCAGAGCAATATCTTTTTCTTTTTCAAATAATTCTGTGCCGAGATCACCAGGATGATTATCATAATTAGACAGTTCGCCTGTTGATTCTTTTGGAAATTCTGAATCATTACCAAAAGACTCGTTTCTTTCTCTCATACCTTTTATCTCTTCTTTTCGTGATAATAAGATTTGTTTAAAATGGTCCATTTCTTGTGTAGATAATGCCATGATTCAATCTCCCTTCTTACTTCGATATACCATTTCATACCCTTTATTCCGAATAATTATCCATCCTGTGTATTTTGCACAATAATCATACATGCTATACTAATCAACAACTCATTACCTCTGTTATATAGAACAACACCGTTTGTTTCTCCGTTTCTTAATCATGAAATAGTCGATTGTAAATCGAAATACCTATTTTTTTAGCAAAAAATGTTCTAAAGTGTTGAAAAATTGCTTTTTTTCCAACTTTTTGTAAGGTATGCTAATAATATCTTTTAAAGTAATAGTAAGAAAGGCGGTGAATCATGAAAATTTATGAGAGTTTTGAAAAACGTTTATTAAAAAATTATGTGATTGGTTCAACCGCTGCCGTTTTAGGAGTAGGAGGAGTATTTGTTTTTACTACCCTCCGTTTATCCATGTTTGAATTTATGATCTTGTGTGGTATTCTTCTTGCTTCTTGTGTGATTATGTTTTCACTCGAATATGTTTTCTTTCGTATGCATACAGCTATTTTTAAAAATTACTTTTCAAAACAAAAACCTGCTTTACAGCTCGCTGAAAAAACATATTTTCACGCGCATCATTTCCCAATCAGAACTGTAAAGAGAATTCTCGGTCCGCATCTGTTAGGATTATCTATACCAGCACTATCCTTAACTGCTATAGCGATCTCACTAGATTATTTATCACTTCCCTATTATTACATGTACCTTGCATCATTGGGAGCGATTTTAGTAGCAGGTATGCATGCGATTATTGAATTCTTCTTAACCACCAAAGCCGTTCAGCCTGTGCTTCGTACCATTCAAGAAAGAACGCTTAAGGACCATGGGAAAATACTGTCTTTAGCAACGGCTAAACACATATCTATTCAACGAAAAATTCAATGGAGTACTTTATTTATTGGAACGTTTCCACTTCTTTTATTCGCACTTGCGAATCAAGTACGACTATACCATCTATCAGCGCCTGTGAATGGATCGTATTGGAGCTGGGCTTTCTTTATCTTATTGATCGGTATTTCTTTTGCTATCTACGGAGCCTACTTGTTGTTTAAAGATATTCAGCAGCCTATGGACGAACTACAAACAGGAATGTATGAAGTCCGCACGGGAAATTCTAATGCAAAAGTTCATGATCTGTATTCAGATGAATTTTCTAAACTCATAAAAGGTTTTAACCATATGGCTCATGCGATACAATCTCGTGAGCATGAAAATAAACAGCTGCTCGAAAGTTTTTTCGCGACGATGGCCGCAACCTTGGATGCACGTGATCCATATACAGCAGGACATAGTTTACGAGTTGCTGATTATGCAATGAAGATCGGTCAGATGGCTGGATTGCCGTTTCAACAATTGGTCCAGCTTCGGAAAGCCGCACTTTTGCATGACATTGGAAAAATTGGAATACCCGATGTAGTACTACTAAAAGAATCTAAATTAACATCAGAAGAATTTGAGCAAATAAAAAAACACCCGGTAATAGGTGCTGATATCCTTGCTCAAGTACAGCCTTTTGATGCTATGCAACCGTTGCTACCTGGGGTTCGTTATCATCATGAACGTTATGATGGGAAAGGTTATCCTGAACAGCTGGCTGGAGAAAACATTCCTATTTTCGGAAGGATCATTGCTGTTGCCGATGCTTATGACGCAATGACGTCTGATCGGCCATATCGTAAAGGGATGACTCATGAAAAGGCATTGGCCATTTTGGAAGATGGAAAAGGCACACAATGGGATCCATACTTAGCCCAACTTTTTATTGAAGAGATGTCATTAAAATCCATTTCTTAAACAGGAGGTTATTTTTGAATACATACGATCATTTTCCAGTTATTGAAACAGATAGACTAAGACTAAGACCAGTCATTGAGTCAGATATAAAGGAAATTTATGCAGCGTTCTCAGATGGTGACGCATTACGTTATTATGGAATGGCACCTTTACAAACTGAAGAAGAAGCCTATGAGCTTATTCAAGCGTTTGAAAAAGGATTTACTACAGGAAGTTCAATACGTTGGGGAATCATTTTAAAAGAACAAGATAAACTCATCGGAACATGCGGATTTCACAATTGGAGCAAATCAGATCGAAGAACAGAGCTTGGTTATGAACTAAATCGTGCCTATTGGAATAACGGATTCATGATCGAGGCGTTACGAGCCATCCTTCATTACGGATTCAACGGGATGGAATTTAATCGGATTGCTGCTGTGATCAGACCCGAAAACAAAGTTTCCCGTGCGTTAGTATCTAAACTTGGTTTTCATGAAGAAGCATTACTACAGGAACATCAAAGAGTCGGTGACCACTACTATGATATGTACATCTATTCCCTACTAAAAAAGAACGCAGATTTGTATGAACAAGAAGCTAATAGTCTTTAGCTTCTTGTTTTATTTTTACTCTTTTATTAAGGATTGTGCTATTAGAACTTGTTGCTTTGGAATAGACCATGAAGGCAGAGTGCGCCTTCATGGTCTATATTCCTATTTAGAAGATAGCCTTACATTAATCCAAAATAGGTTTCAAAGTAACTTACTAGAGGTATGAAAAGGAAAAAGGAGGTAATCAGGTATGGAACAAAAAGGAACGTTTTATGTAACAGCGAAAGGTGATTTACAGCCCCTTCCTACTGACGACCATGTTCATTATTTTGAGATTCTAGCTTCTTATGATGAGAAGCAACAGCTAGAGCATCTTTTTGCTAAAATGCATGCGAACAATAAACAAGAAGGCTTGGATGTTTTCTCACCGAAAAGACACTTTTCCGAATCACATGCTGAATACCATCGAGGAAAAGACAGCAAGCTTGTATACGAGTTATTTAGATATCTCTACTTATTAGGAACTGAAAAAACAAAGCGGGAAATTGAAGAGATGGAAGTTTTGCCAGAATTGTATGAAGCAAGCCATGATACAATTGAAAAAGTAAAATAGCACCGGAATCTTTTCCGGTGCCTTTTCTTTAAGCTATTATTATTCCCACTCTATCGTTCCATCTTCTTTAATCCAAAATCTTACCATATCTAAATCATCCAACGCATGCTTGATCTTATTCGCTTTTTCACGATAACTTGGAGTGTCAGGATGAGCAAGTACTAAGGTTTTTGCAGGATTTTTTTCATGACTTTTTAGTAGATTTACAAATTTAAGGAAAAATTCATTCTGGTTTTGATAGCCACTTAATTCAGACATATTTCCTTGCGCTGCGATGAGAAGTGTATGATATTCATTCGTTGCAGTCAAATCTACACCGTCTATCTCATTGCACATTTCAGTTTCATAGCCTTCGCGTAATAAATATGCTTCTACTGCTTTAATCACTTCTGATTTGTTCATAACAAATGCATCACTAATGTATGGATGGTCATGTAAAGCCAAACTCATCACTCCTTCTTATCTATAACAGCATTCGCAACACTTTCCCATCAATAGAGGGGTACTTAAATGTCGTATACCCCTATTTTTCTATCAAAAAACCGTCTATAAAGGATTTTTCTAAAAGAGAAACTTCTTTCCCCTTTCAACGTATTTCCTATAAGATAGAAATAAGAAACTATAGTTGGGGGATTCGTACATGGCTCAAAAAGCTGAAAAACAAAACCAATCCCGTATATGGACCATCATAGCGGGAATAGGTTTGTTTCTGTTAAGTAAATTAAAGTGGGTATTCGGCCTGCTTAAATTAGGGAAATTCGCAACACTCATCTCCATGTTCATATCACTTGGTGCATATGCGGCATTTTATGGCTGGAAATTCGCAGTAGCCATCGTTTATCTTATATTTGTGCATGAGATGGGCCATTTAGTCGCAGCTAAACTAAAAGGAATAAAAACATCGCCAGCGATCTTCATCCCCTTTATGGGGGCGGCGATAGGTATGAAAGAGATGCCTAAAAATGCTAAAGACGAAGCGTATATCGCGTATGCAGGACCATTGTTCGGGTTATTATCTTTCTTACCAGCTGTGTTTCTGTATGAAGCGACTGCAGAACCATTCTGGGGCTTGGTCATCTTTTTAGGGGCAATGATCAACTTATTTAACTTGTTCCCCGTCTCACCACTCGATGGCGGAAGAATCGTTGGGGTTCTATCTACTAAGATCTGGTTCATTGGCTTATTACTTGTTCTGCCTTATTTGTTCATATCACCAGATCCCATCATTTTCTTAATCTTCATTTTCGGTATCCTAACTTGGTGGAAACGAGTTCGTGAAGACTTCGAACAAAACAAGTTAAAAGAAACGCTTACTCTGTATCAATCCGAACAAGAGAAACTTACTGTGATCAATCAAGAGATGAATGAGTACAAAGACATGCCGAACTTTGGTTATATCATCGGAACTTACTTAGAAGATGTGCGAGTTTCCAAAGATAGACTAAAACGAAATATGCCATCTGGTTCTTCATTTCCTGTTCTACAGGATAAGAAGAAGATTCGTAAGCATCGTACATTAGTAGAAATTGAAATATTAAACAATCGTGAACGTTTCTTACAAACACTTTTAAATGAATATGAGAGCAATCAACGTCAGAGAGAATATATTCAAAACATGTATCAAGAAGCTGATCCTGAAGAAATCGCATCTTTGCCAGAGCTTCAGAACTTTAGCCATAGCAGCTTGTTTGAAGCTTATGAACAAAGCCTGTTATCTGAAAAAGCGAAAACAGAGAAACAATTTGAGCAAACAAAGAACTATTACGTCTCCAACACAAAAACAAAAGTGAGCGTGTTGATTATGTACCTATTGTTAGCGGGAGTCTTATCTGCTTTTGTTGTATACGGCAATGAACTTATGGATGCAAATCGTTTCTTAATCAGCTAGACCTAGAAAGCACCTCTTGATGGAGGTGTTTTTTTAATACCCTTCTTTTTACCTGCATCAACTTGTTTATAGTACATTGGCTACAGAAATCCATAAACGTACAAAGGGCTTTTTGTCTTATCTTTTGGATAGATAAAAGGAATGCCTCATCAATAACACGAATGGTGTAGAAAAATAGACAAAAGGAGCGAATATCACGATGCAAAAATTTCTTAAAGTATTATTTTCACTCGCTGTGATACTTGGTATATTTTCAAACACAGCTTCAGCTGAAAAAGGAACACCAAACAAAGATCTTGTTGGAAAAGACATGTATGTAAATGTTGCTGCAGCGACTCTTTGGGTTGGACCTGATGCAGTAAGACCTGTAGATGATCCATCCGTTTCAAACCCTGTTGACTTACGTAGCTGGACAACAAGTATGACGTATGAAGAGAAGCTTTGGCTAGTTGGGGAACTTGAAACACAAGCCCTATACGGTCAAAAAGTACATATTTTAGAGCAACAAGGTGATTGGGTAAAAGTTGCGGTCTACGGCCAGCCTACACCTAGAAACGAGCTCGGCTATCCGGGATGGATGCCTCTTTCACAATTAACTTATTCTAAGCATTACAGTAAAGCTGAAGGAAAGCACTTTGCATTGATCACGAGCCCAACGGCGTTTCTTTCAAAAGGACCATTTGGACATAAAAAAGATCTTGAAATAAGCTATAACACGAAGTTACCCGTTATTAAGAAAGTCTCAAAAACAATCGCCGTCTTAACACCACAAGGAAAAGTTCGTTGGCTTGATGCGAAAGATGCAAAAGTATACAAAAGTGAAAGTAATATTCCAGTTCCAACTGGAGAAGCTCTTGTAGAAGAAGCTAAGAAATTTCTCGGTCTTCCTTATTTATGGGCTGGTGCATCAGGATTTGGGTTTGACTGTTCTGGCTTTACACACACTATCCATAAAGCAAATGGCATTACGATTCCAAGAGACTCTGGACCACAGTCTAAAGAAGGGCTGATCGTTGATAAAGACCAACTGCAGCCAGGGGATCTAATGTTCTTTGCTTATGATGAAGGAAAAGGACGTGTTCATCATGTTGCGATGTACGCAGGAAACGGTATGATGATCCACTCTCCAAATACAGCTTCTACAGTAAGACTGGATCCGATCTCAACACCTGCATATGCAGTAGAGTTCTCAGGTGCACGTCGTTACATTCCACAACCATAATAAAAAGCAGAGCACGATGTGCTCTGCCTTTTTATTACCTTCTATTATTCTAAACCTTCTATTTTCATTTCCGTTACCGGTAAGAATGCTTCCCCTGTATTTTGATAGGTTACATTAACCTTATCTTGTTCTTTTAAATAGATGGCTAGCGGATTACTTTCTGAAGATACAATATAGCTCATACGGTTATCCAACAAGAAGGAAACAGTCGTATAATCTCCAACTTTTTCTTTATATACACGAAGAACGGTTCCAGAAATCTGTTTTTCTTCAGCATTTGATGTTCCGTCCACTGTTCCTCCACCTCGTTGCAATGCTGTTTTATATTGTTTTATTGCAGCATTCGGTGTATTTGCATATACAGAGATCTCTGGGTTTGCAGCAGAAACGATAAAATAGTTTTGTAAGAATCCATTCGAATCTAGCACAGGGGTCAGCCAGCTTGCTTCTCCATAAAAGTTATAGAGTACAGGCATCTCACCGTCCCATTTTTTCTCGATAAATTTCTTTTCTATGATCTCTAAAGCTCCTTCAGAATCCATATAAGACTCTTCAAGATTACCAGTGTAATAGGTCGCCTTCCCCGTTCTTGCATCTGTTAATGAATAACCGAGCATAGAGTCGACTCCCTCTTTCGGACTTGTGAAGTCGGTAAAGTAAAACATATCTCCATTCTCATCAAAAATCGGGCTCACATTCGCTTCTGTTCCTTCATCAGAAGGCAGTTTTACATCTTTTTTACCGAATTTGCTGTTCCAAAAACCATGTACATAATTACCAAAATAGCTGTTTTGAAGACTGACTGTTTCTGGAGATACAGCGCCATCAATAAAGGCTGGAATATCCTTGATCAAATATTTCTTTGTATTCCCATTCTCCGGATCTGTTACAACAATACCTTCTACTTTAAAGCCGTTACGAGCTGAGATGAACTCTCCATAGGAGCGAATGTAGAACGGCTTTCCATCATCATCGATCTCTAGTTGCGGATCTCCGTAGAAAATGTACTCTGGAAAACTTGAACGCATGTGACGTTCAACGTTCTTATTAAAATACGAAGATGGTGTATAGCTCATCTCAGATTTGATAAACTTTGGATTTGCTGAAGAATCAGTCGCGCTTAATGTAAAGTACCCTGGTGTCACATCACCGTTCCACCACTTAAAAAGTCCAGAGAACTCTACGGGTGCGATATAAACATATTTACCATCCACTTTTTGAATCTGCAGATTTCCTAGTTCATAAAAGCTCGTGTTTGGTACTTGACCGAACGACTTTCTCATTTTATTTCTTGCAAACTTAGGCGGCACACTTGCCGGAGTTTCTTTCTCATCAAAAGACTCGATCTCTGTCTTTTCTGCCATTTTGGATGACTGATATTTTTCATCCGAATTAAATAGTCCAGCAGAAAGAATAAAGATACCAATCATCAAGCTGACAAGAAATAAGACTAGCTTGATCAATCTCTCTTTACCTGTTGCAAAAAACGCACCAATGGCTGTAACAATAATCGCTAAAATCCAAATGGAAGAAATATTGCGATCGAGATTTGTTATATAGTAGAAAACAAATACAACAGGAACGGTACAAATGATAGTACCGATCATTGCCCCAGTCAGATTGTTTTTCTTCTCTTCTTTAACTGGCTTTTTGCTGCTAGTGATCGGAAAGATTACCAATGCTGCAGCAAGCCCCACAATGATGGAAAATAACAAGATGTTCATAAACTATCCCCTTTTTTAACATTTACTTCTTAACCCTATTAAGCAATACGATTGAATATGTAAAAAGTTCCATAACATATTTTCGAATGAGAAAAACTTAGAAAAATTAAAGACCTGCCGTTTTGTTTTTACTTTATAATGGAATAAAAAGGATGTGAGGAATTTGTCCCTTAGGTTTAGGTTATTAGGCTGTTCTTTAGTATTCGTTATCGTGTTCCCTAATCTATTACCGTTTTTAATCACTAACTACCTACCTGAAGGCACAGGAGCTCCCGTCCAATTTATTCTTAATATCCTTATACTTTTTATAGTGATTCTTTTTTTAAAACTCGCTTACCAAAAGAAAAATGCAGGGATCATTACGTTGTTCTTCTTTTTAATTCTTTATCTTTTAACGATGTCCATTATTCACTTTATAGGAGTTGTTACATGATGAAATTCCCATCAAAAAAAGATTGGTGGCTATGCTTACTTCTTTGGGGCGCTATTGGTTATGGCGCTTACATCAGTACATATGCCTTGCTAACAGAAAAAGCAGATCTATTAGGAATATTGATTACAGTCGTCATTAATCTTACCCTGATTGCCTTTATCAGTTGGCTTTGGTTTACAACCTACTACGTTTTAGGAGAAAAAGAACTAATCATTAGAAGTGGTCCGATCAAAAAAAGAATTCCCTATCGTGAAATTTCATCTGCGCATAAGACGCTGAATCCCCTATCGAGTCCCGCACTCTCTTTGAAACGAATCAATATTACGTATCAGTTTGGAATGGCTCTTATCTCTCCAAAAAATAGAGATGAATTTTTACAAAAATTAAGTGAGAGATGTCCGAATGCAACAATTAAATATGATTAGGAGCTGCTGTTGATGAAAGAAACTATCAAGCTGTTTTTTTAGATCGTGACGGCACGATCGGTGGTTCAGACGAGATAGAGTACCCAGGGAATTTTAAACTCTTTCATTATACGGAAGAAGTCATTCAAACATTTAAATCCAGAAATATTCCTGTTTTTTCATTCACGAATCAGCCTGGAATCAGTCGTGGTGCTGCAGCCGAAACAGACTTTCACACTGAATTAAATGCGTTTGGATTTGATGATGTGTATCTATGTCCGCACCACCATTCAGAAGGTTGCGAATGCAGAAAACCTTCTACTGGTATGTTAAAAAAGGCAGCAAGTGATCATCATCTGGATCTGTCAAGGTGTGCCGTGTTTGGTGACCGATGGACAGACATTGCAGCTGCCAAAACTGCTGGATGCATCGCCATATTAGTTCTAACCGGTTCTGGCAAAGCATCATGGGATCAAAATCATACCTCTTCTATTATTCAACCAGATCATGTCTCTGCAACGTTAAAAGAAGGAATGACATGGCTGTTTGAGCATACGCATACAACCCAACATGTGCAATAAGTAAAAAAACGCCTCGAAAAAATCTAGGCGTTTTACTTTTAAATGAGAAAGGATTGTACAGAAACATAAAAGTTTACAGCAAATGCAAAAAAACAGAGATAGCTGATCCACTTTTTCTTTTTTTGTCGTTCTTCAAACCCCATAACAAGTAATAAAAAAGCTAATCCAAGAGAAGTAAAAGGTGCAATGTCAGGATTATCTGTAATTATGCTATATAACGCAAGTAATAAAACGACTGCAGAAAAAACAATTTTCAACTTACGAAACATAGAAACCCCTCCTCTACTTTAATGAATTCCTTTTTTCTTAAACCTTCCGCCTTTTACTTCAGCAATATCAGCAATCGCTAAAAAGGCACTCGTATCAAATTCATCGACAATATCTTTGAGCTTTGCCTCTTCTAAACGTGTGATCACACAGAAAACGACACCTTTTTCGTCACCCGTATACGCGCCCTCTCCTTTTAGATATGTAACGCCACGTCCTAAACGATGAAGAATGGCATCCCCAATTTCTTTATGGTTATCACTGATGATCCAAGCAGACTTCGATTCCTCAAGTCCTGTAATTGTTAAATCAATCGTTTTAAATGCGATAAAATATGCGATTAAAGAGTACATCGCTCTATCCCAAGTGAAAACAAAACCTGCCGCACCGAGAATAAAGATATTAAAGAACATAATAATTTCACCAACAGAAAAAGGCAGTTTGTTATTTGAGAGTATAGCTAAGATTTCTGTCCCGTCTAATGACCCACCACTTCGAATGACCATTCCGATTCCGACACCGATAAAGATGCCCCCAAAAACTGTGGCTAATAATAAATCGTCTGTAAACGGTGGAACGGGATGCAATAATGTTGTTGCGATCGAAAGAACGATGATTCCGTATAATGTTGAAAAAGCAAATGTTTTTCCGATCTGCTTATAACCAACAAAAATAAATGGTAAGTTCAATGCGAATAGAAAGAGTCCTAATTTCAATCCTGTTATGTGAGATAGCATGATCGAGATACCTGCAATCCCACCATCAATAACATTGTTTGGCACTAAGAATATTTCAAGTCCGACTGCCATCAATATGGCTCCGAAAGTAATTAGGATGGCCCTTGTAGCGAGTTTTCCTTTCGTTAACTTTTTGTGCTGTTTTTTTATTTGTTCCATGGCTTGCGTATTTGTAATCGCCTCTCCTGTCATAAGTGTACCTCCACGCTTTCCCTTATAATCTTACGTCAATCTGTGTTTTAATAGGATCTTCCCTAGAGATCCCTAGATATTTAAGTGTTTCAGAAGGACTTGAATGGTTGAAATGTCTTTGTAATAGAGATATGGCTACTCCCCTTTTATAGGCATGGTAGCCGAATGTTTTTCGCAGCGAGTTTGTACCAATCTTACCTTTGATCCCTGCATGTTCTGCAGCTTGATGAATGACACGATATGCTTGCTGTCGAGTAATCGGCAACTTAGTTTTCCTGGATAGAAATAAAAAATCTTCTCGCTTTAGTTCTGCACATTCAACATACTGAACAATGATCTTCTTCACTGTTTCGTTTAAGAAAACTTCTTTGTTTCCCTCTTTATTAGGAACAGAATAAAAATCTTGAACGATTAAATCTTCCGATAGTAAATCTTTTACTTGCATGCAGAGCAATTCAGTAATTTTCAAACCCGTGTTGATTCCTAAAACAAATAGAACATAATCACGCACGGAGTTTTTCTTTAAATAACGTTTAATCGCATTGATCTCTTTAATATCTCTTAAAGCTTCAACATATTCCATCTGAATATCCACCTTATATGATGTTACTTAATACTATTATACCAAAGGGTTATGTAACATTAGAAAAGATATGCTCACTTTTTTGCTTTTATTAATCTTTACTTTTCCTAAAAGAAAAAACCCTCTAAAAATTAGAAGGTTTGACTCAATACGATTCTATATGTTCTTCCTGTATTTGAACCATTTTTACATCTGGATAGATTTCCTTCATTCGAATCACCAAGTTTTCTAATCCAAAAATTTCAGTAAATGTATGACTTCCCACAAACAAGTGAATGCCTGCAAATTTTGAATACTGCACGGAATACAATGTTTGTTCTCCCGTAATGTATGCATCGCAATCTTGATTCTTTGCATATTGAATAAGTGCTGTATGATTTCCTGCACCTGTAAGGATTCCTACCTTGTTGATTGGACGATCATGATTTTCCCATGCTTTTACTGGTTCTCCCAACACATGTTCAAGTCTCTCTTTAAGTTCCATAAATGAACGTGGCTCATGATAGAGGCCGATACCTGGAAACTCTTGATTATCCTTAAATGTGGAAAAGGTCGTAATTTCATCGACTTTAATTTGTTCGAATAAAGCTGTACTCGGTCTCTGGCGTTAAGTTTGTAGCATAAGCGATCACGTTGATCTCTTTCTCAACTTTATGCGTAAAACCATATTCTCCCTCGTTTTCAAACTCCTTAAGCCATACTCCAAATAGTTGGGTGATCAAATTTTCAAAATCATTCATTTTCATAAAGATATCTCCATTTCTTGTTTCACCCATTATTACATGTTTTTCCATATAGAGCTATAAGAAAGACCAAGTACTTAATACTTGGTCGATGGTTAGTATTTATTCCGTTTCATCCTCTAATGAATTCTCGAGGTGCTTCATTAGATCATAATAGTCATCTGGCCTTTGGAACTGATCAACAGACCAATGCTGTTTGATCCATTGAGCAACTTCACTCGCACTGTTGAACACTTCACCTGTTGTATCACTGTCACGCACTGTAAAGACCATATTGTCATAATCAACGGTAACATCACATGGAAACTTTCCGTCCTTCTTATAGAGTGAATATTCCACTTCTCATAGCCTCCTTGTTCATTACTTTCTTACAGAAGTAATACCCACTCTCTTGATGTTTTATGACACTTTCATTTAGAAGTTTTTAAAATAGGTATAAAACAACGCTACAACGTTCATTCTGATAAAGGATTGTTATTAAAGTTTTTGTTTAAGATTGTGCTGTTGAAGTATAGAAGATGATTAAATCACTCTTAAACATATTTAGGACAGGAGTAAAGAAACATGCAAAGTTTGATGATAAAAATTTTAGGTATTCCACTCGCACTTGTTTTAGCAAACTTTTTATTTAGAAGCGTGGATTTCGAGTTCGTTCAACCTTATATTTGGATTACCGTCATACTAGCTCCTTTAGGTGTATTGCTGGAGTATATCATGGTTCCTCGAATTTCCTATGGCAAACAACTAACTGTTGATTTTGCTGTAAGCTTTGTACTCGTCTATCTACTAGGGCTTGTATTGCCTGGGGTAACTATCTCATTATGGGGTTCGTTTCTTGTGGCTATCTTGATAACCTGTATGGAAGCAATGGTTCATAAGCATTTGATTTCAGATCACATGGATCACTCATATCGCTAAAAAAAAGTGATTCGTTCTTATTGAAACGAATCACTTTTATTGTTCTCATCTATTTTTCACAAGTATATACGAATGCAGGAGGGAAATTTTTCGGGACAAATGCAATTTCGACAGTACGAAAAAAATCTTGAAACGTTTTTTTCATCTGAGTAGAATATTGAAAAGCTACGAATACTCCACCTGGCCGAAGCGACCGATATACTTCCTCGACAATCTCTCTTTGCAAGTCACGAGTAAAATTTGCAAAAGGCAGCCCTGAGAAAATTGCATCTAAAGTTTCTTCCTCTTTTTCTATGCTAGTTAGGATGTAACGAGCATCTTCACAGACCGTATTTCTAGAAAACTGAAGTTTAAGTTTTTTTCTCATCTCTTCATCTTTTTCAAAGATATAAAGCTCTGAACCAGGCTTTAAATTTCGAATGATCTCTTTTGTGATTACACCTGTACCTGCTCCTAATTCAGCAGCGATGTCTATATGATCCCAGCAAAGGGGAGCCGTCATTTTCTTTGCTAAGCTAAGAGAGCTTGGAAAAAGACTCCCAACTTGTTTTGGTGATTGTAAAAACTTTTGTATAAATAAAGGGGTTCCGCCATCCACCCTCAACACCTACTTTAATTCCGATTATTACAATCGATTTTATCTAGTATATTCAGATGCTAAAAGTTGGTGAGAAAATAGAGAACCGTGAAATCTTTTTCCATTTTTTTCTGTTTGTACATACATCGTTCAGGGAATATTTAAGTGGAGTAAAATATCCCGAGACTCAAAGGCATTCATCATCTATCTTTTATGAAAATGTTAGTGGAAAAAATTATAATTGATTAATATGTAAGCTTTTGTTACATTAAAAAAAGTGTACAGCTGAGATAAACAAAAGATTAAATGAGGTGTATGTATGGATTGGATCAACAATTTCATAGGAAGTGTTAACACATATTTATGGTCGTATATCCTAATTGTTATGTTGATTGGGTTAGGACTTTATTTTACGGTTCGAACAAAGTTTGTTCAGTTCCGCATGTTTGGCGAGATGATTCGGCTTTTGGGTGAAGGGGCAAAAGCTGATAAAAAAGGCGTCTCTTCGTTTCAGGCTTTCTGTATCAGTACCGCTTCTCGCGTAGGTACAGGTAATTTGGCGGGGGTAGCACTTGCTATTACAGCTGGTGGCCCTGGTGCTGTATTCTGGATGTGGCTGATCGCATTAATCGGTTCTGCATCTGCATTCGTAGAAAGTACGTTAGCTCAGATCTACAAAGTTCGAGATGGGGTCGCATTCCGCGGTGGACCTGCATATTACATGGAAAAAGCATTGAATGCTCGTTGGATGGGTGTTATTTTTGCCATTTTAATTTCAATCACGTTCGGACTTGCCTTTAACTCTGTTCAATCGAATACGATTGCAAGTGCGTTTGGACAATCTTTTGATATAAAACCTGTTTATGTAAGTATTTTCTTAGCCATTGTAACTGCAATTATCATTTTTGGTGGCATTAAACGGATAGCTAGAGTATCAGAAATCATCGTTCCAATTATGGCTGGACTTTATATCCTTATAGCTCTGTTTGTAATGGTTACAAATCTTACAGAACTTCCTGCCGTTTTCAGCATGATCTTCGAAGGTGCTTTTGGAGTAGAAGAAGTAGCTGGTGGAGCATTGGGTGCAGCGATGATGAACGGAATCAAACGTGGTCTATTCTCTAACGAAGCCGGTATGGGTAGTGCACCAAACGCAGCTGCTACAGCAGATGTGAGCCACCCCGTTAAGCAAGGATTGATCCAATCTTTAGGTGTTTTTGTAGACACCCTTTTGATCTGTTCTTCTACCGCCTTTATTATTCTATTATCAGGCATGTATGATTCTAAAGAAGCGGATGGAATTATTTTAACTCAGGAAGCTTTAAACACATTGCTTGGATCATGGGGAGGCCCATTCCTAGCGATCATCGTATTGTTGTTCGCATTTAGTTCAGTAGTAGGGAATTATTATTATGGTGAGTCTAATATTGAGTTCATCAGTACGAACAAAACGTGGTTGTTGATCTACCGAATAGCTGTTGTAGCAATGGTTGGATACGGTGCAATAGCATCTCTTGATTTTGTTTGGAGTTTAGCAGACATGTTCATGGGACTTATGGCGATCATCAACTTAATCGCTATTTCATTGCTTGGAAAAATTGCTTTTGACGCTCTCGGAGACTATCTGAAACAAAAGAAAGAAGGAAAAGATCCCGTTTTCCGACCGTCTAGTATCGGACTAAAAAACACAGTTGCTTGGGATGAAGATGTTTCAACAGAGAAATAAATAATACGAAAGAAAGAAGACTTCCTGAGTGAAGTCTTCTTTCATTTATGTTAGTTTATTATGGATGGAACAAATTAAAAAAACTGGCATAGAGAGCCAGTTTTATATTACCATTTATCACTCAACCTATTTTAAGTTGCTTTTTCCTCTGCAGGCGGAGAAAGTAAATTCTTTAATTGTTGTTCAAGATCCTGCAAAGAAAGCTCGTATAAATGACGTCCATCTGCTGTCTTATAGATATTATGTAACAATAGATCAGCAATTAAATTTTCTCTTTTTTGATGGTCCGCTGACACGTTCAATCCCTCCTGTAAATCTCTTCAACATTTTACTTACCCTGAAATGATGGAGAAAAAACTTCCATTAATAGTTTATGTAAAAAAATGACGAAGGTGATGTTATTTTATAACCATTATCTTCCGTCAAGGTTACCCGCTTTTGGTTAAATTGTCAATTGTTTCAAGACAATAATTGTCGTTGATACTGTAAAAGATTCGGTTAAAAATTGTATCTCATCATACATAGATAGATAGATAAAGGAGAGGTGTTATGTTTGAAGGTGGTTTAAACGTAGATTATTTTATACTATTACTTGCCATTCTACTCTTACTAGGCGTCGTTACTACGAAGTTCTCTTCACGCTTTGGTGTACCTGCACTTGTACTTTTTATTGGAATCGGAATGCTTTTAGGAAGTGATGGACTTAATTTTATTTATTTTGATGATCCGCACGTAAGTCAGCTAGTCGGAGTAATTGCTCTTATTATCATTTTATTTGAAGGTGGACTACAGACAAAATGGACGAGCGTAAAACCCGTTCTATCCACTTCACTGTCGCTCGCGACGTTTGGAGTATTCCTTACAACAGCCGTTGTCGCTGTATCCGTTAAGTTGTTATTGGATGTTAATTGGCTAGAAGCATTTCTGTTCGGTTCGATCGTTGGGTCTACGGATGCTGCTGCAGTATTCTCCGTTTTAGCCGGAAAAAATGTGAAAGAGAAGCTTTCTTCAACGCTTGAAGCAGAATCTGGTTCCAATGATCCGATGGCTGTATTTTTAACGATCACATTTATTGAGTTGCTCACAAGAGACTCAACTTCCATTACAGGACTAATTCTTTCATTCTTTTGGCAGATGGGGATGGGAGCTGTTTTTGGCTATTTCTTTGGTAAGCTTGCCGTTTATGCCATTAACCGTATACGACTTGAATCAAGTGGACTCTATCCCGTATTCGCTCTTTCTTTTGCTATCTTAACCTATGGGATTACGATGCTAGCTGGAGCGAGTGGACTGCTTGCTGTATATGTTGCAGCTGTGTTTATGGGGAATAGTCACCTTACATACAGAAACTCAATCGTACGATTTAACGAAGGGTTCGCTTGGATGATGCAGATTTTAATGTTTGCGATCTTAGGTTTACTTGTTTTTCCGAGTGAGCTGTTTCATATCGATATTATGCTGAAAGGCTTGATGATCTCTTTCGTGCTCATAGTTATCGCACGTCCAATAGGTGTTTTCCTAAGTATGCCAACTTCTGCTTTCTCAATAAACGAAAAATTATTTATATCGTGGTCTGGTCTTCGTGGCGCAGTTCCTATTGTTCTCGCTACATTTCCACTCATTGAAGGGGTTGAGAACAGCCAGTTGTTCTTTAATCTCGTTTTCTTCGTTGTTCTTACATCCGCTCTCATACAAGGATCAACCATTCCTTGGGTAGCTCAGAAATTAAAGTTAACGGAAAAAGAAAAACCTACATCTCCACATGTTTTAGAACTTGTTTCAATCGGTAAAGCCAACGCCGAAATCGTTGAATTCTTTGTACCCGAACATGCAAAGATCATCGGACAGACACTTGAGGAAATTTCCTTACCAAAAGAATCAACTGTAAGTGCAATGATCCGTGGCGATGAATTAATCACACCAACAGGAAGAACAGAGATTCACGCTCACGATATTCTTTACATTATGGCTCATAAAACAAAACTAAAGAGTGTAACCGATTATCTATCGGATCAGAATATTGAAAAGAACTAAAGAAAAAAGCCGGGAAGCAATTCCCCGGCTTTTCTTATGCACCTTTTTCTACATTTACTTGATGAGGGTATGGAATCTCGATGCCATTAGCATCCAAAGCTTCTTTTAAACCTTTACGCAACTCTCTTTCAACCGCCCACTGTTCTCCGTTAATCGTCTTAGAAATAATACGAATTACCACATCAGACGACCCTAACATTTGAACACCCAACACATTGGGACCTTCAATAATGCTCGGGTTCTTTTCTTTTACTTTGTCACAAGCATCCTGTAGTATGACGAGAGCCTTGTCTATATTTTCTTCATAGGCAATGCCTATATCAACAAGTGCACGCATATTACCCCGTGTATGGTTCGCAATCGTACTGATTTCACGGTTCGGCATATAGTTCAATGTGCCATCAAATGCTCGTATGTGAGTCGTTCTCAAACCTACTTCTTCAACAATTCCATCGACCCCGCCAATCGTAACATAGTCTCCGACCTCCATCTGCTTTTCAAGAAGGATGAAGAAACCTGTTACTACATCACTTACGAGTCCCTGCGCTCCAAAACCTATAGCTAATCCGACTACCCCTGCCCCTGCTATAAGAGTACCAATTTCAAGTCCGAACTGCTTGAATAAGATACCAGCAAAAACAAAGATCAATACGTATGAAAACAGGTTGACTACAAGCTTTTGCAGCGTAATAATTCTTCCAGAAGACATCTTTCTATGTGTTGCTGCTTTATCAAACATTCGATTGATCACACGTCTACCGATTGAACGGATCACCAAGAACATGACGATGATCAATAGAAACTTCGCTGCCCATAAACCAGTCGCTAGCATAATCTCAGCCCAGTTTATTTTTTCCAGCCACTTTTGCCATTTTTCCAAAAAAACCACTCCCACGATGTACAATAGAATACTCCTTATTGTACAAAGCTTCGAGTGGCTTTTCAATCATTTACAAAAAACTATGGTGCCATAACAGGCGTACGATCAATCTTGAAGCCCATATCTTCTAACATCTTATGATCTGCCGTTGACTCTTGTCCTCTCGTCGTAAGATAGTCACCTACGAATATGGAGTTCGCGGCGTACAGACCGAGTGGCTGAAGACTTCTTAAATTCACCTCACGTCCACCTGATATTCTAATCTCCTTCGTCGGATTGATATAACGAAATAATGCAAGTATTTTCAAACAGTAGCGTGGATCTAGCTCATCTGTCCCTTCTAACGGTGTACCATCGATCGCGTGCAAGAAGTTGACTGGAATAGAATCTGCGTCAAGTATATTAAGACTTCTTGCCATATCTATGACATCTTGTTTCGTCTCTCGCATACCTACAATAACTCCTGAACAAGGAGAGATGCCGCTTTCCTTAACGATGTTTACCGTATTCACTCGATCATCGTATGAATGAGATGTTGTAATATTTTCGTGATTTCGAGCGGAAGTGTTGAGATTATGATTATATCGGTCGACACCCGCTTCTTTTAAACGTTCTGCTTGTTCTGGCTTTAATATACCTAGACAGGCACAAACTTTTAAGCCATATGTATCTTTGATCTCTTTTACAGCTTCAACAACTTTATCCACATCACGATTAGTAGGTCCACGCCCACTTGCAACGATGCAATACGTTCCAACGTTTAAGTTATACGCGGTCTCTGCACCTTTTACCATCTCTTTACTATCCATCATTCGATAAGTCTCGATGGGTGCAGTCGATACGATAGATTGTGAGCAATATCCGCAGTTCTCTGGGCATGCGCCTGACTTTGTATTAATAATCATGTTGAGTTTTACGAGATTACCATAATAATGCTTTCTGATTTGATAAGCCCCGTGCAGCAATAATAGCAGATCCTCATCAGGACAATTTAAGATATCAAGAGCTTCTTCATTCGTAATTTCTTCTCCACTCAATACTTTTTTTGCAAGAGTATTCCAGATCATCACAACAACACTCCTTTATGATGCATGTTTTGTCCGTTGAGGAATTGATTTTTTACGAGCAAAATTAATTCTCGGAGCTAACATACCTGCACAAATCGCTAGAATAATATCTTTAGGCAGCGGGACCATCATCCATGCCCATGCCATCGAGTACGTGAAACCTTCTGGTGCATCTGCCCACATTTTATACGCCATGAACATTAGGTTTGTCCCTACAATATAGTTAACCGCTGTTCCAACAAGGGTTGCTACAATGTATGAAGCTTTTCCACCATTCTTTTCAATGATTAATCCCGTTAGATAAGCAACCAAAATATACGATAATAAAAACCCAAAGGTCGGGCTGATCACTGTTGCAAAGCCACCTTTAAATTGAGCGAACACTGGTGCTCCGACTAATCCGACTAGTACGTATACACTCATCGAGATTGCTCCTAATCTGCTTCCTAACAATGCTCCTGCTAGAATACAGAAAAAGGTCTGCAGCGTAATTGGCACCCCACCAACCACCATGAATGGAAACATGGTTGTGATGTTTGCACCTATCGCCATTAGCGCTACAAACATACCGACTAGCGTAATATCAATCGTTTTCAAACCATTTCTTTGTGCTGTCATCTTCATAAACCTCCATATAGTAGTTCTGTATACGCTTTTAGAATAGCGAAGGTTCGTAAATACGTCAACTTAAAATAAATTATAGTTAACATATATAATATAAGTAAACCATTCTATAAGCTAGAATGGTTTACTTAGTTTTTCATCAAGCCAGTTTTAATTCTAGATTCTTATTTATCTCCCGTAAACTTGATTCCTTTTACAAAATATCGGTTAAAGAATGCGTATAGAACGATAATCGGTAATGTAAAGACCATCGAGGCGGCCATAATATAGTTCCAAAACGAGATAAACTGGCCTTTGAACGAGTTCAACCCTAGTGGCAGAGTGAACATGTCTTGATCAGATAAAATGATGAGAGGTCTCATGAAATCGTTCCAGAACGCCATGAATACGAATATTGTCTGAGCTGCAAGTGCCGGTTTAGCAAGAGGCAAAACGATACGGAAAAATGTACCGAAGCGTCCAAGTCCATCGATTGCAGCTGCTTCTTCCACTTCTTTCGGAAAATTGATAAAAAACTGTCTCATCATAAAGATGAAAGTCGCGTTCACTGCTCCTGGAATGATCATCCCTTGATAAGAATTCAGCCATCCAAGTTCCTTCAGTATTAAGAAGTTAGGAATGAGCGTTACTTGGAAAGGAATCATCAATACGGCCAAGATCATTAAGAAAATACTCTTCTTTCCTGGAAAGCTTAGTCTTGCGAGCGCATATCCAGCCATAGAGTTGAACAATAAGTTTAATAGCGTTCCTACTGTTGCAATAAACAAACTATTAAACAACCATCTTCCGAAAAGTGGCTCTCTCGTAAAGATCTGCTTATAGTTATCAAGTGTAAAGTCTTTTGGAATAAAATTAATCGATCCGCTTACGATCTCACCTAGTGTTTTAAAGGAAGAAGACAGTGCCCACAAAAACGGAATGACGGTGATGATGGCGTAAACGACAAGGATTACATACAAAGCTCTTGTTCCAGCCGTACGTTTTTTCATGGTATCTCCTCCTTAGTATAGTGATTCTTCTTTGGAAAATTTGCGTTGTAAAAGGGTTGCCACTAAGATGATGATGGCAAGCATGAAAGCAATAGCTGTAGCATATCCCATCGTTCCTAGTGTCTTAAATGCATATTGATAGATTAAAAGAACGACCGTTAGAGTGGAGTTATTCGGTCCGCCCGATCCTCCAGAGAAAATATAAGATTGATCGAAAAGCTGAAATGTCCCGATCAGACCCATGATTACTACAAAGGATGTTACCGGTCTTAAGTTTGGAACCGTAATGTGCCAAAATTTTTGAATCGGACCTGCTCCGTCGAGTTCAGCTGCTTCATAATGACTATCTGGAATATCTTGAAGAGCTGCTAGATAGATAACCATGAAAAACGGTGCTGTTGCCCAAATATTCATGATCATGATTGCGATAAGAGCTACGTCTGGGTCACCAATCCAGTTATACGTTGGCAGATTTAAGAACTTTAATACATAATTGATTAATCCGTTCTGGTTATACATCCACATAAAAATAAGTGTTAACACAGCGGATGACGTCAAAGTAGGCAAGAAGTAAACGATGCGAAAGAACTTCTGTCCTTTGAGCCCTGCATTCAGTGATGCTGCTAATACTAGAGCCAGGAACGTCTGGGTTGGTACTACGATCGCCACATAGATCGCCGTGTTCTTCAGTGCAATAATAGCTCGATCGTCAAATGTGACTTTCATAAAGTTATCGAGCCCTCTAAACTCATAGGTCGCACCGCCGATCAGTTCTACTTTGTGAAAGGAAAGAAACACAGCGTAAAGGATCGGTGCGATTACAAACACGCCTAACACGAGGAGCGCAGGCAACAGGAATAGATACCCTTGTCCCGCTTCTCTTCTATCTTTTTTTGATAACATCTTCACATGGTTCACCTCGATTCAAAAGTCTTTATTCTGTTACTTTTATCTCCCTGTTCGCCTGCCTCTCTGCATCTTTTAATGCTTCTTTTAAAGGACGGTCACCTAAATAAGCACTCAGGAATTGGTTGTTGAAATTGTTCATCACTATCGGCAATGTTGGACCATCCTGCCATACCGTTGCATATTCTGCGCCGCTCACAAGAGGTCCGCGAAGTTCATCTTGATCAAAACCTAGTTCAGCAGCTACAGACTTTCTTGTCGGAAGAGCAAAGCCTTTGCTCGTCCATTTCTTCATTCCTTCTTTACCCGTGAGATATTCGATCAGTTCCCATGACTCTTTCTTATGCTCTGATTCTGCATTCATCGCGTATCCGACTGCAAAGGACATCGTCCCTTTTTTACCGTTTACTGTCGGCAGTTCTGCTGTTCCATAATCAAGCTCTGGAAACGTGTCTTTTAAAAAAGGAATGTTCCAATTTCCTTCCATTACCATGGCTGCATTCCCCCGCCCGAACATCTCACCAGCGGATTGCCCTGCCCCCACTTCTGAAGGCGTTGCTGCAGTCTTATCTTTTATGTGCATATCAACCACTGGCTGGATCGCATCCACAACTTTATCATCAGCAAAAGTGGCTCGACCATCTGTGATGACCTGTCCACCCTGAGATTCTGCCATATAATACATCCGTTCAATTTGTGGAAGCATACCAAGTCCGTAGACTTGCTTTTCTTGGTCCGTCAGCTTTTTAGCGATGATCTCCATCTCTTCCCACGTTTTTGGAGGTTCTTTTATTCCAGCTTCTTTGAACATTTTTTTGTTATAAAAAAGAGCGAGTGTTGAGTAATCTTTAGGCAAACCGTAAAGCTTCTCACCTTCTTTAAAGGCATCAAGCATCGGTTTTTCGAAATCTGCCAGATCGAAGTCTTTTGTCACATACTTATTTAACGGTTCAACAGCGCCTGTCTCAATGAGAGCAGGAGCTTCAAAAGCATCAAGATAGAATACATCTGCTGCGGTTCCACCGATCAACCGTGTCTTCAGTACATCCATGTATTGATCACTGATCGTATTCAGTTTCACATCAATATGAGGATGTTCTTTTTCAAAATCTGATAGAACTTCGTTTAACAATTTTTTCTCAGTCGGATTCCCCCCCCAACCACTCAGAACAATCTCTGTTTTACCTGATTGAGTTTCTTCTTCTCCATTGTCATTACCACATCCAGTTAACATCGTTGCTAGGATTAGCGAAGATACACCGCATGCGGACAGCCACTTTGTACGTCTCATCTTCTAAAACTCCCTTCTCTACATAAGGTAAACGAACCATTCTATTTTTGAATCACTTCATATCCAGTCGTATTTTCTTTAATCTCTACGGTCGTTTCTTCTTTTTCACGTTGAACATGAACAGAAAGATGTCCTTCTCCAATTTTAATTCGGTCAACTTTTAGTTCTTTCATCTCTTTCAACAGTTGTGGAGAGAGGTAGATGACTTTGTTTAAACTATCAGGAAATAATCCAAGAATGGTTTGGATGAAGACTAATGGTGTCCCTGCAGCCCAAGCTTGAGGGGAACATGCTACTGGGTATTTCACTGCTCTTCCTGCTTTAGAACCATATCCACAGAAAAGCTCAGGCAGTCTGTCATATTCAAAATGACTAGCCGCAGCTATCAATCCAGAGATCACCGTGTTTGCATCACTCTGGTGTTCTACTTTACTCATGCCAAGCAGGATCATACTGTTATCATGCGGCCATATGCTACCATCGTGATAACTCATGGGATTATACCCCGCTTCTCCTTCTGCCATCGTGCGAATACCATAACCTGAGAAAAATTGTGGGGACACAAGTTTTTTAATCACCTTACTTGCTTTATGATCATCCAGCATCTCTGCAAAAAGAACATGACCAGGATTGGTCGTTAAAGTCCCTACCTGCTGCTTATCCTTATCCAATGCAATGGCATGAAACTCCTGATCTTCCATCCAAAACTTTTCGTCATACCGTTTCTTTAGCTTTTCTGCATCAAGACGAAGTTTAGTAGCTTCATCTACTCTACCAAGTACATCAAAAATAGCTGCAATACCGATTTTGGCTTGATAGACATATCCTTGAACCTCAGATAGAGCGATCGGTGTTTCTGCGTAATCTCCGTTTCGATGTACGATCGAATCACCAGAATCCTTCCAGCCCTGGTTCGCGATCCCTTTACTAGATTCCTGATGATATTCTACGAATCCATCACCATCACGATCACCATATTCATCGATCCAGTTTAGTGCTGCATCTACATTAGACTTCAGCTGTTCTGCCAACGATAAGTCACCTGTCCATTTTGTATATTCTGATAAAAGGACTAAAAACAGAGGTGTTGCATCGATCGTTCCGTAATAAGGTGTAAAAGGTACTTGGTTTGTAGAAGCAAGTTCTCCGTATCGAATCTCGTGCATGATCTTGCCAGGTTGTTCATCACGCCAAGGATCTACTTTCGTACCTTGTTGAGAAGCCATGGTAAATAAAGTACCTTTTGCTATTTTAGGATTAAAAGCAAGCATCTGAAGCGCAGCGATCAAACTGTCTCTTCCGAAAGGAACACCAAACCAAGGTAACCCTGCTACTGGGAACGCTCCATGTCCAATGTCCGTTAACAAAACGCGTAGATCCATAATGCCTCTGTCGACAAGTCTTTGAAGTGGTTTGTAGTCTGTTTGTACTTTTGTTGTATCTCTTTCCCAATCTGTATAAGAAGTCTTTAGAAGTTGAAGCGCTTTCTCGGGATCCATGGCTGTTCCTGACTTTCCATTAATTACAGGTGTCACAGAGAATGTTACCCTCTCTGCCTCCCCATGATTCAATTGAAAATCAAACGTGATAGTACCATCTTTATTTACCGACTTTGCTTCTCGATCCCAATGTATCTTTGTAGCCCGTTCAACATCGTCAGCTCCTTTATAGAAGTACTTTAAAGAGTTTTCTGTAACTTCTTCACCTGACCTTGTTCCAATCTCACCATATTGAAAACCTCGAATAATGAACATATCTGTAAAATCAGCGTCAACATGAACACTTATTTCAAAATTGACTGGTTTCGGATAATAGCTTTTCAACTGAAGTGTCTCATATAGTACGCCATCATAAATTAAGCGTTTTCTTTCGATCTCAATAGATTCCCTCCACAGAATGAGTTCTCCGTCCTTCTCCATGTGAGGGTTAGTCAGCAAGATCTTTGCTTCATAATTCTCATCCGCAGATGAAGATAGAAGAATGGGATCTTGACCGTTTATTTTGATATCAAACTTGCTAAGAAACCGGGTATCTTTTGTGTACAATCCGAGTCCATAGTCGTTCTCTTTAGGAATATTCCCTTTGTCATCTGTTAAAAAAAATAGATCGTTTTCTTTTATTACACGATAGTTCATGCTACAAATCCTCCTGATATTGTTAGTATATGTTTTCCCAAAACGTTTTCGGTCATAGTCTAAGTAAAAACCACTATCCGTGGTTTTCGATTGATGATTCTCTTTTTATAAATGTCGTTTGCAGTACTTTATTCTTTTCTACCTCTTTCCCTTCCAACAGATTTGTAAGAAGTTTTGTCGCTTCAAACCCTAATTTATACCGATCTTGTGCAATTGTAGATAATGATGGCGTTGAATAAGCAGATAAGATAATGTTATCAAATCCAACAATAGATAGTTCTTTTGGAAGTGTTTTACCCATCTTTTTCGCTGCTCTTATTGCCCCCATCGCCATAAGGTCACTTGCACAAAACAATGCAGAAATCTCAGGATGTGCTTTTAATAGTTTGGCGGTTTCCCGTTCTGCTGTATCCTCCAAAAAAGCTCCGTTTACTACATAACTTTCGTTGAAAGGAATATTTTTTTTCATCAAAGCCGCTTGGTAGCCAGCTAACCGTTCTCTGCTGACAAAAGCTTGACTATGCCCATTAATCATCGCAATATGTTTATGACCTAAATTCAGGAGATGTTCTACCGCGGTTTGTGCACCGTCTTTATTGTTGGTTGTTACATAACCAACCGAATCACTTTCAATCGGAATATCAATAAGAATACAAGGAATATCACTTTTTAATACTTCGTCTAAGTACGGATCATCCGTTTTAATACCTTGTAGGATCACACCTTCTACTTTTCTTTCTTTACATAACTGGTTATACGTTTTTTCCTGCTGTTTTTTAGAATCTGTACTGATCAAGACGAGTTCATATCCTAGTTCACCAGCACAGTCATTTACACCGCAGAGTACTTCAAAGGTAAAATTATCTTTACTTCCTTCAATTCGAAGTCCAGATACGAGCAATCCAATGGTTTTTGTTTTTTTCATTACGAGACTTCGTGCTAATAAACTAGGACTATAATTAAGTTCTTGAGCGATCATCTTTATTTTTTCTCTTGTTTTTTCATTTACATCAGAGTAGCCGTTCAGCGCTCTGGAAACCGTTGTTACAGATACTCCTGCTTTTTTTGCAACATCTCTTATGGTAGCCATATTTTATCCTCCAAAACGTTTTGGAACTGATTAGTAGTTATCTTAACGCTTTTTGGTATCGCTTTCAAGTATGAGATTTATAACTATTAAAAAAACCCTGAGTGTAATCCTTCAAGACTACTTTCAGGGTTTCTTATGCATCTACTTGTTTTCTTCTACTTTTTCATGAGGAACTTCTTCTGTAGGAGTTACAGGTTCAGAAGTATGTTCCGCAACCCGTTCTTCTTTCCAAGATTCTTTTTCATTATGAATCTGGTGCAGCTTTTTCACTTGTCGCTGCAGTTGAATCACTTTAATCAATCCGAAGAGTCCTACCGATAAGCCGCCGATTACGGCTGAACCTAAAATGACGAGTACTAATGGCCAGTTGGCAGTTCCAAAGAGGTAGTTGATCTCTACGTCACCGACGTTAATAACGGCGAATGTTGCTATGATCAGTGCGAAGATAAAACCAAATATCAGATACAATTGCATTTTCATTATTATCACCTCATTGTTATCTATTCCCTCAATGAAAGGGAAATTCACCTAAATATATACGAATTTTTTTATGAAAGTTAAGCTGCTTTGATTTCGGGTATCCTTGTATTATGAGGAGGTGCTTCATTGACGATTAAAGCTTATGTTTATGACGCATACGGAACACTTTTTGATGTACATTCCGTTACTGAAAAAGCCGAGTTTCATTTTAAAGGCCATGGTAAAGTCATCAGTGAAGAGTGGCGAAAAAAACAAGTAGAGTACTTCATGATTCACCAGCTAACTGGAACATACATTCCATTTTCCGTAGTCACTTCCAATGCTCTTTTATATACTTTAAAAAAATTATCTCTACAATGCAACGAAGAAGCACTTGTTTCTTTAATGGAGGCTTATCTAGAACTACAAGTCTATGAAGAAGTTCCCGACACTCTTCATAAAATTCAACAAAATAATATTAAGCAGGTTATTTTTTCTAATGGAACTTATAAAATGCTAAAGCCATTAGTTAAAAAAAGAGAGCTAACAGATGTAATAGACCTACTGTCAATTGAGGATGTTCAACAATATAAGCCTGCACCTGCTGCCTATCAGTATGCTCAGGAGACGTTAGCTGTAAACCGGGAAGAAATTTTATTCATGAGTTCTAACTTTTGGGACATCACCGGTGCAGCAGCTTATGGATTTAAGACCGCATGGATCAATCGAGGAAATCAGCCGTTGGATGTTCTAGGTATTACACCTCATTATATATTTTCTTCCCTTCATGATCTATTGAACGAAAAAGAGCTGCACTCATGAGGCAGCTCTTACCTATCTTTCGTATGACTGCTAGAATTAACTACATAATCAGGTATTAACAAAGTACCGATGAAGAATAAACTGCCCCCACCTATGCGAATAAGCCTCTCATGTGCAGTATCTATCATAAAAGAACTTAGCATAATTAGCGCACCTAAAATAACGAAGGTAATCCCCCAATATCGATATTTCAATATAAGCTCTCCTTGTTTAAAAAAATTAATTTAGCCACTTCATGATGAATGACTTGTTTTCTTCCAATTCTTTTTCTTGTTTTTCAGAAGTAGGAATCTGCTCTCTTTGCACATTACGAATCTTCTTTTCAGCTTTAGATTCTGAATAGTTCGTATGAGATACAAACCAACCGGCATCCTCTTTTTTTACAGAAACCCATACATCTTTTTGACATTCTCCACAAGACTTCATTTTGTAATAATGAAGTTTATAGATATATTCCTTTTTATTTATTCGATATTCAAACTGATCTAATTCTTTAAATGAGTAGGTAGGTTGCTCTTCTTTATTCGTTTCAGAGATCATATCTACATACTTCATTTTTTCTGAATCGGAGAGCAATATATATTTCATTGATTCATTATTACTTAATTCAGCCTCTCCCCACTGTCTGGCAATCCCTTGTGTCTCAACACTTGGATCATCAACGTCTACAAAAAGAAAGATAATAGAACTAACGATTAAGAACGCAAATAGCATACATAATGTAAAACTTTGTCTTTTATTTTCTTCTCTTACATTTAATTTAAATTCAACTTTGTCTTCATTCATCTCTTACTCCTGAATTTCTAGTCTCCACACTCACAACTGTTTGCCATGTTTCAGGTCTATGACATTTCATTGCAGGAGTTAAATAGATTTCTTTATAACTTGTTTTCAGTGAAAGACTCTCTTGATCAGCAAAATTCATGATTTCTCTTAAAGTCTCAATCGAGTTTTGATAGTGACCACTATGTAACTTTTGAACACAAGTATTCGACTCATGAGAAACGAGTTGCATGGATGGCAGCTTCTTTCTCAGTCTCTTTTCAACATTGAAACAAGCTTCTTCGAATATTTCTTCGGTTATACAATCGGGTACTTGCATCATTTGAGTTGTGAGGGATCTACTGTCATTCTTCTCATGCCATAAAATCTCATGCGGCATTAGAGTAAATTTATAACTCAACTTATTTTTTGTTAAATGTTTAAGCTGATTTACCACTTTCCATACAACCCATTGCTCATCAACTGGCTCTGGCCTACCTGGCCAATCCATATGATAGGCAGTGTTCATCTCTTGCGTAACATACTTCATAGCTGGTATCACACGAACTTCAACAGGTCCCCGTTTCATTTTATAGATCTCAGAATGAATGTTTCGATGGTCATGAGTCATTAACTTTGTTGTCATCATGATACCTCCTTCATTAAGGATTGGAAAATAATGATAATTAAAGAATAGCATAAAATAAACTAAATTTTCTTTACAAAGGAGAGATTACAGTGAACAAAAAGAGTTTTATAGGATTAGGAATGTTTTTTCTTTTTTTTGTAATTATCTTCATACTTTTAACTACTTACTCGTTAGCTTTGACACCGAAAAAACACATTGAAAGGATAGAAAAATACGGCTGGAAAACAGACTTTTACTTTCCACGCAAACAAGAATTTGTGATTCTTACTCACTCTGAGTCGCGGCATACATACCAACTTGCCGATGTTACTCTTCATGGTTTAGAAAAGGGCACTCTTGAACAATATATTTATCGGCTAAAAGGGAACTGTGGGAACCATCACCTTGAAGCTGTCCTATTAACGCATGAAGAGAATATAATTGATAGCTTCATTCAACTGTCTGAAAGCAATCCTGGTATTGTTAAGATGATGGACCAACCTGTATTCATGGAACAAATTTGTCAACAGAAGTGAATCAAAATCTGCCTTACTTTAGTCATCATAAAAGATTTTCAAAAACAAAAAAACACTTGCAACCCAGAAGTCACAAGTGTTTTTCTTTATTCACTTTCTACTTCAACTTCACTCAGCCCTCTTGTTAACTGATCCGGATCAAGGTCTTCTCCAATAAAAACAAGTCTTAGTGGCATCTTCATCAATTCTTTTTCGTAAGTAGGCAAGCCATATGAGTACTGAAAAAGATAAATTTGATTTTCAAACTGAATATACCCTTTGATTCTGTAGATCGATGAGGGTACATTTCGCAGCCAGTTTTCAAACAACTCTTTATTAACAGGTCTTTTGAACGAATATATAAAAGTTTTAACCTTTAATTTATCTGCGGAAACAGACTGATGATCTGATCGCTTTTTTACGGAAAGTGAAAAAAGTTGAGACAGATCTACCTTCGCAAAATCTGTTAACACAAATGGAGTGTCTTCATTTAACCTTGATGTGTCACTCGTAAGCAGCGTTTTCTCTTTCTCCGTCAAACCGCTTGTTTTGTTCCACACGATATAATCTGCGTGCTTAACCTGCTCAAGCATGAGCATTCTAGCCTGAACATTCATACTCTCTCGGTCCAGCCATCTAGGTGCGTCCATGATTGAAATGATACCTGATACATGTAAGTCGTCGATTAGATAAGGTGACAAACAGGCATCAAGTACATCAATCGGATGAGCGACACCAGTTGCTTCAATAATTAACGTATCAAGCTCATTCTCTTTACATAGTCCCCAAAGCTGTTTTTCAAGTTGATCCGATAAAGAGCAGCAAATACAGCCGTTGAGAAGCTCTTTAAGCGGAACATCTTCTGGAACAGAATCAGAATCGATTGAAACTTTCCCAATCTCATTCATTAATACAGCTGTTTTATGCTTATGTTCTTTTTCATATGACAGCAGCTGTTTGAGCAACGTCGTTTTTCCGCTTCCTAAAAATCCAGCTAGAATAATAACATTCGCTTTCTTTTTCATCGTACACCTCGAACTTCATTTCTATAGATTTCATCAATTTCTCTATTTTAACACAAACAAAAAAACAGCCGTTTTACAGGCTGTTAACATTTAGTTTAGCTAATAATTTTTTTATAATATCAAGGCTTACTTCTTCCCAAAGAGCATGGTCAGTCGTAAACAAACTAGAGATTCGATCAGCAAATAGCTTGAAGGCTTTTTCGTAACGTGGATCTTCTTTTGAAGGTATCTTCTTTTTGCGCTCTTCAACAATTTGCTGCAATTTCGGAGCACGCGGCCCCCACTTTACAATTTCTTTTCCCTTCTCATCTATAAAGATGATGACAGGAATCGATTTTGCTTTTGCTGTTAAGTATCGATCCATTAATTCCGGATGCTGGTCACGTAAGATAAAGCGGATATCAATAAGTGCTTCATCTGCCATGCGCATAAAAACAGGAAGATTCAACATCGCATCACCACACCAATCTTCGGTGATCACGATCGCTCTCAACCGGTTTTGTTGGAGGCCTTGCAACGCATCTTTCATAGGTTCAGGTAGCACGAATGAATTATATATCGTCAGCAAATTTTCCTTGTGTGTTTTCATTGAATGGATATATGCATAGCGCGTCATGCCTTTATCAAACCATGTATTGAGGTCAGTCATCATCCTGTGTTCCTCCCTGTTTATCTTGTATTCTTATTTTAACCAAACAAGGGGGAGTTATGGCAACGAAAACGCCTTATATTTATTTTTTTAGTTCTTTTAACCTGCTCTGAGCTTTTTCTGGAGTTGGGAAACAGCGAATAAAAGCAGGTATCTCTCATTCGGCGTTAACCGGAGCCAGTCCTTCGCTTTGTACTTCATACTGATTTCCACCTTTCACTAACATTTATCATACCGTAACTATCTAATACCTCTTTTCACATAAAAGAAAACTTTTTTTCACACATAAGTTTTCGTCATTTATTGAGGAATTTCGCATTATTGCTCGTTATTTCTTTTTTCTCCTATACCATTTCTCGAAAGAAGACGGGTTTCTTTTCATAAAAATAAGGGAATGGATTCAAAAACAGGGGAGGGGTTTAATGGTTATGAAAATGCTGAGTGAAGATGTTAAAACTTTATTTTTTACAGACGATGGGACGATTCCGAATCATCCTTCCTGGCCCGTTTTGTTATACGTAGGAAAATTAAAAGAACCGCAGGATGCATTAGACGTTTTTGAACAAAACGGCTGGACGAATGGTTGGAAGAATGGTGTCTTTGATTATCATCATTATCATAGCAATACCCATGAAGTTCTTGGTGTTATAAGCGGTGAGGCGGTTCTCCTTCTTGGAGGAGAAGATGGCGTTTCTGTTACTGTTTCAAAAGGGGATGTTATCGTGCTCCCTGCCGGTACCGGACATAAATGTATAGGATGCAGCACTGACTTTAAAGTAGCCGGAGCTTACCCGAATGGAATGGATCACAACCTTAAAAAGGGGGAACCTGATGATCGACCAGCTGTATTAGATGATATTATGCTCGTTCCATTACCTGATAGGGATCCTCTCTTTGGAAGTGATGGTCCTTTGATGGAACTGTGGAAAAGTTAATGAATACATGCAGCGAGTGCCCTCTTCAGTGAAGAGCACTCTTTTTTTATCTATTCATATTCTCCCTCCACCACGTCGAGCAAGATAAAAACTCTGAGCCAAGAGTAACTGTCTCACCAATCTGAGGCGTACATATTTGAACATTTGATAATGTTGCAGCATTTACCGCCCTTTCTACAGGATCTGTCCAATCATGCAGTGATAGAGTAAAAGCACCCCAATGGATCGGAATCATAACTTTGCCTCTTACATCAAGATGAGCTTGTACTGTTTCTTCTGGCATCATATGTATCGCAGCCCACTTCTCATGATATTGTCCACATTCCATTAAAGTGAGGTCAAAAGGTCCATATCGTTTCCCAATCTCTTTAAAGTGTGGCCCATATCCACTGTCCCCACTAAAATAAATGGTAGAATCCATTCCTTGTATAATCCAAGAACACCAAAGGGTAGAATTAAGATCCGATATGCTTCTTCCTGAAAAATGTCGTGCAGGCGAGCAGATTAATGAAATTCCTGAAACCTGTATCTCATCCCACCAGTTACATTCTTTTATGAGGTCAGGTTCCACTCCCCACCGCTTTAAATGTCCAGCAACGCCAAGCGGAACTGCAAATTGTTTCACTTTATGTTTGAGTTGTTTGATAGTTCCATAATCCAGGTGGTCATAATGATCATGTGACAAAACCACTAGATCCACTTGTGGAAGCTCTTCAATTTTAAAAGGCAGTTCTCTGCTATAACGTTTGTTTCCAAACCAAGGAACCGGCGACGGCGCGGAGCCGAACATAGGATCGATGAGTATGCGTTTTCCGTCCATCTCTATCAATAATGCTGAATGTCCAAACCAAGTTACTCTTGTTTCTGGATTTGCTTCTTCAGGTAACTGAAACGAGTTTATAGGAATTGCTTTCTTAGGCTGACGATTCGGGTTCCCACTTAAAAATTCCTTTAATACAGGGAACATAGAGCGTAGATCGGTTGTCATCACTGTTTCTATCTGATTAGTAAAAACACCCTTTTGATAGTGTTCAACTGGTTCATAGGTACTCCTATCCTGTTTTGAAGGTTTCTTTCCAAAAACAGGATGAAACATCATAAATAAAAATACAGCTGTTACGATTACAAGTAGAATGCCCAAAACAAGCATAGTTACGTTCCTCTCTATTTTACAGTAGTGCTCATATATTACTCCTTTTCAAATCATAGAAGCAACTTTCTAGTATAAATTGAAAACTTGTTCTCCCCATGAAAAACGAACAACCTGGAGCGGAAATCAACTACTTTCAAAGAGCATCAATATATACGATTACAGTTTTTTTGAGTACAAGAGTTAAAAAAAACGACAAAAAAGCTGATTCATGTGAATATACTAGATCTCACAGAATCAGCTTTTATTCCATCTATTCATTTAAGCACTTTCCTTTTCCTTTTTCTTGACTGCTTTCTTTCGTTTTCTTTTCTTTTTCTTTTGAAGCTCTTCTTCTTTTGCTCTGTTCTTTGCACGTCTTCTTATCTCTTCATAGATTCTAATACAAAGAGTTGCAAAGCTGATCAGCAACGCAATAATCTTATACGCCATCCCCATACACGCCCTTTCTTCCTAAGAAACGGGGCAAATATTTATGATTCTGACTCTTTGGCTGCAGCCGTTTCAATAGGAGTTCTCATCGCTCTTAAATTCTCCTGATCGCAAACTACTTTTTCTTGTGCATTTAATACTAACAAGCCATTGCCTTCTGCTTTCTTTGTTAGTCCGATACTTAACGTATTTTTTACCAATTGAGCATAGACCTCAGCTTCTGAAAGTTCACGACCAAACAATTTTTCTTCCCGTCCAATCAGTAATGCAGCTGCTCCCGATACATGAGGCGTCGCCATAGAAGTTCCAGATAACTTTGCATATTTATTTCCTGGATAAGTAGAAACAACATCAACGCCCGGAGCTACCAGGTCAATCTCATCATTGGTGTTTGAAAACGGAGCAAGTTTCATTTTAGCATCCACTGCACCCACTTGAACGACCTCTTTATACGCCCCAGGATAAGCATGCTCATTCGTATTTTCCTTATTATCCCCTTCGTTACCAGCTGCACAGACTACAAGCACATCTTCCAATACGGCTCTTTGAATTGCTTCATGTAGCTCAGGTACATCTGTTGGTCCACCAAGTGACATAGAGATCACACGCACTCTCTCTCCATTTTCCCCTCTCCATTTAACGGAGTAATCGATAGCATCGATAATTCCTTGGTAAGATCCGCCACCATCTTTACCAAGAACTCTGCAGATTAAGAGTTTCACATCTGGTGCCACACCCGCTACACCAGCATTGTTTAATGTAGCTGCAATCGTACCTGCCACATGTGTACCATGATAATGGGCATCTTGATAATCGTCGTCATTCCCATCAACAAAATTCCGTCCATCAATGATACGTTCAGCAAGTTCCGGATGGCTTGAGTCACAGCCAGTATCTAGTACGGCGACAACTACGCTCTGTCCTTTTTCACCATCACGCCAAAACGCAGGTGCATTGATCATCTCGACTCCATATGGAATCTCTTCTTTTGATACTTCTATTACTTCTTCTAACACAAATGGAATCAAACGGACTTCACTCATCTTCTTTCCCTCCTTTAATTTCAAAAAGTATGTTTTGTAAAGCAAGTTATGTTAAGACAATTTGAGTGGTGAACCTCCTTTCTAAGTTGCAAGACTTTTAAGAATGAAGATTCTAGTTGGGGAGCTTAATACTATTCTACCAAACTGTTAAAACTTACCACAAGTCCTGTCTTTAAAATGAGCTATTAAGTCTACATCGACATTTTACGCAATGCGAACATATGTCCTTATCCTTAAATTCCAACACCTTTCGACAAAGTTTGTTAGTTCTATTAAACTATTCAACAAAAATAACTCCCAAGACTAGAACAGATCTAGTCTCGGGAGCTTGTAAATATAAAGAATAGATTAGTAGCGAACCGCGTCTGCTGCGTTTACACGACCTTTAGAATAGTAAGACCCTGTTCCTGAGATGGGATCTGCTGTGTTCTCGATTGCAGCACGGATATTAGAAGCACTTCTTCCTTGTGAAGCAAGTAAGCCTGCAACACCTGCTACTAGAGGACAAGCCATTGATGTACCAGACATGTAAGCATATCCGCCATTACGTACAGTAGAAGCGATGTCTACACCAGGAGCAGCAACATCAACCCAAGATCCATAGTTAGAGAATGAAGCACGAAGGTCATTACGGTCAGTTGCAGCTACTGCAATTGCACCTGAATAGTAAGCTGGATAGCTCGGTGCAGAAGTGTTCTCGTTACCAGCTGCGGCAACTACAACTACTCCTTTAGAAACAGCATAGTTTACTGCGTTTTGTAATGAAGTAGCAGATCCAGGTCCGCCAAGGCTAAGCGAAACTACTTTTGCTCCGTTATCTACAGCATGATAGATTCCGTTCGCTACATCATCAAGAGATCCGCTTCCGTTCGCATCTAGTACACGTACAGCATAGATGGATACGTTTGGTGCCATTCCTGCGATACCTCTAGCGTTATTCGTTGCAGCTGCTGCGATACCTGCAGCATGTGTTCCATGATCATTTTGGTCCATTGGATCCCAATCATCACTTACATAGTCATATCCTTTAATAACTTTACCTGCTAGATCAGGGTGATTGTAATCAACACCTGTATCGATGATTGCAATTTTTGTAGTAGATGAACCGCGTGTGATGTCCCAAGCTGATTGAGCACTTACTTTTTGAGGTGCATATTGCACTCCATTTGAGAAATACGTGTCATTTGGAGTCCAGCTCGCATGGTATGTATAGTTTGGCTCTGCGTACTCTACATCTCCACTCGCTTCATATTCTGCAATGGCTGCATCTACGTTTCCATCTTTAACTTTAATGACATGAAACTTAGAACCTTTTTCTTTTACTTCATCTTTCCCTTTTACTGCTAAAGATTTCACTTTTGACTCTGACACGTTGTTTTTAAATTTCACGATAATTTCTTGAGGTGTAACGCTTGCTTTCACCTCTGTACTTTTTGCTGCTGCCGCTGGTGTTGCAAGAGAAACTACTAAAGGTAAAACCGCTGCCATCGTGGCAATCTTCTTAAACATTTACATCACTCCTCTAATTTGGTGTTGGACTACAATTTCTAATATAGAGTCCAATTTACAGAAAATAAAGAAAAATTTTACTATTCTAACAAAAACAAATATAAACTACTAATTTTTAAAAGTTTTAACTTAAAATAGGAATAAAGTCATTAATCCAGCTATCATTTTATTACTTCTTTCCTCATCTAGACGTAGATATGACCTAGTATGAAGAGTGATTTTTTTAGAATTGAAAAGCTTAAGAGTTTAAAATTTTCTGCAAGAGGAATACCTAAAGAAGAAACTTATTTTGGAGGGATGTTCAAATGTTACAAACAGGAGACACAGCACCTGACTTTACTATTAAATCCGAAACCGGAGAATCTTTCTCTTTTTACAATCACCTTGAAAAAGATGATCGTTTTCACTTACTTGTCTTTTTCCGTGGTGAATGGTGCCCGGTATGTAATGATCAGTTAAAAGAGCTAGAGCAAAATATTGAGACGTTCAAAGAGTTGAATACACACATCATTGCGATTTCTACTGATGAAGAACAAAATTTAAAGAAGATGAAGGACAATCACTCCCTTTCTTTTCCTGTTTTCAGTGATACAGAGCGTGTGGCGGGAGAAACATATGGGGTTCAATACCATAACGGAAAATTATATGACGATCATGGTGAACACGGAGAACCAGCGTTATTTTTAGTTGATGATCAAAAACGAGTTGTCTATTTTGATATTCAAACAGGACCTTTTGGACGGCCGACTGCAGAAGATTTAAGAAAGACAATCAAATATATTAAAAAAACGTTAAGATAATAATAGAAAACGACGAAGTGAGGCAGTACTAACCTCACTTCGTCGTTTGTTGTTTTCAGGTTTTTGAACCCCACTTAACCTTCTTCTGTCCCTACAAAATATTCATTCTTCCGATAAGATAAAGCACTTACATGAGCAACAAGCTCTTTATCATTTTCTACTCTTACTTCATACCAAGAAGTCCTATGATTACGTTTAATCTCTATAGCTCTTGCCGTAATTTTATCACCACTTTGACATGCAGCTAGATATCCAATATTTACAGAAAGTCCTACTGATGTTTTTCCATAGGAATTACATGCTACAGCAAAGACAAAGTCAGCAATGGCAAATAATGCAGCACCATGTGCTGTACCATGAGCATTGAGCATATTTTCAGAGATTGTCATTTGCGCTTCTGCCGTTCCTGGACCAACTTCCGTTAATTCAATACCTAACCACTTTGCAAAAGTATCATTCTTTAGCTTTTCTTCAATCTCCTCTGCATACTGAAAATGCACATCACGATCGTCTCTTTTTATCTTCATATATCTCACCTCTCTATAAGACATTCTTGTTATAACAAACAATCCCCTTTTTTATGATTAAGGATTAACACTTCACATTCCTGACGAATACATTTACAATAAGATAACTAAACCAATGAGAAAGGTCGGATTTACATGTCCCACTCCTCCATTTCAATTCCAAGACCTTTAGTTCGAGCAAATCAGTGGTTCATATTTTTATCAACTATAGCAACATGGCTTTCTGGTCATACGTGGCTTTTATTACTTCCTTTAATAGTTGGCCTTCTTGGTATGTTCTTTGATTACAATCCTGTAATGAGAGCTGCTAAACTATTCTTAAAAAAGAATCCTTCAGAATACATTCCAGAAGATAAAGACCAGCAGCAGTTTAATCAACTGATTGCGATCTCACTTCTTACTGTAGGATTTTTAAGTTATTTAATGGGATGGAGTACTATAGCTTGGATCGCGACTATCATGGTTGCAACAGCTTCGTTCGTAGCCATACTTGGCTTTTGTATCGGGTGTTTTATCAGGTTCAGATGGCAGCAATATCGTTACAAAAAAGCTCACTAAAAACATAAAAAAAGAACCATTCGCTTTTCGCTGCGAATGGTTCTTTCAACTATTTTATTGCTTCAAATACAAAACTTTGTCTAGCATGAGTGGGTTTCTTACCAATTTCAAAATCAGCGATCACCTTAACCTCAGAAAAACCAATGTCTTTTAAAATTAGCTTTAACTCTTCAATTCCGTACCAGCGAATCGCAAATCGCTGAAGCTCAGTTTGTATCAAACTTCCATTCCGCCATTTTTCATACTTTAAATATGACACCTTATATTGTTCAAAAAAATTCACTTCAACCAATTTATCTTCCATCGTAATCAGATCGCCATTCGGATTATTAACCGTCAGCGTGCGCAGTAACTTTCCAGCTTCAAAGTTTTCAGTTGGCAAGAAAATATCAAATAGTAATTTACCACCATCGACAAGATGATTAAACATTGAACTAAGAGCTTTCAAGGACTCGTCCCGTTTTTCTAAAAGTAAAAACGATCCACCTGGAATAATAATATTTTCGTATTCAACTGGCAGTTCTAATTGTTGGATATTACACTTGTATAGTTTGGCAGACAATCCTCGCTCAGCAAGACTAGCCTTACATGCACCTAGCATCTCTGCTGAATTATCCATACCATCTATTGTAACACCCGCTTCTAACAACGGGATTAATACCCGGCCTGAGCCGACCATAGCTTCGAGAGAACGACCCTTACTAGCAAGAAGTCGACTCCTATAATATTCAATATCCCCGCCGAATGATTGTCCGATACTTTTCGTTAAATTATATACTTCCGTACAAAGTTCACCATAATTATTAAAAGACATCTTAAGAATTCCTCCATTAGTTTTTCTAAAAGAAGAGTTTGTTCAGTTTACCTCTTCTGCATTTCCACCACTATTTTTAAAGTTCTTCTCATTTGTTTCATCATTTTTATCACTTCTTTCTCAACTATTTAATCTTATTATTGTGTTCACAGAAATTTCAGTCAATAATTTTCTTCTCTAACAGGATATTAATGTGAGTGAGTACTCACTTGACGTATTTCCGATTTCTGCATATGATAATTATAAATGAGTGAGTACTCACTTTAATTTTCGAGGAGGCTATCATATGCAATCTGTTATTCAAGTGAAAAATGTTTCTAAGAAATATCGATCTCATCAAGTGTTACAGAACATTGATTTAACCGTGAACAAAAATGAAATCTATGGATTGTTGGGTCCATCAGGTGCTGGAAAAACAACACTTGTTAAGATGATTGCAGGGATTGAAATCCCAACAACTGGCAGTATTAGTGTTCTTGATTCGGTAATGCCCAAACTTAACACCATGACGCAAATTGGATTTATGGCTCAATCTGATGCACTTTATGGGGAATTAAGCGGGAAGGAAAATCTTGAATTTTTCTCCTCTATTTATGGTCTAAAGGGACAAAAACAAAAAGAACGGATCGATCAGGCTTCAGATCTCGTAAACCTTACAAACTTCCTGCAGAAACCCGTTAATCAGTATTCAGGGGGCATGAAACGAAGATTATCTTTAGCTGCTGCACTCTTGCATGACCCAAAGATCCTTATTCTAGATGAACCTACTGTAGGAATCGATCCCGTTCTCAGGCAATCTATATGGGATGAACTGTATAAGCTAAGCAAGAGTGGTACAACGATTTTAGTCACAACACATGTAATGGATGAAGCAGAAAAATGCAGCCAGCTCGGAATGCTTCGTGATGGAAAGATAATTGCATCTGGTTCACCAAGAGAACTAAAAGATAACACTTCAAGCACTTCAATCGAAGAAGCATTTCTTTATTATGGAGGTGCTCATCATGCGAATTAAGGCACTAGTGATCCGGATAATCAGACAATTCGTGCGTGACAAACGTACACTCGCGATGATGTTCATTGCCCCTCTTCTCATCTTAACGCTTGTGAATCTCGTTTTTTCAAGCAATGACTATGAACCAAAGATAGGCGTTGTCAGTGATCAACAAATGGTGGTAGACAAACTGAAATCATCAGATAAAGCGTTCATAATTTATCAAAAGCGTTCAGAAGCTCATCAAGACTTATCAGAAGAAAAACTTGATGCCGTACTTGAAGTTGAACTCCCCTCAACTACTATTACTCTAGAAGGAAGCAATCCGACAGCAAACAAGGCTTCTATTATGATGATTGAAAAGACCTTGAAAACAATGCCGGCTCAAGACACAGAAAAAACAAAAGTAAATTCGGAAATTCTTTATTTGCATGGTTCAGCTGAAATGGAGACTTTTGACTATATCGGTCCATTCTTAATAGGATTTTTTATTTTCTTTTTCGTTTTTTTAATTTCAGGGGTCTCATTTCTGCGCGAAAGAACGACTGGAACACTTGAACGGCTGCTCGCTACTCCGATGCGTCGATGGGAAATGGTAGTTGGATATGTACTAGGCTTTGGCATTTTCACCATCTTACAATCTGCCATTATTGTTTCGTTCGCCATCTATGTTCTCGATATTATGATGGCTGGGTCTCTTTGGTTAGTAATTTTGATTACACTGATGCTGGCTATAACGGCCCTCTCACTCGGAACATTACTTTCTGCTTTTGCAACGAACGAGCTGCAGATGATTCAATTCATTCCACTCGTCGTGGTGCCACAAGTATTCTTCTCTGGCTTGTTCACCATTGAAACAATGGCAGATTGGCTTGGGCCCCTGAGCTATATTATGCCTTTAACTTACGGAGGAGAAGCGATAAGGGATATTATGATTCAAGGTGACGGTTGGGGAGATATTTACGGAAACGTGCTAGTGCTCCTTGGGTTCTCACTTTTATTTATGATATTAAACGTACTCGCTTTGAAAAAGCACCGCAGACTATAAGTTAAGCGTTTGTACTGCCTGACTTTAGTGGCTATAATGAAGAAAATGTACGTTTTTAAAAGGAGTAGCTTTATGTCCAATTCAGAGTGGATCAACGACCTAATTAACGATCACGATGTCCCAACGATGAGCGATAAACAGCGAAGAATCTTAGAAGCAGCCATCGATACATTCTCAGAAAAGGGATATGCCGCTTCTTCTACGAGTGAGATCGCAAAAAAAGCAGGAGTTGCTGAAGGCACGATTTTTCGTCATTTTAAAACGAAGAAAGAGCTGTTGCTTGCTATTGTTACACCAACAGTAGCTAAATTCGTAGCTCCTTTTTTCATCAAGTCCTTCACAAAAGAGGTATTTGAGAAAGAATATGAACACTATGAAGATTTTATAAGAGTGATTGCTAAAAACAGGCTTGAATTCGTTCGAAAGCAATTTCCTGTTTTAAAAATATTTATTCAAGAGATTGCTTTTCACGATGAATTACGCGAGCCTTTTCAAAAGCTTTTCACTGAACATGTGTATCAAAAATTCAAGAAGATCATCGAGCACTTCCAAGAAAAAGGGGAGATTATTTCACTTCCTCCGGAAACGATAATGCGCATGACTGCATCAAGTATCATAGGCTATATCTTGCCGCGCTTTCTTCTCTTTTCTGATAAAGAATGGAATGATGAAAAAGAAATTGATCAAATCGTAGCGTTTATTATGTATGGTCTTACAGGAAAACGATAACGAAAAAACAGAACCCGCTTTCTAAGGAAACGGGTTCTGTTTTATTCTACTAAGATTTGGGGTTCGGGGGTAAAGTGAGAAAGTTGAACATTAGGATCAATTGTTGTCGGTGACATCACCTTAGCAGCGGGACTAATAGCAATGAATAAACAAATGATGACAAATATATTCACTTTCTTCATACACTCACCTCCACTCTTCACTATAAATCTTCATTTAACATCGAGATACTTAATATACATTACCCAATATCCTCACATTCTCAAGCCTGTTTTTTTGGTGTGATCGGTTTTAATGTACTTTTTTCACTTAATAGAATAACGAACAAGCAAACAGCAAGAATTAAAAAAATAATGCCAGAACCCATAAAGCCATTTGAATAGGATGGTATATCTACAGTTGGAACCCTCTCATTGATTTCTATTCCTAAAAAGTATACACCAATGCCGTCACCGTCGACCTGGGTTTCAGCAACCTCCCTAAGATTTAGTCCATAGGTTAACAATAAGATACCTAATATAGAAAAAAGAATACCTATTATCCATCTCATCTTTCAATCTCTGAAACAGTTTCTTTCCGTAAAGCTTTATACTCTGGACTCAGGACACTCCAAACATCAAAACAATTTCCATCAGGATCGAAAAAAACGAAATTCTCACCGGTATGTCCACGATCTTCAATATCACCAGTTTGTATGCCCTGAGTTCTAAATTCAGCATGCAAGTTATACAGTGCTTCCTTTCCGTCTACTTCAAATGTTAATGAGAATCTTTTTTCTCCTTTGTCGTCAATAAAGTTTGAAGTCTCATCTTTTAATGACCTCACTAGAAAAAAACTTTGGTCTGCTAGATCCAGTATGGCTTTTTCGTCATCACAATAGTTGATCGTTGCACCAAGCTTTTCTGTGTACCACTTAGCTGAATGATCAACATGCAAAACAGGTACATAGGTCGTACCTACACGGATTAGTTTTTTATTCAAGGATATCTCCTCCTCATGAATTGGATTAATTTAATATAAAAAATTCTTCTATTAAAAGAAAAATCCTCCTAGAAAACAAGGGAACTCATCATACGTAACAGAAATAGTCATATAACAAAATACTTGGAGAGTGAATACTTCATGAATCATTATCAATTAAAAAATACAATCCCTGTACTTCGAATATTTGACGAAGATAAGGCAAGAGAATTCTACATTGATTTCCTTGGGTTTTCGTTAGATTGGGAACATCGTTACGAAGAAGATTTCCCCATCTATATGCAGGTTTCTCTAGGGGAATGCTCTTTACATCTATCTGAACATCATGGTGATTCGAGCCCTGGAATAAAAGTAAGGATACATGTTGAAGGAATCGAAGCATACCATCAATTTTTGGCCGAAAAGAAGTATAAGTATGCTAGACCTGGACTAGAAGAGGCACATGGCTTTAAAGAAGTTAGAGTAGGAGATCCGTTCGGTAACGAATTTTGTTTTGTAGAACGGATTGAATCATTATAATCTGTTTTTTTGAAAACAAGCAAAAAGACACCTCGAGTTAAAACTCGAGGTGTCTTTTTTCATTTATCTAACGCTCTTTTTGCTAGTGTACTAATAACCATATCATCCATCGGAGGATTATGAAGCCCTGCTCTAACATCTCTGTAATGCCGTTGTAACGGGTTTGACATAGCTAGACTTCTTGCTCCAACAATTCTCATAGCGAGATCAACCACCTTTGCAGCCGCATTCGTTACGACGTGTTTCACTGCCATCAATTCTGGACCCATTTGCATTCTGCGATGAGGTTCGTCTACCCACCTTAGAGCAACATTGTATAATAGCTCTCTAGCATGAAAAAGCTCTAGCTCCATCTCTCCCACCTTTCGTTGCACTTCTGGTACTTCTCCGATTGGTCCTGGCAGACTATTTGGTTTGTACGTCTTTGCAAAGTGAACGGCTTCATTGCGTGCTGCAACCGCAACACCAATGTAACAAGCAGGTATATGAAGCAGCCACGCTTTTGGCAATTCGCTTTTGCCTCGGTCTTGTTCGACTAAAGCATTGTTTTCAACTTTTACATCCTTCATGATAAGATCATCACTTCGGGTTCCACGCATCGCTACTGTGTCCCACGTTTCTTCAATCGATACACCTTTGGATTTCATAGAGATCATGAAATTCCCTTTCTTACCCGTATCTCCCACCTGTGCCGAAACAATTGCATAATCAAGGGCGGGTGCCATAGAGGTGAAGGTTTTCCTACCATTGATAATCCACTTGTCACCATTTTGAAATGCTGTTGTTTGCGGCATTCCTCCTCGAGTAGGACTTCCAGTTGCAGGCTCCGTTGCTGCCCGGTTCACTAAAACTCGATCATGCACTACCTTTTCACAAAGCATCTTAAATATTTCGTCATCCCAAGTTCGCTCTTCTCTGAGTTCTAAAAAACATCCAAGGTGCCATCCGAGACACAAAGCAGTAGCTGCATCACCAGTCGCAATTTTCTCTTGTAATAGAACAAACTCGTACAAACTTAATCCTTCTCCACCAAACTCAGTCGGAATGGTTAATGATAGGTAACCCGCTTCTCTTAATTCTTCTACATTTTCAAATGGAAATTCACTTTTTTGATCATATGTGTCCGCCCTCTTAGCAAATCCACCAGCAAGAGCATCGATCTTATCAAACCATTCTCGCTGTTTCTTTGTTTTTATATATCTTTCATATAAATAATCCACACGACGACAATCCCTTCTTAACAAATCAGAACACTATGGTTTTAAAATATAGTTTATGCCCTTTACATAAAAAACGGCAAGGTATTAGTCCCATAATTCCCCTTTGACATCTTACTGACACATTAATCCTTCATAATCACTATATGATATAGCTTGTTTTAAAAGAAAATATAAGCTCAATTGAATGTTGAGTAGGTTTTATAAATTTTTTTATATTTTACTTCGCCTGACATGAGGCTGACACGTTCAATGGTTACATTATTGGTACAAGGAAAGAAACACAACACTTTAGAAATTTATTTAGGAGGAACATTCAATGAAAAAGAAAGCAATCGGATTTACAATCGCAGGTGCATTACTAGTTGGTGGATATGCTACAACTTCTCTTGCAGCAGATAATGATCGTTCTAGTTCGAATTCAGTTTCAGAAAGATGGGATATGAAAGGCAAAGGGTTTGGACAAGAACATTTCGGAGGTTTTTTTAAAGGAAACTCAGAAGAATTAATTAAAAAAGCCAAAGAACTTGGAATTACTACAAGTGGGAAAGATGCTGAAACGCTCATGAAGGAAATTCGTGACGCAAAAATCAAAAAGGAAGCAAAGGAATTAGGCATTAAGACTTCTGGTAAAGAGATTGATACACTGGTTGAAGAAGTAAAGCTCGCTAAACTAAAAGAAAAAGCTAAAGAACTTGGAATCTCTACCACAAACAAAGATGCTGAAGTTCTTCGTGATGAAATTCATATGGCAAAGCTTAAGAAGGAAGCAAAAAAACTAGGTATTGCAACTGATGGAAAAGATGAACAAACATTAAGACAAGAAATCAAACAAACCACTCTAAATAAAAAAGCAAAAGAGCTTGGCATTTCTACTGATGGGAAAGACCAAGAAACGCTTGTACAGGAAGTGTTGACTGCTGCGATTAAAAAAGAAGCTAAATCATTAGGTATAGCTGTGGACGGAAAAGATATTCGTGAAGTTGCTCAAGAAGTTACACGTGCAAAAGTAAAAGCTGATGCTAAGAAGCGTAGCATCACGATTGACGGAAAAACCATTCCAGAAATTGCTTCAGAAATCAAAAAGAAAAAGATAGAAAATTTAGCAAAAGAACTAGGAATTTCAACAAAAAATCAATCAACAAGAGAACTTATTGAAGCCATTGAAAAGAAGGATCCAAATAAACTAGAAGCATTAGAAGATGAAGGCTTCTTCCCTCTGATGGGTAAAGGTTACGGAGGCTTTGGACCAGGTGGTCACCCTACTAAACATCATAAAAAAGGACAGCGTTTTGAAGGTGAAGCACCTCCTTCAAACAACGAGATGCAACCACAGATGAATGAGCAGGCCGAATTCGAAAACGAAATGTAAAGTCTATGATCCCCAGTCTATAAAACTGGGGATTTTTACAGTATAGTATGGGTTAACAGGAGGTATTGACATGAAAAGTATATTGCTAGTAGAAGACGAAGTAACCATATCGAGAGTATTAAGTGTCTATTTAAAACACGAAAACTTTGATGTTGTTCAAGCATTTGATGGTAAGACCGCACTTCAACAGTTCAAAAAAACTTCCTTTAACCTAGTATTGCTCGATGTAATGCTTCCAGATCAGGATGGATGGTCAATCCTTCATGAGATCCGTCGAAATAGTTCATGCCCTGTTATCATGCTTACAGCCTTAGGAGACATCGATTATCGCTTGAAAGGATTAAATCAAGGAGCAGATGACTACATAACAAAGCCCTTTATCGGTGAAGAAGTTATTGCAAGAGTCCATGCAGTCCTTCGTCGATCTACGAATGTACTAGAAACCGAGAATACAAAACAATATGGAAGTCTGAGCATCAATTTCGACTCTCATTCTGTAAAAATTAATGGTGAGCCTATCGTTCTAACACCAAAAGACACCTCATTATTGCTCTTTTTGGCCAATCATCCAAACCGCACCTACACAAGAGAGATTTTAATTGAACAAATATGGGGTTTAGATTATTATGGCAGCGAACGAGCTGTAGACTTATCGATCAAACGAGTTCGTCAAGCACTTTCTGCATGGCCAGACACACAAGGGGAAATTCGAACACTTAGAGGATTGGGGTATCAATTCTGTGTATACGAATAAAAAAAACAGAACAACTTTATTAAAGTATTGGACCACCCGATATGTCCTCACCCTCTTTATTGGTCTTCTAATCTTAGGTTTATGTTCTTTGTGGTGGATACGGCTTACGGCTTTAGAAAATCGTTTAACATTTATGGAATACATGGCAGCTGATACAGCGGATCGTATTGAATCTGGAGACAGAAAGAATGATTTAGGTCGGTTCAATCGTAAACTAGACGATCGCGCAGAAATATTGCAGATTGAAAAGCCACCCGAACTATATATTACGGATTTGAATGGTAACATCCTTAATTTAAAATCTCTAAAAAAACGGCCAGATGCAAATGAACCTGCATTAAACTTGAATGCTATTCCAGTGGAAATAATAGACAGTGAAAAAACAACTAACAAATTTAAACTGAATGGCACGTCAGCCTATGCAGTCAAAAAACCTTTAATGTACGCTGGAGTCCAAGCAGGTTGGGTAATTATCATACAAACTGCCTCAAACCTCTCAGATGTGGATCAAGGTTATCGTCTTCCTATCTTCCTATTGATAAGCCTTGGTCTTCTCGGATGGTTGATCATCTACATTCTATTGAAAAAGATTCTAAAACCCATTCAAGAAGTGGCACATGCTGCTTCTCAGATAAAAGAAGGAAATTACGATGTTCGATTAGCTACAGATGCTAAAGAACAAGAAATTTATGATCTTTTAACTTCCTTTGAACAGATGAGTACGAAGCTGAAGCATTTAGAAAAGCTTCGAGCAGAATTACTCGCAGGAGTTACACATGACTTAAAAACACCTGTTACGTCTATTAGCGGTCTCGTGCAAGCTGTTAAAGACGGTATTGTTTCGGGAGATGAAAAAGAAGAATTTCTGCAGATTACAATGAAGGAAATTTATAGATTGCAAAGGATGATTGAAGATTTATTAGATTATAACTCTCTTTCCGCTGGAGCTTTTACGATGCGGAATGAAACATGCAACATGAACGAGCTTGTTCAAGATATCGTTCATCAGTGGAGAATGACCAAGAACAAAGAAGTTATGTGTAAGGCTATTGTTCCAGAATGCCAAATATATAGAGAAGTTGATCCACTTCGTTTACAACAAATCATCATTAACCTCTTAAACAATGCTTATCAAGCATTAGGAGATGAAAAAGTGATCAGTGTTGTCTTAAACGAAAATACGATTGAAGTGACAGATACAGGTTCAGGTATTCCCGAAAATGAACAGCCCTATATTTTTGAACGTTTTTTTCGTGGAGAAGAGAAAAAGTTAAAAGTCCGCGGACTTGGCCTTGGACTACCATTTAGTAAAATGCTTGCAAAAGCGTTAGGTGCAGATTTAGTTCTTAAAAAAAGTTCCTCTGATGGAAGCACTTTTTTAATAGAATGGAATAAATAAGTATTCTACATTTACAAGAACACATGTTCGTGTTATGATTATTTCAGGTTAGATATTCCAACGCCTAACCTCCCCACCATTTATAGACCGGCTGATTAGCCGGTCTTATTTTTAATCATTATTTTGTCTTTTTTCTTAAGAATTGAATAATATCTATTCTACGTATAATGCCGATAAATACCTCGTTGTCATCAACTACTGGCACAAAGTTTTGTACTTCAACCAGTGACATTAAATCTTCCATCTCAGCATCTTTATGCACAGGCTGATAATCTCTATTCACCTTCATATCTTTAATATAATGGTGATTACTCGTTTGAAAAGTAAGACCTTCTGTATTCTTAATTTTTCCATAACAGATCACCTTCTGTGATTGTTTTGATATATCGTCCGCTTTCATCGATCACAGGGACTGCTGTATATCGGTGGTGTTCTATCTTTTCAAGAGTTTGCCTGACTGTTGATGCAGCTTGGATACAAACCACTTCACTTTTTGGTAAAAGAAAAAATGCTATATTCATTTTCTTCCCTTTCTAATTCTTGTTTTGATCTGCAACAATATGAATATCAATGCCTGTTGCAATCCTCATAATATTATTTACGATCGATCCTTTTGTAATCTCTTCCCACCAACTTCTCGCAGATTGACCTAATATGATCTGAGTTATTCCGTTTTCAACGGCAATATTACGAATGGTCTCTGAAATCGTTCGTTTATCCGTTTGTTCCACAATAAACGTGGCACTGAAATGAGTAGCTAGCTTCTTCCAATTTTGAATCTTCTTTCGATCTTCCTGTGACCGGTTCATATATGCTTCTTTGGTAACGTGAAGTATTAGTAGATCAGTCTTTAGCCTACTTGCAATCCTCCAGCCTCTTCGAATGAATTTTTCGGCATTTCCACCATATTGAACGCAGACCATGATTTTTTCATGTTGCCGGTAGGAATCTAAAGGCCGTTCTGCATCCTTGTTTTTCCGATTCTTTCATCAATTTTATTTCATAAAAAGTAAACCAATCATCTAATTTCTTTTATTTTCTTTTATTTTCTTTTATTTATGGTATTTTCCAAAAAAATTTAGTTGTAATATTCTTATAAATAAAAACGATAAATGCAAAGTTTTAATGCAAAATCATAAAAACCCATAAAAAAAACTAAGCAAATGGAACTTTGCTCAGCTTTGTTAAAAAGATCTAAAATCTAATCTCTGTCTTTTCGTCCAGAGCCATACTCCTGTGAACAAATGGATTGCTATTACCACGAAGACAGCTCCATAACTTTCTGTAATCCAGCTCACAAACCAAATGATCGGTAGAGCTAAAAAAAAGTTAACAAGCAACAACACCCATGAAGTTCTCGCTATAGCTACAAAAAATAAAATGATTGGTAAGATTAAAAAAATCCAGAATAGTACGTTTTGAAAAGTTGCCATGACTTCCCCTCCGCTTCTCATTATAAAAGGGCTTCGCCATAATCTCCAGCTTTAAACTGGTACTTTTTCTAATTCAAACTCATTTTTGTTATCATTTTCTTCAATATCATACTTGGGTAGAGTGAACATGTAGAATAGTCCAACAAGAATCAGACATCCTCCCACAACCAAGAACAGCATTTCTACAGTTAGGATTTTCGGGAAAAACACTGCGATTAAACCGAGTGTCATGGTGTGGGATAACATATTGATCGGTGAGATCCATCCTTGAACACGTCCCATCATTTTAGGGTCTACGATCTTAGGTAACCAGCCACCGATTCCAATATTGATTAATGGAATGCTAAATCCAGCCAATCCTGAAAAAATAAAGAATAACAACACATTTGGTGCGATGGCGCATAAACCAAGAGACAATCCACTTACAAATAGACCAAGAACAATCGCATATGAGAGTCTAATCTTTTTAGCGAGCATCGAACATAAAACACTCCCTGTAAGTATAGATACACCAAACACGACACCCATCCACATCATCATTTGCTCATAATTATCTGGAGCGAGTTTATATTTCAAGATAAAAGCCGGCATAACTGACAATCCACCATTTACTATACCAAACAAGAAAAAACCAAAGATTAACGAGAGTAGAAGCTTAGATTGTTTAATGTAATCGAAACCCGCAACAAAATCCTTCCATACCATCTTTACACGAATATCTTTGAACCTGTGTTGTCCGTTTGGGAGACGAACATCTTCATCAACTCTCATACTCATAATTAACAATGCTGATATAACATATGTAACAAGGTCAAATGCAATTGCACCTTGTATTCCTACACTCCAATAAATAAAAATGGCAATCACGTTGCCAAAAAGCATAAATAAACTGCCTACCATTTGATTCAATCCAGCTGCAATTGCGTAATCCTCTTTCGAGAGCACACCTTGTACCATCGCTTGGTCAGCCGGGTGAAAAAATTTACCTACAGCGCTTCTTAAGAATAAGATAGCAAAAATCAGAGGCATCCAATCCAGCCAAATCGCACCCATCAGTAGGAGGCACAACCCTGCGCAAATCCAATCACAGTATAGGGCAATCTTCTGACGATCCATACGATCAGCTAATACCCCTACGATAAAGAAAACAGCTAGTGTTGGCAGAGAATACATCAATTCTGCAAGTGTGGCATAAAACGGCTGTTCACCAAACTTATCCAACAAATAAAACATAAAAGCTGTAACGCCTATAATACTTCCCATCATTGAAGTAAAACCAGCAAAAAACAGCTTGCTGAAGTTTTTATTCTGAAACACTTTCAGAAACTCCTTCACATCATAACCCCCAACTTTTCATATTTTGCACCATTACCATTTTCTACCTTATACCATCATTTGTAAATAAATTCTTGTGAAATTTCACAAGAATTATTGAGCATATTCAATCCGTTTTTCGTGTTAAAATCAGCTGAATTTGTAAATGAAAAGAATACTACGATATAAAGGTTGAACTTTATGCTTTATGACGATACTCTAGACAGAGAGCATAATAGAGAGGATACTGACATGATTCATTTATTTTCACACAATGATTTAGACGGAAAATCGTGCGGTTATTTAGCACAACTAGCATTTGGAGACAATTGTAAAATTTCGTATTGTTCACACGGAACGATTAACGACCGTGTAGAGATGCTGCTCGATAATCCAAAAGAAAGAAAAACAGAAATTATCATTACCGATATTGCAGTCAATGAAGAATTAATGATGCGGCTTGATGAACGCTCGAATGCTGGCGGAAAAGTAAAGCTGATCGATCACCATGCAACAGCGCTTCATTTCAATGGCTTTGACTGGGGGCATGTTCAAGTTCGTTATGACGATAACCGTTTAACATGTGCCACTTCCCTTTTCTACGAATATTTGATCGAGAACAATAAGCTTAAACCAACAGGGGCACTTGATGAATATGTTGAGCTAGTTCGTTTATATGATACGTGGGAATGGTTTGATCAGAAGGTTGAAGCTAAGCGTTTGAACGACTTATTCTTTATCCTACCTCCTGATAAATTTGAGGATCAGATCATGGATCGTTTAAAAGGTGATTCTTTTCAGTTCTCAGAAACAGAAACAACGATTCTCGATCTAGAAGAAGAAAATATTGCAGATTACATTAAAAAGAAACAGCGTCAGATGGTCGAGATCTGGGATACTTGGTCTTTAGGTGAAGGTTCTGAAGAGAAAACGTATAAAATTGGTATTATTCATGCTGAACGTTATCACTCTGAACTTGGAAACGAGATCAATCGTGAAAATCCTCATTTAGACTTAATCGTGATCCTGAATATTGCAAACAAACGAATCGGTCTTCGTACCATTCATGAAGAAGTAGATTGCTCCATTTATGCGAAGCAGTATGGTGGCGGTGGACACCCGAAAGCTTCAGGTGGAAACATGACTTCTGAAGCGTTTGAAAAATTTGTTGTTGCCGCATTCCATGAACAGCCTCGACGAATCGATGCACCAAAGAACGAGCACAACGTGAAGGAAAATCCTGATGGCAGCTTATATGTGAATAATCACCGTGAAGTATCTAAGATTTATTCTGAAGATAACCAAACATGGGTGATCACTCATAAGACTCATCCAGTTGAAGGAACATTTAAAAGCTATCAAGATGCGGAAAATTACGTCAAGCGCCACTTTGAGGGTTGGCTGATGCGTGATGATGAAGCGAATAACAGTAACTAACCTTTCATACCTTGGCTTTTACAGCCAAGGTATTTTTATTTGCATTTAACGTATACGCATTGACTTCGAAAACCTAGAGCACTGACTTCCTGTAAAGAAGATCTGGTTAAGAAAAGACGCTTAGAATTGTTCTAAGCGTCTTTTCTTCTTTCATTTCGAATGATTCTGCAACTGTTCTAACATATTTGATAACGTTTCATTTAATAATGATAGTTCTTCTTTTTTCATCGGAATATTATCAACAAGCTGACTTGGAATACACTCAGCTTTTTCTTTTAAAGCATTTCCTTTTTTCGTTACAGACACGATAACACTTCGCTCATCTTGTTCTGATCTTTTTCTTTCGACGAGACCATTGATCTCCATGCGCTTTAACATCGGAGTAAGTGTCCCTGAATCTAAAAATAATCTTTGCCCTAATTCTTTTACAGACAATGAATGTTTTTCCCATAAAAGAAGCAAAACTAAGTATTGTGGATATGTGACGTTGAGTTCTTTTAACAACTCTCGATAAAGCTTTGTGATCTCACGTTCTGCTGTATAAATTTTAAAACATATTTGATTTTCTAATTTTAAGGTTTCACTTTTCATGATGTTTCCTTTCTTTTTGTAAAGGGTATTTGCATTATAACACAATTTAGTTTTACACAATTAAATTGTTTGACTCTACAAAAAAGATACGTTATGATGATTACGAGTTATTAAGTTGTGCACAATTTAATTTTACACAAACAAAGGAGTGTTTTGAATGGAAGCATTATACACAGCAAAAGCAACAGCTGAAGGTGGAAGAGCAGGTACGGTTAAGAGTGATAACGGTGTTTTACATCATGAATTAGCTATGCCAAAATCGCTTGGTGGATCAGGAAGCGAGAACGCAACAAACCCTGAGCAACTATTCGCAGCAGGATATGCCGCTTGCTTTGATTCAGCACTAAACTTAGTTGCGCGTCAAAGCAAAAAACGAATTGAATCAAAAGTGACTGCTGAAGTTTCTATAGGTAAAGATACAGATGGCGGGTTTAAGCTCGCTGTAGTTCTAAACGTGGGTGTTAATGGTGTAACACAAGAAGAAGCTGAAGAACTAGTAAAGACTGCTCACGGTGTTTGTCCATATTCTAAAGCAACAAGCGGCAACATTGACGTTGAATTAAAAACTGAACTTTTATAATGCAAGATTAAAAGGACCATTCGTTTTGGTCCTTTTTTTATTTGTATCCTCCCCTCTACCTTCTTCTAACTTCTTTGGCCGTCTTACCCTCCTTATTTATTTTTAAAAAATTCTTTGTTTCTATATCTAATCCAAACAAGTAGTCGTATAATTATTCATAAATAAATAATTATTCAGAATTGAATATTTTATTCTGCTACTAAGGGACTGATGAACGTGACTCAATCAAAAGACTGGAACGAAAACGAACAGATTCTTCATTCTTTAAAAGATGATATTTTAGTTACGAATGTAGAGGGCATAATCCTTAAAGTCAGTGAAGTTACAGGAAAGATCTACGGAGTTGAATCAGACAGCTTAATCGGAAAATCCGTCTATGATCTAGAAGCACAAGGGTTATTCACACCGATTCTCACGCCAATGGTTGTAAAAGAAAATAAAAAAATCACGTTTGTACAAACAACGAATAAAGGAAAAAAACTGCTTGTTACAGGAATCCCTGTTTATAACGAACAAGGCGAACTATTTAGAATTGTAAGCTACTCACACGACATTACAGAGCTGGCTCAATACAAAGACTTTTTGTTTGCTATGGAAGAAGAGATGCAGCGCGTAAAAACGGAGCTAGAGTTATTAAGAAGCAAACAGCTTCATGATGCTGGAATTATCGCTAAAAGTGAAGATATGAAAAAAGCAGTTTCAACAGCTCTTCAGTTATCAGAAGTTGATGTGAATGCATTAATCCTTGGGGAATCTGGTGTTGGAAAATCATTGTTAGCTAAATTTATTCACAATAAGAGCTACCGATCAAAGGGTCCATTCATTGAAGTTAACTGTGGTGCTATTCCAGATTCATTATTTGAAGCAGAATTATTTGGTTATGAACCTGGGGCTTTTACAGGTGCGCAACAAAAAGGCAAAGTCGGCCTTATTGAACTATCGAACGGAGGCACACTCTTCTTAGATGAGATCGGTGAACTTCCCCTTCAGCACCAAGTTAAAGTTTTAAAAGTCATTCAAGAAAAACAGTTTTATCGTGTGGGAGGAACGAAACCAATCAAAGTAGATTTCCGTTTGATCTCTGCAACGAACAAAGATCTGCAGAAGGCGATTCATGAGAAACAGTTTCGTGAAGACCTCTATTTTCGTTTAAACGTTGTACCCGTCACGATTCCCCCACTCCGAAAGCGAACGGAAGATATCGTACCACTTCTACATATGCTTTTACAGCAATTCGAAGAAAAATATAACAAGAAGAAAAGGTTAGATGAAGCTGTCATTCATCATCTTCTGCATTATGAATGGAGAGGAAATGTACGGGAACTGATCAACATCATGGAACGATTAGTGGTACTCTCTCCTACCACTCTTATTACGGATGAGCACCTTCCCGATCATGTAAAAGAAGGTGCATCTATCCCTTCTCCATCTATTCATACCGAACAAACACTTAAACAGATGTTAGATAATAGAGAGAAACAAATTTTATTAGCAGCTAGAAAGAAATATAGAACGACTATAAGGATGGCAGAAGCACTCGGCACTAGCCAGCCTTCAATCGTAAGAAAAATGAAAAAATATCAGATTATTTAGTTTTTTGGCATGATCCTTGCATGGATATTCTATATAGAAATTATTTATACAACATGAGAATGGAATATCAAGGAGGTAATACACGTGTCAATGAACAACTGGAGCAACCTTGTAACCGAGATGCCTAACCTATTGGCGCCAAGTATGGCAAAAGATCATCCGAACCTACCCGTCGTAAAAGCAGAGGGCTGCTACTATTATGGATTGGATGGAAAGCAATATCTTGATTTCACTTCTGGTATCGCAACGGCAAATACCGGCCATCGTCATCCAAAAGTGGTCCAAGCTATCAAAGATGCAGCAGATCACCTCATGCATGGACCATCTGGAGTCATCATGTACGAGTCAATCCTGCGACTTTCAAAGGAACTAGCTCATGTTCTGCCAGGAAATTTGGATTGTTTCTTTTTTGCAAATAGCGGAACTGAAGCAATTGAAGGTGCATTGAAACTCGCAAAGCATGTCACAAAAAGACCGTATGTGATTTCTTTTACCGGATGCTTTCATGGTCGATCACTAGGTGCGTTGAGCGTGACAACATCCAAAAGCAAATACCGCAAGTTTCTTCAGCCGAACGGTCTTGCCTATCAAGTTCCCTTTGCAGATGAAAAGAGCGCACCAAGCGGAGTAGATTCAGAAACGTACGTCATCGAGAAGCTTGAGAAAGATTTTGAAACACTGTTCAATCATCAAGTAACACCTGAAGAAGTCGCCTGTATGATTGTAGAACCTGTTCTAGGTGAAGGAGGCTATATCGTTCCACCGAGTGGCTGGCTGAAGAAAATCAGAGAAGTTTGTGACAATCATGGCATCTTGCTGATTTTCGATGAAGTTCAGACGGGATTCGGAAGAACAGGTGAATGGTTCGCTGCTCAAACGTTCGGAGTTACGCCAGACATCATGGCTATTGCAAAAGGTATTGCTTCAGGACTGCCACTAAGCGCAACAGTTGCTTCTAAAGAACTCATGCAGCAATGGCCTCTCGGCAGTCACGGAACAACATTTGGTGGAAACCCGATCGCTTGTGAAGCAGCGCTCGCTACAATTGAAGTCTTAACTAAAGAAAAACTCATCGAAAACTCAAAAAACATGGGGAATTATGCATGTGCAAAATTGAAAGAACTTCAAGAGCGGACTCCGTTGATCGGGAGCATTCGTGCGGTAGGACTTATGATTGGAATTGAAATCATCGATCCTTTTACTGGTAAGCCAGACGGTCAAGCACTCATGAATATTCTAGACAAGTGTTTAGAGAAAGGCGTTCTTTTTTATCTTTGCGGAAATCATGGTGAAGTAATCAGAATGATTCCTCCTCTAACGATCAATCAAGAACAGATTGATCAAGGTCTTGCTGTCCTTGAAGAGTCACTTACAGAATATATGGTTGAGGTTCATGCTCAACTATCGGAGAATTATCAAAACGCGTAAAGCTTAGTTCAAGGATTACACTAAAAAGGAGGTTTTTTATTATGCAAACTTTTGATACAGTTATTATTCTTTTGTATTTCGCCGTATTGATCGGTGCAGGAATCATCGGCTCTACTAAAGCAAAGACTTCTGAAGATTTTACATTAGCAGGACGCAACCTTGGCATGTTTATGTATCTTGGTTGTTTGTCTGCCGTTATTTTAGGTGGAGCTGCTACGATTGGAACGACAAAGCTAGGATATCAGTTCGGGATCTCTGGCATCTGGTTTGTATCAATGATTGGTTTAGGTATTATTCTTTTAGGTACTATATTTATTAAAAAGATCGATTCATTAAAAGTTACAACGATCAGTGAACTTTTGGGAAAACGGTACAAATCTGAAACACGTCTTTTAAGTGCCATCGTGGCTTCTATATATACTTTAATGATCGCAGTTACCCAAGTGATCGGGATGGGAACGATCATTAATGTGCTCTTAGGCTGGAGCTTAACAACTTCTATGTTAGTTGGAGGAGGTATCGTCCTCTTCTATACAATCCTAGGTGGAATGTGGAGTGTTACAGTCACGGATATTATTCAATTTATCGTAATGACGGTTGGTATCTTCTTCATTATGGTTCCTATGAGTCTTTCAAAGGTAGATGGTCTAGGAAATCTATTAACAAAACTTCCTGATTCTCACTTAGATTTCACAGGCATCGGTTATCAGCAGATCTTCCAATACTTTTTGTTGTTTGCGCTCGGTATGGTCGTATCACAAGACATCTGGCAACGTGTTTTCACAGCAAAATCTAGTAAGATAGCTAGAAATGGATCAATTTTTGCAGGAGTTTATAGTTTTGCATACGCGATTGCAGGAAGCATCATCGGTATGTGTGCATTCATAGTGCTGCCTTCATTAGATAATCCGCAGAATACATTTGCTGAGATGGCCCTTACCATTTTACCAACGGGTATCTTAGGACTTGTGCTTGCAAGTGTGTGTTCAGCACTTATGTCAACAGCATCAGGATCGTTACTTGCATCTTCCACTCTGATTACAAACGACATCTTAAAACAATATTTCATGAAATCTCCTACCGACAAACAAATGATTAAAGCATCAAGACTCACAACACTTGTTATCGGTTTAATCGCTATTACTTTTTCCATATGGATTCAAGACGTACTCGTTGCACTTGATGTAGCTTATGCGATTCTATCTGGAGCGATCTTCATCCCGCTCGTTATGACGTTCTTTTGGAAACGAGCGACGCCTAATTCAGGATTTTATGCTATCTTAATTTCTACAGTTGTTGTACTAGCAGGATTGTTTATTGAAGGACTTACAGCTACGAATCCAATTCTATATGGTATGTCTGCTGGATTGGTTAGTATAGTGGGTATATCCTTATTCACCGCTCCAATTTCAACTGAGTTCGACACACCTTTCGATGAAGATGTAGCACTTGATGATGTAGAAGAAGGAAGAAAACAAGCTTGAAACTACAAAAAGCCTTTCCCATTGGGAAGGCTTTTTCAATAACTCAACAAATAATATAAGTTCGTTATATACCCACGAAATCTCCTTCTTCTAGCGGCCAAAAAAGTTTTTATTTTTCTCCGATCCCAAACGATAATAATAACAGACCGATTATAGAAATCAAACCCATGAACAAGATAAAAAACAGTCCGAAAAACTTAGCTTTTCCAGCTTCTTTCTTCACAATAGCTATAACGCTAAAGATGACACCGAAAAAATATAGCATGATTCCACTAAAAAGAAAGATAGCAACTTGTTGAGCTACATCATCTTGAACGATGAAAGCCCAGCCAACAAGTAGAATTCCTGCTAAACAAAACCATAATGATAAACGACCAAAACGCAGATTCAATGTATGGGCACACTCCTGTTTAAATTCTTCAAAAGAAGTTCAATATCCATTGTTGCCATTTTCCCTTCAAAAATCAACTATCTACTAAATAAAATAATCTTTGTAATAAACTAATATGGAGATGAAAGAAACGAGGGTATAAATTACAGCTGTATAATAAGGATAACTCGGTTTGAACGTTGCTTTTTCTTCTTCAATCTTGATTCCTGTCATAGCTTGTGCCTGTATACGAACCATGTTTGATGAAAGTCCACCTTTTGAAGTGAAAAATCGAATAGTGAGAGCAAAAATCAATCCAACAAATAATGAAGTGTCAATAAACGCCACTCCTAAAAGATTTGCCACCACAAAGTTGATGACTAACAATAAGAAAACGGTAACGATACAGCTAGTAAAATGTTTCATGATATCTCCTCCTCAAAAGGTTATACGAATAATAAGGAAGAAAGTTCCAAAATTATGATGAATATTGAACCAATCAAAACACGCCCATGCAAGTTTGCACCGGGCGTGTTCGTATTACTATTATTCTACTTTTTATCATATCTCGTCATTCGTTCATTTACTCGTTCACTAAGGATATATCTGTATTGTGCGGTTCGGAACAATTTTGCCTCTAATGCATATTTAGATTGGGGTAAGATTAAATTAGCAGTATTTTTAAAGTGGACACTGCACGTGTCAGAATCTATGGAATCTATTCGTTGAACATGCGATTGGGATAACCAGATACACGTTTCATTCTTAGGAGATTCAACAGGAAAAAAGAAAATGCCTAGTTCGAGGTTAATCATGATCGGGGATAAACTCACATAGCCCATAGAGCGACGAACTGCTTCTCGCCTGCCTTCATAGCTAGAACCAAAAAATAAACAGCTCTCATTAATAATCTTGATCGGGCTCAGGGCAACTCTTTCGTTTTTTTCACTTTCTAAAATTTCCGTTTGCACCTCTCCATATTCGTTATAAAACGGTAAGATTGCCATTGTGCTCGTGTTAATTTCGTAGGACCGTAGAAGTAATGTTTTTTCCATTTATACATCCTCCCTTTAAATAGTTGAAAGAACCATAACTCCTCCCCTTAGAAAATAGAAAGTAAAATACTCCCAATAGGTAAATTATACTAATTGATTTGACAAAAATCTATATAATTTTACAAAAATTTTAACTATTTAAATAAATAGTTAAATAATTCCTCAAAATAGGTTTGAATTCTAGCGGATCGTGGTATACATAACAGGGCGAAATGGACGAATATTTCGACCTGTTTTTCCTACTACTTAATGAATAAGAGGCTGATGAAAGATGGCAAAAGGTGATCTGCTGATCATTGGTGGCAATGAGGACAAGAGCGAAAAGAAAATAATCTTATCTAGATTCTCTGCACTATGTAAAAATCGTCAAGGACCAATAGGAATCCTGACAACTGCATCCGGCTATCCGGAAGAAGTAGGCAGTGAATATTATCAACTGTTTCAAACATTACATGGTACTAAGCCACTGCTTTTCCATTTAGATTCCCGTGAAAAAGCGGAAGACCCTGAATTACCCGAACAGCTTTCTTCTCTGTCTGGTCTTTTCATGACAGGAGGCGACCAATTAAGACTGACAAGTATTTTAGGTGGGACATCCTTTTATAAACACCTCTTTCGAGAATGGCAAGACGGTTTGATTATCGGTGGAACGAGTGCCGGTGCTGCGGTTATGAGCAGATTAATGATTATCTCATCAAAGCTGTTTGAAAAAGAAGATGTTTCTATACTTGAGTTAGGTTCAGGCTTTGGATTTTTAGAAGACGTAATTATTGATCAGCACTTTTCTCAGCGTGACCGGTTTAGTCGTCTCATGCGTGCTATCGCGTTAAATCCTCAAATTATTGGCATCGGTATCGATGAAAACACTGCAATCTGGGTTCATAACGACGGCAAGCAGTTTGAGGTGATCGGTGAATACAACGTGAGCATATTTGATGGCAAAACATCGACGTATGTAGATATTGCTGAGAATAAAGGAAATATGACGATTTCCGATATCCGTTTCCATACACTTGGAGCAGGTGCTGTATTTAACTTATACAAACGAGAATTAATCATCACTTAAGGAGAGAACGTCTTAATGAGAATCAACCGCGTCAATTACTTAACGGGACCGAACCTTTACAGCTTTAAACCTACTATATGGATTGAGCTTGATATAGAAGAATTCGAGGAAAAACCCTCTAACACAATACCAGGGTTTGTAGAAACATTGTTAAAAGTCATTCCTTCCCTTCACACACATACTTGTTCAAGGGGTTATGCAGGCGGATTTGTAGAACGCCTTCATGAGGGAACGTGGATCGGGCATATCTTAGAGCATATTGCACTTGAGATTCAACATCTTGCTGGTATCTCAGTCAAACGCGGCAAAACGATCACAAGTGAACGAAAGGGAATTTACTTTGTAACGTATGATTATGCGGAACCAAAATCAGGATTTTACGCATTTGAAGCTGCTCTCGAAATTGTAACCGCTATCTTAGATGGGAAACAAATTAGTGCCGATTCTTACATCACCCATACCTCTGACCTGTACCATCTACATAAACTAGGTCCGAGTACGGAAGCCATCTATGAAGCTGCACGAAAACGAAAGATTCCAGTAGAACGTATCGGAACAAACAGCTACTTAAGAATTGGAACGGGTAAGAAGCAAAAATCCGTCCAAGCCACCATCTCCTCCCAAACGTCTTATTTAGCAGTAGAAAATTCTTGTGATAAAGATATGACTAAAACATTAGTAAGAGGTGCTGGTCTCCCAGTTCCTAAAGGTGATGTTGTTTCCAATGAATATGAGCTGCTTCAGTCAGCTGAGAATATTGGTTACCCACTTGTCATTAAACCGCTTAATGGCAGACAGGGACAGAACATCATAACAAATATTCAAAATGACACAGACTTAATTGCTGCTTTCCGCTGTGTGTTCAGCGAAGGTACTTCATATATTTTAGAACGATACTATGCAGGCAATGATTACCGTTTTTTCGTCGTAAATAATGAATTAGTTGCAGCAAGTCTTCGTCTTCCGCCATTTATAATTGGTGACGGCTATAAGACGATAGCTGAACTCATTGATGAAGAAAACTTAAATCCATTACGTGGTGATGGACATGAAAAAGCGATGAGCAAGATTCCTTTAGATGAACGTACGGTCGTTCATCTTGAGAAGAGTGGCTACTCTCTTCAATCCGTATTAAACAAAGGAGAATCTTTAGAAGTGTTAGGTAACGCAAACCTGTCTACAGGCGGTTCGGCAATCGATGTGACAGATGATGTTCACCCTGATTACCGTAACATGGCTATTGAAGCGGCATCTGCAGTTGGTCTTGATATTGCAGGAATTGATATTCTGTCGCCGGATGTCACGGTTCCTTTTGTTGAAGGTGAAGCTGCCATTCTTGAAGTGAATGCAGCTCCTGGCATCCGTATGCATCTTCATCCATCACAAGGGAAAAAGAGAGATGCAGGTGGAGCCATCGTCGACTATCTGTTTGCTTCTCGTGAGGAAGCTGCGGTTCCCGTTGTTGCGGTAACAGGCACAAACGGCAAGACGACGACCACTCGTCTTGTTTCACATCTTTTACAGAAAGAAAACATAACGGTTGGATATACGTGTTCTGATGGTGTTTGGGTAGGTGATCAGCAACTTGACGCAGGAGATTGCAGCGGACCAAGAAGTGCGCGCAAAGTCCTGGCTCATCCTTCTGTAGATATCGCAGTGTTAGAAACTGCTCGCGGTGGAATGTTGCGTGAAGGCCTTGCGTTTCGCTATTGTGACGTTGGAATCGTAACCAACGTAAGTGAAGATCATCTTGGGTTGAATGGCGTAGAAACATTAGAAGATTTAAAAAAACTGAAGCAGACGGTTGCTGAAGTTGTTCTTCCAGAAGGTACATGTGTATTGAACGCTGACGATTCACGATGTGTGGATATGGCGAATCATACGAATGGCGAAGTAATCTTCTTCTCGCTTTCGGTAATGAATCCAGTTATTCAAGATCAGTTAAAGCAAGGATTAAAAGTTTGGTATCTAGAAGATGACTGGGTTGTATTCAACGAGAACGGTAAAGCAGAAAGATTCCTTCCAGTATCACACATTCCGATTACGATTAATGGTGCTGCCCGACACAATATCGCGAATGTCCTTGGCGCACTCGCTGCCGCTCATTCATTAGGAAGACCTTTGTCAGAATTAAGAAGTAAAGTGATCACTTTTCTTTCAACAGAAAACCAAAACAGAGGTCGTTTCAACGTTTTAAACATCCATGATCGTACGATCGTAGTGGACTATGCGCATAACCCCGCTGGTTTAAAGGCACTTTTTGAAACGGTAGATCATCTGAAGAGTGGCCGCGTGATAACAGTTGGTTCAGCAGCTGGTGACAGACAAGACAAAACGATTCAAGAGATGGGCCGAATTTTCGGAACTCACTCTGATATTTTTATCATTAAAGAAGATGTCAATCTAAGGGGACGGATTCCAGGTGAAACGGTTCATCACCTATATATAGGTGTAAAAGAAGCTGAAGGCATTACATCCGTTTCTGTATATCCTAAGGAAGCTGAAGCCTTAATCCAAGCGTGGGAGTGCTCAGAGCCTGGTGACACACTTGTCTTCCTCTATGACGAATACACGTCTATTCAAGGTATCCTGCAGAAAATCAAAAATTCAAAAGCTGTAGGCGTACTGCAGAAAGCAGAATAAGAAAAGCAGTTCCTTTGGGAGCTGCTTTTTTCCTTTTATGCTTTAAGTGTTTTAACAACAATCGCTTGTGAAGCACTCTTAATCAAGCACCCTTCCAAATCACCTTCACTTAATAACCCTAGCATGATGGCAGACTTTACTTTTTCTTCATCCGGTTTTGGGACATGAAGAATGAGATCTGTCATATTTAATTCAGTAAGGCGACTCACTGTCTTTTCTTCGTGAAGTTTTTCGGATCTTCGGATCTGCCTCTGCAGCTTGAAGTTGTTTACTGTAACTTCGCCTTTCTCGTTTTGACCGACTATATGATCAAAATACATATGAAAGACTTTTTTTAGTTCGTCTATTTCTTTCTCAACCTCTTTTTTCTTCTCGTTAAGCTTGTTGTATTTTATGATCAAGTCTTCTGAAATGGTGTAATTCGTATTTTGTGTAGCCAAAGCTCGTCCCTCCCATTTAGCAATGAATAGTTCATCTTATGGTAGATTTGAGTGATTTATTCCAAAATAAAAACCACCTAACTTTAGAAGTCAGATGGCTCATTCACAGCATTTGGCTGTTCTATTTTTATTAATTGTTTTCTGTTCCACTTTCGTTCTCTGGTTTATTCTTACCTTTACTCACATAAGGCTTTGGACCTTTTTTCTTACTGCTGGTTTTCCAACGGTTCCATCCCTTTTTCCCTGTCCCTTGACCAACGCCGCTTTTCTTGCCTTTTGCTTTACTCATTCTTATCACTCCATGACCGTTCTTGTGCTTATTTCAAGCAGTAATTTGAATTATACTACATTACCGGCGGCGAGGGTAGTTCATTAGGGATGGGGTGAAGAAGCTGGATTATAAAATTATGTGATGGATGCCATTTTTTATGTGATGAGTCCCGATTTTTATGTGATATCCCTAAGAAATTATTTGATTCTTGATATTTTGAGCTTCGGTTATTTAGAAAATGCTTTTTTGCAGCACCAGATCATGCATTCTATACTAAGTAGATAAGTTGAAGGGAGGTCTTTCTATAAAAAAACAACCGATTACCCCCTACGTCATACAAAAACTCGGTGCAGTCATTAACAGATTGCAAAGCTGTCATCCAGACCGTTCGAAATTGGAAGGAAATCTGGCAAAATATATTGCTGGCCATAATGGAGAAAAGTCCCTACAGTATTTTTATCGGTATCTACCAACACAAGACGCGCATATTATCCAAAACATTCGAATTAAGCACATGGAATTCTTCTTTCAGATCGATACACTTATTATTACTTCGAAATTTCTAATTCTGTTAGAGATAAAAAACTATACAGGAGATTTGTTCTTTGATGATAAATATGGACAACTCATTCGGACCTCTAGCAAAGGAAAAGAAATATTCGAAGACCCTATTCAACAAGTAAAAAGACAATCTTTCCATTTAACTCAGGTGCTAGAACAGCACAAAATCCCCAAGATCCCCATTGAAACGTTAGTTGTTATCACTAACCCACGAACTTTTGTAGATAGTTCAGAGACATATAAAAATGCATTAAAGTTAGTAATTAAAAGTCCAATGTTACTTAGTAAGTATGAAGAATTCAATGCCCGATATAAAAAGGATGTGCTCTTGTTGAAAGAAAGGAAAAAGATCAAAAGATTATTGATGAAGTTAAACGAACCATATAATCCCGATATCCTAAGCTATTATGGAATTAATAAAAGTGAGTTAATAACAGGGGTGCTTTGCTCCAAATGTAACACACAAATGAATCGGATAAACGCGAACTGGGAGTGCGCAGCCTGTTTTCATACATGTAAGACTGCACACATTCAAGCACTGAGGGATTACGCTCTTATCATTTCAACTGACATAACAAATAAAGAATTTAAAGATTTTTTACATTTATCAACAAGTATGCAAGCTTACTATCTGCTCAACTCACTAAATCTTCCATACACTGGAACATCCCGCAGAACTCGAACCTATCACCTAGACTCCCTCATCACTTGACCGCATCCATCAACATTTCAGCATCAGTTCTACTCATCTTCCCATACTTATGTCCACCATCTCTTCATCAATCAGCAGGATTGATAATAGCCATTTGTTGATGATCTTCCCACTTTCCATTAATCTTTACGTTTTTACGAGCTAGCCCCTCTTTCTCAAAACCAGCTTTTTCTAACACTCGAATAGAACCAATGTTGTGCGGCATCACACCCGCTTCTACTCGATGAAGTTTAATTTCATCAAATGCGTATTTTACGATCAAACGAACAGCTTCTGTCGTAAAGCCTTTTCCATTGTGCTTTTCATCTAAAAAGTAACCGACAAAGGCACTTTGAATTGATCCGCGCATCACTGCGAACAAATTGATTGTTCCGATCAAAATCTCTTCATCTTTTGTAAAAATACCAAAATAGTAATCTAAATCTTGTTTTGCATTCTCAACTAACATTTGAATTCGTTTTTGCTGATTTTCAAGTGAGTAAAAATCATCGCTGCGTTCCATAGCAAACTGACTAAAGAACTCCCTGTTCTCTAATTGAAGATTCACCATATCCTCTGCATCCTCAACGGTCAATAATCTAATATAAATATTGTCTCCTGTTAATTTAACATTTGTTTCCACACTTTGATTCATCATACATTCTCTCCGTTTCTTATGTAAGATCCTTTAGGCAAGCTTCACTCTTAATTGCCTCATCTTGCCTAATGTTCCCTCATATTCAAGTTTTCCTTGCTCGATCAAATTATGAATCCGGTTAAAAATAAACGCATCACCCACGTATTGTTCGAGATGGCCGAGTATATCACCTACGAGACGTGAGCTTTCTAAAAATCCTTCTCCATACTTCCACTCCAAACTTCTTGCGGAAAGAATAATGAACGCATCTAAATGGTCAACACTAACGCTTTTTATTGCACCGTCTTCCCAAAGTCTTAAGACTTCTTCTGATGCGCTTAAGGCTTCCCACTCTTTAACGAGTTTGTTCTTACTTTCCAATAAGAATGGTTCGTAACTATGGGTTTTCTTTAAAATGATTTTTAGATTTTCTGGAGATATTTCACTCGTGTGCAGTGATGTATAAAAGACATCAGGGGGTTTGCAATATTTGTTAAAACATTCATTGGAATTAACCACAAAGATCTTGTTTTCTCGATCTTCGAGTAACTTCATCACAAATCTCAAACCCGTTTGTTCAGGCGCATTGTCAGCTGTCCAGATTGTAATTGGCACTTCAATAGGAATATCACCAATTTCCTGAAGTGCTAGCCTATAACTAGATTCATATTCGTTTGAATAATATTCTGCCATGTCACCAATTGACATATTGTCTTTGAACCACTGCACTCGACCTACTAAACCCTTTTCAGATTCTAGTTCATGAATAGGGCCAATAGCAAAGAAATCTGGGAAACCAATGACGGTGTCCTTGCTTTTCACCTTATTAAGTGTCCATTTCATTGCTCCAGCCGTAGATTCTCCAAACACTAGATGAGCGTTCATAAATACAGCTCCCTAACATACATTCAATAATTGACCATCCAACAACTTCTATACTCTATCTGTAATACCTTCTTCAATTACCAAAATTTATCACTTTATATAAAAAAGAGCTGAGTATGTTCAGCTCCTATAATCCTATTATTCTTTTGTTTCTGTTTCTTCTAATGTAAAGTCGTTGTCTTCCGCAAATTTCTCTAATTCGCTCTCACTCTTTTTCCCAGCTTTTTGTGCTTCTTCGAACATTGTTTGAGATTTTTTATCTAATTCGGTGTCTTGTTTTTCGAAAGCAGATAGACTTAACTTCATCGCTTCTGCATTAGACTGAATTGCTTTCACAAAATGATCTTGAGACGTATTCAATTCCTCTAATTTTTCAGAGCTTATTCCTTCAGCTTCCTTTACTAGTGCTTCATACTTATCAATCGTTTTTTGCACTTCTTCCTTTGCATTAGGATTTTCAATCATCTTTGCAAAATCGGTCTGAGCTTGTTCAAATAACTTAGTTTCCTTATCAATGAGTTTATTACGATCATCCAAATACGCATTAAAATCATCTTCAATCAGCATGTTACATCCACTTAAGACGATTACACTTATAGCTACTACCGATACCAATAACTTTTTCATTTTTTCTTTTCACCTCATGGATAATTTTGGAGTCTATTTCTTGATACCCCATATCCACAAGTTATTAAACCAATGTTTTACATTTTTATAAAACTTTGGTCATGCGTTAATCGTTTGATAACTAATAATCGCTCTATCCAAAAAATCTAAAACTTCGTTGCTAACAGGATATAAATTCAATGATTGTGAGGAAGTTTCTGATTTTCTAGCGTTCCAGAATTTTCCTTCTAATTCGGTGTCTCCTTGAAACATTTCATGAGATAAGAGTAATACATCTGAAGCGATCAAATGACCTTCGGCGGACGATGGTTTACTGTTGTTTTGCAAACAGATCTCTATTCGTTTTATGATGTTCACCCATTTTGCTGTGCTTGCATCCTCAAGTTTGGGTAGCGAGGTTTGAAGCATCCGTCTCTCATTATCAGAAAAGAACGTTTCCCAGGTTTGATTTTTCTCAGCAATCTTTGTATCTTCATTTGCTTGGACAAGAGAAAGGATATGCTCCCAATCCAACTCTCCCTTAAGTTCTAGGATGTGTAGGAGTGTATTTATTTTTTCAGACGCTGATTGGAGCTGATTCAACTGGGTCTGAACATCTTTCTTCTGTGCTACAAGAATATCTTTTATCGTTACTTCACCTATTATTTTTTTTATTTCTGTTAAAGGTAGAGACAAAGATTTCAAGAGTGTAATCTTTTCTAATAGGTGCAGATCTTCTTTCCTATACATTCTTGTACCGCTCTCACTCTTTACACTCGGTAATAGCAGACCGATTTGGTCATAGTATCTGAGAGTCCTTACGGAAACGCCATATTGCTTTGAAACCTCTCCTGTTGAAAATAAGTTCATTATTTTTCTCCTTTTTCTCTTGCAGGTTACGTTACGTCACCGCTTACAATTAACATATTATAACAAGTTAATCAGGAGGAACAATACAATGAACGTTACAACAGAGAGAAAATGGACCATTCGTGAACTTATACTATTATTAAGTCTATGTTTAGTTGGCGTCCCCATACTTTTGGAGAACATCCTATACGATCAGTTGATACATTGGTTGGATAACACTTTATACGCGGGGACGTTAACTGGTTTTTGCATGGCGATCGTATTTACGATAGCTGTTTATTGGATCGCTCTAAAACCAAATCATTTAGGATGGGGAGCAGTTGGTCTTAAACCACTTAGAAAAAATATGTGGAAGACAATTTTGCTATGGACGATTCTTCTCATTTTCATAAGTATTGCCCTTGTCGTAATAATGGATGTGCTTTCAATAGGAACAAATAACGCTAAGACAGACAGTCTAAAATCTGACCTTACACCTTTTACATTTATGATTGGCTTTGTGTCAGCAGCGGTTGTTTCCCCTATTTATGAAGAAATCTTTTACCGTGGTTTTTTGTATACGTGGTTCAGACGCTGGGGTGTAAGAAAGGCAATGATTTTCAGCTCGTTCATTTTCATGATCGTTCATATCCCGACGTATAATACGCTGCCCGTAAACTTTGCTTCTGGCCTAGTCTTTTGCTGGGTATATGAGAGGACAGGCTCTATTATTCCAGCGATTATCATTCATGCTATTGTAAATGGAATTGGAATCTCATTGTCTGTTTTAGCGTGATATTTTAAAATTAAACACAAAAAAGCGAAGATCCCCTAAGATCTTCGCTTTCTTCATGTATGGCTTCTTTTATTTTGGATTCAACGACGTTAATTCAAATTCAGGCTTGCGTTTCTCTTGTTCTGCTACAGATTGTTCTTTAAGCACGTATCGTGATACTGGCATATCTAAAGGCTTTATCGTTTGCTGGTTATGATTGGTCATAGTAAGCATAACTCATCCCTCCTTACCAGGTTTTAACTTCTATTTACCCTGGATGTTATATCAAGAAACCTTTTTCTACAAAAATAGTGCGACAGTCCTCATTATTTGTCTAAATCATGACTATAGGAGTAGAATACATACTATGAAAAGCATCGGGCTATGCTACCGATTGTGAAAGGATGAGTCATCTTGAAATTTGGAGTTATTGGAACGAATTGGATCACAGAGAGTTTTATTTCTGCTGCAAGAGAAGTAAATGGTTTTACACTGAATGCTGTCTATTCACGTACAGAAGAAAAAGCAAAAGAATTTGCTGAGAAGAATGGTGCAAAACATACGTTTACTGATTTAGAAAAGATGGCTGCTAGTGATGAAATTGAAGCGGTGTATATTGCTAGTCCAAACTCATTTCACGCAGAGTATGCCATCACGCTCATGAACCAAGGCAAGCATGTAATCTGTGAAAAGCCTATGGCATCTAATGTTAGTGAAGTAGAAAAAATGATAGCTGTTGCTAAGGAAAACAATGTGTTGCTCATGGAAGCCATGCGTTCAACCGTGATGCCGAACTTTAGAAGCATTCAAGAGAACCTTCATAAGATCGGTAAAGTTCGCCGTTATTTTGCAAACTCCTGTCAGTACTCATCTCGTTATGATAAGTATAAGGAAGGCACGATCCTTAACGCTTTTAAACCGGAGTTCTCAAATGGTTCATTGATGGATATCGGAATTTATTGTTTATACCCAATGGTCGTTCTCTTTGGAGAGCCTCGCGAGGTTAAAGCAAACGCCTACCTGCTCGAATCTGGCGTAGATGGTGAAGGAAGTATTCTTTTAAACTATGGAGAGAGCGAAGCCGTCGTGATGTACTCTAAGATTTCTAACTCTTACGTCCCATCAGAAATCCAAGGTGAAAACGGAAGTATTCTAATCGATCATATACAGGATATGACGAAGATCGAGATTCGCTATCGCGATGGCCGTACAGAGAACATCACCGTTGAACAAGACAAACCGAAGATGTATTACGAAGCAAAAGAATTTATTGAACTGATCGAACGTGGTGAACTTGAGTCTAAAGTAAATTCCCACGCAAATTCACTTGCTGTTATGAAGATTATGGATGAGGCTAGAAAACAAGTTGGAGTTGCTTATCCAGCTGACCGATCAAACAACGTGTAAAAATGACGAAATCCTTATATACTAGAGTTGAACACTAATTTGGGGGGATATTCTATGTTACACATCGAAATGTGGACAGACTTTGCTTGACCATTCTGCTATATTGGCAAAAAGCGTCTGGAGGACGCTATTAAAAAGATAAATTATCCTATTGAAGTAACGTATCGCTGCTTCGAACTGGATCCTGCAATGGAACGTGACGTCAACGAAAACATCTATGAAAAATTATCTAAAAAATATGGCATGAGTATTGACGCCGCTAAAGCAAACACGCAAAACGTGATACAAATGGCGAAGGATTCCGGACTAGAGTATCACATGGATACGATGATTTTAACCAATACCTTTGATGCTCACCGTTTGACGATGCTTGCTAAAAAAGAAGGTAAGATGCAGGAGATGACAGAACGCATTTTATACGCCTTTTTTACAGAATCAAAACATATAGGAGATCATGAAACTTTAGCAGATCTTGCAGAAGATGTTGGTTTAAATAGAGAAACTGTAATACAGATGCTTTCAAGCGATGAGATGGCTGATGAGGTTAGAGCTGATGAAGAAACAGCAAAAGCATATGGAGTAACAGGCGTACCATTCTATCTTATCGACAAAAAATATGCGCTTACTGGTGCACAGCCGACCGATGTTTTTGTACAAGCGTTGAACAAAATCATAGCTGAAAACAAAATCACGATTCTAAACAATGAAGATGGAATGAGCTGTGACGATGATGGCTGTGAAATTCCTGAGAAATAAATGAGCAGATCGTATATAGAAAAACGCAGAGGTATTAGCATCCTCTGCGTTCTTTTTAACTACGGCCATAATTCCTAAGTTTATTTATATAAACCTCTTTAAATATTCGCTAAATATTTTCTTCATTACTTTAGGCGTGTTTTCTAAATAAACATTAATCTGTTCCTTGTTTGATTCGAATTTATCAGAGTTTCTCTCATCTGTTGGAAAATCAGATATTCCTTTGATTATAATACATTCAACATCATTCTTTTTGCAGATAAAAGCAATCGCACTCGCTTCTGTATCGGCGATTGTTATTTGATTTTCTTTAAGTTCTAAATAGTCCTTCCACATAACGACTGCTTTATCAGCTGTGCCAATAGTTCCAGTGTTAAAATCATTTCCGTATTTCGATAAATCAATATCAACAATGAAGGATTGCTTAATAAAAGGTTCAACTTCTTTTACTGTACAATCATATTGAACGGCTTTATCGGGTACGAAGATTTCCAAATTACTAAACGCATCATCTATTCCTGCACATGTTCCAGCTACGATTACCTTCGTTAAGTTGAATTTTGAAATCATATACTGATTACCACCAACACCATTTACTTTTCTTACACCTGTACTGTAAAAAACAAGTTCGGTATCATTAATTCTTCTCATGAAATACTCGCCATAAGGATAGTCGAACCGTTCATCCTTTTTTATGCGGAAATATTCTAAGGTCGCATCATATTCCCACTTTGCTGCTATGCTTATTCCTATCATCAAACTAATCCCCTAAAACGCTTCATATTATAAAGTCTTTTAAATCTGAACCAAAATAAAGATTTATACGCTTCTCTCGACCTTCAATTCAAAATTAGGTTTTGTCACATATTCCTTATAGATTACTTTTCCTGCATTGTTTAAATAATCACTATAGCGAGTCAGATAGGCTTCTCCCATTAACATGCCTAATACTTCTTCTTTTGGCACCCAACGGCTATCCGTCGTTTCATCTGACACCGCTAGTTCTCCGCCAATCGGCTTACATACAAAATCAAACATAACTTTCGTTGGAACGTTCGTGACTCCATCATGCCAAGTATATTGAGCAGTATTCGAGTATACTCCAGATAAATGTGAAACGGTAATATCAATACCGCTCTCTTCCTTTGTTTCACGAACCAAAGCGTCAATTAAGTTTTCTCCTGCTTCCACCTGACCTCCCGGAAAAACCCAGCCGTTATGTATCGTTTTTACTAGTAATACATTTCCTTTTCCATCTTCTACATAGCCTGCCACTGCTACAATATGAGTTGGCATTATCATCTTTAAAACCTCCGATTGAATAGATTAATATATCCTACTCCATCATAAGGAGAATTAGAAGATATTCCCATGAACGATTGGTGATAGATTAACTACTTTCTAAGGCTTATCTGTACTTGCTCAAAGCTTCAGATAAAAATTCTTTTTGATAGCCGCTTTTCTCATTGATCATGTTCACCCAATGTTCGATTGAATGTGTTTGATCCCCTTTATGTAACCCTTCACTCGTACTTAAAAAGCTCTCCCAATCAAAGAACTCCCAGTGCGCAGTCTCATTCTTATAAGGTATTCTGCATTCAAAGAGAGGTTTTGGATAAACGTGATTCTGCGAGTATTCTGCTCCTTGTAAGAAGACATTCCTCTCAATTGGAGTTAAATCAAATAACTGGTTTGAGACCTTGCCATTAGGCCTATGATAAAGGATCTCAATAAAATTTTGATCCCTAGATTGAACTTGGATTTCTGCCGCAGGAAAGAATCCCTTTAACTTTTGATTCGAATAATCTTCATTATTGGTCTCAACGAGGATGGGTTGCAGCCACTGATCGCCTAAATCACACAGATACCGGTTACCCTTTTCATCTAACGCCACAACTGCAACATGTGCTTCATCTGAATGAAACTTTGAACCGATTGGAAAGGCTGTTATTCCATCATTTTTGAATTCATCTAACAACCAGAGTGCAAGATCAAAACAGTTTCCCGTATTTCCAAATTCCATTCTATGTTCTTTCATCAACGTGACGTCTCTTTGTTTCTTTGTCGAACCTTTATGGAGGTACCAAGCCTTCGTTAAGGTTTCCATAGGAAAAGAATCGAACTTCTTCCACGTTTTAAGAATAGGATGTGATGAATACACCTAAAATCCCCCCTTACACACATACTATATATTTACAGTTAAGTATATCATCGTCTAACTTTTAAAGGAGGATATGAGATGGAAAGCGTAATTATTGTCAGTGAACTTTTTTTATTAACCTCATTTGTACTTATTCTCTTTCTAAGAAAACGCACTTCTAAAAATGTAATCTCGACTCTACATCTCTATATAATTAGTGCATTACCACTTATTATTGCAGGATTGAATAGTCCTCAAGGTAACCCTAGCACACCTTTAGGGCTCGGACTTTCGTTGATTTACACATGGCTTGTCGTAGGGATCGCTATGCTTTTTTGTATCGTACTATTGTTGAAAACAAAATGAGAGTCAAAATAAAAAGAGCTCCGTTTTTTTTTTCGGAGCTCTTATCATTTATAGCTTTGTTGTTCTATAGCTTCCCAACACACGTACATCATGTCCGAATGCTTCTAGAATCGTAATAGCTTTGTTCATTTTCTCTTCATGAACACCATTTTGAGCTTCTACAAAAAAATGATACGTCCCCAGCTGCTTTTTCGTTGGTCTTGATTCAATCCACGTTAAGTTGATAGATAGCGCTGTAAATACGTTCAAGATGGATGAAAGGACACCAGAATAATCTGATGTTGGTGAAATCAACAACATCGTTTTCGAGTTCTTGGGGTGAATTTCCGTATTCTCCTTGCTGATCACAACAAAACGAGTATGATTATTGCTGTTGTCTTGAATCCCGTTTTTTATAATTTCAAGATCAAATACCTCGGCAGCATATTTGGATGCAATGGCGGCAACATCTTTTCTTTCTTGATTGTTAACAGCTTGTGCAGCTGCAGAAGTGCTATCGTAATGCTTACTTTTCACTTTTGCTTCTCGAATAAAATCTCGACACTGAGCGAGAGCAGGAACGATTGACCATACTTCCCGTATCTCTTCTAAATGAGCTCCCTTTAATGCAAGAAGGTGCAGGGAGACTGGGAAAATAATTTCTGCTTCTACAAAGAGATCATGTCTCAACAATCCGTCAGCCGTAATATTGATCGTACCTTCAATTGAATTTTCGATCGGTACGATTCCTTTATCTGCTATACCCTCTTCTACGGCTTCAAGTACATCTACAATAGAATCACATTTATGCCATTCATTTTCGTGATCTGCAAAATAACGAAAGGCAGCTTCTTCCGAGAAACTTCCCTGTGGACCTAGATATGCTACTTTCATGACTGTGATAACGCCTGCCTTTAGTTTTTCATATCAGTATACAACGATTAAGGACGTACACCAACCTTTTTTCACTAAAAGGTTGGTCTTATTTGACTTCAACGACGATACTGCCGAATCTTTTCCCTCCAAAATAAGTGTCTAATCGGTAAATCCCCGACTTGCTGAACTTCATATTTGTTGGAATAGAATGAATGGATCCTATATCTTCTATAGGAGTTAAAGGACTCTCTTTTTGAAAATCATACGACCAAACCATCCCAGAATTTTGAACAAGGGCTCTTTCATGTTCACCGCTTTCCTTGTTCCGTAAAAACAGACCCCATTACAGATAATGATACTTGGGATCACTTATTAAATGGCATCTCAATAAAAGATTATTCGAACATTACGGATGCGCAACTTTATTCTCCTCAATCCTCCAACACTGGTTAGATGTTTTTATTCATATATTTATAAAATGTAATAAAAAGTTTACAGCAGAAGGTTTCCTAGCGAATCGTCCTGTGCTACGCTCTTATATAGGATAATATAACTAGATTAGGATGTTTTAAAAAGATGTGTGATGAACAAATTGCGATAAAAATCATAAAAAAATTAGGCCGATTGTTTGAAGAATATAAATGCTGCAAATGTGAAAAGCACAAAAAAAAGTTAGTACGTGATATTCAGCTTTTGGGTGAAAAACTAGAAGAAATTTAAGACAGTTCAACGAGTGGAGCTCAACATTTATACATGTTGAGTTTTTTGTCTTTTAAGACCAAAAAAAGCCGTCCAGATCATCTGGACGGATTTTTGGTGTTACTCATTTGTTTCATTTTTAGGTTTTTCTTCTTCTTTAATATTGTAATCATACTTAGAAGGATCAACTTGCTTGAACCCTTTGACTTTGTGGAATCGTAGCAAGTCTCCATAAACTGTTCGGTCAGATAGGTCCAACTTCGTCTCTGCTTCTTTTTCGAGGGCTTTAATTGCTTTTGTTTCCTTTACAGGCTCACCGGTTTTAGAGTCGTAATATTTACCATCAATTCCTGTTACAGTAGGTGAGACAAAATCACCATTACGCAACGGAAGTACTTGATCATGATTCTTAGATAACAGATCAGTACCGAATTGAATGTACTCTTTTGTATCCATTCCTAACAAATGCATAAGCGTTGGACGAATATCGATCTGACCTCCAACTTTATCAATGGTTCCACCCTTTAATCCTGGTGCATGAATGAATAATGGCACCTTTTGAAGTTGTGTGTTCTCAAAAGGTGTGATCTCTTTTCCGAGTACTTTTGCCATTGATTTATTACGCGTTTCAGCGATTCCATAATGGTCACCATACATAACGACCATCGTATTATCATATAGTCCAGCCTCTTTTAAGTCAGTAAAGAACTGTTGAAGAGCTTCGTCCATATATCTTGCCGTTTGGAAATAACGGTCTACCGTTCCATCTCCTGTTGTGTGAGGCTCGATTGTAGCTTCCTCTTCTGTAATCGGATAAGGGAAATGGTTTGATAGTGTAATGAACTTAGAGTAAAACGGCTGTTTTAACGATTTCAGCATCGGCATAGATTCTTCAAAGAACGGCTTATCTTTTAAACCATAGTTCTCTACATCTTCCTCGTTCATATCATAATGTTCTGCATCAAAGAACTTTTGATAACCAAATCGCTTATAGATCACATCTCGATTCCAGAACGACTTGTAGTTACCATGGAATACAGCTGTCGAATAGCCTTGTTGTTCCATAATGGCTGGTGCCGCTTGATATGTGTTCTCGCCTTTTGTAGTAAATGCTGTTCCTTGTGGTAATCCATATAACGAGTTCTCAATCATAAACTCAGCATCTGCTGTTTTACCTTGTGATGTTTGGTGATAAAAATTATTAAAATACAACGTGTTTTTATCTTGTGTTAACGAGTTTAAGAAAGGTGTAACTTCTTGTCCGTTCAATTTGTAATTAATCGCAAAATTTTGCAGCGACTCTAAGTGAAGATAGATGACGTTCATGCCTTTTGCTTTTCCGAAATATTCCGGATTTGGTTCAGCATAATTAGCCTTCACATAGTTCTCCACTTCTGTAACATCATCTGTATCTGCAAGTGCACGCTGTGCGGAAGATTTTGAGCTCACAACCGCGTCATAGAGCGTGTAGTTATACATTCCTAAATATTTTACGATATAGTTTCGGTCAAACGTTCTAGTCAACAGCTGCGGACGATCCATTTCAGCTAACAACAAGTTTGCAGATAATGCAATAACTGCAGCTAGACCAACCGTTAAGATACTTTTACGCTTTACTCTGATTGGTTCTGGATTAATTTTCTTTGTTAAAACTAATACTAATAACACTACGATATCTAGGAAAAACAGTATGTCATACGGATTGAACAGAGCTCCTATACTATTTCCAATCGTTCCTGCATTCTCTGTCTGCGTTAGTGTTGGCAGCGTGATAAAGTCTGTGAAAAAGCGGTAATATAGCATATTTGCAAATAACATAAAGGTCATTGCAGTATTGATGATAATCATCCAAACGAATGATTTTCTACCCTTTGCAAATAAGGCTAAGCCTAAGAATAAGAGTGCTGAGCCAATAGGGTTAATAAACAAAATAAATTCTTGAAACCAACCTTGGACTCCTAAGTTAAATTCAATTTTATAAGCGGCATAAGATTTTATCCATACTAAAGCGACCGTAAGAAGGAAAAACCCCATATGTTTGTTCAGTATGTTTTTTTGGTAAATCATTCTCTCTCACCTCTAAATTTCAGTAACCAATCTATCATTCTAGTTTATTTTTACTGTTATTTCAATATCATTTTACAAAACAATATAAAAAATAGTACACCTTATTAACTAAAAAGTCAACGAAACATACCTTCCTTATTTTCCATGGGATATTTTAGAAATCATAAAAAGCTACCCTTTCGGAGCAGCTTTTTATTTATATGTTCTTCATTTATTTTTATGTGATCATGTCCCACAAAATGTTCGATAAGGTCCTTCTGTTTCGGGTGGTAGTTGCGTGTATTCTTCTTGTTCTGGTAGGTAATCATACGGCTTAGATAAAACGTGATGAAGTTTTTCCAATACGCTGAAATCACCGTTTTCAGCTGCTTGAATAGCCTCTTCCACCCTATGATTTCTTGGAATTACTGCTGGGTTGCTGTTTCGCATCAACTGCAAAGATTCTTCTATCGACTCTGACTGTCTTGCTTTTCTTTCTTGCCATTTATTCAGCCACATCTTAAAGTCCTCCGCTTCAAAAAGTGCAGAATACTCTTTTTCACCTAACGTTAAAGAACGAAATGTATTTGTATAGTCAGCTTTATAGGTAGTCATGAGTGAAAGTAATTCTTCTATAAGAGATTGATCTTCTTTCTCTTCATTAAATAGTCCAAGCTTTGATCGCATTCCTCTAAAATAGTTAGCATGATACAGATCAGAGAATCCATATAAAACTTCTTGTGCCAATTCAACTGACTCTTCTTGTTCATCGTGTAAGAGTGGCAATAAGGTTTCTGCAAATCGCGCGAGGTTCCATCCAGCAATTCGAGGCTGGTTAGCGTATGCATAACGGCCCTCTCTATCGATTGAACTGAAAACAGTCAGTGGATCATATTTGTCCATGAACGCACATGGGCCATAATCGATCGTTTCTCCGCTGATTGTCATGTTGTCGGTGTTCATAACGCCGTGGATGAAACCAACGAGCTGCCACTTCGAAATTAAATACGCTTGTTGTTCGATCACTTTTTTGAGGAGATTCAAATATTGATTTCCGTCACTTTCCACTTCAGGATAATGACGCTTCAAACTATAATCTGCTAACTCTTTCAATTCATCGAGTGTTCCCCATTTTGATGCGAATTCAAACGTACCTACTCGTAGATGGCTTGCCGCTACCCGCGTCATGATAGCACCTGGAAGAGCCGTTTCACGCATGATCGATTCACCTGTCGTTACAACTGCCAGACTTCGAGTCGTTGGAATTCCTAAAGCATGCATCGCTTCACTCACCATATATTCACGAAGCATTGGACCAAGAGCTGCCCGTCCGTCTCCCCCTCTAGAATAGGGAGTTCTTCCTGAACCTTTTAGTTGGATGTCAAAACGTTTTCCATCAGGAGTGATCTGCTCTCCCACCATTAATGCTCGTCCATCACCTAACATATTAAAATAACCAAACTGATGTCCTGCATATGCTTGAGCTAAGGAAGAACCTCCTTCTGGAAGCTTGTTGCCTGCAAATACGTTTACAGCATCTTCATCTCGAAGGAATTCTGCGTTCAATCCAAGAGACGTAGCCACCGATTCATTGAGCACAACTAATTTTGGAGAAACTACTGGGTTTGGGTCAATGATTGAGAAAAATTTATCTGGTAGTTCAGCATAACTGTTATCTAAATTCCAGCCTGTTGCTTTCGTCATGAGAAGCACACCTTCTTTTATATGATTATATCCTTGATTTCTAATTCCACCTTAACATAATAGACCTGTCCTTGTTTGTTATCTGTATATTAATCTCATTAGAAAGTAATTAATCATAAGAAAACTCGGAAAAATTCAATCCGAGTTCTGTCTAAACTATACTATTCCTTAAGCACTTAGTTTTTTCATAATAGCTGATGGATTAGAAGTAAACAAAATATAGGTTTGTTTTTTTGTCTCAATAAAGACCCGATCTGTCATTCCATACGGGAAACCGATACGGATAGCCTCCTTATCGTCTCCACCATATGTATCATCTAAGCCTACATTAAGAATATCATCGGCTGGAATCTCCACCCTCAATAGCTGCCATCGAATAATAAAGTTGTTATCTATCTTTTTTACACTAACCTCAATCATTGCTCTCCACCCCTATTTTTTGTCTTACTATTATTACGTATTAGTAGATGGAAAGTTTCGGTAATCGGAGTTTAAGCTACAAACTCGTTTTAATTCCCAAATCCACCGTTACGCCATGCTAATCCGACTATCTCCATCAGCAAAAGAGGAACAGCGAGAATGATTGATACAATTATGGCCAAACCTCGAAAACCAAAGTTTTTGGGAGATCGAAATGCAAAATACATAGCAGTGAGCACTCCTCCCCACACGATCAACCGCCAGTATCCGTTAGCAAAGGCATAGGTTTGTATAAGAACAAAGAACGCGACTGTACAAGCACTTACGAGTAATGAAATCGAACTAAATTTTCTTCTCAAACCAATCAGCTCCTAATAGTCCATCGAATTTGCTGATTTCAACAGATCCTCCATCTTAAATTCAGAACCCATTAACATCATCCCATAATATACATCATCTTTACTCCAACGAATGGATTTAATGTCAGATGATTCCGCTTCAATAACAACCTCAGTTCCATCTTTCAATTCTGTTGTCTTTTTCTCACCTTCATCATTAAAATTTGCGTTTTTATTTTGAAACGTAGTTACACGAAGGACGGCGCCTTTTTCATTACCATAAGCAAATTCAGTATGTAAGATATCCCCTTTTGGATCTCCCGCCGGTTCTGCAGCATATGTTAATTGGACGTCTTTTGGCTGAAAAGGAAGTTCTTCTGGAGCTGCCATCTTTTGTTGCACATCTTTTGGCAATTGCTCCATCTCTTTTTTCACATTCGGATAACATACTTTGAAGCATTTCTAACGTTTTCTTCCCATATCCTTTTCTTCTATGAAGGTCGTCTATGAAAATATGGTACACATAAGCTTGATTAATCTCCGGTATCAATCCATACCAGAGAATTCCTACTTTTTCATAGGTTTTGGAATCTTGAATGTTGTACAAATACTGACCTTCAGTTAACAATCCATCTTTCCAAAGATCAGACATCATCATTTCTGATTCTTCTAATGCTGCCTGTAACGTTAGGTTGAAGTTCTTAGTGATTTCACGAGCGTGATCTGAAATCATGAATGCCAGATAATCCTGAAATTCTTGTTCGGTTAATGGGTTTAAATGTATCATGTTATCTCTCCATTCTAGTTATTAACAATTAGAAGGAAGTAAACAAAGATTCATTCATAGAAAGTTGAATAACCTTTGTTTACTCGTGAGACCATGTAACACAATTAGTATGGGACATTATGTTATGCTCCTTTAACTTTCATCATTTAATAGGTTCATTTTAACATAAAGTTCCAATAAATGATTTAATCCATTATCGAACCGCACGTAACATTGATAATCGCACCTGTTATGGCACTCGCTCGATCCGAAGCAATAAACACAGCAGTATCAGCGACTTCTTTCAACTTTGGAAGGCGTCCTAGCGCTGTTCCTTTCTCCATATACTGTCTCACCTCAGGAAAGTCTGGTTTCCAAGTTTCTGGTATAGCATCTAATCTCAAAGATACGACACGAATGCCTTTTGAACCGAGCTCACCGGCTAAGCTGCGGGTATATCCTTCAATAGCTGCACATGCTGTCGAGAAACCTCCCGTATAATGATAAGTACGGTCTCTGCCTGATAATGCTGCAGATGATGCAGAAAGAGTTAAGATCACTCCCGAATTCTGCTTTATCATATGCTTAGCTGCTGCAGTACTTGTAAGAAAATGAGTTTGGACACCCGTCAAAATGGGAGTCAAAAAATCTTCTTGTGCCATTTTGGTGAGTCCCGTTCCTTGAAGATCTCCTCGTATTCCTATTGCGTTAAAGGAAATATCGATCTTCCCAGCGTGCTGTACAATTCGATTCAGATGCCCTTCTATTTCATTTTGATTAAGAGCATCTACTTTCGTTACTTTCGCTGTGCCTCCCGCATTTGTTATCTCATTTGCTACAATTTGCAGAGAATAAAGCGATCTTCCGGCTAAAAATACAAAGGCTCCCTCTTCAGCAAAAGCACGTGCAACAGCACCACCTATCGCACCACCCGCTCCATAAACGACTGCGATTTTGTCTTTCAACAACATCTTCAGTCCTCCTTTTTTCATTCTTTCAATCAGTATTGCACTTATTGAGAAGCTTTCATTCCTTTTATCCCTTTTTCTTTCGTTCCATAAAAAAGTACATTCTCCTTATTGAAGAATGTACGGTCTGTTTTATATATGTTTAGAGACTTAATTTTTCTTTCACTTCTTTAATTTGAAGAATATGTCGTTGTTCATGATAGGCCACAAATGGAATCCATTGTTTTAAACTTATGTCTCCGAAGATAGGATGGGGATAGCCTTTTGCTTCTAAATCTTTTGCATCAGCAGTGTTCTCGATATCTAGTAAATGTTTATGAGTCGCAGCCAATTTCATTTTTAGCTCTTCAATAGATGCAAATTCTGAAGTTGGCACTGCAAATTCAGGAGCATCTACTTTAATATCTCTGTTTATTGTTGCTTCAATAGGCTTCTGGTCTGCGTTTACCACTTTACCATTTTGAAGTTGATGGTTAATGTTTTTAGCAATTCCGCCTTCCATTAAATATAAATGTTCCAGAATTTGCTTAATAGACCATTCATTTTCCGAAGGTTTTTGATTTAGATTTTCGTCATTTATTCCTTCCACTTCTGTAAACAGTTCTTGGCGTATCTTATCATTAATCAGCATGTCTTCATCACCTTTAATGTATATGACTTGTCCTCGTAGTGTAGCATAATCAGCCTTCAAAATTCTCGTTTGAGAACTTTGTCCCAACGTTTATTTCATTGATTCCTAATCATTTCTATAATTGTTTCCGATATAACAAATGGTTCTTTTTGAAATAAATTTTATTATTTTAGGAGTCATTTCTATGTCTATCAAAATTCAAACCTATTTTTCCGTGAGCATCTCATTAATCATATTAACCACATCGTTATTTCTTAGCATTATTATCAGTGATAAATCCAGCGAATTATTGGAAAAAGAAATAGGTAATTCTTTAGCTTCTTCAGCTTTTCAACTATCCCACAACCTTGATTCTTTCATGTGGTCCAGATACCAGGAACTACAAGTTTTAAGTGAACAGGAAGTTCTGAAAGACCCAAGAAGAACTAATGAAGCACAATTTCTGATCGATCAGCTTCAAGATAAAATTCCCTCCTTCTCTTGGGTTGGAATAACGAATCAAAAGGGAGTCATACAAGCTTCAACAAAGAAACTCCTCATCAACCAAGATATATCTGCTCGTCCCGTTTTTCAAAAAGCAATTGAACAGCCTTTTATCGGTGATGTTCATGATGCACTTTTGTTATCCAAACTGATTCCAACCAAGGATGGTTCACCTTTACAATTAGTTGATATCAGTACACCATTAACAGATAAAAAAGGTGTTTTCCAAGGTGTGTTAGCCGCCCATCTCAGCTGGGAATGGTCTAAAGAAGTGGAAGCCGCGATTCTAAAGCCCATAAAAGAGCAGAAAAAAGATGTGGAAGTATACATAATCAGTAGAGAAGATACAGTACTCCTAGGTAATAAAAATGATTTAGGTAAAAAAATAAAGATAGGCGATCTCGATAATAAAGGAAAGAGAAACGAGTGGAATTTTGTACGTTGGCCAGATGGAAAAGAGTATGTGACAGGCTATGCTTTTGGCGACGGATATCAGAATTATCCCGGACTAGGCTGGACGGTTGTCATTCGTCAATCAGAACAAGCGGCTTATGCATCCGTCCAATATCTGCAAACATTCATTTTAGTCTGTGGTATTGTGATTTCTCTACTTATGGCTGTTATTGGATGGTTTATCACAAAGAGAGTTTCTCGTCCTCTTTTTGACCTGGCTATCTCTGCTGACAAGTTGAAAGATGGTGAGATCGTCGAGATTCCTTTGTTGCGTGGAATTAAAGATATCGAAGTTCTTAGTTCTTCATTTAGAAGCTTAATCTCATCCTTGAAGCAAACAGAAAAACAGTTAAACAAGATGGAAAACATGGCGCATACGGACTTTCTGACAAGTATGCCAAATCGGTTAGCTCTATTAGAGTACATGAATTCAGTTCGCTTTGATTCTTCTAATGGCAGCTATGGGGTGCTTTATATAGATTTGGATGGTTTTAAATCAATCAATGATACACACGGCCATCATGCAGGAGATCTACTTTTAATAGAGGTAGGTAAGCGGATCATTGATTCATTAATAATGAAGGAACATTTTGCAGCACGTTTGGGTGGAGATGAATTTGTAGTTGTACTTCCCATTCAGGAGAATTATCTGAATGAAATAACCCAGATCTCACAGTTCCTCATAGACACTCTTAACCGACCATTTTTTATTCAGGAACATTCTATAAAAATTGGGTGCAGCATGGGATCAGCTGAATGGGTAGTTCAAGACGTTTCACCACAAACCATACTTGAATATGCAGATGAGGCATTATACGTTTCAAAGAACACGGGTAAAAATAAGTTGAGTTTTTACTCATTTCGAAAAACATCATAAGATTACTCAAATAAAGAAAGCATCCGAATGAAGGCATCCGGATGCTTTTTTGTTCTTAATTACTTTAATTGGCTTATAAAAGGACCGTAGTTTCTTGGGTTACGCTGAACAGATAACCACTTTAGGGTAGTGAATTCCTCAAGCACCCACTCTCCATTAAAGCGGCCGAGTCCTGAATTTTTTTCTCCGCCAAACGGCATATGAGGTTCGTCGTTTACAGGTTGATCGTTAACATGAATCATTCCTGTATGAATGTCATGAGCTATGTCTGTTGCATGTTCAATGTTTTTAGAGTGAACGGCTCCGCTCAGTCCGTACGGATAAGCATTTGCCATTTGAACAACTTCTTCATCTTTTTCAAACGGAATAAGAATAGCTACTGGTCCAAAGATTTCATTTTTCGCTAAAGGCATTTCATTATTAACATCTGTTATTACAGTAGGTTCTAATACATTTCCGTTTGCATCTCCACCAATACGAATCTTCGCACCCTGAGAAACACTCGCTTCAATATCTTTTAAGATTCGATCAACTTGGTCTCTATTGATTAATGGACCAACGTTCGTATCTTTTTTAGACGGATCGCCAAATTTCAGATTGTTTGCCCGTTGAACAAAGGTTTCTGCAAATTCTTCATAAATGTCTTGATGAACAAAGATACGATTGATTGCCATACATATTTGCCCTTGGTGATAGAACTTTCCAAACAGCGCTGAATCTACGGCTTGATCAATGTCTGCTTCTTTTAACGCGATAAATACGTTATTACCGCCTAGTTCAAGAGCAGATTTCTTTAAGTTCTTACCAGCAAGTTCACCGATGTGTCTTCCGACTTCCGTTGAACCCGTAAACGAGATCAGACGCGGAGTTGGATGTGTGACGATTTCATCTCCAATTTCTGAACCACGCCCTACGATAACGTTGATCAGACCTTTTGGAAGTCCAGCCGCTTCAAAAATACTCGCAAAGATTAATCCACCTGTTACCGGTGTGTCGGTAGCTGGTTTGATAACAACAGCATTTCCAGTCGCGATGGCAGGTGCGATGGATCGGATAGCCAGATGGAACGGGAAATTCCAAGGACTAATAATTCCAATTACCCCTAACGGATTACGGTACACTCTGTTTTCCTTGCCTGCCGTTTGTGAAGGAAGAATTTTTCCTTCCATTCGATAAGGGTATGTTGTAGATTCTTTTAAGATATTGATAGAAGCTCGAAATTCTGAGACAGCTTTCATATACGTGCTTCCTGATTCTTTGATGATCCAATCAATAATAAGCTCTTCATTTTCTTGCATAACGTCAGCTACTTTTTCTAAAACAGCTCGCTTGTTTTGTGGGAGTTCGTTTGCCCATTCAGCTTGAGCGATTCTTGCCGCTTCATAAGCTTCGTCCAAATCTTCTTTAGTCGCAGCTTGAATCGTAACAAGCTCTTCATCTGTGAATGGATTTGTGTTCTTCATAACGCTATCGCTGCTTCCTTTTCTCCACTCGCCGTTAATATATATATTTGAAAAATCAGTGTTCATTTTGCTCATTTCATTAACACTCCTTTTTTACTAACAAAAGATTAGTTAAGACCTTACTCCTATTTTTAAACGATGTAAATTAAACTGCTTATTACTTTACCCAATTTCTTATAGCTACTACACATGATTAGTGGATCTTAAGTGTTTTACGGTACGTGTTTTTATATTTGTTACACGTTCACTGATAAATGGCGTGTAATCACCTACGGATTAATTGTGAGCACCGGTAAACACTTCACTTTCACCGATAAAGTGGACCTTTTCACCTGAGATCAAGTCACCACCACCTGAACATATACTGATTAATGGTGCTGTCGTATTCAGCAACTACATTCTGAACATAATCCTTAAAAGAAAGAAAAAAACGACACTAGATTGGGTATTAATCGTACCCAATCTAGTGTCGGTTTTATAAAAATATTTTAAGCTGTAACTGATTTAGTTGATGTTTTGTTTTCTTTTTCAATCTTATTTACTGCTTCAGCACTTGTATCGACGCGTTTGACGAAAAAGGCCAGCACTAAAGCAACGATGTTAATTCCGAATGCAACAAAGAATGAGTATTGAATACCAGACAGAAGAGCCTGCTGTGTTAAAGCAGCGGTTGAGGCTTCAGTAATCGTCGCTGGATCCACTCCACTCATTAAGCTTTCCGCTTCAGTTTTCGTAACAGTGTTCATAATCGTTACAAGGATCGCTGTACCGATAGAACCTGAAACTTGCTGTGCAGTATTATTTACGGCTGTACCGTGCGGATTCAAGCTTGTTGGAAGCTGATTAAGACCATTCGTCATAATCGGCATCATGACCATCGATAATCCAAACATACGCATAGAATAGATCATGATGATATAAGAATAAGACGAATCAGCTTGCAGGTGAGCGAGCATATAAGTCGAAACTGCTGTGATAGAAAGTCCGACTACCGCTAAAGCACGCGGTCCGAATCTGTCAAAAAGTTTACCTGTAATCGGAGACATAATACCCATAATGATTGCTCCTGGCAGCATCATCAGACCTGAATCCAGCGGTGATATGCCTCGTACGCTTTGCACGTATGCTGGTGTAAGAATCATGCCTGAGAACATGGCAACCGCATTAACGATCGCAATAACGGATGCAAGTGCAAACATTGGATACTTATATACTCGAATGTTCAACAATGGTTCATCCAACTTTAATTGTCGCAGGATAAAGATAATCAATGCAATTCCACCAATAATCAGTGTTGATAGAACAACGGTATCTGTCCATCCATCCGAACTCGCTGTACTACAGCCATATAGGATGCCTCCAAAACCGATACTGGATAGTACGAGTGAAAGGTAATCCAACGATACATTTTTGTTCTGCTCCATCACGTTCTCAAGTTTCCATACTGCAAATAATAAGCTGAGGATAGCTAGAGGCAGAATCATTTCAAAAAGAAGACGCCAGTCGTAGTATTCTACGATATAACCAGACAATGTTGGTCCGATCGCAGGAGCAGTAATCATGACCAACCCGAAAATCCCCATCGCAATACCTCGTTTTTCACGAGGAAAACTAACGAGCATGACGTTCATTAAGATTGGTCCCATAACAGATGAACCGACAGCTTGCACCATACGTCCTGTTAATAACACACCAAAGTTAGGTGCAAAGGCTGATAGCGCTGTACCGATTGTAAAGATGACCATTGCTGTAATAAATAACATTCGATTAGAAAATCGAGTGATTAAAAACGCCGAAGCTGGTATTAGAACACCGCTCACAAGCATGAAACCGGTGACTAGCCATTGAACGGTCGAATAGTCTTTAACATTTAAATCCACCATGATGGTAGGCAATGCTACGTTCAGCAATGAATTGTTTAAGAAAGCTACGAACGCTCCAACGAACAAGATCGCAAGCATCAAATAGGGCGGTTTTTTATGTTGTAAAGTGGAATCTGTATTCCCCATGTCATTTCTCCTCTTTATATAATAATTACTTAACTTTATTAAGTTTATACCCTGAGTATAAAAATATCAATACTTTTGTACCTTAAGTCTAAAAATGTTGTGTTTCCATCTGAAGAAATTTATACTAGTCATAAGGGTTGGACTTAGGAGGAACGCATGAATAACAGGAAAAGAAAAGTCGCTGACACCGCATTAAAGCTGTTTATAGAAAAAGGCATTCAGCAGACTTCTATACAGGAAATCATTGATAAAGCAAATATTTCAAAAGGAACGTTCTATAACTATTTCTCATCAAAGAGTGACTGTATTGCAGACATACTTGAATTTCTGCGGTATGATGCCAGTCAACAGCGAATTGCCGTTCAGATTGGTAGGGATACAGGGGATCGGGACGTTTTCATCGAACAAATTGTAATCATTATGCGTTTGAATCAGGAAAGAAACCTTCAGCCGCTTTTTGAAGCGATTCTTTCATCCAATGAAGCCGACTTAAAAAAACTCGTTATGCAGCATCGGTTATATGAGATGGAATGGCTTTCTAATCGTTTTATCGAGATCTTAGGTGATGAAGTTCGAGAGCATGTGTTTGAAGCTACCATCTTATTTTTCGGAATGATGCACCATATGTTGTTCACGCTGAAAATTACAAATACGACATACTCATTAGAACATGTCGTTGATACACTTCTTTCTTATATTGAGATGATCGTACCGAAGATGATGACGAACGAATCTGTTCTAATTCCTCTTTCAGCTATTGATTTACTTCGTACAAATGCTAATAAAAAACAAGTTAAAATAGATGATATTTTATCACTTGCTGATCAGCTGCAGCAGGATTATACGTTTAACGAAGAACAGCAAGACCTTTTCGATGCGATTATAAGTGAACTTCAACGTGATCGTATTCGTAAGATTGTTCTTCAGCCATTATTAAAGCCATTTCAAAAGAGCTTTGAAGAATCACCAATCTCTTCTCAAGCTCAAACCTTTACTAACTTGGTATGGTACTTTTTAAGAAACATGAATTGAAGAAAAGGCTGTCCGAATTATTTAATCGGATCAGCCTTATTATGTTTGCACAAATGCCGTACTCTTTTTATACTATTGGTGAATGGAGGTCGGTAAAAATGGCAAATCATTTTGCCGGAATCATAAGCAGCTCATGCAAAGCCTACTATTAGGGGCGATTCTTTGTATGGGCAGACATCGGTAACGCCAGTCGCCCGAGCGTATGACTTCGTTTCTAATGATGGCTTTGCACCTTGTTTTCTTTTTCACAAAAAATAAGGAGCTGAACAAAATGAGTAAACCATTCATTAGAAATCATCAGTACAACCTCATAAAAAAACAGGTTTTACAACTACAGCGTGCATGTAATAACGGTGCTGATCCAAAAGTAATTGAAGCTGTTCAACACAGCGCTCAATCAAAAATTTTCGAATCCTTTTCTGAGCTGGATGAATCGCAAAAAGATTTAATAGCGGGGTTAGAACCTTTACGGAAATCAGAAGAGTTTCAGAAATACTTATATTCCTTAGAACCATTTCTTGAGGAATTTTCTACCACTACTAATAAGCAGATCATGAAATTGTTTCCGAAAGTTAAGAAGCTGAAAGTACCTGATTTGAATGCGATTGATTTTCAAAAGGTCAGTTATCTTGGCTGGGTTGATATTGGTACGAATAAAATGTTCATCGTGTATCACTTAGACGATAAGCTAGTTGGCGTGCAAGGTAGATACACACCATCAAACAAGGGTATCTGTTTTCTGTGTAACGGTATTACAGATGTCGCATTATTCTCAGCGATTACAAAATCTAAACCAGCAAACGCTTCCTCCGATTATTATAAAGCGATCGGAAATTACATTTGTACGGACAGTCATGAGTGCAATAAAAGAATTTCGAATGTTGATACTTTAGAAAAGTTTCTTTCAGAGGTTTTATATTAAAGAAAAGCCAAGCTACTGCGTCTAGCAGCTAGCTTGGCTTTTTTGTTACCGGTTTAAAGTTTCAAAGCTGGAAAATGCGGTATCACTTCTTCACCTAGTTCTTGAATAACTTCCTTCGCTGGTCTTTCACTATCAAAGAGTGCAAAGAACAAGTGATTTACTCCAGATTCTTTATACACTTGCAACAGCTCAATCAATGGATTGCGGCCTATTCTAAATCCTAAACGAATCGGTTGGGGTGCTTCGTTAGGATCTTCTGCTAGATCAAGGTGCATCGGCTGAGTGAATGGTTTGAACGTACCAGGATGATAACGTTCAACTAACTCTCTCCACCTTTTAATTGTTACTTCTTGATATTTTGGACTGCGAGGATAGTACATCCACCCATCTCCATGCTCTGCAAACCACTCCATTTCCTGTTGCGCATAGCCTGTAATAAATGTCGGAATTCGTTTTGTTGGCTTAGGTACAAGATTAGCTCCATGCACGTTTCCCCGGGATGAACGGATTTCTGGATACTCCGTGTATAGAACCTCGTTAAGATATTGAAATGCCTCCACAAACGCTTCCCCTCGTGTTTCATGCGCTACGCCTAATGCAGAAAAATCAGCACGTCTATCACCTGAAGATACACCGAGTAATACGCGTTCTGGAAACAATTGATCCAACGTTGCGATCTCTTTTGCAACACGCAACGGATGCCTTAACGGTAGTACAGCTGCTGCTGTTCCTAATGCGATCTCCTTCGTCTGACTGGCCAAATATGTCATATAGATCATCATATCGTAAATCTGTCCTACCGCTGGATCTCCAAAATTCGGATCTTCCATTAGAACATCACGAAACCATAAACTTGTAAAACCTAACTGTTCAGCTAACTGCGACAGTTCAACTTGGTGTTCCATCGTTGGCGTAGCAAATCTATAATTTTCAAGAGGGATGTGTAACCCAAGTGTTAATTCACCCTCTTTATACATTCGATTGTAAGAATGATGATTTTTAAATGGATTCATTGTTGGTCGTGCCCTCCTATAAAAAATGTCCTTTATGATTGCAATCATACGCTCTTTAACCAAAATTTAAAGTACGCACTTTAAAGTACGATAGGCACTTTCAAGTAACAATTACGTAATAGACAAACTAATAGCAAAAAAAGCCGACAGCAAAAAGGTCTGTAAAAACCTTCTCGTGTCTGCTTTTCTTAAACATTCTAGTTATTTTGTTTCCATTCTTCAACCAATAGACCATATATCACATGATCAACATAATGATCATAAAGCCATTCTGCTTGGCGAATCTTGCCCTCTTCTTGAAATCCTAGTTTCTCAGGAATCGCACGGCTTTTTTTATTTTCTTCAGCTACTCGTATTTCAATTCGATTAAGATCGAGTTCATGGAAGCCATATTTTATATAAGCTTTACACGCTCTCATCATAATTCCTTTTCCTTGAAACTGTTGACCGAGCCAATATCCCATAACTCCGATCTTATGTAACCTATTAATTTCGTTAAACCCGATAATTCCAGCAATGCTTCCTTTATAAATAATTGCTGTTGTCTTCGGATAGCCCCCTGTTTCAATTACCCCTTTTAAGGTCGCTTTTATGAAAGCAAGAGAATCTTCTTCTTCATTCGTATAATCTAACCAGCCTAACCATTCCTTTAGATACTCTTTCGATTGCATCGTTAGTTGGAAGAACTCTTCAGCATCTTTTTCATTAAACATACGAAGAGATAGCTCCTCGTCAATTTTATAAACGAACATAACCTCTGACCCCTTTTTTTCCTAATTTTAGCACATAGGTACGGAAAATAGAGGTTATTAATGTTTTTAAAAAATAGTTCAACTCTTTTCGAATTATTAATTCTAAATATATTGAATTTTAAGTTTCAATGAATTAGAATAAAACTAGAATTCATTACTTTTTGGAGGTATCTATGATAAATATACATTCTCCTCACTCTCAGGAAACTGTTACTTTATTAATCGAGAGTTCACCGTTATGGGAGCTAGCTTTAGGAATTGCAGGTTATACATATGCGAAGATGCGATACACGTTTGAGCAAGATGAACAGTGGACGAATCGAAAGCCCTTAATGTCTGTTACCTTGGAGAACAATTTAGATAAAATTGAGCAGACCAATTTGTGGTATGGAATGATCATGCTGCAAAACAAGGTTTCAGCTTCTTCAATTGGAGAATTGTCAATAAAAGTCTCTGAATTACCATCTGACGTTTTTTATGAAACGCTTTTACCTTACAAGAATCGTTCATGTGAGTCGCACAGAAGTGAGGCCGCAAAAAGTTATGAACAGTCTGATGCCTTTGATCAATACGCATCTCTATTTAAAGAACACGACTATTTAGAGGGATATGTACGAACACTTGGGGATGTAAGCCGTGATGAACTGCACTCCTTGCTAACTGATACACTTTCGGAATGGTATAACTGGCAGAGTCAAAATACGGATTGGGAAAAATGGATGCAAGCTCTCTCATTTGAAAAGAAACAACATGGTCGTCTTGATAACCAAAAACCATCAGAGGAAATTGAACGTATTACAAGAGGAGCAAAATATGTTCCAGAACCTTCTGTTTGGAACATAAAACTCATTCCACATGTCTCTTATAGACCATGGATACTCGAACAAAAAACATCAGATACAAAGCTCATCTTTTATCCATTGAGTGATGAAGCATTTTTAGAGCCAGGTTCTCCACCAAGCGAGCTTGTCCGGGGGCATAAGGCACTAGGTGACGATCTGCGATTAAAGTTATTGTATCAACTAATAAGAGGACCACTCTCTCTTCAAGAATTAACCACACAGTTCAACGTATCAAAAACCACCCTGCATCACCAGCTATCACTTTTAAAAGCTGCTAAATTTGTTAAGGCTGAAAAAGGTATTTATTCAGCTAACACACACCAAATCCGTTCATTCTCCAATCAAATTCATCACTATTTGGGAGAAGACACAAATGAAGAATAACTCATTATCTAGACCATTTAAAGCCCTCTGGATCGGCGAGATCATTTCCGAATTTGGAGGCGCTGCCGGTGGCATCATAAACGGCCTTCTTCTGTTTGAGATAACAGGTTCCAAAGAGTGGATGGGAGCACTTTGGCTTATTTATTTTCTTCCTTCCTTAATTCTGCAAGGGATTAGTGCTCCGTTCCTAAATCACGTTATCAAAGAACGAATGCTTAAAAATATTCAAATCATACGCTCATTTGCATATATCCTTCCTCTGATCGGGTACATAAGTGGTTCAGAAATTGGTACGATAGTTGGATTAGTTGTATTGCAATGTGTGTTGGGACTTTTGCAGCCGATCTACGCTAGTCTTTCGTTCTCCTTACTACCCGACCTTTGTGAAGAAAAAGAATTAGTTTCAGCCAACAGCTTACTCGACGGTACCATACGCCTCATGAGTTTTATCGCACCAGGCGTTACATCCTTACTTCTTTTAGTCAGTCCTCTATACATCATCTATGGGTTATCCAGTCTTATGTTCTTACTCAGCTCAATTTCTCTTTCTCAAATTCCTCTAGTAAGCACCATAAAAGTGCCGACATGGTCAAAAAAGTTCTGGTGGCAAGAAACAAAAGCTGGGTATCAAACTTTCATTCAATTTCCACAGCTATTAAGACTTACTCTATTATCATCTACAGTACAATTTGCAGTGGGAGCTACTTTGGTATTAAACGTGCCTTTTATAAGAAGAGAATTATCCGGAGAAGCCTGGGAATATGCAATTTTTGCGGGAATGTTTCCGATCGGATATGCGCTTGGCATGCTACTTCTTACAACGTTACCTAAGAACAACAAAACCATGTACGTTGGTCTTTTAGGCGGTGGATTGTCATTCATCGCGTTATACTTTTCACCTACCATTTATATTGCATGGGGATGCGAGCTCTTAGGAGGAATCTTATTCCCAATGTTCAATGCGCAAAGCTCTGCTCTATTTCAACAGAAAGCCCCTAGAGAACGCTTAACACAATTAAGCGCGGTAAGGTTACTTTTTCTCCGTATAACCATGCCACTCGGAATTTTATTTGCTTCTTCCAGTTTCTTAGGAATGAGTACGCGCATGACTTACCTTCTTATTGGAGTGATTATTGCCGTTCCAGGAATATATTACTTACTACGTACCTGTTTGCAGATTGAAGATCATGCTATAGAGGATCAAGTAAAAATAACCAGTTAAATGACAAAGGCTGCCTAAAATTAAGAACACTTAATTTGGGCAGCCCATTCTTCACTTCTGGTGTGAAATATGAACTAAGGAATTAATACGATCTTCCCTAGCTTACCAGCTTTTTTAAAGTACGTTTGGGCTTCTCTCGCCTCTTGGAGAGGAAACGCTCGATCTATAACTGGCACGATTTTGCCTTTGGAAATCGCTTGAAGCATTCGAACAAATTCAGTCCTTGTTCCTAAGACAGAACCATAAAGTGTTATGTGCTTTAAATATAAGGTTCTAAAATCAAGTTCTGTTTTCTGTCCACCGGCAGATCCTGAAATACAGAATTTGCCTCCATTCTTTAATGCTTGGAGACAAATAGAAAACAACGCGTCTCCGACAACATCTAACACAGAGTCAATGGGGCCTCCGTTTATTTGTTGAATCTCATTTGCAAGGTCCTTCGATTTATATGACAAGACATGAGTTGCCCCGAGTTCTTTTAGTTTTCCCTCTAACGTTAGGTCACCTACCACTGCAATTACTTTAGCACCAAAAACTTTGGCTGCAATCTGTACATTCAGTGAGCCTACACCACCGTTGGCACCTGTTACAAGAATCGTCTCATTCGGTTGGATTTGTATCTGTTCAACCATGTGCCATGCGGTTAAACCGCTCACTGAGAAAACTGCGCTTTCTGTAAAACTTTTTAAAGGCATATCAAAACACAGCTCAGCTGGCCACACTACGTATTCTGCATATCCTCCGTCATATTCTGAACCTATAAAAGACATATCATCAGAAATATGTTCGAAGCCCTCTTCTCCAGTTGATGTAAAAGGGAATAGAACTACATCCTTTCCTATCATAGAAGTCGCAACTTGTTTTCCTGTTTTCACAACTGTACCTGTAATATCAGAGCCTGGAATTCTCGGAAATTGAACCCCTTCTGGACGCCAACCAGATTTGGAATCCTTCCCATATGCTCCTTCTCTCATCCAAATTTCAGTATTATTGATCCCACAAGCCTTAACCTGTATCAATACTTCATTATCTCCTGGCTCTGGAATGTCTATTTCAACAACTTCTAATTTGTTAACATCTCCATAACCAGTCACTTGAACAGCTCTCATATAATCAATTCCTTTTCAATCCATATTATGATTTTGGTCAACATACTGCATTCGTCAATATAAATGATTGTTCTATCGCTACATCTCTTTATAGTAGCCCAAAAATAAAGTGATAAAACCGCCATCTGAACGTAATTTCAAATAATTTTAGCTTATACAATAATTCCCTTAGCTTTAATCCTTTAAAACTAGTACACTAGGAGAAATACATACCCGAGAGTTGTGATAATTTGAATATGAATATGAACGAGTTATTTAAACAAAGAAGAAGTGTTCATGTGCTTTATTCTTACAATGGAATGAAAAATTACACGGAACAAATTGTTAATTATATACGAGAAGGTGCCTCTTTAGGAGAGTACGTTGTGGTTATTGAAAACGAACGAATCTATCGAATGGTTCATAAAGAGCTCACCACTCGTTTAACACAAGAACAAATGAATCTTGTACATCATGTAAACAACTTCGATTTTTACTATTCAAGCGGCAGTTATCATCCGCCTGCAATTATTGATTACTTTTTTAAAACGGTTAAATCATATGTAGATAATAACCAATCTTTTCGCTCTTGGGCACATGTGGAATGGGGCACGATGGAAGATCCCCTTCATCTAATCGAGGATCTTGAGAGAATCGTGGATGGTGCGGTAAATGAACTCGCATTCCCACTCATTTGTGCATATGAAGGTGAAAGGATGCCAGAACATCTTCAGACAAGCTTATTGAAAACACATCCTTATATTCTTATCGACGAGGAATTCACTATATCAGACCAATATATTTCGAATGATAACAATAAATAAAACACTGCGATATTTGCAGTGTTTTCAACTTATGTTTGGCCATAACCCTTTTTCCAGCACATACTCTTCATTTGAATTCTTTACAACATAATCAAAGTGCTGATGTTTGGGATGCATGAATACTTCATATTGAATTCTTCGTTCCTCGTGTGAACGTAATAAAAAATCAATGTTTGTCCCTCGATCCGAAACATCACGAACCCCTCTCCTGCTTAACTCAGTATCAACATCTGTATATAGATAGATCTTAAGATCAAACAGTGCAGGATCACAAAATGCTACACTCATTCCCTCAACTATTGTTATCTGCTTTTTTGAGGAAACCAACATACTCTCTGTTAAATGAGTCCCAATCGTATATAGATCTAGCCCATCTTTTATCATTTTTATGTCTCTCTCTAAAGACCAAGTATGATGAGCAAGTGGATGACAGGCTGTCATTTTATATTGATGGTTTTTATTTTGATACATGTAATCTATTATTGTACGTTTTCTTAGCTCAGAACTGATGATATAAGGATCTGTGTTAATAGAATTTAGTTTTCCCTGCCCAATCATATGTATAAGTTTAGAAGCAAATGTCGTTTTTCCTGCAGCTCCGTGTCCAGAGATTCCTATTATCCATGGATGCTTTACTCTTTTTATACGATTACTTACTTCTTGTAAAATGTTTTCCATGATTTTTTTGTACTCCTAAATTTATTCTGGATGATTAATACATCTTTTTGATAAATATCTCTGAATACGATACAGTTGTAAGCATATGGAAATAAACACGCCGAGAATGCCACCTAACATTATGCAAATGCCTTGTTGATCATAAGAACTTCCCACAATGAGACCGAACAGTAATCCCAATAAAATAGTTAAAATGTGGACTTTCATAATTCCTAACTCCTTATTTGTATCCAATGGTCCTAACAAACAAATGATGATACCTGAAACCCAATAAGGTACTCTGTACTTTTCCCTCAGAGTATAAGGAAAATAGTTAAACACAAAAAGACTTAAAGTCAATACGATCCCGAACACGGCACCTGAATTCATAAGCTCCTCCTTAATGGAATATAATGGTACAATAATACATAAATTACTCGTTAAAAAACATCTGAATGGGAGTGCTAAGTTCTATGAGTAAAACATTGCTCTCACTAATTCTTGGGGTAGTTATAGGAAGTGTTTTTTCTTATTTTCTATTAGACTATGAGAACCAAACAATGGAATTTCTAAACTATTATGGTGAAGAATCCAAAATAGTTCATGAATTAGATTTTAATTATATTTCTAACACCGCAGCCTTCATTATAGTAGCTTCTCTTATCGTATTCTTAACGATTTCATGGATTGAGAAAAAAAATAAAAGGTGATTATACACATCATTATGTAAGATAATCTAAAGGATTTACAACACTAAACGAGTTACTCTCCTTTAAAAATTGAGTAACTAGGTGTACATGAGCCGCACCGATAATTAATAAGGTACGATCTGATATCGATGTAATCTGAGCTAAATTGTAATAAAGAATTAGATTTCGTTGATACCACCATCTGATCCAATCGATGCCAATATATTCTTCATTAGAACCAATTCGTGCTATCGCCATATACATCTCATGCTGTTTCTCGATAAATGACTCATGATTTTGTGATCTGATGATATCATATACACTCTTCTTCCCTATTGAAAGTTCATGATTTGAACGATAGTTTTCATTTATATAACGAATGAACTCCGGTTGATTCTTTTCAGCCCACTCAAAAACCTCACCCAATCCTCTATTCCCTACCGATTCCATCCAATCCACAGCATATACTTTTTCATGTTGAAGATCTGAAGCTATTCGGAACCCAAGCTGTTGAACTTCATCAATTGCAAGATTCAGTTGACCCTCTTTATATTGATTAAATTCTTGATTCAGTTTATTTTCTTCACTCTTTACTACCTCTAGCGCAACCTTTGTTGGCTTAAATTTCTTTAATTGTTCCACTACTTTTTGAATTTCTAGTTGTCTTGATTCAGCTAGCAGATCATCAAACTCCATTCGTTGAAGATCCGGCGTATACCTCATGTGAAATGTACCTACTACCATTACTTGTGGTTTTTCTTGTTTTATATTCATCACAACAGCTCCATACTATTCTTATTTAATCCAGATCTTTCAGATAACCAACCTATTTCTATTTCTATTGCTATCTCAATTCAATAAAAATCCAAAAAATCCCTTTAAACTAAAAAAGCTGCCCTATTGGACAGTTTTGGGTGATTATTATTATTTCAACATCTTCTCCATTCGAATGTCCGCCCACATTCGATCTTGATAATACGTGAATGCCTCGACTCTACCAATTTCTGAGTATCCTAGTTTTTGGTAAAGTTGTTGTGCATTGGCATTAAATTCAAACACCCCAAGCTCGATTCGTTTCAAACCATTTCTTTTCATTTCATTTTCTAAGTATGATAGCGCTTGGTAACCAATTCCTTTACCTCTTCCAACCGATTCACCTATCGTAATACCTAACCATGCCGTTCCATCCATTCTCTTAAAAAGGTGAGGAGGATCGACCATATAGTTCATCTCACCTACTAACTGATCATCTACAAAAATCAAATAAATCTCGTGAAACTCTAAACGTTGATACAAGTCTTCCATCGTGATGATACGTTTACTTTCAAGCTCTACTTTGTCTTTATTCGGTCGAGTTAAAGGAACCAGCTTCGTGTCGTTCTCCCAACGATTTAAAGCTTCCACTACGTTTTCTTCTGGTTTTAACATCTTTCTAAAGTGAATGTTCATTTCATAACAGCCTCCGTATCCTTATCTATGAACCTGCATGAATGTATGTCGAGGGACCATAACCCTGAATTTAAGATAACATCTGAGTGAACAATCTCAAGCCTTTTTCCGAAGATCGGTCCGTCTACAACAAATGTATGATATTCTCCATGTTCACCCATTGGACAAGAACTTGTTACTCCAATATCCTCACAAAAACTTGTATTCAACACGCGACCTGTCCAAGAAGAATCTAAGGCATCTGCTGAAGCTCGGCAAACAATCGACTGAAAACCTAATGAAATAAATTCTTCCAATAGTTTAGAGGCTTGTTCTTCTAAGATCCAGACTGGAAAAAGAGCATCTAGACCTGCTTTTTCCGCAACCTGTTCATTCCATTTCCGATCTTCCTCCATATACAAACTGCCGAATGCGATGGCATCTATCCCAAACTGTTCTTTTATAGAAGTTAAAGACGCGATTAAAGAAACTTCATACTCCCCAGCGGAATTCACCATAATTAACGGAAGACCGATTGCATCAGCTTGTAATTGTAAGATATCTAGTGGAATACCATGGGCATGATTCCGTGCATCCTCTTCAGAAACCATGGATAGTAAACAAACAACTTCATGTTTTTCTTGAAGCAAACGGTATAATGCTAAGCAGCTATCTTTCCCGCCACTCCAGCAAACAGCTACTTTTTTCATGTAAAAATCCTCTCTCCCTCTATTCTAGTCTTCAATATATTCGATGAGATCCCCTGGCTGACATTCTAGTACTTTACACAATGCATCAAGTGTTGAAAAACGAATCGCTTTTCCTTTTTCATTTTTAAGTACAGAAAGATTAGCAGGGGTGATATCAACCAGTTCAGACAATCGGTTCAATGACATTTTTCGCTGTGCCATCATAACATCTAATTTTATTCTAATCATTGCAATCCCTACTCCACCTTTAGATTGTGTGTTTATTTTCTTCTACTGCCTCTACGGCAACCTTTAGTGCAGAGGCTAGAATCATTACGAAAATCCCTGTAAAAAACGTATCAACATAAGCTAATCCTGTATATGTTACAGAAGCGTTCGTTACATCAATTTCCTTGAGTGCTTTTGTCATTAAAAGCTCGTCCATAAAGGTAAAAGCTGACCCAAGTACAAGAATGGTGATACCCATCTTGAATAAAACCTTAACGTTCTCCATCATAAATAAACTTTCTTGATGTAAATTCTGTAACAATTTCCTCATGAGTCGTAGGAAAATTAATGCGAACACAAACATAATGATTGAGGCAGCGAGTGAAAGGATGATGAATTCTTCATCCTTGTAAAGTAAAGGTTGCTGATCAAAAACTAACGTTAAGTTGCTGTAAACAGGCTCAAAAGTACCGAAAGACTTTGCTAATTCTCCTGTTGGACTTATTAGATAGGACAAGTGATACACCAAATTAAAGATACTAAGACAACCAATCACATAAAAAAGAACTGAGCATAATTTCGCTCCATATTTATAAAAAATTTTCCACTTCATCTTTCTGCTCCTCATCTATAATTTCATAAATTCAACATACCACAAAAGAAGGAGAAAATCTCAATAATCATTATTTTTTTATTGTAAAACAATAAATATTTGTTGAATTTTACAAAATACGCTGTTATAGTTATGTCGTCGACGTATTTGTTAGGTATTGGTAATTATGTAGATAAAGGGGATTGTTAAAATTATGGTTAAACAGAGAATTAACATCATCGATGGTATCAGGGGATTTAGCTTATTAGGAATTCTTTTGGCAAATCTACTCATTTTTCAGTTTGGGATCTTTGGAAAGGACGAAATTCAATATTACAAGTTATCGACCGTTGATACGTATGCTTATTACTTTACAAAAGTTGTGATTGAGGGCGCATTTCTTCCGATTTTCATGTTCATTTTTGGGTACTCACTTATTCTAATGCGCAACAAATTAAAGGAAAGAAACAAACGTGTAAAGTGGCATCTGTTCAGAAGATTTGCTTTACTGATGACTCTTGGGATCTTGCATAGTACGTATTTATGGGAAGGAGATATTCTTTTTGTATATGGGCTTATGGGTCTTCTGCTTTTGGTCATGGTAAATCGCAAACCAAAAACACTATTGATTTGGGCTACTCTACTATTCTCTCTTCTCTTCATTGGCTCCCTGTTTGAGGCAGAAGAAATCAAAATGATTCGTGCTGACAAGATAGATTTATACATGAAACAAACACAAGAAATCTATGAATCAGGAACGTACTCAGAAATAAGAGCACACAGTCTTGATGACGAAATGCTTGATATGAGTGGTGGTGAAGCCGCCTTCATGTTATTATTAACTCCTTTTGTTCTTAGCCCGATGTTTCTGATTGGTATGTATGCAGCACATCGGAAATGGCTGCAAAACACGTCTTCTAAGATCAAACAGTTTACAATCCTAAGTGGTTTGCTTATCCCAATGGGACTCGTACTAAAAGCTACCCCTCTACTCAGCAAGCAGTGGGATTATCGTTTAGATATGAGTATGATCGGAGGAAGTATGCTTGCGATCGGTTATATCAGTCTGTTCGTTTACCTGTACAACCATCAGAAGTTCAAAGGTTTTTTAAGTGGTTTTGAAAGTATGGGAAAACTATCATTAACAAATTATTTAATGCAATCGATGATTTGTACATTTCTTTTTTACGGCTATGGTTTAGGATGGTTTGGTGATCTTGGTGTAATTCTGGCTACAGTAGTAGGTGTTATCATCTTTGGAGCTCAAGCATTCCTTAGTTCCATTTATTTAAAGCATCTGCCCATCGGTCCCATTGAATATCTTGTACGCTTGGTCGTCTACTTAAAGATACCTAAATTCAAAAAACATACTTCTTTAGAGGATAATCATAGAAAAGCGATATAAATAAAGATAGCTGTCAACAAAGTGACAGCTATCTTTTGTTTCATGATTATTTCTCATCTAGTCGATCCGCTATTCTTTTTAGCGATTGATTTATTTGATATAGCATGACCAAGACAAAGATTCCTACAGCTATTGGTACTAAAAATGTAAATAACCCCATTAATGCCAGCCCTGATGCTCCATACTCCATATACTCATCACCTCATCCACGGTTAACAATTGAATAGAACCTTTTTGAAGATATCTTCTTCCCAATTCTGGTCATACGTAATTTCGACAACTTCACATAACTCTTTATGTAATATTTGAAATTCAGGTAAGATGTTTTTTAAGACTCGTAACATGTCTTCTTCGTTAGATTTGTAGCGCCATTCAGATAGGAGCATGCGCTGCCATTCAGCTAGTGTACTCCTCATTCCTTCAACCTTCGACCAATCACCAAATGTATTCGGCTGCAGACCTGCGTTCATATACCATCCAGACACCATAGAATAGATCACATTTTCTAAGCATTGTTTTGCGTATGAAAGTTCACTTCGCATGATTCGTCTATAGAACTCATGAACGTATGCGAAGAATTTAGTACGCCAGATTTCTACTTCTTCTTTTGATGGTAAATAAGATAGCTGAAGTGATTGTTGCCTTATGGAGTTTACATGACCTTCAGGGTCGTAAACTATTTTTAAATGCTGCATCCATATAGAAGGCTGAAGATCTTTCTTCTTGTAATAGAAAGTATCCACTTTAATAAACGAGTCATAATGAGCGATAGAATAGTTTGTCCAAGGAAAATCTTCATTGAAAAGAACTTTTCCCCAATTGGCCGCTCTTTTCTTTTTATTCTCTCGAAACTTCTCAAAAACTGCGTCTCGCACGACAACACGAAGATCAATATCTGAATATAGATCTGTGCTTTCTTTTCCGATCGACCCGCCATAAAAAACCGCTATAACATTTTTATCTGCCACTAGGTCTTGTTCTATGGTTCTCATTATTTTATTTCGTTGAAACGGCAGTTCTTCATCCCTCTTCTGATAAAAATTCCTTAAAGCTTCAAATCCCACTCATTAAAAACCAGCTCCCTATTATCATCTTCTTTTCATATTCCGCTTAAAGGAGGATTGTACCTTCTTTTTCATTTGTTAAAGAGAATAAAACGAAAAAACTCATTTCCCTTTAGATGGGAAATGAGCTTTATTAATTTTTGTTTAGATTCGTACGTTTTTGTGCCTGCCAAACGTGGATCATACTAGGAATCCCAACGCTCATACTCACGATGAAACTCCACATCACGAAGCGCCATTCACCGGTATAAATCGCGATGATTATAAAGAACAACAACTGTCCTACAAGAGCAAATAACGCAGCAATCCAAGCTAATGTAAGGTTCTCCTTCATTTCATCTCTCCTAATGGAAAATGATTTAAATCTATGAAGTCATGAAATAGTGCCTACACTAATATTAACATAATTATCCAATTTGTAGTTAAGTGTATTATTTAATCTTCTTTTACTTGTAATCCTAACAATGTAGAAAACACGATTGCTTGCTCTCGTGATACGGTACATCCTTTTAAACTTGTGAGGTCTACATGAATAGTATTGAATTTACATGTACTAATATCGATCCCGTTTAAGGATGTTTCTGTAAAGTCAATTCCCTCAATATTACACGATTCAAATTTTACTGCATTTAGCTTTGTTTCATAAAAGTTTGCCTGCTTGAGCGATGATTGATCGAACAAAACGGGCTTAAGATCTGTTTCTACAAACTCACTCATGTCTAACATACAGTTTTCAAACATCACATTTCTAAGATTCGCTTTTTCGAAGTCAACACCCATCAGCTTACATTCTTTAAAATGAACGCGATAAAGGATACCTTCTTTAAAATTTGTGTTGGAAAGATCACAGTTTTCAAATACAACATCGGTCATGTCCACTTTATAAAAACTGGAGTGGATTAATGTCACATTATTAAATTTCACTTTGGATAGAATCAGTTTGTCTATTTCTTCATTCTCTAAAAAAGCTCCCGTTATCGAGCAGTCGTGAAGATAAGGATCTTCCTCCAAATATACATCCCGAAATCTTGCCTCTTCTAAATCTCCCTGAATTTTAGGCAGATCTACCTTAAATTTCTTTGTCATTTTCTTCACTCCATTACGTAATCTCATTAAATCAAGCTTACAGAAGTAAAAAAATAATTAGTAGTCTTTTCTTTTCTTTGATTTTCTGTGCAATGAAAAACCGCTGAACAAAAATAGTCAGCGGTTCTCTTGTATATTAATAAGCTCCTTGAGAATAGGTAAGCTCATAACTATGCGTATAAATTTCAAAAATGTTGCCGAACGGATCTTCTACATATACCATTTTATAAGGTTTTTCGTTCGGATAATACTCACGAATCGGCATGCGCTGCTTGCCGCCATACGCTTTAATTTTCTCAACGATCCCTTCGATGTCAGGGTCTTGGATACAAAAGTGGAACAAACCTGTCTTCCAGTACTCGAAATTGTTTTCCGGCTTTTCGTTATGAGGAAACTCGAACAGTTCAACTCCGATCTTGTCACCTGTAGCTAGATGAGCAATTCGGAAAGTTTCCCAGTCATCACCGAATACATCACGGCACATTTGTCCGATTGGTGTATCGTCATTCTCAACATCAGAAGGCTCCATAATAACGTACCACCCGAATACCTCTGTATAAAATTTTATGGCTTCTTCTAAATTTGGCACGGATAAACCAATATGAGAGAATGTTCTTGGATAGATTGGCATAATTGTATTCCTCCTTTTATTGTTGTTTACAGGAATCATTATACCCAGACATACTTCGCGTATGTAAGAACGCACTTTAAAGTGACATACTATCCTTAAGGTAAGAAAGGACGGTTATGCTCATGAAGATTTCAACACATGATGACGGAAAATTAAAATGCTCGATTGAATATACATTGCAAAAGATCGGTGGTAAATGGAAAACGGTTGTTCTATGGCACTTAGCTGTGGATGGCACATTGCGGTACAACGAATTAAGAAGTCTGCTGCCAGGTGTGACACATAAAGTCCTTTCTCAGCAATTAAAGGAATTAGAAGAAGAAGGCTTTATTAATCGTAAATCATACAACACGGTTCCACCAAAAGTAGAGTATACATTGACTGCATTTGGCGCAACTCTACTGCCCATCTTAAAGCAGATGCATGAATGGGGGACAGAGCACGGCGATTTAGCATAACAAAAGGAGGCTCAGTGCTCTTAACCAAAAGCCTGCCTCCTTTAGCTTCTTTAAATTTGTGATAAGCTTGTTCGAATTGTTTGTTGTAGTGAATCACATAGCGGATCATCACTAATCTCTATAAAGAGGCTTTTTAATAAAGACTTACAGTTAGCCATAACAAACCAATACTTTTCAGATGACAATTCTTCTTTTTGAGTTTTTAAACGGCCGGGAATACCTTCAACAAATAGCTTTAATTCTTCTAACCCTACCTCTTTTTTGAGCATAGCAAGAACAGCTATAACAACGCGATCATCTTCTCCATGCAAAAATCCAGTCGGAGTCGTACAATATTTTTTCAAAAGCACTTCAATGATAGAAAAGTATTCATCTTCATCCATTTTTTCACTCTTAATCAGTTCTTCGCACGTGTCTGCCACATGAGCAATGCTGTGTGCCCAACCCTTCACTGGTACATAACCTCTAACATCCTGCTCTAATTCTATGTACTTCATGATTTCATTTTTTACTTCAGCAAGTGTTTCTTTTGGAAGAAAGTCCACATCGATATCTTTATTGATGATAACAGCTATCAATATCGTTGTGAAAGCTCGTGTGAAAACTGAATCTGTCCCACTTTCGCCGATTCCTTTAAATAAAAGGTGCTTTAAACTATAATCTAGAAGTTTTTTTAATGTCTCGTAGTCGAGCTGATCGTGGATAATTGACATATAAAACGATCGGTAAACCATCTCTCGTAAATCACTATTTGGTGACCCAATATGTAGGACCATTGCGTCTAGAACAACTTCTAGATTTACATCTTCCCATGTCTTTTCTTTGTTATTTATGGAAGTTAAGAGTGCTAACAATTCGGTTCCTTTCACTATTGTGTTGCTTTGGAACAATGTCGACATTATTTATATCCCCCATTTTCTGATGTATCTTTTTCATTATACAAAAACTAGGAATAATTAAGAATGTTTTTTGGAAAAATTTGTTTAACTCGTTACAATTCTGTGGAAAGCTTGTTAGTTGTTATTGGAATTTTGGATACAATGATACAATAAAGAAAATGAATTGAAAGAGTGAATGCAATTGAAAAAATATATGATTGTCGCGATATCCATACTGTTCTTGGCAGGCTGTGGTTTTAATAAACAAGAGACTACGAACAATATCTTTTTGATTCCCGAAGGTTTTGAGGGCTCTATCTTCACGTTCTATAACATGCCTGACGAACCACCGTTAAAAAAAGAAGATGATTATACGGTTATTCCTGTTAAAGAAAAAACGTTGGATGTACTAAAAGATACGGAGATCAGTCAGTATGGTGTTTCATTCACCTCAACGAAGGACATGATCTATGGGGTTGTAAATGATAAATATTATTATGTTGATAAAAACGGAAAACGAACAGAAATCAATGACCAGTGTATCAGTCTTGGATCGAACGGTGGTTTTTCTGGCAGAAACGGTGAAGATATTAAGTATTCCGTTATTCAAGTAACTTCTTCTAGCTGTGGTCCTTCGTTTAAAGAAAACGGAAGAAATGATTTTAATGCGCAAGTGAACCATGTAGGAAAATATTATTTTCAAAAGCTGGCAATAAAGAAGTAAATTGCGGTGCGGGGGGGATTTCAAAGCCTTCTGCACCCTTTTTTTATCTATCATTTTTCACCTCATGACATGTTAAGAACAGCGTGAAATAACTTTAGAAAGTGAATAAATGATACCGTTTCCATACTGCCTTATGCTGTTTCATTTAAAATTTATGTGTTGACAAGCTCAAGATACAGCCTTTATAGTAATCCATATTATTCTGAATAATCATTTTGATAAAAGCAACGAACGGGAGTAGTAAAAGTCATTTTGTAGTATAGAGAGCTGCGGGTTGGTGGAACGCAGTCTATGAAAACTTTGAACTCGCCCTGGAGCAGCAAGACAAAAAGAACGCGTTCTCTATGTTTTGACGACTAACCTTCGTTAACAGGTTCTACAAGCAGGATTCTATGACGAATCAACAAGAGTGGTACCGCGGTCAGCCAAAGGCTTATCGTCTCTTTTCTCACAACTGAGATTAGAGATGATAAGCCTTTTTTTTATTTGTTTTATAGAATCTAACATCACTTAGGAGAGGTTATGAAGATGAAAAAAAGCACAGAGAACTTACAACGAACGATGACTTCTCGTCATATCATGATGATGGCTCTTGGTGGCAGTATAGGAGCCGGCCTTTTTAAAGGCAGCAGTGCCGCTATTGATACAGCAGGACCTTCGGTTGTTTTAGCCTATTTAATCGGTGGCATCATCTTATTATTTGTAATGCAGGGTTTAGCAGAAATGGCCGTTCAAAACAGTGGCGCCCGAACGTTCCGCGACCTTGTCCAATCAGTTTTAGGATTGTTCCCCGCTTATTTTCTAGATTGGATCTATTGGAAGATGTGGGTGTTAAACATTGCGGCAGAAGCTGTAGTGGCAGCAATTTTCCTTCAGTACTGGTTCCCAGATACGCCTATTTGGATGTTAGCCTTTTTGGTTTCAATCGCCGTCACCATTGTAAATTTGTTATCTGTTAAAATATTTGCTGAGACGGAGTATTGGTTAGCACTAATTAAGATCAGTGTGATCGTCATTTTTATTCTTTCAGGACTTTTGCTGTTATTCGTATCGTTTGGCGACCATGTTGCACCGAGTTTCACGAACTTAACCGATCAAGGTGGATTTTTCCCGAACGGTTCAGCCGGTCTTATGACAGCTATGTTAGTCGTTATCTATTCATATGGTGGAACGGAGATTATCGGGGTAACCTTAGCTGAAACGAAGAATCCAGAAAAAGTAGTTCCAAAAGCTGTTCGCAGTACATTAACTCGTATCATAGCCTTCTACTTGTTTCCATTCTTTATCATTGTTGGCTTAATTCCTTGGGACCAAGTAAACGGCGTGAATGTAAGTCCTTTTGTCATGGTGTTTCAGATGATTGGAATTCCTGGTGCAGATCATGTGATGAATGGTGTGATTCTGCTTGCTATCATCTCATCCATGAACTCAGGGCTATATGGCTCATCGCGGGTGTTGTATACACAAGCCGTTGACGGTCGTGTCCCTCATATCTTTGCTCGACTTTCATCTAAGAAAGTTCCTTTTATCGCCATTTTAATGTGTACAGCTTCCCTGTATGCAGGTGTACTGATTTCTATTTTTGCAGGCGGCAAGACCTTTAACTATCTTATGGGATCACTTGGCTACACCGTATTGTTTATATGGTTAATCATTGCCTTTGCACATTTAAAGTCACGAAATAAGAATGAACAGCTTTCCGGCTATTATGTGAGATGGTTTCCTTATACTACTTGGATTGCAATTCTATCTTTATTTGCAATACTGATCGGAATTGTACTCACAACTTCGGTTATGATCACTAGTGTAACTCTAGGCATTTATATATTGATAAGTGCAACGTATGTGTTTAGAAGAAAATCACTTAACTCAAATCAAGAAAAGATGGCAAGTTAACAAAAGAAAACGCTCTTAACCGAGCGTTTTCTCTTACCTTTTAGCATTTGTATTCATCGCTACTTTATTTAACCTTAGTTTATCTACCTTTGCTTCTAGTGATCGTCTACGAGATAAGAAGATGCATGAAGCAATAATTAACATACCTCCTAGAATCGTTTGACCATCTGGAATCTCTGACCAGAATAGAAAGCCCCAAAAGGCATTAAATACGATCCCAATGTAACGGGTCACCTCTACAACAATGACATTTTCATGCGTGAAAGCACTTGTTAAAAACAGCTGTCCCACCAAAGAAACAACTCCAATACAGATCAGGTAGAACAGCTCTAACGGTGATGGTATAACAAATTGGTTCCACATTAAAGGTATACTAACCAATGTTGCTGTAGCAAGAAAATAGAATACGATCTCATAAGCATGATGTCTGCTGCTTAGATAACGGATAGAAGTTGCTGCACACGCTGCAAAGAATGCACTTCCTATAGCGATTAGGGCATACATGGAATAGGAAGAGAACTCCTGTGGTTTGATCAGCATGAATGCTCCTGCTAACACGACAGGAAGAATGTAGAACAGAGTTTTCGGCACCTTTTCTTTTAAAAACAAACCTGCTAATACTACTGCAAAAATAGGAGACAGATGAGCCAGAATACTAGCATCTGCTAACGGAATTTTTGCGATTGTATAAAAATAGGCTAATAGATATAACGCTCCAAAGACTCCGCGAACCATAAGCATCGGTACACCGGTTTTTGAAAAGGCGACCTTTTTCTTTTTCATAATAATAAAAATGATGATGGTTCCTATTAAACTTCTAAAAAATACACTTTCTGAATAAGGGATCGTTAAACTTACTGCCTTAACGAGAGCGTTCATAATACTGAAAATAAAGGAAGATAGGATAGCGAGCCAAACACCGTTCTTCATTGTAATCGCCTCTTTCTTTCCTTCATGATGTTTGTTACTTCTCGCAATGATGATTCTCTTCTGGCTTCAATTAATGACTCTTTTATTCCTAACAGGGTTTCAATCTGCTTACACTCTGATTCGAAATTTTTGATGAGTCTTTTCATCTCAGGCATTGGGATTCCTGAATTCTCTGCAAGTCCATAGATCACGATTAATTTTTGATAGTCTTCAAACGGTATCCTAGGAATAGACCACACTCCCTTATCTTCTTCTTCTGCTTTTATAAAGGGAACTGCTGAGAATTCAAAATATCTTCCTTCATGATCAGGCTTTGAAAATGGGTCGATGAGAATAGAAGCATAGCGTATATAGAGCAGATACTCCTGTTTGACTTCCTCATATTCTGAAAAATTATCAATGTCCTCTCTTTGGATGCATTCTGTTGGAACTGGATAATTATCGTCATTTAAAAAAGGCAATAAATTGATCGGTTTTGCTCCTAATTCATTCATTAATGTAGAAATTTCTTTCCAGAGCCGCACCATTATTTTTATTCTTTGTGGTGTGATAGGACCTTCAGGAAACAACTTATACATATACTTCTTACCATTCATATGAAGGCTGAATATTTCATCTAAAGTAAATCTATTTAAGAAGAAAGCTGAATGCACATATGTTGTTATATTTCTGCATTCTGCATCGAGAGGTTGACCGACGATTTCCCCATCGATATCCATAGATTTTAAAAATTCTTGCAGTGTATTTACCATACGGCTTTTGCTTTTTGAAGAACCTAAGTAAATTCGTTTTTTAAATGCTTTCGTATGAGCAGTGACTGCAGAATCAGCATGAAATTTAGTAGCAGCATAATAAGTTGACATACTGATCACTTCAATTGTTTCTTGTAACAGCAAGTTTTTCACGAGATCGTTTGAACCGATGTTTGGAGCTAGCAGAACTATGGTTCTTACGCGCTTTAACTCTGCAGTCTGAAGTGACTCTATTACGTCTACATAGCTCGTACAGGGAGTTGCAAGAATAACCGTATCCCATTCATCAGATAATTGAGATACGTCATCAAAAAAACAATCAATCTTTGCAGTTAATTCCGTTTCTTTACCTTGAATAGTCAGACTAACTTCAAAATTATTATGAATCAGTTCCTTTTTTATACGTTGCGCATGTACACCAGGACGGTTATACAGCCCTATTCTTTCACTAAAACCTGAATATAGTTGTACGGCTGTCTGTATAGCAGCTGGCCCAGCGCCTGCGATTAGGGTATTCCCTAAGTTACTTGGCCTTATATCATTCACAATTTCACTCACTTCCTTCATTACATCATACATTCATTTTCTCTAAGACCATCGTGTCATAGATACCGTCTGTTCGTTTAACGCTCTGCAGTTCCCAGTCTTTCGTTAGGTTCATTTCTAACGGATAGTTAAAAATTGATTTTAAACCGTTTCCGTATCTAAGAATCACTTTTGTATGAGGCTGTAATATATCCTTTAGTTCATTCAGTACTTCCCGTTTATTTCTGACTAGAGAAGCGATTAAGACATGAGTAGTCTTTTTGGCAAAGTGTACGTCGTTTCGAATAGCTTTAGAGAATCTAACATTTTCTTGTAGGCCTGTAATCTCAGAGACTTTTCTTCCCATCTCGACCGCTTCTTCATCAATGTCTATACAATGAACTTCAGCATTTTTCTCACTGGCGATAGTGAGGGCAGAAATGGGAAACGCTCCTGAACCTATAAATAACACCTTTGAATTCTCGTTAATATGTAATTCATCTAATTCTTGTTTCACCGTTTGTGAAAGTGTAGTTATGTATTCACTTGCATTCAATTGATGATTACATGTTCGCAAACTCTGATATTTTTCCATCTCACAAAGAGCTTGTACGGAAGCTTCCCGCAGCTTTTCAGATAAAGACACTATGTCCTTATCTTCACCCCACTCTCGCCATCGGTGCAGGTTAGTAGGATCTGTCATAAAATGATGAAGACTATCCAGTTTTACTTTTAATAGCTCATAACACTCATCACATTCTTTGGCAAACTTTGAAAGTTCATTAATCTCATACTCAGTGACTTTCAAAGATAGTAATAATTGAAATCTCTCTTTCACTAGAACCTCCATACACATTATTTTAAATCGTAATTATTACGATTTAATTTTTACATAATATCATCACTTCATCACACGAGTCAATGATAATAATTCTTGAACGTTACAACCACTGCACTTTTTCCTAAAACAAAAAGCACTGCTTAATTTGCAGTACTTTTAATGTGGCGCTATTCTACCTTAGCAATTGCAGAAGGTTTCGATTCTTTTCCTAAAGTATCAATGGATGTAACATAATAATAGTAATTCTCTGCATTTTCATCTGTGAAATTCTTTCTTTCATGAGCAGAGATGCTTCCAACTTGTTCGAACTTCCCATCTTTTTGTTCACTTCTATAAATGCGATAACCAACGATGTTATCCTTTCGAACAGCATGCCAGGTTACAAAACTTCCGTTAACCTCCACATTTTCAGGAGCTTCAGGCGGTGTAACAGGTTTTTCAACGTTTTCTTTCTTTAATTCAGCAAATACAACAAGTCTTTCTTCGTGTGTTCCTTCTGTTCGATCAAAAACGCCAGAACAAGTAATTAGATTCAGATTCTGCCCACTAGTAGTTTGGAAGATCTCATTGATAGGGGCTGAGTTTCTCTGATAGCTTTTTTGTTTTTTTACCACAAACGTAAGTGCTGCCCCATTTTTATCGGTAATAATGATCTCATCACCCTGCTTTAATTTCTTGAGATCAAAGAAAATAGCTGGCCCCGTTTTACTATCCACATGTCCTGCCAAAACTGAGCTACCTCTTCCACCAGGTTTTGCACCTGGTTCAAACCACCCTACACTATTCGTATCTTCTGGAACACCCATCTGTCCGTTTTCTAAAATACCTACCTGCTCAATAGGTGCTTTAACATTGATTGCGGGAATCTCAATGCGAACTGGAACAATGCCTCTCATTTCCGCAGACTCTCTTGCTTGAGCTTCAGTCAGCTTTTTTACTTCGGACTTTAAAAGTGTGAACTCTTTTGTTAAAGGGCTCTTAGTTGTATCAGGTGTTTGTGTTACATTCTCCAGGTTGGATTCAATACGCTCTCCTTTAGATTTCTCTTGTAGAGAAGAAGCTTGAGATGGAAAGATTCCGTAATTGTAAGCTGCCAGGACAAAACAAAGCAGACTGCTGATGGAAAGAAAGATGATTTTTTTCATGTGATCATTACACCTCTTTTATAAAAAAAGAAGAGAGGTTTCCCCCTCTCCATATATGTTTTAATTACTGATTAGTTGACTTTCTTCTGAATAAGAATAGTGCTGACACAGCTAATAGTGAGCCAAGACCAGTTAGAGCAATTGCAGAAGCAGATGTAGAATCACTCGCTCCACCAAATCCTGTCTTCGGCATATCTGAAGGCATTTCACTACCAGCAAACTTGTCTGGCATTTGAGTTACAATCGCACCACCCAATGCTTGACCTACACCAAACATGTATTTGTAACCTTCACGGAATGATGCATATGAAGCATCGTAATCTCCTGCAACGTATTGATCAAATGTTTGTCTTACTAGGTCTTCGTGTGCTTTAATCGCTTTTTCAGCATCAGAAGCTGGCAGGTTCTCAGCCGTTGCCGCTCCTAAGAATGCTCCGAAATCCATTGCAAACTGATCAAGCTTAGCTTTTGCATCTTTTGCTTTTGCCTCATCACCTTCTAGTGTTGCTGCAACGATTTCAGATTGTGCATTAATATGGTTTCCTTGCCATACTTTTTCAAACTGTGCTGCTCCTTCTTCACCATATATAGAAGCGATAGCTGCTTTGAAATCAGCTGTATGAGCATCTTCAGCCCAGCTTACAAAATCATAGTCTTTCTTCTGATCAAATCCTTTTTGCATGCCTGTCGCAGCTAATGCAAAGTGTTCGGCAGCTAAGCTGTTTAGTGCTGAACGTAGATCTGCTGCTGGTGTATCAGATTTCGTGTTTTCGAATTTCTCAGGCATTTGTGTAGTGATTGCTCCTGATAAAGCATCACTGATTACGTACATGTGTTTATAACCTTCACGGAATGTTTCGTTTGCTTCTTTATAGTCGCCTTCTACGTAATTATCAAACACTTCTAATACTTGAGCTTCATGTACTTTAACTGCTTCTGCTGCAGCATCTTTTGGAAGTTTACCTTCCGTTGCCGTACTAAGGAAAGTGGAGAATTCTTCAACAAATTCTGCTACTTCTTTTTCGGCATCTGCACGAGCATTTTCATCTTTTTCTTTTGCTGCGTTTACAAGATCATCTGTGTAGTTATTGTGTTCTCTAAAGATTCTCTCGAATTCAGCCGCTCCTTCTTCACCGTATACAGATGCAATAGCAGGTGTCATTTCAAGTGCGTTCTGATCTAGAGCCTTGTTCGCTGCTTCAGCATCTTTCGCTCCATCGTAAGATTTAGTCATAGCCGTAACAGCTAAGACAAAGTGCTCAGATAAAAGATAATCCAAGTCCGCTCTCAACTGAGAAGCTGGTGTATTAACAGTTGGTTTCTCAGCTGCTTGTACATTTCCAGCTGTAGGAATCAATAAGGATACGCTCAATGCAGGTACGATTAGTTTTTTCAAGTTCATGATAAGTTCTCTCCCTTGTCTCTAGAAATTTTTAAAGTTAGCTAACTTTCTTATCTAGATAACGGGAGGTTTTTTAGTTTGGATCACTATTTTCAACAAATTTCTTTATTTTCCCGAAATTCAGTCCGTTTGTTAGATGTGAATATAAGGAGAAAACCCAGTCAGTACGGTGCTTTCAGAACATTTTAGGAGAGATTACTATTTCACTTCTTCAATTATTGATTCTCCAGAACTGCCTTCAACCCATCTCCATTTTTCTTACAGCCTAATTCTTCCATCATTCAGGATTTCAGGTTGAGATATACAGGCTCCACCTCTTATTTCATCAGAGGTGTTCACATGATTGTATCTGAAATTCAAGCTGCCATCTTCATTTACAATTCCGATTAATGTACCTTTTAAGATTTCTCCGCCTGTGTATGAAGCTGTTACAATGTTTCCTTCTTGTTTGTAGTGAAAAGTTGTTAGTGAGGATACTTCACCGTTTGAAGAGTTTTGAACAGAAACAAATACTTTTCCATCATAGTTAACCATCTTTCAACCACCTTTTTAGAATATTCACATAACTTAACATATAAGTTCGCGAATTCCCATTAAATGATACTTCATGTTAATGGTACTACGTCTATTCGCAGATCGATGTGTAACATCATCGGAGGGAGTTGTTTGCTTCATGTATGATCACTTGAAAAAACTACAAAAAAAACACCTCAAAAAAGCAAGTGAAGTCTTAACTGATTCGTTTATTGATAATCCGATGTTTGTATATTTCTTTCCTGTTCCTAATAAAAGGAGAAAGATCTTACGTTCGGTCTTCCCCATGGTCCTTCGAATCCTGCAAACCAACGGCTCGTTGTATGTAACATCTGATAGCGTGGAAGGGCTTTTTTGTGTATCACAGCAAGGAGAGAAAACAAAGGTAGGCAAGTTCATGCTCGCAGCTATATCATGTGCAATTCGCTTGCCGAATGTTTTAGTCCGATTGTCTTTACTTGATTTTTTGAGAAAAGCTAGTCGACTGCATCCAGCAAACAGTAAGCTTTCTTATTATAAACAACACTATGAAAACTTTCTTATGGTCGATTCCGTTTGTGTAGACCCGAACCACCGACATCAAGGGCACATGACCAATATGATGAATGCCGCAGTTGCAGAAACAAAAAAGAAAAGAACGTTTTGTTTGCTGCAAACTGAAACGATGCAAAATGTGAAGATCTATACTCATCTAGGCTTTTCACTTGTTGAAGAGATAAAGAGCAATCAGATCCCCTTCTCTACTTACGTGATGATTTATGATCCGTTTGGCTTAACGATTAAATAGAGAACTAGATTAAAAATATTTAAAAGAAAGCTAACATAATAATAGAAGAATCGTTACTCATCGTCTTTAAGAAGTTCTTCCATGAACTTCTCCCTATTATTTAAAAAGTACTTGGTGACTTGAAAATGATCTGTAGATTCATACTCTACTTTTGATATCTTTCCATCATCAAAACTTATGATGTCAGCATTCGGATAACCTAACAATATAGGAGAATGAGTAGCAATGATAAACTGCGTATCGCCTTGAACTGTAAGATCATGAATAATTTTCAAGAAAGTGAGCTGCCTTGAAGGTGAAAGAGCTGCCTCAGGCTCATCTAGTAGATAAATTGCTCTTCCTTTAAATCGATGTAAAAACAGAGACAGAAAAGATTCACCATGAGATTGTTTGTGAAGGGATCGTCCTCCATAATCTCTAAATCCTGTATTATCTACTTCATCAAGATGGGTAGCAAAGCTGTAGAACGATTCTGCGCGTAAAAAGAACCCGTTAGATATTTTAGGTAACCACGAAAGCCGAATATAATTGCCTAATTCTGATTCTGAAGCATAAACATCATACGTATTGTTGCGACCACCGCCAGCTGTATTAAAATCACACTTGTCCGCGATCGCTTCTAATAATGTAGATTTCCCCGTACCATTCTCTCCCACAAAAAAGGTTACGTTCTTTTCGATATGTATCTCATCAAGTTTGCTGATTGCAGGAATAGAGAACGGATAAGCTTTATTAGATTTAATTTCATCACGTAGTAGCTTGATTCTTTTTAAAAACATTAGCATCACCTATGAAAAGTATATCAAACTAGGCCGTCTGTTCGCTGCTTCAGATGATAATTTGTCCGATTCAAATAGTTATCTGTCCGTTCTAGAGGATGTTCTGTCCGTTCTAGTAAAGAATCTGTCCAATCTAATCAATAATCTGTCCAATAATTCCCCTCTCTTCCTCCCTCCAACTTCAATACCTCAAAATAGCTAATCCTTCATTGACATGATAAACTAATTTCTTGGTTACACTCTTTTTTATCATTCATTTAACTAAGTGAACTATTTAATGAATACAGCATGATGCGTACTGTTGGGGAGGACTTTTATGAGAAAACAAATTATGACCGCTTTATTGCTAGTAACTGTTCTGGCTGCGATGGAAGGTACGATTGTGAGTACAGCCATTCCACGTATCACGAGCGATCTTTCCGGCATTGAACTGGTGAGCTGGGTTTACGCTGTTTATATGCTGGCTACTGCTGTATCGACTCCGATCTATGGAAAGCTTGCGGATTTATTCGGCCGAAAAAAGGTCATTCTTGCAGGTATTATTCTATTTTTGATAGGCTCTGCTCTTTGCGGTATTGCCATGTCAATGGAACAACTCATCTTCTACCGTGCTATTCAAGGTCTCGGTGCTGGTGCAGTTATGCCGATTACGATGACGATCATTGGAGATCTGTATGCTGAGGCAAAAGAAAGAGCGAAAGCACAAGGCTGGATCTCAGCAGTATGGGGAGTTGCTGGGGTTCTTGGACCCTTAGCGGGTGGTTTTCTTGTTGACACGCTATCATGGCGATATATTTTCTTCTTAAATATCCCGTTCGGACTTCTTGCTTTCTTCATGCTCGCAGCGAATTACAAAGAGAATCTTACAAAAGGTAAACCATATATTGATTATTGGGGAGCTGTCACGTTTTCGCTTGGTACGATCGCTTTTCTATATGCACTTTTAACAGGCAGCCAAACTCAAGAGTGGAGCAATCCTATCATTATCGGACTATTCCTAGCTGCCATCCTGCTTTATGTGCTGTTTGTATATATAGAAAAAAAATCACCTGAACCACTCATTCCACTTAACCTTTTTACTAATAAAAGTGTGTTGATCGTAAACTCACTCACATTGATTTCTGGTGCTGTCGTTATTTGTATCACGATTTATTTACCTATTTGGAGCCAAGGAGTTATGGGGAAAACGGCTACACAAGCTGGTTTTGTTTTGATGCCACTTCCTGTTATGTGGACTTTAGGTTCACTAGTTGCTGGAAACTTAGTAGGACGGTTAAAGGATAATTGGATCATTACCCTTGGAATTAGCGTAGTAAGTGCGGCTTCATTACTTTTCTATCTGTTAGATGCTCATTCTCCAACATACTTAATCTATGTTGCATCAGGTATTCTAGGCCTTGGAATGGGACTCATTACGCCAATTTACATGCTAATCATTCAGGCTTCTGTACCCTCAAATAAACGCGGGGTAGCTGTTGCATCAAATACATTTACGAATACATTCAGCCAGACGCTCGGATCTGCTGTGTTCGGAACGATTTTTAACTTGATTACCATCTCTAAGGCTGAAAAAGCTGGACAAGACCTTGATCTGAACGCTTCTTTTGAACATGGTGGTGAACTAAAAGCTAGCCAATTGGGTCAACTTCAAGAAATAATAGCTTCTGGGGTTCATGCTATTTACGGTGTTACGCTTCTTTTAACCGTAGGTGGGATTGGTATCTCATTTCTACTACTAAAATATAGAAATGAACAGAACGAACAGATTAATTCTTCTAATGCTAGCTAAAATATTTTTTAATAGTCAAAGAAAGAGGCTTCAGAAAGCCAACATCCATTTATTTCAAATTGAACAACTCGTATTAACTATGTTACAGTAGGCACATAGTTAATAATGTTAAGAATAAAAGCTTTAAATATTTAAAAAATCAAGTAATATGAGACGGCACTTAATAAGAAGTGTCGTCTTTTCATTTACTTTAGGAGAATGATTATGAATAACAAAGACAACTTTGAGATAAATGAACTAATTAAATTTGTTAAAAATTTTAAAGAATCATTCCTTCATGATGAAAAACTAAATTATATTCAAATTGAAACCATGATTTATTTGCTTGAGCATAAAAATCAAACAATCACTGCACTTGCTGAAAAAATAGATACAAGTCCAGCTTCAACTTCTACCCTTATTGATCGGCTTGCTAAAAAAGGAATGGTCGATCGGCAATATACAGAGTCTGATCGCAGAAAAGTTTACGTATCATTAACAAAGAATGGTTCACAGGAAATCACTAGGTTGCTGATTAAAAAAAACGAAATCATTTCCTCATCACTTTCACCATTAACATCTAAAGAAAAGCTCACTTTTACAAAGTTAAACGAGCTTTTCAAAAAAATTAACGACTAATCTTCTAAACCAACATCATCAGTACAGAAAAACCTGTTAATCCTGCGATAAACGCCACATAGCTGCTTTCCTGATTCTCTGGAAGTTCTTCTTTTAGGACATTTAATATGATACCTCCAGCTAGCAAAGCAACTAATATTGATTCAATCAGTACATGAACTACGGTGATAGCTCCGATTGCCCAACCAATTAAGATCGCAACTGTAAGTAACACTCTTCCATACTTGTCATATTTTTGTTTGTGATCCTTCCTAAGGCCATGATCATTAGCGACAAAGTGAATGCTCAGTGCCAAAAAAAAGAAGAACATTCCCCATTTTGTCTCGTACTCTTCTCTAATCAGCAAATAACCAATAACCGCATTGTAAAGAAAGAATGATGTCATATGTACCCAGAAGACACCTGAAGAAACAGCAACTTCTTCAGGATTTGATTGTGCACCTTTTTTCTTTTTTGAATTCTTGACTAATCGCTCTAGTCCATAAAAAAGTGCCAGACCGAGCATCGCAATTAAATAAATATGGTCCTCTACGTAGTGCCCAATTCCTTTTTTAAGCGATTCTCCTACCTTTTGTTGATAGTGGTTCAAATCAGGAAGCAAATGTAGAAAAACATAAGCAACAGCTACGCCACCTGAAAAAGATAAAAATTTACTTCGAGGAGAGTCTTTTATAAAACTTAAGTACTTAGAGCTTAAATGGACAAGTGCGAACCCGATTACAAATAGAAAACTAAGAACTGTTTTTGTCATCTGCAAACTCCTCTCCCTTTATTAATAAGTACACTTAACTAGTATGTATCTATCTCCTTGTTTAATAAACAACGACATCCATTTTATAGAAAAATAGTTAATACTCTAAGTGTACCCGTCTATACTTGTCCACCGCATCCGACATATACTATTAAATCGGATGAGTGAAGGATGTGATTTGTATGGAAAAAACAAAAGAGTTATTTGTGTTCGATGGAGAAACGGCTCTGTTCTTGGCAGTGATGTCTTACAAAGCCTATATTGTTCACAAACTTTGTGCGATTGAATTACCTAAGCATTACGAGATGAAACGTGAGATCGTCTCAGATTCTGGTGAAACATTTGGATTTATTGCTGAATCTGAGGATTCACTCGTTGTGGCTTTTCGGGGAACAAAGACCATTGATAATGTAAGCTCATACCTTGATGTTTCACAAGTCCCATATATTTATGTTACAGATAGCGGGTTAACTCATCGAGGAATCACAAAAATTTATAGTACATTTCGAGATGCTCTCTTGGCGGATATCAACCAGCTATATACAGGTGATAAACAGCTACTCGTTACAGGTCATAGCCTCGGCGGCAGTCTAGCTGCTTTATTTACACTAGATGCAGCAGTTAACACAAATTTTATAAATCCTATTCTCTATAGTTTTGCGAGTTTGCCAATCGCTAATGAAGATTTTACTAAAAAGTTTTATGAAGAAGTGATAAACAGCATCCGAGTTGTAAATGTACACGATGCAATCTCAAATTGTATGACTCCTCTTTTTTTTAAGAACAAGCCTCTTTTAAACCTCCCTATCGGACAGGAATATCAACTTAATTTTAAGAACAGAAAATATATCCAAAATCATAGAATCCTCTGTTATATTCATTTTTTAAGCAAGCAATATCCAACTGAATACAAAAGACTTTGCAACAAATATCCGGGCTTCTTTCCCGAATCCACGATTTGTGAGTGATTGACAATATCCGTTTAACAAAATGTTAAATGGGTTTATTTTTATGTAAGGATGGTTTCTTATCCAATCCATTTATTTACCCGTTAACTCTGCATTGAAACACATTTATAACGAGTTAGTAGTTTTGTAACATGAATTGTCATATCTCCCTACTTTAGAGGGACATGTACTGCTGCTAAAAAATAGAGAATGTGCTTCATGTCTAAATCATCCTTTATTGATAATATATAGAAATCATAAAGAGAAGGGAGTTTTACAATGAGAAACCTACTAAGTAAGCTTGTACTCTTTTTTGTGGTAGTGGCTTTTTTGTTCGTTCCGACTAAAGTTCAAGCGCATGGACTATTAACTGAAGGAAGTCAGGGCTATGAGGTCGCCATCCTACAAGAAAAACTAAAAGCACTTGGTTTATTCTATGGACCTGTTACTGGATACTATGGACCTATTACTGAGCGAGCAGTCGCTAACTTTCAGTATGAGACGAATCTTTCATCAGATGGCGTTGCTGGTCCTGCTACCTTTTTAATGTTACAAGATGTAGAAAAAATGGCTCGCGTTGTTCACGGTGAGGCACGTGGTGAATCCTACATAGGCAAAGTTTCTGTAGCCGCTGTTATATTAAATCGTTTAGAAGACCCTGCATTCCCGAAAAATGTGAGTGATGTTATTCATCAGACAAACGCATTTACAGCCGTTCATGATGGGCAATTTCACTTAAAGCCATCCAGCAATGCATATCGTGCAGTGCTTGACGCGAAGAAAGGCTGGGACCCGACTTACGGATCTGTTTATTACTACAATCCTGAACTTGCAACGGATACCTGGATATTTTCAAGAGCTTCCGTTACGAAGATCGGCAATCATCTTTTTGCAAAATAAATTTGTGAAACATGTTTGATGTGGTGAGGATGTCGTTTTGTCGAAAATTGTTTAAATTATTTTATCCCTGAAATTATGTTAGTTATCCGTGAAATTATGAATGATTACCGTAAATATATTCTTAATTACCGTGAAATTATTTGTCCTGTTTCTTCTGAACGAACAATCTGTATATATTGTCCATCTTAACTTTACACATTTACAAAGAAGGTGTGCCCTTAATCCAAGGGCACACCTTCTTTCTATCATTTATTATTGAAATGTTTTACTTACGTGCATGAATTCACGGTAACCAGAACGTGTAAGGTGGTATGTTTCATCTAATAACCCATCTCTTATTAAGGAATTTAGCGTTTCTTCCGGAATAACGTCAATCACTTGATCCATACGCTGATTTAAGTCTTCAAGAGATGCATTCTTGAGGGTGACCGGGTTCATCATGCGAACAATTCCTTCGATCCGTGAATCTCTTTTTTGGAAAAATTGCGGTGTTTTCTTAAACACACTTTGAATACGATCTTTAAATTGATTCAATTCTTGTTTTGTGTTGAAGCTCTCTGTTTCTTTTTCTCTAATCTTATCGTTAAAGTAATTCATTTCTTCCTTGCTTAACTGTGCACGCGAGAACAATTCGTTATAGATCTGTGTTTTATCCATCTCGATCTTGGCTAATTCTTCTTCTTTAATTCGTTGCGTTTCCCAAATCTCTTCTTCATCAATTACTTCTTCTTTTTCTTCTTGTTCATTTTCTTCATTATTCTCTGTTGCTTCTTCTATCTCTTCAGGTACAACGATTTTTTCTTCTTTCTCCTCAAAAAGCTCTAATTGCTCTTGATTTGGCTCTTCCGCTACCACAGCTGTTGGGGTTGCCTCAAATGACTGAGTTACTCGCTCTTTAGATGTGAAAGACTCAATCATCTTCTCTAACTTGCTGACCTTGTTAAAATAGATAAGAGAGATCGTTATAGCGAACAACGAACTAAATACGGATATAAAATCTGAAAAGCGGAATACGAATGGTGCCGTTGCAATTTTATAAAAGATCAATAAAGCAAATGCACCGATGATAATAATCTTTAACCAGCTTTCACGATTCTTAAATTCTGCTGATTGTTCATTGTTTTTATTATTTTTATTTGATAATTTTTTTAGTCGTTTCATATTCTTACCTCTTTCATAGAGATTGTCGTGCAGCTTTTTATTTTAAACGAAATATGTAAAAGTGGAAAGGAAAAGGAACATTTCATCATGTAACTATCATGTTCGTAACATACATTTTAAAGTTTTAGGACATATGTCCTTCCCAACGGATCCACTTCTATTCTTTAATGGTTATAGAATTTTTTATTGGGAAGTGATGAATTGAAAGGAATAGTGTTTGCATTTTTAGCTGGTGCTTTTATTACTCTGCAAGGGGTCGCGAACGCACGAATCAGCCAGAATATTGGCTCATGGCAGGCAGCCACGATCACTCAATTGACTGGCTTTATCGCAGCGGTTCTCATTGTAGTGATCGTAAAGGATCAAAAATGGAAACAATTTAAGAAAGTGAGACCGATCTATCTAACTGGAGGGTCATTTGCTGCAGTCGTAATCTATGGCAATATTTACGGCATCCACTCTATAGGCGTAACGCTAACGATAGCTGTAATCTTGATCTCGCAGCTTGCAATCACATTTTTGATCGATGGAAAAGGCTGGTTTGGTGTATTGAAAAAAGAGATGAAGGTTCCACAATTTATTGGGATCGCGATGATGATCGCTGGAGTTGTCATTTTGAAATTTTAAAGGAGAATGAGATGAGGTGATTGGACAATGAGAGAAATTCACGATACTGAGCTGCTTCAGCACTATATGGAGACTTTTGAAATCAAACCTATCTTAAATGATGATCTTCTACCTTACCTAACTTTATTCAGCTATGATCATGGTGAATTGATCTGTACACAAGGTGACCCTTATAACCATCTATACTTGTTAGTCAAAGGAAAACTTAAGATTTTCAACACATCACCTGAAGGCAGAACACTTATTCTTTCATTTAAAACACCTTTGGATGTTGTTGGAGACATTGAATATGTGCAAGGAACTGACTTCATCAATACGGTTGAAGCGGTCTCTGAAGTGCATATGATCGCGATTCACCATCGCTGGTTAAAAAAGTTTGCGAGCGATCATACGCCGCTATTAAAATTTCTATTGAACGTGATCACCCAGAAGTTTTATGTAAAATCAAGTTCTTTAAGCTTTAACCTACTATATCCGGTTGAAGTGCGTTTTGCGAGCTACCTTCTGTCGGTTTGCTTTGATGAAGGAGATGCTTTGTATAGTGGCAAACTGAGTACGAGTCACCTTATAGATGCCGCTAACCTAATCGGCACAAGTTATCGCCACTTGAACCGTGTCATCCAACATCTCTCTAAAGAAGGCCTTGTGGAACGGCATAAAGGTTTTATTGAAGTGAAGAATCGAGAAGGCTTAAGCGAACTAGCTAATCACCGGAATATATACGAAAAATAAAGGAGCGTTCAACATGCTTATCGGTTTACTCTTTGCCATTCTGGCAGGCATTCTTGTTGGTCTGCAAAATATTTTTAATACACGAGTCAATGACCACGCAGGAACATGGTCGACCACAGCTCTTGTACTAGGTTTAGGATTTCTAGCATCCATGACGCTTGGTGTTGTTTTTGAAGGAACAGAATTGTTTGTCCTCAAGAACATGGAGACTTGGTTTTGGTTCAGTGGCTTGATCGGTGTAGGTGTTGTTGTTTGTTTAGTTCAAGGCACACGACTGCTCGGTCCAACATTCGCGATATCTATCGTTCTTACGTCACAGCTCGGTTCTGCACTCATGTGGGATTCGCTCGGGTTGTTCGGTCTAGAGAAAATTCCGTTTACTTCTCAGCAACTTATAGGGGTCCTCGTCATCATCGGTGGAGTTATCGTGTTTAAGTTTGGCGGAAGTCGCGCTGAACAACGTAAAGTCACAAAGGTGGTTAAGCATACACTGAAGCAAAGTGCATCTGTAGAGAGATGATTCACGTATATCTAACGTGGTCATCTTTTTTTATGCGTATCTTATACTATTACGGTACGTGATATTATATTTATTACACGTTCGCCGGTAAAGTAGTGTTTTTCACCTGTAACTCATTAATGACCACCTACAAGTGACAAAGTTCAACCTGCTACAAAGTGATTAACACCTGTGTTTCACTCACGTTCACCGCTAACGCTTCTTTACCATCAAAAAAACGCCCACTTTAAGTGGACGTTTTCATATATACATGAAATTTATTCGTAACTTTTTGCTCCGATATAACTTTCTGACCAATAAGAGCTATTAAGTTCAGAAGTTGTTACGCCTTTTGAAGAAGAAGCATGTACGAATTGGTCGTTCCCGATATATACTCCAGCATGACTCGGTCCGTCACCTTCTAGATCAAAGAAAACGATGTCGCCTACTGCTGGTGAATCAACCTTTGTTCCTTCTGCATAAATATCATCCACTGTACGAGGTAACTCAACATTTTCTGCTTCGTCAAAGATATATTTTAAGTATCCGCTGCAATCAAATCCGTCGGGTGATTCTCCACCCCACTTATAAGGCGTTCCCTCATACTTCTTAGCCACTTCAACGATTGAAGAATTACTTTCTGATGTATCGATTCCTAACGCTTTAAATGTTTCATCACCGGCGATGCCATCCACTGTGATGCCATTATCAGCTTGGAGTTTCTTTACCGCATCTGTTGTATAGTCACCATAATAATCGGTTGTTTTGCTATATGAAAAATATCCTTTTTTGTCTAACGTTTGTTGGAGGTCTTGTACATCTGAATGCTGCGTCTCAGGTTTCAGCGTTTGATCTCCAAGAGCGGCTTCACCCACTATCGGATTGAACGCCACGACACCTGCTATTGCTAATCCTGCTGCTGCTTTTTTCAAAGTAACATCCCCTTTTCTTATTTAATCTGACCTGTCCCATACTAACAGGTGGAGATGACAAAGACATTGTGAAGGAATTACAGCGGTATAACAATATTCTTCAGAATGTATGATAAATTACACATTGTAATATTTGAAAAATAATGACGGCTTAAAATGATGGAAGCAAATTTTTGTGCAATGTGGACAAATAGAAGGAAAGATTAGCCATATTCTGTATAGAGTATATAAAGGGCAAAAAAGGGTAAGGAGGCATCTATTTGGAGTTCCCGTTCATTCTTACTAACTTTTGGGATGCATTGATTGCTATACCTGCCATCATCATCATGATTGAAATCCTCAAGATCTTCTTTCCTTACATCTCTCTTTGGATACCAACGATCGCCTGTTTCCTGGGCTTAATCATATCTGTTTTAATTGCCCATCCGCATAGTCTTTGGACTGGTATCGTAATGGGAATCGTTTATGGAGTTGCTGCAGTCGGATCATACTCAAGCTTTGTTTATGTTATTTATAACTATCGTGATAAGAAGCCCCATAATCCTTATAAATAGTTGAATGCTCGGAAAAGTTCGTTTACGTTTAGTACATAACTTAACGAACTTTTTTTATGAGGAGAATAAAATGAACAGAAAAACAGCCATTGTGACTGGCACTTCTAGCGGGTTTGGTATGCATTGTGCAATTGAACTTGCGAAGGCCGGTTTCTACGTAATAAGTACGATGCGAAATATCGGTCGTGCAGAATCTCTATTAAAGTTGGCCGACGCAAACAAAGTAAGTGACCAGATTCACCTTCATGCTCTAGACGTGACATCAACAGAATCTATTCATACTTTTAAAGACCTCATCAAAGAGTTTCCTAGCATTGATGTTTTAGTAAATAATGCGGGATTTGCACTTGGCGGTTTTTCGGAAGAACTCTCAATCGATGAATATCGTCTGCAGTTTGAAACAAATGTGTTTGGTGTTATGGCGATTACGCAAACCGTACTTCCCTTCATGCGCAAAAACAAGCGAGGACGCATCATTAATATGAGCAGCATCTCTGGAAAATTTGGGTTTCCTGGTCTATCACCTTATACGGCATCTAAACACGCGTTGGAAGGATACAGTGAAAGTTTGCGTCTTGAACTGCGACCATTCGGTATAGATGTTGTTCTTATTGAACCTGGATCTTATCAAACAAACATCTGGTCTACAATCGACAACATGACCACCGATTCTCAGTCTCCTTATTCCTTTTATATGGAGGCACTTCTGAAAAACATGGAAAGCAGCAAGGCAGGTTATGGGAACCCTATTGATGTCGCAAATCTTGTAACTAAACTTGCTATCTCTACAAAAACCCCTAAACTCCGTTACCAGATTGGCAAAGGTGTGAGATTAACGATATGGCTAAAAAGCATCCTACCATGGAAGCTACTTGAAAGAATAATTACAATGAGATTAGTAGGAAACAAAAAGAGGTAGTCACCCGAGGCTGCCTTTTTATGAGGTTCGATCATGGTTGTTCTTGAAGTAAGCATGAAATTGACCTCGAAGCATCTCTTTTAGCACACTCTTCTCTCCTAATTTTTCTTTTTCCTTTTTCATCTCGGTTCTAATTTCATGAGTTTGTACGCCGTCTTCTCGTTTATTCGCGATCTCAACCAGCTTCTCAATATCAGAAAAAGAATATTTCCGCGTCCCTTTTTCTGTACGTTCTGGAAAAAGCAATCTTTTTTCTTCGTAATATCGAATCTGTCTGAATGACAATCCTGTTAACTCCCTTACAATACCTATTGAAATAACCTTCTTATCTTTATATGGTGTATTTTCAAAAGACATCGTGCAGCCACCCCTTTGCCCTACCCCCTGCTTTTACTATATCTTAATGAAACTTTCATTCAACAAAGCTGTTAGATTATCTCACTAACGTTTTTATATCCCTCAAGCTCTCATAGATGTTACAAAATTTTTATACGCAAATTGAAACTAAAAGATTTTTAACGCGTAATTACTTGTGCATTCTATTCAGTAACCTTAAGGAGCCTCTGATGAAGAAGATAATAGTGCTAATCGGAATAGTCATTTTGTTAACAGGCTGTATGGATGATTCAAAACTACGCACAGATCTTATTTCACCTCAGGAAGCTGGTAATGAGGTTCAGTCTTTCTTTGAGACTGCTAAAAATCATAATGGCATCCATCTTTATCAAGATAAAGACGAAAAAATCTACCTAATGCTAAATGCAGCAAACATCTTACAAAATCAACCCGCCATCACATTCTCTAATTTTAAAGTAAAAGAAGACGGTACCACGCTTAAGGTCTACTATGAGGTAGAGACGGTTGCTGATTATGAAGATAAGAACTTAGAAAATCATCTATTCTATGAGGTAGAATTAAACAGAGCCTATGAAACCATCCAATTATAAAAAAACGGTAAATCTTCAAACTTTGAAATGGTTTCAGGAAACACAGATTAAACATTATTGGAGGAATAGAACATGAATAACCACGAGATCGATTATAAAATTTACGGCGATGACATGCAGTTCGTCGAGGTAGAGTTGGATCCGAAAGAAACGGTGATCGCTGAAGCTGGTGCACTAATGATGATGGAAGACGGCATCGAGATGGAGACTATCTTCGGGGACGGTTCAGGTTCTTCAGGCGGAAGCGGTTTAATGGGTAAACTCTTTAATGCAGGTAAACGCGTTCTGACAGGCGAGAGTTTGTTCATGACAACATTTACGAATGAAGAGCGTGGTAAGAAACACGTTTCATTTGCTTCACCATACCCTGGAAAAATCATTCCGATGGACTTAAGTGAGCTTGGCGGTAAAGTGATCTGCCAAAAAGATGCGTTTTTAGCCGCTGCGAAAGGTGTAACAGTCGGAATAGAATTTCAACGTAAAATTGGTGCCGGCTTCTTCGGTGGTGAAGGCTTTATCATGCAGAAGCTTGAAGGCGATGGGATGGCATTCGTCCATGCCGGTGGAACGATTCACAAAAAAGAACTGGCACCTGGAGAAGTGCTGCGTGTAGATACAGGGTGCTTGGTCGCGATGACAAGCGGTGTCGATTACAATATCGAGATGGTAAAAGGTGTGAAAACAGCACTATTTGGCGGTGAGGGCTTGTTCTTTGCCACATTAAGAGGACCGGGAACGGTTTGGATCCAATCACTTCCGTTCAGCCGCTTAGCAAGTCGTGTGTTTGCTGCGGCTCCGCATAGAGGCGGATCGAGCGATGAAGGCAGCATAGCTAAAGGCGTGTTCGGCATGTTGAATGGAGATTGATTAAGAAAATGATCGTTAAACAGATGTTATAGTTAAAATAAAGAGCAGAATCATCTTCGGTAGATGGTCTCTGCTCTTTTTATAGTTTGATTCGTTTTGCATAAACGACCAACCGTTTCTCATGTTCATTGTTTTTTCTGTTATATACACCTGTACATGTAATAAGGTTCAACCTTGGCTGCTGACTAGGTCCAAATATCACACGCAGAGGTGCTTCGTCTTTTTTATAAGCAACGACCTTTTCCACTTGAAAGGAAACTTTTTCGTTTCCTTTTCCATAAACGTGAATGAGATCGCCTGCCTTCAAGTTTTTTAAATAAAAAAAGACAGCAGGTCCCCTATAATCATCAACGTGGCCAGCTATAACAGCATTCCCATTTGCCCCCGGCTTAGCACCCAGTTCATACCAGCCAACATCTTCTCCGTTATCTGGCACTTCCATCTGTCCGTCTTTGTTTAGCCCCTGTCCGTTTACAGAAGCGCTCACTTTTAAAGCTGGAATCTCTATTTTTGTTGGAACAATACCAATGGATTCAGTATCATTTGGCTTTTTTGCATCCTCGTTATTCATTTTCATCATAGACTCAGTTTGTTGAGCTGAATTTGTATTTGTTTCCTCTCGTTCTTCTTGTGATGAAACTAGAATCTCGTTCTGACTATACTCTTGTTTCTTCTCACTTTCATAGTTATATCCTGCTGAGCAGCTGCTCAGCAGGAAAATGGTTGTAAATAAGATTATTTGTTTTTTCATCATTATTGAGCTGTACGTTTGCGATATAGGACAAACGCTAATGCTCCAAATCCAGCCACAGCTGCAATTATTCCTGCTGAATAGTTTGCTGATGACTCATCTGATGCTCCACCCATCCCTGTTTTAGGCATTTCAGATGGCATTACCATTGAGTCTTGCAGAACTAATACTTCAAGTTTATCAGCAGTGTTAATTGCATATACGCTGTATACCATATTTGCTTCAAGCTTTGTTCCAGAGAGATCAAGCACTTGTGTACCGTCTGAAGTACGAATCTCTAAATCATACGTATTTGGATCTAATTCTTTATAATCTGTGAATGCTTTAAATGAAGCTCCACTAAACAAAGCATCCCCACCAATTAAACCCACATCCACTGTCGGAGCATCAGGAGAAAGATGCCCGATACGTACTTTTGCTTTTCCTTCAGTTGCCTGCATGGAGTCTTCTGCAACTACCAATTCAACCATTTCTAACATGTTCGCCGCAGCTACAGTATAAGCTTTACCTGCCTCTACCGTTAAGTTCTGTGAAATAACAGCATTATCTTTTGTTCCTGCTGCAAAGACTTCAACTTTATGTTCGCCAGCTGGCAATGGCATGTAATCAGTTGCCGCTTTGAATTCAGCTCCTTCAACTACAGGTTTTCCATCTACGTAGACATCAACTGCAGGTGCATCAGGTGAAGCATGTACAATACGAACCATCGCATCATTAGACTCAGCGAAAGCCCCCGTTGCCATCAAAGCAAACATCATGATTGCAGCAAGTGCAGACCCAAAAAACTTTTTCATTTCATCTCTCCTCACAAATGGTATACAAACGAATGAACAATAAATGTACTGCGTTTGTATAAGTTATGTACCACTTAAACTTTTAACTTAAACCATATTTTTAATTTTTTTACAATTTACCATCTCATCTATAATTGTGGTCAGAAAAAAAGTTGTCCCCTTCATAAAGGAGACAACTTCTAAATTATTTTTTATTCAAATTTTCAACTGTACTAATGATATAAGACGCTATCATGGACGAAAATGCTGTGAAACCGTCCCTCTACCACCTTCTACCTCAACTTCTGCATAAGCCCCGTTTATAAAAGTAATCTGAGGTGGTACATGTCCACAGTCCACATCGTAAATAATTGGTATTTTCAGCTCATCTGCCATTTCTCTATACACGTCTTCCTTTGTGTAATGATTAACAGGCTCATTTGCAGGGCTTCGGCCAAACAGAATACCGGAACAATTATCAAACCAGCCGGCTAGCTTCATTTGAACAAGTGATCTTCTCAAATCAGCTGTGTTCATTTCACAATTCTCTAAGTACCAAACGATGGGTTCTCCATTAATCTTCTGTTTATTAAAATGAGCGACGTCGCCATAAGGTGTTCCTACCAGATGACGAATCACATCAATACAACCTCCAAGCAGACGTCCAGAAATCTTTTCGTATTTACCTGAGACCGTCATCCACTCTGTATCTTCAGTTAGATGAAACACGTATGGTGTTGTTGCTTCGTGGTTCCATTCTTTTTGATATTTCTCTGAAGACTTCTGAAGAACGGTTTCCCCTTCTCTTGTTGAGAGTACGTTTTCCCACATCGCTGTTGTTTCATCAGAGTACTCACCTCTTAAATCGACTAAATTCGTGCCATGAGCGGTTGCAATCCCTGTTTTTAACGTGATGGGAAGCAAAAGAGCACTTGTGTCTGAATACCCTAGAATCCATTTTTCTGGAACATTCATGAAATCGATATGTTCTAAGATTTCAATTAATAGCTCTCCACCCCAAGGAGGGATGATTAAATCTATCTTTGTATCTCTTAACATCTCTTTAAACTCTGCAGCACGTGTTTTTGCCGGTGCTGACTTTGCCTTTACTTGCGTCCATACCGTATCACCACAAGTTACTTCATATCCTCTCTTCTCCATTCGAAGACATGCTTGCTTGAACATGTCATGAAGAGCTGATTGAACACCAGATGAAGGAGCAGTTACTCCAATCGTTGCTTTTTCTTTTAATAATGGATACCTAATCATATGAAATCATCCTAATTTTGTATTTTTCTGTGTTTAAATAAACTTCTACAAAATAAGAATGAGTTCCTTCATTTCTTTGCAATTAGAGGTGATTCCACCTTGACGATAACTTTACCTTTCGCTCTCCCCGTTTCTACGTATTCGATTGCTTTCTGTGCATCTTCAAATGAAAAAACTTTATCAATCACAGGTACGATGTCTTCTTTTTCTACCAAATCAGCAATCCTTCTTAACTGTTCTCCACTCGGCTTCATAAATAGGAAATGGTAGTGGACGTTATGTTTCTTTTCAAGCATCGTTAACTTTCTGCTCACGATAGAGAAAATCACTTTTTTGATAAACCCCATGTTGTTTTCTTCTGCAAATGCCTTATTCGGAACGGCAGAAACAGAAACGATCTTTCCACCTGGTCTCAATACTTCGAATGATTTTTCTAAAGAATTTCCACCTAACGTATCAAAGACAGCATCATAACCTTTAAGGACTTTCTCAAAAGCCTGTTCTTTGTAATTGATGATCTCGTCAGCTCCCAATGACTTTACAAGATCGTATCCTTTATCACTTGCTGTTGTAGCTACATATGCTCCCATGGCTTTTGCAAGCTGAATCGCAAATGTACCAACCCCACCCGCACCAGCGTGGATTAAGATTTTTTGTCCTTCTTTCAATTGAATAACATCATGAAAGGCTTGCCAAGTGGTCAGTCCAACTAGCGGCAGAGATGCACTTTCAATCAAAGAAATGTTACTCGGTGCGATTGCAACATCATCTTCGTTTACTGAAATATATTCGGCGAATGTTCCGATTCGATTCTTTCTTGGCCTTCCATACACTTTATCTCCCGGTTGAAACGTAGAAACTTTACTCCCTACCTGCTCGACGGTTCCTGAAAAATCATTACCAAGAATTAACGGCATGTCATAAGATAACAGCATTTTTACTTTTCCATCTCTTATTTTAAAATCAATCGGATTAATACTTGCAGCATGTATTCTGACTAAAAGATCCTGATCACCAATTTCAGGTTTGTGCATCTCTGTTTCTTGTAGTGCTACGTCCTTGCCGTAACGATCGATTGTCATTGCTTTCATTTTTTACATTAAACCTCCATCATGCAGCCCATTTCATTCTGATTTTACTATTATGTACAACGAACAAGCTACTCAAAAGGAACATCAATCATATTCATATATCGAACAAACTGTTTAGAGGAAGGAGGAAACTCTATTTATGAATAATAATCCAATGAACAATCATCCTTATAATCATCAACATCAGCATTCAATAGATGAATCACAATATTTAGATCGCCAAACGGAAGAAGATGAGGCAGGTCCATTTTCTCCACCGCCTCAACAATTTGCCCAAAGCCAGATACCACAGCCGTTTTTCACACAAACATTCCAGCCTCCTCAAATTCGTGCCCGGTTATGCAGCTGTTTAGGAAATTGGGGTCTCTTAGGTCTTCGTCGTCCAGGTCAGTTTGGGCGTGATTTTTGGTTCTTCCTTGTAGCAATTCGTCAAAACAGCGTTACCGGCTATATCTGGATCGGCGGCCGGAGGCAGCGTGTACGATACCAATTTTCCCAGATCCGAAACTTCGTGTGTTTTGGTTGATCGTGCAAAGAAGTCATACATTCTGAAAGCATAAGAAAAAGCCGCTCCCTAGGGAACGGCTTTCTTTGTTCACATTTCTTATAATAGATCACCAAGGATGTCATCAAGTATTCCTTCGTCATCATTTTCATCGTCTTCCCAGTGGTCATTGTCATTACGATCCAAAATGTTGTCCAGATCTAGGCTAGCATCTAAGTTTAGATCTAAACGAGCGCTGTCTTCCTCACTCCAGCCATTCTCTTCTGCCCAAGCTTGAATTTCACCTTCTGTCATTCCTTTTGCTTCTGCCCAAGCTTGAAGATCGGACATCTCCCAATGATTCGCTTCTGCCCAAGCTGCAAATTCAGCTGAAGTTACAGTTTCATTATTCTCAATCGCAGCATTGAGCTTCGTGCTAAGATCTACAGTGGTGCTGTCATCTTGAGCAAAGGATGCAGTACCTCCACCTAATAGCAATCCCACAGCTAGTCCTGTACTCGCAAATTTCTTCATCATGATTCATCACACTCCTGTAATTTTTTTGTCTTGCACTAAGCTAACGAAGTGGATGTCGAATCAGATCATTTTTACGTCAATATGAGTAAATAGGCTTATGATCCTTCAAAAAATTAGGAGTTAATGATTTAAAAGAAGAGAGTAATTTAAATTAGCAGAATTAAATCATATTACCTTCTTGATCGTTTCGTTTCTTTTGTATAATCATTGAAATGATTCCTATAATCACTGAGATTCCGATACTAACATATAGCCCCGGCCGGATTGTTTCTTCAAACCAAGTTCCTGTAACGGCTAAAGAAATTAATAGGATAGCAACAATTGAAATCAACTTCACCCATAAGGATTGCTGCAACATTTTCATTGAAGACAAAATGATAAACAACCAGTTGAATAAAAGTAAAATCCCAGCTGCGGTTGTAATGTATTCATAGATCCTTCCTGGGAGAAGTAGGGCTGTTATAATGCTAGCTAAAAGTCCTCCTGCTCCTAAACCCATGGCAGGAAGCGGCAATTTTTTAAATTTTATTGTCTTCGCAAACAATTTCGGAGCATCTCCATCTTCTGCAAGCGTCCTTAATAGGTTGGTCACTCCAAATAAAGCTGCTGCCATTGCAGAAAACCCCGCTACGATGATGGCTCCATTAAATACATGAGGAAAAAAACCTAGATGATACCTTTCCATCGCCGTAACAAACGGACTTTCTTTATGATCGAATGTTTCTATAGCAACAGTAGATACGGCAAGTCCGATCGATAGGACATAGATGATGGTAAGAATAAAAAGCATGATCGTTCCTGCTTTTGAAGCATCTTCTGTCTTTTTCAATTGCATCGCCATCATGCCGATCACTTCAATTCCGCCAAATGCATAAAACGCATAGATAAGAGACGACCAAAATCCTTTTAACCCACCTGTAAAATAACCGTTGTACGTACTTGGTATATCCAGATTATAACTTTTACCGTCCACAAAACCCATTAATCCTGCGATCGCCAAAATAATAAACATAACGATTGCTGCCACTTTTATGACTGCCAGTAAATTTTCAACTTGATCGAATTTCTTCGTACCTGCTAAAACAACAACAATGGCTAACACCGCGTAGAATGCTGCAAAGATCCAAAGCGGAACATGTGGCAGCCAAAATTGAGAAAGGATCGAGAGCGCAGTAAGCTGACTTCCCATGATCAATATGCTCGAGACCCAATAATTCCAGCCACAACTAAAACCCGCCCATCTTCCATAGGCATGAGTGGCATAATAACAAAACGAACCTTTTTGAGGATCAGCTGCTGTCATTCTGGCTAATAACTGAAACACGATGTACGTTCCTATAGCAGCCAATATAAAGGAAAAAACGATTGATGGGCCGGTAAGTTGGATCCCAATTGTGGATCCCAAAAAATAACCTGTCCCAATTGTACATCCTACTCCCACAAGAGAGAGCTGCCACCAAGCCATGTTCTTTGCTTCTGAATGATCAAGATTTGGTTGAACGGGTCCATTACAACTAGATTTCTTCACAATAATACCCTCCTGCTTTACAAGTATTATTGTTTTACTTAAGCGTTTGAATATTCATTGGCCCAAGAAAAAAACAGCTTTAGAAAAAATTTCAGAGCTGTTTTTTACGATAATAAAAACGATATACCTTTATACCCAAAATAAAAACCAAATCCGATCAGTGATAATCCTGATAGTTTTGAAATTCCATGTAAAATGCGGTCAGCCAGCATTTTACGGAAACTGCTGGATACGATCGCCATCGCGAAATCCCATAAGAGAATGCCTGAAAATATGGCCGCACTATAGAGAAGTAGACTTTCCAGCGAATATTTCGTTGCAGTTTCTGCGAGTATAGAACCGTATATTCCTAACCAAAATAAGATGGTAAGAGGATTGGTAAGAGACATTAGAAAACCGGCCAGAAAACTCCTGCTGTTATGTACGGTGTAATCTTGCTGTATGCTCTTTCTTTCCACAGAAGCTTTTTTGAATGTCTCGATTCCCGTGTAAAGGAGTACGAAGCTGCCAAAGAGCCAGAGAAAAGTTTTGATGAACGGAGTATTGATATAGCTAACAAGCCCCATGTACACCATAAGCATATAGAGTGCATCTGCAACAGTTGCACCTAACCCGACCATCCAAGCTTGCCAAAATCCGTATTTGATTCCGCGGTCCATCTGTGCAGCGTTTACCGGACCAATGGGAGCCGCCAAAGATAGACCTAGCAGTACATATTTAAAAAATATAATCATTGAAGACCTCCACGAATAAGATGGACAACTCATGCTTGTCTTAAATCTTATTCGGAAGGAATTCTAATCAGACCTAAAATCAAAAAGTGAATGGGAGATCATACAAATGGATCATCAGTTAAGCCCTAAGATTCAAGAAGCACTTCACCATGTAAAACGTGCGGATGAAGCCATGATAGAAGCTCAAGCGAACCAAACGCCATCTTGTTTTCAAACAGCAAAATTATGGCTCGAAACCGCTCAGCAATCCGTACATGACGCAGGTGAAGGAATGTCAGAAGAAGAAAAGAAACAAATTCATCACGCTAAAGAATACTTAAGACATCTTCATGAAACACAAGCTGCACTTCAAGAAACAAGATACGAATAATTTAGAAATCCCTCATGAAAACATCATGAGGGATCTTTATGTTAGGCAAATAAATTTCGGATAAAACCTGCTTGGTTGACCGTTTCAGTTTTAATATCAACATTTAGTTTACGAATGTTATCACAATAAATATGAAGTCGTTTTGCTTTTTCTGCGTTTAGATAAGAGGCGTAGTTGTCCAGCTTATCTACTTCGCGAAGTACGTCTTCCTTTGTGTCTGCTTTCTCGATCCTGCTGCAACAAGAGCTGATCTGGTCATAAACAGACATGCTAGCCACCTCCTTTATGTTTTATTTAATAATTCCCTTCTACTAAATTTTAAAACTGAGACATAAGAACTTTTAAGTTGTTTATATTTACATTCCTTTAACCTTAAAAGTTGTTTGTTAAATAGGGCGCGTAACATGAATTTAATCATATTAACTTGCCGAAGAAAATTCCTTAAAGTAAAAAAGAGCTGATTTCAGCTCTTTTTTCACATTTTACTTTTTTTGAACTGCATCTCGTAAGATTCGCAGCGTATTAATGATGAAATCGATTTCCTCTTCCGTTAATTTTTGCCCATCCAATAAAAGCGTATATTTTTTTAACAGTTCTTCAGATGATAAATCCAAATCATACATTAATCTTTCTTCGGCCGTTGTAAGTTTTTCCGTTTCATCTAACAAATGTACAAAATCTACTCCGTAAACTCCTGCAATTTTTTTTAATAATGAAATTGAAGGTGAATAAATGCCTCGTTCAATTTTAGACAAGTTGCTATAATCGTAGTTTATTTTTGCAGCAAGCTCTTTTAATGTATCCCCATTTTTTTTTTCGAATCTCTTTGATTCTCATATCTAAGCCTTCACTTCCTACTAATAAGCATAGCTACATTTTATGTTTGAATGGTGTCATTTGTAAATTTAATAAACCTCAGTTGGCTTTTTTGTCAAAATAAAAAATAAAATTGGTATGTGTCACCAAAATTATTCTTTACGCATATCATTTAACTATGAGTAATGAAAATCGTACTCATAAACTCCTTTGAACTGCTCCTGCTTGAAAAAGCAGGAGTTTAATAATTTAAACGAGATTTGAAAACACACTGCAAATAATAGGTTATCATTCTAACTTTTAATACTTTTAACGCATAGACTTTCTAACTACATTTTCTTTATAATATAGTTAACAATGTTAAAAAAATAGGAGAGAACTCTTATGAATAAAAAAATGTAAACTTAGTCAGTTTAATTCGTAAATTGACAACGGAATACGAAAAAAAACATGATAAATTATACTTTACATTCGAGAAAATAAATGATCATTTTATATATACGGACATAAATGAAAAATTCCTTCAAGAATTAAAGTTACAAAAATCCGATATCTTAGGCAAATCTTTATATGACCTCAAGCATCTTATAGAAGACTATTATGAAGATATGAATCGGATTTATAAAAAAGCATGGAATGGGGAACCGGTTTTTTATTATGTTACATCTATTTCTAATCCAGAAACTTTTTTTGTCATTTCACTTTATCCGATAGCAGACAATAATGGAAATGTAAGCAAAGTAGAAGGTCACTGTGTGCCATTAAATAAAAATGAAATAAGTGAACTGCGGATAGGATTATCGTATTTTAGTGAAAACGAGTCAATTAATGTTATAAGATAAATTATAACCATGAGGGTGGATATTCACCCTCTTTTTTTATGCACACCTAATTAAAAATAATACATATCTTATTACATATATGGTTTTTTACAACGTTAAAACTGCTTTTTGAATTTTTTGCGTTCCAAATAAATAATTGAGTATAAGAGATAGTAAATAACCATAATTCTTGTCCAGTCCTTTTATGCATTAGAGGTACAATAATCAGACAATTAATTGAAGTGCTAGTTAACCGATAATTAATAATTTATTTTTATAAAAGGTCGTTTAAGTAGGCTAATAGTCCAAAAATGCAATATAATGATTATAGAACTTCTTTATTGGTAGATATATAAACGCAAGGTGGGATCTTTCTTATGAGAAAAATACGGGAGATAAGAAAACTGAAGGGTGACACCTTAAAAGAATTAGCAGCCAAAGTTCAATATGATTTTAGCAACTTATCAAAGATCGAGCGTGGCCAAGTTAAACCATCCTTAAAATTACTTTCCAAGATTGCTGATATTTACGGTGTTAATATTTCGTATTTTTTAGAAGAAGAACAGTTATCAAAAGCTGAACAAAGTTTTATTGGGGACCTTGAATTATCTTCTTCTGAATTGATGAATAAATACCGAATTATCTTAGATGGAAAACAAGTAACAACTCAGGAAGCCGATTTTATAGTTTCTATGATTAGAAAGCTAAGAGAAACGATTAACGATGTTAATGAAAAACAATAAGATCTTTACACTAAAATATATGATCTGAATTGGTATAATATACAATTTTTAAAAATAAAATGGTTTTACCCACTAATAAAGTGCATATCATGTAATAAGTTCTTTGTATGGACTCAATTATATGGCAAAGGTGAGAACCTATATGGAATCTATTGAAACCCTCAGTGAAAAACATTGGCATCTACTTCAAAAAATTGAACAAAACGGTCTAGACACACATAAGTTTCAACATATCTTGGATGACCTTGAAAGAAACGGACCCTCATTATCGTTAGAGCAATTATTGGAAATATTATATTTTTGTGTTAAGAAATAACGGATATTAAAAAAACGCATAGAGTTCCTATGCGTTTTTTAAAATTCAATTATAACCGACGGCAGTGTACGACCTGTTTCCAGCAATGTCTTCAGGTTACTCAAGATTGCTGGCCAACCATTGTTATACCCCACAAAAGTATCCTCTTCCTCAACTATATCCTCCTCCATCAAATGTTCATGGCGAAGTGTCAATCTTACCGTTCCGTTTATCTCTTTTAGTGTAAATGTTGCTACGGTCGGATTTTCACGCTCTTCTTCGTCCCATTTGTTATGCCAAGTAAAAGAAAGTTCTTTTTGTGGGTCGCACTTAATAATTTCACCCCAATCAGTAACCTTACTGCCGCGTGAATACGTAATGCGTGAACCTTCTTTCCATTCTGATTCCACTCGACTGCCGAAAAAGTATTGTTCTGTTAGATCTCCGTTGGTCAGAGCCTCCCACACTTTCCTAGTAGTAGTCTCTATGTAAGTAATATATACAAACTTTAGATTCTCCACATTCTCGTCCCCTTAATGAACACCTTTTTTAGAATCCCAGTTCCCTTTAGATTTTCTGATCTCTATAATCTGCCCGATATGATAGGCATTATGGATGTTTACATTAGCAAGCACAGAATACCAAGGATCGTGACGGTCTTCATGAGCAGAAATATCAAAAAAACTATCCTCTGCTTCTTTTATTACCGAGGCCCAATCCGTTAGTATAGCAAACAATTGATTCTTAGCTGTTTCCCAGTCCTGACTGTTTTCGTTCTCAAACGTCTCATCATTGCTTTCAATCTTTTGCTGGGGCGAATTTCCTTTAAACCTCTGTAAGTAGCGTTCGTTCCAGAAAATCAAGTGGTTGACGATCTCCCATATGGAGTTGCTATTTCCTGTTTTTTCTCTTGCTTGTTCAGCGGTAAGTTCTTCAAGTGCCCGATCAACAGGAACAAACCAGTTTGGTTCATTATGGTTTGCTGCCATTTGATTCAATAAAATTGTTTTTTGATTCATAAAAAAACCTCCTTGTGCAGAACTGTTTACGAACATACATTCTGCACAAAGAGGTTGGATTCCTTTTTATTAACTTCAAATATTTTGCTTTACTTCTAGTTCTGATAACTGTACACGACGACCTTCTTTACTTGAAATTACCGCCGCTTCATTTATGGCAGTTAAATTTACGATATCATCCCTTGAAACCGTCGACTTTGTACCTTTTCCAATGGCATCAACCCATTGCTCCATATTAGAAGAAATCGGGTTCGGCAGCTCCGGGTTTACCCAATCCTCTGTGTTAAGGTGCTTACTTTTAACCCTTACCTCTTGCCCTTCTACCATGATCGTGCCTTCCGTGCCGTAAAGTTCGAGTTGCTGCGGACTTCCATAAGATAAGAAACCCGTCTCAATCATACCCATAGCACCTGATTCATACTCCACCATAACGATAGCGTTATCATCTACACCTAATTTGTATAATTCATTTAGCTTACCGCTTACTGCTTTTACTTTCCCGCCTAAACGATTCGTTAAATAGATCGGGTGTGCCCCAAGGTCGATCAGCGCACCTCCACCACACTCTTCTTTATTATAAAAGTGCTGTGGCAGCCACCCTTTTGGATTTTCTTCCGAAGGTACAGATCCGTTATGTGCAACACGGCATCTGATGTATGTAACATCTCCAAGGAGTCCTTTGTCTACTGCTTGTTGGGCAAAGAGATAAAAGCTTTCTGTCAGTCTTGGTAGATTCACCATTAATTGTACGTTATTTCTATCTACGGCCGCTAAAATTTCTTCGCACTCTTTTACTGTAAAAGCGAGAACTTTTTCAGTAAAAATATGTTTCCCATGGTTCGCAGCAGCAATAATAATCTCTTTATGACGGTCGGTAGCAGTAGTGACGATTACTCCGTCAATGTTCGGATCATCAAGCACGTTCTGTAGGTCCGCTTCAAACGATACCCCTAATTCTTCCGCCCACTGGGTACCCCGCTCTTGCTTTTCATCCCAAACCGTTTTTATAGTAATTGCTTCATTCTCCATTGCTTCTCGTGCGTAATCGACAGCATGCACGTGCCATTTACTGAGTAGAGCTACATTCATTATCTTCACCACTCCTCAAGCTAGAATTATTTCCATTATACATAAGAGACGCCTGCAGTACACAACAAGCTATACTGTGTTTTAGAAGTCTAGAAGTTTACCAAAAGTTATTTGATTAACTTCTAGATTTAAATACTACTTTTAACTGCGCCTTCTATTTTTACCATTCTATTTTGAAGTGACTCTACAAAATCTCCCGTATGATCAAAATAAAGATGCACTTTATTAATCTCTTGTTTTTGTCCAAAGTAACCTCTTGCTTGTACTGGTTCCTTAAACACGATCTCGTATTTCAGCTCATCGCTAATCCCAAAAATAATCGTAATTATCCTTGGAAAAGCCGTAGCATGGAATATTTTCTTTTCGTTTATGATACCTCCACTTTTGTTGTACTTGATTGAGGCAGGCTGTATATAGTCAATCTCACTTAAATCAAAATGTAGAGATCGTCTGGCACCAATTTTCATCCTTACTTTCTCTTTGGTAATACGAAAAGGGGTATTTCTCATTAAGTTATAATCACCTAGCATGTAGATAACACTGTAAATATGTAAAACTAGCATAATAAGAGCTATATTTGGTTCTTCTTTTTTAAGGTAAATATGGAACACAATCATCTCAATGATCTGTTCGTGGATTAATGCTAGAAATAGATAAAAATAGCTGGAGTTTTTATGAAAGAGGTAACTATCATTCTGAATCATCATACGTTTTCTAGTTCTCCATTTAAAGAAAGCATGGTATAAGATGTTCCACTCCTTTTTAATGAGTAATAATAGAGGGTTCTGATCTATGTTTCCTTTCTTATACATAAGAAACAAGTAAATAAACAAACTCTCAAATAAAATGATGATTATGACAATTGAGATTAATAGTTGGCGATCCGTAAATACCTCTCCCTTCCTTCACCATATTCTTCGATTTAATTGTAAAGGAATGGGAATTAATTAACAGGAAAAATAAGGGTTTTCATACTTTCGTAACAATTTTATGGCGAATTCGTTAACTTACCTCTTATTGGGAGGAATAAAGATTGAACTTGCTATTTATAATCACACGTTATGTAACATTACGAACAAAAAAAGCCGTACTCGAAAAGCAAAATCTTCTCAAGTGACGGCAAAAAGTTATGAGTCAAATCGTTTTATAGTACAAGATGGTTGTGTCTAATCCACCTTTTTCATTCTTAGCGAAAAAGGGTATTCGCCCAGCCTCTTGAAAACCAAACGACTGATAAAGTAGATTTGACGTATCCCCTTCCCTTGTATCTAAGACAAGCAGCGACAGTCCAATTTCTTTTGCTCTTTGTTCTGCGTGAAGCAGCAGTTTTCGCCCGATTCCTTTTTGTCTGAACGCTGGGTGTGTCATCAGCTTAGCTACCTCTGCCCGATGAGTGCCGTTTGGTTTTTTACACAAGTGAAGCTGAATGGTGGCTGCGATCGCACCATCTATTTTTGCAACCCAAAACATGATGTCAGGGCTCACACAGTTTTTCCAAAAATCATCAGCTTCTTGTTTTTTTAGCGGAGGCAAAAAGCCGATGGAAGCTCCTTCATCTACTACTTTTATTAACAGATCAGATAGCTCGTCTTTCCATTCGTCTACATTCCGTATCTCAACAATTTCCATTCCCTTTAACCCCTTCATGAACATTTGTTTTTCATTCATTTTAATACTCCTTTTCATTGAAAAGAAGAGGGATTTGTCGAAAATCGGATAAAATATTTTATAGGTGAAATTATGAAGGTTATCCGTGAAATTATTAACTCTATCCGTGAATATATGAGAAGTTACCGTGAAATTAATCAAGGAAGTTAAAACTTCAGAGCCAGATGTTCGCGCGATATGTACAAAGTTGATTTGTTTGTCCATATGTAGAATACACCTGTTGTTTCTAACAAAAATGGGGGTAAATCATGTTAGCCGGCAGCATTTCAAATTGATTTTACCAACCATGCATTCTTGTCATATCCTCTTTTTTTCAAAAATCCAATGTGTTTCACGTTAAATAACTTGTTTCGATTCAATTACACTTTCAAATCAATTAATGATCTTACAACTTCGGTATAAATCTTTACTCGTGCTTCTTGTTTCTTAAATTTGTCACTCCGCTTCAGCCTATGCATACACTATGTTAGAGAATAGCTTTGGGGGAGGTTTTTACGATGAAACATTCAAAAAACAGTTTATTCTCGAAACATCATAGATCTCATAACGAGAACAAGGAGCATCATCAAACAAGCTGCGATGGTTGTATCTGTGGGATTTTCCGCCGATTAAATGAGGAATGTAATGAAGGGTGTACAACAAACAATCAGTTTTTCTACATTTTGCCAAAAGGGGAAAGCCGTCTAGTCGGTGATACCCCTTTTCTCTTTCGATTCCTGCGCTTTGAAGCTGAAAGTTGCTGCGTATTTTTTGAGACTATGACTGAGCAGAATACGGTCACGTTGCAAGTTGCTGTAGATTGTCACGAGATTAGCGGTATCGTACCTATTCAATAAAAGAGGTGATCTTAAGATGTTAACAAATTGTGGCTGCTCCAACCATTCCAAATGTGATGGCTGTGCATGCTGTATCTTGAAAAATTTAGCTCAGCAAGTATCTACCCAATGTGATAGCAGCGCGAACCCCTCTATTCTTCTTCTAAACAAAGGTACGAGACCCTATTCGACTTACGGCTGGTCTACAAAATAATTCGACTACATTTCAATTATTAAAATTCGATCCTGATTCTTGTTGTGCTTACTTCTCGTATGTTGACGATTTAAGTGTTACACGAACTTTTATCATCGATTGCAGAAATATTAGCTTTATCGCCATAGGACCACAAGGAATGAACGGGGACATGGCTTTATAGCAAAAAAGGGAACGTTTATCTCGTTCCTTTTTTTAAATTTCATTGATTGGCTGTACATACTTTATTTCTGCCCGTTCTCTTCGCCTCATATAAGGCTTTGTCAGCATCTTTAATCATTAAGCTCCCATTCATTGTAGTCTCCGGGAAGTTAGATAGCCCGACAGAAACCGTAATGTTCACTTCTGTGCCACTGTTTAAAAGGAATGCATGCTCTTCCACTGTTGATCGGATTCTTTCTGCAATTTTCTTTGCTTGATCCAGTGAACTATCTACGAGTAAAACAGTGAATTCTTCTCCCCCGTTCCTGCTGACGATGTCTGTTGGCCGTGCGCATGATCTAAGGATTAATCCTAAATCTTTTAAAACAACATCACCTTCTGAGTGCCCATAGGTATCATTAATTTTTTTAAAGAAATCGATATCAATATACAGTAAAGACAGCTTTTTCTTCTTTTCAAGATCTGCCATACAACTGTTAAATATTTCATCAAATTTTCTTACATTGTTTAGCCCCGTCAAAGAATCGATCGTAGACTCTGCTTTATACTTATCAAACATCATCTGACTCTTAAATAAAATATGCAGTACCTGAAACGCTACATAACCTGAGAGAAACGACACGAACCAATATCCAGGAATTAAGTAGAATAGCAATTGTTGATCCTCAATCAGATAGAAAAATAAGAGGGTTGTTAATAGATTTGCAAAAGTTAGCATCGACCATTTTTTTATCTGATGGCTCAAGTTCGTTCTTGCAATTATGATAGCAAACAATGTAATAGCGATCATCAACAAACCTGAAGTGTAAGATGAGATGTTGATCCCAATAAAAAAACGTCCTGCAATAACCAAAGCCATACCTACTACTGCCGGCACTGCTCCACCAAAATAGGCTAGTAGAATAATCGGGATATATCGAAGATCGATCAAAGTTGTACCGATCGGAATGCTGTACTGCATGAGGATATTACTGAACAATCCCCCTGCTACTCCTGTTGTGAGCTTCTTCTTTATAGAAGAATTCATTCTAAGTGGTGGATCTCTCTTAATTTGGGTATACAGAAATAATAGTGCGACTAAGATTGCAAGATTAGCAAAAAGCTGTTTAACAATTATCATTTTTATCACCATCTAGTAAAATACCATATAATACATCCAAAAACTAACATAAATACCAACTGATTTGTTACATTTCTCTTTTTTTACCTTTAAACAAACAAATCATTCGCACGATCCACATCGTCCTTATATGATTAAGTAAAATACTCATCAATCTAACTGGAGTGTTCATTTTGACAAAGCTATTATTAATCGGTGGTGGACATGCTCACCTTTCCATTCTCCGCAGTCTTTTACATGAAGAAATTAGTGATTTAGAAGTTACACTTATTACATCGTCAAAATTTCAATATTATTCAGGGATGTTTTCAGGATTTACAGAAGGTCTTTATAACGAAGAAGAAATCCGTATTGATCTAGAGTCGTTATGCGGTCGAGCCTCTGTCTCGTTTATAGAGGACACCATCATCTCTTTTGATCCCATGCAGAAAGTATTGTTGGGGTTTTCTGGAGGAATCTATTACTTTGATGTGATTTCTTTTGATATTGGTTCTGGGATCTCATCGGACTTAACTCAAACTGTTGGTTTGAACATTAAACCGAACTACCGCTTTACAGAGCAGATCAAAGAATTTCGTTCAAGCGAAAGCCCTGTTATCGTCGGAGGTGGTTCTGCTGGAGTAGAGCTTGCCTTATCGACATCTGCTTGGCGACAAAATCATAGTTTGAAAAACCCGGTAACCTTGATCAGCTCCTCTCCACTACTTCATTCTTATGGAAACAAAGCGACACAGAAAATTAGAGAAATTGCTAATGACCATAATCTCGTATACTACGAAAATGAAAAGATAGAGAAATTGAAGAACAACATCATCATTACTGATAAGGATACAGAAATTGAGTATTCAGCAATCCTGCCCGTAACCGGACCAAAAGCAAGCTCTCTATTTAAACAAGCATTGCTTTCGACTGACAGAAAAGGGTATTTACTCGTTGATGACACACTACAGAACGCTGATTATCCGTATGTGTTTGGAGCTGGTGATTGTGTCTCTTTGGCCGGTTATCCTAATCTTCCGAAGAATGGTGTCTATGCAGTTAGACAAGGACCTGTTCTATGGAAAAATATTAAGCGTTTGATCACAGGCAGACCACTAGTACCGTTCAAACCACAAAAAAAGTTCGTCTCAATCCTTTCGACCGGTGAAAAGCACGGTTTATTTACTTATGGCGACTTCGTTATTTATGGAAAATGGGCTTGGAGCTTAAAGAATCGAATCGATCAAAAATTTATGAACAAACATCTTTAATTCAAGCTGCTATTTTTTATGAGTTTATAGAAGTTAAGTCATCAAAAAAAAAAAAAGCGAGCAGATCATTTTCTGCTCGTACCACTCTATCTAAACCAACTGATGTACTTTTTTGTTAGTTTTGGCAATGTGCCGCTAAACAACTTGCTCCTCCAATACAGATCAGCTGTACGCTGAATAGCAGCGGCATGATTGGGATATGGATAGACCATCTGTGAAAGGTCTCCTATCTTGCTCCCTTTTTTCATTGCAAAAATAACAGCCTGCATCCAATCACCACTACCATTTCCTATTGCATGCCCACCTAGGATCTTACCATTCTGATCGGTAATAATCTTTATCAACCCTTCCGAGCCGTGATCCGAGATAAACCGATCAACATCTGTTAAAGGAACTTCATAAACCGAAAACTTAATTCCTAACTTTCTCGCTTCTTGTTCCGTCATGCCTATATGAAAGATCTCAGGTTGAATATATATGTTCCAGGGGATGTGATTGTAGCTCATTTTCTTTGGTACACCAAGAATTGCATTCTGAACGACAACTTTTCCTTCTTCCCCAGCTACATGTGTGAAAGCGAATTTGCCGTTAATGTCACCGATTGCAAAGATATGGGGTACATTCGTCTGCAACTTTTCATTTGTAGGAATGAATCCTCGTTCATCTTGAAATACCCCAACAGCATTCAGATTTAAATTTTCACTATTTGGCTTTCTGCCGACAGCCAAAAGAATCTGATCATATTCCTCTGTATATTGCTCATTACCTTTGTGAATTGTGACCCTTTTTCTTCCGTTTGATGTTATCTGTACTTTTTTTACTTCTGAATTTAAATGAATCGTTAACTCCTTCTCCAATATGGAAACCGCTGCTTTTTGGATGCTTTCATCCTCTGATGATAGGAGTTTCTTTTCCTTTTCAACTATAGTAACTTTGGAGCCTAAACGTGATAGAGCTTGTGATAGTTCCAGCCCTATGGGGCCACCGCCAATCACAAGAAGCTTCTCTGGCAATTCTCTTTGCTCAAATAAGTTTTCGTTCGTCCAAAACCCCGCTTCCTGCAAACCTTCAATCGGTGGTACGAGGGTTCTTGAACCGGCAGCAATAACTATCCTTTTTCCGTATATCTCTTGATCATCAACTCTCACAGTGTTTGACGAGGTAAATGTTCCCGCTCCCTTATAAAGGTCGACACCTAGTGACGTAAACCGTTCATCACTATCATGCTTTTGAAGCGCTTGTATGGATTGCTGTACACGTTCATTTACCTTTCCTAAGTCAACAGATCCAGAAACATCTAGACCAAGTTCCTTCCCTTTATTTCTAGCCGTAAAGATATCCTTCGAAGCTTGTATAAGAGCTTTTGAAGGTACGCAGCCAACGTGAAGACAGTCACCACCTAGGTGCCGTTCTTTCTCAATTAGTGCTACTTTCGCGCCAAGAGAGCTAGCTCCAGAAGCTACCGTAAGCCCTCCAGCACCTCCACCGATAATTACAACATCATACTTCTTCACATCTCTCTCTCCTTGTGTTGCAAGATTTTCTTAGCTTCAAGCAATCTTTGCAAAGCTGTATAAAGTTCAATCACAAAAAATAGTAATGTTATGAGCGTCAAATAATTAGAGAATAAGATCATAAGACTGAACAAGATAAACCCTTCTGTCCGTTCAGCTAAACCTGCTTGATAGTAGAAAGACTTCATACCTTGCTTCTCACTCACTGCCCCTACTGTTAGAAAGATTGTCATCGAAACGATAATCGACACGGATAAGAGCAAGAGTGGGAGCTGGGAATCAGGGAAAGCCAGCGCTAACCCAATGATCACACTAATCTCTACAATCCGATCAAACGTAATGTCTAACACAGTTCCCCATGGAGAAGGTTTTGTAAGTCGTGCCATCGTACCATCAACTGCATCGAGAAACCCTGAAAACCATAGGACACATACAGCTAGGATCGGCCTATCAAGATAGATCCACACACCTGATGAAGTCCCAATGATAAAAGCGATCCAAGTAACTTGATTCGCACTAAGGCCCGCTTTCAATAATAGCTTCGCCGTACTCAGGATAGTCGGCTGCACATATTTTCTTGCATGAGTATCTAGCATTTACTTTTCCTCACTTCTGATCTTCCACCGATAAGTATTGTTTGATCTGTTTTTTATATAGTACGGGAAGAAGTGTAATAATAATAAATAAGATAATTGCGATATAAAGGATGGTTGAAGTATCAGCTGCCGTGCTCGCTCCTAGGAACGTATAAGCAAATGTTCCTGGAACAATACCTATTAATGTCCCGAAAAAGAATTGGATGCTTCTGACCTTAGACATCCCCGCTGCATAACTAATCAAGTCAAAATGAAAAATCGGAATGAGCCGAAGTAGGATGATAACTAAAAATCCATTCTTTTCTAGCACGTTCTGTAATTTGTTCAGTTTTCTTCCCCATCTAGATTCAATTCGACGAGCACCTATCTTTCTTGCAGCAAAAAAAGCAAGAAGAGCGCCGATCGCAGCTCCTATAAGAGTAAGAAAGAACCCCAAAACCGGCCCAAATGCTAAACCTCCTGTCAAAGAAAGAACAGAAGCAGGAAACAAAACAAAAGGTCTGATGGAATACAATAATACATATACGAAAGGTGCCACAGCTCCCATTGTTAAGATCCATCTACGAACTGATTGAGGTGTAACGTCTAGAATCGTTTGATTCAAAACAATGAGTGTTACAGCCAAAACAACAAAAAATATAATAGAGAAAATCGTCTTCTTCATCTCTTATTTCTCCAATCTTAACACCGCTTATCCTTCGAAAACTTTTACCTGCTCACCAACATTCACCTTTTCTCGATTTGTTAATGTAATGACAGCCTCTGAATGTTCGATAGATAAAACACTATGATACTTCCCGTCTTGATAATAGGTTTCTATCACTTCAGCTTTTCTTCCATTTTGATCATCATTTCTTCCCATCTTAAGACGGCTTACGGGGATGAAACGCTCTTCCGTCCAAATTCCCCCTTGAAGAAACGAAGCTACAAATGAATTTACTGGAGATTCATATAACACATGTGGACTATCGAGCTGTTGGAGCTTACCTTCATTTAACACAGCTACACGATCTCCAAGAGCCATTGCTTCCTCTAGATCATGCGTGACGAACAAAACGGTTATGTTTTCCGATTTTAATAGATGTTTGATCCATCTCCTCGTCTCTTTTCGAAGTTCCGTATCTAGACTGGAGAAAGGTTCGTCCAATAAAAGGACTTTAGGATGTACAATCAGAGACCGTGCCAAAGCTGCCCGTTGTTTCTGTCCACCAGAAATCTCATGAGGAAAACGAGATTCTAATCCTTCTAAACCCACTCTTTTCATCATTTCTTTGCTTTTATCATATCTCTTATTTTTACTGACTTTTGCCATCTTTAGTCCGAAAGCTACATTTTCTAAGACATTCATATGCGGAAATAGAAGTGATTCTTGAAACATATATACCACTGGTCTTTGTTGTGGAGGTACGTTTGTTAAATGTTCACCATCAATCATGATCTCTCCCGTGTCTGCTTTCTCTAATCCGGCAACCAGTCGAAGTAAAGTAGATTTCCCGGTACCCGAAGGACCGACTATGGAAATAATCTCTCCCTTTCTTACACCCAGTTGATTCAGGTTCAGTACTTCTTTATCTTTGTACACTTTTCTGATGTTACTTAATTCGATAAAATGAGATTCCATTCTTCACCTCGGTTGTTTTGGAATAATAAATCTTAAAGCACCTTCTATTAACAGCCACACAGCTATAGGTATCATGGCAAATAGAATCGAAAAACTTGCGATCACTGCGTCATTTGTTGTTTGAAAATAAGGAAAGAATAAGATTGCCATCGTGTTGACTTCTCCACCGCCGATAAGTGCTGTTAAAAAATACTGTCCGAGTGAAATCACAGTAACAAGAAAAACAACGCTTCGGATACTAGGGATCAGCTGTGGCAAATAAACATTCCGGAACACTCCCCATGAACCTGCACCAAGAGAAACCGCAATTTCTTCCTGTCTTTTGCCGATTCGCTCAAATCCTGCGCGCATCACTTTTATCGTATAAGGAAGAGTTGGTAATAGGTGAACAATGACTACTCCTGTCCAATGATTAGCGATGCCAAGTTTAATAAAAGTTAGATGTACGCCAAGCGCGATTACGATAGAGGGTATTAAGATAGGAGACAATAATAACGTCTCTACCACACTTTTACCTTGGAAGATATGAAACGCCAGGCCTTTCGCAGCTGGCAGTCCAATCAATAGATTCAGCAATAATACTAGTAAGCTAATGCCTAACGAAGTATAGATCGCCTCTGTAAATTTTGGGCCATGCCATAACATTTCGTGCCAGCCTCTCGTCGTTAATGAGCTTGGAAGGAGCTCTCCATATTCCCACCTTTGGACAAAACTGGTCAGCACTAGTATTAAAATAGGCAGCAACGTCATCCCTAACATAGTAAAAAATAGGACTCTTGAATACTTACTATTCTCAGCTTTTAAATCGTGAAATGACCCAGAGCTTTGAGCTAAGTGGATCCTTCCTTTCCTAGTGAACACGTATGTCATAAAGACAATAAGAACGATAAATATTGTCAAAAGAAACATGGCAGCAAAAGCGTACGGCTGTTTTGTCCAATCTGATCCAAAGAACCAGTCATAGCTGATGACAGGAATCATCTTAGGATAGGTTGCTCCTAGGAGTGCAGGAACTTCATAAGCGGAAACAACAAAAGCAAAGACGATAAAAAACGTTTCTAACATGACAGGAAAAACGTACGGCCTCTCAACATGCCAGAATACATCCCATCTTCTCCCTCCAAGGGTATACACAAGCTCTTTTTGAGCGTTCGATAGCTGTTCATATACTGGAAGCAGCATCAGAATGACAAAAGGTACTTCTTTCCACACGTAAGTGATGATGATACCTATTCCAAAAGAATCTTTGAACAGAATAGGAAACTCATCCGGCCGGTCAAGTAGTCCACTTCCATTTAATAACGAAGAAATATACCCGGTTTGGGAAAAGAGTAGAAACAGCATATATCCCCAGACGAAATGAGGAAAGACCATAGGCATCCAAGCGATTAGCTTCGGAAACTTACTTTTTAGCATCGGATATAGTGACCTAACGATGACCAGCCCGATTAAAATGGAAAGGATTGTTGATATAAAAGCAATTCGGAGACTGTATAGGATAGATGTGATAAAAATTCCATCACTAAACAGCTCTCGATAAACACTTAAGGTTGGTTGATTGTAATACTTAATACTCTCTAGAAAAGCCATTACTATTCCATAGCCCAGGAGAAGAATGGTTATTAGAACAGCTGGAGCAATAAGTACATAAGGATTACTTGTTCTGAACCACTTCATTAACCCAATTCTCCTTCAGCCATGCAACATACTCTGAATCTATTTCTGGCTGCAAATATTTTTTTAAAGTTTCAGCGGGTAAAACCGATTCTCCACGTTTGATGGTTTGAAGTTTCTTTTGATCTGCCGCTGAAAGTCGCGCTGGATCAAGGGACATATTTTCACCCCAAAATTCAGAGTCTAACTTTGTTAACTGAGCTTCAGGAGATAGCATAAGATTAATAGCCGTCATCGCACCTTCTTTGTTGGGACTATTAAAAGGAATCCCTAAAAAGTGAGCATTTCCTAAAGAACCTGATTTCATAACGAACGATCTTGTTGTTGCGGGAAACACACTTTGTTTCATTAATTTCTCTGCTCTTGCCTCGTTATAACCCATCGTCATGTATACTTCGCCTTTGCTGTACAAACGATCAAGTTCTGTTAAATCATTCGGATATGTCTTCCCTTCTCTCCATAAATAAGGTTTGATCTCGTTCAAATAACTCCACATCTTCACACTATTTTTCTGAGCAAAATCCTCATCATAGCCACTGTCCAAAATGTTTTTTACGTTTCCACTAGACTCATAAAATAGTTGACGAACAAAAGCATTACCTGTAAAGTCTGCAGGATCATGGTATGTAAATTTCCCTGGATTTTCTTTTACCCACTGAGCTAATTCTTCAAATGATTGAGGTGGATTTGGCACCTTTTCTTCATCATATTGATAAACGAACTGCACTTTTCCCCAAGGTGCTTCTAAGCCCTCTGTTTTTGTTCCAAAGTCATATTGTATATCTAATGACTTAGCATCCACATATTTTTTGTAGTTTGGCATTTTATCAACAAAGGGACCAAACAACAGCCCATTGTCTTTTGCATTCTTGAAATTCTCACCATTGATCCAGATGATATCCATATTTCCATCATCTTTCCCTGCTCTTTTTTCATTCGATAGCTTTTTTAAAAACTCAGGAGCATCCATCGGTACTCGTTTCAATGTGATATTATAATCTTTCTTTAACCGTGGAGCGACCCAATCATCCATATAACGATTGATCCCTGTGTCTCCACCCCACATGTACATTCTGACTGTCTTGTTCTTAGTGGTCTCTTCAATTTCTCGCCAATCTTTCTTTAATATGGCTTTAGATTCTTTTGCTGCATCCGTTGATGGGGAACATGCTGACACGAATAATATCAGCATTACCCAAACCAACATTCTCATTTTTTTCATCGTATACTCACCCTCCACTAAGCTAACGTTACATCTCATCATTTGGTTCATTCTTTTTATTGGTAATTTATTGTTTCCCTTTTTTTGTCCAACTCACGTACAAATTCTGAAGAAATTTTGTATATTTTTTTATGTATGTATTGAAAGCTATGAATCTCAAGAAAAACGAGAAAAAAAAGGCTATTTTCTTAAAAATTGTTGCTTTTAAGTCTTTATTATTTTCTTCTTTGACATTGATTGTAGTGGAAGGTGCGAGACTCTTGGCTAGGACAGGCGGGCAGGTGAGACACTTAAAAGTGAAACGTACGAATGTGGCTCACCGCCTGCCCCGCGGAAAGCGAGCATCTGCAACGGAAATCAAAAACTGTCAAAAGTAACAATGAATACGAAAACAGCCTTTAGAAAAGAGCATAAAAAAAGAGACCTTTTGACAAAGGACCTCTTTTCTAAAACCTATTAAGCTTTTACCGCATGAACACCTTGAGTAGCCATAAACTCTTCAATTTCCTCTACTTCACGGAAAATATCTTTGGATAAGTTCTCGAATCCATCTTCTGTTACTAAGATGTCATCTTCAATACGAATGCCGATCGCTTCTTCCTCGATATAAAGTCCAGGCTCTATCGTTATGACCATTCCAGGCTCTAAGATGCGATCTTTGTAAGAACCAACATCATGTGTATCAAGTCCAAGGAAATGGCTCACACCATGATAATAATAGTTAGAGATCTCATCATCATTTTGAATTAAGCCGATACGTCTGCACTCTTCTGCTAATACTTTTTTCGTATGATTATTAAGTTCGGCAAAGGCAAGACCTGGCTTAATGATAGCCGTCGTTTCTTTAAGCGCTTTAAGTACGATATTGTAGAGAACCTTTTGACGATCTGTAAACTTCCCATCGACTGGGAACGTATAACTGATATCCGCGTTATAATAATCCTTTTGTGCTCCTAGATCGAGAAGAACGAGCTCACCGGGATTCGTTTGTGCGCTATTATGCTCATAATGAAGAATCGTAGCATTTTTTCCGCTTGCCGTAATCGTCTTGAATGCGAAATCACGTACACCGTTTGATTTTAAAGTAAAGTCAAAATGTGCTTCAAGCTGATTTTCTTTCATTCCAGCTTTCGCGTGTTTCAGCACATTATAGATGCCTTCTTTCGTAATGGAGATCGCTTCTTTAATCTTTTGAATCTCTTCTGTCGTCTTGAACACACGCAGATCAGTAACTTCAGGATATACGTTGTGAATCGTCACATGCGGATAATGTTCTCGAATATGTTTTGCGAATTGTGATGTTTCAGATGGGGCACCCGTCCATCCACGGCGTTCTAGATCTAAACAAACATGATGAGCTTGATTTGTAAAGAATTGACTGGCAACAAACGACTCAAAGCTATCCACATATTTGATATCTTTTATCCCTGATTGATGCTCTGCTTCCTCTTTAGAAACGGTTTTCCCGACCCACTTTTCCATGACCGGATCAGCTTTTTCGATAAATAGTGTTTCTTCAAATTTATCACCGCTCTTTTTTAGCACGAGGATCACGTTCTGTTCAGAGATCCCGGATAGATAGTAAAAGTTACGGTTTGGTGTGAATGGATATTGTTCATCTGCTGATTTTTGCGGAGCTTTTCCTGCAAAAAGAATAGTTAAAGATTCCTCTGGAAGCACTTCTTTTAATCTGCTTCGATTACGTTCAAAAAAATAAGACTCCATGTGGATCCTCCTTAAATCGTTTTAAAAACGACTGATTAGTTTATTTATATATGTATATAGTATAAAGATTTTTTGATAGTAATAACAGCTTTTTTCAGAATTTTATAAATGTGATAATTATACCTTTTCGTAATTCTCCAGAGTATGTTCTTCAATAAAAGCGTTGTACCGTTTCTGATCTATAAACGCTTTTATATGTCTTTGTACTTTGGGGTACAGAGTGATTTGTTCTAAATCCTTAAGGGGAATCCATTTTACGCCAGTCTGATTCAGATCTGGCTTATCCGGTAATCTAGGTTCGGAGTCTCCTATACGAGTGCACTCAAACATGAGTCCTAGTGAATGTGTTGTTCCGTATTTATTATCAGTCAGATGTGGTGCATACTCATACGTGAACGCGAGTGGACCAACATTTACTTCTATTGCTGCCTCTTCTCTCGCTTCGCGTTTTGCTGCTTCTTTTACAGATTCATTTGCTTCAACCCCACCTGCCGGTAAATTGTAATGAAGACCTTTCTCATCATGAAACTCAATTAACAGAATGGCATCGTTTTCAATAATCAAAGCCCCTGCTCTAACACGAATGGGATAGCTCATTTACACAACCTCCATAGTCTTAAACACCATTTCAACTACAGGTCTTGAAACATCATCAAAATAACGATTATCTTTTAGATCAATCCATCGTACGTCAAGTATGTCTTCATCATCTTCAATAGAGAGGGTCCCTGAGATCCGTTCACAAAGGAAGGTTTGTTTCTCTTTACTCTGAAACAGGGATTTAATTATTTTTACGGTATAGCCTGTTTCCTCCATCACTTCTCGTACGCATGCTTGTTCAAAGGTTTCGCCGTCTTCAACTCCTCCACCTGGATAGTTCCATACAATATCCCCGCGTTTCACTTTTTGACGTACTAACAGAACCTTGCCTTCATGAATGACAACACCTTGCGCTAACATATATACTCCCCCTAGTGAGAGATAAAAGCTAACCAAAAGATATTGGTTAGCTTAATAGTTAATCTTTCTGCTCAAACAACTGCACAAGTTCAATGATGACTTGAGTCGCTTTGATCATATTATCGACAGAGATATATTCGTGACGGCCGTGATAGTTTTCTCCGCCAGTAAAGATGTTCGGAGTCGGAAGTCCCATAAATGATAGCTGAGATCCGTCTGTCCCTCCGCGGATTGGTTTGATGTTCGGTTCAATATCGAGCTTTTTCATCGCTTCAGAAGCGAGATCAACAATCTCTTTAACCGGTTCAATCTTTTCTTTCATATTATAATACGTGTCGTTCAGTTCTAATTGAATTTTATCTTGGCCATACTTTTCACGCAGTTCCTCCACAATCTCTTGCATTCTATCTTTTCTCTTTTGGAAAAGTTCCTTGTCATGGTCGCGGATGATGTAATACATGTCCGTTTGTTCTACGTCACCCTTTAGACCCGTTAAATGATAGAACCCTTCATAGCCTTCCGTATGCTCAGGTGCCTCTTCAACAGGAAGCTTTCCGTTCAGTTCCATAGCAATTTTTGCAGCATTAACCATCTTATTCTTTGCAGATCCAGGGTGAATGTTCTTTCCTAGAATACGAATTCTAGCACTAGCCGCGTTAAAGCTCTCATACTCTAATTCACCTAAAGGGCCGCCATCCATCGTATAGGCATACTTTGCTCCAAACGCTGCCACATCAAATTTATGAGGACCGCGTCCGATCTCTTCATCCGGAGTGAAAGCCACTCGAATTTTTCCGTGCTTAATCTCTGGGTGTTCGATCAAATACTTCATCGCCGTCATAATTTCAGCGATGCCCGCTTTATTATCAGCACCGAGCAATGTTGTGCCGTCCGTTGTGATCAACGTGTGCCCCTCATAATCTTTTAAACTAGGAAAGTCATTTGGAGACAATTCGATATGTAAGTCTTTATTTAAGATAATCGTTTCTCCATCATAGTTTTCAACGATCTGCGGTTTAACGTTCGTTCCGGTAAAATCAGTAGCTGTATCCACGTGTGCAAGAAACCCAATGACCGGGATGTCTTTATCAGAATTGGATGGTAAAGTCGCCATAACATAGCCGTTTTCGTCGACTGTTACTTCTTCCATACCAATTCCTTTCAGTTCCTCAACAAGCATGTTTGCCAGTGTCCACTGACCTTCTGTTGTTGGAGTGGTGTCACTTCTTCCGTCAGATTGTGTATCTACTTTTACGTATGTAATAAACCGATCCATTATTTCTTGTTTCAATTTTCAATCAACTCCTATTGTTTTGCTTTATGATAGCATGTTTTACAAACATTACATATTGCTAGATTACAAAAAAAATGTACGTTTTCACTCGTCTTGATGTCTAATCAACTTGTCCTCTTCCTGCATATGATGTATTACCAGCACCAAACAAAGGTGTTGTGAAAATAATGGGGTGATTTTAATGGGTTGTTGGAAAAAAGACAAATGTGAGTCTTCTTCACACTATATCTATCTAAAATGTAAGCGTTGCAAGAAAAAGAAGAAGAAAAGCTGCGGCTGTCACAAAAAACATTAATCAAAAAAAGGAGTCCTGTATCGGGCTCCTTTTCAAATATTCTTCTATTTAGATCCAAGACCAAATGCAATTCCTAATGCAATGCCTATACCAATACCTAAACCTACGTTTTTAAGTGCAATGCCGATTGCTACACCAATTGCAATTCCCATCGCCATTCCACTTTTATTAGGTTTAGTACCTTTCTTCATAATCGGCTCACCTCCTTTAAGAATCAGGAACTCGAGAGCACGCTCAAATACCTGACGATAGTTCCTCTGTATAGATACTTATTCTTGAGGATACGTTTTTAACAAAAACTCAACAGAATTGTTTATTAGTTTTTTTAACACTTCCACATCAACATCAGCTAGTTTATTAATGTATACACAAGCCGCACCCGTTGTATGCTTACCGAAGTGCTGAAGCAGTTCAGCTCGACCGGGGTCTCCTGGTGCAAAATACAGACTGATCTTTGCTTTCCTTGGTGAGAACCCAACAAGAGGCGCGTCCCCTTCATGCCCTGTCTTGTATTTGTAATGATATGAGCCGAATCCAATAATGCTCGGTCCCCACATCTTAGCTTCAAAACCAGTTGTTTGTTGAAATATATCAAGCAGCTTATATGCATCATCTCTCTTCTTTGGATGATCCACACTCTCGATAAACTCCACGACACTCTGATCCGTTTCTTTTGTCTTTTGCTCGTACATAAATAGCTCCTTTATAATGTGTAATTTTGAAGATAAACCTTCTATGTCTAAACCTTCTACATCTTTAGCTAATCCCCTTTCTTGCTAACACTTTCAATTTCCTGATTGTAAAGTTTTAAGACTGATTGTATACTACTAATTGAGAATGATAATCAATATTATGTTCCAAAAAGGGAGCGAACATTATGGATCAACATAACGTTTTCGATGTTACCATTATCGGCGGCGGTCCAGCAGGCCTTTACTCAGCTTTTTACAGTGGCCTTCGTGAAATGAAGACAAAAATTATCGAATTCCAACCGCAGTTAGGTGGAAAGATTCATGTATATCCAGAAAAGATGATTTGGGATGTTGGAGGACATACTCCTCTTCCAGGTGCAAAACTTATTGAAAAACTCGTTGAGCAAGGACTTACGTTTAATCCTGAAGTAGCACTAAATGAGAAAGTAGAATCTATTTCACGAGATGAGAACGGAATTTTTATTTTACAAGGTTCTTCCGGTGAACAGCATTTCTCTAAAACGGTTATCGTTGCGGTTGGGAGCGGTATCTTAAACCCTCAACGACTTGATATTGAAGGTGCTGAAAGATTTGAAGTGTCCAACTTAAACTATACGGTTAAATCCCTTCAGCATTTTAAAGATAAGACTGTAGTTATATCAGGTGGCGGAAATACTGCAATCGATTGGGCGAATGAATTAGTTCCGATCGCGAAAAAAGTGTATCTGACTTATCGAAAAGGAAATCTAGCTGGACATGAAGCGCAAGTAACACAATTGATGAACAGCTGTGCTGATTGCATTTTTAACACTTCGATCTCAAAATTATTTGCGTGTCCCAACCATGAAGTTATTGAACAGATCGAGTTAACAAATCACGAAACGGGTGAGATCTCTTACCTTCCTATCGATGAAGTCATCATTAACCATGGCTATGAACAAGATACATCTCTGTTAGGAAACAGCGGATTAAACATTGAACTAGCGGACAACTTTTATATCGCAGGAAATGCTAATAGTGAATCTTCTATTCCAGGATTGTATGCAGCTGGGGATATCCTCAAACATGACGGAAAGTTAAATTTAATCTCTGGTGCTTTCCAAGACGCAGCAAATGCAGTAAATAAAGCAAAACAGTTCATCCAGCCCGATGCACAAGAATTTGCGATGGTTTCCTCACATAATGAGGTGTTTAAAGAACGTAATCGCGAGCTAGTCAAGCAGATGGTGAGATAATAGATAATTTGAAAACAAAATACCTTACTTTAACCCGAATTGATTCTAGTTAGGTGTTTTGTTCAATTAATTTTTAAAAGCTCAGAGCAGCCTCTGAGCTTTATTTGTTCGTATTTTATTTTTTATTCTGTATTAATCCAAAACCTATACCTGTTGGATCATTAAGGTAAGCCAGATAAAACTCTTCAAATCCCATCTTTTCTCTTACAATAGTCGCCCCGTTTTCAACGGCTTGCTCAATCGCAGCATCAATCACTTCAACTTCGATTTGAATACGAGTTCCATGGGGAAAATCTTGTGGACCTTTAGCGATTCCACCATTTATACTCCTATCTTCACCTTCATTAGTTGTTGCAGCCCAATAATCCCATTGAGGTTCTGCAATCTGCCACCCAAATACATTGCAATAGAAATTTACTGCCTTTTCGGGTTCTTGACTGCTAAGTTCAAAACCTACAACTTTTCCGATATTCTTCTTCATAGCAAAGTCCTCCCTATTTAAAACAGCTTTTGCAGCTCATTTATTCCTAAAAAGGCGAACATGAGGAGACACCCGATCAAGACTGCATTGGTTAACCACTTGTTGCGATATTCCGCATCCACTTTTTTAGAATTCAATAAGATAATGAGTGAGATTGCAAGAAACGGCATGAACAATGCACCTAGCACACCATATATAATAATCAGCTGAACAGGCTTTCCTAAAAAGAAGATCAGCATTGGCGGGAATGTCAGCCATGCCAAATAAGCACGATATGACTTATCTTTTTCTGTAACCGGCTTAACTGAATGTAAGTCTTCCTTTTTCGTCTTGATTGTTCTTAAGAAGTCCGCAAACAGATAGGGCACACCGTTCCAAACGCCAAGAAGTGAAGTGAAAGCAGCAGACCAGAACGCGATTAAGAACAACCAGCGTAACGGTGTTCCGAATTCTTGTCCTAACAGTTCAGCAAGATTAAGAAGACCTTGGTCTCCTTCTAACTTTACATCCGTTCCAAATAAGAACTTAGCTCCGATTACGAGTGCTGCCATAGTGAAGATTCCAGTAATCACATATGCCGCTTTCGTATCTAGCCTCATAATGGGAACAAAGTCTTTTCCTTTCCAATTCTTTTCTCTTAGCCAATATCCATAAGAAGCCATAGTAATCGTACCGCCTACTCCTCCAATCAATCCAAGAGCTAACATGAGTGATCCGTCTGGCATTTTGGGTACAAAACCACCGGCAAATTCACCAATTGAAGGCAAAAAGAGCAATGATGTACCAATAATTGTGATGAACATGACACCGATTAATACCGTCATTATTCTTTCAAAAAGCAAGTAACGGCCTGTCCAAACGAGTGCAAAACCTAATAAGGAATGAACGATTGCCCAAGCCCAGATCGGCATGATCGGAAGCATCGCATGCATGCCTAATCCACAAGTCATCGCTGCGGTGGCACCGTAAATGTAGCCCCAGATGACGGAATAAACACCAAAATAGCCAGTCGCCCACTTCCCAAGCGAATGCCAGCCTTGAAGAATCGTTTGTCCTGTCGCGAGGTACCAGCGTCCGACCCCTTCATTTAAAAAATACTTTAGAATAGAACCGATAACAATCGCCCATACAAAAGTCATCCCGAATGAGGTACCGATTACAATGGCAGTTACTAGATCTGCTGTACCTACACCTGTTGCTGCTACTACGAAACCAGGACCGATCATTTTTAATTTTTGACCCATCGTTTGAGGCGGTACTGGTTGATTCCTAACGGCAACAGTATTAAGTTCATTGTTTAATTTCAATTCATTGTTCAATTTCAGCTCCTCCTTCTTCTACAAATATTCTTCTACAAATAAAACGCTTTCAATATAGCATCTGCTAATTATGTCATATGTCTGAATATTTTATCAACTCCTTTTGTACCCATTCCCTCTTCACGATAGTTCTTTAGAAAATGACTTTTTTCATACTTATAAGAAACTAAACAAAGGAATAAAATTGTATTCACCAAGAAAAAAGTACTGGAATAAACTATATGTAAGAAAACCTAACATGAGTATGATATAATAAATAACAATATTTAGAATTGTCTGGTTTTGTACTTCTTAGGATAGGAGGCTTAAAATGCCTGTTGATAAATCATCTTATAAAGATAAAAAGGTCATGTCTATCGGTATCATCAGTGAACTTACTGGTTTATCAGAGCGGAAGATCCGTTACTACGAAGAAAGGAAACTGATCTTTCCAGAAAGAACAGGTAAAGGCACGCGTAAATACTCTTTTTCGGATGTCGAACGTCTTATGGAAATTGCTGATCAAATTGAAGATGGTGTACAAACATTTGAGATTAAAAAAGAACTTACGAAAAGACAGATACGTGACGAACGTAATAAAATGATTCGCGGACAGATTAACGCTCAATTTAATATGAGAAATTGAAAACAGCTGGCTCCACATTTTATGGTGCCAGCTGTCTTATCTCGAAAGTCGTTCATATACCTCTCTCAAATTCTTAATTCCTAACTTTTGAACACGCGCTACATAAACACTCCAAAGCTCAGCCGTCATCTTCGCATCTCCTAAGGCATGATGTCGATCAATCACAGGCACGTTACAATGCTCACAGCAATCTTCTAAACGAACGAGGTTAACGTTTGGCTCAGCAATTTTCAGTAAAAATGAAGTATCTACTATTCGGTGCTTGAACTGACTTCGAAATAGTTTCCAATTATAATGTTGCAGAAACTTCTTTTCGTGACTTGCATGATGAGCCACTAGTACATGACCTCTTGCAAAATCATAAAAATCTACTAGCACTTTGGATAATTGAGGCGCATTCACAAGCTCACTCTCTTCTATTCTTGTAAGCTCTTTGATCTCAGGAGAAAGTTCGCCCGTACAATGCGCGAGAGAATAAAAAGTTTCTTCATGCTGTACTTCTCCACCTTTTACTTTCACTGCACCAATTGATAGAATCTGGTTTCCTTGTTCAGGAAAAAAACCAGTAGTTTCTAGATCAAAAACCACTACATTCAAATCATTGAGCGGTACGGTTAAACTCTCTTCCACTTTTAACTCTTTTTCAAGCTGCCTTAAAAATGCCACATGTTGAGGACTAGATTGCCCTTGTAACGATGCATAAACACTTGAGTTAATTTTGCCCTGTACTTGCTTCATAAATTGAATAAGCGGATTCATCCTCATGTTTCTATCGTTCCCTTAATGACCGACTGCGTGTATTCTTGAAGTTTTTGACCGTTCAATAATATATGCTTCATCTCTTTTTTCTCGTCTTTACTGAGTTCTTTAATGTTTAAGTAGTGTATATCATCATAGTTTTCTGTATTTTTTTTATGATACTGCAGCCTGTAATGAAGCAATTTATCAAATTCATTAGCGCACCAACTAAGATTTTGTTTGTATTTGGACATGTTATTAAGCGCTTTTAGTCTTGTAAGAGTAGAAGTAGCTTCTAGACTCTCTTTCATTGCAAGCAAACGCACATTATTAACATAGGGAAAGAAACCTGATTGCTTTAGATCTATACTGCCTGCATGTGCGCCATGTGGTTCCGTTAAAAATTGATGAAAGAACCCGACCGCTTTTTTTACATGCTGTGTATTTTCTAACAAGCGTTCAAGAAAACGCGGATTCTTCTTGATGTAATCATGTACGATCGTTTTAAGATCCTTGCAATAAGCTTCTTCACCAATAAGCACTCGTGCATCATAGAAGATCAGAAGAAATCGTATACTTTCAAAGCTCTCTTCGGTAAGCCACTTTGACAGCTGCTCTTCCCACTCTTTTATGGATTTAGTCCACACAGGGTTTGAGCTCATTACATTTCCATCACAATACGGATAACCTACTTCGTTTAACCCCTTCGCTAATTCTTTTCCGAATGTAACAAAATATTGATTCGTTTTTTCATTTTCTTCCTCATAGATCAGACCATGATCTTGATCTGAGATGATCGCTTGTTCGAATCTACCCCCACTCCCCATTACAAACCACGCGTAACGGCAAGGAACAGGTCCAAACTCTGAGATATGTCTTTCAAGAGCTGTATCAAACACTTTTATCATCATTTCATCATGAAAATCATTTAAAGCTTTAGATGAATCTTGATGGTCAGACCATTTATTATCACGCCATTTTTTTATCTGTGAATAAGGCATTTTTACACATCCTATGTGACAAAAGCATTGAGGAATAGCCCCAATGCTTTTCACCACTATTAATTTGCAATTCTATTCTTTTCTTCGTTTGCGATGAACGCCTCTGGATAACCATAGTTTCCGTGTTCACTCACATCCAAACCAATAATTTCTTCTTCTTCAGAAACTCGAAGACCTTTCATGACTTTTTTCATAGCGTATAAAAGAACGAAGGAAACAACAAATGCGTATAACGCTGACACAGACACACCCATCGCTTGAACACCAAGCTGTGAAAATCCACCGCCATAAAACAATCCGGGCTTCCCTACTGTAGCAAGTTCTGGCGTAGCGAATAATCCTGTAGATAACGTACCCCAAACTCCTCCAGCTCCGTGAACGCTCAACGCATAGATCGGATCATCTACTTTTAATCTATCGAAAAATTTAACAGAATAGAATACTAAGACTCCTGCAACAAATCCGATAAGAACTGCTGCCCATGTTTCAACGAAAGCACAGGAAGCTGTAATGGCTACAAGTCCTGCTAACGCACCGTTTAATATCGTCGGAATGTCTGATTTACCAAGGACCATCCATGAAATAATCAGTGCAGCAACCGCACCTGCCCCAGCAGCAAGATTTGTATTTAACGCAACAAATCCGAAAAATCCATCATCAACCACAAAGGTACTTCCTCCATTAAACCCAAACCATCCTACCCAAAGGACGATAACCCCTAAAGCCGTGTACACTTGATTGTGACCGAAAATGTTATTAGAAGTACCATTCTTATTAAACTTTCCGATACGCGGTTTTAAGAGAAGCGTCGCTGCAAATGCCGCCATCGCACCTGTTAAATGAACAACCGTAGACCCAGCAAAATCCTGCTTACCATGTTCTGCCAACCAACCTCCACCCCAGATCCAGTGAGCTACAACCGGATAGACCACTACAGAGAAAAGAATAGCAAACACAAGATATGCTGATAATTTCGCTCGTTCAGCAAATCCTCCGAACGCAATTGTTAACGAGATTCCTGCAAACGCGAGCTGAAACATGAAGAATGCCGCTGTCGAGTAAGCCATTCCTTCAGCTTGATCACCAGAATAGAAAAAATCAGACAACCCGATAAAAAAGTTTGAATTTCCACCAAAGATAAATCCATAGCCTACTGCCCAAAATACGATTGATGCTAAACCAAACGTAAAGACAGTCTTGCCTGCAATGTGACCTGCATTTTTCATTCGAGTCGATCCCGCCTCAAGTAAGATAAACCCGCCCTGCATTAAAATGACAAGAAGTGCACCTAGTACAAGCCAAACACTGTTTAATGAAAACATGATATTTTCCATTTGAACGCCCCCTACTGAACTGTTTCTTTCATTCTATACAGTTCTGGCGGAGATTCTACACCCATGTAAGATTATCTAACATGGTTTTTGAAAATGTCTTTCTTCCAAAATTAACGAACCCCCTTCTCAATTGTACTTTGAGCAGGGGGTTCATCTTTTCATATCAAACAACTTTGGAATAGTTAGTATCATCACTCGTCTTTGCCGTGTCCTTGTCTGCTCTTTTCCCCCACCAAGTAGCAAGAAGTGGTCCTGAAATATTATGCCATACGCTAAAGATTGCGCTCGGTACTGCTGATAGCGGAGAAAAATGAGCGATCGCTAGCGCTGCACCTAAGCCAGAGTTCTGCATGCCAACTTCGATAGATATCGCTTTTTGATCAGCAAATTTTAATTTTAAAGCTTTCGCGATCAGGAAGCCTAATGATAACCCAAGTACATTGTGAAGGATGACAATAGAGAATATCAACAGACCCGTTTCAGCAATCTGCTGCGCATTTACAGCTACAACAGCAGAAGCAACAGCTACAATCCCAACTACAGATACAAGTGGCAGTGCGGCAACACTTTTTTCAACATGTTTACGAAATAGCAGTTTAACGACAAGACCTAAAATAATAGGAACAAGTACAATTTGAACGATTGACAATAGTAAGCTGCCTGCTGATACAGCGAGCCACTTGCTAGCAAACAGAAGCGTAAGCGCTGGAGTAAGGATTGGTGCTAAGAGTGTTGCTACTGATGTGACTGCAACCGATAATGCTGTGTTTCCTTTTGCTAAGAACGTCATAACATTCGATGCAGTCCCACCAGGACAACAGCCTACTAAAATAACTCCCACCGCTAATTCTGGCTTCAATTGAAAAGCTGTCGCCAAACCAAATGCGAGCAGCGGCATGATCGTATACTGTGCCAGCACACCAATCATTACGCTCTTGGGTGCCTGAAGAACAGCCTTAAAGTCATTCAATGATAAGGTCAGACCCATCCCGAACATGATAATCCCTAGCAATAAAGGAATATGGGGAGCGATCCATGTGAAGCCTCCTGGGATAAAAAATGCGAGTATGGCAAAGAGAATCACCCAAACCGCAAAGGTATTACCTGCCATCTTACTTACTTTCTCTAGAAATCTCATGGTTTTCACTCTCCTTTTTAAGAGAGTATAAACCAATTGTCTGAAATTTCAATGTTTTTTGATGAAAAATTTAGAATTATGTGATTATAACCTCTTTTTATGTGATTGTCGCTACTTATTATGCAATTCGTATCAAACATTATTTGATAAGCCTATTTCATGCTCAACCAGCCAGAAGTAACGATTTCTTCTTTATATCTTAGATAGAATAAAGCCAGGCGGATACTTCCACCTGGCTTAGTTTTACAGAGATATTTTTTGTATGAGCTTCCTCTTTCTACTCATTAACATTTGTAACTCCTGATCAACCTCTCTGTACTCATTGGTCCCCGTTTTACAAAAACTAATTTTTCCAAGCATTTCTGTAATCTTGTTATCTACTAAAGCTAATTCTTCAGCCCACTGCTGAACGCCCTCAACTGTAGATTTTTTACTCTGGTTTTCATGTTCACTAAGGCCCACCTCTATTCTCTTGAGCTGCTGATTCTCAATAACTAGCAGTTTATCGCACAGCTTTTCAACGAAGAATCTGTCGTGCGAGACGATGATAAGTGTGCCTGAAAACTGTGACAAGGTTTCCTCCAACTGCTCCCGGCTCGGCAGATCCAAATGGTTTGTGGGTTCATCCAAAATGAGTACATCATATTCCTGCAAAATCATTAGGACCAGTTTAACGCGTGTGCGCTCTCCTAAACTCAAGTGACGGATTGGCTTCGAAAGTTTTCGATCCTCTATGCCCATGTTGGCAAAGATTGTTCTTGCCTGAGTTAACTGAAACTTCTCCTCTAGATCAAAGTATTCATAAACCGTCTTTTCTTCAGGAAGGTCGCTCACATCTTGAGATAGATAGGCAATTTTCATCGATTCACTCTTCCAAATTTCCCCCTCTGTTGCAGACTCCTCCTCAAGTAACATCTTAATAAATGTTGTCTTACCAGAACCGTTCGGACCCTGTAACGCTATTCTTTCTCCGTGTTTGATATAAAAGTGACTTTCTTTAAAAAGAGTTCGATCTCCGAATTGTTTCGTTAGACCACGAGCTTCGATGAGTCTTTTTCCTCTCTTTCCAATGGAATCAAATTGAAAGAATACGTCACTGTCTTCTTTGGGCTTATCGATCCCTGTTTTCGAGAGTTCTAGATTCAAACGCTTTAATTTAGACTTGATTTGGTTATCTTTTTTCTTGGCCTTCATCCTTTCATATTCTTTGAGTCCCATCTGTCTATTCTCTGCTGCCGTTCCTCCCTTACCTGCTTCCCGATGAGCTTTATCAGACCACGTTTTTAACGTGTTCACTTGCTGTTCAATCATGTGTATTTTTCTTTGCTGCTTCTCATAATCTCTTTGTTGCTGTTCAAACCGACGTTGCTTCTCTTTTCTATACGCCGAGTAATTTCCTTCGTAAATGGTAAGAACACCTTCTTCTAGTTCAAATATCTTCTCTACTGATTGATCAAGAAAATGTCGGTCATGGGATATGATAATGGCTGCACCTCTATAGTTTTTAACTTCTTCTGTAAGCCAGTTTATCCCTTGGAGATCTAAATGATTTGTCGGTTCATCTAAAATCAAGAACTCAGGATGATTCGCCCATATTTTGGCGATAGATACCTTTAATCGTTCTCCACCACTCAAATGTTGAAATTCACTCTTTTGAAGCAAATGTTTCTGAAGTCCTAACTTCTTGCTAGTAGCCATTAATTCTTCGCCTGTTTCAAGCAACTCCCGTTCAACATCTAACACATAATCTGTTGATTGTGGCAGATATCCCATGTGCAGATTTGCCGGCCACGTCGTAATCGATCCATGATCGTGGTTGATACATTTCATAAGGATGTTAACGAATGTTGTTTTTCCACTACCGTTCCATCCTACTAGTCCAATTTTTTCACCTTGTCTAATATCAAATGAGATATCTTTTAAAATTTCTTTATCACCAAATTTTTTCTGCAATCGTTTAGCTTGTAATACTGTCGTCATGCAGCTCACCTCTTTCATGGTCGTTAAGGAGGCTACAAAAAAACCTCCCTGGAGAGCCCAGAGAGGTTGGTCGGTTAGCACAATATGGTAAAGACACGTATCCAAATAAACACAAGAACAAAAAAGTCCTTTGTGTGAAATCATAAGGATATATGGTACGTGTATACGCAAAATGGGCAGACTTATCCTATTCTCCAGGTCTCACTATTTGAGTTAGCCTAAGAAAATAAGAGTTTTCCACATCAGCGTAGTACCGTTCCTTTCCAAAATGACTTCAACTTACAATAGTTAGTATATGGACGTTCGTTAAAAATGTCAATGCTTCCTTTATTGCGAGCCAATATGAAAAAAGGAAGAAGCTGCTCATTCCTCTGCCTCTTCCTTTTTTCTAATGGTTACTTAATGAAAAATGTCTTCGTGTTGTACTTCTTATTGTTTCCAGGTTCGTATCGATTCTCTACGTTCTTGCTCGCATCGACCGAAAACCAATTTAACGTTATTGTCTTTTCAAACGTTAACGTTTCTGGTCCTTCACGTGTACCGCTCAATGCTAACTTTTGAGAATTAAACGTCGGACGGCTGCCATCTAACGTGTAGTAGATCGTAGCAGGCTCACTCGTTTTGAAGCTTACTTCAACTTCATCTTCGTGCCTTCCGCCATTTGGTGTAACACTTGATTTTGGTGCTTTTTTATCTTTAGAATATTGATACGCCACATCAATCAGTCCTAATAATCCGTTTGAGAATTCCATGGCTTCTTCGTGTCCTTCGTCAAAGGGAGGCTGAAAACCTACCAGTTCCCAACGTTTTGTTTCTTTGTTCCAAAGATCAGCACCCACTTCAAAGTTCCAAGCGTAGATTCCTTTTTCATACCAGAGGTGATCGGCTGAGTTTCCTGCCGCAGAATAAAGAACGTCTGGGATCGGTCCCGTTCGGCTTGGCAGAATCACTGTTCCACGATGCTTTTTGATCTCTTTTAAAATATGGTCGGATGCTTGCCAATAATAAGCTTCTTCTCCAGCAGACGGACGAGGCAATGTTTCACGCTCAGGCGTATAGGCACCTGGAGACCACATGAAATATCCACCATAGCTATGGATGTTCATAGCAAATTTAATGTTAGGGTTCTCATCTGTTAACCAAACTAGATTCCGGCTTTCTGGTTCAGAATGCTCGCTCGGCCCCGCATATGTGCCACTCAAACAATTCGTTGTTGATGCTCCAACATAACCATCAAATGCAGAACCCACATCATGGTTACGATTCAAATCAACCCCCCACGAATTTCGGTATCCACTATCAGATTGAGTTGGGGAGCAGTGATTCGTCATGTTCTTCCGCTGTGAATTAAAGTCATAAAAACTATAGTGCCCTCCATCGGGATTCATGGATGGAATAATAAAGATATCAAGATTATCAACCAGTTTCTTAGTCTCTTTATCATGCGAATAGTTTCGTAACAGTCGTTCAGCAGTCTCAACTGAAACTAGTGGTGTTACCCATTCACGCGCATGTTCTTGTGAGTAACCAAGTACCCCAGGCTTTGAACCGTCTCTATGCTTTCCGATTCGGATGGCTTTAACAGTAAATGGATCACGTGAAACGGTAGCTGGTGCTCTTAAGTTATCTGACAAGTTGGAAGTCGCAGGATCTACAATTCCATTACCTGCATTTCCACGATAGGTCGTAGCAGATACAAGATTACTTACTTCTGCATTCAGCAGATCTATGACTTCCTTTGCCGTACTTTTTGCGTTACCTGCAGCATCCGTTGCCAGCGTGACGATGATTTTGCTTCCGCTCGTACCAACAGAAAGAGGAGCACCTGCAGCTGATGCCTTTTTAAATTCTAAGCTGATTGCATTTCCGCCCTCATGTCCCCAGTCTCGAGATGTCACAACAACAGCTGTGTTCTGCAACGTTCCTAGAGTCGCTTGAGCCTGTCTGCGATATCCGTTCGTCTTGTTCGGCATCTCCACAATTTCAGCAAGCTCAGGGTATTCTTTTACTAAATTCTCGATCCTCGCGTTCGTTTCTGTTGGATCCATATAATGGTCAACGAAATTCTTCACATAGTGCTTACCCGGCTTGTCCGGTTTTCCTTCCCCGAGCCATTCGGTTACTGGAGATGCAGCTGAACCTCCGAGCGAGCTTTCGATTGTTATATCTTTTGGTATTACTGAAACTGGTAACATAAAGGAATGGTAGAGGTACTCTCCGGCATCCTGAATCTGTTGGAGTGTTGCCGTCTTCTCTTCTCCATTCTCTGTCCATCTAGCGGTTAGAATCGTGCTTGATACAGCACCAGATGTGGATTTTGCTTCAACGTAAAGGAAAGTGTCGGATTGATTCGTGAAGTGGTTTGCTCTGAGGATTGTTACTGTTTCTTCAACAGCTGTTAGCTTTTGTTCTTGCTTAACTGCCATTCTTCTTTCTGTTGCGCGCTGGTTGAGTTGATTTTCTGTGATGAGCGTTTCTTTTACGTTAATTCCGTAGAGCTTCAGCATCGCAACTTCAGTTGGTGTTACGACCGCATCTACTTCAATTTGTCCATTATGAACGTGCATCCTGTGGGTTAGATCGATACCAAGTTCTTCAATCTTCTTCATCGCTTCCTTCGTGTTTGGAACAGCCAACTGAACGAGAGAAACTGACTCTACTGGTTGTATTTTGAGAGATGAAGCTTCAGCAACTTGCGGCGTTACACCTGATTCCATGGTTGAAAAAGCTATCCCTGCAACGGTTGAAAGCACGAGTGCAGAAGATAGCCACCTCTTACTGTTTTTCATAACAAGCACACCTCCAATATATGTATAAGGTAAGTGTAACTTTATTGTCAGAAAATTCAATCATACTTAAGGACTTACATAGACAGTAAGAAAGCCGTTCGTTCTAACTAGTCAATTTGTAAAAATAATTAATAAAAGGTAAATATAGTAATTTAGAAGTAGGTAGAAGAACTTATCTACCGAGCAGTTTTAATGCTATAATTCAAATTCCTCTTTCAAGATAGAATACACATTTAAATCTTGGTGCTCTCCTTTTGCAAACATCGCTTTTCTTAACCTAGCTTCATAGCTCATCCCCAGCTTTTTCATAACCCTTTCAGATCCACCGTTCTCTACAAAACATCTTGCCTGAATTCGTACTAAATGCATGTTATTAAAACCGTAATTCAGAATTTCCTTACCCGCTTCAGTCGTGATGCCCTGACCCCAGTATTTTTTTGCGATTACATAACCGATCTCAGCGGTTTTATGATTGATCTGCCATGAGACATAATCGATCGTACCAATCAATTCGTTGGTTTCTTTTAATACAATTCCCCAAGGTGCTAAATCACCGTTTTCATAATTTGTTAATACAAACTGAATAAATTCCTTTGTATCCTCTAATGTTCGGTGTGCTTCCCAAGTCACATAGCGTGAAACCTCAGCATCCATTCCGTATTGAAACATATCTTGTGCATCCTCTACTGTTAATTTTCTTAAAAGAAGACGCTCTGTTTCTAATGTTGGTAAGTTCGAAAAAATATCTTTAATTTCCAAGATGAAGTCCTCCCTACTTTTATCTATTGTATACTTAATTACAAAAAGGAAAAATATGGACTTTAGTCGAATTTTCGAATAAGGGGGAAATAAAATGAGAAAAATGAAGCCTTTTGTTATTCCACTTCTATTCTTCTTGGTTGTTTTTGTTGCATTCACTTTAGAGAATTTAAAGACTGAACTGAAACTACCCAATGAAGGTTGGAGCCGTTCTCTGCCATTACAAACAGAGAAGATCGGTGAAGTTAAGCCGGTATTTCAAGAACAAAACGGAATGCAACGTGTATATGTTCCGAAAGAAAATGAAGTGTTGAGTTTTCATGTTACTGATCAATTAGATGTAAAAGATAAGCAAACCATTCCTCTTTCTATTCCAAGTCCCCAAGACTTCTGGGTCCAAGATGATCAGTTTGTATTCGTCAGGGACAAGCAGCTGATTCATTTTGACGGTGAGAAAGAAAACGCACTCGATCAAGATGTGTACGGTATGGATTCTAATCCAAACAACATCATTTATTTTAAAGAAAACGAAATTTTGACAGTCGATAAGAGTTCATGGAGTGTTCAATCTTTAAAGAAAGTGCCTGAACAAATCTATTCAATTGTTTTAAATGACACATCAGATTCGTTCATAAGTGTTGGTAAAACTTCTAAACAATCATCTAAACAAGTAAAAGTTACTTTTCACCAACCTGATAATCAGTCTGGCTCTGGGTTTAAAGAATACATTATTTTAGATAAAGATGAACAGATTCGTGAAAATCATTTTGGCTTTTACTTTATTGAGAATGGAAATGATGTGACGGTTTATTATTCTCTGTTTAGTAATAACTCTGGAGGTAAGTCATATAAGATCTTTCAAGGAACCAACCAATTGAATGCAAATACTGATTGGGATTTTTCTATCATGACATTCATAGACAATTTAGGAACGAAGCTTGAAAACCCTAAGTTCATTCAATATGGTGTTGATGAGAATGGTCAGGCTAAAGTAATGTTTACTACTCGTGCATTAAAGTCTAACGAAAAAGAAGCTGTTAATGTTTATGAAGCGCGAGCTAATGGAGATGTTTGGAAAACTGAGCTGCGCAGTACAACAAACGATCAGTCCGTTCACCCTTACTGGATTGGTGAAGATTCAGTTATGTGGTTAAACTTAGTGGGATATAAAGAGTACACATTTAGTGGAGCTTCCAAAAATACTGATGTTATTGAAAAGAGTCTAAAAATAACAAAAATAGATCTTAAGGAAGCCGTTTCTGCTACGGTATTATCTCTTTTCCAAGGATTAATTTTTGCGATGTGTTCAGTATATTGGATCACACCTGCCGTTCTTTTTGCATTAGTCATCTACATAGTGAAAATTAAATTGATGGAAGATGAAGATAAGCGCATTTTGTACACGATCTTAGCCCTATTTCTCGGTGTCCAATTTATCTTTATTCAGAAATTGTTTAATACTCACTATTACATGTATGCTCCCAATTACTTGGCTTTTTCAGGGAGTTCATTTGTTATCCCTATCGTGCTCGCTCTTGCAAGTGGTGCAGCCGTTTGGTATGGAAGAAAGCAAGACTGGAGTAAACTTACGGCCATTGGTTATTTTGCTGTATTAAATACTTTCTTTTTATCGCTTGTTGTGGGACCTTATATGTTTTAAAGGATGGAGAAAACACATGGAAATTTTTCAATTTACTAAAGAATCCGGAACACACATCTCGAAATTCAACTCTGATTTTATAATGTCTAAAATTGCAAGAACGGAGAAACCTGCACATATTGGGTGTGTTCATCTAGATGCTGGAGGAGTAATTGGCTTTCATCAAGCTGCAATTCCACAGCTACTTCTTGTGGTGAATGGGGAAGGTGAAGTTTGTGGTGAGGATAAAATTATGCATAAGATTAACACGGGTGAAGCTGCTTTTTGGATCAAAAACGAATTTCACGAAACATTTACACAGAATGGTCTTACTGCAATTATTATTGAATCCGAAACGTTAGAACCAGCTTCATTTATGACATTAAAATAGCACATACAAGGAGATTCCTGATGAAACCAGTCATGCTTCAAGTTGTTTCAAAACCAATAAAGCTCATTTTGGAGAATAACTACATGCAATTACCTGACTTCTTTCAATCTGAAGTAGAAGCTTTTTGGAGTAGTCATAATCATGATAATCGATTTACGAACGGTGAAGTTTTTCATATTGATGAACTGAAAGAAACAGACCAAGAAATGCTTTTTTATTTAAAACCAAGTAATTACGCTCATTATCTTTATTCAGTGAGAACGAAGAATATCATTGACAATGCTTGCAAAGTTATTTACGGAGCAGGATTAGTAGAAACCAAAGATTCTTACTTTGTTTTTGGTGTGATGAATAACCATACCGCTTATCCTGGTCGTTTACAGTGTGTTGGCGGCGGCTTAAGCAGAAGCGATTTACAAAGTAATCACTTCCAGATGCAGAATAGTGTTTTACGGGAAATGACAGAAGAACTTGGTATTGATCTCAATTGCGTGAATAGTTGTTCTGTTCGTTTCTTAAAAACTGGTGGAGATTATGATTTTCTAGCGTTGTTGTTTCATATTCAATTGAATTTAACGAATAACGAATTAGAGGATGAATTCAATAAAATGAGTGAAGCTTCTATTGCAATCGGCGAAAAATCAGAGTTTGTTCGTTTAGTCTCAATTAAGAATGAACCAAGTTCAATAAACGATTTTATAAACAACAATCATCGCCCTTCAGTAGATTATTTGATTCCCCTTCTTAATAAAATGAAATAATTCTCTCTCTTATGGTATATAAAGAGGAATCTTTATAAGTTAACAAGAAAAATAAGGAAACTAAACCATTTATTGATTATAATGAATATATCTTATAGCATATATTTTTACTTATCTGGTTTTAACAGAGATAAAGGAGGTTTACATATGCAACGACATAGAAGAAGAAACACACCGGCTTTTACTGTTTTAGCTTATTTTACGTTCATCGCAGGTGTGTCCATGTTTTGTATCGGACTCTACAATGCAGATAATCTGCAACTGAACGAAAAGGGTTATTACATCGCCGTAATGATATTGGTAGCCGTTGGTGCGATTCTTACCCAAAAGGTTACTCGTGATAACGCGGAGGATGATGAACTAATCGCTGAACAAGAGCGCAAGTACACAAAAGCCGAATAGTATCATTAAAAAAAGGAAGGCACATTTTATGCGCCTTCCTTTCATCATTATTTTACTTGTTCTCCAGCGTACACTTTCACATCAGTTGGAGCAGCCATAAAGCTTTGTGCCTTTTTCCCGAACGCCACAAAGTGCTCACTTGTGTTATGGTTTTGAACCGCTTCTTGGTTCTCCCAAACTTCTACCATCATATACGTTGCTTCTTTTTCTGTATCTTTCTTTAGATCGTATTGAATGTTACCACTTTCAGCACGTGAAGCTTCAATTAATGTTTTTACCTCTGTCAAAAATGCTTCTTCTTTTTCTTTTTGTACCGTTAAACCTGCGTGAATAATAATCATTTTATCTATTCCCCTTTCTTATCTCCACTCTGTAGTTTCTTCTACTGATAGACGTACAGATTGATATCCAGCATCTGCAGCTTTACCGATTGAAAGCAGCATAACAGGGAAATATCGTTCTTTATCTAGACCAAACGCTTCAGCAATCTCAGCTTTTTCATATCCACCGATCGGATTCGTATCATATCCATGCGCACGAGCAACGAGCATTAATTGCATTGAAACAAGTCCTGCATCGATCAAGTTCATATCTTTAAATTGCTCTGGAGTCATCTGTTCTAAAAGTCCGCGGATTGCTGGTACTTGCTGATTTCTTACATCAGCTGGCATATGTCCCGCTTCTACCGCTTTATCATAAATTCTTTCTAAATAATCCAAGCTGTTGTTATCTGCGAATACAGCAATTACAGCAGATGATGTTTCTACTTGACGTTGGTTAAACTTTGCTAGAGGTGCTAACGTTTCTTTTCCTTCAGGTGTATCAATTACGACAAAACGCCAAGGCTGTAAGTTAACAGAAGATGGAGCAAGAGAAGCCTCTGTTAAGATTTCTTTCATCTCTTCTCTAGAGATTTTTACTGATGGGTCGTAGTTGCGAATGGATCGACGTCCAGTGATAATTTCGTTGAAGTTGTTGATTTTAGTTTGTTGCATCATACATTCTCCTTTATGTGTAATAGTCTTGGTTGTGTTTGATTGTGATTACTCAAAATGTTCAATATTGTGCTGAATACGTGTTAACATCTCGAGCAAGGTTTTTCTTTCTTTAGCAGAAAAATCATGTAATACACCAGAAATAAAACGTTCCTTTTCTTCCCGGTAATGAATGATTTTCAAACGACCTTCCTCTGATAGAGAAACATACGTAAATCGTTGATCTTTAGGATCTTTCCTCCGGATCACCATTCCTTTATCTTCAAGCTGTTTTAGATGCCTCGTTACGGCAGCATGATCAATATTCACTTTCTTTTGAAGAGCTCTTTGACTAATCTCTTCGACTTCATATAATTCATGCAAAAGCTCTAAGCGAGTCTGACTAATACCAGTACAGCTTTCAAACTTAGGAACCGTTCTGCGATGTATCTCATACAATCGGTTAATAATCTTCTCATCATCTATATATGAGTTGGACAACAGCATCCTCCTCCTTCGGATAATTGATAGCTCAATAATTGATACGTCAACTAATATAAAATACTTTATTTCAAATGTCAAACAGAAGAGTTTCTTATGTAAAAAATAAAGAGGCTATCTGCGATGAACAGATAGCCAAGCCATGATATTAAATTTAATTAGCGCTTTCCGCCAAGAGCTTGAGCAACTAAACGTTTTGTGATTTCTCCACCTACAGATCCGTTAGCACGAGAAGTTGAATCTGGTCCAAGGTTTACACCGAACTCAGAAGCGATTTCATACTTCATTTGGTCGATAGCTTGTTGTGCACCTGGTACTACTAATTGGTTTTGGTTAGCCATGTTATTTTCACCTCCTTGTTGAATTAAGATTATAATTCCACAATGATTCGTTCTTATGCGCGGCAGAAAAAGGTAGTATTTGTTAATAAAAAATAGGACGATTTTTTGAGTATCGTCCTGTGTGAAACAAGTGGCAAACCTGTTCTTTGTATGTCATTAGGTTTACCTTGAAATGAGTAATTATTCCAATTAAATTATAAAATTTTACAGGTGTATATTTGTATACATTCTTTACCTTTGCGAAACACTATCCGCAAAATATTCTTCTTTTATAAGACTCATCCGCAATCGATCTACATACATCCCGTTTCGTAGACGGTCTTGTCTTAAAATCCCTTCTTCTACATAACCTGCTTTCTTATATGAAGCAATAGCTCTTTTATTATCGATCTCTACCCTCAGCCAGATTTTATTAAGGGAGAGTTCACAAAAACCATACTTTAGCATCTCATGCATAGCGGCAATACCATAGCCTTTGCCCCAATAACCTTTATCACCAATGGCTATGCCTAATTCCGCATGTTGATTTAATCGATCTATATTTTTCAGATCGACCCATCCAATATGTTTACCTGTTTCACTAAGTATTGCTTTTTGCTCATAACCGTTGTTCTTTGCGATACATTGTCTAATCCAATTCCTTGTTTCTTCCATACTAAATGGTGGATATTTGTCAGGCATGTTAAGGTGCTTTGTCACTTCTACGTCCAAACACCACGCATAACGATCTTCAGCATCCTCTATAACAAGATCTCTAAGTTGAACTTTTAGAAGTACCTTTTGCATATTTTCACCTATTTCCTTTGTTTTTTCTTTTGATAAGATTGAATGGACTTTGTATAGCCTAACTTTTCAAAGAATTGTTCTTTTCCTGGCTGAGCACCTATAAAGAGGGATGTCGGACTATGTTCAAAAGCCAATTCCATTAGATGTTTGCCTATCTTCTTTTCTTGATAGCCTGGACTTACAAGTATTTCAGTGATGGTTCCGAAGAAATAACCATCTGTAAGAATTCGAACACAGCCAACGAGTTTTTCATGATCCCATGCTGTAATGTTCAATGTTTTTTGTAAAGCCTCTTTTGTAAACTGTTCATGGTACTCACCTGGCCATACAGCATTTACTAAAGATAGGAATTTTGAAACACACAATTCCTGGTCATCATCAATATAGGTAATACTTTCGTTTATGGGAATCATCTGTAAATACTCCCTTGAAGTATTTTACTTAATACAATTTCATCTCGAATAGGGATGCCATTGTCTGCGACTTGAGGAATTTCAGGTTTTATTTCCCTAGCCTTTGCTACTGCATTTGGAAAAAGATCAGTTAAACAATAACCCCTTTTCTGATAAAAGCTCAATGCCCTTAAGGTATCTTTCGTAGTCGTTACTCTTATGTGTATTACTTCTTGACTATATGCTTGTTCTTCAACTTTTGTTAGAAGCTCCGTACCAATTCCTATGTTTTCTAAGATACTGTTCTCACAGACGTTATTATGTATGAAATTTGTAACTAGACCTACTATTTCACCCATCTCATTAATAGCAACAAATCCATCAAGTTCATCACATTTAAACGTTCCACTTGAAAGCACCATCTCGGCACTTCCCCAATGTTTTTGGAAGAATTCATTAATGAATTTTTTATCAACTTTCGAAGTACCCACTACTTCTAACATACTAGGACCCCTATCTTAAAAAATCTAATGTCGCTGCTACAAATTTCTTCTCTTCTTCTAAATCTGGAAAGTGCGCACTGTTTTCAAATATCTCTAACTTACTGTTTGATAGTTCTTGTTTAATGATATTAGAAATCTTCAAACCCGTATTTCGATCGTGCTTACCCGTTAGGATGAGTGTTTGATGCTTTATTTGGTATAAACGTTTTTCAAGTGGCTTAGAAGGGGGATTCATATGAAGCGCCTTCATCATTTTCCCTGTATTCGTTAGACCACTCTCTTCCCATAACTGTCTGTTATATTTAGCTATCTGTTGGCCTTCAAATAAAAAACGATCAACTAGTTTTGAATCAGCAAGTGCCCAAACCTGTTCCCATTTTTCTTTTAAGGGTAGATTCTGACTTAGTACCATCTCCATTCTTTCTAAGAATTTGCTACTACCTATCGTCTTAAATCCTTGTATCTGTGTTTTTAAAACGGTATTCGAAAACATTAGACTAGGAGCAGAAAGAACAATTTTATTGATTATTTCTTGATAAGCAAGAGCAATTTCTAACGCTAATTCACCTCCGAATGAATAACCTAATACATCCACTTTCTTGATACCCAGCTGCTCTAATAGGCAATAGAAATCTTTTATTAATAAATTAATTGAATATGCGTCTTCAGAGTGTGGTAAATCGCTTCTACCACAACCTCTTTGTTCGTAATATATAACCGTTCGCTCCTTGGCAAGCTTTGGTCCTGCAGCCCGCTCAAAAACATAGTGGTTGCCTCCAGGTCCACCATGGATAATCACTAAAGGTACCGTTTTGTTTAAGCTCCCTTCTATTCTTATCCAATGAACTACCTCATTTACGAGTAGCTGATATTCTCCATCTTTGTACTTCATGGAACAAACTCCTAAAAAGATCTAACGGGTGAAATGAGATGAAGATAAATTGATTTTTGATGTGTGGATTCAATTATGATTGGTCTCATCGAGCCGTTAAATTTTATGTTGATCTCTTCGTCCTTAATCGTATGTAAGGCTTCTTTCATATTCGATGTATCCTTCCTCGTTTATCCGCTTGAATTTTCGTTAATATTCAGATTATTAGTTTAACACAAAATTCCATTTTTTTAGATTCAAAAAACCCTTTCTGCTCATTGAGCAAAAAGGGCATCACACTCTTATTTCACTTTTTCCGCTTTCTTAACGAGTGGGATATAGATGTCGATCTGTTTGTTCTCATCTCCATAGCAGCGTTCATCGTAAAGCTCGAATTCTAACTTTCCGTTATGCTCATATCCTGAATCTGGAAACCATTTGGAGAAGATTTCAACCCATGTTTGCTGAATCGATTGTACGAAGTTCTCCTCTGAAGCTTTTGGTGTTGTAAAAACGGCATACTCCATCTCTTGAAAACTTCTATAGGACATTCCTTCTGGAGCAGGCGTCTCCTTCTCAACTTCCATTCCAATCATATAAACAAACTCACCTGTTGTCGTATTGTACTCTGTGCACAACCCTAGTTCCTGGTTCTTGTTTAGAGGTCTTGGAATCTTATCCCCTAATTTATTCTGCATATAATTTTGCCAAAACTTTGGAATATCTACATTATTTTGTCCATCTGTGTTTCGTGTGTTTAAGTCATACCCGATGATGTGGAAAGCTGGCTTTTTAATGATTTTCATTTCCATGTTTATTCCTCCTGTATAACGATTTATATTCAGGTAAGCCCTTTGATGGAGAGAGACGGGATGAACGGATGCATTACGGTACTCTCTCGGCGATCGGCCATAATGTTTTTTAAAAGCTCTGTTAAACGATTCATGATAGTGAAACCCTAGATCAAAAGCGATATCGATTACTTTATCGTCTGATTGCAACAATCGCTTTGCCGCGTGTGAGAGCCTTCTTTTCCGCACATAATCCATAACGGATTCGCCGACTAGAAACTGAAACACTCTATGATAATGAAAAGGTGAGAAGCAAGCGAGCTCTGCAAGCTCCTCTAATGTGATGCGGTTCTGTAAATTCTCTTCAATATAATCGAGTGTCCGCTGAATGCAAACTTCATAATCCATCTCCATCACCTACCTTACTTCCATCATATACACGAACATCCATTCGTTCTTAACCTTTTTTGCTAAGTTGCCCTATTATTTATTCTCCACTCCGCAAGTCTATCCTCTTTGAAAGCATAATACATAGAAATAAGCTGCTGAACTATCACTACCATGCTTGAATCCAAAAATTCATGTGCTGAATCCAAAAATTTCGGTGTTCAATTCACGAGTTTTGACCTTCAATCCAGAAGTTTCAGTCTTATATCCACGAGTCTGCAACATTCGACATTTTCAACAAATTTCTTCATCAAAAAAGCTAGAACCAACAACTTGGTTCTAGCTCAACTTAATTTATTGAATGCCTACTGCATTAAATGCTTGGTTTACTGAAGTTACAGCTTGTGACGAAGCACCGTATAAGTCTGTTGCAGACTGTACTGCCGCTGCTCTCGCTTGACTGAAATTTGAAGATGAGGTTAAGTATACCGTGTTCATACGATAGAAGATCGCGCCTAGCTTGTCCCGTCCTATTCCGGTAACGGACACGCCATAATGACTTCCACCCTCACTTAAGAGATATGCTGCTTTATTAATGATACCACTGTTGATATGAACGCCGCCGTTGTCACCTGTTCCGGTATAGCGAACAGAATAGTGATCTGGATCTTGGTATTTCGCTGGATCTGACATTGAGCGAAGGGCATCTCCTGCTACTCCAGGGGTGTATATATCTTCACCGATCTCGAAATCAGGGTTCTTGCCGTTATAGTACTCAACTAATGTTCCAAATATATCTGACATCGCTTCGTTCAGTGCACCTGACTCGTTTTGATAGACAAGATCTGAACTTGTATCTGTTACTGCATGTGTCAATTCATGAGCAACTACATCAATTCCGCCAGAGAAGGCGATAAAGTTCGTTCCATCACCGTCGCCATATACCATTTGTGAACCGTTCCAGAAAGCATTATTGTAGTTTTTATTAAAGTGAACAGACGACTTAATCTGTGCTCCTCTATTATCATATGAGTTACGTCCGTGTGTATTTTTGTAATAATCGTAGGTTAATCCGGCAAAGTAATGAGCGTCAACGACTGCTTGATCGTATGAGCTGTCGAACACGTTATCCGTTCCACTGTATAACGTTCCTGGCAAGAAGAACTCAGGAAGGAACGTACGGTTCTTCATATCATAAGTGAAGATTCCGTTTCCACGTGTATTATCTTGCATATAATACTTTCCACTGGATAGCGTGAGGTTCAGTGTTTTGGAATCACCTAGTACACCTTTTCCTGTTCCAGTCGTGTTCGTTCCTGTTACTTCGTGCATGTCATTATAACGATTAAGGATCTCACCTGACTGTGCATCAATAAAATAGTTCCAGTTCCCCGGCTCAGGTGTTAAGTAATTTAAGTTTACAAGATAAGCAAAATGCGCTTTGCCGTCTTTAATCAATACGATTTTTTCCGCTTTTGGCTTCTTCTCATATTCCGGTTGTAGACCAAGTGCTGCAGTAGCAATTCCCACCGCTTTTTTACCACTGATTTGCTTTGCGTTATTTAACTTTGATTGCTTGTCCATTTCAGGAGCAACTTCACCTGAGATTACAGTAAGTTCACCGTTTTTATTAATGTGTGCCACTTGCGTATAACCCCAAATTGGAACACCTTTGTATTCTTGCTGAAGTCTTAGAACCGTATTCCCGTTTGCTTCTTTTGTACTCTCTACAATGGAGAACGAATCTTCTGCTGTTGAATTCCCTAGTTTGAAAATTGATTTATGACTGTTCACATAATCGAAAAGCACCTTTTGTGCAGAAGCTTTTGATTTAGAAGATAACTTACCTGCTAGAAAAGCTGGAGTTCCAGAATCACTGCTTACTTTCACCTTTACTTCTTCTGTGGCAGCCATTGCTGATGGTCCGAACGCACCTGCGATTAATGTTGCCGCAATCCCCATTGCAACCCACTTCTTCTTTGTCATTGTCACGCCTCCAATTTCCTTTTATTTACTTTGTTTGCAACATCATATCACCTCTCAAACTCTATTTATATGAATTTTCAGAAAGTTAATTAATTGTTACTAGAGTAAAAAATAGGAAATAAAATCATAGTGTCTGATGGCATATTTTCTTTGTAGTTCTTTTTTACCTAAAATTTGTTAATGAAAAAACCTAACTCAAATAAAAAAAGCTAGCAAATTCAAGTGCCAGCTCTCCGCATCAATTAGCAGGTTGTAAAGGATTTAATATCCTCATGCTCCAGTAGATCCTGTGGTTTTTTTAGCTTTGGATAACCTATAATTCTGTCACTGATCATAGGTTGTAAAAACCAGATTGCTTGAAGTGCTGTCATTCCTGCTTCAGTTGCACCCCGTAATTCGTCAGATCCACCATCACCAATAAAAACAGATTCTTGTGGAGTTACACCAAGCTTCTCACAAGCCATTCGATAGATTTCTTTTTGCGGTTTTGCAACTCGTGCTTCATAGGAGAAAATCACTTCATCGAAGTAGTCAGCTAACTCACACGTTTCCCATGCATCCACTTCTTCAGGAGCAGCATTTGAGATCAGACCTAGCTTCAACCCATTAAATTTTAAAGTTTGAAGAAGTTCTATCACCTGATGATCTATCTCTTGAAAAGGAATGCTCTTAGCTGCCACTCTTTCTTGGTGAACATGATCGATTGCTTCTCCGTTTGGTGTAATTCCCTGTGAATATAAAATATCTCTTAACACACTCTGGTGATCTGGAAACGTTCCATTCATTCTACACTCTCTTCTTAGGTCCCACTCTACCTTATAGATTTTTTTATCTATCCTTAACGGTTCAATAGAGTACTTGGCTTTCTTTCGTCCATCTTTCCATTCCGTAATCAACGTTTCATACAAGTCGAAGAAAACAGCTTTTACCAAGATCTTTCCTCCTATTAATAAATCTTTGCATAAACACTCGTATCTCTAAGTTTTGTAGTTGAACCAATCTCCAATGAATCATTGCGCAGAATTCCTTCCAATGTGAATCCTAAGCGTTCAGGAATAGCCGCACTTTTAACATTTTGAGTATCACAGCGAATCTCAATTCGACGCGCGTTTAGCTCTTTGGAAGCAAACTCGGTAATTCCTTGAACAGCTTCAGTCATATATCCTTTTCCTGTGTATCGAGTATCGATCCAATAACCAATCTCGAATTTTGGAATTTCCCAATTAATACGGTGTAACCCTGATGAAGCGATCAAGTTACCGTTCTCTTTTAAAAACACAAGCAACCGCAGATCTTCCCTGCTTAAAAATTTCAGATACGCCTCTCGAATATTAGCTTCTACATCTTCCTCTGTTTGTTCAAAATGGGCGAACGGAAGCCACGGCTTTAACTCGTCCAGTGAAGCATGAATAGCTTCAAACATCGCTTTGCCATCTCCAGGCTTTGGCATACGGATAAGGAGTCGATCGGTTGTAAATTCAGTTGGGAAATTCATTAAAATAGGCTTCATATTGTACCTCCAAGAATGTGTTAAGTAAGATGAGATAGTTTGTCAGGGTTTACTACCCAATAAATAGTCTGAATCAGGTCATTCTTAACCTGTAATGATAGAACACCAAATACCTGATGCTCCGCATACAGTACAATTCCTGGTTCACCGTTAACATTCGTATATTTAAATGAAAAGTCTTCCTTTGTTTTTGCCATGATTCCCATGTAAAAGCGTGTGATTCGCTCTGCTCCAATGATCGGAACAAGAGCAGCTTTTGTTTTCCCACCACCGTCTGATACGAGTTTCGCATCCACTGCAAGCAAGCTTAATAGTTTACTAACATTTCCTGAAACTACGGCGGATACAAACTGTTCAGTTAGTGCGGATGCTTTTGGCGGTGACAACTGAGCAGTTGTATGGTTACCAATCGCCTTTTTTGCGCGGTGAAAGATCTGTCTGCAGTTCGAACTACTTTTTCCGACCACTTCTGCAATCAAATTATAATCATACTCTAGGACTTCCCGAAGCAAAAATACAGCACGTTCTGTTTCTGATAGCTGCTCTAATAACAGTAAATATGCTGTAGAAAGAGATTCTTTCATCATATAATGTAATGCTGGATCATCGTTGTTGTCTGTTAATAATGGTTCTGGAAGCCAAGGTCCTACATATGTTTCTCTTTGTTTACGCGCAGATTTAAGCAAGTCAATACACCGATTAGTCACGATCTTACAAAGGTAAGCTTTTGGGTTCTGAACATGATCAACTGGTTGTTCACTCCAAGTAATGTACGCATCTTGCACGATATCTTCCGCATCCTGCACACTTCCCAGCATGCGAAACGCTAATGAAAACAAGAGTGATTTATATGTTATAAATAACTGCTCCGTATGGACATCGTTCATCCATTAAGCCTCCCTTCGCAAACGATTTAATCCTTCATTCTCTATAATGGCTTTCGCTGCTCTTTTAGCACTAGCAAATGCTGCGTCCACCAACATTTCTCCATGTCCTGCCCCGTCCCCAGCAATGTATAGTCCACGTATTTCAGGTACACTCGGACCAAAATACTGTTTATCTTGAACGCTAATCATGTCTTGTACTACAATCATTCTTGGCAGAAACTGCTGAGATACAAGTTCTTTTCTCCATCCTGGCTGCATGAGATCTAAAATACTCTCAAGCTCTTGTTTATGAACATTTGCACTCTCTTCTTTCTTCGTTCCTAAATATTTGATCATTTGAATAACAATCTCACCATCCTGACTTAATGAACAAGCTCTAGAGTGGTTAGAGAACAGAATATGCTGATCGATTCCTATCGCAAAATGATGACTCGATCTTGGTAGTTTTTTTAAAGCTACGTCTAGGCAAGCAGCATATACGGGACGTGCTTGTTGACTCCACTTTTGCAGCAATGTTCCTTCTGAATTCTTTATTAGTTTCATCGATTGCTCAGGTCCTGTTGTTAGAAGTACATTTGGAACTTCGATCGTTTCTCCATCTGCACAAAAAAGTTGATGCCTGATTCCATATTCGATAGATGAGACCATTTTGTTTGTAAGAATAATTACACCGGCAGCCAAGGCCTTAGAGCGCAGATTTTCTACGATAGATTGCCAACCGTTGTTAACATACAGAACACCTTTCAACCCTAATTTAACTTGTTGAATGACTGCACTCGCTAATTGTTGATCGTAGTCTATACCATACGTTGATGTTCTGCATAATGCGTAAACAACGTTACGTACCATGGGATTCTTTATTTCCTTTTCAGCCCATTCCCGCAAACTCATATGCGGAATTGATGTGGCATCAATCGTTTGCAGCTTCAACATGACTCTGACAAGTTCCGTCTTGCTGGACCATGTTAAAAGTTTTGATTTAACCATTGCTCCTAATGATCCTGGCAATTTAAATAGTTCTCCATTCCAGATCGCGTATCCTGTTGTATCGGGAACTGCTCCAGATATATTTACCTCTAACTCATTTAAAATCTTCTCAGCCGCTCCCCCTCTATATAATGCATGCCCACCTAGGTTGAAAAGTGCTCCGTTTTTCGAGTTGGTTTGTGCACGTCCACCAACTTTGCTAGCTTTTTCTAGTACCAAGACAGACTTTCCTGCTTGTGCTAAATATACGGCAGAAGTTAAACCGGCTATTCCGCCACCAACAATCGCCACATCAAATGTATTCATGTATAATCACCACTTTCTGATTTTACAAACATGACGATACTGGCTTTTGCTTTGTGACAGAAAACTGTATTTTGTTTACATAAAATATCAAGGGGTAATGTTTTTATAAGGCAACATTTTCATTCAAGTTGCCAAATCTGCAAGAAAGGAGATCAACGTGATGTTATATACCAAGATTCTGGTTGCTTTTGATGGCTCTGAAGGAAGTTACACCGCTCTACACAATGGTAATGAGATTGCACGGCATACAGGGGCTGAGTTAACGTTACTTTATGTGACCAATGAAATGGTTCTGCCATTGTATGGTGGTGTACATCCAGGCGGAGTAGCGAGTTCAACTGTAGAAGTAAGAGAAGCAGAAATTTTGGAGCAAAGTCATGGTGAAGAAATCCTAAACAGAGCGTTAGGACGTGTTGATCATCAAATAAAGACAACAACTGCCATTTTGCACGGAGATCCAACTACCACGATTTGTGGTTATGCGGATAGCCATAACATCGATCTCATCGTCATCGGTAATCGAGGCCATAGCGGATTTAAAAAGTTTTTCTTAGGAAGCGTTAGTCAAAAAGTAGTTTCTAACGCACATCAGGCTGTACTTGTTTCTAAATAACAATCGTTTAGTTATGGGAGCCACTGAAACAGGTGAGCTCCTCTGTTTTTTATTCGACCATTTCAGACACCGTTTTAAACGTATATCCCTTTTCCTTCAAATCCTTAATGAGTCCTTTTACAGATTTCATCGATTCTTTACGGCTTTCATACATCACGTGCAGCAGGATGATCGAACCAGGCTGAATATTCTCACTAACATGCTTTACTATTTTGGTAGAATTCGATGCGACTTCTGGATATGTTTCTGGCTCTATGTTCCAAAGGATAGTCTTTCGATCGTGTTTATCGAAGTAATACGGCAGTCCGATTAACTTTTTACCATACGGCGGACGAAACTGAATAATTCCCTCATATCCTGCTTTGCGGATTAACTCATCGGTTCTTTCAATCTCACTTTTTATATAAGAAGGTGTTTTCAAAACCATTCGTTCATGAGAATAGGAATGATTTCCGAGCTCATGTCCTTCTGCAACTATTTCTTTTGCATCTTCCATGTTCTTTTCTATCTCCCTGCCAGTTACAAAGAAAGTAGCTTTAACTCCCTCTTCTTTTAAAATCGTTAAAATTTCATCGGTGTTATCTGTTGGGCCATCATCAAATGTAAGGGCAACTACTTTTTCAGCTGTATCTGCACTTGTTACTAAACCTCCGAAAAATTGAAAGTCTCTAGAACTGCTTAACTTTAAACCGCTGTATGCTAACGCAAACAATAGTATTATTGTAAAACTTCCGTAGATCACAATTTTCTTCATCTACTTCTCCTTGTGAATATGAATGTATAGGAGCTCATAATAAGCAAGATTTATTATATTTGATCTGAATACCAATAACTAGTTAAATCTGTCGTTACCGAACGATAATCATTTTGACGCAGCATAGCTGTAATATTTCCACGATGATAGGCACCATGAGTAGTGATATGCAGCAACATCTCAGAGATACTCGTTTCTCTTTTTCCTGCCCATGGCGTATCCAGTTTTAGCACTTTGTCCAAATCGACTCCATCGTTAAGAAACTCACTATATTGATCGGTTAATTCCTTATACATCGTAATGATCTCCTCAATACTCTTTGTATCGGACTCTACTTTTTCAATCTCGAGTGCTTCTGACATACTAGTCCCTAAAATGATATGAAACCAAAGCTGGTCAACGATGTACATGTGTGAAACCACCTTAGAGATGGATGTAAAAACACTTTGTATTTCCTGATGATATACCTCATCTCCAAGTTCTAATAAACGATTAAACATCTCCTTGTTCGCCCATACGTGATATTCATACATTTTGATTGCGTGATGAGTCATAATGTCCTCCCTTTAACACATTCTTCAGCCTTTTGCCTATTTTCGACAACACGATAAGATTCCCTCTATTTCTGAAGTCTCAAAAGGAGTTGGAATTGTTTTGAAGAATTGAATACAGAAGATAATATTACTCTTGTTAAAAGGAGAACGTTATGAATTATTTTGAACACGAGATATAAAACTGCTACTTATCTAGGGGACCTCCAACAGAACCTTAAAGACTTATCATAATGAAACATAAATTTTTGGAGGTGCACGTATGAAACCTGATGTAGATTTTGAAATGTATATTAAGGAAGTTAATAAACCATTTTCAGGATGGGATTTTTCATATATTACTGAGTCTGGTCGAATGGCAAGTGGCATGCTTTCTTGGTCTTATGGCAGTATGGCGACCCCTCTCATCGGCAAAGTGTCATCGATGCTTGACATGGGCACGGGAGGCGGCGAATTATTATCCAAGCTTCAACCATTTCCAGCAGTAGTTTGTGCTACAGAAGGGTATCTGCCTAACGTTCCAATCGCAAAAGAACGGCTTGAACCTCTTGGTGTAAATGTATTTCAGATCGGTGACGACGATCTTCTTCCATTTGAAGATCGTACGTTTGACCTTATCATCAATAAACATGAATCCTATTCTCCACTTGAAGTAAAGCGCGTATTAACAGCGGACGGAATTTTTCTTACACAACAAGTTGGTGGTTCAGACTGTGCTGAAATTAATACAATGCTCGGATATCCGATTAATGAAGAATTTTCACACTGGAATTTGCGTTTTGCTGAACATGAATTAAGAGAGAATGGATATGAAATACTGGAAGCAAAAGAGGAATTTCCTGTTCAGCGCTTTTATGATATTGGCGCGCTCCTTTATTACCTAGACGCCATACCCTGGCAGGTGCCAGAGTTTAAAATTGAAGATTCTGTGGAGAAGCTACATCACATTCATGAGATGATTCAAAATAATGGATACTTTGAAGTGAAACAGCATCGTTTTCTACTAAAAGCAAGGATAAAGTAAAAAACTGGCTCAGTAATCGTTCAATTTGAACGAGCTGAGCCAGCTTTATTTAGATTGAACACTAGATTGTCGGTGGATCGTTTTGAAGGATATAAATCTACTGTCCATTTCATTCAAAATACTGTCCAGTTTTCTAAATTTACTGTCCACTTGTTTAAAAACTACTTCTGAACACTCGTCACCATCCAGCCTTTCTCATCAACCCACTCGAGGTTCACGGAGTATTTTTCGTTCGGCTGTTTATTCGGACTTACTTCTGCTACTGATTTTTGAGGACTGCCACCGTTACCGATCTTCCACACAGTCATGTTTTCATCAAGTCCTGTTGCAAGACGAATCGCTTTCAGTTTTTCATTCCAGTCCACGCTGCCCTCATCATAACTAGAAGTATGTGGTCCTGTTTGAGACGTACCTATCGGCTTGTTTAGAACAGGTTTGTCACCGGAAGCTTGCTGCTTTTTCTTTTCTGCTTCAGCTTTTTTTGCTTCTTCTGCTTTTTTCTTTTTATCGGATTCTTTTTCAGGATCTATGCCGATCTCTTCAGATGGTTCTTGTTTTTTTGCTTTGTCCCCACTGTTTGCTTCTTTATCTTCATCTTTTTCATAAGCACTTTCGTTATCTGGCTGAAGTTTGACCACTTTATGTTTTGGTTCTTGATTTTTTTCTTCTGTAACAGGCTCCTCTTCACCGCCTATAAGCAGCGCATCTTTTGGTAAGAATAATAATGCTAAAAGAACAGCTCCTAATGCACTGAATAAAACCACATTTCTCTTTTTTGACTTTTTGCGTTCTGATCTTCTCATCTATTAAATTCACTCCTTCGTAACAAACGTTCCCTTTCGTGATGAAACAAAACAAAAAGAACTCCAATAAAACATGGAGTTCAATAATTTTATAAAACTTTTATACTCAACATTAATTATTCGAAAGCGTTTATTAAAATTTTGAGGGTGGCATGAGATTTCAGAAGTTTTTGCCAACGTAAAACTATGTATTAGTTTTCTAGTACAACAGCCATTTCTTTGCCAAACCTGTCACCTTTATCTACAAATCCTAAGCTCGCATACAATTGGTGTGCACCCTTATTCTCAGGATGATATCCCACTACAATTCGTTTAGCATTCATCAATGTCTTCATTTCATTAATCATCAACTGTGTTGCGACCTTTCCTATTCCTTTTTGCTGATAATTTTTATCTATCATAATACGATAGACCCAATAACCATCTAATTCTTCTTCCATTGAATTGAACATTAGAAAACCAACTGTTTTATCCTCGAAACAGATAGCGTAAGGCTTTAAGCTTGGTTCAAATTTGGATTGTGCAATGGAAACTGCGTTAGGTTCAATATGACTCACTTGATCGTCTGCAACTTCTAAAAAGCAGCATTCGTACCAATTTTCTGCGTTTAATTCTGCGATTGTTACTTGTTTTTGTGTCATAAGTTCTCCTTTGAATGCAAATTACATTTTCTGTTTTACCATATTATAACATATGAATAGAGTGCGGGATGCTCTCAAATTCTCAATCATTAAAAAACAGTGCCTACCCGTTACTGAAGACACTGCATTTTAGTAGATTATGCTACGGATTTTACTTGTTTCTCAGCTAGTTTTTTCATATCAAAACGGACGAGTATAGACACAATGAGCGCAAGTATAAACAGTCCAGAAAAGAAAGTTAAACTGTTCGCGTAAGATCCCGTTGTATCCTTGATCCATGCCGCGAATAACGGACCTGCAAGACCTGCTGCTGCCCAAGCTGTTAAGATGTAGCCATGAATCGCTCCAACTTGTTTTGTTCCGAAAAGGTCACCAATATATGCTGGGATTGATGCAAATCCTCCACCGTAACAAGTATAGATGACTGCGAGCATGACTTGAAAAAGAATCGATGATGACGTTTGTGGCAGCATGAAGAAAAGAGCGATCTGCAAGACAAAGAATGTTGTATATGTATTAGGTCTCCCGATGTAGTCTGAAATGGATGCCCATCCGATTCGACCAAAACCGTTGAACAATCCTAGTACACCCACAAGTGCTGCAGCTTCAGCAGTTGTTAATCCGATACTTTCTTCAGCAAGAGGTTTAGCGGCAGAAAGAATAGCAATGCCACAAGTCACATTGATAAACAGCATGATCCACAGATAATAGAAGCGTCGTGTTTTTACCGCTTCGTTTGCTGTTAGTTGTGAGAGGTCTTGTTTGATTTTGACTTTACCACTTTCTACATTTTCTTTAAAACCAGCAGGTAGCCATCCTTCTTCTGGTTTTTCTAAATAAAGAGAGGACAAAGTCATAACTGCAAAATACGCAATTCCTAATATAAAGAACGTGTTAGCGATACCTGCAGATTTGATAAGTGCGTCCATGATTGGTGAACTGATTGCTGCTGCAAAACCAAACCCCATAATAGCAAGTCCTGTTGCTAAGCCACGACGATCAGGAAACCATTTAATCAGTGTAGATACAGGAGCAATATAACCTACCCCGAGTCCGATTCCACCAAGCACTCCATAAAAGATGTAAAGGAGAGTTAACGAACCTATATTGACTGCAATACCTGAGCCAGCAATTCCAACACCAAAGAAAATGGCTGCAAGCAGACCCGCTTTCTTGGGACCATGTTTTTCAACAAAATGTCCTAAAAAAGCTGCCGACAAACCTAAGAATAGGATAGCGATACTGAATGTCATCTGTACTTGAGAAGCTGTCCAGCCGAATTTTTCGATCAATGGATTTGTAAAGTTGCTCCAAGCATACACGGAGCCGATAGAAATATGAATTCCGACAGCTGATAAAGCAATGAGCCAACGATTTTTTGACTTTTTCATCCTTAATTCCCCCCTAAAAAGTTAATAAAGTTAAACAATCATGAAACTTACCCTAATGTAAGACAAATAAAAAGACAACATTCAAAAGTACTTATTTTCTCAAATAAGTCCTTTGTAGAATGTTGCCTAAAAGCTCTACATACTCGTGCAGAGCGTTCATTCATCATTAAAGTAGAATAGAAAAAGTACAGTTCTTGTATTTTCTCCATTACTATTTATATTATTGTAAGCGTTTTTATAATATCAGATCGTCACATTATGCGCAACATAATTTTTTGACTTTTTAGACAATAACCGAGTAATATGTACCTCCTCGCGATCAACACACTTTAATTTACACAATTTTATTAAATAACTTGAAAGAAATTTGTCTTTCACTTTAGTGTAATGGTTTGGATTTTCCCATAAGTCACGAAATACTTCGCACAGAATCTGTTCAGCTATTTGCTTATCACCTGTAATTCGGAGGGCAACTTGAAATAGTATTGCGCTATATGAATCGACCATCTGTTTTAAGGCTTTTGTATCCTTTTGGAGCAATCGGCTTAAAACCTTACTCTCAAGGTCATGTCGTATGTTCATTATAGCAACACCCTCCTGTTTACTTCCTTTGATATTTTTCATTTCCCATAAGTTAAATATGTTAAACATTTAATACACGTTCAGTTAAATGAAAATAGACCTTTTGTACAACAAAAAAACAGCACTGTATGTTCAGCACTGTTATTGTTTTACTCTTATTTTTTTAAATTTTGCTCTAATGAATATTTTATACCTGCGACTGTTCCTATTCCAAGAAGTGCGTATTTTAACCCGATCAATGTGGCTTCTGGTGTAGCACCGCCAGCTTCCCAAAAAGCATAAAGAACACCTAAGACAACAGCAACAATGGGGATATACTTATTCGAAAACCGATCCGTATGACGAATTGCATATAAAATCACAGCTAAACCAACGTACGGCGCAAAATCGGTCATAAAATCCATGATTTTCACCCCAATCGATAAAATTTGTATAACTTATACAAATCTTATTATTAATCGGATGAAAATAGACCATTTTCCTTTTTCCGTGTATGTAAAACTTCATCTTAATGTTGCTCTTTGGAGTGCTTCATCACATTGACCAACCAAATTTTCAACCAAATTCCTCGCAGATCTCACTTGTGCTAGACCTGATGCTTGCCCTGCCCACATGGACATCATCTCTTTATTTCCTTGCTTTGCTGCTTCTTTTCTAATATCAGACGTTAATACGTGCTGCAGTGGATATGGAGGCAAATCATCTCCTATACGACTCTCCAAGTCTACCATCATCTTATTCTTAAAACCTCTCGCACTTTTTCCAGAAAAAGCTTTCGTGATTTTCGTGTCTGTATCGGTACTCGTTAGAATGGCTTCTTTATGAATGTTGTTCGCGCCGCTCTCTTTTACCGTTAAAAATGCTGTACCCAGCTGAACGGCTGAGGCACCTAAAGCTAGTGCTGCCGCCATTCCTCTGCCGTCCATGATACCTCCCGCTGCTACAACCGGACAAGAGACAGCATCTACCACTTGTGGAACGAGGGCCATTGTACCAATCATAGATTCATTTTCAACATTTAAGAACGTCCCTCTATGTCCACCTGCCTCAGCACCTTGTGCAACGATAAGATCTACACCATTGGACTCAAGCTGAACCGCTTCTTTAACAGAAGTTGCTGTTGCGATAACTATGATTTCTGAAGCGTGCAATTTCTCTACTATTCTCTTAGTCGGCGCATCAAATGTAAAACTCACTATTTTCACACCTGCTTCTATCACTGTAGCAAGTTGTTCCTCAAATAGATCACTCATGTTTGGAATGTCGTGTATCTCGGAAATCCCGAGTTTTACACGGTATGTATTTAAATGCTGCTGCATGGCTAAACTCGTTTTCTCATGACATTCATAAGTCTGAGGAAGGAATAAATTAACCGCAATTGGGGATTGTGTGAGTTGATGAATTTCTCGTAACGCAACCTCAATTTGTTGAGGAGTCATGTATCCTGCACCTAGTGTTCCTAATGCTCCCGCTTCACTTACTTCTGCTACTAATTCAGGTGTTGTAGGTCCACCTGCCATGCCTGCTTGTAGAATAGGATATTTAATATTAAGCATGCTACAGATCATAAGTTAACTTCCTCCATTCTTTCTTTAGAATAAGCATATCAAAAAGAAAGAGCTTTAGTCTGTTTTGACCAAAGCTCATCCTAACGTTATACCGCAATTTTTCTATTTTCGTACATCGCCTGAATGGCTTCTTCACTTTTACCTTCGTCAAATTCATTTTCACTTTTAGATACAACGATCGTTGCAATTCCGTTTCCGATTAAGTTCACAATGGCACGCGCTTCACTCATGAAACGGTCAACTCCTAATAGCAGTGCTAGTCCTTCAACTGGAATGACTTGCATAGCTGTTAGCGTTGACGCAAGAACGATGAATCCGCCGCCTGTAACGGCTGCTGCACCTTTTGACGTTAGCATCAGTACAGCGATGATCGTTAGCTGCTGTGTGATACTGAGATCGATGCCAAATACTTGAGCTAAAAAGACGACTGCCATCGAGAGGTAGATGGACGTTCCATCTAAATTAAAGGAGTAGCCGGTTGGAATAACAAGACCTACAACAGACTTCGAGCATCCAAACTTCTCCATCTTGTTCATCATTCTTGGCAATACAGATTCTGAAGAACTTGTTCCGAGTACGATTAGGAGCTCTTCTTTTATAAATTTCAAGTATTTCCACAAACTGAATCCATACATCTTGCAGATCAGATTCAACACGATAAAAACAAAGAAGAACATCGTCGTGTACACCGAAATCATTAACTTCCCGAGCGGTACGAGTGACTCTAGACCATAGTTCCCTATGGTAAACGCCATCGCACCGAACGCTCCAAGTGGTGCTGCTTTCATGATATAACCAACGATCTTGAAAAAGACGTTCAGCAACTTTTCAAAGAACTCAATAATGATCTTTCCGCTGTTACCGAGTGCTGTAAGTCCGACACCAAATAGAATGGAAAAGAAAAGTACTTGCAGGATATCACCTTTAGCAAATGCATCAACCATATTGCTTGGAACGATATGTGTAACGAACTCGATCCAATCGATCTTACCGCCTTCTTCAGACGTGTATTGTGAAACATCACCTTTTTCAAGCTTTTCAAAGTCTAAGCCCGCTCCAGGTTTTAACACGTTAACAACGATCAATCCAATTACGAGTGCGAGCGTCGTTACGATTTCAAAGTAGATGAAAGCTTTACCTCCAACCTTACCTACCTTCTTCATGTCACCCATTTTTGCGATGCCAAGTACGATCGTTAAGAAGATAATTGGTGCGATTACCATCTTAACAGCATTAATAAATGTATCTCCTACAGGTTTCATCTGCTTCCCGAAATCTGGCCAGAACAGTCCAACAAGTACACCCACTGCGATAGCCGTTAAAACCTGAAACGTTAAGTTCTTAAATAACTTTTTCATTGTTCTTCTCCTTTCGAGTTTGAAAATGAGCTTTTAGAAAGTTAAATTGTCTGGGGTCTGACCCGGGGTCAGACCCCAGACAATTTCCACACAATTTAACAAGCCAATTAAAAAACGCTACCATTTGTAAAAACAATGATAGCGCTTCCATCAATTTATTAGAATATTAAGAACTTATTGGACATTTTGGTCTTTTTGGTCTTCATTTATTTTTTAAGAAGATATCGATTGACAGGTCGACCGACTGTACCGTACTGGATGTCCATTTGAATCGTGCCGCTCTTTACTAAATAATCAAGATACCTTCGAGCTGTTACTCGTGCGATGCCTATTCCTTCTGCTACCTCTTCTGCCGACTTCGCCTCTTTCTGCGCTTTTATAAAGCTTGCGATCTGTTTAAGCGTCAGTTCGTTCAACCCTTTAGGAAGCTCCATTGTAGCTGGAACATTGCGTATTTCAGAGAAGAAGAGGTTATCCAAATCTTTTTGTGTAGCTGTTCCGGATGGTGACAAGGTAGAGTGATACGTTCTATATTTGTTCAATGCTTTTTCAATACGCTCAAAAGTAAACGGTTTGATTATATAATCAAACGCGCCGTTCTGCATCATAGAACGGATAGTCTCTAAATCGTTGGCAGCCGTAATAATGATAACGTCTACCTGGATTTTTTCCGTTCGAATCTGTTGCAGTGTTTCAATCCCATCCTGCTCTGGCATGTAGATATCGAGTACGACGAGATCTGGCTTAAGCTTTTTTATCAACTTCAGCCCTTCAGTTCCATTTGATGCTGTTTCAATTACCTTAAATCGCTTTACTTTTTCAATAAACGCTTTGTTTATCTCTAAGACCATCGGATCGTCTTCAATCAACAGAACCTTTATCTCACTCATCCTCTTCACCTCTATCATTCATCGGAAAAACAATTACAATGCTAGTTCCCTGCTTTTCTTCTGATGTTACTTCTATGTCTCCGTTACCTTTTTCTATAATCTGACGAATCAGGTACAACCCGATTCCAGACCCGCTATTTCCTTTTGTCGTATATCCTCTTTCAAACATGTGGTTCTGAACTTCCTGAGTCATCCCGCAACCGTTGTCTTCGACCAAAATTGCACAAGCCTCTGAATCCTGGGCGATAGAAACATCAATCCTAGCATCATGAATTCCTTTTAGAGCGTCATACGCATTCTCTATTAGATTACCAATAATCGTTACAAAATCATGCTGATCGAGTTGATCGGGAAACGTTTTAAGTGAGCTCTCATTATCAATGACCACTTTTATTCCGAGTTCTTTTCCGCGTCCGACTTTGCTTAACAACAAACCTGCTAGACTCTCGTTCTTGATCCTTTGATTTAGAAACCGCGTGAGTGAACCTTTTTCTTCTGATATTTGAAATACATACTGCATCGCTTTTTTCATATTGCCTAACTGAAGGAGCCCTGCAATCGTATGAAGCTTGTTCATGTGCTCGTGGTTCTGAACTCGTAGTGCCTCTACAAATGCCTTAACCCCTGTCAGTTCTTCCGCCATCTTTGCAACTTCTGTTCTATCCTGGAAAATAGCAACAGCTCCAACGATCTTGTTATTGACTTGTATCGGCACTCGGTTACTCATAATCACTTTTCCACTTACACGAATCTCTTGATTATAAACAGGACGACTTAGTTCTATAATTTCTGGCAGACGCGTATCTGGTATTACTTCACGTATCTGCTTTCCAACAACGTCTCCACTCACAGAGAATATACTTTTTGCTTTTTCATTAAAGATCGTGATGTGCTCCTGGTTGTCAATGGCGATTACACCTTCATGCATGGAGTGGAACGTTGCTGTTCTTTCTTCGAACATTCGGACGATCTCGTGCGGTTCCAAATAGAACATTTGCTGTTTAAGATGACGAGCTAACAGATAGGAGCCGATCACACCAAACGAGAGAACTAAGAGTAGGATGAGAGTCATCTCATCCGTCAGATCGTGAAACACTTCATAGTATCCTGGAATCACATGACCAACCACTACAACCCCGATCTGCTCTAACTCATCATTTTTGATGGGAACAAATGCCCTTACAGCTGTACCCATCTCTCCATTTGCTTTCGAGATAAACGTATGGTCAGCAAAGGCTGCACCTTCATCACTCCCTTTAGATACTGTACCAATCATATCTTTAACAGGATGAGAATATCGGATATGATCCATGTCCATGACTACGACATAATCTGCTTCATTAATGACTCGTATCTTTTCAACGACTGGTTCTATCTCATTCCAGCCCTTATTTATCTGAATGTATTTCTTCACTTCAGGAAGCTGCGCTACAGTGCGTGAAGTAATCATTGCACGCTTACCCAGCTCTTCCTCCTGAATATCGAGGATTTTACCAATAATGACGACACCGCCGATAAGGATAGCATAGAGCACGATTCCCAACGTAAGGATCATTATTTTTGTTCGAATGGGTAATCGTTTTATCATCATTTACTAGCATCCTCCTTTTCATTGTCCCTATTGTATCATTTCAATTTCAATATGTTAGACTATTTAAAAAAGTAACGGATTTGGGGTAATTCATGGATGAAATCTTTCATTGGGATCGCACTGATACTGATAGCGGGTTTAGCCGTATCAATCTGGATTGGTTTTCATACAAAAATGGCAGAAGGAACACTTCCCTTTGATGATGATCAAAAAGGCATACAGGACCAAGTTGTCATCAAGTTTAGTCACGTCGTGGCAGAGAATACTCCCAAGGGGCTAGCGGCTCAACGTTTTGCAAATCGGGTAAACGAGAAATCAAATGGTCAGATAAAAATTGAAGTGATTCCAAACGGTGGACTCTACTCCGATCAAGAAGAGCTTGAAGCTCTGCAGCGTGGTGATGTGCATATGATTGCACCAGCTACAACAAAGCTAAGCTCATTTTCACCAAAATGGCAGGTTCTTGATCTTCCTTATGCTATGCCTACTTCTGAAAGTATAATAGAAGCGTTAAACGGAGACATCGGTAGCACGTTGCTTCAGTCACTAGAAGAGAAAGATATGAAAGGTCTTACGTTATGGATCAATGGATTTAAACAGATTACCACAAACGACGGTTCTGTCGTTCACCCCGATGATTTAAAAGGGCAAAACCTGCGAATCATGCCTAGTTCAGTGCTTGAGAATCAATTTGATCAAGTTGGGGCTAAAGCAGTTGGATTGGATTTTAACGATACGTACCGATTATTGGAATCTGGAGAATTGAACGGTGAGGAGAACACGATATCTAACATCTATTCTAAAAAATTCTTTGATGTACAAAGTCACCTTACGATAAGCAATCATGGATTTTTAGGGTATGCCGTGATCATGAATGATGAGTTTTGGAGCAATCTTACGAAGAAGCAGCAGAGAATCATAACTGAAGCTTTGGATGAAGCTTCTCGCTGGAACCAGACTCAATCTTTCGCGATGAACGATGAACAGCTGGCATTGATCGAGAGAAACTCTTCAATCGATATTCATTACCTGACAAAAGAAGAAAAAAGAGAGTGGGCGAATCGATGGGAGCCCGTGTACCGAGCGTTTAAAAATGAGATTGGAGATGATCTTCTTTCCAAAATGATTCAATTAAGAGATTCCTATAAAGATTTTTAATCGAAAACAAATCTAGGTGCTGATTCTTTAATATTCAGCACCCTTTTTATTCCATTCCTCCACACACGTTTGGCAAATACACGTTTCACGATTTGAAGCAGCACATTCAAGAAGTTGAGCTGGAATCTGAACGTTCATACACCAACACGTTTCTGGGTTCTTTTCGTTTGAAATTGCACAGACATTATCTCCCTTACATAACGGGCACTCAGACAAGATCTGTCACCTTTACCTGCATCTCTTTTCCCCATTCTGCCAAGGATTTTAACGATGGAATTAAAGCTTCTCCTGCCTCCGTTAATGAATACTCCACTCTAGGTGGCATCTCCATGAATTGCGTTCGGACCACCAGTCCATGTTTTTCCATCTCTTTTAAAGACTGAGATAAAACCATGTTTGTGATTCCATCCACCTGACGCTTCAGTTCGTTATATCGTATCGTCTTATTTTTCCACAATGCCCAGATGATTGGAAGTCTCCATTTACTCCCGATTAGTGTCAGAGCAAATGTTAACGGGCAATCTTCTTTTCTCTTATATCCTTCCTCACTCATGTTCAGGCTCCTTTAATCAGTTTTTACTGACTTAGTAAGAAATTACTGCATACTTGTTTTCCATTTTCTATGTAATAAAATTATAGCGTAAAGAACAACGTATGGGAGTGAATAAAATGGAATTAAAATACGAGATTATTCCTGATCATGAGATCGAGGTTTGCCGAGAACTCTGTAACGAGCTCATGAAGTATCAAAAATCAAAAGCCGACATAAGCCCTGAATTCTTTGACTCCATGAACTTTGAAACGCGCTTAATTCCGTCCGTACATAAAGCGATGCATAACTATATCGTCGTTGTTAAAGATAAAAATGAACCTGTTGGTTACGTTTATGCAAACATTTCTCCGAAAGAGGTGTACCGCAACGATTTTGCCACCTTTTTTGATATGAATTCCGTTCAGAGAGAAGCCGTCGGTTGCCTTTCCCAGTTTTATATGAAGAATGAGTACAGAAAATATGGAGTGGGTTCTAAACTATTTAACATGTCTATGGACTGGCTTTCTTCTTTTGATGAAGTGGATGATTACTTTATCTACGTTTCCAATGGGAACGATGACGCATTATCCTTTTATCAACGTAAAGGATTTACAGTCAGTCATGAGATATTAGACGGTTTCATCTCGGTTCTACGCAGTAAGAAAGTAAGAAGTAATTAACTTCTTTTCATTTATTAGGTCCTTATAACTGTTTTTCAAAGCCTCTTTAGTTCCTCCCTTTGTAACTAGTTTTCTCGTTTTACAAATCTGTAAAATGAAATTAATAAAAGTATTGTAGAATAAAACCTGTTTCACCAACATTTTGAAATATGTGAAACAACTAGAAATACAAAGTGCAAGGTGTAAAAATTAAATGGGTGGAGGCGTTGATGATGAAAAGGCATGAAAACAAAAAGTTTCTTTCGCTTTTCTCAGTAGTAATTGCGTTAGTGGTCAGCACGTTAGCATTTATTCCCGCTCTTCAAGCGGCTGGAGATGGATCGTGGTCCAGTCCTTATTCAGTTTCTCAAAGTATCTCGAATCAGAACAATTCTGCAAAGACTGTTCAAGGTTATGTAGTAGGACAACCTACCGCAACAACAACCGTAGTAACAAGCAATTATCCAAATGATTATGCACTTGCTTTAGCAGACAGTCCCACTGAAACAAACACAGCTAATATGGTTTATGTTCAGATTCCAACATCTTACCGATCACAGTTTGGTCTAAAAACAAACCCTACTTTAAAAGGTCAATCCATTAAAGTAACAGGCAGTCTGGCGGCTTACTTCTCGCATGCTGGCCTAAAAGATCCAACAGCTATGGAGAAAGCATCTGGCACAACACCTACAGATCCGCCTACAGATCCCACTGACCCACCAACTTTTGATGAATCGTATTATGATCCTGCTCAAGGAAAAACTGGCGCAGCATTAAAGACGGCTCTTCACAATATTATCGACGATCATACTGAACTCTCTTATGATGCCGTATGGAACGCTCTTAAAGTAACCGATCAAGATCCAAACAACAGCAACAATGTCATCCTTCTATACACCGGCCGTTCGCAGAGCAAAACCACTAACGGTGGGAATGTAAACGATTGGAACCGTGAGCACGTTTGGGCAAAATCACATGGAGACTTTGGAACAGCGATGGGTCCGGGTACGGATATCCATCACTTGCGTCCAACTGATGTAAGTGTAAACAGTTCTCGAGGAAACCTTGATTTTGATAATGGCGGCTCGCAGCATTCTGAGGCACTTGGCAACTATTACGACAGCGACTCATGGGAACCACGTGATGCAGTAAAAGGCGACGTTGCCCGCATGTTGTTTTACATGGCTGTTCGTTATGAAGGGGACAGCGGTGAACCACAACTAGAATTGAACAACAACGTTAATAATGGTACGGCTCCTTATCACGGTAAGATGTCTGTGTTGCTGCAATGGCACTTAGAGGATCCGGTTGATAACTGGGAGCGCAACCGAAACAACATCATCTACGAAGATTATCAGCATAACCGCAACCCATTCATCGACCACCCAGAATGGGCTGAGGAAATCTGGTAGAAATACGTGCTAGGAAGGCTCACTTCGGTGGGCTTTTTTAGTTACTGAGTTGCTAATATTTAGTTAACGTGAATATATGGAGCAACACCATATTTAGAGGAAGCCGTGTCTTTTCTAAGACTACATAAAAGTCTGTAATTCTTTTCAGAAACAGATAACAACAAAAAAAAAGAGAGTGACACACGATTCGTGCCACTCTTTTTACATAAATAACTCGTAATACACCAAACAAATGCCACACGCCGCCCACGAAACCATCGCAAACACGGTTACGATTATATTTTCTGACCAACCATACTTGATACCGTAATGGTAATGAATTGGGGTGAAACGGAAAAGTTTCTTTTTTGTTCGTTTAAAATAAGCAACTTGTATGATGACAGAAAGCTGTTCTGCGAGATAGATAATGAAAAGGATTGGAATTAAGATCTCTACGTTTTCGATGATGGCAAGAAACGATAAGGTTCCTCCAATGGCGAGTGATCCCGTATCACCCATGAACGCTTTTGCGGGATACAAATTATAGATTAAGAAACCTAGAATTGTAGCGATCATCACTAAGCAAAAGACTTTCACTTCCGTATACTCAGTGATCACAAAGAAAAAGAAGTATGTAGGAATCGCAACCATGCCTAGAAGCCCGTCCATTCCATCGGTAAAATTAATAGCATTGGCCGTCCCGACAATAAACAGTGTGATCAGGATGAGGTAAATGATGTAAGGAAAAACAATATTAAAAGATTCTGTTACCCGTATGCTTGTATCAATGTTAAAAAGATCGATGCCGACATATAAGAGAAGAATGGTGAATGCGAACTGAAATTTTAGCTTCGTTTTTCCCGATACCCCGCCAGGATCTTGTTTTGAAGCTTTCCAAAAATCATCTAGAAAACCAATAAAACTAAACAGTATAAACGTTGCCACTAAAAAGAGCATGACTGGACTTGTCGTGAAATAAAGCGCGACGAAAATCCCTACAAAAAACACACTTCCTAACATTAAGGGTGTTCCCTTCTTTTCCTGATGATCTTGTGGAAGTTCTACTCGAATGGGCTGTGTGAGTTTAAGTTTTTTTAAAGTCATGATTAACAGAGGCGCAAATATTACGGTTAACAAAAACGTGATAAAAGCAGGTGTTAGTTGTAACAGCACGATTTTGGTCTCCTCTCTTCTTTCTCCACTGTAACTATTCGAGAAAAGATGAAAAGTTCCTTTAAATTGTAGGGGGTCTGACCCGGGTCAGACCCCCTACAATTTCTATACAATTTAACTAGTACAAAATGCTGTGGGACTTCCGAGTGATAGACACCTTTTCTCCAGATTGCTACTGTAAGTAAGTGTAAGAATATTCAGAATAAGGAGAATGACTTATGAGAGGAAAACGTGTTTTAGTTTGTACCATGCTAAGTACAGCCATGTTGTTATCCAGTTTTACTCCTGCCATTTTTGCAGAGGGCTCCTCCACCCAACATCATAATCGAACGCACCACGGTGACTGGAACCAGCCCTCTAAATCATCACCTGTTCTACATCCGGGAACACCAGAAAGTGCTGCATTAAAACGAGAACCACTAGAGCAAATCGGTCCGTTTATTGAAAGTGAGATTGAGAAACGAACCATGCCAGGCGCTGTCGTTCTCATCGCCAGAAGTGGAAGTATCGCAAAGCATGATGCATATGGCTATTCCGCTCGCTACATAGACGATCAGTTCACAGAAATGGATCATCCTGTTGAGATGAAAAAAGACACTATTTTTGATATTGCCTCGATCTCCAAACTCTTCACCACAACGGCTGCAATGAAGCTGTATGAACAAGGAAAATTCAATCTAGATGACCCTGTCGGAAAATACATTCCAGAGTTCAATGAAAACGGAAAAGAGAGCGTAACCATCCGGCAGATCATGACGCATACTTCAGGGTTTACTGCATGGATTCCTCTATATAGTATGGGAGCAAATCGCGAGGAACGACTGCAGATCGCTTTAAAATATGGCTTAAAGAATGAGCCTGGAACAACGTATACATACAGTGACCTAAATTTAATCACTCTAGGTGTTTTAGTTGAAAGACTGTCAGGACAACGTCTCGACGACTATGTAAAAAAGAACATCACCGAGCCGCTCGGAATGAAAGATACGATGTACAACCCTTCGGCAGATCTTCGTGACCGAATCGCTGCTACTGAATATCAGCCAGCAATCGGCCGCGGCATGGTCTGGGGAAGTGTGCATGACGAGAACGCGTGGAGTTTAGATGGCGTTGCAGGACATGCCGGCGTCTTTTCCACCGCTAAAGATCTCGCAATTTTCGGCCATATGATATTACAGAATGGTAAGTATGGTAAAACGCAGATTCTCAAGCCAGAAACGGTTAGCTTATTAACAGAAAACCAGCTACCACAGTTTCCATCAAACTCACACGGACTAGGCTGGGAGTTGAATCAAGGGTGGTACATGGATGCTCTCAGCAATGAAGAAACACTCGGACACACTGGATATACCGGAACCTCAATGGTTGTTTCACCTAAGAATAAAACGATTGTACTTACCTTAACGAATCGCGTCCACCCTTCTCGAGCGACGGTCTCTATGAATCCGATACGACGCAAAGTCGCACAACTAACAGCTGATGCGATCTCAGTGCCGCTTCATCACAGAGATAAAGCTTGGTTTGCCGGATATGGCGATAACCTGAAAAAAGGATTAACTTTTGAAGTCGGTAAAAATCAGGATACTCTTCATTTTAACCATTGGTTCAGTATTGAAGATGGAAGTGACAGAGGTTCCGTTCAAGTTTCAAGTGACAATGAAACGTGGACAACACTACCGAACACATATACTGGAAAAGAAGAAACATGGGATCGCGAAAAGGTAAAGCTCCCTGAAGGAACAAAGTTTGTACGCTTCCTCTATGAAACCGATGCTTCTGTAAACGGTAGAGGATGGTATGTAGATGATGTATATGGAAGTGACCGGCGCGGAAAGAAGAACCGATTAACAATCGTTCAAAACGAATGGGTAGAACGCGGTTGGTAAAACAAGAAAGCAGTTTCGCTTTAATCAGCGAAACTGCTCTTACTTATATTTGTACAACAATCCTCTCAGGACGTGTATACACATTCATAGAATCTCCTCTTACAAAACCAACCGTCGTAATTCCTAGTTCTTCCGCTGATTGCAGAGCAAATTCTGTTGGGGCTGACTTTGAGAGGACGATCTCACAGCCGATCTTCGCTACTTTTAATAAAATCTCAGAAGAAATTCGACCACTAAATACGAGAATCTTATTTCCTATGAAAATATCATTCTTCAAGCAATATCCATAGATTTTATCAAGGGCATTGTGACGTCCAATGTCCATTCGGCTCAGCACGATTCCGTTCACATCACAAAGTGCGGCGTTATGCACACCACCTGTTTCTTGAAAAACGCCTGCTCCCTTCTGCATCTCTCGCATCAAACGGAAGCAGTCCTCAGGCGTAACTTTCACCCTGACTTCATTCATAGATTTCGCCGTACGAGCATCATTCGCAAATACAAAGCCTTGCCTGCTCATGCCGCAGCATGAAGTTATGTATCTTTTATTCTGCAAATTTTGATAGACCGGGTTCAAACGATCAGTTGTCACATGCACAAAGCTACCGTCTTCCTGCATCCATAGGTCTTTAATATCTTTATAGTTTCGGATGATTCCTTCAGAGGCGAGATAACCTACGACCATATCCTCAATGTACTCAGGGCTGCATACCATCGTAACAAATTCTTCTCCATTGATTTTAATTGTTACAGGAAGCTCAGTTACGATAGTGTCTTCTATGTTCACTGCATGTCCGTTCTTAATCTGCAGAATACTGCGCTTAGTCACAATTGGTTTCATAAGACAATCACCCCCTTCGCTACGCGATCGGTTTATCAAAAACAAAGACAGACACTGCCATATCTTCATCCACTTTGAAATCTGAGAACAGATGAACGAATTTTGCACCGGTCACATCTTCTAATCCATCTGGTGGAGCTGTTGCGTAAACGTCCTGAATCAGACGAGTCCTTGCAGCATGCACCATCTCTTTGCCTTCAGCCGTTCGAGCAATGAATTTTTCAGTTGGTGTTAAATTTCCGTACATAGTTGAGATCGCCATGTTTTCCACAAAGACCGTATGAATTTTCTCAGGTCCTTTTCCTAATAAGTTCTTACGGAGTTTACGAATAATATCATTAAAGTCATGCACTTTCTTCGTCATTCGGACATCACCACTATTTCTCCATTTTTTACTAATCATACATGATGTACTTACTTTTCGCACGTGATAAAAATGAAAAGCTAGAATACAAGTCTTGTTGTTTATTGATGGTGTAAACGCTATAATAAAGGAGAAAAGTTGGTAGAGAAAATCGTTTACACAGTTTTTTCTTCCATCTTGTAAATTACATAATGATTTATCTTTTAGTAACAATAAAAGAGATCGCATGCTGGATTGGCCTAATGGTATGACCTGCTATTACACTATTCCACCATGAATTCACATTTTCTGTACGTCTATAGAATTTGTGCTTTCGTGGTGGATTTTTTTGTACAATCATACGTTTACGATGACTAGAAGTATTAAACGAAAGGAAGATTCTTAATGGATAAGATGATTCAAATTACAATCGACGGCAACAAATATGAAGCTCCTTCTGGCACATCCATTCTCGATATAATAAATAAAAACGAACTAACTCACCCTCAGATTTGTTACACCCCACAAGTTGATCCGATTGAAACGTGTGATACATGTATCGTGGAGGTAGATGGCAAGCTGATGCGTTCGTGCTCAACGATGGCACTCGACGGTATGGCGATCGAGCGCTCTTCTACAAGAGCAAAGGATGCACAGAATGAGGCGATGGATCGTTTACTTGAGAACCACCTTCTCTATTGTACGGTTTGTGATAACAATAACGGCAACTGTAAGCTGCATAACACCGCTGAACTGATGGAGATTGAGCATCAATCGGTTCCATATTCGCCAAAAGAAGAAATGGTGGATCTTGATATGTCTCACCCGTTTTACCGTTATGATGCCAATCAATGTATCACGTGCGGTCAGTGTGTAGAAGTGTGTCAAAACTTACAGGTAAACGAAACACTATCCATAGACTGGGAACGAGAACGCCCCCGCGTAATATGGGATGCTGGATCAAGTATCGATGATTCCTCATGCGTCAGTTGCGGACAATGTGTGACCGTCTGTCCGTGTAACGCTCTTATGGAAAAATCAATGCTTGGCGAAGCGGGTTTCATGACAGGATTGAAAGAAGATTTACTTGAGCCAATGGTCGAACTTGTAAAAGAAGTTGAGCCTGGATATAGTGGCATTTTCGCGATTTCTGAAGTGGAAGCCGCTATGCGTGAAACACGTACGAAAAAGACGAAAACGGTTTGCACGTTCTGCGGAGTCGGCTGTTCGTTCGAAGTATGGACGAAAGGCAGAAAGATTTTAAAAGTTGAACCAAGTGAAGGTCCTGTGAACGCGATCTCCACATGTGTCAAAGGAAAGTTCGGCTGGGATTTCGTAAACAGCGAAGAACGCCTCACTACACCACTTATTCGTAAAGACGGTGTTTTTGTAGAATCCACTTGGGACGAAGCACTTACACTGATTGCTGATAAGATGAGCGCGATAAAAGAAAAACACGGCAGCAACGCACTTGGCTTTGTTTCGTCATCTAAAATTACGAATGAAGAGAACTACTTGATGCAAAAGTTCGCGCGTCAGATTATCGGCACGAACAATGTTGACAACTGCTCTCGCTATTGTCAGTCTCCTGCAACCGACGGATTGTTCCGTACGGTCGGTATGGGTGGTGACGCAGGAACGATTCAGGATATCGCGCAAGCTGGTCTTGTCATCGTCGTTGGTGCGAATCCGACAGAAGGACATCCCGTTCTTGCCACACGTGTAAAGCGTGCCCATAAACTGCATGGACAAAAATTAATCGTAGCGGATCTTCGTAAACATGAACTCGCGGAACGCTCAGATATTTTCATGAGTCCTAAGCAAGGCACAGACCAAGTTTGGCTTATGGCCGTGACGAAGTACATGATCGATCAAGGCTGGCACGATCAGAAATTTATCGAAGAGAATGTTCATTACTTAGACGAGTTTATAGAAGTACTTGAAAAATATACGCTTGAATATGCAGAAGAAATTACGGGTCTTTCACAAGAAACAATCATTGATGTGGCGAAAATGATTCGTGACGCTGACGGCACATGCGTACTTTGGGGAATGGGTGTAACGCAAAACACGGGTGGAAGTGATACTTCTGCTGCGATCTCTAACTTGCTGTTAGCAACCGGCAACTATCGTCGTCCAGGTGCTGGTGCCTACCCGCTTCGTGGTCACAACAACGTTCAAGGGGCTTGCGATATGGGTACCTTACCTGCTTGGCTTCCAGGGTATCAGCATATTACAGATGATCTCGCTCGAGCGAAATTTGAAAAAGCATACGGCGTAACGATTGATAGCAAACCTGGTAAAGACAACATCCAGATGGTCGAAGGCATCGGAACGGGCGAGATTAAATCGATGTATTTAGTCGGTGAAGATATGGCGCTCGTTGATTCAAACTCCAACCATGTTCATGAGATGCTCAGTCAGCTTGAATTCTTTGTTGTCCAAGATATTTTCTTAACAAAAACCGCACAATACGCAGATGTGGTTCTGCCTGCAGCTCCTTCTCTTGAAAAAGAAGGAACATTCACGAATACCGAACGCCGTGTGCAGCGTTTGTATCAAGCCTTACCTACAACAGGAGGATCTCGTCCTGACTGGGAAATCATCCAAGCGATCGCCATTCGAATGGGTGCTGATTGGAACTACAGTCATCCGAGTGAAATCTTTGAAGAGATGGCGGGACTTGCTCCTCTTTTTGGAGAAGCAAATTATGATGTGCTAGAAGGCTGGGGCAGCTTCCTTTGGGGTGACTTCAGCGGTAAGAGTACACCACTCCTATACACAGAAGGTTTTAATTTTCCTGATAAAAAAGCGCGTTTCGCATTATCAGACTGGATGCATCCAGCTGAGTTTCCTGAAGAGTTCGACCTTCATATCAACAACGGGCGCATGCTCGAACATTTTCATGAAGGCAATCTGACAAATAAATCGAAAGGCATTCAGCATAAAGTGCCTGATGTTTTTGTTGAAGTATCGCCTAGTCTTGCAGAAGAACGCGGTGTGATCGATGGATCAGTCGTTCGGTTGATCTCGCCGTTTGGAGCAGTGAAGTTAAACGCACTCGTTACAGATCGTGTGAAAAACAATGAGCTGTATCTTCCGATGAACTCCGTGAATAACGAGACTGCAATCAACTTTTTAACTGGTCCCGCTGTCGATCATCGTACACATACACCAGCTTATAAACAGACGAAGGTACGAATGGAAATCATCAGCCGTGAAGGTGAAGTGAAGCTTCCTGGCAACAACCCAAGAAACAAAAAACGCTATCCGCAAAATGGTGTTGAAGTACAGCGTAAATGGAACCGTCCAGGCTATGTTCACTTGACGGATGAAGTGTAAGGGGGGCGATTTGATATGGCACAACCAACTACGGTTATCAAAAAGAATATAAAAACCGAAGAGCAGATTCAGCAAGAGAAGCTAACTGAACTTCAAAAAGCTTTAGCTGAAAAAGAAGCAGCTCTCACTAAAGCACTCGATTTTATTGGAGAACTAGATAAAATTGGAGCATTAGAAGCAGCGAACTCCATGCTCGTCGCAAAAGATAAAATCGCAAGCATCGCACTTGGCCAGGCAACCCGTGAACCTGTTACGAACATGATCAACAACTTAATGGGTGCAGCAGGTGTTCTGACGAAAATGGATCCAGAAGTAACGGCGAAGTTGCTCGATAGTGTTGTTACTGGCTTGAAGCAAGGGGAAGAGTTTGTGGAGAGCGATAAGAAGGTTGGAGCTTTTGATCTTGTGAAGTCGCTGAAGGACCCTGATATTAATCGAGCGATCGGATTTGGTCTTCACTTTTTGAAGGGTATGGGTCAGGAATTGAAGAAATGATAATAAGGTGAGGTGACGCTTTGGTGGCGTCACCTTTTTGTGTATTATCTGAAAGTGGATTTGTCGAATGGACATTATTCTTGTGAAAGTGGACAGTATTTCATGAAAACCCGACAGTAACCTTCGTATTAGAATGTCAGCAACCTTATCAACCGCTCTTTACCAACAGAATGGATCAATATTGGAATTCGGGGTCCACTGTTGCCGTTTAAAACCAGTTGATATATGATGCTAAACAATCTTTTTTGGTTACTTTTCTTTAGTTTGGGATCATCTACATGACAAATATCGTAAACTTTTCTCATCAACTCTTCATCATCCTGAAGATCGGCCTCAGACCTTAATAACTGCACAAAACCCTCAATCCATTTTTTCTCCTGATCCTGAAGTATCCCGAAATATTCTCGATTTGTTTCTTCATTAACCTTAAGTACTTTCTCTGAACACCAATTTTTCAACCAATATTCAACTCTTTCACAAACTCCAGCTACCTCTTTAAGCGTATACGCCTCCCCTGTTCTAGCCAATACTTCTCTAACGAGTGAGACCTCAAAATTCACAAGCGGCAATATACTCGCCACATGGCTGAATTTAGGTACACGCCTTATACCAGATGTTACTGAAGAAAGTTCCAAAGCTGCTGAAATCTCTTCTTTCAAATGACATTGCTCTGCATGGCTAAACCTTTCATACTCTGTGTAGTTCCTAATAACGTCATCATCTAACCCAATATGAAAAGGAGCATTCGGCTGATATTTTGCAAACATGAAAAGGATAACTTCTGGTGTATAGATCTTCAACAACTCTCCGGGTGTAATATTGTTTCCTGATGAACTCGACATCTTCTCACCAGACCCTTTAATACTGATAAAATCATACGGTTCATACTCTGGTGCTTGAAAGTTATAGATGTTTGATGCGATCTCCTTGGAAACATTAAAACTTCCAGTCGCAGAAGAATGGTCTCTTCCACCTGGTTCGAACACCACATCTTCTGCCTTCCATCTCATCGGCCAATCCACTTTCCAATTCAATTTAATGTTTGTCGCTAGTGCTACCTCGATAGAGTTTGAATGACCACATGAACAAGTGTAGCTTAATCTTTCATCTTGAAATTTGTGAATGTGTACTGTATTTTTCCTGCAAACTTCACAATACACATTAACTGGATAAAAACGCTCTCGCTCTTCCATACTGTGTTCACTAGTTTTAAAATTCATTAGAATATCATAGATCTGTTTGCGATTTTGAAGAGCATGAACGATCTGAGTTTGATACCTTCTCAATCCATACTCCTTGCTTTGATAGATAAAATCAGGAACGATTCCGAACTCTCTCAATGACTGTTCAAACTCTATTTCAAAGTGATCAGCGTAAGAACTGTGGCACTCAAACGGACATGGAATCTCTGAGTATGGCATTCCAATATATTGCTCAAAAGTAGGATCAACATTTTTCGGGACCTTACGAAATCGATCAAAATCATCCCATGAAAAGATAAAACGCGTTTTTTTCCCAAGCTGTTGCAATGCCCTTACAACAAAGTATGTGGTAACCACCTCTCGAAAATTCCCTATATGAACCGAGCCGGATGGACTGATGCCTGATGCGCAAACAAACTTCTCACGATCTGGATGTTTCCTGACTAATTCTTCTGCTATTCGAAATGCCCAATGCATATTAAAATCACTCCTCATTTTTTTATAAGAAAAACAGAAAAAGCCCTCACCCCCAAGATTATTCATCTTGAGGACGAGAGCTTATTAGCGTTCGCGGTACCACCTCAGTTTGTTCATATGTCACCATATCAACCTCTTCAGGTACGGCAATGAAAAAGAATCACTCGCGTATACCCTATCTCTGTAACGGGAGATCCCGTTGTATTATCAGCAAAGATACCTCTGCATCCGTACAAAGCTCGGAGTCTTTTTTTCGTTAAGATATTATTGCTCTTTCACACCAATCAAGAGCTCTCTGGAAATAATAATGCTTAACTACTTTTCTCTTCATAGCCATAAAATGTTAAATTTTTATTAGTATATATAGTTTTGGGAAAGTTGTCAAAACTATTCTTTGTTGATTTTTTTTAATTTCTGATAAAGAGTGAAAATTCCTAAACCTATAAAGATGACAATAAAACTGATATATAAATACTTATTTTTGCTATTAGGAACTGATTCATTACTAGTTTTCACGATAGGATCTTCACTTTGCTTTTTAAGGAACTCTTCATAATAAGCTCTGCTTTTACTGTTATAATGTTGTAATCCACCATTTGAGATCTGAATCATCCCATTAGGTCCCCCTACCGGTGTTAAGTAGCTGATTTCCTTATTTTTATCAAGAAAGAGCAAAAAATCTCCTCCGTCTTTCTGGTACTCATCTGCCCAACCAACATCATATCCATCAATGCCTGCCCTTATTTCTTGGGATACATCTCCTTTATATACCTTTTGGACGTTAAATTTGTAACTCGTAAATACCATATTTCTTCCTTCTGGTTTACTCGTAAAATCATACTGTCCTACTACAATCACATCAGCTCTTTTATGAACTTCCTCTGGTTCAAGCTCTGCCCAACTTGTTGCTTGAACAACTTCAGAGCTATATAAAATCACTAATAAAAGCATTCCCCAGATAATAAAACTTATGGACTTCTTCACTTCAACCAATCCTCCTCAAGTATTAGTCGATAAACAACAATGTTTAGTTGCACTAAAAAAAGGATAGAACCTTAAGTCCTATCCTTGCGTTTGTGTTGTTCAAATACACTAATTTTTACCGAATCTCTTTACCCTAAAAAAATGAAACATTCCTCTCGATGTAAATGAGAACAGAATTTATCAGTTTAAAGGCAATCATTGCAAGGAAGATATAAACAATTAAATAACCGCTAAGATATACTGGTCTCAAAAACCATTTTTTCTTTTTTACTTTTAAACCTGCCCAATAAGCGACACCAAAGACTAGAGCAGTTAGGAAATTAACAGTCTTCTCAAATATATTACTTGGTTTAGGGAACGTACCCCACTCATACCAGTGCATCATAATCCCATATAGTAAAATAAGTAATATAAAATAAGATCCTTGGCAAGTTAGTATCATTATTAGACCAATTCTGAATAACTCTATCATGATTACTCCTAGCTAAATCAACATTCAACTACTATCTAGTTAACTACTATTTCATTATTATACTCAAACTCTTCCTTCAAAACACCCATAACAATCGTGTCATAGTATTTACCATTGATATAAGCATCATTCCTGAGTCGTCCTTCAATCACAAAACCGCACTTCTCATAGGCACGGATCGCGCGTTCGTTACCACTCCATGTATCCAATTGCACGCGTTTTAAATTCATCGTATGAAATAGGTAGTGAAGCAAAGCTTTTAATGCATCCGTTCCATATCCTTTACCCCAAAGTTCCTTCTCACCAATACCTATTCCTACTACACATCGTCGTGAGATTATATCTAGGTTGCGGTATCCGATCGAACCAATGTGACGCGCCTCTTCCCCTCTTGTATAGATCGAGAACTCTCCTACTTCACGTTTATCAATAGTACGAATATCTTTTTCATAGCTTGCTTCAATCTGTTCAAGCGGCACATGACTGTATCGATAATAACCAGAACCCGCATCAAATGTAGCGGTCTCTTCATCATTTCGCCAGTGGTAAGTTCGCTTATGATCTTCAAGTGAAACGGGCCGTAACTCTACTTTTTTTCCTGATATCATAGTGGTGATCCCTTCTTTCAGTTCGTAATCTATTAAAATACGCCTTATAAAAACCACAGACACGTACCATTGGCATCACCCCTCTCACAAGTATTTGTTTATTTTACAAACGCCTTAACCTTCGGGAAAAGCTTTACCGCTGTGTTGTAAAAAACATCTTCATGATGCTCTTCAGGAATGATTTCTTTTATAAAGTCAATATACGGCTGTACGGGCACAAGTGGCCAGTCTGTTCCGAACAAAAACTTTTCATAGTTATCCGTGAACGTCAAAGCATGGCGCAAGTGATTGAAGAATCGTGGTGAATCTTTGTATCTTGTAATATCTTCTCTTGTTCCAACAACTAGTCCTGACAGATCGGCATACATATTGCGATTCTTGTAAACAACTTCTGCTCCGTCTAACGTCCACGGATCGCCGAAATGTGCCATCATGAAATTGACATCTCGGTGCATAACCGCTACTTCATCTAGTGTCAGGGGATGAGAGTATTTCAACAAACCGCGCTCTGAATAAGTATCACCTGTGTGAAAAACAACTGGCAATCCGTATTTAGCAGCTAGCTTATAAACCGGCTGATACACCTCATCATACGCATAGTACGGGTAATAACCGAGGTAAATTTTGATACCCACAACTTCAGGAAGCTGAACCGTTTCTTCAAGCTGTATCAATTCACTTTCACCTAAATGATACGGATTGATGCCAGCACAATACACGACGTTTTCAGGAATGTTTGTATCCAGATCGATACCCATTGGGGTTGGAGCTAGAGGGTCTGGAAAACCCTCTACCTCTTTTTCTGTTAACCCCATCGCGATGCCGAGCACAACGTTAGATTCCTTATATTCTTTGATGATTCCTTCATACGAATAGTCAAGTTTAGAAAGGTTCGTTGCTGTATGTTTAAAGCTTTCAATGTTTGAGAAATGCATATGTGCATCAATAATTTTCATGAGTTCCCCTTTCTAGCTGAATTTAATTTTCTGCAGATCTTCTAATGCTGTATCTGGAATCACTTTATCATTAAACACATAAAACACCGGTGAAGTGAATTGCTTAGCACCGTGCACAAGACTCACCTTTTCTGAGTACCCAAGCTCAATGACTTCTAAATTGATATAAGAATCAACTCTTGTAGCGTTTTGGTCCGCTACAATTTGGAGCAGGTTTTCATGATCATCAGATCCGTAAATCACGCTGCGTTCTATTGTCATTTCCTGCTCTCCTTTCGCACCAGAAACCATGGTCCACTCCCCATTTTCAGCCTGAAAGCTTCCCCAGCTCGTCACAGGCTCTGGTCCTGGATTTAAAAAACAACCTGTGTAAAAGTTCTTACCATCCAAGTAACTATCAGTGTTCTGGACGATTTCCGTTGTATGGCAGAGCACCGGAACTCCTGGCAGCATCAAGAAGTACTTGTGAATTTGAATACCTTTAAACGTCTCGTGTTTTTTATAATGGGTAGATATTTTAAGACCTTTCCACTCATTCCCCTTGTTATCTTTCTTTTCTACAAATTCAACAGTGCTTTCTTCTTTTAGTAAGGAGTGAAGACTCGTACCTTCAAGAAGACCTGCTATACCGCCGAACCAAGGATTCCACCACGATTTTGGTGTTGGTTTTGGAAATGGTGAATCCATCCACTCATGATCTCTGTATTGAAGAGAGAACAATGATGGTGCGAACTGTGCTGAAGCAGAAATCTTCATTTCTCCATTATCTACAGAGTACACTTCTAGACCATCTTTTATCGATTTTTGTAAATGAACGGGTTGATCCCTCATCACAAAAGCGGCTGATTGCCGTGTAACATGAACAGCACCTAAATTCATTTTGGACGTTAAGACATGTATCCCTTTATCATTTGGTAATTCAATATCAAACTCGGCATGTGTTAACTCTTCATCTGAAGCGAATAGATGACTCTGCAGAATCTCATCGTCTAGCTTCATTTCAATAAACCCATTAAAAAACGAAGATTTATAATCTCTCACAACAGCTTTGCACTCACCATTATCAATAAAAGGATTTCCCCCATTAACCGATACGTTCATGTGATTGGTCAAACTGGCTGGTTTATCATTCTTTTGCGTCGCAAATTCTCTGAACGATTGCCAATCACGGAAAGCACCAATTGTCATGGTGATTGGTTTTGTCGCAACTGTTTCTCGAGGTGCTAACTTGCCTAACTTATTTTCAAAATACATGAACCAACTGGAGAAATTCACTTTCCCCTCTCTCGGCCATGAAATACCTCTAGGGTTATCATTTCCACGAAGAAAAAGCCAATTTTCCGTAAGTTTACTAGGATCCCAATAAGATAGACCAGATCCCATTGAATCATTTAGTTCGATGTACTTTCCTTCATAAGGCAAGACACCTTTGTCTAACATAGGACACATAATTGGCGTATTCAGCCATACTTCTGCGACTGTTTCTACATCGCTTATATTTGTGATTTCATCATAACGTTCTACAAGTCCTTCACTGTACAACTTCACAACAGTTGCAAGCTGCAGTTCTGGAAAAGCCTGTGATTGAAAAGTTGCTTTTAATCCTGCGTAACCATCTTCTTGTAATGGTTCGATTTTCTCTGGACGAAGTCGCGTTATCTCTTCTGAGAAAGGTTTGCCTAGCTGAGGAACCATGAATGCTAATTTGTAATCCACATCACCTTTCCCAGGTGCGATCCAGTTATTGAACTTATCTAGCTTTATTCGATATTGTCCGTTGCATACGTGATAAAAATCGTCACATTCTCCAGCGAATTTAGCTCCAATTCCCTGCAGGGTTACACCTAGCTTTTTCGTAAAAGTAACGATATTTCCATTGGATTTTGTTGCCGAGATTTGGACTTCGGCAGAGAAAAATCCATTCTTTTTTATCATGAAAGGAACAGATACCGATTGCTTTCCTTTCGGTGCCAATGTAACACTCACATTTCGATTCTGAATGGTAATCAATTGTGATGATGGAAGTTTAAAGCTAAATGTTACTTGTTCATCAAAGTTATTTTCAAAGTTAAAATAAAGTTGAGAAGAACTACCAACAAAACGAAGGTTAGCCGGCGTGTTACTGCTTAACTTAACGGGATACTTAGGACAAATACCTACTTTAAATTCCGCTTTTTTTCCATTGATTAGTAATTGAGAAGTAACAGCTGGGTGCGTTCTCCACACACTTTGATCTTCAGAAATTGGGTTTACTACAAAAGGAATCTCAATCTTTTCTTCCTGTTGAACTGTGATTTTTTTCGAAGCGGCAAACTGAATGTTCTTATCATCCACACCTTGAATCTCTATGGTTAACGGTTTACCTGTTTTATTAATCATGTGGTATCGAATCTTGTATTCAGATCCAAAAACAAGATTAAAGTGTTCAACATCCGCTAAGATTTTATAATCGTCTGTTTCGATGGAGCGAAGCCCTCTTCCAAAACGCTCAAATTCCATCTTCAAGTTACCCAGAGTTTCATGATTCCAAGCATACTCATAATAATGAAATTCATCTTCGTTGTTTCCATCAGGGATGGTTTCAATCGTACGAGTACTGTTTTCGTACCATTTACCATCCGTAAAATAATCTAAGACCGCTTCTGTTTGCATAACAGAAGGCATGAAGTTCATTAGATGTGTCGTGTCATCCCGATCTTCCCAAAAAAAGCCGCATTTTTTATATAGCGGAACTGCCTTTGTGTTCCCTGGCCATGTATATAGATCCAAACGCGGCCACTTCATTTCAATCGCTTTTTGCAGCGCTTTTAGTACAAGCTTTTTGCCGATCTTCTTACCGTGATAATCTCCTCGTACATTCAGTAACGGAATGTAGAGTGCTCCCTCGTCTTCTCGATATTCTCCTAGACTGCAATAGCCTACGACCTTATCTCCATCGAGCGCAAGATATAAATGGAGGTTTGATGAGTTCGATTCTTTCTTTAATACTTGTTCTTCCGTCATGATTGAGTTTCCGCCGCCCCAGCCATCTTGGCTTTTATTCCACATTTCAGCGACTGCAGCTGCATAGCTTGGATCATATTCCACTATCGTGATCTGATCAGTAATCTGTGTGTTCAATACTTCCATTTTTCTAACCTCCGCTTTTTCAATGTTCAATATCGTACCGTTGTTCAATCTTTTCAAAATAAAAAGCCACCCAGAAATAGATGGGTGACTTTTCATACAAAAAATACATAAAAAGGCCCCAGAATGTATACACATCCTGAGGCTCTGATTCACGTTTCATTAACAGATTGAGTTCTCATTAAGAAGGTTGTGTATTGGACAATATAATGTTGTTATTGTAGTGTCAAAAAATTTAATCATGTCCAACGCCTCCTTATCTTGAAATTTTTTCCTTACCTCTTGTATTGTAAAACATATGGATATAAAAGTAAATATAATTTTCCGAATATTTATTTTTTGACTGTTACGCTATGATATTCGCTAAAGCTAAGCCGATGATTAATAATCCTGCTCCTTTGTTGATGGTACCTAAGTGCGGCTGAATACTTTTTGTTAACAGGCTTACCACTATGCTTAAGAACATCCACCAACAGGTAGCACCGATAAACACACCACTTATTAAGAGCATTGCAATTTGTAACGTCATCTGACTCTCACCAAACCCGAGACCTGCAAACATTGCTGTAAAATTCAAAATCGTAACAGGGTTTGTAATCATCAAGAAGAACGTAGAAGCAAACATAGCCATCTTGCTTTCCCCTGCCAGCTGCGCAGCTTGATTTGGTACTTTCTTTAAGAATGTTTTAACCCCTAGGTAAAGCAAGAAGAAGGTACCTACTATTTTTAATAATAGTTCGTATTGAATTAAAAATGCTGAAACAGCTGAAAATCCTAGTACCGCAATACTTGCATACACGATATTAGCAGTGATTGCTCCAAAGCCTGTTAAAAATCCAGCCGTCCTCCCTTGTGCGAGCGTCCTTTGGATACAAAGCAAGCCGATCGGACCGACTGGAGCTGATATAGAAAAGCCTAAAATGATACTCTTGAGTAATAACATCTACATTTCCTTTCAATCCATAAAACGTAAAGTGCAAAGATACCGAATTACATAAGAAGAATCCCCTGAAAAAAGAACCTCTAATTAAAAAATTGAGGTTCTCTTTCTATTATACTATTAGCATTATGTTTTTTTAGTTGCTTTGTTAGTAATGTTACTCAAATACTTGGCGCAATTCGATCTGCCCTTCTCCATTTCCTTGTGGATCAGGCATCTTCATCGCCCATTCAACGGCTTCTTCCCTAGACTTCACATCAATCAAAATAAATCCAGCAATCAATTCCTTCGTTTCAGTAAAAGGCCCATCCGTAACCACAGGTTTTTCTCCTGGATGTAGATAAGAGATTCGCATACCATTTGAACTTGGGTGTAACCCTTTAGCAAGAACTCGAACGCCAGCCTTAACTAATTCTTCATTATACTTGCGCATCGCTTCATTAAGCTCTTCATTAGGGCGGTTGCCACCTTCCGAGTTTTTTGAAGCTTTAACAATCAGCATAAATAGCATAGCCATTTCCTCCTTGTATGCAGAAGTTATTTTTTCTTCTTTTAAGTATACAACGAACGGAAATCATCAAAATCGACAACGTAGCTAGAATAATTTATTAAAGAGCTGATCTGTTTAAGTCTTTCCTACGATAAACGCTCAGCACAACTCCAATCAAGATAGCGTTTAATAGAATGGGAACCAACCCGTAACTAATAAACGGCAGTGACATGCTAGTAAGAGGGAAAAATCCGAACGCCATTCCGATATTACTTACCATTTGAAAAAGTAATAAAGATAAGCTGCCTATGATCAGAAGTTTTCCAAAGTAATCTCTTACTTGCTGTGTGGTGATAACCACTCTTGCTAGTATTAATAAAAGGATGAGTATAATAAACATCGCTGCTAACCAGCCATAGTGATACGTGATGCTTACAAATGCAAAATCAGTGTGTGCTTCAGGTATGAACTGCTTAATACTCTTGTTTCCCCCGAACCATCCTGCACCGGAAATTAACTTCTGAATTTGAAGCACCTGATACCCTGCTCCATCAGCTACTTTTCCAGGATTCAGAAAACCTATCATTCTATCTTTAATATAATACGGTTGATACTGCCAAGAGATCATACCTATTAATAGTAACGAACCCATCGTAATGCCTGAAACAAAACCTTTTTGACGATTGGAAAATTTGCTCCACCATAACATGGACAGTACCATGGCAAAATACAAGTAAGTCGTTGAGATACTTGGTATCATGAAGAATAAGAACAGCGAAACCAAGAATAAGAGTATGAATTGAGAGACTTTGAAGGAATCTCGATTAAAGAAACAAGCCCAGGCAATCATAAAGAATGGAAGTACAGCAATGCTTTCTATTGTTAGCCCACCGATTAGTAAGAATGGCTTCCCATTAATCGTACCACTAGAAAAGAAGAGCAAAGATAGAAGCAACACAGTACCTACCCCATAAAACACCCATCCCCACCTTACTAACTTCCGATAATCAACAAACATTAGACCTAAAGCCACAATCATGCCAAGGACAACCAATATCATCTTTCTCATTAAAAAGTAATGATTGCTATCATACCCCAGAGAAAGTACAGGAAGAAATCCTAGTAAGAGTACAGAAGTCAATAACGCGAGCAAAATCCAATCAATTCTTGGACGATGAATCTTGTTTAACTGAATACCTAGCGTGATTGGACTTCCCATCTGCTCAATCGCTTTTTGTTCGGCATCCACATCAGAGTATCCTTTATTTACCCATCGCATTTTTGCTTCTTTCATATGGTAATTCAACTCGGCAGAAACTTGTTCTTTTGCTTCCTTTGAACGAATCTGATTCGTAACTTCGTTTAGAAACGACTTTCTGCGATTTTCCATTCCGCTCCTCCTATCAACTGCTGCAGAATGACTGATGACCGTTTTTCCTTATGCTCTGCTTGCTTTAATAGTCTTTTACCTTTACTTGTTAACTGATAATACTTGGTTTCATATTTTGATATCCAGCTTGATTGAACTACCCCTTTACTCTCTAAACGGTGCAAGAATACATAGAGAGACCCTTCATTGTCGTTAAATTGTTTTATCCCGCGAGCAAGAAGTAAGTTTGCTAACTGATAACCTGTCTTTTCTTGGTTCAACAACTGCAAAATATTTAATACAATCTGTTCCTTATCTTCTTGATTACTCCATTTATTCTGTATGGTTTCGCGATGCTTTTCGGTGAATCTTACTTGTGAGAAGGTTTTTTCGTCCATGATTTTCTTTAAGTTTTTTAAACGGTTCTCCATCCCTAACCCTCCAAACGTATTTTCAATAGTTCTTTAGCTCGGCGCATTCTTGTTTTGACTGTATTGTCACTCACTTCAGTTACTAAAGCGATCTCTTTAATTGACAGCTCCTCGTAATAAAAAAGATAGATTACCTCTCTATATTTGATTTCCAGCTGCATAATTGCATGGATTAAATTCTCATCATCTTCTTTTTGAATGACTTCATGCTCAACGACATCCACCTCAGTTCGATGAAAAGAAGATTCCTCATCGGTGGTGATAACTTTATTGTTATACCAACTTTTCAAAAAGTCCTTACAATGGTTAATGGCAATCCGCCATAGCCATGTTTTAAATTTGGATTTGCCGTTATATGTATGCAATGCGTTATAACACTTAACAAAGATATCTTGTGTTAAATCTTCAGCAACGCTTGTATGATTTACATAAGAATAAACCAACTGTAGCAAGTCTTGTCCGTATTCATTCATGGCTTCGTTTAAAATGTGCTCTTTACTTTCTGCAGAGGTCACATCAACTAACATGTTTTCCATCCCAATTCCCCCTCTCTTATTATTAGACGACGAACGATGATTGCAAGTTTTTGTTAATCAAAAAAAAAACAGCGTTTAATAACGCTGTCCTAGTTTTATCCTTTGAAAGAATATGCTGGCATTCCTTTAACACCCGGTCTTACTTTAAACAACCCACCGGCTTCTGGAAATCTTTCTAGATTCTCTGCACTTGTATTCTTCCTAGCTGTCGTTACATACAACTCGTCCAGATTTTCTCCGCCAAACGTGCATGAAGTAACATTTAATGATGGAATGGGAATAGAAGATAGCTGTTCGCCTGTTTCTGGATTCCACCTGGAAACTTGTGCACCGCCCCAATGAGCGATCCAAAGCATGCCCTCTTCATCAATCGTCATACCATCTGGAGAACCTACTCCTTCAGGAAAAGAAATCACTTCTGTTGCATTTTGGATATGACCCGTTTGAATATCATATTGGAATCTCGTTACTTTTTTCGTTGGTGTATCAATTAGATACATATACGATTGATCAGGCGACCACGCCAAACCATTCGAAATCGTTAAATTTTCACACTTCTTTTCCACATGTAGATCGTGATCTAAACAATAGAGAGAACCTTTTTCATTCTCTTCACTTAAACTCATCGTGCCTGCCCAAAATCTACCGAACGGATCACACTTACCGTCGTTAAAACGATTCTCAGGAAGTTCATGTTCTGGGTCAATAATAGGCGTAAGGTCTTCCGTTTCAAGATTCAGAAAATAAAATCCCTTCTGAAGGGCTACGCCTAAACCACCTGATTCTCGCGGCACAACCGTTCCCACCATTTGATCTAGTTGAATCTCTCGATTTTGGTGAGCGCGTGGATCGTAGACGTTTACCTTTTTATCTAAAATGCTGACCCAATACAGGACGCCATGTTCTGAGTCCCAGCATGGTCCTTCACCTAAAGATGCTTTTGCAGGTAGAACTAATTCAGCTTCACTATTAAACATGATTTATTCCTCCCTAATCTATGATGTATGTAAATGTATCGTCATTTAGATAACTTTGTGCCTTAAGTATATCACGAAGTATTTATCTCATTATTAAAGAATCCAGTTAAGAGTGTTTAATAACATTCTTTTCTATACCGTATAACTCCAGAAAAAATCATTAGTTGTCTCTATATCTACAAGTCTACCTCTCTACATAAAACCAATCAAAAAAGTGACGGTTCCCCCGTCACTTTCCTCATTTATGCTGTTTCTTTTCCTTCACTTACACGCTTATACTGACTTTCTTGTGTTAATTGATGGGACAGGCTCGATAACGTCGCTCCAACGAGGTAAGCCTGTTTAATCTTTTCATTTTGTTTAACAGAAGTTACAGACATTTCTTCTGAACTTGCTAGAGTTTCTTGAGAAATGCTTGAAAATTGAATAGCAGCTGTTTCAATCTCAGGCAATGCCACTTTTAACTGTTGCAAAGCTACACTCATCTCACCCATTCGCTCATTGTTGTCTAAGACTGAGTTCATTAAATATTGAATGAATCCAGTGGTATCCTTCACCTTTTGCACATGTGATAGATTCGCTTCCCCAAGAAGGCGTGACTCATGAATCGCTTGTAAAGCTGTTTGGTTCATTTGGTTAACTGTTGCAATAATATCTGCCGCCGCTTTACTCGATTGGTCTGCTAATTTTCCTACCTCATCAGCAACTACTGCAAACCCTCTTCCTGCTTCTCCTGCTCTAGCCGCTTCAATTCGAGCGTTTAATGCCAGCAGTTTTGTTTGTTCAGAAATTTCCTTTATTGTAGAGATCACATTTTGGGAGTGACTTGAGTATGTGCCCATCTCATCAATGATTTTGTTTAACTGCACAAAACGGTCATGATTTTCATGAATCTCTCCAACTAACTTCCCCACTTTTTCTTGACCTGAAACGGCATTGTGATTCATAGATAAGAACTCATCCATTACAGTCATCACCGTTTTGTTCAACTCACTTACTTTTTCCTGCATATCAGTGAATAGTCTAACACTATGCTCTGAACTTATTGCCGTTTCTTTTGCCCCTGTCATCACATTCTCTATCTTTTTTACAAGTTGTTCATTATATTGGTTGGCCTCACTGTATGTATGCTCAAGTTTATTGCCCTGAACAGTTAGTTCCCTAGAAATTTGCTGAATCTGATCATGTATATTTCTAATAAACAGCATCATCTGGTTAAAGCTATCAATGAGTCTTTGAATCTCAATATGTCTTGAACGATAGTCCACATTATGTTGAAAATCACCTTTTTGAACACGTTTCATAACTTGGTTGAGCGCTGATAACGGTGAAGTAATGCTTCTGATAACGAAAATAATTACTAATGCAGTTAAAAGAATGCTAATGACTACAGCAACCGTTATAAAATTTCTGAGTTCATAAACGGGTTGCATATAACTTTCTGTTTCAACAGCTATCACGTAGATTCCATTCAGCTCTTGAATCTGTTTAATTGCTAGTGTATACGGTTTATCTTGAAGATGCGTGTGAAGAACACCATTTTCTAGTTCACTTATTTTCTTCATACTGCCTGAGGATAATGCAACTGTTTCTTTACCGCTCGTCTTATAAGGAATCAGCGTACCATTCTGCAATAAAAAAATAGTTGCTTTCATATCATCTTGCTGAAGGCCTACATATTGTGAATTGATACTTTCAGCCACTCTCTTATTAAACATTTCTTCATCTCTTATAAAACTAAATTTAAGATTTTTTGCAATGTCATATGTAGTTTCTGTTTCACGTTCTAAACGATTTTCAATAATTGTTTTAGTAGTATCAGATGCCTTGTTATAACTAAAAAGACCTACGATCGAAATGGTTAAGATAAATAACGAGAGAATCATCAGTAATAGCTTTGTCTGTAAATGAAGCTTTAATTTCTGTGATGTAATTGATTTCATTCCATCAAAAATCTTTACACTCTTAATCTGCGAACGCATTTGTTGAAAAACCATATTCAAACTTGCCACCCCTTTTGTCTATGTATAGAAATTATTACAATATTTTCTAAGGAGTGGTGTAAAGGTTTAGTTAAGAGTTTGTAAAGGTCTAAAGACCCATTCGGAAAATCCTTTCTATGCCATATTCCCAATCATAGTTCTCATCTTCATGTATGAATCCCGCTTTTTTGTAAAGAGATATAGCGGCATAGTTTGTTTCATGAACGGTTAAAATAATTTCATTCTTATCTTTGTAATGCTGCTTCACAATATTCGGTAGTAATTTCAGAGAATCAAGCCCAAATCCCCTTTTCTGAAACCTAGCATCTATCGAAAAAGATTTTAATAGGATCGCCTGCTTATTATTTGTATAAATATTACCCATCCCATCTGTATATAGAGCAAACCATCCTACAAGTTGTTGATCGCAATAAATAACAAAAGGCTGGTTGAAGATATCACTTTGAAACGTTTCAAGTACCTCAGAAGGTATGGACGTAAATATTGCTTGTTCTGCAGGTAAGCTGTACTCAAGAGCAGCTTGGAGATCTTTGCTTTCGTACTTTCTGACTATCACGAATAAGCCTCCATTCTTAGTAATGATTGAAACAAGGATTTCACCATCAAATAAAGAATACACTGTTATGTAGTGGATGAGAGGGACGGTGGAGGATGAAAAAGAAGCTTATTTTAGCTGCTGTTTTATTAATAGGATTTGTTTCTGTTTTAACGATCTTCTTTAAAGATTCAGCTCCAACTTCAAGTACCAAGGGACCAACATCCCAAAATGACAGGATCGTTTTTTCTGGAGAAAATGATTACTGGCAAGCGGCGTTCTCTGTTGATAAAACTAATCAACTAAAGCTCACACATAATGAAGATAAAAACAGACTACCGAAAGAACTGATGTTCACGCTTAGTACAGCTTATGATCAAGAAAAAAAGCAAACAGAGATTGGCGCATATACCTTTTCTATCAATCAGTTTCCAAACCAAATAACCGTAACTTTTGATGGGGAAATTAAGAATCTAAAAGAAAACAAAAAACTCGTATTAAAGATTACCGGTAAAGATCATTATCAATTTTTTAACCTTTACAAAGAAGAATAAGTTACTTATCCTTTATCTCTTCTAAAAGGGAGATAATTTTTTCATTTTGTAAGATAAGCGTCTCATTTTGCTTTCGGAATTTCGCAGCGTCAAACATAAACACGATTAATATGATAAATATAAAAAACTCCATAAATATTAGTCACCTCTTTGTATGAAATACCTAAATATTAACATAAATATGTAATTTATTTTGTAGGGAGAATTTAAAAATGAAGAATCAGCATTTATTTACAAAGCCACCTACTTTAGAAAGTAACGATATTAAACTCATTCCTTTAGAATTTGAGCACTCAATGTCTCTATTTCAAATTAATCACTCGGACCATTGGGCTTATATGCTAACTTCAATCAACACCCAACAGGAAATGGATGACTGGGTCAGTAATGCGATACAGCTTCGAGAAGAAGGTTTTGCTCTACCTTTTGCTATTGTGAACAAGAGAAACGAGAAAATTGTAGGTACTACTCGTCTTTACGAAATAAATCCTACTCAACGTTCATGTGAGTTAGGCTCCACTTGGTACGGAAAAGATTATCAGCGCACATTCGTAAACGCTGCATGCAAGCAACTGCTTCTCACGTTCTGCTTTGAAACTTTAGATTTTATTCGTGTGCAATTTAAAACTGACGAGCGAAATGAGCGCTCACAAAAAGCGATTGAACGATTAGGTGCTGTGAAAGAGGGACTTATTAGGAACGAACGCATTCTCTCAAATGGCTATATTCGTAATGCCGTTTTGTATTCCATTACAAAAGAAGATTGGAAAACAGTAAAACAAGGTTTTATTGAGAGAGAAAATCGATATAGATCTACTTAGTAAAATCAAATTTTCTTAAGAGAGATTGTTTTCGTTTAAACTAAATGTTAGTAAGTCATTAAGTGAAGCCCTCTTCCCCTATACCATGTAAGGTGCTCATTAAGACGTTCAGGTTCATATTCTAAAATTTATAAGATTTACCTCTTTCTTTTTACCTCTCACACCAGTTATTGTAAAGAAAGAGAATATAGCGGAATGGGGTTGAATTCATGATCAACGAAAACATATGTAGACTTCTTGAAAAAGAACTCGTCGTGGCATTAGGGTGCACAGAACCTGTTGCAATTGCTCTCGCATCAGCTACTGCCAAAAAATATATTAGTGAACCGGTAACATCAATCTCTGTCAAAGCGAGCGGAAATGTTATCAAGAACGCTTTATCTGTTGGGATTCCCGGCATGAATCATACAGGTATCGATTTTACAGCAGCTCTCGGTATGATTGCAGGAGATCCGTCAAAAGGACTTCAAGTACTTGAAGGTGTTACGCGTAATGAGGAAGAAAAAGCTATTGATTTAGTCCAGAGAGGTATTGTTTCGGTTGCAACTGCAGACGGTCCTGAAAAATTATTTATTAAAGTCGAAGTGAAAACCGCAACAGAGGAAGCGATCGTTGTGATCTCTGGTGACCATACAAACATAAGCTTTATCTCTCAAAACGGAAAAATGCTAGTAGATGAATCAAATCCCGCTTCATCCTCAGGTTCTAAAAAAGCTGATGATCCAGTGTTAACCATCGATGACCTTTATACGTTTATTAACGAAGTTCCTCTTCATCGATTGGATCTTGTTAAACATAGCGTTGAGTTGAATTCTGCGATCTGTAAAGAAGGCCTTTCTAATGACTATGGCTTAAGAGTTGGGAAGACCTTATATGACCAAACAAAAAAAGGTATTCTTTCCGATGATCTTGCTACTTATAGCATGGCGTTATCAGCTGCAGGGTCTGACGCACGAATGGCTGGTTCCACTATGCCGGTAATGGCGAACTCTGGTAGCGGAAATCAAGGGATCGCAGTTACGATGCCTGTTGTAGCAGCTGCTGAAAAGCTAGGTGTAACAGAAGAAAAGATGTTACGAGCTGTAACATTGAGTCACCTTCTTTCGATTCATATGAAATCGAAATTCGGCCGTTTGTCTGCACTCTGCGGTGTGACTGTTGCAGGTGCTAGTGCATCAGCTGCTATTACCTACTTGCTTGATGACAACTTAGATAAGATGAAGGCTGCGATTCAGAACACATTAGGTAACGTCAGTGGAATGGTTTGTGACGGAGCAAAAGCCGGATGCGCTATGAAGGTTGCTACTTGCTCAAGTGCCGCTGTCCAATCGGCTGTCCTTGCATCAAACGGATTATGTATCCCCTCCACAAATGGATTTATTGAAGAAGATGTAGAAAAGACGATTGAAAACTTTTGCCGATTAGGCGCTGAAACTTCTAGTACAACCGATTCTGTACTTTTAGATATGATGGTGAATAAGCAACGGTAAGCACAATTGATTGAAATTAAAATGAAAAGAGCTGATCATGCATCAGCTCTTTGTTGTTTATTCTGTAATTGCCTGGTTTGATGAGATTTCCTCACGAACCGTGTTTTGGTCGATCGGTTCTTTCTTGATTCGGCTGTTTCCTACCGATAAAGCTACAAATATGCCAATTCCGATAAAGATAAGTCCTGTTAAGAATACGCTCGAGAAAGAAGTTGACCAAACATATTTAATCGTTTCAATGACAGAGGAATGTAGAAACAGATGCCAGATGTTCGTACTGTTCTGAATGTAAGCTTTAGTAACAAACGGCCACCGATTATACTTGCTGTAATATTTAAACAGTTCCCCCCTTCTCCATGTGTTAAAATTATCCATACAGAACTATCGAGCAAAGGAGTTAAACAATTGGAGCACAAAGTACTAATTGGTGAAGGGAGTACCGCACAGGTCGTAATCTTTTCTCCAACCGAAGTTGCAAAGATTTTTCATGATCACATATCTGATGATTTTGTTGAACATGAGTATTCGATCCATAAAAACATTCTTCAATCAGGGCTTCTGGTTCCCGAAGTAAGATGGGGTAAACCGATTCCTGGGAAAAGAGTTTTGATTTATGAAAAAGTCGAGGGAATAACGTTAACAAAATTATTAGAATCTCAACCTCAAAAAGCACTTTATTACTTAAAGAAGATGGCGACTCTTCAAAACAGCGTTCACGAAAAGAAATTACCTACTCTTCCTTCTCAATTTGAAGTTTTAAAACAAAAAATTATGTCAGTAAAAGAATTAAATGGGGATGACAAGAAAAGAATCATCAAAGGATTAGAAGCACTCCCCCTTGGTCAATGTATGTGTCACGGTGATTTTCACCCTGACAATATTTTAATCACAAAGGATAATGCTGTAATCATTGACTGGTGCGATGCTACAAGTGGCAACCGTATGGCAGACTTAGCACGGACTCTCCTCATCTTGCGTTACGGCGGATTACAAGATCGCACATCTTTTCTAAATTTTAGAACTACTTTATATGCACGAAAACTTTTAGCTATGTATTATAGAAAAAGTTATACTAGACATTACCAGTTCTCTTCGCGAGTCTTAGAGAGCTGGATGGTTCCTATAGCTGCAGCACGATTAAGTGAAAATCTTCCTGATTTTGAGAAAAAGTTATTATTATCAATAATTAATAAAGGTCTAATAGGTAATTAATCGTTATGAAACCTCTGCCTCGTTAAAAACGTTGTTAGTAGATATAAAATGAAGTAAAGGAGAATTACATATGATATATGAAATGACCGTTCAAGTTCGTGTACCGAACATGGAAGATGGTCAAAAGTATTATGAAACTCTGTTGAACCGTCGGCCTGACTTCACTCCACATGACGGCTTTGCTGAGTGGGAGCTGCTTCCTAACTGTTGGCTGCAAGTTGCAGAGGGAGACCCAGCTGTTGGCAATGGACCTCTTCGACTTGGTGTAGTCGATCTCGATGCTGAGAGAAAACGATTGATCGATGTTTTACATGTGGAAAACTTTGAAATTTTTGAACGTGTCGAAGTTCCTGTTAGATGGGCTACGTTTTCCGATCCTTGGGGAAACCGCTTAGGATTATTTGAATATAAAGATTCAGAAGCCATGAACGAAAAGCTTCGACAGGTAGTTAGGAGATAGTTATGAGAGTCATCATTTCATCAGTAATATCGGTACTTTGTGGAGCACTGTTCTTTTTTGCTATTCCAGGCGGGAATCCATTTAAGCTTGATCTACAAGGTGTGTTATTCGGTCTATTCTTTGGGATTGTTACAGCTCTACCCTTTTTCCTTTTCTGCACATTGCCAATTGCATTTATTATTGAATCTTCTAAAGATAGAATGAGATTGAAATTTAGATTCCATCTGCTCTTATATGTGGCATTAAGTATTGTTTTTCTTTTGATATACCGTTTCACTATTTTCTATTGGGCTAAGTTTGAAGGACTGAACACGTTTGCTGTGTTTGGTTATGGAATCACTTGTTCAATCGGTTTTTGTTTAAGTTATGCGTTATTTAGACCTAGAAGAAAACGCGAACCCAAAGAGCCTAAAAAACCTACAGGTCCATCAGACGAAAGAAGATACAGAAGTAAAAGTACTGTTTGACCGAGAGGAACGTGGGGATGAAGAAAAAAGGTGCTTGGAAGATATTTCTAGGGTTTGCCCTTTTGTTCTTATTGATAAATTGGGTATTTCCTTATTCACCACTCAACATTTATAAATCCATTTCCTATGATGGAGATCAAGTACTCATTAATGATTATAGATCAGAGTTAAAAGCATTCAAGCTGGAGTATGAACCTCGGCTCAAACAACAAAGGAAAGAAGAATTTATTAAAGACTTAACCACGAATGATGTTGAATATCTATTACAAATGTATGAACTTCCTTGGTTGGTGGACAAAGATTCTATAACCATCACCAAAAAATCATTAACTGATATGGAATTTGAAATTAATGAAGCAAAAGATATACTCATCAACCTTGCGTTTCATGAAGAGTATTCAGAAAGTACTAAGGTTTATTTGCACAGCTTATTAACGGAAACATTAAGTCTTGAAAAGGAGATCGACGAACTGAAACACCATTCGAGTCTTCATTCACGAAGTACGATCGATCTGCAACTACGGAATTTACATGTTCATTTCATCTCGAATTTCAAGATGCTAACTACTTTCTATAAGGAACATCTGAGGTCAGAACAAGAAGCTTGAGCGCTAGCGCTCAAGCTTCTATCTATTCTACCACTCTTACTTTGAACCAAACGGCATTCCAATTCTTTTTCTTCACTCGCTCTTTATATTTGTTTCTTCTGTCTTCTGTTCTTCTGTAACTATCCGTTGGTCTTACCTCCATGCTTAGTACATCTTCTATTCCGCATGGAGCAGCAAGAATGACTTCGCCTTGTTCATTAAGCCTAACACCAAGAGCAGTTACCGTTTCAGGAAATTTAGAAATCGCATCTACCGTTGAAGTGTACGGTTCAAAATCATCGTTGACAAGATGCATTCTCGCTTCATTTTTTACAGACCACGGCAAACCAGAAATTTGTTCATGTAGCATACTCTCATATTTTTTCTCACTCTCTTTGTTCAAATCATCGGGATTAAAATAAACAACATCAATGTCTGCAAGTCTCGTTCTTTCTTGAAAATCATGCAACGTATCCCAAACTTTAGATCGAACAAACCCTGCACATACCCACCAATCTGGTAATTCTAATGTTTTGGCAGCACGTAAAACCCGCATCATCCATTCATCATTTTTAATCAAATTAATTATGTATTGATGTTGATCCACCTTTTTCATCCACTCTTTTCCTGCCTATATATTATAAGGTTACTACAAAAATTCACACCGGCTATCTTCCACAACTTTTTGAGATAAAAAAATTGACAAATTTAAATCCCGTATAATATGATAATAGTAACTTCATAACTCCTAAAGGGGAGTAGCTTTTACAATATAGTCGTCATTTCGGAGCTTCGTGCTCTCGGCTATATTGGCAACTTCATTGTTGTTAGCAAGACCTTTACCGTTCGGTTGGTAAGGGTCTTTTTCTATGTAAGACCTTTGCCTGCTATTGGTAGAGGTCTTTTTTTATTTGTTATCAGGAGGTCGCTTCATGTAAATTGTTCTCGCTTCATTCAAGCATCTATCATTTTAAAGGAGGAACCAAAATGGAACTATCTATCTTGTTAGAATATGGTTGGATCTTGTTAGTGCTGATCGCATTAGAAGGCTTATTGGCGGCAGACAATGCACTGGTCTTAGCCATAATGGTCAAACACTTACCAGAAGAACAACGAAAAAAAGCATTGTTCTATGGTTTGGTCGGTGCTTTCTTTTTCCGTTTCGCATCACTTTTTGCCATTTCATTCTTAGTCAACGTATGGCAGGTTCAAGCTATCGGAGCTGTATATCTTCTGTTCATCGCACTTAACCATATCTTTAGAAAAGTTGTGGTAAAAAAGGCAGATGAATCGACTGAAACGTCTAAGGCAGCAAAGAAAAAATCAGGTTTCTGGACTACTGTATTAAAAGTTGAACTAGCTGACATCGCGTTTGCAGTGGATTCAATCCTTGCAGCTGTAGCACTAGCAGTTGCACTACCAGATTCCGGGCTTCCTAACATCGGAGGGCTGGATGGTGGAAAATTCTTAGTGATCTTCGCCGGTGGGTTGATCGGACTCATTATCATGCGTTTTGCCGCTAACTTTTTTGTTAAGCTTCTACAATCTAAGCCTGGTCTTGAAATTGCAGCCTTCCTCATCGTCGGTTGGGTTGGTGTGAAATTAGCTGTTTATACGCTTGCACACAAGGACTTAGCTATCCTTTCTGAAGGTTTCGCAAAGTCACCAGAGTGGAAAATCACGTTTTATGTAGTTCTCCTCTTGATCGCTGTTGGCGGTTGGTTTCTATCTAAAGAAAAATCACCTCAATCACAAGCTGAATAATTGCAAAAAAAGAGGAGCTGACAATAGCTCCTCTTTCTTGTTTATCGTTTTCGAACAGAATCTCCTTCAATCAGGCTTACGTTGATTCGTTCATGTTCAGGACTTTGCTTTTTTTGTATCAAATTCAGAAGCAGCTCTGATGCGAGTGCTCCCCATTTATGCTTTGAATAGTTGATGGTCGCAAGTCTCGGTTGAATATACTGAGACACTTCAATATTATCAAAACCAATAATGTGAACATCTTCACCAATGCGGAGATTCGTCCGGCTGAAATAATTATACATTCCGATCGCCATCTCATCATTCAAACAAAACACACCTACAGGCTCTGTAAAGTCTTGATGAATTTTCTTACCTGCTTCTTCACCTGATTGCTTGTTAAAATCACCATCGATTTCGATGTACTCGATATGCGAATAGCGTTGCACCGCTTTCTGTACAGCTTCTAATCGCTGCCTTGCATCAAATGAAATATCCGGACCCTTAACGACACAGATCTTTCGATGACCCTTTTCAGCCAGATAATCAATCGCGAGTGTTGCACCAGCTTTATTATCAAGCAGTACTTGAGAGATGTTCGGATGGTCCATTCTTCGATCCATCACGACCAGCTTATGTCCCCGCTCCGCGTGACTTAACAACTCTTTCGTTTCATATGTGGCATCTAGAATGATTGCGCCATCGATCATGCGCTCAGGTAGAAAGCGATGTGATTCTTTCCCGCTGCAGACGATAAGTTCATAGCCGTTCTCGCTTAATGTCTCCATCATCCCCTGCAGAAGTTGACCATAAAAAGCACCACTATAGTTCGTTAAATAGATTCCAATGATTTTTGTTTCTTGTTTTTTTAAAGAACGAGCGGCTGCGCTTGGAATATAATTAAGTTCTTTAGCGATAGCCAGAATACGTGCTGATGTTTCCTTCGTAACTTTCGGACTTCCGTTCAAGGCATAGGAGACCGTGGAAATGGAAACACCTGCTTGTTTTGCAATGTCTTTAATACTTACCAACGAACTTCTCTCCTATCTCTCATGTTGCAAACGTTTCCTTTATTATAACGAATGGTTATGAATAAATCTCTACGGTATTCACGTCTGCTGACAATTTATTTACAAATTCAGAGCGATTCACGTTCACACCACCATCTCGATAGATGTTATGATACGTATTACTTTGTATTTCTTGGCCATTAACGATGAGCCTATTACTTTCCTCACCACGATCTCGGAATACCAATTTCACAGGTTTCCCATCGATCATATACTGCAATTCAAGGCCGTTCATTTCTTCTGTTAATATTGGATCAATGATTAGGTTCTCCCCTTGTGGACGAATACCTAAACAATTTGAGATCAACTGGTTCATGTAGATTCCAGGACCAGAAGAATAGATTCTCCATCCACCTTTAACTTTTGCTTTGCCATCTTTCAGTTCGCCAAAACGTTCTTGCGCTTCATAGCGAGTTTTAAAATCGCCATCAGAACTTGAGAAATAAGCATTACTCTGACGTCGCTCTGCATTTGGAACTTTTTCTTGAATCATAACAGGATTGATCTTCTCCAATCCACTCCACACTTCTTCTTTTCTACCTAGCTTCGCCATCGCTTCAACAAAACGAATATGAGCATGAACATATTGAAGTCCGATTTCTCGTCCAAAGTTTGATGCTTGCTCTGCACGTTTAAAATGCGTACTCACACCGCCTTTATAATGAGCAGGTTTGTCCATTAACCTTACGCCATCTGGGCAATAAAATTTATCCATGATCAGATCAAGGTGCTGTTCCGCTTGTTCAGGTGTTAACAATTCTGCGATCATACTGCGCGTCATCGGTAATAATCGATAGTTGATACCTGTCGTGTTATCACTAGGATGAAGCATTAGTTTTGGTGATTTTGGATCCTCCATGTAAACAAATCCAGGGATTACATCTGTGCCTAACATATGTTCTTGATAGTCTGTCTTAATGTTTTTAGCGAGCTCGCTTAGTTTAACAGCCTCTACTTCGTCCACATGCTTTAATTGCTGTGAGAACTGAGTCATGACTTGATACGTTAACGCAACCGTCCATGAACTCACCATGTATTTTTTAAGCTGTGGATTCGCAGGTTGAAGCGTATCATCCCAATCACCGTCTCCATATGAGGAAAGGTGCGTATCATGCAAAAAGTTCGCTTTCATGTAACCAATCTGTTTTTGAATATGCTGTAATAATGTTTCTTTTTTCTCAGTAAAATTGAAATCACTGTTCGACGTGTAAGGTACTTCTGCACGCAAGATATCAAAATCATTCGTTGCTGCAAGGTAATCTGTCACTAACTTCAATGGCCATACGATAATATCTCCATGTGATTCATCTTGCTGAATTTTGAAGTATTGATCAAACATGAACCATTGTGGCCAGTTACCCGTCTCGTCAAACTGATGAGAGTATACAGTAAGCAAAATGTCTTTTACTGCACCATAATGCTGAGTTGCTAAGAAGTATTCAGCAGGTCCTTGGCAAACATCACGAGTTCCCCACGCTGCACCGCCATATTGCTCAAGACCATGCGGAACAGAATAGTGAATCAGCATGTTGTGCGTGTACCAATGCGCTAACGCGTTCATCTTCTGAAGATCGTGTGTCTCGACTCCATCCTTCGTCAAACGGAATCCACGATTCGTATTTTGTATAAATTTACGGTAACGCTCGATTTCATTTTCAATCGTCTTATTTGTGAATGGAATCTTCTTCCCGTCGATTAGACCTTGATGAGAGATTCCCCACTCATTTGTTGGTTCAAGGTCACAAACCACAAGAGAAGCAGATCCACGATCCATGTTATCCCCAAAGATTGTCTCGTCTGTTACGTTCCACTCGGTACCCGTAATCTTCATTCGATAGCTTAAATTTTCATACGTTTTCGCACTGTCTGAAGCAGCATCCGCGAATAACGAAAGAACTTCATCTTCTTTTTCCATCTTAAATGGCACTTCGTATTCTTGATTATTCATGGATACTTGGTTCGTTACAACAAACCGGTAAGTCTTTCCGCTCATAGCCTTAACATGCAGCTCTACCTCTGGTGTATCGACAGTTGTGTAGTTTGTGATGATGAACATCTCATCTTCCGTTTTATAAAACCATCGAGTATAGTTAAAGCCCATCTCAAATATTGAAGGCATCGTTAATAATTTCAGCTGCCCATCTAACTCAACATAGATTCGTTGACCCGATGTTTTCATAACATTCAACGCATTACGTGCATTCGTCATCATCTTATGAAATGAAGTGTTTCCTACTACTAACTGAGAATTAAAAATTCCATACATATAAGAAGTAGTCGTGATCGTGTCCTCTTTTAATGATATGTTATCTCCTGTAACGAGAATATGTCCATGAGGTCGCTCTACGATTCTTTCTTTTTCTTTTAAAACGATATGTTCATAGGTCGGAGTAAAAAAGGATAGAAGCGTTTCTCCCTCATATTCTTCTAAAATACGCTCCGGAAAAAGAGCTGCCACTTCTTCCATTGAAAGATCCACTGTTTTTAATGTTCCGTCAAACTGGTCATTGCGGTTGATCTTTTCAAGTATAGTCGCATCTTTTTGTGGTTGACCCTGTACTTCATTCCAAGTAGCAATTATCTCATCCTTAAAATCAATAGACGTAACAGCTTCCTGTTGATCCTCTTTAAAGCATCCATAAAAATTGATGTGATGCCTACCATTAAGTACAAATCGCTCTGATTGAAGTGCAATATAAGCGAATTCGTATTGATACACTTCACTTTCTAAGTTTTCCTTATAAAGTGCTTGTGGTACATCCGTTTCTTTATATGAAGTACCGAAGAATTGAAAACCATCTGTTATATAGCCAACAGATTTCGTTAACGATCCTTGTTGCAGGTAAGGAAAGGCTTTTCCATTAGGCTGATTTTGACGCGAACAGATAACATAACCCAGCTTATCATCTTCAAATACTCCATGGTCTACATACTGAGCGATGAATGCTTCATTTGTTCGAACAGCTCCTATATGAGCTAGCCCCACGTCTTGGCCATAAATAATATCAGCCTTCTCAGCTTTTCCTTCGAGTTCAACATCCCAAAACCATATACCACTTTCTTTTAATGAAAAAGTGACTACATATGAAATGTCTTGAAATGTACCGCTCCAAAAAACTTGATTCTCATTATACGAAACGGTGCTGTTAGATTTACTACCTAAAAGTGGGGTTACTTGAATACCCTCACTGTTAAAGACACGTAGATAAAGATTGTTTAAAGAACCATCGATCGGATTACTCATCCATTGGTTGATCATCGTATCATGGTGGGAAACTTTGTAGATATCACCAGTACTTAAGAACGCAAATGTAAAGTCACCAGCTTTAATCGTGATGTTCCCTTTCGTTAATGTTGTCATTGTCTATCCCTCATTTCTTATATAAAGCTATTTGGCTTTTAACTTAATGAAAACAATTGTTGTTGAAATAAACATGAAACTTTCAAACTCTTTTTGAATAAAAGAAAGCATTATCGAAACGTTTCAATTGAATTCAAGAGAGTTTCTAGTTTTTTGAACCTCATAACCTAATCTTCTTCATGCCCTTTTAGAACAAGGAAAACAGGATATAAACCCTTATGCTTCCAACAAATTATGGAAGCTAATCTCTTTTTGAAAATTCCATGTTGTAAACGATTACAACTTGAATTATAATGTGCTTATCGAAACGTTTCAACAATAATCTCAAAGAAAATTCGGGAATAATAAAAATTGTATTGCTTTCACAAGCAAATTTTAGGGGGAACTCACATGAAAAAACGTTGGTTTAAAAAATCGATGGTTACGTCAATGGTTGGTGCACTTGTCCTATCTGGCGTATTAGCTGGCTGCTCTTCAGGTTCAGAAGATGGAAAAACGACAATTACGGTTTGGGGAATGGGTGAAGAAGCAAAATCACTTCCTAAGATTGCCGAAGAATTTGAAAAAGAAAATCCAAAGATCGATGTTAAAGTGCAAGCCCTTCCTTGGGATCAAGCACACGATAAGCTATTAACAGCAGTTGCTTCCAAAAAAGGACCTGATGTTGTTCAGATGGGTACAACTTGGATTCCGGAATTTGCATCAGCTGGAGCATTAAAAGATTTAACACCTCATGTTAAAGATTACCCGGAACTAGATCCAAAACATTTCTTTGAAGGTTCTGTTGAAACGACTAAGTTTGATAACAAAATGGTTGGTGTACCTTGGTACGTTGATACTCGTTTGCTCTACTATCGTACAGATCTACTTGAGAAAGCTGGATTTAAAGAAGCTCCAAAAACATGGGACGAGTTGAAGGAAGCGGCTGATAAGCTAGCTGACCGTGGAAAAGGAAAATATGGAATTTCGATCGATGCAAAAGAACAAAGCTTGTCCTTCATGTTCGCTCGCCAAAACGGCGCTGAACTATTAGGAGCAAACAATGATCCTAAATTCAATGATCCTAAATTTGTTGAAGCGGTTGAGTACTTGAACAGCTTCTATGAAAGCGGAGCAGCTCCAAAAGAAGAACTAGGAATGGACATCGTTCAAGGCTTCCGTGGAGACGGGATACTGCCAATGTTCATCAGTGGTCCTTGGATGATTAAGCTGATCAACGACCAAGCTCCTGAGCTTAAAGGTAAATGGGGTACGGCTGTTCTTCCAGCAAAAGAAAATAACATTTCAGCACTAGGTGGATCTAACCTTTCTGTATTCGAACATACGAAGCACGAAAAAGAAGCGTTAAAATTCGCAGCATATATGAGTAAGCCTGAAACACAACTTAAATGGATGGAGATGACGAATTCTCTTCCGGCAACACAAAAAGCATGGGAAGACGAATCTCTTACTGGAAATGAATTTTACAAAGCGTTCGGTGAACAGATGGAAGCCTCACAACCGATGCCTGTCATTAAGCAATGGGAAGAAATCGCTCAATCTTATTTAAAGAGCTTTGAGAAGATCTACAGAGGCGGAGCAGATGTTCAGAAGGAATTAGATAACTTCGACAAAAAAGCTGAAGAGATCTTAAAGAAATAAATCCTGTTGATCCGGGTATAACGAGCAGGTTATCCTGCTCGTTACCTTTTTATCATCAACACGGGTAACGATGAAGGATGTGAAAACATGAAAAGCTATTCAAAAACGACTCCTTACCTCTTCATTGGACCAGCGCTTCTATTATTGGCTTTATTCTCTCTTTTTCCCATTGTTCTTGCATTGGTGATTAGTTTTACAGATATTGACCTAGCTGGACTTGCAGACTATTCAAATATTAGCTTTATTGGAATCGAGAACTATATCAATATCTTTAAAGATCCTATTTTTCTAAAATCAATCGGTAACACTGTCTTTTATGTCGTATTTGGTGTTCCTCTCGTTATCGCATGTTCACTTGGTATCGCTCTTTTGATCAACTTTGGTACAGCGCGCATCTTCAAGGCTTTTCGTCTTGTTTTTTATATGCCTTCAATCACAAACGTTGTAGCAGTAGCTGTAGTGTGGACGTACCTATACAACCCGCAGTTCGGTCTGTTCAACTATCTGCTCGGTCTAGTCGGCATTCCTGCTATACCATGGTTACAAGACCCTACGATCGCCAAAGGATCCTTGATCGCATTAGCCGTTTGGCGCGCGATCGGTGTGAACATGATTATTTTCTTAGCAGCTTTACAAGGTATTCCGAAAACGTATTATGAAGCAGCTCAATTAGACGGTGCGAACAACTGGAAACAGCTTACGAAGATTACGATTCCTCTTCTTCGTTATGCCATTTTCTTCGTATCGATCACAACGATGATTGGATGGATTCAGTTCTTCGAAGAACCATTCGTTATGACGAACGGCGGACCGCTGGATAGCACCACTTCTGTTGCTCTCTTCATCTACCGCAACGGATTCCAGCTCAGCAACTTCGGCTATGCAGCTGCAGGATCATTTGTCCTGTTTGTAACCATTATCATCATCACGATGATTCAGTTCCGATTACAAAAGAAAGATACCGATATTTAGGACGTGAGGTGAGAACATGAAAACAAAAGTATCTGATGCGAAGAAAGCATACAAAATTCAACAATGGATCGCAGGAATCGTCTTAACGCTTGGCGGCCTTTTAGTTGCCATCCCATTTATTTGGATGATTCTTTCTGCTTTCAAACCTGAAAGTGAAGTCCTTCAGCTCACACCGACTCTGTGGCCTGAAACCTTTACAACGGAGAACTTCATCTACCTGTTTGAGAACATGAACTTTGGTGTTTATTTGCGAAATACGATCATCATCGTCCTCTGTTCTTTTGTCGGACTTTTCTTTAATGCGATGGCTGGATATGCGTTTGCGAAGTACAAGTTTAAAGGAAGAGAAAAGCTTTTCTACCTTGTCTTAGCAACCATGATGATTCCAGGACAAGTAACGATGATTCCTGTTTATTTAATCTTAAACCAGATGGGCTTGACGAACACGATGGCTGGTGTCGTTCTGCCAGGATTAGTTGGTGCATTCAGCATCTTCTTGTTCCGCCAGTTCATGTCTACTATCCCAGACGAACTGCTTGAAGCCGCTCGTCTAGATGGAGCGAGTGAGTTCCGCGTGTTCATGCAGCTCGTTCTGCCTATTTCAAAACCGATCATGGCCGTTCAAGGAATTCTAACGTTTATCGCGGGATGGAACAGCTTCTTATGGCCGTTGATCATCGCGAACGACGAAAGTCTGTACACATTGTCTGTTGGGTTAAGTCTTCTAAAAGGGCAGTATGGAGGAAACTTCGCGTTGCAGATGGCAGGTTCGACGTTCATGGTTGTTCCAATCGTCATTATCTTCATCATCTTCCAAAAGCATATTATAGAAGGCTATACCATTTCAGGGATGAAATAGAAAGAACGTTGAAGAACCCTCGATTTGAATATGTAATCGAGGGGTTCTTTTTTATTTTTATGAATCTACCTTTTCACTCTTGATATTCATTCTATAATAGTGATGGATGACAATAGCTATTGTAAAACCTGAAGCATAAACAATATCATTAATGATGCTGTCCAAATGATAAACTTTTGAAAAGATAGAGTACAAGAACAGGCTACCAGTTAATATTAAAAAAGCGTTTAATCTTTTCTCTGATGCTTTCTTCATAGATACCCCCACTATCATTTCATTTAAGAAAATGATATTTTGTCGAAAAGCCTATAAACTATTTTGAAGGACTATAAAAAATTTTAAAGGACCATAAATATTTTTGAAGGACTATAAATCAAGTATTACAGCCTATAAAAAACAAAATACACCTTCTGCATATTTTTAAAGTGCCTCTATTATTAAGTACTTTTAATTCCAACCCTCCAGCTCTGACAATAAAATCCCTTTTTTCTTTACTAACAAACCAAAATCACGCTCAAATCCGCTCACTGTTGTTATCCTCATATCCGAGAAAGAGAACTTATAAAGTCTATTAAAATCTGCATTAAGAGAAAAATAAACGCTCTCATCTTCTGGACTATAGATCATAGAAAGCTGTGTAGGATAGTCACCTTCCCTTTGAACGGTTTGCTTCAGAATGGTTAACCCTTTTTCAACTGAAAAGTGACCTCTGCTATTTTGCAGTTCATCATAAGCTACAAGATAGCGGTCACTTCCTGGTCCTTGTAAGGTTTCATCATCATGTTCCATCGCATCTCGAACCGAAAAATTTGTAAGAACCATAAAATCATCCTCTAGCTGATCTGTACCTATATATTTTCTTCCAGGCTCTACTATGAATGACTTTTTATCTGGAGCAACTATCAAACTTTGAACACTATAATCTGGAACATTCACGATTGCTTTTTCTTGAAGGTATGTAGGTAGCACTGACGTTTTTACTTTTTCAGACAACACCTCATCAAAGAGTCTCATCATATGAACAGAGTTCTTGTTCCTCGTATATTTACCCTCTTCATTCGAGTTCACCATATGAAGGTTCATAAAGATTCCCTTCTTATTGAAGCCTATGGCAGGCAAGAAACGCCCGCCTTCTTGTTGTAGAATAATTAGCTTGTGGTCTCCTGACACAGTCATTTTAATAGGCCTCTCAGATATATCAAAGTTCATTCCAATATATATTCGATCTTCTTGCCAAACAAAACTTGTACACATCTTTTCTTCACTTCCACTTTTAAATTTCCAGCTGAATAAATGATAGGTACAGCTGTCACTAAAAATAAATTCCACATAAAAATCCTGGACCCTTTTATCCTCGTTTACGGTACGTGTTTTTATTTTTCTTACACGTTCGCCGCTAAAAGTTATCTTTTCACCGATAAACGTCACGGTTTCACTGATAAATTCATACTGACAACCTATGAATCACTGCTGACCACCGGTAACCTCTACTTTTCCACCTGATATCATTCAAAGCAAGCTGAGTCCAACAAAAAACACCCTCTTCCATCTGGAATCGGGTGCTGCAAACAATTACTGTATAGAAAACTTTTCTTTTTTCAACAGATCCTCTGGCTTCTTACCAATCGGATCTTGATGGAAGTAGTCACGGATCACACCATCTTTTAGATAGTTAGCGATTGATACCATAATCATTCCCTGATCGAGTGCTAAATAAGCTTTAGCGATTTCGCCCGTCTCCACGTTTACAGAATCATAGAATCCGTACTTGTTATACGTATCGAGCTCTTTTAATGCTTTAATGTTTTTTCGAACAGCTTTTGGATCATAATCTAATGCTAAGAAGGACGCATGAGCAGTAACGGTCGCGCCATCTTTGTATCCAGAAGTTCCTAGTGGTGTAGCTGCGAACTCACTGTAACCATCTGGTGTTGCTGATGGAGAGAAGCCCCATGCTTTATATCCTTTTTCTTCTGCAAAAGCTTGCTGTAATTCAACATGACGCTTGTTGTTCAGCCCAAGTGCATTCTTGCCAAGTTCCACCTCATTTAAAACGATTCCAGGCATAAGGCTTTCAAACATGCTTCCGCCCCAGCTCGGAACGAATTTTACACCGTTGTATTCGTAATGTCCTTCAAAGACAGAAACACCATCATATTCATGAGTTTCACCTTCTGGAATCTGTGCTTGCCAGTCCCATTCTTTTGGCATCGTACGATACATCTTCCACCAGTGCTCGCTCGGCACATCGCCTTTACCGATAGAGATATAACTTGCTACACGTGGTTCTGTGTTAAACAAACCATAATGATGATCTGTAAGCTTTCCTTCTGCAACGTCATATCCCCCGCGGAACTGTCCTACTTCAGGATCATATAGAGTCGTATAATTCATGTTTTCAACGAGCTTACTTGTTTGCGGATTCAGCTCATCATAAGCTTGTCCAACTACAATCAACCCTGCAGACAGCCAGCCGTTATCCACTTGTGAGATGAATTGACCCCAGTCCTTTTTAACCGAACCATCTTTTGTGTTGTACCAGTTGTAGTATAAGCCATTCCACTTTTCGAGATCTTCAAGTGTATTTAATGTTACTTGTATGCGTTTTACCGCTTCCTTTTTAGAGATGATACCTAATTCTTGAGCGGAGATCGTACTCATCATATACATCCCAATATTTGTAGGAGATGTGTGTGTTGCGTCGTTTTTACCTTCTGCTGTGTATCGAGTTTCATCATAAGTCAAACCTGTTTTTGGATCGGTGTGATCTTGATAAAACTTATAAGTCTTTTTAGCGATAGCTTTCAATTCCATTTGAAAAGCATAATCTTTTCCTCTGTCAGTTGCGGACGCTGATGAAGTTACAAAAACATTCGCAATCAAACTGAACATCAATACAAAGCTTATTATTTTACTTGTTTTCATGGACGCGTTGCTCCTCTCCATACTTAGAAAATAGTCAGTCGAAACGTTTCACCAATAGTTTATCACGTTTGAATGAAATAAATAAGGAGATTACAGCCTTTTGCGTCAATGGTTGTATGCGCTTTCATAACAAACGGTATAAAGGTAGGAGAAAACTGATAATATCAGGAAATCAATCCTCTTATTAGGAAAATAAAGGATAATGATTTCTTTTACGAGAAGAAAGTAGTAAATAGTTAAAAAGGAGTTTTTGCTATGAAAAACAAAGCAGTTTATGAAACACCCGTTGTAGAAGAACGGAAAGAAATAAAGTTAGTTGGATTAAGGGTACTATGCGAGGGAAATCAATACATTCACGAAATCCCTAAAGCTTCAACTGCGCTGCGATCACAATTACAGTCCATTCAGCATGTCGTGGATTCATCAAAACAAATAGGTGCGTTCGTCGTTGATGCACAAACTAAACAAGAAGATGGATACTGGGTTTGTGTTGAAGTAGAAAAATATGAAGATGTTCCGGCTGACATGGTGGAATTAACCATACCACCTCAAAAATATGCAGTGACCAAACATATAGGAAGAAACGATGAAATTAAAAACAGCTACGAAATATTGCACAATTGGATACAAAAGAATGGATATATCAGACTACTTAAAAATTGGCACATCGAGATATTTCATACCTTTAATGTAGGTGATCAATTAGAAATCGACTTGTACGATACCATTCAATAAAAACGGAGGTTAGGATATGAAAGAAATTTCTCGATCTGTACTGGGTTATGAACAGATGAAAATCCCTTATGTCATACAAAGTAAAACAGCGAATCCAAAAGGGTTAGCTATCATGCTTCCTGGAATAGGTTACACTGTTAAATCACCATTGTTTCATTTTTCTTCAGGAGCTTTTTTAAACAAAGAATATGATGTATTGCATGTAAATTACCCTTATTATTCAGCAGATTATGAAGACTTTAGCTTTGAAGAACTTACTTCAGCACTAATTAAAGATGTTTCTGCTGTCTTACATGAAGTGCTTGATCACACGAACTATAATTCATATTACGTGTTAGGGAAATCCTTTGGCACGATGGCCATGCCTATTGTTTTAGAGCTTTTGCCTATAAACGACACAAAAGCTATATGGTTAACACCCCGTTTAATAGATGCACCTGTTTTTGAAACGATGAGAAAGTGTAAACAAGAGGGACTCTGCATAATCGGTGATAAAGACCCCTTTTATGACATAGAAAAAATGAAACAAATCATACTTAACCCATCATTAGAGTGTATGATCCCCCCTGGTGCAAACCATGCACTTGAAGTGGACAACGATATCCTAACGTCTATTGATACGGTTAAAAGTGTTATAAAAAGAATGGATAATTTTATCTCATCGCAGAACGGAGTATTAAAAACATGAACTTTAAACAAAGTGAAGCTCATGAAATTCTAGAACGTACCCCTGCCGTTTTAACACACTTGTTATCAGGGCTCTCTCATGAATGGTTAAGCAGCAACGAGAGCGGTAATTCGTGGAATTCTCTTGAAGTTGTCGCTCACCTGATCGAATGCGAGAAGCATAATTGGATTCCACGAATCAGCAGCATTCTCTCAAACAATGATAACGAACCCCTTCCACCCTTTGATCGATTCTCTCACTTAGAAAAGGAAGCAGGGATTGATGAGCTTCTACGGGAATTCAATCAGAGCAGGCAACAGAGTTTATACCAATTAAACGCTTTTAAAGTTAACCCCTTTGATTTAAACAGAACTGGATTCCACCCTGAGTTTGGCTCCGTTACTTTAGAGCAATTACTATCAACTTGGGCAGTCCATGATCTTACACACATCAACCAGATTAGTAGGGTTCTGGCTAAACGCTACGATATGGATGTTGGTCCATGGAAAACATACTTAAGCATACTCAAATAACGTTCCCCCCAGTGGGAGCTTTTTTTATCTCTGCACGGAGGAAAATAATGGATTATGTCGAATGATTATAGTTAACTTTATTAGATAAAAAAGAGATAGAGAGATTCAGGGGGAAATTTTATGTATTTACTTGTCCTTCGGCGCATTGTTTATTTTTTGATGCCGATCGTAGGTGTTTTTTTCATTGGTGCACTTCCTTACCTTTTCTTCAGCAATGTTCAAGGTATTGAAGCTGTCGCACGCTTATTGGAGTCCGGAGCAATAAAGAATGCGTTATTTTTAGATCAAGATTTGGGTCTTTTCTTTAGAAACTATCTAGAGAATATCGGTTCGTTAATGCTGAGACTCATCACCTTTTCGAATGTAGAGTATTATGAATATCAACAGATCAAACTTCTGTTTCCAACCATTTTAACCCCATTTTATTATTCAGTGAAACTAGTGATCGGTGCATTTACATTGGCTATATCATCATCGTTAATACTTGCTTTAATCGTTAAAACCTTGCCAGACAAAATTCAAAAGGGAGTTCGTTTTGTCTTTTTTTCACTAGAGTCATTGCCTGATATTTTTATAGTCGTGATGATACAATATGGAATGATTCTATACTTTCGGAATACTGGAACTCTTTTGTTCCCAATCGCTCACAGCGACCAAAATCCCACCTATTTTATCCCGATTCTATGCTTGGCCATCATTCCAAGTCTGTTTTTAACAAGAACACTGTTATTTTTATTAGATGACGAAGACTCTAAGACATATGTTGAATTCGCACGTGCAAAAGGATTAAGATATGCGCTTATTCTATATGTTCATATGCTTAGAAATTCACTGTTCAGTCTTTTTTATTACTCGAAGACCGTGTATTGGTTATTGATTTCCACTTTATTTATGGTTGAAACTATTATGGCCATACCAGGAATAACAGACTTCATGCTCGATAATGGACCAACTACGCCAGAAGTAATTACAGTTAGCATTCTATTAATGTTTGTACCATTCTATTTATTATTTACAGGCGTCTCGTACATTCTTTCTCATAAATTAGGACGCACTGAAGAAGAGGTGGCTTAAAATGACAGTTTGGAAAAGTCCGCTTTTTCTTTCAGGGTTTTTAATCATTGTTTCCCTCTTTTTCGGGAGTATCATTTATTCTAATTTCGTACCCAATGATAAACAGCCAGTTATGCAGATTAGATACGATGAAAATAAAAATGCTATAGATGGTGCACCTATTGCACCTTTTAAAGATATGCCTTTTGGAACCGATCGTTTTGGTGTCAGTATCTTACACAAGGTGATCGATGGCGCAAAATATACACTTGGCGTAGCATTTTTTATTGCTTTTGCGAGACTATTCTTTGGAACTTTCCTTGGCCTTGTTATTAGTCAATTGCCTAAATTCATCCTTAACACGTTGAGTAAGCTATTTGAATCGTTTTACTATGCTCCGGCTACGATTATCGCCTATTTGCTATTGTACCCTGTACTTCAGATATTCACATGGTCTCTACCACGTGATATACAGACGATATTCGCTGTCATACTCTTGGTTATTATCGCTGTACCTCCTATTATGGTAACAGTCGCTAATGAAACGTCTAAGTTTTTAGAAAATGAGTTTATTTCTTCTGTAAAAGTTCTAGGCGGCAGCAGATTACATACACTTCGTAAACATGTCCTGCCGCATCTTAGACCACGTTTAAGTATTTTGTATAGCCAACAGCTGATCGCTACTCTTTTACTAGGGGCACATCTTGGCATATTACAAGTTTTTATCGGTGGAACTGACTTCATCACTCTTGATCCACTAGAAAATAATACCGTGCCTGTCGCCATGATTAACGAATGGTCGAGCATGATTGGTGCAAACTATTACCAAATACGTGGTGATCGGTGGATCGTTTTTGCTCCACTCGCCGGATTTGCTATCACCATACTCGCGTTGAACTTTATGGTTGAAGCGATGAAACGTCAATACCTTGCAAAAGGTGCTTACACGAAAAGAACACGAAGAGTAAAAAAGACAAAAAATCCTGTGCCAGTTAAGAAATTGTCTCAAGAGCAGTTTGATAGGATTATGAAAACAGGAACAGATAATTAATAAATACGAATGACTCGGTGAGGAAAAGATTTACCTTATCGAGTCATTCGTATTTGGTATGTTTTTCGTTCGTTCTGAATAAAGAAATAAAAAGGAGTGAACTCTTTGAGCGAAGCAGACCTTAACGTCATTTTTTATACCTTGTTCCTTCTGCTCGGGTTACCGATCAGCTATAGATACGCAAAGTTTACTGTCACACATACGGGTATGGTGCTTCCCCACTTCTTTGTCAGTATGATGCTTAACTTATGTATAGGTTCCATTGGCATTGTAGGGTGGATCTTTTTTTCTGTGAAAATCTCTAGAGCATTTACCATCGGTGGCATCTATTTAGGTGCATGGATCATCTTAATCAGTTTAATCTCCTTGTTAATCCTTCTCCTAGTTAAACGTAAATCAATGATACAACGCTTTCACTATCACTCGCCTAAATAGCAAAACACCTTCCATGTTCAGGAAGGTGTTTTGCTTCTTTATGCCTTGATACTTTCCTTCTCGAGATCTGATGCTGGGCCAAAGAACTCATAATGAATGTTCTCTTTTGGTACATTCAACGCTAGAAGAGCTGTATTTATCACTCTCATAAATGGAATCGGGCCACAGAAATAATATTCTGCATCATCGTTTAAAGGTAAGATCTCCTTCAACCAAGTTTGATCGATGTAGCCCCTCTTCGTGTAACCTAAATCTTCATCTAACGGACTTTCATATACAAAATGTGTAGTGATATGATCTGAAGCTTCTGCAATATCTATAACTTCTTCCTTTAAAGCGTGTGCTTGGCCGTTGATTGCAGCATGAACGAATGTAACCTCTCGTTCTGGCTGTTCACTTGCTATCGTTTTCAGCATGCTTACCATAGGGGTAAGCCCCACACCACCACTAATAAGGACAACGTGCTTTTTACTGTCTGTATTTAAATAAAAATCACCAGCTGGAGCGCTTAAATGAAGAATGTCTCCTTCTTTAACACGCTCATGCAAATAAACGGAAACCATTCCATCGACTGTATCCGTACCGCTTTCTTTTTTAACAGAGATGCGATAACTGCTCTGTCCTGGAGCGTCAGACAAGCTGTATTGTCTGATATGTGTGTTTACCTGACCTGGTATATCCATCTTGATACTCACATATTGGCCTGGCTTAAATTTTGCAAGTGCTATTTTATCTTCCGGCTCTAAATAAAAGGACGTGATTACAGTGCTTTCTTCTATTTTACGTGTTACAACAAAAGGTCTGAAGCCTTCCCAAACCGCATTTTCATACATGTTACGTTCAATCCCAATAAAGACATCAGCGATCACTCCATATGCTTCCGCCCAAGCATTGATGATCTCATCTGTTGCAGCATCGCCTAGCACATCTTTAATAGCAAGAAGCAGGTTTTCACCGACCACAGGATAGTGCTCTGGCTTCACGCCTAGACTACGATGTTTATGGGCGATCCCTTTTACGACCGGAATGATGGATTCAAGCTTATCAATATTAGCTGCTGCTGCGTATACGGCGTTTGCTAATGCAGCTTGTTGACGGCCTTTTTTCTGGTTTGCATGGTTAAAGATATTCAAAAGCTCAGGATGCTTCTGAAACAGCATTTCATAAAAACGGGAAGTAATCGCTTCTCCGTGTACCTGTAAAACAGGTACGGTTGACTTAATAATTTCAATGGTTCTTTGCTGTAGCATGTCAATTCCCCCTTATATTCTTCCTACAACTCTATCGTAAAAGAATGATAAAAGAGAATATGTGATTTGAATCACTTTTCCTTAGGACGTTTTGTGAACATAAATGATGCTATTTTCTTAGCCACATTTCTGCTTTTTGCTTCATTTTCTCCTGAAGACCAGCAGAATTTTTCGTGTCTTCTAATGCTTTTCCTGCGTATTTTCTCGGAAAGATTTTATACAATGATCGTTTAAAGTCAGCTCCATCCCTTGGTTCCTTATAATGTGAGATCACATACTTGCCGCCTTCACTTCTGAGTTTGATTACAGCAGGAACGGAATGACCGGACTGTCCCTCAGTCTTCGTTTTCTCGTTAAAGCCCGAGAACAAAGAATATAGATAGACCGATGTCACTCCTCCAGTTTCCTTCGCTCCATAGATCTTATGAACTTCAAACTCTTTATCCGTTTCAGGATATACCCCTTCATAATGTTGGATGATATAATCCGAGATCAACTCATTCATTTCAGAAGTCACTTTTACTTCATTAGAGGAGCGGAATGAAGTACACCCCGCTAATAATAAAAGCAGACTACAAGTGATCACCGTTATTCTCTTTAGACACGGTAACATCTTAATCCCCCGCTTTCTTTACGTTAGATCTTGCCCCCATAACGATTGTAGAAGAATCATGTATACAGTGAGCAGCACAGAAATTATCATAAAGATAACAGAGATAAATCGATAGTTATCCACTTTAGAGAGCGTGATTCCAAAAACAGTCATCCCTAGTATTGTTGCTAGGTAATACACAAAAAACATAGAATAATAATGCAACGGGCCTAAAAACAACCCTAAAACTGCAAACTGAACACAAAATGCTAATATTGAAAGTAAGACCCACTTTTCTTTTTCTTTTGTTTTAATGCTACCGATTAAAGACATTAAACCTGCTCCAAGTACAACCACTATTAACGTCCACTCATATAGAAAGAACAGATTCTCATGATTTACTGCAAAATAATAACCCACTATTAATACAGGAAATATAGCAAGCAGCAGCAACGAACTTCGCTTTACATATTGGTTGCTATCCATTTAACGCTCCCCCTTTTTAAATAACTTCCCACCATAATATTACCATTTAATGGTTCAATATCCTTTAGTTCTTTTCAAACTATTCAAACGATTTTATAATAATATGATACTATTGAAAGATACAAAACTTCACTAAGTGAATGAAACGGAACACTTATCGATTAATCAGGAGTTGGAAAAGTGATGAGAAGGTCTTTAATCACGTACAAAGAAAAAACAGTCCACCTTACAGAATGGGGTGAAGCTCACAATCCTACTATTGTTTGCTTACACGGATTAGGAAGTACGAGCCTTAGCTTTCTAGAAGCAGCTGAGGAATTAAAGAAGAATTTTAAAATCATTGCGTTTGATGCTCCAGGACACGGGAGATCTGAGCCCTTTAACTCGGCTATAGATTATGAGATGCCTAGACTTGTTGAATGGCTTCAAGGTTTGTTAGATCAGTTAAATGTAAGCGATTTCTATCTCTTGTCCCACTCATGGGGAAGTTTTCTAGCTCTTCACTATTTGGTCCGTTATCCTGAACATGTTTTGGATACGATATTAATCGATGGCGGCTATCAAACAAAGCGTATTTGGTCTTCCTCTCTAGAAGAAGAAATGGATCATTATGAAAAAGATTTTGATGAGTACGTGTTCGATTCTTGGAATGACTTTTTTCTAGCTGAAAAAGAAAACTATTTGATGTGGTCACCGTTAAAAAATATCGCAGTTCAAGATCTAGGTATCGAAAGAGAAGGTAAAGTTCGCTGGCATGCATCTAAACGAAACAGAAGATATCTATCATCTTCTTCCACCAGGTATCACTTTACTTGTCGCCACCGTACCTGAGCGATTGTCTGAAATGAGATTGCAGACCGCTGAAACGTTTAGAAATAACGCAAACGGTGAACTACATATAGTGCCAAACACGACACACTTGTTGCACTGGGACAGACCCCGCATAGTAATAGATATAGTCTTATCAAAATGGTTAAAAAAATCGGAGGTTAAATGATGGCATACCTACTCGTATATTTTTATAAATTAAAACCTGAAGTGAAAGAAAAATTTCTTGAAATATCATCGAGATCAAATAAAAAATTTCAAGAATACGGAGGTGTGACAGAACAGATTTTCAAATTATCCACATCACCAAAAAATTATGGATTCTCCTCTATTTCTGAAAAACTGCAAGTTGAAGAAGGAGAAGAACTTTGGATCGGCCTTCTTCGCTTCCAATCTGAAGAACATGCACGCATGACGATGGAGGACTTCGACCAAGATCCAGAGATGAAAGAACGTTTAGACGAATTTGTAACACATGTTGCACCACTTGAAAAATTAGTTTTTGGAGAGTTTGTTTCTGAAACTGAGGCAGTGACCGTATAGGAGAAGGTCTGTAATCATAAGATGAATATAAAAATGCATCTCCTTGCTATAAGGAGATGCTTAACCAAATTCTTTTTGATGTGCTTTTTTCATCTTCAGATATTCCTCATCTGTTCGTGCTAATTTCCACTTCTCCTCAAAGATTGCGGCTGACTTTGCTTTCACGGGATCAATCTTCCTTTTATTCACTTCACCCTCCTCATTGTATTTCCTTCCGCCTTTATAGTTCGTGTACCGCCTTGCGCGTGTATATCCCATCTGTAAAAACTTCCTCGCCATATCTGCTCCAACAAAGTCTTTGTTTTTCTTATATTCTAGAAACTGTTCATAGATTTTCTTAGAAGACTTTTCTGCTTCTTCTGGGGTCTTAAAGCGCCAATGCGGCAAGATCTCACTCTTATAAGGTTCCACTAATAATACTCCCTGCTCACCACGGCCAACACGATACTTTTCAGGATGTTTTCGGAAATCGATATTATCAAAATCAAGATCATAATCAAAAGCCATTTCCTTTTCCTCCTTTTTGTTATCGTTACCCTAAAATAAAGAAAGCAAAAATAATGAGTGTTTTCGTATTCATTGTTGAGTGCTTTTAAAAGTTGCTGGTTTCCGCTTCAGGTTGCTCGCTTTCCACTGGGCGTATGGTGAGCCTCCTGCCGCCTTGCGCTAGTAGGAGTCGGCAACCTTCCGCTACAACCAATTTGCAAAGAAGAAAGCAAAATCAATAGCAACAATCTTTTAGATGGCTATTTTCTAAAAGATTATTACTTTTAAATCTTTTGTATTTACCTCTTTGACTGTTGATTGGAGTGGAAGGTGCGAGACTCCTACGGGACAGGCTGGCAGGTGAGACACTTAAGAGTGAAACGTTCGAATGTGGCTCACCGCCTGCCCCGTGGAAAGCGAGCAGCCTGGAACGGAAATCAACGCTTCCAAAAGCAACAAAGTATACGAAAACAGCCTTTAGATAACAACAAAAATAAAAAAGAATTTGGGATAAGAAAAAGATCCGCTGCTTCTTTAAAGAAACAACGGATCAATACAATTACTGAACAACCTCATACAAACTCTCGGATGCTCCTTCTATAAATGGACATGGTTTTCCTGAGTAAAAAACGGTTAACTCATGCATCGCACGTGTACAAACCGTATAAAACAGTTTACGTTCTCGTTCAATTTGATAACCTGATGCATCAAATATTGTTACTGCGTCAAATTCAATTCCTTTGGCTAAGTATGATGGAATGACGATTACTCCTTTTTGAAAAGAAGCATCCTCATCAATCATAAGTCTTACCTCTATATTATCTTTAAGCTTCTCATAGACAGCCTTGCTCTCTTTAGCTGAACGGCAGATCACAGCTATTGTTTCATGGCCTTTTCTCAACCAATCTCTTATAAGATGCTTAACCTGGTTAAGATGATCTTCTTCACGTTTTACTGCTGCTATAACAGGTTTTTCACCAGAACGATTAAATGGAATAATCTCATTACTATCTTTCAAAAGACTTTTCGTAAACTCTACGATTTCTTTTGTAGAGCGATAACTTCTTTGTAGTGTAATCGTTTCAGGATTTTTCTTGTTTAATAAGTTTTTGAGCATACTGAACGTTTCATCTGACGCATGCGCGTAAATAGATTGGTTCAAGTCACCTAGTATCGTTAGATTTGCTCTAGGAAAGACCCGCTGAATGAAAGCAAACTGAAACGGTGAAAAATCTTGTGCTTCATCAATAAAAACATGACGTACTGCTGCATTCGACTGAAAACCTACTAATAATTCTTTTACATATAATAGCGGAGTGGCATCTTCATTCGCTAAATAGTTCTGTTTCAAATTAAACAACGTTTGATTGCAGATTTCGTTCCAAGTGCTCACGTCCTCAATCAATCGTTTATTTTTCTGAAACAACTTAGCATATAAGCTTTTTATATCTATAAACGAAAACCGTTCGATGCTTTCTCTAAGCGATTTAAAGGCAATTCGAGTTACATAAGCCGAAAGCACTTTTTGTTCACTTGAAAGATCATTAAATGAGTCAGCTCCATATTTATTTCGTTCCTCTAACTTCTCATACAACCTTGTGTATACATTTTTATCAAGAAGCTGTATCTCTTTTTCAACCCATGGTTTCTTGCGTTCTCTTCGTTCTATTTTCTTCAGCTCTTCTAAAATCCAAGCCACCGTCTTTTTCATTCGATAAGGAAGGGTTTCTTTCTGATCGAGAGAATAGAAGTATTCACTGATCTGTTTAGCACGAATCACAATGCGGTCTCGAAATCTCACATTCAAAAATTGTATACCCGATGTACTTAACTGCTCAGCATAGCGATGGATCGCTTCTAGAAATTCAACAGAGGCTTTAAACTGTATCGCTTCTACACGCTTTGAATCTCCTTGTTCAGATAAAAGCTCTTCCATCTGTTCAAAAGGCGTTTCTATCGAGTAGTCTCCTCCTAAGTGATGGTCCACATAAGCTTGAAACGTTGTTTGTTCCATGTTCTCCTCGCCCAGTTCTGGCAATACGTTGGCTACATAGCTGTTGAACATATTGTTGGGCGAAAATAATACAACATGGTGCGACTGAATGGTTTCTCGATCTCGGTACAACAGAAAGGCTACTCGCTGAAGAGCCGCTGATGTCTTCCCGCATCCTGCTGCACCTTGAACAACAAGTAAATCACTTGCTGTATTTCGTATGATAGCATTTTGTTCTTTTTGAATTGTCGCCACAATGCTTTTCATTTGTGTATTCGCTTGGTTGCCTAATACGTGCTGTAACAATTCGTCCCCGATCGCTTCTCCCGTATCAAACATTCCTGTTATATGAGCATTCTTAATCATAAATTGTCGTTTTAGCTTTAACTCTCCTTCAATGGTACCACTCGGTGCACGAAAATCAGCTCCGCCAAGAGAGTGATCATAATACAGACTCGATATCGGCGCACGCCAATCATGAACAAGGAACGTACTTGAAGGTTCATCGTAATAGGAGGCTATTCCAATATAAACTTGTTCTGTTTCCTCTTCACCGTCTTCTTTAAAATCAATTCGACCAAAGTAAGGGGAGCTTTTTAATTTTTCATAAGTTTTAAGTCGAGCTTCTGCAGACGTGTGACTTCTTTCAATCTCAGATAATAACTCTGACTGCTGCTTGATGCTAGCTGCCGTTTCAATTGCATCGTCGGCATCTTCTAAGTTAACTGTCACATCAGACCAAAAATTCTTTCTGATTTGAACAACATCTGCCTTCTTTCCTCCGAGATGATCTTGAAGTTTATCTGTTGCATCAGAAAGTTTATGAATTACTTGATCTACACGCTTTTGTTCATTTCGTTGTTCCTGATCCCATGTTGTCATCCGATTTCCCCCTACAAAAAAATTAATTAGTTAATCGTTGACACACGTTCCTATTTTATCGTATAATATAATTAGGGACAATTATAAATAAAAATAATGAGTTAGTGCGTCTTTTCTATAATAGCATATTTCTGTACATAAAGTACATATATAAAAACAGTGAAAACCTTATTTAAGGGCTTCACTGTTTTTTGTATTTACAACTAAGCTTGTTTAGCTGTTTGATTTTCGATAATTCTTTTTATCGCATGCATTTGTCCAAGGTGATAAGTTTCGTGAAAAACAGTGAAATTTACAAGCTCACCAAAAGTAGTTAAATTGAATACTGGTTTCTCCAGTTTTTCAAACAAGCGTTCTTCTGGCATCTCTTTTACACGTACTAACTGTTCTTCTAACTGCTGTTTGAGTTCTTTAAGTGTAGGAACCTCACCTTTCCAATCTGCAGGACTTGTTCCTCTATTAAATAGGTCAACATAGCGCGTTGGTAGATTAGCAGAATGTTCCGGGAACCCAAACATGAAGTATTCCGCAGTCGTGAGGACGTGTCCAATGTGCCAGCGGATGTTATTATTGAACCCATCAGGTTGAATATCTGCTGCTGACTCATCCATTCCATCCAATTGCTTAAGGAAGAAGCTTCTCGCTAGTTCAAAGTTTTGAATTGTTAATTGATTCATAATAAACCTCCTCAGATTTTGCTCTTTCATCATTCATCATACGTGTACAATCGTTTCAAGACAAACGTTATGCTAAAGCGCTAAAATCTATTCTGATCGATAGTTATCGTGAATGGGTGCAAATAGATCTTCATCCGTTTTACGCACAACTGAAAAATGGTCGACATTATAATGACCATGCAAAACTTTATTGTGATGGCTTACGATCTGTTCTGCTTTTAACACTTCTGAATCTGAAGTAGAGTGACCATCTCCAACAAGGGTAACATCGAAGCCAGAGACAGTTGCGAATCGTACAGCAGTATCGATGCAATGTTCTGTTTTGCAACCCATAATAACGAGATGACCAATTTTCTCCTCTTTTAGATAGCTTAATAAAGCTGTGTTATAAAAGGCATTCGTTGCCTGCTTATCAAAAACTTGAGCACCCTCTGGAACATTAATTGCAGAGTGAACCTCAAAACCTGCTCCCTTTCCCTCAGAAACATCTACGTCTCTAACAAAAACAAGGGCAGCTTTTGCTTGCTTCGCTTTTTCAATAACAACATTTATGTTTTGAAGCAATCCTACTTTGTTATAAACCGCCTGCTCACTCGCATTCCCCTCAATCAGTTCTTGCTGTGCATCAATGACCAATAAAGCATGTTTCAAATTATCCGCTCCTTTTTCGTTTATCACTTAAATACTTCTTTTAAAAGTACAAAAATCCTTGCCACTCAAATATTTATTTCAATAACTGGTTATTACTAACAAAGAAGGAATTTTTTATAGTTGCGAAAAACGGGAAATTATCTAATAATAGTAAGGTTCAACAAGTGAGTTATTTAGGAGGAAAAGAAAAATGAAGTACATCATCTTTCTGGCTGGAGTGGCAGCGGTTTTCTTGTTAGCCTTTCTTGTCAGTAATGATCGCAAAAAGATCAAATACAAGCCGATCCTAGTTATGCTTGGACTACAGCTTATCCTTACATACTTTCTATTAAATACAGGCGTTGGCCTTGTCATTATAAAAGGTATCTCTAAACTGTTTGAGAAGTTGTTAAGCTACGCAGGTGCTGGGGTTGAATTCGTGTTCGGCGGCTTGGCGAACGAAGCTGCGATGCCCTTTTTCTTAACTGTATTATTGCCGATTGTATTTATTTCTGTATTGATCGGGATCGCACAGCACTTCAGAATCCTTCCATTCATCATCAAATGGATCGGTTTTGCGCTTAGTAAAGTGAACGGCTTAGGAAGACTCGAGTCTTACAACGCTGTGGCTTCTGCTGTTTTTGGACAATCAGAAGTATTTATCTCTGTAAAAAAATTATTAGGTCATCTACCAAAGCATCGCCTATATACGCTTTGTACTTCTGCCATGTCAACTGTATCCGCTTCTATCCTTGGAGCATACATGGCTATGATCGATCCAAAATACGTTGTAACAGCACTCGTACTCAACTTATTTGGCGGATTCATCATCGCAAACATCATCAATCCTTATGAAGTTACTGAAGATGATGACATCATCGAAATTGAAGAAGAAAAACAAACCTTTTTCGAGATGCTTGGTGAGTACATCATGGACGGCTTTAAGGTTGCTGTGATCGTCGGTGCCATGCTTCTTGGATTCGTAGCTTTAATCGCGTTAATCAACGATGTGTTTGATATGATTTTTGGAATTACGTTCCAAACGATGCTCGGGTATGTTTTTGCTCCAGTAGCGTTCTTAGTTGGTATCCCTTGGGCAGAAGCAGTTTCTGCAGGTACAATCATGGCAACCAAACTTGTTTCGAATGAATTCGTAGCTATGATTGATCTAGCAAAATACGCGAAAGACATGTCTGATCGAACGATTGGGATCGTTTCTGTCTTCCTTGTTTCATTCGCCAATTTCTCTTCTATCGGTATCATTACTGGTGCTGTTAAAGGTCTACACGAAGAACAAGGTAATACAGTTGCTCGCTTTGGATTAAAACTTCTATACGGTGCAACATTAGTAAGTATCTTATCTGCCGCAATTGCGGGTTTGTTTCTATAAATATAAAAACAAGGAACCGAGGTTCCTTGTTTTTTTTATTTTCTCGGTGGCAGAACCTTGTAAAAAAAAACTGCTGTCTTTTAGGGACAGCAGTTCAATAATTTTTATAATTCACTCGCAAATTTGCCTGGAATCATTTTTAAATCTTCATGTACTGTATTTAACTTCTCTTCAAATGCTGTAAATAATTCATCAGCTTCAGTTGCTTTTGCTTCATCTTCTAAGCCAGCTACACGAGCTTCATAAGACTTTTTAAGTTCTTCAAGCGATGCTTTTACAGATTCTTGGTGTTCTTTTGTTAGATCTGATGGTACTTCAATAGAAGGAATCTCTGCAACTGCTTTTTCACCACTTGCTTTAGCATCTGCTTTTAATTTATCAAGCTCTGCTTGTGGAAGAGCTTCTTCCCCTTCTTTTTCTAGACCTGCAGCATATGCGTTGAATGGTGCATGGTAGCCACGAAGTTGGTTTACAAGCTCACCTTCAAAATTAAGGAGTGTGATTTTTTCCGCATTTCCATCTTCTTTCTTTTCTGCAACAGCTGGCTTAGCCTCTTCTTTTGGTTTTTCTTCTTCCTTGCTGCAACCTACGCTAAGCGCAAGAACAGCAGCCGCTGTTACCGCTAAAAACTTTTTCATCAAAAAAGCCCCCTATATATATTTCTATTTTTTGGAACTTTCTCATTTTAATACTTTTTCTTACTATTGTAAATTAAAATGTATCCGTTTTCTTATAAATCGATAAAAATAATCCTGAAGCCTTAATATGATTGAATTATCTAACTATTCTATAAATTCGTTCTGTATTTATTTTAATATAAAAGTTATATTTCTATACTAATCGTGTTTCTTTAACCGTTTTCTCATGATGTAATAGCCATTCTTTTCTCCATAAGCCTCCCGCATAGCCTGTTAAGCTCCCGCTGGAGCCTATAATTCTATGACAAGGAACCACAATACTTAACTTGTTCTTTCCATTGGCATTCCCGACCGCCCGAACCGCTTTTTCTTTTTGAAGCGTGATGGCAATATCTCGATAAGAGGCGGTTTCTGCGAACGGAATACCAACTAGTGAATTCCAGACTGTGTGTTGAAAAGGAGTACCGCTATATTGGAATGGAAACGTAAAAGTTTGCCTTACACCTTGAAAGTATTCTATAAGTTGATCGCGGCAATCTAGTAGAACAGCAGGGATATCATGTTGATTTTCTATCGCCCCCTCACTTTCTACGAAAAGGATGGACTGAACAACGTCATCGTTTCCTAAAATTTCGATAACGCCTATAGGAGAATCTATCTCTAATTTATAGTGCTTACTCATATAATGACCTCCATAAATAAAAAGTGGCGTATGCTTCCCATCCACTCCAATTTTCTGCTTGTTTCTTTAATTCTTTTACCGTTGGTTTTTGCTGCGATCCCAACTGTTTCATCACGGCATTTTGAAGCCCTACGTCAGCAACTGGAAAAGCATCGGTCTTTAGTAAACATTTCATCAACACATAATCTGCTGTCCAAGGTCCAATTCCTCTTAATGACACAAGATGTCGAGCTGGATCTTCAGATGATCTTAATACATCTTTTGATAGACGACCTTCAACTATTTCTTTTGCAACACCAATCACATATTCAGCTTTTCGCGTTGTGAATTGGAGTTTTCTTAAATTCTCAATCTGAAGACTTGCTATGATTTCAGGAGATGGGTATACCCAATAAACCTTGTCATGAAGCACCCGTTTCTTCCCATAGCTCTCGACCAAACTCTGCTTCAGAGTATAGGCAAATGTTAAGTTGATCTGCTGTCCCATGATTGCCCAAGTCAATGCTTCAAATAGGTCAGGAATTCCGATCATTCGCAAACCAAAATATTGTTTTACGAGCGGCTGTAATAGACTATCTTCTGAAACAGCATCATAAAATAAGGAAAGATCTTGATTTAGATCAAACCAATTCTCAATAAATTCAACGATTTTTCCCTTATTTAAAGGCTCTCTATCTGGAAATTCTATTACGAGTACGTGAACTCTGTAACTGATCTTGATCAAGATCAGTTCAGCATTCACCATTATTAACTTATAAATATGTTTATCATGTATGTGGTGAAGAACTTCTTGTGGTGATCTCTCAAGAAACACAAGACATTCGCTATAGGAAAATTCCGCTGGCAACTCTATCTTCAATGATCCATCTAATTCTTCAGTCCATCTCATGATTCGTAACCTTAGCTTCTCTGGACTTTCGGTAGTCACTTGGTGAGCAATTCTTATACGCACGAAACTTTTTATAAAAGTTAGAAGGACTCTGAAATCCTGATTCATAGCATATCTCAAGACTGGTTTTTGAAGTGTTACTTAACAGATAAGCCGCTTTATCTATTCGAATGTTCTCCACATATTCTCTAGGCGTAACATTCAATTCTTCTTTAAATAATCGTTCAAGATAAAATGGACTCACTCCAGAATGTTCAGCTACATCTTGTAGAAGAATTCTTTTTTGATGATTATTTACTAAGAAACTTGTAGCTTTTCTAATCAGATTTATTTGTGGACAATGTTCGATCTCCGGCTGACATCTTTTACAAGCTCGATAGCCTGCCTCCTCACATTGTGCGATAAAGTCATAAAAGATTACATTTTGCTTTTTAGGTTTTCGTGAACGACAGGATGGACGGCAGAAGATCTTAGTTGTTTTTACTGCTGTATAAAAAAGGCCGTCATAGGACCTGTTACATTCCATGATCTTATCCCACATCTCGTCAAACGACATTTGTATTGTACCCACAGACCACACCTCCATCTATCATCTTTTCATTATTTTAACCATTTTAACTGAGCAAATCGTCCTCAATCTTGCTGTTATGGTCCTATAACTTAAACGATATCAACCCAGAACCAAAGTATGAAAAAAGAGTGACGATTAGCCACTCTCATTCGAACCCGTATTTATTTAATTGCTGCCATTCTATCATTCTTATTTGATCCACTCTTAGTCTTATATTGATAATAGATGACAAACGCAATCAAGAACGATGTGATACCAAATCCTATGACCATTTTATGAAATCCAATCGTGTCTAGGAACAATCCTGTTAGCAGCATCAAAACCTGGAAGATAATATTATCAACCATCCCTTTTATAGAGAAAAACCTGCCGTGATAATCTGACGGGACATCCGTCTGGAAAATGGTAGTGACGACAGGAAACAGCGTTCCTGCAGCAAGACCAAATAATCCGAAAGAAAGAACCGACATGATTGGATGATCTGCTAAAAACAAAGATGTATGTGCAGCAGCGATAATGAACGTAATAGCGAACATATAGCTTAACTTCGGATTATCTCTAAAGAATTTCTTCGATAAGAACGTTCCAATGAATACACAAACGCCTTCAGTCGTATAAAGAATTCCTTTTATGCCCGCATTATCCTGCAACTCACTGATTTCAATAACCATCAAGTTAAATCCAGATAAAAATAAGTAAGCTGGAATCAATAAAAAGATTCCATACACAACTTTACGTTCGTTCTTTATAATGGGATACAATTCCCCAAGCGTTCTGAAGAAATTATCCTTTCTACCTGAGGAATCTGCTTTCTTAGGCTGTTCCTCCACATCTAAAAAGAAAGTAGATATAAGAAGGATCACATATGAAATTAGAGTGACCGTATACAAAGAAAATAGTGACATACCAACCAGCATCACGCCTCCTAGTGCAGTCCCTACGATTCTTGATGCCGTAAAGATGTTCATGTTGACACCATTGGCATCTAGAAGTTCTTCTTTCTTAACGATTAACGGAAGCATCGTTTGCATGGCAGGCTGAGAGAACGTACCGGAAATACCGATAACAAGCGTATAAACGACCATCCACCAAACATTGTTATAAGCGATTGCCAAATACATAAAGAAGATAGCTGCACATCGAGCAAACCCAGCATAGATCAATATCTTTTTCTTATTGCTGCGATCAATGATTCGACCGGCCATCGGTGCAAGAAAAATTCCTACTAGAAATCCAGCCAAAATGATTAAAGCCTGCAAAAAAGAGGATTCAACATTCATCTGCAAAAATTCAAGATTCCCAATAATCCCTACCCATAGACCTGTGCTAGATACAGCAAGTCCAAACATCAAAATTAAAAAATTCCGGTTTCTCCACATGTTCCCTTTCTCCCCTCAGCCATACCGAAACTACTGTAATGATAAAATATATATATTTCACAAAATAAAATAGACTCACTATTCAGTATACATCATTTAAAATGTTTCAGAAAAATAATCCGTCATTTTTAGCTTATTTTTTGTCTCTGTTATAATGACAAGAGTAGAAGTTTGAAAGGGGTAAACTATGAAACAATTAATCCTTGCCGAAAAGCCGAGCGTTGCACGCGATCTTGCTCGTGTCCTTGGCTGTAAGCAACAAAATAAGAGTTATATTGAAGGACCTAAACACATCGTTACTTGGGCACTCGGTCATTTAGTTGAATTAAAAATGCCAGAAGACTACGACAAACAGTATAAACAATGGCGCTTGGAAGACCTTCCGATCATTCCAAACCATATAGGACTAAAAGTGATCAGACAAGTTAGTCACCAATTTCGTGCGATTGATCAACTTTCTAAACGCAAAGATATCAGTGAGCTTGTAATCGCAACAGATGCTGGGCGTGAAGGCGAACTTGTCGCTCGCTGGATCATGGAAAAAGTGAGATGGCAAAAACCAGTAAAGCGTTTATGGATTTCATCTCAAACAGACAAAGCCATTCGAGATGGATTCAATCAACTCAAACCTGCTAAACAATATGACAATCTTTATCAATCTGCGGTTTGCCGCTCTGAGGCAGACTGGTTGATCGGACTGAACGTGACTCGTGCACTAACAACGAAATACAACGATCCGCTATCTGCTGGTCGCGTTCAGACACCGACACTTGCGATGATCCTGGATCGCGAGCAAGAGATTAACGCTTTCCAGCCAAAAGACTTTTGGACGATTGATGCGACGATCGGTCTGTTAAAAGCATCATGGGAACATAACGGAGAGAAGCGTCTATTTGAGGAGAAGAAAGCAACAGCCATCGTTGCAAAAGTAAAAGAGCAGCAAGCCACAGTGGCTTCACTTCAGAAGAAAGAAAAAACAGAAGCGCATCCGATGCCTTATGATCTTACTGAGTTACAGCGTGATGCCAATCGTCGTTTCGGTTTCTCTGCTAAGAAGACCTCTTCAGTACTACAAAAACTTTATGAACAATACAAGCTTGTTACGTATCCAAGAACAGATTCCCGCTACTTAACGAAGGATATGGAAAATACGATGTATGACCGACTTCAAGGGATGTCTTCAGGATATCGTGAAGAAGTGCAACCTCTGTTAAAACAAAAAGGAAACGTAGTAGCAAAGAAAGTGTTTAACGATTCAAAAGTAACGGATCACCATGCGATCATCCCGACAGATGAACCATTGCACTTAGGTGATCTCGATAATGATGAACGTAAATTATATGACTTGATTGCACGCCGCTTCTTGGCTCTTTTCTATCCAGCTTATCGATCGGAAACGTTGACCGCTACATTAAACGTTGCGGGTGAAACATTTATAGCCCGTGAAACGCTAGTGCTTGATCCAGGATTTAAAGTATTGTCTGGTAAAGATGAAGAAAGCCCGCGCGCACTCGCGAATTTAAAAGAAGGGCAATCGCTATCTGTTAAAGATGTAAACGCGGATAAGAAGTTAACCGAACCTCCTTCACGTTTTACAGAGGCAGATCTATTATCTCGTATGGAGAAGTATAGTTTGGGAACTCCAGCTACTAGGGCTGAAATTATAGAAAGGCTGTTAGGTTCTGAAGTTCTTGATCGAAGAAACAATAAGCTGCACCCCACGCCAAAAGGAAAACAGTTAATCGATCTTGTGAACGATGAGCTGAAGTCACCTGAACTGACGGCTAAATGGGAGCAAGAACTTGAAGCAATCGCACGCGGGAAAGGAAATCCGAAAGAGTTTTTAGCCAACATCCGAAAACAGACGAAACAGCTTGTAATGGAAATCAAAACAAGCTCTCAGGAATATCGTGCGCATAACCTCACAGGATCCAAATGTCCTGATTGCGGAAAATTATTGAAAGAAGTTAAAGGACGCGACGGCAAAGTTCTTGTGTGCTCTGATCGTGAATGTTCATATCGACGCCGTAAAGATCCTAAGCTATCGAACCGCCGCTGTCCGCAGTGTCACAAAAAGATGGAACTGCATAACGGAAAGGCAGGCACTTATTTTCAGTGTAAACCATGTAATGTGGTGGAAAAAGCAGAGGATAAGAAAAAGAAAGTTACGAAGCGAGAAGAACGGCAGCTTCTCAAAAAATACAGTAATAACAAAGAAGATGAAGGCTTTGGAAACAGTCTAGCAGATGCTCTAAAAGCAGCGATGAAAGATAAAAAATAGATAAAAAGCTAACTTCTGAGACTAAAAAACTAGCATGGCATTGCTGTTTTGACTCATGAAGTTAGCTTTCTTTAGTTAGAGGAAATTGTATTTGTACGCTTCAAACGTTGATCTGTCCGATTGCATGACGAATCTGTCCGATTGGAGTGTTAATCTGTCCGATTGAACGGGTAATCTGTCCAATCCCAAAGTAGCTCTTCCTACTCAACCTTATATGCGGCAGAAGCTTCTTCGTCATAACCGCATCTACCTAAATTTATTGCCCAGCTTCTACACCGGTTTTCTTCATCTGCTTCTCATGTGCTTTACCATGAGCACGGTTTCGGTCTTCTTCTACTTCACGAGATACTTTAACTCCTTCAGCAACAGCCGCTGCCCCAACCTGCTGAAGACCATTCTGATCTTTTTGATAGACAAATGAAGCACGCGTCGAGATAGCAGCACCTGGTGAAGTTACAAACGGAACGACTTTATAATCTGTTCGCCATTCCTCAGGTGTAACGGTGCATTTCACATATCCACGATAATCGTTGAAGAACTTAATATGAGCATTCAACCCTAATATCTTATCAGTATCAGAACGTTTATCAGCACCATTTCCGCCAGATGTGATGGATGTACCAACAAATTCAGCTCCAAATACATTAGATGATGAATCATTGTAATCCGCTTTTAGATCGCACGCCCAGCTTGCATGTACATCGCCCGTCAGTACAATAATATTATTTAAATTCTTTGATTGTATAAAATTTGTGATACGTTCACGTGATGCCGTGTACCCGTCCCATGCATCCATACTCAGCCTAGGCGCCTCAGCCGTCCCATAGTTTCTCTGTGCAAAAAATACTTGCTGAGCAAGAACATTCCAATGTGCTTTAGAGTTTCCTAAGTTCCGAAGCAACCATCGTTCTTGTTCTATACCTGTTAAAGTTCGATTTGGATCTTGAGATTCAGGGGTAGGTGGTTTACTTCCGTCTCCGTTGGCTTGATCATCACGATATTGTCGTGTATCCATAACGTTGAACATTGCCAAGTTTCCATAAGTGAAGTCTCGATAGAGCAGCATGTCAGCTCCGTGTGGTAAGGAAGATCGGCGAAGTGGCATGTGCTCATAATACGCTTGATAACCTGCAGCACGGCGCTTTACAAACGCTTCAACCGACTGTCCTTTTTCGGGAATCATGTTTGCATAGTTGTTCTCTACTTCATGATCATCCCACGTTACGATCCAAGGGAATGCTGCATGAGCTGCCTTTAAATTACCATCTGAACGATATTGAGCATGTCTGTTTCGATAGTCTTCAAGTGTCATAATCTCTGGACCGCTATGGGTTCTAACATTGCCAGATGGTGATACATATTCATTAGGTCCATACTCATATATGTAGTCGCCAAGATGAACAACAAAATCTAACTCTTCTTCTGACATATGCTGATAGGCTGTAAAGAAACCATGTTCATATTGCTGACAAGATGCAAATGCAAAAGTCATACTTTTCACATTCGCACCTTTTCTAGGGAGAGTCTTCGTTTTTCCAACCGGGCTGAATTCATATCCGCTTTTGAATCGGTAAAAGTATACATGGTTCGGCTTAAGTCCTTCTACTTCAACATGTACAGAATGCGCCAGATTAGGACGCGCTAGCTCCGTGCCCTTTTGCACAATCTTTTTGAATCGTTCATCTTCTGCGATCTCCCATTTAACAGGTACAGCCTGATTAGGCATTCCTCCGCCATTCAATGGATCTGGTGCTAATCTTGTCCATAAAACAACGCCGTCTGCTAACGGGTCACCTGATGCTACACCTAATGTGAACGGATAATTTCTAAATTTTGGTGCCGCGTTCACTTCGTAGCTCCCTAGCGACTGAGCAATTGTAAGCCCCAGTGAAATTCCTGCAATTTTTCCGGCACCCGAGAGAAAAGTTCTGCGATTCAGTTTGTTTTTTTTTAAGCTGTCTTCTGTAAGCTTCTTAACCCATTCATCCATCGGTCTTTCATCCATGCTTGATGCAACCCCTTTTAAATGAATTTAGTACACCGTTCATTATAGAGAGGAAATGTTAAGAAACTATTTTTTTATGTAAACGTATAAATGGCTACACATAGGAACAACTTACTAATCTTATTAATTGAAATTAAAAGACGAACTGGTGCACTAGTTATTAATCACAATTCGCAACATACCTTATGCTTCTTATGTCCTGTTCTTCTTTATTAAATCTTTACTTCATAAACATAATTAATCGTATTAGTGTGAAAAGTATTTATCTTGATTAAAAGGAATAGGTGATGGCAAAATGGCACTCAGACGGAGAAAGAAAAAGAAGTACAACAATGAAACATACACATGGCTAGACTTTATTATTGATCTTGTATTGGTTATTCCTGAACTTATCATCTGGCTGATTCGACTACTTGGAAGAAGTGTTTTTAGGCTGTTTGACGGAATTTAAAAAGACTGAACTCTCATTCCGAGTTCAGTCTTTTCCATTCAGAACTTTAATCTCTAAGTTATTCCGTTTTTCGTAAAGTGATAGAAACGGTTGTTCCTTTACCAGGGTAACTTTCTACTTTTAAATGTCCTTTATGCTCTGTAATAATTTTATTACTAACCGTTAGCCCTAGACCAATTCCTTTTTCCTTATTGGTAAAGAAAGGAACGCCAATGCTCTTTAACCTTTCTTCTTCAATTCCAATCCCATTATCTACAAAGATGAGTTTAATTTTCTGATCAGTCGTTTCTTCAATGGCTATCGTGAGAATTCCACCATCATTCATAGCTTCGATCGCATTTTTAATCACATTGATGAAAACTTGTTTAATCTGGTTCTTTTCACAAGAGACAAAGAGATCCTTCTCTTTGAATAATAGGCGAATTTCTACATTGTACAAATTAGCTTCAGACGTTAGTAACATTACAGTGTCTTGCAGAAGCTGAATAATGTTCACGTTCTTCATATATTGAGTAGCGTCTGGTTTTGCTAATGCCATAAACTCATTCACGATGAATTCAATCCGATGAAGTTCCTCACAGATTACTTCATTATATAAATAGAGTTTGTTTTGATCGATCTCACTATTTTTCATTAAAGAAAACAATCCTTTAATGGATGTGAGTGGATTTCTGATCTCATGAGCAACACCTGCTGCTAGTTCTCCCAATACGGCAAGTTTTTCACTATTTCGTATATACTCATCTGCTTTTTTCTTTTCTGTAATATCTCGAGAGATAAATACGAGACCTTCTATGTCCCCTTCATCAGACACCATCGGCATGCCTTTACCCTCTAATAAAACAGGATGACCTGAAGCATGTATCTTGCGATAAACAAGAGGAAGCGGATTTTCCAATGCGGCAACTAATTTAATATATTTCTCTACACTCTCATGATCCTCCAAATGAACACAATTCAGAGCGCTTGTACCGAGGAGTGAGCTTGGTTCGATTCCTAAAACATTTTTATATGATCGTGAGGCGTATAAATAGTTTCCATTCATGTCAACTGAGCAGATTAAATCGTTGCTATGATCCAAGATAATCTTATGTTTGAATTCATTCTTTCTCAAGGCAGCTTCTGCTTCTTTTCTCTTTGTAATATCTCGAGATGCAACAATCGCAGAGAGGTTGTCTTTATGACTGATAGGGGTCCCTTTAGACTCTAGCCAAATATAACTCCCATCTTTTTTCAAGTATCTATATTCAATCGTAAGAGGTATTTCCTTCATGATCATTCGAGTAAATTCTTGAATCACTCGGTCTCTATCTTCCGGATGAACAAGGTTAAATGGAGTGGTACCTATCGCTTCACTTTGAGTATAACCAGTTACCCAAAAATAGGAAGGTGTCAAATAGGTGAAGATTCCATCACCACTAACAATTCCAATAATATCTATCATATTTTCAGTTATAAGCTTTAAATGATCAAGCGTTTCTTTCTTTTCAAGATGCTGCTGTGTTAAATTGCGAATGATAATTTGTGTGGCGTGTGATGAAAACATCAGGGGAAATCCGATGACTTCTAATTGAATAAGATTACCCTTTTGTGTGATCCATGTTTGTTCACTTGGCTTAGGGGCAATACCTTTGTCGCATGTTTGAATCCTTTCCTCCACTAAATTATGCAACTCATTCGGGAGGTTGTTCCATATCGGCTGACCGATGATATCTTCTTCTGCTTCTAATATCTTTCTTGCTGCTGGATTTACATATACCCAAGTTCGATCTTTCTGGATAAGAAAAGGTGTTTCAGAATGTTCAAATTGATTGGCGTATGTTCTCATTTGATTAATGAAAAGGCTGTCTCCTAATACTTGACCATCTGAAGTTTCCATACCCACCCTCCATTAAAAACGTTAATCAAAACGTTTCGTTCATGATTACCTAAATTATAAACACATGTCCTTTTGCAAATAAAGATATTTTTTCAAAAATATTCTTACTACTTAATTGTTTTTCTTAATTAATGATGGATAGTTGTTTTTGATCATAGATGAATTTTGTTTCATAAAAAGTATGAAAGGCATGTTTCAAAGCAGTTTTTCGATCCGGAGCTGTATGAGAGGACATGATAATATGTTCTTGCTTGTAATAAAGCATACTTATCACTACAGTTGTTTTGTTGGTATAGAAAAAAATATCAACATCTAATATTTCACTGCCTGTTATCAAACGGATAAAGCGATATTGCGGCGTTCTTACCATTTCCCTCAGCCCCCTTTTAATCTTCCATCCCTTTTTACTTTTGTATTAAAAGTTTAGTTATTTAAATAGTAAATAATCACTATAAATTTGTCAATATATTCTGTCAATTTAAGTCGATTTCCTGGGAAATTAGAATGATAAAGAAAAAAGACGGGAAATCCCGTCTTAATTTCTGTTAGGTGGCTTTTCATTATCAGGCGAAGTCTGTCCACCAGCTCCTGTAGAGTCTCTATCTTTAATCACATTAGTCGTGTTATGTTCTGAGGATGGGGATATGGAAACTAATCTAAAATCTGTTCCAGAAAGTTGTTCTTCCAACAATTTTTCAATATTTTGCGATGCTTGGATTGTTGTCTCATCGTATTCTAATTGAATAGTAATAGATTTCAAATGAATCTCCTCCTTTACCTTCATTTGTTCCCTGCATCATAAAAAATAAACAAGAAAAGAGACCATCTGTTAGGGATGGTCTCTTAAAACTTAAGCTTCTTTTTCAACTAAGTTGTGTTCTAATTCTTGGGATGAAGAAGACGTTACTTCATCCTGATTAAGTCTTTTCGTAATTTCGATTTTTTTAACTTGATGTCCATCAATTTCAATCACTTTGAAATCATATTCATCATACGATATGACCTGATTTTCTTGTATCTCTGAGTTTTGTGAAAGAACCCAGCCACCAATAGTATCAAGTTCACTATCATCAATTTCAAGTCCATAAATGTCGTTCACTTCTGCGATCAATACTTTACCGTCAAAGTGCTTAACATTTGGACTGACTGCATGAATCATTGGTGATTCATCTTCATCAAATTCATCACGTATTTCCCCAACAAGCTCTTCCAAAATATCTTCAATGGTAACAATACCTGCTGTTCCACCATATTCATCAACTAATACAGCCATATGAAATCCTTTTTTCTGAAGCTTTAATAGTGTTTCCTTAATCGGTGTATTTTCAAATACGCTCAATGTTGGTCTAATGTAATGTTCAAGAGGGTATTCTTTTCCTTTAATCAGGTCAAAAAATACTTCTTTCGCATTCACCATACCAAGAACATTATCTTTATCTTCCCCTACAACAGGGTAACGTGTATATTTTTCTTCTGCAATTATATTAATATTTTCTGCAACGGTATTGTCTTCATAAAGACAAACCATTTCAGTGCGAGGGACCATGATCTCTTTTGCAGTTCTGTCGTCAAATTCGAATACCTTTTCTACATAACTGAACTCAGATTTGTTGATTTCACCACTTTTGTAGCTCTCACTTAAGATTAGACGAAGTTCTTCTTCAGTATGTGCCATTTCATGTTCTGAAGCTGGTTTTAGACCAAACATTCTTACTAGAAGCTGAGCACTTCCGTTTAAGAACCAAATGAATGGATACATAACTCTATAGAATCCGATCAATGCAGGTGATAACAATAAGCTGATTGTTTCAGCTTTTTGAATAGCTACTGTTTTTGGTGCAAGCTCACCAAGAACAACGTGTAAAAAAGTAATGGATGCAAAAGCAATTGCAAATGATAATGTATGAACAATCGCCGGGCTTAAATCCATTTTTTCAAATACTGGACCGAGAATTGCTTCTACCGTAGGCTCACCTAACCAACCTAATCCTAATGCTGTAATTGTAATACCTAACTGACAGGCAGAGAGTGATCCATCAAGGTTTGAAATAACCTTTTGTGCTGCAATCGCTCGTTTGTTGCCTTCTTCAGCTAATTGGTCAATTCTTGATTTACGAATCTTAACAATCGCAAATTCTGCTGCTACGAAAAAAGCGGTTAGTAGAATAAGTACGGCTACTGCAAGTAATTTCAATAAGGTCAAACTGTCCAAAAAGACTCCTTATACCCCAAGTTACTGGAATATAAGTTGTCACCTCCTAAGTGTTATAAATTTTTTTATAATCAAGAAAAAGTATATCATATAATTGAAGAACTTACTTAATAAAACAACTTACTTGTATTTTACATTTACTTTTCTAATCCTTAAAACTCGTTTACATTATTCTGAAATTTCTACAGTATCTAAGTCTTCCTCCTTTTTCAACACAAGTTTATTCTCTTTTTCATCATAATAATAAATCTTCATTCCATGCCCTGAATCAGTTTCTTCAAAGTTGGAGTACAGTCCAAAATACCCGTTACCTAATGGGACAAGATTATTTTCTGAATTCGTTGTAATAGTAGGATACTCTTCATTCTCTGCGCTACCACTATTACTGATAGACCCGATTACAAATAATAACAAGATTCCTAATACAATCAATGTCCTACGAATGCAGCGCAATTCAGAAGCTGTATCTGAATACATAAAATCACTCCGTTTTTTATATTCTCTTCTTGTTAATTATCACATAATAACAAAGAAAAATGATACTAAATATGGGAGACTTACCCATTTTAAAGTGGTATTCTATAAATGGTAAAACACTGTTATAGGATGCAGCAAAGAAAGGATGAACATCAAATGGATTTTGTACTGGATCATAAATGGGTGTTTCTCATTCTGGCCGAGACCGTATTTTGGGTTTCCACCTTATCTTTTTTAGTGGTACGTTATTGGTTCAATCTAAAGAAATTAAGCATTGCATTCTTCATTCTCTTTCTCTTAAATGACCTATGGATTGCTGCGATGGGATATTTTGATTATTTAAGAACAGGAGAATTCTCCTCCTATCAAATTATTATTCTTGTCGTGATCGCTTATGCATTTTTGTATGGAAAGAGTGATTTTCAAAAATTAGATCGCTTTATACAGCGAAAGGTCGCCAAATGGCGTGGCTTGCCTGAGTCCGAACTGCTCGATTCAAAACCACTTTATGGGATGCAACATGCGAAGCAAGAAAGACAAAATCTTTATAAGCACATTCTTTTATTCATCACCATACAAGGTGTTTTTTGGCTGGTATTTGGACTTTCAGATGCCATATCAACTATACAATTAGACTCCCTGTGGAAAGATTGGTATGACACAACAAAGACAGATCTATTCTACAAAAACGATACTGTTAATAATGTCACACGTATTTGGACCCTGATACTTGCGATTGATGTAGTCGTATCGTTGTCTTATACGGTTGCTCCAAAAAAAGAAAAGAAAGCAACGCGTGCCGCTTAAACTAAAAGAGCTTGGGATATTATCATCCCAAGCTCTTTTATAATATTATTTTGATTTTATATTTTGTTTCGATGTCTCTACCCGTTCATTCCCCATAAACAATATGACTACAGCTGAAATTACGATTGGAATCAATGCATAAGTGAAAACAGTCGTAATAGACGCAGACATTGAAGCTGTTATTCCATCTAAGACTTCAGGAGGTATTTTAGATCGTTCTCCTGCCTGAAATATTTTTTGCGGGTCAATCTCTTTAAATGCCGCAGCACCTTGCCCTGCAAAGCCTTTTAGATTCTCACTTATATTCTCGTAAAAAATCCGATTTTGAAGTGCACCAAAAATGGTTACACCAAGTGTCATACCTAATGACCGCAAAAATGCATTTGTAGAGTTGGCTGAACCTCTATAACGAAACTCCATCTTATTGATCGTTGCTGCCGGTAATAGAGAGAACGAGAAGCCCATACCAAATCCAACAATCACCATAAAAAAGGTAAGCATCATTCTAGACGTATCCGGTGTCATTCCACTCAGCATATACATGCCGGTGAAATAAGAAATTACGGATACAATCATGAGGTTACGGAAGCTGGTTTTGGTTTGAAAAATACCACCGATCATACTTCCAGCAACAGAACCTAACATCATTGGTGTAAGAATTAAGCCTGCACTTGTTGCAGAACCTCCATAAACCGCTTGAACGAAAATAGGAATAAACACGGCGAGTATAATGAATGTTCCACCGTATAGAAAACCTAGAATCTGTGAAGTAGCAAAAAGTCTCTTCTTAAACATCCAAAATGAAATAATCGGTTCGGATGCTTTTTGTTCTACAGCAAAGAACACAATAAAAAAGACAGTAAATATCGTAAACAAAGCTACGATCTGCGTAGAATCCCATGCATACGTCTTGCCACCAAGTTCAAGAGCAAACATCAGACTAACAACTGCGATCACAAGTGTGATGGCACCCCACCAGTCGATCTTTTGCTCGCGATGTTCCAGTGTTTCTTTATAATAACGGAAGATCAAGTAAAAGGAAGCTGCACCAATAGGAACGTTAATATAGAACACCCAATGCCAGCTGATCGCATCAGTAATGAATGCTCCAAGTAAAGGTCCGAGAACACTTGAAGTTCCGAAGACCGCCCCAAGAAGCCCAGTCATCTTCCCTCTCTTTTCTGGAGGGAAAATATCAAAAACAATCGTAAAGGCAATAGGCATCAGTGCTCCCCCACCAATACCTTGAATCGCTCTAAACGCTATCAGCTGCTCCATACTTTGAGCAAGACCGCAAAGGGCTGAACCGATAAGGAAAACGACAAGTCCAAAAATGAAAAATCGTTTTCTGCCATACATATCGGACAACTTACCGTAAATAGGCATCCCGGCCATTACGGCGACCATGTATGAGCCTGTAACCCAAACGAATTTATCAAACCCTCCAAGGTCCGCAACAATCGTACCCATCGCCGTTGCTACAATGGTATTATCCATCGCGGCCATTAGAATACCTAGCAACAACCCGGCTACGACTAACTTTAGATTTGTTTCTTTATGTACCATATCGCCATCTCCTAATCTAACACCCTCATGTATACTTAATAAACTTAAGTATACATGAGGGACTGTCCCCCAACAATTTATTTCCTTCGCTAATTCTCTCCATTTAATTAGGGTGTTTTCTACAGATCAACCTATAAAAATAGTTAAATTACTAATTTAATAAATTATACTCACCTCTTATTCCTATTCTTTCACATAGAAAAAGAGACAGCACGTCTGCCGTCTCTTTTTATCCTATTAAAGTTCTAAGATAGAATCTTCACTATCTTGTCCTTCATACATTGCATCTAGCATTAAGCCTGTCCAAAGATTTAGATTTAACCCACGGTCTTCATCATCGCCTTCAAGTCCAAGTTCAAGACCCGTATCTAATGAAGAGTGTAGAGAAGAACGATCTTCATCTTCATCAAACGAGCTCATTAAGTCTGCCATGATTGAAGTATTTAACTTAAGAGAAGTATTTTCAAGCTCATCTTCAGAAGACAGAGAAAGTGTTGTATCCGTGTTAAGCATTGAGCTTAAAGAAGAACGATCTTCTTCGTCTTCAGACATAATAGCCGCCATCACGTCCGTTCCTAGATTTACATTCGCACTTGACTCTTCGTCTTCCTCAGTTGCTTCTACTCCAGCCCATAGACCAGCTTCAGCCATTAAAGAAGAGTTATTCTCTTCGTCTTCAGAAGTTACGTTCGCCATCACATCTGTGCCTAGATCTACTTTTGCACTCGACTCTTCGTCTTCCTCAGTTGCTTCTACTCCTGCCCATAGACCAGCATCAGTCATTAAAGAAGAGTTATTCTCTTCATCTTCAGAAGTTACGTTCGCCATCACATCTGTACCTAGATCTACTTTCGCGCTTGACTCTTCGTCTTCCTCAGTTGCTTCTACTCCTGCCCATAGACCAGTATCAGCCATCACAGAAGAGTTATCTTCTTCATCTTCAGAAGTTACGTTCGCCATTACATCTGTGCCTACTTCTACTTTCGCACTTGACTCTTCGTCTTCTTCAGTTGCTTCTACTCCTGCAGTTACATCTGCATTCAAAGCAGCCTCTGTATTTGATTCTCTTTCATCTTGAGCTTCAACAGCTGCTTGAACATCTGCTCCCGCATTTAGAGAAGTAGAATCTTTGTTATCTGCTTCATTAGAACGTACTTCCGCTTCAACGTTTGTATCTGCGTTTACAGACGCTTTACTTTCATCATTAGAAGAACTTTTAACTGTAGTATCAGTTCCGACTGCCGCATTTGCTTTAGCAGCATCGTTATGATCTTCAGTTTTTGATTCCGCTTCAACTCCAGCATTTACAGCAGTACCTACTTGAGCTTTTTCATCTTCTTCACCCGAAGCCTCAGCATTTACATTTGCACCAACGTTTGTTTTTACGCTATTGTGGTTCGAATCATCATCTGAACTCTCTAATTCGATGCCCGTTACAGTACCTAAATCAAGGTTAAGATTAGACTCTTCATCTTTATCAGAAAGCTGAATGTTACTGAACAACCCTGTTCCGATTTTAAGACTCGATGATCCTTCATCTGCAAATGTTTCACTTCCTCCAAAGAATAACCCCGCCGCAGCAGCACCTGTAATCGCAAATGTTCTAATAAAGTTTGATCTTTTCATTGTCATTTCTCTCCTTCTTCTTCTTAATTTTTTTGTTTTACCAAATTTGAATTAGAAGAAGAAAGATTGTGGTGGTTGCCCAGGTGGAGCATTTAGCCATTGATCATAATAGTGTCGAACTCCCTCACCAAGTCGACTTCCTGTTTCAAGCTGTGTATCACTCTGTCCACCATCTAGAATAGCCAAGAACGTAACAGTGCTTGAAGAAGTCATCGGTCCATTGGATGAACCTGAGGGAGATTGTCCACCTTGTGATGATGGAGTTAGCATTTGTGTTTGAGTTGCCTTTTGAGTTACCGGATAATCCGGACTTGTTTTTTGCCGTACAGGTTTCTGGGTTTCTTGAACCCTGCTCTTTTTAAGTACTTCTCCACTCGAACTCGTACTAACGGGATTCTCTATGTCTTTTCCTAAAATTTCCTTTTTCGTCACAACAACCGGTTTTTTGGTTATCGCACCTTTCGTTTCATTAACATTAATCGTTTCAATAGTATTCGGTCTGTTCTCCACTACAGGTTCAGTTACTGGTGTTGGGGTAGGAGATAGTTCTGGTTTTGCCTCGACCACTTCCTCAACTTTCGGCTTAGTAGTAACAATCTCTGAAACGACTGGAAGATTCACCTCTATTTGAGGTTTTTCCGGTGTAACAGGGACCGTAACGTTCACCTCCTGATCTAACACATCGACTTTTATTGAAGGTTTATCAGAAAGGTTAACATCTACGATATGTTTAGAACTTTTTAGCTTTTCTGTCGGAACTGCTTCTTTTACCGTATCGACTGTATTCGTTACCGTTTTGACCGCTTCATCTACAGGCTTTACGGTCTCGGTTACTTCGTTAACCGTTTGATCCACCCTGTCGACAGCACGAGTTGTGTCTTTAACAATATTTGTAACTGTGTTAAGAGTAGGTCTCACAACCTCATCAGAAACTGAATGATCTTTAGTAGAAATATTCACCTTGTCTGGAACACTTTCAACGATCTCAGCTGTTTCTTTTGTAAGACTAGTTACCGGAGAAAGAATCCCTCCGCTATCCGCCGATACGATCGCGGGAATACTCATCCCAGCTGCGAATACTACTAATTGTACAAATCGTTTCACCTGGTTATCACCTCCTTCTGTAAGTGTTTTCAAATAGCTAACGGAGGTAAATTTGATTTGGATCACTAAAAAACAAAAAAATTACATTTTGTACACTTTAAACAGGAAATGTGACGTAAAGGCTCACTTGCTTTACACTTAAAGGAGTAAGAAGTTGAGGTGATTTTAAATATGGCACAACATGTTTTTTATCTAAATGCCCATTGGCCAGGTGGAAGAAATGCTACCGGAACGATAGAAACGCAGAATTTAAAGACTAAGGTATCAATACCTCCAGAGATGGATGGACCAGGAATTGGGACGAATCCCGATGAGATGTTGCTTGGGGCGGCGGCAACTTGCTATATCATCACACTCGCTGCCATGATAGAACGAAGTAAGATTGATAAGATAAATTTAACGATGGAGTCAGAAGGATATGTCGATGTTACAAACGGAGTGATTACGTATCAGAAAATCATCCATCGACCGGTCGTCACGATCAAACATGACCAGTCAAAAGATATTTCGACACTTCTTCAAAAACTCGCCATTAAAGCTGAGCATTCGTGCATGATTTCACGCGCATTGAAAGGTAATGTCGAAATAGAGGCGATTTTGTCAATAAAAAAAGGATGAATTTAGAAGAACGGGCCTTTCGTTATCTGTACTTACAAATTTACTTATGTTAGCATAAATATTAAGGAAGGAAACTAATATTATTATTTGGGTTCCTAACAAGTTCCCCCATAATAGAAAGGGGACGATGTATCATGAACCAACAAGAAGTGAAAAACATACTCTTAAATTTACAGAACAGGCAGTATATTGAATCCGATATTACGCACACTTTTAGTGAAAACAACTCAGCTGTTTTTTCTGTTAAGTATTTAAAAAATGATCAAACGTTCGAAGTGATTCAGATTGAAACAAACTCCCTTCAGCGGTTTAATAACGTCGACTCAGCTGTTCATTGTATCAATACCTTGATTGCTAAATAGAGAAAAATTTTCTCCTAATGAAAGAGGTCAACCATATAAATGGTGACCTCTTTTTTTGTTAATGTTACTAATTAACATATCTGATCCAATCATTTTCAACAATCGATACAAAATGATCTTTTATGTTTCTCATCACATACATGATAGCTTCTTCTTTACCACTTGTAGTGTGTACCATCACAGTGATGCGCTCATATAAATTATCAGCTCTGTTTTCTACAAAATCTTCAAGCTCGTCTAATCGTTTTAGTTCCTCCGTAGTTACTTCATATAACTCACCTGTTACCCATTTATCTTTTTCAAGAATTAACGCTGGGTAACCCCAACCCGTATCGTATAGTTGTCCCTCGGCGTAGCAACTATGATCTATGTATTTTGCATTCTCCAAATAGTGGGCATTATCTCCCTCTTTTCGAAGCGTCCCGTAAACAAACACTAGTTGTTTTTTCATAAACTCACCTTCTTTTTCATACAAGCATTACCCTTTTGAAAAAAAGACAGCCCAGACCAGTAAACTTAAAAATAGAATTCCCGCTATAGCAGAAAGAGTCAATGCGATTAATATCGTCCAACCTAATCCTTTTCGGTTTGTTAAAATCAGAAAAATACTTAACGTGAAAAGACTAAAAACAAAACCTAGTATGGCCCACAGCCAGCGATCTTTATTATATAGCGGAGCTTGAACAAACAAATAATAAGCGATAGCAATCTGTATTAAAGGAACGTATAAGATCTCCAAATTTTCTCATCCCCTCTCATAATTTTCTTTCCTCAATAAATGTATCATTTTTCTTCAAATAAAAAAGCTTTCAACCACTCCTTAGGCTGAAAGCTTTCAGTATGAAATGACGTTTTTTAATACCCTTTTCTTACATCGATGACATGCTCGTTCTTCTTTTTTGTGCCCCCTCTTGCAGCATCAAAGAATAATACTAGTGCTGTCACGATATGCATGATCATTCCAATACCAGGAAAATAACCGACGATAGAAGTAATCATACCCAATACACTACCCGTAAATCTCTCTTTTTGAACAATACAAATAATGAGTGTGATCAAGTGAAAAACAAACATGAATTGAAGTGGTCCCCATGCTGAAGCAAGAATGACGGCTCCTCCTAAAAAAGGAATACCAAGGAAAGCTTCAATACCACCTGTTATTATTTTCAAAAGTCTCGATATGTTCATGAGACAGCCTCCTCAATGATTGTTATCTATATACTACGGATTTACCACGAAAAAAGTTTCCTATTATAAACATTACCTCTCTATATAAATAAAGAAACCTCCTGTTTTGGAGGTTTCGATCTCTATTCCTTACTTTTCTTTGCTTCCTTAATAAATGTATTTATAATCGCCATCATGTTCTCGTTGTCATGTCTTAATTCTTCAGGATGCCACTGCGTTCCTAGCAGGAAAGTTTTCTCTTGGTCTTCCAGCTCTAAAGCCTCAATTACACCATCAGAAGCCCTTGCTGCAACACGTAACCCTTTGCCGACTTTTCCGATCGCCTGATGGTGAAAGCTATTTACAGCAACCTCTTTTTCACCAACAATCTTATACAGTTTACTGTCTTCTTCAATGCTAACGGTATGAGAAGGTTCTGAACGCGTTGCAGATGATTGGAAATGATTAATACTGTCAGAAAACTCACTCTCTACATCTTGGATGATTGTTCCTCCATAACTAACATTTAATAAATGGTAGCCTCGGCACATGGCAAGAATAGCTTTTTCCTTCTCACGAGCTTTTTTCAAAAGTTCAATCTCAAAATCATCACGATTCTTATTTACCTTTTTTACTTTTGGGTGAGGTTCCTCATTGTAAGTGATAGAGCTGATATCTTCACCACCTGTAAAGATTAACCCATCACACATGTTTGCGTAAAACTCAGCTTCTTCTGGCTTGCCCATCGGAATCACAATTGGTATTCCTCCTGCTTCTCTAACCGTTTCCGCAAATTTATTATAAACAACGATCGTATCAACGTTTTCATTTTGAGTTTCAATGGTATTGATCGACATGATCGTACTTGTTAATCCAATTAATGGTTTTTGAGTCATATATAACTTCCTCTCCAATATGCTTTTCACTCATGTTTTACCTTAATCACATAATCATAAACACCCATAATTTATCATTCCTATTACTATTAACCATTTATTCATACCTGTTACATTTTTCTTTTTCTTTCAAGTAAACGAAAAACAGCTCACTAATCTTGTGAGCTGTTCCTGCTATTTATATCTATGCTACTGCATCGGTGGTCTCGGCTTTTTTACGGAATAAACGAGTTCAATATCACCGTTCTCCTTCACACGCTTCACCGTGTAAGTTTTCTCAACACCCTGCTCGGTATTGTGTAAGGTGATCTTGTCGCCTTCTTCAAAATCTGATGTGCCAGTGTCCCATAATTTCTCGTCATCGGGTTTCCTCATACCTCTCACCCCTCATATTCCGATTAATTTCCCATAACAATATGCCATTTAACTTTATTTTCCCCTACTTAGGAAAATGAATCCTAAATCGTATGTTTAAACGTGCATATTTTACTCTCGTTATTGAGAATCCAGCATACAATCTCCTTTGTTCACTGGGAATAGAGTCCGGCTCAATATCGGAATCGGTATGTAGGCTTTACAATTAGCTACTCTCTCACCAACCGGTTATGACAAGAATTTATGGACACCTCTTTATTGGTTGATCCTATAAATCATGGTATTTATATAAAGTGCGCCTTATCCTAATATTTCTACTAATAGAGCTTAATTCCTTTAAATTATTTAAATTCGTTAACTATTTGTTTTATTATCTAACTGAAGATAGCAGATCCAGTTCTTTCGCAACAAACTCCATAAGCTCAGCGATCTTATTAGATGAAAAATCCAGTTCAATTCCTGCAGTTGCATAAACTTCAGGAATTGACTTAGAGCTTCCAAGTTTCAGGGCATCTTTATATTTATGGATCGTTCCCTCTGGATCTTCTTTGTATTTTTTATACAACTGAATAGCTCCAAGTTGAGAAATGGCATACTCAACAAAGTAGAACGGAACTTCATATATATGAAGGGTATAGAACCATCCTTTTACTTTCCATTCCTCGTATCCGTTCCAATCGATTATTGAAGCATCATAGCGATCTTTCAATTCGCCAAACTTCTTCGTACGTTCTTCCCAAGTATGGTTCGGATGTTGATACAGCCAGTGCTGAAACTGATCAATGACCAAAATATACGGAAGACTCATCAATGCTCCTTTGAGCTGATCTTTCTTCGCTCGGTTAAGTTCCTCTTCTGTTTTGTAAAACTCGTCCCAGCGGTCCATTGTGAAAAGCTCCATACTCATACTAGCTAGCTCAGCCGACTCCATTGGAATTTGTTTATAAGCATATAATTCTAAATCGCTCTTTAATAGATCGTGAATCGCATGCCCCATCTCATGCATAAAAACAACTAAGTCACTATCCGTATTGGACATGTTCATAAAGATAAACGGAAGCCCTGTTTCAGGTAAAGATTCACAGAATCCACCTTGTGCTTTTCCTTTTCTGCTCGTAAGATCAAAAAGCTTCTTCTCGTTCATTTCATGGACAAGAGAGCCGAACGTAACATCAAGTTCACTTAATACTTTCGCTGATTTATTGATCAACTCCACATCAGAACTTACAGGTTGTAATGGTTTTCGACCGATTGCTTCTGCTTGAACATCCCATGGCTTATATACATCTACACCAATTTCAGCTTTGTGCTCTTTTTGAAGTTGTATCGTTATCGGAAGAACATGCTCACGTATGGATTCAGCGAGTTCTGTACAATCCTCTGGCGTGTAGTCAAATCTATTATATTTTTTAAACATATAATCATTAAAACCGTTCAAGCCCGCGTTCTCCGCTTTCTTCACTCGTAGTTGAATCAACTCATCAAGAATACTATGAAGTTTCTCTTCTTCTTTTAAAATAGGTTCATACAAAGCTTTCATCGCTTTTTCCCTTATATCACGCTTTGAATCTCTAATATGAACAAAGAGTTCACTAATCGTTACTTCTTGACCTTCCCAATTTGAAGATAGACCTCCTGTGATCTCAAAGTATTGATTCGTTAGAGCATCCTCTTGTTTTTCGATTTCCAAGTTGGTTTCTTGAAATAGAGCAAATTGTGTTCTTAGTTTCTTCTTATATTCTCCAAATTCATCGTCTGACAGTTCAGCCATAAATGGTGATTCTAACACTTTCTCGTCCAATATCGATTGATACTTTTTAAACAATGGCTTAATGTGTTGCTGATCAAATTCAAATTGCTTTTTAATTTCTTCATCATTACTTTGACATTGAAAGGCAATATAATGGCGAAGCATCTCTTCTTCTACTCTTTCGTAGATGCGTTTTTGCTGATGTAAAAAATTCATGAGATCTTTTAATGAAGTTATGGTGACGCTTACAAGATTCTCAAACTCTTCTTTTAGTGCATTTATTTTCTGATCGTTCATTTCTATTCCTCCCAAAAACGTTCTATTATCCACTTTACCACAAATAGGAAAATACTTGATGATGGAATGTCTGTTTATATAATTATGCAAAAAAACTGACTCACACTAGTACCTAAGAAGGCTAGTAATGGCCAGTTACTAAAAATTTCATATTTGTTAGCAGTTACAGATCATAACTACGTTTCCATCTGGATCTTCTACATTGAACCAAGCTACTTCACCGTGCCACTCAATCTCACGGATTACTTTCATATTCTTCCCTTGAAGTTCTTTGTATGCTTCATCAATATCTGCTGCAAATACATTAAACATAGGACCTGAACCAGGTGATCGGTGGAAAGATGGGTCAAACGTATGATCATCTAGTGATAATCCTGTTTGTCCTGTTACAGGAATGTTATGTACAGGTGATTGCACTTCACTTACATCTATCGTAATTCCCAATAGATCAGCATACCATGCTACAGATTTTTTAAGATCAGTTACATGCACGAATACATTGTTAATGTGACTTTGTATAGCAGAGATACTCGTTACTTTTTCACTCATGGAAGACGCCTCCTAAAATTTACATTCTTCATACGTTCTTCGATATCCATAAAAAGGTCTGAAATTTTGCCCTTCATAAAAAGTGTGCGATGTACGGGATGCAAGCATCTCCATTCGTGCTGTTGGATATTTCACTTGGATGATGTTCAAGAGCTTTCCGCCTAATCCTAGTCCACGATAAGGCTTCGAAAATAGCATCTCGCAAATATAGAGTGTTACGTGTTCATCTGTTAGCCCACGGGCATAACCTATTACCTTTTCGTTCATTATCATGACATAGGCTATATTCGACTTACTCCAAGCCTGTTTTGTTTCTTCGTTCCTTTCAACTAATTGTGTCCAGCCTTCTTGTTTGTTTAGTTCTTGAATCAGCTCAAAATGCTTCTTTTCTACATAAGAAACAAATTTAATATCTGCCACAACTATGTTCTCCTCTATAAAAGTGCTTTAACGTTCTGCACACCTTTTTCAACTTCCGAAATAAGATCTCCTTCAAAATGTTCTTGCTCGATCACGCAATAATCTACTTTTTGTTCATCTGCTAATCGTAAGAAGCTACTAATATCAAGTATCCCTGTTCCGGCGATCGTGCTCTGTTTATGCCCGTCTTTCTCTACCATATCTTTGAGGTGAAGGGATACGCAACGGAAGCGATACTTATTAAGCAGCTCTTCAGGCTCGAACCCAGCATATTTTGCCCAGTACGTATCCAACTCCATCTTGACTAAATCAGGATCTGTTTCTTGATATAGCAAATCAAACGGCATCTTACCTTCAAGCTCGTAAAATTCAAAATCATGATTATGGTAAGCTACACGGATTCCATACTCTTTGCTTCTTAATCCAGCTTCGTTCAACACATCTGCTACACGCTTGTAATCGTCGATCGATCTTCTTTCATCTTCTGTTAAGTATGGCATGATCATCAAATCATTCTCTAAAATAAGTTGATCTTCCATCTGCTTTTTAAATGCATCTCCAGAGAATTGCTGAAGTGGAATATGAGCTCCAGCAACAGTTAAAGTATTTTCGTCCAATACCTTTTTTACTTCTTTAGCAGATATTCCGAATAATCCAGCAAACTGTACACTGTCAAATCCGATCCCTTTCAATCTTTCTAATGTACCTAATAAATTCTTTTCAGCTTCTTGTTGAATGGAGTACAGTTGCAATCCAATTTTTCTCATGTTTATCTCTCTCCTTTTAAACGTTTACAAAACTTTGTTCATCGATATAGATGCTTGTTTATAACCTAGTTTTTTATAGAGTTCGATTGCATTCTCGTTCGAACCAAACACATGTAGACCCACATAGTCCGCTCCTTCATCTTTTGATTCATTCTCAAAAAAACGAAGAGCGGTCTGAGCGATGCCTCGCTTACGGAATGCATTCAGCACGTAAATATGATAAAGAAAAGCTTTCTTCTCTTCTTTTGAAACATAAAACCAAAGGTAGCCGGCTAATTCATGATCCTCTTTGATGTGAAATAAATGCTGTCCTTCTGTTTGTTCCTCATCAGGAAGCAGCTGTTCCATTTGCTTTTGTGCTTTTTCAGTGGCTAGTTCTTGATCTAGTTTATAATGTTCAGCGGTATCACGAATATAATCTGGCAGCATAAACTTTAGGTATTCTTTAAACTGCTTGTTGTCCATTCTCTCAAATGTGATCAAACGCCTATCTCCCCTTTACTTCATCAGATATTCAATAATCTTAGGCATCCTCTCTCGCCAAGCTGTCTCATGATGTACTCCGCCATCAATTATTTCAAATTGCATGTCGATATTCTTTTTCTTAAAAACTTCATATACCTCTTCAGAAGAACGTATGTAATGAGCAGCATCAACCTTTGATGTATCCTCATCGGTTCCGATATCCATATAAAATCTTTTGAGCCCACTTAAGTCACTTTCTTCTATGAACCTTTCAATCTCTGTTTGATTAAACCAATAAGCGGAAGAAAGACTTGCTACTCTTTGAAATATATGAGGGTAGCGACATGCTGCGTACGTGGAGATCAGTCCACCCATCGAACTGCCTGCCATTAATGTTTCGTCAGGTTTCGTTCTGTATTTTTCATCAATCAGCGGCTTTAACGTATGTAAAATAAACTCGATGTAAGCTTCCCCTTTTCCTCCATAAACTCCTTCAAATTTAAGAAGTTCTGGTCCTACTGTCGAGTTTTCCCATGGAGCATATTCATTAAAACGTTCAAACCCCTCATGATTACAGTCAATACCAACAATGATAAGAGGCGCTTTACTCTTTTTTAAATAGTCAGCTAAGCCCCATGAAACACCGTAGCTGGCGTCTACATCATGAAACAGGTTTTGACCATCATGCATATATAGAACAGGATAATGTTCTTGACTGTCTCTATAATCGTGAGGCAGACACACACGGATCTGTCTTTCTATTTCTCCAAATTGTGCAATGGTCACTTTGAATGTCTGCAGCATCATCTTCTCCCATTCTATTAATCTAGGTCGAGGTTGAAACCGTTAACAAAAAACTGTAATGTTTCTCGTTCATCTTCATTTAGTTCACGATTAACTTGGACTTTATATTCTTCTTCAATTGCTTGTGGATTACCTTTAAATTCATTTGTAAGGTTAGCGAACCTTCTCAACATGGATACCTCTGTTATAAACTCTTGTTTCGTCGCTGCCTTCCAATGAGAGAATATATAAAAATCCGCGTCAAACGATTCTAATTGATCTAACAAAGTCAGCGTTCGATTCACCGTATAGTTATTCTTAGGTGCGTACATATTTGCGTAGAGACAATCGGATAAAAATAAAACCTTTTCTTCCTTTATGTATACAATGATTGAATCTGTTGTATGGTCTCCGCCAACATGTTGAAGAACACATGTTACCCCACCTAGATCGATTTCCATATTTTCATGAAACGTAATCGTCGGTAGTTTTATTTTGATGTTTCGGTGATTTGGAAATTCTTTTTTGATAGCTTCTGCACAAAATTCAATTTCAACACCTTGCTTTACTCTCTCATCAAGATCTTTATCACTCCATGAAAAAGGAAGGAGTTCCTGCATTTTTGTTTTTGTTTCTGCTGAAGAAATGGATGGAATGTTTAAAGCAGGCAATCCAAAAATGTGATCCCAATGCCAGTGCGTGATAACTACGAGATCAGGTTTTCGAATATCCTTTTTATGCAGTTCATCCAAAAAGTAAGATGCATGTTTTTCTGAGTTTCCTGCATCGATCATCAAAGTCATTTCGTTTCCTACAACAGCTCCTAAAATTGGACGATCTGTGTCTGAAACAGGTGTTTGGTACCAAAAACGTTCTGTTAGTTTTACTAATGTCTGCAAACGCTCCAACTCCCCTATTCAAAAACATGTGAACAGTTTTATTGTACTTTAAATCATCTCTTAGGGTTAGAAAGATGCGCATTTTGATCCGTTTGTATTTCCTCCGGTATATGAGTTGGTGCATTCGGTACTTTTCTCTTTCTTTGATCAAGGATTTCAGAAGAATAAAGTTTGATGACTAAACTTCCTCCATAGCGTTTTGCACGAATAAGTATTGGCTGATCATATTTATTTTGAAATTGAAAATCTGGTCCGTACCAACTAACGGTCGCGTCTCTCCCTGATGGTACGTATGGAACACGTTTGCTGTGTGAATAGCGTTGAACGATTCTTAATCCTGCTCGGTCTACTGCATTAAATAAAGTGGACGATACTTGGCAGATGCCTCCCCCTATTCCCTCTGATAATTCTCCTCTGACGATAATAGGTGCACTTTTGTAACCTTTTGCCGTAGTTCTTTTGCCAACAACTTGGTTGAACGAAAAGGTTTCATTCGGAAAAACAACATGACTATCAAGTGCTTTTGCAGCAAGCTCAATATTTGTTGTTCTGCTATTGTTATTTGAATTAAAGTATGTAACATATTGTCCGATCTGCTGGTTCTTAATATGAGCAAGAACCTCTGTATCAACTTTTGGATAGATATTCATTTCTGGCACATCTATCTTTTTTGGGCCGGTTTCAAAAAAATACGTATAAAACTTTTCTTTAAATAATTTTCGATTTAATTTATAACCAACTTGGCCAGGTATGATGCCGCCATAATCATTTAATTTAGCATTAATAGGTGCTTTATATGATCTTTTATCGAGCAGGTCAACGAACTGATTATATTTCGTGTCATCGATCATTGGAAACCCTGGAATTGAGCCTTCGAACTGTTTTCGGCTTACTTCTGCAAGCTTTTGACCTTCTTGGTTCACAATGAACGTTTCAGTGTTTTGATTTGCAGTTGTCGATAATAAAAGAAGTCCAGCTAACCATACTTGCAACATTGACCGATCACTCCGATTAATTATTTCTCTTTTTATAAAAACAAAAGAGATCATGAACATGACCTCTTTGTTATTTTCATTTAAAATTTAGTTTTCATACTATAATTTTAGTCTTTTCCATTATCTTTCATCCCTGGTGATGGACTGCTCTTTCCAGGTTGAACACTTGGACTTTGTTTTGAATCTTTTTGCTGCATTTCTTGTTTAGGTGCTTGTGGCGCTTGTGGTGTCTCACCTTTTTGTTCTTCCATCTGCTTTGGTACTTCTTGCTCTTTGCCTTCTTCTTGTTGACCTTGTTGTTGTTCTTGTTGCTGACCTTCACCTTGTTCAATTTGGCCTGCACCGCCACCTTGTCCTGCTCCGCCGCCTTGACCTGCTCCGCCGCCTTGACCCGCTCCGCCGCCTTGTCCTGCTCCGCCGCCTTGACCTGCTCCGCCGCCTTGGCCTGCTCCGCCGCCTTGGCCTGCTCCGCCGCCTTGGCCTGCTCCGCCGCCTTGACCTGCTCCGCCGCCTTGTCGTACTTTAGGTAATTTTAATGAAGAGTAAGCATAAAGAATAGATTGATACGTACGTGCATCAACTGATCCTGTCACAGGCAGTCCGTGACTCTTTTGAAAATACTTTACACCTTTTACTGTTGAGGCATTATAGTAGCCATTAATTTTCCCAGAATAACTGCCTAGAGACTTTAACATGGATTGAATTGCATAGACATCTGGACCTTTTGCATTTTTCCCAACTGCAGAAGCAGCGTTTGAAGTACCTAAAAGTAGAGCTAATGCCAAAACAAAAGCACTAACGTACTTCATTATATTCTTTGCATTTTTTTGCCAATACATCTTGTGACATCTCCTTATTTGTTTATATTGTTGTAACGCTTTTTAATTTTTTCTAAAATGTGTTTTTTATGTCGGGTTTTTGCTCAAAAATAATTTAAGCAAAAAAAAATAAACCTGAATCCGTTAAGATTCAGGCCATAGGAATTTTATTGTTTTGTATCAAGTGGTTTTAATTTCGCTTCGATTTCTTCTCGATGAGCTTCTAAGAACGGTGGTAGTGCAAGTGACTCACCCAGATGTTCAATATCTTCGTCCGTATCAAATCCGGGACCATCTGTTGCAAGTTCAAAGAGAATGCGATTTGGTTCACGGAAATAGAGAGATTTAAAATAAAAACGATCTACAAATCCAGAATTTGGAAATCGTGATGTTTTTACTTTTTCAATCCATTCATGAAGTTCTTCTTCATTATCAACTCGAAAGGCAACATGGTGTACTCCACCCCGACCAAGTCGTTCTTGAGGGAGGTCATTTCGTTCTTCTACATGAATTTCAGCACCGCTTCCCCCTTCACCTGTTTCCAACACTATAATTTCAGGTTGACCTTTCACTTCTGGTGCGTAGCTTCCGATTCTTTTAAAGCCTAATAGTTCAGCTAGCACCTCTACAGTTGGTTCAGCTGAAGGCACAGTTAACCTTACAGGGCCAAGCCCAACGACTGCATATTCTTGTGGTGTTGTGCTTTTGTTCCACGGCTGGCCACCAGCAACTCCTTTGTTGTTTTCATCCGAGACTAAAATCATTCTTTGACCTTCAGGATCTCTAAACGCCAACGTGTTACGGCCTGCACGTTTCATGATTTCTTCTGCTTCAATACCCTGTTCTTTTAAACGCTCTTTCCAAAAGCGAAGTGCATCATCATTTTTCACTCGAAGGGAGATAGATGAAATGCTGTTGTTACCGTCATGGTTTCTTCCAGCCATCGGAATTTCAAAAAACGTAAGCTCTGTTCCTGGATTCCCCTTTTCATCACCATAAAACAAATGATAAACGCTTGTGTCATCCTGATTTACCGTTTTTTTGATCAGTCTTAAGCCCATTACTTCTGTATAAAATCTAAAGTTTTCAGGGGCTTTTGCAGTTAACGCGGAAACATGGTGAATTCCTTTAAGTTTCATCATAATCCCTCTTCCATTCCATTTTCTTTTATTATCTCCCTTTGCTAAGAAAATGCCCAATAAAAAGCTTTGAGTACATTCGTATGTTCTTGCACTAAAAAAGAAACTCCCGACAAAAGGAGTCCCTTAGTTTTAAATCTATTCGACAACTAGATAATGCATACTGAACCAGTTCTTATCATCACACCATACTTTTTCAGGTGTGAATCCACACTGTCTCGCCATATTTTGAAACTCTTGAATCGTAAACTTATAAGAATTCTCAGTGTGTATAGTCTCTCCTTCAGTAAAGAAAACTTTTTCATTACCAATCGTTATCGTCTGATTTATCAGGCTTACAAGATGCATCTCAATTCTGCCCTTTTCTGCATGATAAAAAGCATGATGTTGAAACTTTTCGAGATCAAAGTTTGCCAAAAGTTCTCTGTTTAACCGGTTTAGTAAATTTATATTGAATTGACTTGTGATCCCTTTATTATCATTGTAAGCTGCATTCAACACAGCGTGATCTTTTTTCAGATCTACTCCGATCAACAAACCACCTTTTGGCCGAAGAAAATTTGCAGTCATCTTTAAAAATTTCATGCTTTCCTCAGGCTCGAAGTTTCCAATCGTAGATCCCGGAAAGAACACGGCTTTGCGTTTAGATTTGAGTTCAGGCACCTCAAACTTATCCGTATAATCGGCAGACACAGCATGCACATCTAGATGAGGATATTCCATTGACAGAGCTCTTGCGGATTGATACAGAAAATCTTTAGAGATATCGATTGGTACATATTCTTTAAGTTCAGGCATCGCCTCGAGAAGCGTCCTAACTTTTTCACTGCTGCCGCTTCCAAACTCTACGAGTGCCGTATCGCTTCCAATTGCGTGAGCCATCTCATCTTTAAATTTATTTAAGATCAGCAGTTCTGTTCGGGTCGGATAATATTCTGTGAGCATCGTAATCGATTCAAACAGCTCAGAACCTTTTTTATCATAAAAATACTTAGGTGAAATGAACTTTTTCTCTTGTCGCAGTCCATGAAGTATTTCACTATACATATCTGTTTCAGGTTCGTTTCCGTTGTGATAATGAACGTTCGATCTTATCGTTTTCATGTGAGATCCCCCGCTAAGCGAATGCCGCTGAACTGCCATCTTTTATCTGCTTGAAAAAAGTTGCGATAAGTAGGTCGAATATGCCATTTAGAGGTTGCACATGATCCACCTCGCAAAACGATCTGATTGCACATAAATTTTGCATTATATTCACCGAGCGCACCTTCAAGCGGCTTACTCTGAGGATATGATGTGTATGGGCTGCTGGTCCATTCCCAAACATCTCCAAACGCTTTCTTGATCGGTGATTTTGAATAAAGTTCACCTACCATTGGATGAAACGACTCTTCCTCAACAAAATTCCCTTCTATTGGGAGGGAACTCATCGCATGTTCCCACTCTGCTTCTGTTGGCAACCTTTTTCCGCTCCACCTAGCAAAAGCATCTGCCTCATAAAAACTTACATGGCAGACAGGTTCATCAAGATTTAATTTCTTTTCACCTGTTAATGTGAACGTGTACCAGCCATCCTCACTCTTACGCCAATAAAGAGGATGTTTCCATTTTTCTTTTTTAACTGTTGCCCAGCCATCTGACAACCAATGCTCAGGCTGCTCATATCCCCCCGCCTCAATAAATGAAAGATATTCTCCGTTCGTGACGGGGTGGGAAGATATCTCGTAAGCATTCAGCCAAACCTTGTGACGTGGCCGTTCATTATCAAAGGAGAACCCCGCTCCTGTAAAACCAATTTCAACGAGTCCTCCTTCAATCTTAATTTCAGTGACTTGCGATTTTTGCTCAGAATTTGTGTGATCAGTTGAAGAGGAAGATTCTGTGTACGAAGGTAGTAAAGGGTTACAGCTAAAATTATATTTTACATCTGTTAAAAGAAGTTCCTGGTGCTGCTGTTCGTGTTGAAGACCGATCTCAATCAGATCCTCAACCTCTTTTGGAAGCTGATCTTCATAGTTCTTAAGAAGACTCAAGATTTCTGTGTTTATATGGTCACGATAGGCATACACCTCATCCATCGACGGCCTGGAAAGCACGCCTCTAGAGTGTCTGGGATGATACGAACCAATCGTTTCATAGTAGGAATTGAAAAGATAATCAAATTTTGGATTAAAAGGAACATAGGAGGGATTCTTTTCTTTTAAGATGAATCGTTCAAAAAACCATGTCGTGTGGGCTAGATGCCATTTTGGCGGACTCACATCTGGCATCGCCTGAATGATTGTATCTTCATTTTGAAGTTTTGATGCTAGTTTTTCAGATAATGACCTGATCCTTTCGAATTGCCCGATTAATCGTTCTGCCGCTACCTGATCGATTGCCATAAGTATCCTCCCTTAATTAGCTATTGCTTTCTACCACATTGCCTTCTGTTGGAATAGGATGTTCTTTTAATAACTTTGCAAAGTGAATCAGATTGTACGTCATTATTTTATTGTGCTGCATCGTAAAATCATTCTTGTTGCCTTCCGCCTCTATATAGGAAGGTCCTGGACCTGCTTCACCAACCCAATATGTATCCACATTTGGCGGTAAGGTGAAACCAATATGAGACAAGCCGTACAGAATGGAAGCACTCGCGTGTTTCGCTCCATCCTCAGTACCTGTCACAACAACACCTGCCACCTTGTTATAAAATAGATATTGGCCTTTTTCGTTCGTCATTCCACTCGCACCGTATAGCCTCTCGATCGCTTGTGTAGCAAGGCTGCTCTTTTCACCGAGCCAAATCGGCGTTCCGATGATGAGGATATCAGCCTTTTTCACTTTTTCAAAAATCTCTGGCCACTCGTCACCCTCTCCTTCATCTGCAGAAACACCATAAGCGATCCTGTAATCAGCAAGCCTTACCATTTCTGTATCTATGTTGTTTTTATTAAAAATATGCACCGCTTCGTTCATCAAGCTTTCGGTATTGGAGATTTCATCACCACTTTTAAGAGACGCATTAAGTAGAAGTGCTTTAATCATGAGAATGTCCCTCCTGTTAAAAACCATATTAAAGTATAAATAGCCGAAAATTAGAAAATTAAAACAATTTACACGAATTCTTAACATGAAGGGAACAAAACGATTGAAAATTACTAGATGTGGCGGTTTAGTGAGCTGTGGGAAGTTAGCTTTTCCTTCTGATGGGGACAATAGCATGTTCCGTGTTCCTGTGGAAAGCACATCTTTTGCATGTATTGTTGCCGGCGATGCTTATTAAGTCTTGGTCACTAGTAATTAAGCGGAAAACGCTATCAATTAAGTCTAAAATAATATAATTAAGTCCGATTTAGCTACAATTAAGTCAAAATAGAAAAATATAGGCTTTTCGACAAATGATGACACACCTTCTCTACCTTTTATCGCATAAAAAAGAGAGCCTTCCTAAATAAGGTGGCTCCCTCAAACAGTATTAATTTTTGGCTGTTTTCTAAAGGATTGTTGCTTTTGAATCACTGTGTTCATTCGCTTCTATGAAAAGTTGATTGGAGTGCAAGGTGCGAGACTCCTGCCCAGCGGAAAGCGAGCAACCTAGAACGTAAATCAACTACTATCAAAAGCAACAATGAATACGAAAACAGCCTAATCTTTTAAAAACTTGCGATCGAAAATGAACGGCCCGAACGGCAGTACAGAAGAAACTAATGCCAAGAAAGCACGCATAATCGGCCACTTCTTCACGTTGTACACATACAGAATGACTAGAATATAAAGAACGAACAATAGACCATGAAGAGCACCAACGATTGATACGGCCATCGGCTGATCGAAGAAATACTTCAACGGCATGGCGATGAAAAGAAGGATTAAGAACGAAGCTCCTTCAAGATACCCTACTGTTTTGAACATTTTTATTGGATTCATAACTGAATATACCTCCATTATTGCATAATGACGATTCTATCTTTAGTTTTATCATAAGTAGATAGAAGTTAGACTTCCAAACCATAACTATTGTGTGAACAAAATCAAAGAAAAATAGTTGGGGTCAGACCCCTAACTATTTTTCTTTTCCTCGCTTTTCATTTTTCCAACAGCGCGTTTGCTCAATTCAATTTCTACTACCCCAAAAAGCTGGTTTACTTTTTCAGTCTATTTTTCATATCAGCAATTATCTCTTCGTATGGTGTATTTTCTACTCCATCATATCTGGATACGACTTTTCCTTCTTTATCCACTAAGAAAAAGGCTGATGCATGGATGAACTGGTCTGAGTTAGGATCAGCCACTACTGGTGTTTTGAATGAATCTCTTGCTAACTGTTCGATCTGTTTCTCTTCATAGCCGCCAAGAAAGTGCCAGTTCGAAAAGTCTGCGTCATAGTTTTCACCAAACTTCTTCAATGCCTCAGCATTATCTCTTTTTGGGTCGATAGAGAAAGAAACAAATTCTACATCAACCTTCTCTTCTTTTGCCATACCTTGCAGTTTAGCCATATGTGCAGTCATAGGCGGGCAAACTGTTGTACAATTTGTGAAGATGAAATTCGCCATCCACACTTTACCTTTTAAATCTTCCAATCCAAATTCAGCCTCGTTTTGGTCTTTAAAAGAAAACGACTGAACGTCCCAGTCTAATGACTGAGACGTTTCCTTGCTTTCGCTATTATGTTGTTCGTGGTTCTTATGATTCTCGTGTTCGTCTTTTGATCCACCTGAACCGCATGCAGACAATATTGCCATCGTCAGCACTAGTCCAAAAATCAGCATCATTCTTTTCATTTTTTCTTCACCTCTAATAATTTTATGACAACCAATCCTGAAGTGGTTTTACTCGTGGAATTACAAAGCGATCTAGTAAGAATACGAAAACGAAAGATATACCTGCGAGTGGCATAACAATACCAGTTATGACCATGAGGATGATGATCCACGGTTTTAGCTTCTTGTCCGATTTTTTTGGCACTCCTAATCTTCCAGAAGGTTTACGTTTCTTCCACATGATGAGTGAGAAGATAACGATCGCTACTAAACCGAGAGCAGCTATTGCTCCTAAAATTTGATTAGCCAGACCAAAATAATGACCTTCATGCAGCGCAATTCCGATCGAAATCGCTTTAGCCATCCAGCCGTAATCACTAAACCTAACATCTTCTACAATTTCTCCGTTATACTGGTTAAAATAAACGGTAGCTTCATTTTCCGGTTTATCTCTTGAAGAAGCAACAGTAAATACGCCATCTTCTCCTGCAGGCATTGAAATCGTGTAAGGCTTTTGGATCTTGTTCTCTTGAGCTAAGTACATCACTTGGTCATCAGAAAGTGATCCGTCATCTTTCGTTGATGTTGGGGCAGGATTGTTCTCCGTTGCCCATGGAATATCTTCTGCGATCTCATCTGTTGTCTTTTCTGCTGTTGGCGCCATGAATGCATAAGTTGGATAACCTGCATTCGCATTCGTCGCGAACTTGTTGATCTGCTCTCCCATCACACCTGACCATGGCAGCCCTGTAACGATAAGGATTAGTATCATCAACGACAGCCAGAACGCTGTCACTGCGTGAAGGTCTCTCCAGAACATGCGACCACTCTTCTTAAGGCGTGGAAAGATCGTTCCCATGAAAGTCTTTTTGTTTCTTGGCCACCAAATGTATAGACCTGTCACCAATATGATGATCGTCCAACATGCGGCCAGTTCGACGAATCGATTAATGAACGTACCTCCAACAATCCATTCACTGTGAAGCTTAGCGACAACGTTTTTGAAATGATCCTCATCAAGTATCGTTCCTGTTATAGACGCTGTGTATGGGTTTACATAAACCTGTGTAACAATATCATTTTCTATTACTTTTACTAAAGTAGCTCGATTATCTTCTTTCGGAAGTCTGACCGAACCAATCTCTGCGCCGGGATACTCCGCTTGAACAGTGTCAATCTGCTGCGAGAGAATAAGAGGTTGTTCATCTTTTTGAACAATGATCTTGTCTTTGTAGATCATCGTTTCAATTTCAGCTTGGAATAAATATAATGCTCCACTAATAGCAAGTAAGATCAAAAAAGGTGCAAATATGATTCCGCCATAAAAATGCCATCTCCAAAACGTCTGGTAGAGACTGTTGGATTTTTTAGAAGCATTCTCGCTGTTTTCTGGTAACTTATAAGCTGTTGCTTGCATATCTATATTCTCCTTATTCGTACTCAATATGGAAAAGTATAAACAACAAGCTGGAAATGGTAATCACTCTAAAGGGTGATTACCAATATAAAATTGTGTCGATTGTATGACACTAGAAATTAAACGATTCCGTTATCGTAAGCATAACTCGCTAATTGTACACGGTTTTCTAGATGTAGTTTTCCTAAAATGTTCTTCATATGTGTTTTAACCGTATTCTCAGAGATATTGAGAACTTTTGAGATTTCCTTATTAGAATGCCCCTTGGCAACCAATTGAAGCACATCTTGTTCCCGGGCTGAAAGAGCTTGCCCAGCTTGTCCATCCTTCTTAAACTCTTTCCAAATTCGAAAAGCCATCTCTTTCGACATCGGTATTTCATCCATGGCATAAGCTTTCAATCCATTTAACATATCTTCTGTGTTCAAATTTTTAAGAAGATATCCTTGTGCCCCTCGCTTTAGAGCTTCAAACCAGTCCGTAATGTCATAAGAAACCGTCATGATCACGACTTTTATGTTTGGAAACAGCTTCTTTATTTCTTTTGTCGCTTCAAACCCATTCATCTTTGGCATAGAAATATCCATGAGTACAAGATCTGGCATAAGAGCTTTTGTTTTCTCTATCGCTTGTAAACCGTTAGAACCTTCACCCACAATTTCAAACTCGGGCTGACACTCTAAAATCTCTTTTACACCTTCTCGAGCAAGATGATGATCATCTACAATCAATAAACGAATAGGCTGTGTCATGCACTTCCCTCCTTCTCAATCATGATCGTTGTTTTTCCTGCCGTGCTTGTAACCTTTAGCTGCCAGTCCATAGAATACGCTCTGTCTTGTAAAATTTTCAGACCAAAACCGTCCGTTGGCTCTTGTGAATCAAATCCTGATCCTTTATCTACAATCGTACAAACCCAGCCTTTTGAAGTTTTCTTCATATTCAACCATACTTCATTCGTGTTAGCGTGTTTAATTACGTTGATAATTGCTTCACGAACACAAGCAAATAATTCGATTTTTTCCTTTGAAGTCAGATCATCATCTTGTAATCTCCACTCTCGATGAATCTTGAAATCATGCTGAGTCTCCATTTCATTGAAGAACGCATTTAATGATCGAGTCCACGAAATATCTGCTCGAGCCGGAACGTTTCGAAGATTTTGAATCGCACTACGCGTATCGTCATGAATATGCTGCAACGTTTTTTTGAGTTTATTATACGATTTATCATCCTTACTAAACGCACTTCCAAGCTTATTCACTTGAACGGAGAGAAAAAATAACGACTGGGCGATGCCGTCATGCAGCTCTTTCGCAATTTTCTCTCGTTCTTCTAGGACCGCTTTCTCAGACCGTTCTCTCTGAAGCTCCTGCTGCATACGCTCTAACCTTCCAAACAAGATATTCAAAAAATAAAGTGTAACTAAAAATACAATGATGGCAGAGAGCCAGTTTCCCGTATTCATGGATATATAAGGCAACAGAACCGTATGTCTAACGTATTCCCATAAACCAACAGAAATTGTTGGAATGAGAAGAATCAACCACTTAATTTGTCTGTATGTCATCTACCGGACTTCCTTTCATTTCTTACAAAATCTATAAACATAATAAATCATACCATAAAAAAACCGACGTATTGTACGCCGGTCGATCAACTTATTCCTGCATTCTTCTTCAGTCTTTCAGCGATCTGCATAAAATCTTCATGGGAGATGCCTGGCGCAAACTCTTCTGAGATGGAACGCAATTCAGGCATTGGAGCACCTTCTGGAGCACCGATTACCGTCTCAAGTGGACCACCTAACGGATGCTGCCCCGCCCAGATCAAGGCGATATCTCGATAATCCGTATCACTAAACGTATATAACTTTCGGTGTACGCCTTCAGCTTCAAATTTCCGAGTTGTTTCAAACGCCGAGTTCTCTAGATCAGGAACGGGAAGCATCTTCTTAATATCGACACCTGTAACCATCTCGATCGCCTTTGCATAAGCCAAAACATGCACACCACCGCGTACAAGAAGATAGCCGATCATCTCTCGAGCAACAGGGTTACTGGTCATCTCATAAACTCTCATCTTATGCGTTCTTGCTCCACACTCTAAGAAAAAGTTGTGCAAAAGATCAAGAAGTAAATTCCCACTGCTGAACACATAATCGCCGTTCCAAGCTTTTCCCATCGAATCAAACGGGAAGGATGTTTGTGCCGTACCAATAAAATGTTGAGTGTTCCTTTTATCTGTTGCAGCTGCCATCGGTGCGTCGTTCACATCTCCAGGATGGGTCGTGCCATAAATCATCATATTGATCGTGTGTGAAACAAGCTCAACGTGCCCAAATTCTTCTGCTGTAATACTTGAGACAAGGTCAAAGAACGGTTTCAATTTTCCTCTTTTTCTAAAGTTAAAAGATTGATACATATAGTTATTAAGTGTCGACATCTCACCAAAACGACCACCTAGCAATTCTTGAACTGCCGCTGCCGCATTCGCATCAGGATTCGTCGGTGTCGGCAGTTCGATCGCCAGCCGATTAAAGCGTTTAAACATAAAGCTACCTCCTCACGATTGCATGTCGTTTAAGGGTATGTGAAGTTAAGATTGTACTATACCGATTGTTTCATGAAGAAGATTGAGAAGATAAAATAAAGGAATAAGAATTAACACAAATTTCTGGTATCGTTCGCGAATCTTGTAAATCGCTCACAAATCTTAAGAATCGCTCACAAATACCAGGAATCGCTCACAATCTCAAGAATCGCTCACAAGCCTCTCGCATCCAAAAAAGAAACCCTTTGCTCGACAAAGGATCTCATCTCTAGCTCTTAAATTTTGGTTTTCCGCCAACTCCCCAATGCTTATTGGGAATCTCTTGGATCAGTACACGAACTTGTTCTTTTTTCACATCCAATGATTCTGCCGCCGCCAATGTTAACCGTTCCATCAGTTTGCTCAGCTGTTCATCTGTTCGCCCTTCTATCACTTGCACATGAATGATCGGCATGACCGCTACACCTATTTCACATATCTCGATGATAGTGTTACTGATCCTAGACCATCGAACTGTGCGACGATTGTGTCATCCATATCAAAAGCGATCGCTTCAGATAATGCCCCGCTCAAAACGATATCTCCTTTTAATAAACCTTCACCACGCTCGGCAAGCTTTTGAACAGCCCACGCTACCGCTTCAGCAGGATGACCAAGAACAGCAGATCCCGCACCCGTCGTCATCATCTCTCCGTTCTTACTCATCACCATTCCGATATTCGCCAGATCAAGTTCTTCTGGACGAACGAGCTTGCTGCCTAAAATCAATTTAGCAGATGAGCAATTGTCTGCTACAACGTCCGGAAGTGTAAAACGGAAGTCCTTGTAACGGCTGTCGATCACTTCAATCGCAGCTACCACATACTTTGCTGCACGCATGACATCTGAAGCTGTCACATCACTTCCCATCAAATCTTCACCCATGATAAAAGCGATCTCTGGTTCAGCTTTTGGATGGATGAGACGGTGCTGCTGTAGGGGTTCCCACTCAAATGCGAGCATATCACTCAAAAGATAACCGTAAATGGCTTCATGCACGCCCATCATCTCTTGCTTCGCTTTACTCGTCAGTCCAAGCTTAATTCCTAGACGCTTTGTCTGTGTCTTCTCCATACGCCTTTCAATAAGTGCTTTTTGCAGATCGTACGCTTCTTCAATTGATAGTTCAGGATATTGGTCTGTAATCTTGACCACTTCCGTCACGTCACTTTCCGCTTTTAACAGATAATCAACCAAATCCATGTTCGTCTTATTTGTAACCGTCATCTCCTACACCTCCAGTTTGGACTTTGCTAAGCCAGCTGCCACTTCTAATATCAGATCTTCTTGACCACCCACTGCTTTTCGTTTCCCAAGTTCTATTAAAATATCTCTTGAATCAACACCAAAGCGTTTACCCGCACGTTCTGCATGTAAAAGAAAGCTAGAATAAACCCCTGCATACCCCATCGCTAAACTTCCTTTACGAATTTCCTGCGCACCTGGCAGCATCGGTCCGATCACATCTTCTGCTAGATCCATCATTTTATAGAGATCAATACCTGTTTCCACTCCCATTCGTTCAAGAACTGCGATCAGAACTTCCGTCTGTGTATTACCAGCACCGGCTCCTAAACAGCGAACGCTTCCATCGATTCTAGTCGCTCCTTCTTCAATGGCTACAAGTGTGTTTGCAACGGCTACTGATAGATTATTGTGTGCATGAAAACCGATCTCAATGTTTAGTGATTCACGTAATGCTGAGATTCTATCTTTTACTTCAAATGGCAGCAGTGCTCCTGCAGAGTCGGTTACATAAACACCTTGCGCGCCATAGGACTCCATCAACTTTGCTTGTTCAACAAGCTTTTCAACAGGAGCCGAATGGGCCATCATTAAGAACCCAAATACATCCATTCCAAGTTCTCGAGCCATATGAATATGTTGCGCTGAAACATCCGCTTCTGTTACATGTGTTGCGACACGAACTAGACTTGCTCCTAACTCATGCGCTTTTTTCAATTCATGTACGGTTCCAATTCCCGGAATCAAAAGGACGGCAACTTTTGCATGTTTACACACTCCAGCCGCTGTCTCTATTAACTTCATCTCATCCACAAGTGACCTTCCATACTGTAGGGTCGATCCGCCTAATCCATCGCCGTGGCTGACCTCGATGTAATGCATACCTGCTTCATCGAGTGACTTTGCAGCATCGTATACTTGTTTTTCTGTGAACTGATGCGACATGACGTGACTGCCATCACGCAGACAGACTTCCGTAAATTTTAGAGACAGCGAGCTGTTACGCATCATTGGCTGTCACCGCCTTATCCATGTTGAACGTGCCTAGCAAACGTTTCGCGACCATTTCACCAGCTTGTTTTGCTGCTGAGGTCATGATGTCTAAATTTCCTGCATAGCTCGGAAAGTAATCGCCAGCTCCTTCAACTTCAACAATAACCGTTACCCGATCACCATCGAAAAGAGGTTCATTCTTTAACCTGTATCCAGGTACATAGCTTTTAACGCTGTTTTCCATGTCAAAGATGGCTGTTCGTATTCTAGCTTCGTCCATCTCTTTTACTTCACAATATATGGTCGACCTCATCAGAATAGGAGGATCTGCTGGATTTAAGATGATGATCGCTTTTCCTCTCTGGGCTCCACCGACTTCCTCAATTCCGCGCCTCGTAGTTAGTGTAAATTCATCGATATTCGCACGTGTTCCTGGTCCTGCACTTGATGACGATATCGTTGCAGCGATCTCTCCATAAGAAACATCTGCAACAGAATTAATCGCATGGATAATCGGAATCGTTGCTTGTCCGCCGCATGTGATCATATTAATGTTCTGTGAATCTATATGTTCACTAAAATTAACAGGAGGACATACGAAGGGGCCAATCGCCGCAGGAGTAAGATCTATCACTGTCTTTCCCATATCTTTTAAAAGTTGTGCATGACGAAGATGAGCTTTAGCCGAAGTTGCATCAAACACAATATCAGCTAAATCTGGCCTTTTTACAAAGTCATCAATGCCATTTGTAAACACTCGGTATCCAGCAGAATTCGCACGCCTAAGCCCATCCGATTCCATATCGATCCCGAACATCGCTGTAAGTTCAAGATCATCGCTTCTTTGCAGTTTATACATTAAATCTGTCCCAATATTGCCAGAACCAATAATCGCCGCCTTTATTTTTTTCACTATGGCTGATCCTTTCTTTGCTGAATTTTATTCACAAAACGAGATGCTTACAGAGCCTAGCTTTCCAAATGTGGCAGTCACTTCATCGCCTGACTCTAGATCGATCGCACTTGATAGAGCTCCTGGCAGAATCAGCTCACCTGCTTTTAATGACATATCATAGTCTGCTAGTTTGTTAGCGAGCCAAGCAACAGCATGTGCCGGATGACCGAGTGCAGCAGCTCCAGCCCCTGTTGCTCTGATCTCACCGTTCATTATCAGCGTCATACTTAGCATCCTAAGATCGATCTGATCAATTTCATAAAAAGGTTTACCAACAACTGCTCTTGCTGATGAACCGTTATCTGCAACCGTATCTACCAACTTTATCTTCCAATCTTCTATCCTGCTATCTATGATCTCTAATGTGGGCACTAGAGCCTCAGTCGCCATCAGCACATCTATATAGGTAACGTTTGGACCTTGCAAATCATCTTTTAAGATAAAGCCAATCTCTGCTTCAACTTTTGGCTTTATAAAATCCTTTCTAGAAAGGACGGTACCTGTAGAAACCTTCATGTGATCGAGCAGATGACCGTAATCCGGTTCGTCGACTCCAAGCATATCCTGCATCGCTTTACTCGTTAATCCTACTTTTTTTCCGATGATCACTCGTCCTTCTTCAAGTTTCCTTTCCACCCATTGCAGCTGAATATGATAAGAGTCTTTAACCGAGAGTTCAGGAAAACGTGCAGATAGAGGTTCTACAGGTGCTAATTTTTCTTCTGCTTCTATCAGCTCTGTTGTTAATTTAGAAATGATCTGTTGTTGCATGTCTGTTTCCTCCCTTCTTTTATCAAAGAGCAAAACGCGACTGTTATCCAATCACGTTTTCAATACAAAAATTTATAGCTTCATCGTGATCGTCTTCGCCTCTGAATAAAATTCAAAGCTGTGCCTTCCACCTTCACGTCCGATCCCGCTGGCTTTTGAACCACCAAAAGGTGTTCGCAGATCTCTTATGTACCAACAGTTGATCCAGAGCAGACCTGAATCAACTGCAGCTGAAACCCGCTGTGCCCGACGAATATCATTTGTCCACACTACGCCAGCAAGACCATATTGGGAATCATTCGCGATAGAAACCGCCTCATCTTCTGTTTTGAATGGAATAACAACGAGAACGGGTCCGAATATCTCTTCTTGAGCCACACGCCATTTATTGTTCACGTCATATAAAACGGTGGGTTCATAGAAGTTTCCATCACCAATATTTGTTATCCGTCTACCACCGCAAGCGAGCTTGGCTCCCTCTTTTACACCTATGTCTACATAGGCTTCTACGGTTTCCAAATGATTTTTAGAAACAAGTGCTCCCATGTCTGTGTCCTCAAGAGTCGGATCACCGATTTTTATTTGTTTAACCGCAGCTACAAACTTTTCCATGAATTGATCATAGATGCTCTCTTGTAGAAGAAGACGTGATCCAGCAAGACAGATTTCTCCTTGATTTCGATAGATGGCATCGATCGAACCTTTTACCGCTTCATCTAAATCTGCATCTTCAAAAACGATATTGGCTGATTTCCCTCCTAATTCCAGGGAGACAGGAATCAGATTCTCAGCAGCGTTCTTCATGATTGTTTTTCCTGTACTTGATTCTCCAACAAACGAAATGCGACGCACGTTCGGATCTGTTGTCATCGCACTTCCCATCGTACTTCCTGGTCCTGTAATAATGTTTAAGACACCAGGAGGAAGTCCTGCTTCATTAGCAATATCTCCAAACATGACAGCAGATAGTGGTGTATATGACGCAGGTTTGATGACAACGGTATTTCCTGCAGCAAGGGCCGCTGATGCTTTCCAAGTCATCTGCATAAATGGTAGATTCCAAGGGATGATAAGACTTGTTACTCCTGCTGGACTGTATTTGGCATATGACATGATGTTATGCTTGTCATAATGTTCACTGACCATATATTTAGACATCTCAGCAAAAAAGCGGAAATTTGACGCAGCTCTTGGAATATCGAACCCTCTGCTCTCTTTAATGGGTTTTCCAACATCGAGGGTTTCAACCATTGCCAGTTCATCTACATTTTTCATGATAAGATCCGCCATTCGGCAAAGAATATCAGACCGATCCTCAACAGGCATCTTACTCCAAACGCCGCTATCATAGGCATTTTTGGCAGATTGGATGGCACGTTTCGCATCTTGTTCACTGCCGTTCGCAACGAGTGCTAATCTCTGGTTTGTTGCTGGATTAATAGATTCAAAGGTATCTCCTGAGAGAGCATCAACATATTCTCCGTCAATGAACAGTTTTGCATTATTCACTTTTACTTGTTGTGTCAGGGTTTCAGGTTTCATAAGCTAATTCCCCTTTTCGTCTTCAATCTCAAGGATCATCTCAATCTCAATGGCTGTTCCACCAGGTAGCTGTGCCATGCCTACGGCTGATCTAGCATGTTTACCTCTCTCACCAAAAACAGCAACAAGTAGATCTGATGCTCCGTTGATGACTTTTGGCTGATCCGTAAAATCCTCTGTACAGTTTACAAAGCCTAACAGCTTCACAACCTTCTTCACTTTGTTTAAACTCCCAAGCTCGTGTTGAACGACTGCTAAGAGATTTAACATGGACTGGCGAGAAGCTGCATAGCCTTCTTCTACCGATAAATCTTTTCCTAGCTTACCGTGGTATTGATCGACACCTTGTCCCGCTGTAAACAGTAAGTTCCCAACTCGTACACAACCTACATAGTTACCGACAGCTGGCCGCACCTCTGGTAGTACAAGACCTAGACTTTGAAGCTTATCCTCCGGTGTTTGTATGACTTGCAACGGCTGCACCCCGCTTTCGTTTTTCAAGACCTAAAAACTCAGCTGCGTTTCCACCAAGCATTGCTTTACGCTGTGCATCCGTTAGCTCAAGCGTTTCATCTAAAACTTTTCCGGGATTCACTTCACGCAATAGAAACGGATAATCTGAACCCATAAAGATCTTGTCTGAACCGAATCGCTCCATCATATAGCGAATATTCATTGGATCGTAATTTAACGAATCAAAATAAAACTGCTTGGCATAATGACTTGGCGGATGTGTAGTAAGCCTTAAATGCGGCCACACTTGCCACCCCTGGTCAAGACGGGGCATTAAGTAAGGAAACGAACCACCACCATGTGCAAAACAAATTTTTAGTTTAGGAAATTTCTCCATCATACCGCTCCAGATTAAAGATGCTGCGGCTAAAGCGGTTTCACTCGGCATCCCGATCGTGTACATGAAATTATGGTTCGGCATACGCTCTTTTCCGAGCGTTTCCCACGGATGAATAAAGAGCGGTACTTCCCACTTCTCCGCCATCTCAAAAAACGGAATAAAGTCAGGATGATCGAGATTCTGTCCATTTATATTTGTTCCGATCTCGATTCCATGAAGTCCAAGCTCGTTCATACAGCGATCCATCTCCCGTATCGCAGTCTTAGCATCCTGCATCGGCACAGTCCCAAGACCAGCAAAGCGGTCTGGATATTCATTGACTGTTTCAGCAATAAAGTCGTTCTGGATTTTGGCCATCGCTTCGGCTTGTTCTGGCGGCGCCCAGTACGAGAATGTTACAGGGATCGGGGATAGCACTTGAATGTCTACCCCTTCACGATCCATGTCATCGATCCGTTTCTTTGGATCCCATACTTGGTCCGTTACATCTCTAAAGTTCTTGCCTCCTACCATAATGGCTGCGCCGCAGGTACACGTCCTGTTTAACACCGGCCACCTTTCTCCACCATATTTTTCGGCAAAGTCAGGAAACGACTCTGGAATGATATGTGTGTGAAAGTCAATTCTTAGCACTTCCATTCCTCCACGTTCTCTGGCATCTGATAACCGCAATCTTTACACAAGCGGACACGTTCATTGGAATTAAAACTGTGAATTGCTTCTTTTACTTGTTTCTCAATATCACTTAATTGAACCGTCACGCGATGCATCTCAGAATCACAGCGGTCACAGAACCAAACGAAGTCTTCAAGCTCACCTTGTGCACGTTTACGCTCAATTACAAGACCATAAGAATTAGCCACACGATGCGGCGAATGAGGAACCATCGCCGGCAGCATGAACACGTCTCCTTCTTTTACTTCAACCACTTCACGCTTGCCGTGTTTATTAATGATCTCCACATAACAGCTGCCTTTGATCTGATAAAAGAACTCATCAGAAGGGTCCACGTGAAAATCACGTCTTTTGTTCGGACCACCTAAGATCATGGCGATAAATTCGGAATCCTGCCAGATCACTTTGTTGTTAACTGGTGGCTTGAGCAAATCTTTGTTTTCGTCGATCCATTTTAATAAGTTAAAAGATTTTAATGTCGTTGTACTCATTACAATTACCTCCCTTTATTTAGCCAGCTTAGGCTGGTCCTTCACGAATTCATTTGTTACGGAAAGTGCTTCATCGACCATAGCGAACTTTGCTTTTCTTTTATAACCGTTATAGAAGATGGCTCTCTTACGGATTGGATCTCCCGTATAATAGCGCTCATATTGCACAAGTCGCTGCCCGAAAGCTTCACCGCACAGATCCCATGCAAGCTTGAACAGCTTAACGCGTTCAAGAGAGTCCACACCGTCACGGCCTAAATAGTACTTATCAATCTCACTTCGGATTTCTGGAGCGTTAAAGTCATTCCCAGTCGGTGACATGAGCAACCCGCCAGCACCGATAATTTGGATGACCTCGATCGCTCTTGGATACATTTTAGGAAGCATTCCGCGAATGGTCTCAAGGGCTGCCGCATTTGGCATCACTTCGCCAGATGATGTTGTTTCATACTCATACTCTGCTACTCGCAATAAAGAGCGAATAACTTCCACGTTCTGCACAAGTTCACCTAAGTCGTTTTGTACATTCAAGTACCCATCTACACCAATTGAGTCTGCTAGCTTACAAGCGACTTCTGTAGCAAATGCTAGTTTCACATATCCTCTTACACCTGACTGATGAGCAGGCTGCTGAGCAATGCCTGTCTTCGGATACAAAAGGTTCGCTGCTTCCACATTGTTATAAAGAAACACGCGATCCCAAGGTACAAGTACGTCATTAAAGACGAGCAATGCATCCATCTCTTCAAATCTTGAAGCGAGTGGATGATCAAACTGTGATCGCTTGCCGTCCTGCATCGGTTCACGGCATATGAGCTTGAGTCCTGGCGTATCCACAGGCACTGCAAATGCAAGGGCATAACGCTCGTCTCCAGGTGCGAAGCCTGGGAACGAGTAGATGATGACTTCATCTGTAATTGGTGCTAATGTAGCGAGCATTTTTGCTCCCCTAACGATCAAACCATCAGGCGTTTCTTCAACAGCACCTAGATGTGTGTACATATCCTTTTGTCCATGTGAGTTTTTACTTCGGTCGTTTTGCGGGTTAATGATTGCATGTGTTAAAAACAGATCATTATCTCTTATGTAGTTAAAGTAGTTTTTTATATTTACAGACCATTCCGGATTGTATTGATCGAGGAACCAGCCATTGTGTGCCATACCGGTTACAACGACGTTCAGGAAGTCGGGAGTTCGCCCCATGAGCCCAAAAGTAGATTTTGCGTAGATTTCAAATAACTGACTTCTTGCCATCAATTCTTCATAGGTTGTCGGGTGTAAAAATGCGTTGTTGATTCGCTCACCCGTCTCATTGCAAATATGTGTAATGGAATCTTGATATTGTGGATTGTGCTGCATGTCGTACAGTTTCGCGATCTCTTGAATTGGCTGCTTAAAAACAGGTTCGTTCACTACATCTGTTACTCTCCTGCCCTCTAACCAAATTTCTGGTGAACGAGATTTCAATGCTTGAATATATTGAGCACCAGTTCTAATTCCCATTCCATATGCCTCCTCTATGAATCATGTTTTAGTTTGTTTCAACTATATAAGTAAGCGCTTACAACTCTCAATGCTGTAATTTCACATTATGAAATTACCAGAAAATTTTATTCATGGCTGAAGTAGAGGTGGTGAAATTATAGATCAAATGTCAGTACTAATCTTGTCGTATTTTGTCCGGACATGTAGACTCGCGGATAAAACATCAAAACTCGTGAATTGAGGGGTAAAATCTCTGGATGGAATGGGAAAACTCGTGGATTCATAACTTTGGAATTAAAATAGAGCCCTCATATAAGGCTCTATTTCTTTTAAAGACCGATCATCCTTGGAATCCAAAGAACGGCGTCTTCTAAGTATGTGATTAAGAACAGAATTGCAATGGCCGCGACTAAAAAAGGCGCAGATGATTTTACTAACTTTTCAAAACGCACTTCAGCAATGGATGATACGATAAATAGCCCAGTTCCAACAGGTGGCGTTAAAAGACCAATCGTTAAGTTGATGCAAATGATTACACCAAAGTGAATCGGATCGATCTCAAACGAAGTCACTAGCGGCATAAAAACGGGAACTAAGATGATTAAAGCGGCAATCCCATCCAGCAGCATTCCGACAAACAACAGCATGACATTGACCAAGAGAAGAAAAACAAACGGGTTCTCAGAAATAGATAACATGCTGTCTGCAAAAACTTGCGGAAGCTGTTCAAAAGCAATTAACCAGCCAAAAATATTAGCCATTGCAATTAAGAATGTAACCGTAGCTGTGCTGACTACAGTGTTGATCAAGATTTGAGGAATCGACGTCCATCTAAGTTCCCGATAAAAGAAAACACCTACTAAGAATGCGATCACGCAAGCTACCGCCGCAGATTCAGTTGCCGTAAATGCACCAGATAAGATACCAAAAATAATAACGAACGGTACTAAAAGCGCTGGCAGAACTTTAACCGTGCTTTCCCACATTTCTTTTCCAGTTGCTCTTTTACTTTTAGGAAATTTATATTTATATCCCATATATGCGATCACACTGATAAATCCTGCTCCGTAGATCACCCCTGGAACAATCCCTGCCATAAACAGTCCGCCGATGGATGTTCCAGACAGCGTCCCGTAAATGATAAAGATCATACTTGGTGGAATAATGGGTGCAATGATAGATGAAGCTAGTGTCAAGGATGAAGAAAACTCTCTGGAATACCCTTCTCTCTCCATCTCAGGAACCATGATTTTACTCATCATGGCAGCTTGTGCGTTTGCAGAACCTAATATAGAGGCCAAGAACATGTTAGCAACGACCGTTACATAAGCAAGTCCGCCACGTACATGACCAACAAAAACTTTTGCAAATTTCACAAGACGAGTTGTAATTCCTCCTCCGTTCATCAGTTCTCCGGCAAGCATGAACAACGGAATTGCAAGCAAACCAAAATTATCAAGACCCGAATATAGTCTCATTGGTGTTGAATCTAATAAAGCCGTGTTCCCATTCAGGAAAAAATAAACGACGGTAATCATGCCTAATACGAGTGAAATCGGAATACCCATCAATAAAAACAGGATAAATATCCCTATGATAAGAGCAGTTATCATAGCTCTGCCCCCTTTGTTTTAATAACGTGAACAAATTGAGCCAGTACATGGACGCATGCAAACGTTAAACCCATCGGAACAGCACTGTAAGGAATCCACATCGGAAGCAAAATAGCGGTGGATTTTTGAAAAGCGACCCCGTCTGACAATATCCATCTGTACGTGTACGACAAAATCAAAACTAAAAAGATCATAATGAATATCTGACTGAACACCGCTATCCACATTTTTACTCTTTGCGGGCAATAATCAAGTAATAGCGTCACAGCAGCCTGAGAATTGTACTTAAGCCCTAGACTGCCTCCAATAAAACTAATCCAAATCAATAGAAATACAGCAACTTCACCTGACCAAGATAATGGTGCATTCAAAAAGTAGCGAAATGCCACTGAGACGGCGACGATCACTGCTAAAGCAAACATGAGAATCGCAGCAAGAAATTTTTCCACCTTACAAATTCCGTTACTAAGACTCTGTATCATGCCGCTTCCTCCATTAATAGGAGGCTTGATACTTGGATTGATATCTCTGTCGTAATTAATCTTCATTTAAACCACACCAATCTCTCAATCTACTTTCTTACTGAATCAATAAATTCTTGAATAAGAGGGTCAGTCGGTCCGTATTTTTTATCAAATTCTTCTATATAAGGCTTGAATAGTTCTGGGTCAATATCATAGATTTTCATTCCATTGTCTGCTAATTCTTTCTTAAACTCTTCTTCTTGACCAGAACGGGTTTCAACCGCATAATCTGCTGCAGCTTCTAAAGATTCACGCACAATCTTCTGGTCTTCTTCTGACATACCTTCGAACGTTTTTTTGTTAACCATGGCTACTGCCGGCCATACCATATGATTTGTAACCGCTCCATACTTTGCAACTTCATAGTACTTGTTTGTAATCGCTGCATCCAAATCCATGTCCATTCCATCGATTACACCTGTCTGAACAGCTGAGTATACCTCAGGAAGAGGCAGTCCTTCTGTTGATGCACCAGTGGATTTGTAGAAATCCTGCATTGGCGGACTTGGTGTTACACGAAGTTTTAACCCTTTCATATCTTCAGGTTTTTGAACATCCTTGTCTTTAAACAACATGACGCGCTGACCAGCAAAAAGATAATCCAATCCTGTGATTCCTTGCTCATCTAGTGTTGCGAGGATCTTTTTTGCAGGTTCTGACTGTCTCTCCTTATGTGCTGCCTCTAGATCTTCAAACGCATAAGGTGCAAACCACGCAGCGAAAGATGGTGAACGGGAACTTGTATAGGCTGCTGTAATAAAACCAAAATCAACAGAACCCGATTCAATTTGCTGCATCATGTCCGCTTCACTTCCAAGCTGAGAGGATGGATAGATCTCAAGCTCAATCCTTCCATCTGAACGTTTAGATAGCTCTTCTTTAAATTTCTCTGCAGCTTTATGCCACATGTGTGATGGCGGTGTGATATGCGCTAGTTTGAACGTGTATGCCTTTCCATCAGAAGACGCATCCCCTGAACTTGCGGAATCCTTCGCTCCGCTGCTGCAGGATGTTAAAAGAAATAATGCCAACAAAACAGTCATTATAATTCTTAACTTTTTCATCCCTATCAACTCCCTATTATTTATGTAAGCGCTATCATAAAACGCTAATAAAACCGAGTTCTTTTGAGATTGACTCCGCTGTTTTTACGACATGATGTATCATTGAAGGCGTATCTTGCCCGAGCATATAGGATACTGGTCCAACCATATTAAGGGCAGCAATGATTTGTCCTGTATAAGACTTAATAGGAGCAGCAATTCCATACAAGCCCATTTCGTTTTCATTATTGCTGATGGCATAACCATTTGTTCGAATAACATCAAGCTCATACTTTAATTTTTCAACACATGTAATGGTATTAGGAGCGCGGCGAAGCAATCCCCTTGATATGGTCGGCTTAATCATGGAGGGGTTAAAAGCTAGCAACACTTTTCCTGTGCTTGTACAATATGCAGGTTTTGTATCGCCTATAAAAGTGGGGACTGCTACTGAATTTGAAGAAGCTACTCTGAGAACGAAGCGCACTTCACCACGATCTAGCATTCCGATATGTACGGTTGTGTTAAACCTTCTGACAAGACCTTCGCACAATGGCAGTGCTTCCGTGTTGATGTCTTGCTGATACATGACGTGATTGCTCCATTCTAGCAATTTCCATCCTAATCTATATTTTTTTTGACTGTCTTGAATCAGAATGCCTTCTGAGCAAAGTGTACGAATTAAGTGATGAACCGTGCTCGCATTCATGTTAAGTTTTTCAGCAATCTGCAAGTTTCCTAGTGCTGGTTCATCTTTTGTGAAGCAGTTTAATATCCTTGAAATTTTTTGAACAGATGAGATCACCAATTCTCCCCCTCAAACGGATACGATTTAGTTGAAGTCAGCTTAGCTACCACCCCTTTCAATATGCGTTCATCGTATTGAAAAAGGCAGACTTGTACAATCTCAAAATTTCACAATATGAAATTACATAAAATATATTTAGAATAGTCAGAAATTTTTTAAAGGATAGTATTCATTCATAAAGAAGAAGTAAAGACTGGAGGTTTATGATAGTTTTCGTGGTCTCGTGTCGATTTACCTACCTATTTTCATAATTTAATGAAAAAAATGTAAACTGCATATGGCATTTCGTCTATATTTCCATTACTATATGTAGTATAAATACTTTTATATAACAAACGTTGGCTGATTCATATTTTATTCTTTCCATGATTTTAATGTTGAAAGAGGTGCGAGCGGTGGACATAACAGAAAGTCTAATCACATATATGGATGATAACTTGCCTACTTACTTACATGATTGGCACCAGAGAATCGTGATTTCAAATCATGATATACATAAAGAAAAAGTAACAGAGAATGCCTTACATATGGTTGAGCTAGTTAAACAATCCTTACGACGTAAACTATCTCCTAAAGAAATTATGCACCTCGCCCATGGAGTCGCTGTTCAGCGGTTAGAAGCTAAGATCAATATAGGTGAATTTGTATACAATGTGAACCTAGGACGAAGTGAGATCGTCCGTTTCGTGACTGGCTCTGGTATATCCATTGAACAGTTGCAGCCTGTGATTGAAACGATCAATTCTCTTTTTGATGAGTTTTTATATCATGCCGTTAAGAAGTATACGGAGCTGAAGGATATTGAGATTGAGGAAAAAACAGTATTCATCGATCAAAGTCACAAAGAACGGTTAACCATTTTAGGACAGATGTCATCTAGTTTTGTGCATGAGTTCAGAAATCCTCTGACCGCAGTAATGGGTTTCGTGAAACTCATTCAGCAAGAGAACCCAAGCATGAAATACATTGATATCATCAGTCACGAATTAACACAATTGAACTTTCGTATCTCTCAATTTCTTCATGCCTCAAGAAAAGGGGTTCAAGAACGGGAAGCGGAGGATTTTGCTTTAGAAGATTTATTCACAGATATTCTAGATTTCATGTATCCAAGTTTAGTGGATGCAGACGTTACGGTCATTCCGCGTATCGATCCTACGATTACTTTGCGGGCACACAAGGACGAGTTGAAACAAGTACTGCTAAATCTCATCATGAACTCGATCGATGCACTGCGTCAAATGAGACAGAATCGTCGAATCATGATTTTTAGCAAGATTGAAGATAATGATAACGTACATATTACTATTTCTAATAACGGCCCAGCTATTCCACCCGAAACAATCAGTACGATCTTCGAGCCATTCTTTACAACAAAAGAATTAGGCACGGGTATAGGCCTTTTCGTGTGCAAGAAAATTATTGAAAAGCATAACGGGTCCATAAGCTGTTCATCAGATGATAGTATCACGACCTTCACCATCGTACTTCCCCTTCAGAGTACTGCTGTAACGACTGAGGAAGAAAATTCACAAATAGAAATATAGAAAGGAACTTGGAAATCCAAGTTCCTTATTTAAATTCTTGCAACTAAGGCTTAAGAACAACCTTTATACATTCATCTTCGTGATCGTTAAACGTCTTATATGCCTCACCCGCATTTTCTAATGGTACTCTGTGTGTAATAATTTCGGTGGGATCAAACTCATTGTTCATGATCTTATCAAAGAGCATTGGCATGTAATGAATCACGGGTGCTTGTCCCATCTTCAATGTAACATTTCTCTCAAATATATTTCCAAGTGGGAACATGTTGTACATGGATCCATATACACCTGTAAGCTGAATGGTTCCAAACTTACGAACCGCGTTTAGTCCTATCTCAAACGCACTCAACGTGCCACCTTGTAGTTTCAGTTTCTGTTCCACTTTTTCAATGACTGATTCCTTGCCATCCATTCCTACACAATCAATGACAACATCCGCACCTCCACCTGTAATTTCTTTTATGTGTGCACCCATGTTATCAAAATCATCAAAGTTATACACTTCTGATTTATTTTTCATCGCTGCATGATTTAAACGATACGGAATATTATCAATGGCTATTACACGTTTAGCACCTTTCATCCAAGCAAATTTTTGAGCCATTAATCCTACTGGACCACATCCCAGAACAGCTACGGTATCTCCTTCCTTCATACCGGAGTTCTCAACGCTCCAATAGGCGGTCGGCAATACATCCGACATAAATAAAAGAGATTCATCCTCAAGTTCGCAATGTTCAGGGATAACAAAAGGCATAAAGTTACCATAGGGCACTCTGAGTAGTTCAGCTTGGCCACCTGGATAATTTCCATATCTTTCGGTAAAACCAAAATACGCTCCTGTATCAACTGCTTGATTTCCGTTTGAGTGATCACATTGACTCTCCATCTCGTGATTACAATAAAAACAATGTCCGCAAGAGATATTAAAAGGAAGCACTACACGATCACCCTTTTTTACTCTCGTTACATCCTGTCCGACATCTTCAACGATTCCCATCGGTTCATGTCCGATCACGTAATCTTTTGCCGCAGGTAATGCTCCTTGGTAGATATGCAGATCTGAACCACAAATAGCTGTTGATGTAATACGGACGATAATATCATCTTTCTTTTGGATGATAGGATCCTCAACATTTTTAACCTGAATATCTTTCGCACCTTGAAAAGTCACTGCTCTCATCACATAGCCTCCTAGGTCAAAGAATAGTACTCTTTACCCTGCAGGATTAAAAATATGTCTAAAATATACAGTTTATAGCTTTGTACCTACAAAGAATCATAAACAATTTCCTTGAGAAAGGCTCTTGTATAAAAGATTGTTGCTTTAGAATATAGTGCATGATGAAAGCATGCAGCTTGCACTTCAATCATTATTCAAAAAAGTGTGTTAAGCAGTTATTATATGTTTTACGGTACGTGTTTTTATAATTATTACGCGTTCACCGGTAAATATGGTGTGATCACCTGAGAAGTGCTCAGGACCACCTGAGATGCCTGGCCATTCGCCTTTGATCATGCGCTTTTCACCTGATAGAGCGTAACTTTCGCCGATAAGCCACTAAGCACATACTCTTATAACTCAAATGGACAAAAATAGTCTAATCGTTCAATCACATCAACAGGTAAGAAAACAAATGTGGTAAAAAGCACCCTTATTTGTGTCCGCTAGCTAGAGTATTATTAGCTAAATCCATCGAGCGTTTAGAAAACAACAAAAAAGCCTTTGCCCTCTGGCAAAGACTACTTGTGAACGGTTTAATGCATCTCTTCTCGATATAACGGCATCGAACAGCAGCGGAACGAACCACCTGATTTTATGATTTCAGAGATATCGACTTCTAGAACGTCGTATCCTCTCTCTCTCAGTGCTGCATTAACATTCTTGTTTACAGGAAGGCTCAAAACCTTTTTGTTTCCAATTGATAAAACGTTCGTACCCATCGTGAATTGTTCTTCTTTCTCTACTTCAATTACATTAAATTTTGAGGCTAAAAACTGATAGTCTTTCTCCGCAAATGCATGTTTATAGATTAAAGCATCTTTTTCAGACAAAATGTTAAAAACACAATCTAGATGCAGATAAATGGGATCAAATGGCACAGCCACGACATTCATATGAGGCAGCTGCGATTGAAGTTCTTGAATGGTTTCCTCAGACGTTCTGCCACTCACCCCGATATAAACGGTATCACCATGCACGATTACATCTCCGCCTTCAATACGGTCCCCCTCGATCAAAGAAAGATTAATCTGATGTTCTAATAACCAGTTTCGTAATACTTTCTCTTCTCCATCGCGAATATTGCTTCCCATCCGTGATACGAATACCGTTTCACCGATTGTAAACCCAATATCACGCGTGAAAACTTGTTCAGGGAACTTCTCCATCGCAGGAAGTTTATAAACGTCTACACCGTTTGCTTTCATCGTATCCACGAAGTGCTGATGCTGTTTCATCGCTCGTTTCATGTTGATGTTGTCTTTTGCAAAATGGCGCTGTGTTTCGTTGATTATTTCATCGATCTTCATATATCTCGGTTCACACACAATCACTTTCTTTAATGTGCCATATTCACTATCACAGTTCACGTGTTTGTATTCTCCTTTTATTACGGTAGCCATCTATAATCCTCCATACGCTCATAAGGTATTTATAAGGCTCTTCCCTAAATCAATAGTCCCGTAAACGTTTTTTGCATCTTTCACTAGTTTATTTATATTTTTTCCAAAAATAGCTGAAAGTTAACTTCTTTTTAAAATATTTAATAAAATGCAAAAAACAGCTGACTCTAAGGTACTTCGCAGAGTACCTTCTTAAAATCAGCTGTTGTTAGGATTGCACCACTCGTCATGAAGAGTACAGTTCATGTTTTTTTATATATTCATAACATGCATCAGGCAACAGATACCTTGGTTCTCCACCCTTAGAAAATTCATCGCGTATATAGGTGCTGCTGATTTCCATAGACAGCCCTTTATCGATTAGATGAAATTTTGTGCCATCATCATGATTTCTTAGTATGGGTGAACGCGAGATCGTTTTGACCATATTGATCTCGTCTCTTGCCATCACAATAAATTTATTGCTCGCAATTAACTCTTCATCATACTTCCACTTACCATTTGCAATATCAACCAACAGATCTGCTCCCATAATAAAGTACACTTCATCATCAGGATATTTTTGTTTAAAATGTTCCATCGTGTAATACGTGTATACTTCCCAAGCTTCTTGAAGCATCTCGTGATCATCGGCAATAAATGTTTGATTATTTGAGATTGCAAGCTGAAGCATCTCCCAACGATGGGTATCAGACGTCTTCATCGTTTTATCTTTTCGTTTACTTGAGCATGGAAGAAAGATCACTTTGTCTAGTTTACAGCGATGTGCAACGGTACTAGCGGTCCATAGATGTACATTCGTTATAGGGTCAAAAGATGATCCATAGATTCCAATCTTACCCATTGTGAGATTCTCCTTCTTCAATTAATGACAATACTTTAGTTTGCACGTCTTGAATATTCTTCATCTTGTTGTCCCAGCATGCTTGACTAAGATCAACTGGATACTCCTCGGGATGCATCGTACGTTTGTATTCGTCCCATAACACTTCGAGGTTTTCTTTTGCAAAGATCTGTATCTCTTTTAGAGTAGGAGTTTCATAGACAATATTACCTTCAACAAAAATATCTTGATGAAGTTCTTTAGCTTTAAAGTTCGTTACAAATTTACTAATAAACGTATGAACAGGATGAAACATTTTAAGTCTAGACTCTTCTTGAGGCGTTTCATTCTCCAGCGCAATGTAGTCGCCTTCAGATTTATTATTCTGTGTATTGATGATTCGATAAACTTTTTTCAAACCAGGAGTCGTTACTTTTTCTGGATTTCCACTGATTTTAATCGTGTCTACCATATTGCCTTGTTCGTCTTCAATAGAGACGAGTTTGTAGACTGCTCCTAAAGCTGGCTGGTCATAAGCAGTAATTAGTTTTTGTACCAATTCCCCATGAATCGATCTTCGCACCTTGCGCTTTTAGGTTTATTATCGTATTCTCATCTAGATCATTTGAAGCGATAATCTTTGTATCTGTAAAACCAGCCTCGTCAAGCATCTTTCTTGCCTCTTTTGATAGGTAAGCAAGATCTCCACTATCTAGACGAATCCCTTTAAAGTTGATCTTGTTTCCTAGTTCTTTAGCAACCTTAATTGCAGTAGGAACTCCTGATCGCAAAGTATCATACGTATCGACTAAGAACACACAATCTTTGTGACGTTGGGCATATTTATGAAATGCCGTATATTCATCGCGATACGTTTGGACGAGTGCATGAGCATGTGTACCTGCGACTGGTATACCGAACCGTTTTCCTGCTCTGACATTAGACGTCGCTTCAATACCACCGATAAACGCGGCCCTCGTCCCCCAAATTGCTGCATCCATCTCTTGTGCTCTGCGTGTTCCAAATTCCATCACTCGTTCTTCTCCAACTACTTGTTTAATGCGGGATGCTTTTGTGGCGATAAGTGTCTGATAGTTTACGATATTTAACATAGCTGTTTCAATAAGCTGAGCTTCTGCTAATGGTGCTTCTATTCGTATGATTGGTTCGTTTGCAAAGACCAATTCTCCCTCCACCATAGAGCGAACGGTCCCCGTAAATTTCACTTGCTGCAGATACTCCAAATAATCCTCTCTGTACCCTAGTTCCTCCCGAAGGTAATCGATATCGCTTGTTGTAAACTTAAAATTCTTCAGATAATCAATGATTCTTTCTAATCCTGCAAATACTGCATATCCGTTCCCGAAAGGAAGTTTACGAAAGAACACTTCAAAAACGGCCATCTTGTTATGGATATTGTCCTCCCAGTACGTTTCCGCCATATTAATCTGGTAAAGATCTGTGTGCAGCGTTAAACTATCATCAGCATATTTATTGTTCATTTTCATTACCTCCAAGAGAATGATTTAGATAACTTTTGCGTTCAAACAGCTCTTAAAATGCCCTAATGCCCACTCATGCCCTGCTTGGTTAAAGCTCGCTACTGCTTTTTCATGAACAACGATCTTAAGTCCGGCATTGTAAGCATCAACAGCTGTATGAAGACAGCAGATGTCTGTGCACACTCCTACGATGTGAACCTCTGTAATACCACGTTCACGAAGCTTCATTAATAGATCTGTACCTGCGAAGGCACTGTATCGGGTCTTATCCATCCAATAAACATTTGATTTCGTTTTATGTGTTTCATAGACTTTTTGAAGATTTCCATAAAGCTCTCGACCTGGTGTACCCTCAATGTTATGCGGAGGAAAAAGCTCGTTTTCTGGATGAAACTTATCATCGGTATGATGCTGATCTATGGCAAACACAACAAAATCACCGTTATTAATAAATTGTTCCGTAATAGAAGTAATCTCATTTTCAATATCCTGACCTGGTCTCCCACAAGTTAGTGCACCTTCATCTGCCACAAAATCAAATGTGTAGTCAATATTGATCAACGCTTTTTTCATAATAATTGCCTCCTAATTGTGTTTAGTTAACTATTAACAATTCGTTAATTATTATCATTAAAAAAATTCAATTAATAACGTGCTGTATAGATTGGCTTTATTACATCCATCTCTATGAATGTATAAAGTTTTGTTGCTCTCTTTGACGTTCTTGTTGTTGTTTTTCCTTGTACTTCTTGAATAAAAGGGAGAGATTTTATCTTTCTTGAAAATGATTGATCACTCAAAATCGCAGGATCATTCGTTACGGTTTTTAAAACAGCCTGAAGTTCAGAATACGTAAAGTTATCAGGTAAGAAATTCTTAGCTACAGTTGTTTGCAATAGATCGTTTGTGATCACTTGAATCGCATCTGCAATGATTTGCTTATGATCGAAGGCTAACTCCAGATCCATTACATCTTTTATAGAGAATAATTCAATATCAGCTGCATCATCTTGTGCTTTTCTTAGCGATAGATACGTATCAGGAACAATCGCATAATGAGCGTTCGAGATGATCCAACCTCTAGGATCGCGGCCTGGTTTGTCGTAAACACCAAATTGTTTGATATGGATTCCAGAGATATTCGTCTCTTCTTCTAACTCTCGTTTAGCTGCTTGAAAGCCAGTTTCATCGTCTTGAACAAAACCTCCTGGAATCGCCCACTTGTTTGCTTCAATGTTCATATTTCCTTCTGAATCAAGAGCCGCTCTTTTGATCAACATGATCTTAAGATCCATCGTAGGAGGTTTATATGCCTCATTTTTTTCTGCGATAATTGTAAAGACGCAAATATCGGAAGTGTAACCATCAGGCGTTCGATATTTTTTGATGTCGTATTGTTTCAATGCATGCTTATTAGACAATAATACCCCTCCTTTATAATTAACAAAATGTTTATTGTTAATTTATTTATATTCTATTTACCTCTTTTTGTCAACGGATAAACTTAATTTTTTTTCTTCATTTTATTGTTTCTCATCCACGTTGCTCACTTTTCACGGGACATGCGGTGAGCGTCCTAAAAAAATAAAAAACCACCCGAGAAGACGAATCCACCCGGATGGCTATTTCTATTGTGTATGCATATTGACTTTTTTATACTTGGAATCAACCTTTATTTTCCGGTCGAACAAAGCTCATCTTTTCTTTGTAAGCTGTTAAAAATGGAAGGTCTGGGTAATGTTTCTCCACAAGGTTAAAAACTTCTTGAATTAATTGCTCTAACTCTTTTATACTCTCATGAACATTTTGAATGAGAATACGTGATAGCCTCTCATCTAAATGATCTGGCTTTATTGTGAAAATCTCGCTGTATTTATGCATCCACTTAAATGACGGATGATGAATATACAGTTTATTTAAACCGAATAGTGTTCCGAGAAGCTTCTTCTGTACACCCACCAACAGATCATACAACATGATCCACTCGTTTCTATCCAATAGAGCATAACGGTTGTTCCACCTACTCCATAAAGCTAGATTTTCTTCGATCATGTTTTGTGCTAATTGATTTGGATACACTTCCACTTCTTTTTTTAGTTCACAAATCACCTGATCTCCGTACAAACTTACTCCATAAAACACGGATGAAGCCATGCACTGTTTGCCGTAATCCACTTCAAACTCTTTCACTACTTCTTTTATCCACGTATTTGCTGTAGTTGTTAAGAAACTGCTGATCTCAAGCTTTATATTTTGAGGCGTTAAATAGCTTTCTGCCCATTCTTCCTCTTCAAACGGATGAAATTCTATAATCGATCCATTTATCGCACTAATCGGTAACATTCGATCTTCATCAGTTGGAGGCTCTGACCAGAAAATATTCAGTTCAATATCTGAGTGCTCGTCTTCCCAACCTCTTGAAACAGAGCCTGCCAATAATACAGCCTGCACTTTTTTATTTTCTTTATAAATAGCTGCCATTTCCCTGGCCATATCTTTTAATTTCACTTTTAATTCTCCCGCTTTCATCTAACTGAACTAGTTCTTTAAAGTCTACTAACATATGTAAATTATTTGATAGTATTAGATTATCATATTTTAAGGAATTGTTTATTAGAAGTAATATGAATAATATAAGGAATTACCTGAAATAAATGGACAAACAATGCAAATGATTAAAGCGGAACGGTGTGATGAGATGTTAATAACAAGTAGAATTCTTTTTCGAGAGATGGTTACTGAAGACTGGAAAGCGATTCACCGATATGCCTCACAAGAGATTGTTTCTCAATACCAGCCTTGGGGACCGAATTATGAAGAAGATTCTATAGCCTATGTGAATGAAGTGATTAATGATGCAAACCGAAATCCTCGTGAACGGTATGCCTTTGCTATCGTTGAAAAGCAATCAAACCTGTTGATCGGAGCTGGAGAATTACAGATCACCTCTTTTTCAAATCGTGTTGGTGAGATCAGTTATGTGCTTCATCCGGATTATTGGGGAAAAGGAATTGCGACGGAAGCCGGGCAACTTTTGCTGAAGTTTGGTTTTGAAGATCTGCAGCTTCATCGCCTTTTTGCAACTTGTGACCCTAGAAATAAAGCTTCAGAAAAGGTTTTAAAAAAACTAGACATGACGTTAGAAGGCGTGATGCGTGAAATCATCCTGCTTAAAGACGGATGGCGTGACTCTTTGTTATTCAGTATGCTAGAGCACGAATGGACAGATAAAAAAGGACTCAAATAAGAGTCCTTTTTTACGTTTTATTTATGATGAAACGGACATTTACCCGCTATCGGTTCAACGTCGTCTCCAATAAAGTACTGTTTCCATTCACGGTGTTCCGGGTCCCCATAATGACTGATGTTCGGGTGCTTCGGAAGATTATCCCACTTCTCTACTCGCTCGCGAACTTTTTCCCGAGACATCGCTCCGCCTGGTGAAGTTCCCTCTAAGCCCTCAAAAATGCGACGAGGCTGGAATCCGAGAACTAAACTGTTACCAAGATCTCTTGTTTTTCTTTGTTTGTATGCAGGTGCGTTCCCGAATACAAAATAAGGCTCATTATCAAATGAAAAAGCGAATAAGTGGTGGTCCGGGTCTTTCGGTATATGCTCTGGCCAAGGCTGATTATCTGTTTCGTGCAATGACTGAAGTATCTTCCAAAAATAATCACGGTAATACGGAATGTCTTTTTCTTCTTTTTCCGGCTCAACAAATACAAATAATCCGTGACGAATCAATTTAGGTGCATCAAAAAGTTTGTTAAATTCTCGAATTGCCTCAGGCAGGTTCGACCAGTCATCATGCGTCACATACGCATAGCGCAATTCTCCCTTATTCTCAGCAGCCATTCCAAAATAACAAGGAAAAGTTTTGTTCGTCACTGTCTCATGGAAAGTCTTATACTCCTCGATCACCCACGCTGGCACTATTTCTGGATTCGTCATATCTTCTTTTTTCAGCAAACACAATTGTTTCGTCTCCACTTAACCACTCCTCTAATCTGTTAATGAGGAATTTCCCTTAAGCTAGTTTGTTAAAACATGATTATTACTTCTTCTTTTTTCCAGTTCTTTTTCTAGTCGCTGATGATGACGAGCCAGCCAAACCATTTCTTGTTGAAATCTTTTTGGAGGCTCTCCTTCATGAGGATTGATATCGATCCACCACGTACTTTCCATATACCAAACTAATCTTAAAGATATTACTAATCTTTCAACTGATAATTCATTTGTATTATTGTACCCTTTAAGAAATGCCTGGACAGCTTTACGATTTAGAATATTATTTTGCAGACACGTTGAGATGATCAGTCTCCCGATATCCAATTCTATATAGTCATAGTTCATTCGATCAAAATCGAGAATCGCCGATAAATGATCTTCGGAAAAGAGCAAGTTATCCACCCAAAGGTCGCGATGACACCAGCCAGGAGTGAGATCATTAAACTGCTCTAGATCCAACGCTAAGGTTGCAGTCTTTTGTAGCTCCATTAAAGAACGTACACGGTCTAATCCTTGTTCATCACACTTATGTATTTCACTTTGCCAATACTCCACACGTTCTTCTATAGAAGGAATTTTGAATATCGTTTCTGATTTCGCTGATAATGTTCCATCATTCAATAAAGTGTGAAGTCTTCCAACTTCATCACCAAGAGATTGCATCTGGTTACTCGAAAGATTACCCGGTGAGACTAAGCTTCCCTCCATGAAGCGCATTACAGTAAAACGTTCACCTTCTGTTGACTTCTGTAAAAGATCACCTTTATATGACAAAATTTCAGGACAAGCTATTCCTTGTGAGAACAATCTATTTTGTGTATGAAGAGCAGATTGGATCATTGAAAGATCGTACCTTTTCATTCGCTCTTTATTGTATTGTTTTATTAGGAAAACACCTTGATTCGTTTCGATCTTCCATTTTTGATTGAGCCACCCACGTTTAATCGGTGTTGAACCACCCACTTCAAAACCAAACCGGGTATCTACCTCTTCTTTTAAATGAGTCAATAGACTTTCATTCGGTATCTCTGTCTCCAATCACTTCACTTCTTTCTAACTGTTACTGAAGTTCTTGCCATTTTGTCCAAACCGCTTCATCTCTTTTTATATAATTTCCGGCATCTCGGTCCATGTATCCGTTCACTATAAATTCTCTGCAAATGGTACAAAAATCTTCATGATACGTCTTTATAAATTCATTGATCTCTCGTTCCGTATAGGACTGATTGTCGTTCAACTTTTGAACTAAATATTCTAACACGACTAATTTCTTCTTCTTTTGAGAAGGGATGTTCTTTAAGCGCCCGTCTCTGTTTAGAAATGCGTTCAATACACTTTTTTGGTAGCTTTCAAGGCTAGTTGTCATGATGATTTTTCCTTTCTTCACATGAATTGATCGTCCATTTTTCGATGTCTTTAAAGCCTAACCTTTTATAGATACGACCAGCTTCTGGGTTGTCATAAAATAATGTCAATGTCTTATTTTCTTGAAAAAGGTTATACATCAAGTGTTCTATACAGATGCTTGCCAATCCTTTTCCCTTTTTTGCGGGCAGGGTACAGACACCTGATACCATAGCGGCTACAGATGTCTCACAAACGGTAGATGCTGACGAAATCAACTTGTTATCTTCTTCAATCACGAATATCCTAGACCATCCATTATTCATCTGATCAATAAAAGATTCCGGATTATACTCCCTCTTAAATTCAGGAACTTCTTGATAAAAAGAGATGAGCTGAGGAATTTCTTCTTTGCTTAAACATCTGACTGAATCAGAATGGTTATGATTTGGTGTGGGGTCACATTTTGCATAATAATAACTTTCGCGTTTTGAATAACCGTCTGTAATCAGTGGTCCTATCTCTTTCGTTAAACGTTCTATTCCATTAACTTGTTTCTCATTTGTATTGGCATTGATTATGTCCGCAATTACCTGCACATTACAACCTGTTTCCCAATACGGTGTATATTTGTTCTTAAATTTACACAGCACAGCGTTCAACTCACCATCGGAATCGAACTGACCCCATAGGGTTTGAATATCTGCTTCGTACCCATATGCTTCTATTCCCCACAACGTAAACAGGTTCTCTGCTGGCTTTTTGCTCAGAAGTTTCATTATGTTTTCATGATCACTTTGATTTAATTTTCTCATATGTTTGTACCCTCAGCTTATAGAGATTGGGATTGCCTATTCCGTTCGAAACCTAAATAACGTGTGCCTTGAAAGGTGAGTGTTCCTCTATCACCTTCAACTAATGTGCCGTATTCTTGTGCCTTAACGTGAAACTCCATTCGGTCCCCGCTCTCTACTTCAAATGTGACATAGTACCATGTGGAAGCAGACGTATCATTAGAACCACCGCTTACTTCACTTCTTTTCGTAACCACTTCTGCCGCGACGGATAGCATAGGCTGCTTGTTATTGCTGTTCCACTGACTGATTCCTTTCACGATGACAATTACAAAAACACTAATAACGATTACAAAGACAGCACCGATAAAAATGGGAACGATATCAAACATCAGATCTCCGCTGCCGCCAAATCCTGGTTCTTCAAAACCCTCCATAACTTCATCCCTCCTGCCACCCACTTACCATAATATTACATACGAAAGCGAAAAAATAGAAGTTTCAGATTTAACGCCGTTCTTTTACGGTACGTGTTTTTATTTCTGTTACACGTTCACTGGTAAATCGTCTCTTTCCACCTGTATTCGCACCGTAACCACCTGTAACTGTGAACTCACCACCTGAACGATGCCTCTTTTCACGGATAAATCGCAATTCACCACCAAAAAGGACGCAAAAAAGGACTTCCTTGGTCAATAGGAAGTCCTCATTTTATAGTTATTGAACAGCCATCTCTTTATTTTGGCGAATTTCATAAAGTGCGTTTCGTACTTTTCCAAACTCAGAAGCATGTGGACGGTCATCTCCATCTCCATAACCGTAATCTACCATTCTATTTCGATTTAGACATAGCTTTGTAAGCTCTGGTTTAAAGAAATCAAACAGCTTGAACCGCTCTTCTAAATGTGAGAATCTCGCTTGATACGCTTCAATACTGTCTACCAAATGTGACCAGAACGCTTTTTCTTCTAATAAATCGTTACGCACCATTACATTTGACAAATAACGAAGATGACAGATAAAGAGTCCTGTAAAAATAAATTGCGTTAATCCTTCAGGTGGTTCACTGCGTAATACAGCGCGCAGTTCTTCTGTTACACCCTCTAGCTCTTTGAAAGGCTGATCCGAGATGTTCACGTCATCTACGTAATCTTTAACCGCTAGTCTTTCAGGCTGATAGTCTTTCAAAATTAAAATCGTGTTCTGACCATGCGGTGAAAAAACAGTTCCATATTGATAAAGAAAATGAAGCAGCGGTGGCATCACAACACCGAAGAACTTCTTCATCCACTCGTCAGCACTTAACCCAGACTTTTCAATCAGACTTTGTACATAAGGCTTTCCGTTTCCATCAACATGATGAAGTGCAGCAAGTGTGATGGGTTGTTCACCGTCTTTTAAATACGTGTAGATGCTTTCGCGCCAGATTGTTCCTAGCATCTCTAGGTATTGATATGGTGCTCCCTTCAGCTTGCTATAGTGAGGGTGATCTACATTAATACTCGCTATCTCTCCCGGAAGGACGACTTCACATTCGTCACGTAAGAAACTGTCACCTTCAAAAATTCCTTTGATGTGCTCTGTAACGCGTGGTGCGATGAGTGTGCGTTCTGACGGAAGTCCTCGATACACGAGTGTATTTAGAATACTCATCGGAAGCTTAACGTGAGACTTCAACGGGTTTGTCACATTAACAAACGTTCGAACAGATTGTTGAGGCAAGTAATGATCTGTTCCTTCTTCTAAAGGGACGATCATGCCTGTAGCTAGATCCTCAGGAAAATTTTGAATCAATACGTTATTCCACTGCCATTCATGTACCGGCATAAAATAATAATCTAGCGGTAATTTCCCCTTCTCTCGTAAAATCTCATTAAAGCGCTGAACAAGAACACCATCTAGTTCTCTCATTAAAAGTTTTTCATAGTGAAGTTCGTGTACTGATTGAAACTGAGCACGATCGCGATGAACGGCAATCCAGAACAGCTTTGTTTCGTTCTGATTCTCAGGAGCGTATTTGTTATAGTCATGAAAGCCAAAACCGATACGACCTTTGTTATACGTGATCCATGGATGACCTGACATCTCTCCCTCTAACTCGGCATAATCAAGATCTACCAATTCATCAGATGTTTTTTCATGATTGTTTAGTAGGTTTGCATCAGCAATAAGCGTATGATTCAGTTCTTTAATAAGGTGACCTGCTGTTTCTGAGGACATGCCGATCATGGGCTGAATATCCATCAAAAAGCGAATCGCATTGATTGCAGATTTCCATTCACCATTCTCAAGAACTTCGATTGATCCCGGATCTACATCGAAGCTTTCAAATAAACGTTTTTGAGCAGTAAAACGATATTTGCGTTCTTCATTCACTGTAAAAACATATCCCTCATCTTCTTGCTCTGGGAAAATCATCTCTTCATACATATATTCTGCAAGCATCTTCGCTAACAAATTTTTATTCACTTTTTCCCATGTATCTTTTTTTAACATGGACTCTGTTTCATTTATATAAAGCATCTTCTTCCTCCTTATGTATATGCAATTTTCCTTTGTTTCTTTCTCTCGAGTACGTTCCCCATAAGAAAATGAATAAGTGTAGAACGACGAACAAACTAGCATAAGTAAATACGTCTGAAATTGAACGGGTGTTAACGATGGAGGATGCCGCGACTGGAGCTAGCAGCAACCCTACATTTTGAATCGCAGAGATCTTGCTATAGTCTCCATGCATATTTCCACTCCACTTAAAGATAAATACGTCTATTCTCGCAAGACACCAAGCTGCCCCTATACCGAACATAAAGCGGAACAAGATGAGTCCTGCGATACTCGTTTCGATTCCTTGGAGAAACAAACCAACAATGATCATGCTTGCCCCACCCACATAGCCGTAAAATCCTAACCGTTCACTGTATTTTCGGATGAGCGGCAATGTGACGATCGCCATCAGACTCGGAATCAAATACAACGAACTGCTCATAATCGTATGCGTGCTGTACACATTTTCCGTGTATGTTGTAAAAAACGGCCGGATCATATTTACTGCAAGATGAAGTGTTAAAACGATGATTCCAAAAAACAAGAATTGAGTTACTAAGCTACGATGATTTATTTGTTCTAATTCTGGGTCTACTATTTTGTTTTTGCTTACTTTTCTTAAGAAATGTACGCTGAAGAATGCCATTAAACATTCAATGATTCCAACAATCCAAAAGATCAATAAAGGATGATCCATTTCTATAACCCATCCAGACAAAATCGTAGCTGTAACAATCGCACCTTGCAATACGGCATGATAGCTGGCTGCTGTTCCTGTTGTAGAATTTCGATTCTCAGAGATTAGAATGGTATACAACAGAAAATAGCTGCTCTTAAAAATCAATAGAAGTACACTTGCTGCTACAAACATTTCAAAGCTTGGTGAGCTCGCCATCAGAAAGCAAGAAATTCCTGTTCCCCATTGTCCAATGATTAATAATGTAGAGCTGTTATTTCTTTTGTGGGCGATCAATCCCCAGATGGGAGTAAAGACCACAACGACGAGTCTGCACGTCATAATGTAGAACCCTGTCAGGTCCGGATCATTTATGCCATACACCTTTTTAAAAAATTGAGGATAAAAAGGCGATATCAATACTTCTGTGCATACGAATAGAAAGACACAGCTCAATAAAAAAAGGTTTAACGAACGGTTGCTGGTTTCCATGAAGGTTCCGTTCCAAAATTCTGAAACACATTTTTTGTAGTAACAGGATACATTTCCTTCTCAAATAGCGTATTGATAATCACTGCGTTTCTATGTGCGCCAAGGCCAAGGTCTGGAGCACCTACACCGTGAGTATGAAGCTCACCATTTTGAATAAAGATATGGTTATTTTGAAGTCCCTTTGTCTCCAGTCGATAATCGCTAGTAATTTGATAGCGGTTTTTAGAATCCCACTGAATCCGCTCCTGCATCTTTATTAAGAAATGCGGGAATGATGGAGCATAGCCTGTCCCTAACACGATAACATCAGATTTCATTTCAAACACTTCCCCTGTAACGTTCTGACGAAGTGTAAGCAAGTGAGTATCTTCACACTTTTCAAGATGAACAAGTTCGGTCATCGCCTGCAGATGGATATCAGGTTTATGTTGTCCAACTGATTTTTCATAAAGTAGATTGTAGATATCAGCGATCGTGTCCATGCTGATCCCTTTGTAAAGAAGGTCTTGCTTTTTCAAAAGTTCATCCTTCTTCGAAGAAGGGAGATTATAAAAGAAATTCGTATAATCGGGTGAAAAATACTCAAGTCCAAGCTTCGAATATTCCATCGGGAAAAATCCTTTTGATCGCGTAAACCAGTTTAAAGAATAAGAGTCATTATCCTGATGCTGTGCTAGATCATAAAACACTTCTGCTGCACTCTGACCAGAACCGACGACTGTAACTGAATTTGCGTTAAGAATCTCTTCTTTTCGATCTAAGTATTGTGAAGAGTGGATGACCTTTGCACCAAGCTTCTTCTCCATATGAGAAGGTACAGATGGAATCGTACCGATGCCAACAGCAAGATGCTTTGTATAGTACGTCTCTGTTTCCCCGGTTTCTAAAGACTCTACAATCACTTCGTATACCGAACTCTCCGCATCTTCAACCGGTTGAATGTGCTCCACTCCCATACCAAAACGGCAAGAGTCTAGCTGACTCGCTACCCAACGGCAATAATGGTTGTATTCTTTCCTCGGGATATGAAAGTTCTCCAAGAAATAAAAGTGGTACAATCTATTATGTTTCTGCAGATAGTTTAAAAACGTGTATTTGCTTCTTACGTCTGCCATGCTTACTAGATCCGCAAAGAATGGTACTTGTAGTGTTGTGCCATCGATCAGCATGCCACTATGCCAGTTGAACTCTGTTTTCTTTTCAAAAAAGAGTGCTTTTTTACCTTCTGTTTCATCTAGCATCGCCGCTAGTCCAAGGTTGAATGGACCGATGCCGACACCGATGATGTCATATATTTCGTTTTGTTGTGATTGTTTGAAAGACATCTCTCCATCTCCTCTCGAACGTTTCTCTATGGCAATACATGAGCATACCGGTCTTATCAGGTAATTCGATCGGCTTCACTTTTTCAAAGCCGCACTTTTCAAATACATGTATCATCTTCTCATTCCGAATATCAGGTTCAGCGATTACTTTTTCAGTCCCTTTCGATAAAAACTGAAAATGCACGATGGCACGCAATAAAGGAAGTGCGTAACCCTTCCCAATAAAGGATTCTTCTCCGATCAAGAGATGAATCCCCTGGTCTTTCGGATGTGGATCATAACTCTTCTCTACCACATCTCCTTTTACCCAGTATGCTTCCCAATAGCTCATTGGAACTCCATCTATCAAGCCCATATACAGCGTTTGGTGCTGATCTGCCAAGAAAGTTCTCAAATGCTTTTTGTATGCTTCAAACGAAATATCCAGTTTCCAGTATGGAATCACATACGGTTGCTGCTGCCACTTATGGAGAAGTGATACATCCCGCTCCAAATCTACTTTTACATACGATAACTTCTTTTGGACCGTGTGATCATAGAAACTAAATTCTGGCTGCATCTGATTTCATCACCTTTTGTAATGGGTTTGGGATCTTCGTGTAGACAGACTGTGTTTCCAGAGAACCAACAAGCTCATCCATATCATGAAAACGAGTAAGCAAGTTCGCTTTACACGGAAGTTCTTCCGCATCTAGTAAGCTTCTGATCAAGCCTGACTTTCTGTCTGTTAACGTGTCATGATGCATCAAGCGATGACGCAGCATGTCCATTAGCTCTTCTTCATTGATTAGGTCTGCCGCTCCAAAACCGTTGATCAAACCGAATAAGTGGTTCATAAAAAAGTAATAGCGAAAACGTTCGATCGCAACCTCGTCACTGCAGATCGTTACACTCTTACGATTAAGGCTTGGAAGCTGTTCAACGAGCAGATCGGCTTTTGATTCGCTGTAATAGTAACCTTGATTATCACGGTAATAAAAACGCTTCGGATAGCCATTCTCCATTTGGACGATCGAGTTCTGCTGATGTGCCTCAAGTGCTACACCGTATCTTTCATACAGCCACAGCATCGGATCAAGAGCGATTGATAAATATTGCAAAAACCAATCTTTGCTGACTTCTTCTGTCGTTCTGTTCTCCCTTTGAGCGATGTTATGAATGATTGAAGCGATTCTAGAGTTTCCTCCAAAACCGTGGTCCTGACATAGGCCTGCTACTAAACTTGCATTTCTATCATTCTCGTAAAAAGGATTCTCTCTGATCACCACTTCAAAGCCTGAAGTCTCTTTATCCGTTGGAATATTTAAGAAAGCCGGATCTTTAATAATCTGAAACGAGGGGTAGATCTCCTGCATCTCTTGTCCGATTTTTGATTGCAGAAGTCGAGAAACTTCTACCCCTCTATGCAGTTCTTTTTCCAGGTTAACGCGCAGAGAGTTAGTAATTTTCACAGGTACAGAGAACTTGAACATATATTTAAAATTCGGGCTGTAAACAGAACGCATTGAAGATGTTGCCGAGAACCGCTCACCGAACGGACCGATGTAGCTCAACTTGCCGTCTTTGATTAAAGATTGAACAAATGAATCATTCAATAGAACTTGAACTTGTAAAGGATGAACCGGTATGAAAACTGACTCATCATCGTATTCCACCTGTTTGGCGAACTTCTCATCTCGTTGCAGAAGCTCTCTAGTAATCTCTTCCGCCGTCACTTCATCTGCCGTATCCTGATTGATGATCGACTTGTCCGCTTGAAAGAAATGGAGCTGAAATGTTCCCTTAAGTTCTGGGGAATAGAGAGATTCCTGCTCATCACTCATTCCTTGCTTGCTTTTTGGTGTAGGGTGGAGCAGATGTCCAAATAAAAGCGACTGCTCTGCTTCAATGAATGTAAACTCACTGCTCTCTAAACTCACGGAGTCACCTTCACGTGCTTCTAAGTAACGTTCAATGTTCTTTTTGCTGAGTATCGTCCGCAGCATCAATTCATCTTCTGCATCCTCACGATCTTGTTTTAGCAACAATTCTTTTGAAAGAATAGAGACAAGCGAAATATAATCGAGTGGTATCACGTTTTCATTGTTTTCATAAAGAATAGGAAAATGGTACAGATGCCTGCCTGTTAAAGACCAATGCTTTAGAGCAGCATAGATCGTAGAACGTTGCTTTTTTAGCTCGATCTTTATCCATCTGTTCGGTGTCACCCCACTCCAATTCAAATGATTTACCGCTTCGTAAACTTCTTCAAATGCTTGTGTTTCTCGAAGATAACAGTTAAAAAAACTCTGTATGCTTGCATTTTCTGCTTGTTGTTTGTGATTTGTCATTGGGTGATCCCCCTGTTTTCGTACTCTGCTGCAAATTGAGAAATGGTATGAAGGATATCTTCAATATCCACGATTGTTGTTCGTGGATTTAGTAACGTAAACTTTAAAAAGACGTCACCCTTCACTTTTGTTTTTGCGACTAGAGCTGTTCCTGTATGAAGAATTTTTTTGTAGATATACGTATTCACTTCATTTAATGAACCTGTTGCGGCGTCGGAATAACGGAAAACAATCGCATTGATCTCTGGATGGATATTACACACTTCAATCTGAGGATGCTTATTCATTACACCAGCTGCCTGTTTTGCAAGATGAAGCGTATAATCAATCATGTTTTCAAAGCTTTTTTCTCCAATGATGCGTAATGACATGAAGAGCTTCAACGCATCAAAACGCCTTGTCGTTTGAACCGATTTGCTCACTAGGTGAACAAGGCCATCTTCTTCATCGTTCTCAGGATTCAAATAGTCTGCATGATGTGCGATATAGTGAAAATTTGTTTCTTCTTTTACGAAGAAAGCACCACAGCTGATTGGTTGATAAAACTGCTTATGAAAATCGATCGTAATAGAATCTGCCTGCTCGATTCCTGCTAACTTATGAAAATGCTTTTTACTCAGAAGTAACGCACCACCGTAGGCTGCATCAACATGAAGCCATAATCCATTCTTTTGAGCGATCTCTGCAATCTCTGAAATCGGATCGATACTGCCAAAATCCGTTGTTCCCGCCGTTGCAACGATACACATCGGGATAAGTCCGCCATTCTTCAAGCGCTGAATCTCTTGGACTAATTTAGCTGGGTTCATCTTTTTATGCTCATCCGTTTCAACCGTTATGACTGCCTGTTCACCTAGCCCTAATTGAAAAGCTGACTTCTTCACGGTAAAGTGAGCATCCTCTGAACATAGAATACGGAGTTTATGCGACTCTGCTGGCAATCCTTGAGCTTTTACATTCCAACTCCATCGTTTATCACAAAAAAAATCGCGAGCGAGTAACAGCCCCATATAGTTCGATTGCGTACCACCACTCGTAAATGTCCCATCTGCTGAAGAAGGAAGGGCAAGCTTGTTACTTACCCATTTGATTAAGCGCTCTTCTAAATAAGTAGCTGTTGAGCTTTGATCCCACGAATCCATAGATTGATTGAGTGTACCGATGATCAATTCAGCTGCGATGGCTGAGATAAGAGGTGGACAATGAAGGTGGCCCATGCTCGTCGGATGAGAGACATGTATGCTGTTTCTCACAACCTTTTCCAAAACATCGTTTAAAACCTTTCCAGGTTCCTCTCCATCTTCTGAAGTGAGTGTTAGTTCGTTTATTTCTTTCTCGATCTGAGCAGGAAACACGCCGGTATAAGCATCAGAGTTATCCTTATAAAACCCACTTAACAGGGCTTCAGTTTCAAGGATGATCTGTTGAAAGTTCTGTATTCCTGCTTCACTATCATTAAGGAAAAAGCGATCAAAATCAGTTGTGTTCATCTAGCACCTCTATTTTAGTGCGGCTCTGACCGCATCTGTGAATATTGCGATTACTTCGTCCAGTTGTTTCTCTGTGATGATAAGTGGCGGCAAGAACCTTACAACACTTCCATGCCTTCCACCTACTTCTAAGATTAATCCCCTATTAAAGCATTCTCGTTGAATGCGGCTAGCGAGTTCAGGATTTGCAGCATAGGTTCCTTTTAATCCTGTTGGAATTCGCGGATTCACTATTTCTGCACCTACCATCAATCCTCGTCCTCGCACATCACCGATCTCAGGAATCTCATTTTGCAGGATAGAAAGTTCAAGCATTAGCTTCTCACCAAGTTCAGCAGCATGCTGTGATAAGTTGTTTTGTTTAATATGACGCAGCGTCGCTGTTCCTGCAGCCATCGCCATCTGATTTCCTCTGAACGTTCCAATATGTGCACCAGGTCCCCATTTATCCAGTTCACGATCATAGATCACAACAGATAATGGCAAGCTTCCTCCGATCGCTTTGGACAGAACGACTACATCCGGCACGATTCCAGCATGTTGAAATGCAAATAGTTCACCTGTACGTCCGATTCCTGTTTGTACTTCGTCAATGATTAAAGGAATGTTGCGCTCTTTCGTGATGCGGCGGATTTCGCGCAGCCACTCTACTGGTGCCGGGATAGATCCTCCTTCTCCTTGAACGACTTCCAAGATCATCGCAGCTGGAGGAAGGATCCCACTCTCTGGATCGTATAAAAGATTCTCGATATAATTAGCGCTGATTTTCCACGTGTCTTCTCCACCGATTCCGAACGGACAGCGGTATTCGTACGGATATGGCATAAAGTGTACATCTGGCATCAAGCCTTGTACGTTCTGTTTCGGTCCTAAGTTACCAGAGAGCGCCATCGTTCCATGTGTAGCTCCGTGATAGCCTCCTTGGAATGATAGGATGCTTCTTCTACCAGTTGCTGTTTTTACAAGTTTGATCGCTGCTTCGATTGCGTCTCCGCCAGTCGGTCCGCAAAATTGAATCTTAGCGCGTTTGGCGAACTCTTCTGGTAAACTATCAAACACTTCACTTACAAATTCCTCTTTTACTGGCGTTGTTAAATCCAGTGTATGTAAAGGGCGCTTGTCATGAAGCACTTTCTCAATTGCTTCTATGACAACCGGGTGATTATGGCCAAGCGCAAGTGTTCCTGCTCCTGCCAGACAATCGATGTATGTTTTCCCGTCTGCATCTTTTACATAGATTCCTTCTGCTTCTTCAATGGCAATGGGAATTCGGCGTGGATAAGACCTTGCATTTGATTCTCTTTTCTCTTGTTGTTTTAGGTATTTTTCGTTCATCTCTATTTGTAACATGCTCATGTTTTATTCCTCCTAGTGGGATCCGACACTTTATTGAAAATGATTCTCATTACTGATTACATGTATAACCTTAATTGATAATGATTATCATCGTCAATGATAAATTATCCCTAATTTCTTTCCAGTTATTTTTAGCGCTGTTAGTGTGGTGTAGGTCTTAAGACTCATTCTTATGCGTTGATTTTAATTCTTTTTAAAGATGGTTCATTGATAATGAATCAAAAAAAAACGATCAGCTCTAGGCTGATCGCTTCAATCATCTTTTATTGTTTATCTAACACATCAATCATGCGAAGAGCTACACTTCTACTTGATTGAGGATTCTGTCCTGTAACAAGTGTGCCATCAGTTACGGCGAAATCTTCCCATTTTCCTGCTCGTTGAAACTCTGCTCCAAGTTCGCGAAGCTTTGTTTCGAGTAAGAACGGTACTTCTTTCGTCAATTGCATCTCTTCTTCCTCTTCATCCGTAAATGCTGTAACCGTTTTTCCTTTTACGATAGGTGTACCGTCTTTAAGCGTTGCCGTTGTAAGCCCAGCAGGTCCGTGACAGACACTTCCGATCACTTTATTAGTTTGTGCCATCTGACTTACTACTTCTTTTAATGCCTCGCTCTTCGGAAAATCAAAAACGGTACCATGACCGCCCGGTAGATAGATCGCATCATAGCTCACCGCGTCATCAGCACTTAATTCTGTCGTGCCTTCTAGCTGTGCCAGTGCTTCTTTATACGTTTCTTTATCCACACCTTCTAAGCTGTTCGGATCAAGCGGAACATCTCCACCTTTGATACTTTTTACAGTAATGTCATATCCTTTTTCACGAAATTCGTTGAAAGGAACCGCAAACTCCTCTAACCAGAGCCCCGTCTTGTTATTCCCAATGTTTTGATGGTTCGTTACGACGATCAATACTCGTTTTGTCATTGTTACACTCCCTTTCATTACATTACGTTTATCATTTTTCCCGAATCTAATGATTTAAAACACGATAAAATATAGAAGGGAGCGAATTTAACGGTGGATTTGTCGAAAAGCCTATAAACTGATTTTCAGGGCCTATAAAATTTTTCGAAGGACCATACATTCATCATTAGGGACTATAAATTATTATGAAGGCCTATAAATATTTGTTTAAGGCCTATAAGTACGAATACACAAAAAAGCCTTCCTAACAACAGGAAGACTTTCACTCATTTTATTTAAACTGTTGATAAAACTCCAGATCATCGGGGTCTGCACCGTTACGTTTGTCTTGATTTAGTGCAGAGATACGCCTCATATCCTCATTTGATAATTCAAAGTCAAAGAGTTTGATATTTTCTTCGATCCTATGCTGCGTTACCGATTTAGGTATCGTAACCACACCGTTTTGAAGATCCCACCGTAAAATGATTTGAGCAACTGATTTTTTGTATTTATCAGCAAGTTCTACCAAAGTTGGTTCCTCAAAGATCTCTCCTTTTAAAAGAGGTCTCCATGCTTCTAATTGGATACCCTGCTCTTTACAGAACGCTAACAGTTTTTCCTGAGACAAGCGAGGATGATATTCCACTTGGTTCACCATTGGTTTAATCTCTGCTTCTCTCATTAGATCTTCTAGATGATGCTGTTTGAAGTTGCTGACACCGATCGCTTTAGCTCTTCCCTCATTATAAATTTTCTCTAGTGCTTTCCATGTTTCTTTATACTTTTCTGGCACTGGCCAGTGGATTAGGTATAGATCCACATAATCTAACCCTAGTCTTTCTAGACTGGCATCAAAGGCTGCTAAGGTTTTTTCGTAGCCTTGGTCAGTGTTCCAAACTTTTGTTGTAATAAAAATTTCTTCTCTTGGGACGTTTGATTCAGCGATCGCCTGACCGACACCCGTTTCATTGTCATATAAACTTGCCGTATCAATGCTTCGATAACCTGCATCGAGCGCCCACTTTATGGACTGGATGACTTCATCACCATCTTCAGCTTTGTAGACTCCTAGCCCGACCCATGGCATTTGAACACCATTATGTAGAACGGCACGATCATGAATACTGCTTGGCATAATGAATCCCTCCTTTTTCACATTGTGGCACAAACTTTATAAAAGTTAAAAACATTACACTCTTTGAAGTTTATCTGCTGTTTCTGCTAAACGTTCAGAAGCATTATCTAAGATCGTAGATTCACTCCACGTGAATCCATCGTTTTCATATCTTGGAATCACATGCATATGAAAGTGAGTAAGATCACTAAACTTTCCACCATTTTGGTTGATCGTAATTCCATCAGGGTTAAAACTGTTCTCTAGCTTCTTCGATATGAATTTTGCTGCATCCATCACAGCCTTCGTTTCTTCATTCGTTAGCTCAGTCAATTCCTTCACATGTCTTTTCGGAAGTATTAACGTGTGTCCTTCGTTAAAAGGATCAATATCTAGAAAACATGTCACCCACTCATCTTCATAAACCGTATGTATGGGTAAAACTTTATTCGCTAGTTCACATCCTAAACAACTCATCCTAGATCCATCCTTTCAGCCTGGCCAATAATAATCCGTGTGCAAGTTCACTATCTTTCCAAAGTCCCTGCTCTAGATTACGAAATGCTCGATCTACAGGAATGTGAAAGGCTTGAATGGTCGCTTCTTGTTTCTCTAGCATTTGAGATCTGTATTCTACAATATCGTTTGTAAAATAAACATGCGTAACCGTATTACTCAAACATGCACTAGGCTGGATACTTCCTAAGAAAACCGTTTCTCCACATACGATGCCCGTTTCTTCGAGCAGTTCCCGTTTTGCCGCTTCCATCGCATCTTCATTTTCGTTCATTCCACCACCTGGTAGTTGAATGATAACTTCATCAACTGCAGCTCGATATTGGCTGATCAATATGAGAGAATCGTTCTCTAGAGCCACCATTACGGCGGCTTCATAAGGAATCTCTTTTAGCGTGATACTTCCAAATTCATCCTCGAACACTTCAGTCTCTTTATCTCTACTCTGATATACAAGTTCTTTTTCCAAGATTACCCCACCCTTTTACACCAGTTCTTTCTTAACATTATCCAAACTTGGAAACATTTTCAACTATGAGGTTATTGGCAATCACATCCAGTCAATAATTTTTAATTAGTAGAAATTATTGATAGAATAATGAGATGGGAACTTTATCTCGTTTCTTTCGTATTACGTCTAACTAGCTACGGAGGAGATTGCATTGAAAAAGAAAATCGGGATAACTTTTATTATACTTTCGTTCGTTCTGTGGATTCTAATACCGGTCATACCTTTCTTATCGTTTAGTGCAGGCGTTAAAACAGCCATCGTCAGTGGATTATTTATCGGCGGAGAAGTTTTCTTCTGGCTCGGTGCGTTATTAGCAGGAAAAGATATTGTAAAAAACTTCATTCAAAAGTATTGGAGAAGAGGCAAAAAAGACGACAATCCCTCATAAAAGATTTGACGACGAATGAGTATCTAGTTAAAGTTGCAGAATCATTATAGTAGGTGAAAAAATGGAAGAACTTCTTCTAGGCTTTATTTACACATTCTTGATCGTAATCACGTTTGAAACATTGTTTACTAGAATACTAAATAATGGCATGAAGCATTCAGCCAAAAGAATTGTTGTTCTTGCACTCCAGTGCTTGATCATCACTTGGATTCTTTATCAAATGTACACATAAAGCCCGTCAGCTATAGCTGTACAGGCTTTTTTCGTTGAATCCTAAGTGGAATGGCTGCTGACTTTAGAATGAGAAAGCCAGAGATCATGTATAGAATTGATGCGATGTAGAACAAGCTTCCGATCGTCAAGAAATCGATGAGATACCCTGTTAACATAACAGCGATCGCCCCCCATACACTTGTCCAAAGGTGATAGCTTCCTATCTTTTTCCCAGCCTGCACGCTGTTCGACTGCCTAGCCAAAACCGTTTTCTCCGAAGTTTTTTGTATTGCACCTAGAATACCCATTACAATTTGGACGAGATACAGAGCAGTTACTGTTTCAATAATTGGTATAATCAGCATGATTCCAGCCATACCCCATGTATGTAAAAGAATGAAAGTTCGGTCACCTAATTGATCTGAAAGTCTGCCAATTATAGGATGAACAAGTGCGCCAGTCAGTGCAAAAAGTCCGTATGCTAAACCGAACTGCGAGTAGCTGTCACCGATGTTACGAATGAGAAGCAGATAGAAGGGAAAGACCATCGAGCTTGCTGTCATTAAAAGGCTTTGTGCTGTTACAAATGTACGATAATTCATTGTGCATACACCTCATAAAAAAGATTTTTGAACCGCTCTTCAGGATCGAGCTCCCGCTTTTTCTGAAAGAACTCATCGATACGGGGATATGCTTGTTTTAGTTGTTTCTTTGTCGGATATGAATAATAAGGTAAGTAATAGCTTCCATCGTGATCTAGCGTTACGTCAATCATCTTCTGAATGATTTTCTCTGTTTTTCTTATCTCTTTTTCAGAACGGCCTTGATTGATCAATAGCACAAGAGCAAACATATCATCCTTCGCATAAGACAACACGGCATCCTCATCATGCCCGACGTACCGAATCGTAATATTTAATAGGTTCAGATCCTCTTTTTCTAACACCTTTCTCAAATCGTCAATATAAGAAGCAAACTCATCAACAGGTACAAAATATTCTTGCAGTACTTCTGTTCGATTGGCGTTTTCATATTCCATGAACGTACTATCTGATCTCATTACATTATTTCTTGATTGGTAGCTGCCATTGCTATTTTGAAAGTGTTTCTTTTGAGTCTCCCAAAATACATCTTTTCCCCAATTACTATAACGAGACATGCCTAACATAAACTTTGGAAGTGCGACTTTTTCTTCTTCATTTAACGTTGAGAATCTAGTTAACTTCTTTTGATTATCTGCTAATATATAGTCCGTTACATACATTTCTTTTAAAAAGGTCTTAGGTGCTACAGATAAGCGAGCAAGGTGCATCTTAACCTTCTCATCGCTCTTAACTCTCTTCTTAAAATGCTCTTCGTATGCTTTGTAATCCATTGTGGATATGCGTTGTTCATACAGTTCATCCTCAGCCAATTGCAATGTGACATCGAGTATGACACCAAAAAGACCGTAACCGCCTATTACATATGAAAAATATTCACTGTTCTCATCACGACTCACAGAAATAATCTCTCCATCTGGTTTTAACAAGCGAAAAGAATCTACAGTATCGATCAGAGAACCATATCTGATATCCCGTCCGTGAACGTTAACACTAAGGGCGCCACCAACAGTAAATATATTTTGTGACTGCATAACTTGAATGGATAGACCGTATGGATTAATCTTCTTCTGAATATCAGCCCACGTTACACCACTTTGAACCGTTATCGTTTTTTCTTTTGGGTTGAAGTCCAGGATCTCGTTATAACTTTTCATATCAAGCAGCGTTCCATTTGGATAGACTGTATGCCCACCCTGACTATGTTGCATCCCAGCAATTGAGATCGTCTTTTCTTTTCTCACCCAATTCTGAAGCTCCTCAGTAGATTGCATGCTCTTGACTTCTTTCATCCTTGTGGGCAAAAGCTTTCCCGCATCTTCTATGACGACTGTTTTCTGTTGAAGTGAATGGATAGAGGTACTCGTATAAAAAGCGATCCCATATAATGAGATTCCAATTAACAGATATTTTCCTTTCATTACTTCACCTCTTTTTATAAAAGTGTAATTTTACACATTTATTATAAAATGAAACATACTAGAATGACAATATGTTTTTAAAGAAGTCCTTTTGGTTTTTTTAAAAGAAAAGAATTTAGACGCTTCTTCATCATAAAAATGGTGATTCGTACAAGCACTCTTTCAAGCATTTCATATAGTAATAGTGGGGGTGATACGATTGGGTAAAAAAAGAAAAGAACTATTAGAAGCATTGAATTCTCTAGGTGCGAACGGCACAGAGACAGAAGCTGAAGTGACTACTGAAAACGGTGCTGAAGGTGGTACTGTTGAAACTTTACGCTCTCTTTTAGGTGATGGTCTAAAACGTAAGAAATCTAAGAAAGTTCCTGCTGTAAAGTCTAAAAAGTCTTCAAAGAAATGCAAGAAATCTAATGGAAATGTTCCTTGTGAAACTGCTCCTGACAGATGTTGGGAATAATCTAGATATAAAAAAGCTCCCTCGCATAAGGGAGCTTTTTCATGAGCGTACTCTTAACTCAAAACTTTTGTTGAAACTTTTTGTTTTAAATACGTAAGCGTTGCAGCTCCTAATAGACTGGCTGCAATCAATAAAGCATCTTCATTGATCTTGAACTTCGGATGGTGATGCGGAAATACTTCTTCCCACGAATCATCAAGAGCTCCTGTGAAAAAGAACGTGCCTGGCACTCGCTCTAAGTAGTAGGAGTAATCTTCTCCCCCCATCTGCGGTTCAATTTCTTCAAGTTCGATAACTCCTGGAACTTTTCTTGCTACATCCACTACAAACTCTGTATCGTCTTTATGGTTTACTACTGCCGGATATCCACGTTTGAATACATATTCATAGGAAGCATCTGATGCAAGACATGTACCTTTTGCAATGCGGTCGATCTCTTGCTCGATGGCAACTCGTACTTCTTCCTTAAATGTTCGAACTGTTCCTGTTAGCTTTGCTGTATCTGCAATAACGTTGAATGCATTCTTCGCTTCAAACGCACCTACCGATACAACTGCTGCATCTAGTGGATTAACTCTGCGGCTCACGATTTGCTGTAGGTTTGACACAAGCTGCGCTCCAATAACAATGCTGTCTTTTGTTTTATGAGGCTGAGCACCATGACCACCTTTACCTTGTACTTTGATTGTGAACGAATCGGCAGCAGCCATGACGGGACCTGTTCGATAACCAATCGTTCCTGTTGGCATCGTTGCCCAGAGATGTGTTCCGTAGATTACGTCCACACCATCAAGACAGCCATCTTCGATCATCGCAATAGCTCCACCAGGGGCGAGTTCCTCGGCATGTTGATGGATAAATACGATCGTCCCTTCCACTTCGTCCTTCAGTTCTGTTAGAACTTTTGCAAGTACGAGTAGCGATGCTGTGTGACCGTCATGCCCGCATGCATGCATAACACCAGGTACTTTGGATTTGTATGGAGAATCATTTTCTTCCTGAATCGGAAGCGCATCAAAATCTGCTCGAAGTGCCACTGTTTTACCAGGCTTTCCACCCTTTAACTTTGCGACAACACCTCGCCCACCGACTCCCGTTCGAACCTCTAAACCTAACGCCTCATGATACGTTGCAATAAAAGCTGGTGTTTCAACTTCTTCAAATGACAGTTCAGGATTTTGGTGAAGATGTCTGCGAATCTCCACCATTTCATCTTGATAGTTTGCCAAACGGCTAAATAATTGTTCCATTCCTGTTCACTCCTCTTATTATCTACATTTTTATATATTCGCCAGGTCCTAGTGGAAGTCCTAGCACATACCAGATAGCAAATAAAATACACCAAAAAATCGTATAAGCGATCGTATAAGGAAGCAATGAGGATATTAAGGTTCCCATCCCCATACTCTTATCAAACTTTTTCGCAAAAGTTAGCAGAATAGCGAAGTAGGCAAGCATCGGAGTGATCGTATTCGTGATCGAGTCCCCGATCCGATAGGCCATTTGTGTAAATGCTGGACTATAATCTAAAGCCATGAACATCGGAACGAATACAGGTCCTAAAATAGCCCATTTTGCTGATGAACTAGCGATGAGTAAGTTTACTAGCGCTGTGAAAAGAATGAATGCGATCAATAATGGAAGTCCTGTAAATCCTGAATCCTTTAAAAAGTCAGCACCTGTTATCGCGATGATCGAACCTAAGTTACTCCAACTAAAATAAGCGATCATCTGGGCTGCAATAAAAGCAAGCACGATATAGTACCCCATACCGCTCATCGCTTTTGTTAAATGTTCAGCTACGTCTTTATCGTTTTTTAAGACCTTAGATCCAAATCCATAAGCGATTGCTGGAATAAAGAAGAAAAGAAGCATGATTGGAACCAAGGAATCCATAAACGGAGAATCAATAAGCTCACCTGTTTTCGCATGACGAAGCATAGCGCCTTTTGGAACGGTCACAAGTAGAATGATAGTTGTATAGATGAAAAGAGAGATCGTTGCCCACTTTAATCCTCTTCTCTCTTCAGAAGTTAGAGCTTGTTTCTTCACTTCAAGATCATCAGGAACTTGGTATTCTCCGAGACGGGGTTCTACAATCTTTGTCGTTACCCAAACGGCTACTGGTAATAACACAAAGGTTGAGGCCAGCATGAAGTAGTAATTCATAGCAGGATTTGCTGTATACGTTTTGTCTTGAAGATGAGCTGCTGACTCTGTGAAACCAGCAAGCATTACGTCGAGCATACTAATAATGATATTTGCACTAAATCCGCCAGCAACTGCTGCATAAGCTGCTGCAAGGCCAGCAATTGGATGACGGCCAAGAGTGAGAAACACCATTGCTGCTACGGGAGGAAGGACGATTAAAGCAGCATCAGCAGCTGCGTTTCCTACGATTCCAATAAAGATGATAATCGGTAGAATAAGTGCTTTTGGTGAGGCTAACACGACTCTTCGCATAAATGCCGATATCAACCCTGTTGATTCAGCCAGACCTACGCCTAGCATAACAACGAGCACGAGACCGAGTGGGGGGAAGTTCACAAAGTTACTGACAAGTTCACTCAGCATTCGTATAATTCCTTCTTCGTTCAGAAGATTGACTGCTGTAATTTTTTCATTATTGGCCGGATTCACAGCACTCCATCCTGCTACTCCTGCTATGAATGAACCTAGTAAGATAACGGCCGTGATGATAACAAACAAAGTAAGAACATCCGGAAGTTTATTTCCGTTCTTCTCTACCCAGTCCAACGCTTTATGAAAAAAATTCTTTTTGCTGTTACCTGGATCTGGTGAATTTGGTGAAGGTACTGCTTTTAATGCTGAACGTGCCATGGATATCCTCCCTTTGTTATGAATTTTCAGAAATATAAATTTCTTCACATTCTACCGTCTCTATCATTCGGTTACAAGGGGTCATTTAGAACGCTACTTTTGTACTAGATAAGTTCTCACATAAGGCATTAGGAAGATGTAAGGGCTTTCCTTAGCGGCATATTCTTTCACTACCAAATTTACTAGATTCCATACTTTCGCTATAATGAATACATTATTTTGCTTTTGAACATCGATTTTCAGATAAAGATAAGGGAGAGAACACCATGGATCTTTTATTAAAAGAAAGTCTGAAAGCAAGCTACAACGAGCAAGCAGATTCACGGGATCAATCAGAGATTCAGAGTTGGAAAACCGACGAACTAAACACTTTTATTGCGGCTCTTACATCTCATTCAAAGAATCACCAACCTACCGTTCTTGATATTGGAGCAGGATCAGGTCAGCACGGAAAATACTTATCTCAACATCACATGGATGTGACGTGTATTGATCTCTCTCCTAACATGGTAGAAACGTGCCGGGCAAAAGGTTTAAAAGCAGAAATGATGGATTACTACACACTACATTTTGATGCTGAATCTTTTGATGCAGTATGGGCGATGAATACGCTTCTTCACGTTCCTAAGGTCAGCCTGCCTGCTGTTCTTAAAAACATTCATACCGTTCTCGCTCAAGATGGACTGTTTTACATGGGTGTTTATGGAGGGAAAGATTCTGAGGGCGTGTGGCAAGAAGACTCGTATATTCCGAAGCGGTTCTTCTCGTTTTATACAGATGAAGATTTACTTGAAGTGGTAGCTCCTCTATTCGATGTACTGGATTTCCACATTGTTTCAGAAGCTGGACGAGGTATCGGTATGAACTTTCAATCCTTGCTTTTACGTAAGAAAGTGATCGTAGATTAATTACAGTGTTGCTTAGAAAGATCGTTTGCTTGGTTAAGTGGATTAAAGCGCAAGGTGGAAGAAGAATGCTAACTGATCGTTCGTTCAAATAAAAAAAGCTCCTCTGTTTGAGGGGCTTTTAAATTTCTCGCATATATCGAAAGGACACGTGTTTTTTGCTTCCTTCACTCCTTTTTTCTGACTGTTTGACAAACCCCTTTGCTTCGTAAAAAGGTATGGCTTTTTCGTTACCTTTTTGTGCGGATAGCCATTGTTCTTTAATACCTATATTCTTCTGATAGTCTGTGTAATAGTTCAACAGTTTTGACCCAATCCCTCTGTTTCTCTTGTTCGGATCCATGTAGAACACAAAGTTCTCACCTCTTTGCTCACTAATCGTCCCACCGCCGATCGCACCTACCACTTCTCCATTTTCTTTCGCCACAAAGTATCCGTGCCAGCTTTCATTGAACTCAGTTACTTCGTTTAGTATTCTGTCTTCGTTATAATACTCTTTAATCACATCATTTACATACTTCTCATCTTCTAAATACCCATATGTTGCCCGCCAACCTTCAGAGCAAACTCGGGCTATTCCTTTAACTTCTTCGGGACCCGCTTTCTTGAACGTTAAACCTTCTGATACTACGATTTTAACCATTTTTTCACCCCTCTTTTTCCTTCTAAACACCCCTATTATAGCCCATTTTTGGTAAAATAGAGGTATTACAGCTCAGTCAGTCATAGCTCATTTTAAAATGAGAAAGGCGGATGGTCATTTGACAAGTTTGATTACAAAAAATGAAGATGTTTTTAACATGCTAGATTCTCTTTTACGTGATGAGGGAGCGTTCTGGAACTCTTTTTATGAAGACAGAAAAAAGAAAGTTCCTTTTTTTGTGGACGCACCCGATGAAAATCTCGTGGAATATATCGAACGTGGTCTGCTTAAGCCTGGCCGTGTGTTAGAACTTGGGTGTGGTCCTGGCCGAAATGCGATCTTCTTAGCGCAGTGTGGGTTTGAAGTAGATGCTGTTGACCTCTCTAGCGAAGGGCTGGAATGGGCTCGAGAACGCGCTATGGAGAAAGGCGTCGATGTGAAATTTATACAAGGAAGTATCTTTGAGATGGATCTACCTCACAAGGAGTATGATCTTATTTATGATTCTGGTTGTTTTCATCATGTGCCTCCTCATCGCCGTGTGAGTTATTTACATCTTTTAAACAACTGTTTAAAAGTTGGCGGGCATTTTGCTATAACGTGTTTTGATGCTGTCGGCATGGGGCTCGATATTCCTGATATGGACGTGTACAAAGGCCGCTCGATGCAAGGAGGATTAGGTTACACGTTTGAGCGGATGCGGGAGGTTTTCTCTGACTTTGAAGAGGTTGAGTTACGAAAGATGAATGAAATCTCACAACCAGCAGATACTTTCGGTTTGCCATTTTTAAATGCAGGTTTGTTTAGAAAATAAATGATAAACACTTGGAGTCTCATCTCCAAGTGTTTTTTAATGGCTTAAAATGTGTGTGAAGATTGCTTGTGGCTCGTTTATAGGCCCTAGTTTTTAATTTATGGGCCTTCAGAAAATTTTATGGGCCTTCAAATCTATTTATGGGTCTTCAAATCATTTTATAGGCCTTCAAAATCTTTTATAGGCTTTTCGACAAAACACACTCAACACTACTTACAGAAACGAGCGATCCAACACCATAAATTCCCGCCACTCTTCCGGCAGCATCTCCACATACTTTCTTGTTAGAAAACGATCATCTACTAAAACGAGCGTACCTCGATCTTCTTCTGATCGGATAACCCGACCACCTGCCTGCAGTACCTTATTCATTCCAGGGTACACATAAGCGAAATCGTAACCATTCTTTCCCGCTCGCTGAAAATAATCCTTCATCGTATCGCGTTCTAACCCTACTTGAGGCAAACCAACACCGATGATGACAGCACCTGTAAGTTTATCTCCTTTTAGATCTATTCCTTCAGAAAAGATGCCGCCCATGACAGCGAGCCCGACAAGCGATTTCTCACCTACAGATTCATAATGAGCTAAAAAGGTCTCTCGCTCTTCTTCTTTCATAGCAGGATGCTGAACGATAAGGGTAAAGGCTTGATCTTCTTCTAACATTCGTTCATATATATCTGTCATATAACGATAGGATGGAAAAAAAACAAGATAGTTTCCCGGTCTGTTTACGACCAAGTCCTTGATCATACCAACAATCGGATCTATCGTTTTCTCACGGTCTCTAAAGCGCGTAGACAGGGGCTGAACAAACACATCCAGCTGTTCTTTTTCATAAGGAGAAGGCATCCGGATGATATAATCGTCCTCCTCTCCTCCAAGCATTTCTCGAAAATACGACAGCGGTGAGAGTGTTGCCGAAAAATAAATACGTGAGCCATATTTTTTTCCGGTTTGAAAAAGAAGCTGAGAAGGGTCCATACAAAAAAGGCGAACTTTGACTTCACTTTTAAACGTGGAAATGAAGGTTACGAATCGTTCATCGTAAAATTGTGAAATCTTCACCCATTGCAGCGCTTCAAAAAAAGTCTCTAATAGTTGTTCGCTGCTATCCCCACTGGCTAATAGCTGCTCTGCCTGTATTAAGAAAGCTTCTAAACTCTCAAGTAGTTTTTCCTGCAATTCAATGACAGCAACATCTTTATCTTCATGTTCTTTTTTTATCAAAAGAAGTTCCTGGTTAACGGCTTTTGCCGTATTCCAAACCCCATCATGCTTCCCCTTAAAATCACGTGCAAGTTGTAAGAATGAAGATTTCATAATCTCAGCTGAATACATGCCGCGTGCTCTGTCTACAAGATTGTGTGCTTCATCCATAAGAAGAACCGTACGCTTCTTTTGCTCTTCAAATAAACGCTTGAACGAGACCCTCGGATCAAAAACATAATTATAATCACAGATTACACTGTCTGATGCATAAGCAAGATCCACAGAGAACTCGAACGGACAAACTTTGTGCTTTTGTGCGTATCGCGAGATGACTTCACGATCCATCACCGTCTCATTTTTCAAGATATCAAGAACAGCTCCATTAATCCTGTCAAAATATCCATCAGCAAACTCACAGTAAGAGGGTTCACAACGAGTCTCTTCTTTAAAGCAAACTTTGTCTTTAGCAGTGATGGTCGTGCTTTGCAGAAACAAGCCCTTCTCTTTCATCAACAAGAGTGCTTCTTCTGCATTCTTTCGGTTCAGTGTTTTGGCTGTTAAATAAAAAATCTTTTCTGCTTTTTCTTCGCCGATCGCTTTGACGGCTGGAAACAGAGTAGAGATGGTTTTTCCTGTCCCAGTCGGTGCGTTTGCAAACAACGTCTTCTTATCCATGATCGTTTTATAGATAGCACCAGCAAAGTTACGCTGGCCGTTTCGGTATGAAGGAAATGGAAAAGCTAGATCTCGTATACTGATATTCCTTTTTTGCTGATTTTCTAGACGCAGCTCAGCGAATGGTGAATAGGTCTTTATAAGTTGAAGCATGAAATCCTCAAGCTCTGTAAATGTAACTTCTTTCTGAAATTTCTTCTGCTCGCCAGAATCAACATGAACATATGTAAGCTGTACCGTAACTCTATCTATCTCTTCTTTTTCCATGTATATATAAGCATAGACTTTCGCTTGAGCCCAATGCACAGGATATGTTTCGTCTGTTATTTCACTCAAGTTTCGCGCAGTTGATTTGATCTCATCGATTGTAACGGTATCATTACGCAAAAGAAGACCATCACATCGACCTTCTATCCAATATTCAAGATTTTCATAAAGGTAGCTCGTTTGGAGAAATACTTCTGCAAAATCGCTCTCTTCATACGTTTTTTGTATCGTTTGATGAGCTTTTGTTCCTTCCACTAGGGATGAGGTGGATTTGAAGCCAGATTCAATACTTCCTGAACGGTATACATATTCGACTAAAGACCGTACAGAGATTTTAACAGTATCTATCATGGTTTCACCTGCCCTTCTTTCTCAACCTTCTATGTAAGAATTGTAGCACAACTGCTTCATTAAACTTTGTGGTTTATCATTATATGGACGATACAAAAAACAGCCCCCTTACTCTACTCTGGAGGGCACTGAAAAAGTCCTTAAAAAATTGAACGCGGGGATCTCCGCTCCAGGGTACATGCTTTCCGCGGGGCGGGCGGTGAGCCCCTGCCGCTAAGCGCCTTTAGTGGTCTCACCTGTCCCACTCGTCCCGCAGGAGTCAGTACCCTTCCGCTACAATCCCTATATGTTAGATAAAAAAGAATCAAACCAGCCGTTTTCAGAGGGTTAGATTCTTTTGTCTGTGTAATAAAAAAAATCAAATACGTGTGGGTGATATCGGATGATTCAAAAACAACCCGAACTCAAACACCGACACGGGTATGATGTGGCATCATCTTCTGGTCTCTTTGGCATTTAATTACAGGGTGCAGTCACAATATTTGCGGTAAATATAAAATGAAATAAAAAGGATAAAGCAAGGTCAAAAAACAAGGGCTTCGCAAGTAATTTCCATGCGAAGCCCTTGTTGAAAAAAAAACCAGTTAAATTCAACTGGTTTTTCAGTGCCCCCTTACTCGGAGGACTGCCTCACTACAGCATCATCATTTAAATCTGCCGTACAGCTTTGACATTTAACGGCTCTTAATGGAATCGTAGACAAACAATATTTGCATTCTTTTGTATCAGGCGCCTTTACTTCTTCTTTCTTTTTAATACGATTGATCTGCTTTACTACTAAAAATATGACTAACGCAATGATAAAAAAGTTGATTAGCGTGTTAATAAATAGTCCATAATTAAGTGTCGCTGCTCCCGCCTTTTGGGCATCTGCTAATGTGGAATAGTCACCTTTGCCTAAATTTATATAAAGATTGCTGAAATCCACTTTACCAAGTAATAATCCAATCGGAGGCATGATCACATCTTCAACGAGTGAAGTAACGATTTTACTGAAAGCTGCTCCGATAATCACACCGATGGCAAGATCGATCACGTTGCCACGCATGATAAATGTTTTAAATTCGTTCCACATGTACCCTAATTCCTTTCTGTATGACTAGTATATGTATAACCATACAGCATCTACTTTCAAACGTCATCCGATATCAATTTACATCATCTTTTTTCAGTTTCACAGTTAGAATATCTTTCACATCTGTACATACATCAGCTTCATACGTCAGTTGAATAAGTGCAACACTGTCAATCGTTGCATAAAAAGGCTCTAAATTTCTTGTGGAATAATCAAACGCCTTCACTAAGTCTTCATGTGTTAGGTCCATTACAAGCGTGCAATGAGGCACCCAGTGAGCCGGAATGTATAGAGATTGCTGGTTTATTTCGTTCTTAAACTGTTCATGATAGCGCTGATGAAAATCTGTCAGCACGCTGTTTTTAGTCGGTGCTGCATATAATGTTCCGCTGTTTAAGAATATCGCTAGAGATGGAAAGAAAAGAGGCACAGCAGCGATATCGTTAAAATAGTCTTTAAACTTTTTTTTGAAAGACTCAATCTCAACCTCGTGATGTGTGCCAAGAGTTACATGAGGCCGCATACCATGACCATTGATTCCCTCTTTTACAAGTCCATTCCTTAGATCGTCTATCTTCTGTTCAGTTTCACTGTTTAAATAAGCAATTACACCGTACATGTTATCAGCTCCAAATATGTTTTGTTCACTAGTCGATAATCTTTGTTCGTTTAGTGTAATTATACAATAAACCACATTTTGGTAAATGGATTTCTCCTGAAAATAAGGCTTCCGCTCTTGTCCCGAAAAAATGGGCTAATTCCGCCCAAACCTTTAACTTGTACCTATAATATTCTGTCATTGTAAAGAAGGAGGTGGGTTAAATGGGATATCAGTCTTACGGAAATAGCTTCGCTTTAATCGTAGTTCTATTTATCTTGTTAATCATCGTTGGGTGCTGTTGGTGCGGTGGTTACGGTGGCGGACACGGCTGGTGCTAATCAGTTCATTTCCTGAGTGGAAATCGTTCTGATCCATCAGATGTGATCAATTGCGTTAAAACCTTTTGCTCTAACAACCCCTCGTATGAAAACAGATAGAGAGAACCTAGAGAGAGAAAAATAGAGAGAGAAAAGACCTGCGCTTATTAGAGTGCAGGTCTTTATATGTATGAATACAAGAAAACTTTCGCCCTATTGTAACTACTACTTTAGTTCTCTAGTATAACTATAAACACATATTACAAATTAATAGCATTAAATTAATATTTTTCCATCAATGACTACTTCTTCTGATGGAGAATTGATTGGTGAATTCACTGTAATAAACGAGGGTTATTATGAAGAGGAGTAAATAAGAACGGATAATCGACGTATAACTGTATTTATGAAAGAGACATAATTCGGTTTTGTATTTTATGTGGTGAACACCCAAAATTATATTCACGTTATTTTGAATATATTCACGTTATTTTGAATATATTCACGTTATTTCGTTTTTTTTCACGTTAATTGCAGTAATTTCACGTTAGTTGAGATCACCCTATTAAATGCTCGCCCCAAACAAAACCCACACACTAAAAAAACATTGCAGGAGCCACTCTGCAATGTTCGTCTAATCCTTCTAATCCACTTGATGAAGCAAACTTCTTTTATCCTATAGATTGATTACTTTCTTCAGAAGCAAATCCTTTTGCTCAGCCCTGCCCTCTGCCTTCTTCAATTTCCCTGCTACTTCATAAACAACAAGGTCTCTATTTTCCTCTAACAAAAGAGCTGTACTCACCTGGCACTCAATCAGCAGATAGACGAGATCACCTTTTACTTCTTGCTTTAAAATTTCTACCTCATCTGCTCCATGAAATCCTTCAGAAGAGCCAATGACAACATATTCTCCAACTAACGTCGAGTTTGTATCTTCAGTACTTCCTTCTTCTGAAATAGAAGCTGAATTTTTCTTTCTTCGTAAAGAATGAGGCTGCAGGACATAAGTCAAGTCTTCAACCATGGCGCTTGCTGTTGGAAGTTTTCCTGCTCCTGCTCCTTGAACCGTAACTTTTCCTGCTAGACTCGTCTCTACCATAATCGCATTTTGAACATCTTCCACCCCATATAATGGATAATCAGCATCGACCAACATGGGTTTTACAGATGAAATGAATTGGTCGCGGTCACGGCGGATCCGCGCCAAATGCTTCACCTTATATCCCCAGTCTTTAAACACAGAGATTTGCTCAGCAGTTACTTCTGTTATCCCTTTTCGTTCTACGTCCTCCCATTTCGGCGTCTCACCAAACGACAACTCGCTAAGAATCATTAATTTATAAAAAGCGTCATAACCTTCTATATCACTTGCGGGGTCAGCTTCTGCATAACCTAGTTTCTGTGCAGACTTTAATACTTCATGAAACGGAAGACCTTTTTCCCTCATATTCGTTAAAATGAAGTTGGATGTGCCGTTTAATATCGCTTCGACTGAGTAGATCTCGTTGACTTGAAGAAGCTGCGAGATGCTCCGAATGATCGGTGTTCCACCTGCTGTTGTCGCTTCATAACCAACATAACGATCTAGAGCTTCCGCCTTATCAAGCAATGTTCTTCCATGTCTCGCAAACATGACTTTGTTCGCAGTAATTACATGACATCCTTTATCAAGAGCGCGGCTTAAGTAAGTGAAGCCAGGCTCTTCTCCCACTATTGCTTCAAATACGACCTCTAGTCCATCAATATTGAGGATTTCATCAAAGTCAGTAGTTATTAATACATGATCATCGACTTCACGTTTTTTCGATCCATCTTTTACTAAAATTCCTTCGATTACAACTTCCTCACCGAGCACGGCTTGAAGCTGTTCTCGATGCGTTTTCAGCGCTTCATATACACCTTGGCCAACTGTTCCAAAACCTAGCAGCGCCGCTTTAATAGGTGCCATATTGCAGCCTCCCTTCTTGTCTCAATGCTTCTCTCACATGTGGTCCCCATTTTTCAAATTCCACTAAAAACCCATCATGACCAAAGTCTGTTTCTATAGAATAGTAGGTTCCGAATCTAGTATGTTTTATGAAATTCTCAATCACTTCTGGTGGATATAGAAGATCTCCTTCATAACCAAACGCATATACTTCAGCTTGAATTTGTGATGCTGCCCTCTCCCAGCCACCAAGTTTATCCCCGATATCAAAGGCGTTCATCGCGTATAGAAGAGATACATAGCTTTCCACATCAAATCGTTTAGTCAATTTTTCCCCTTGATACGTAAGGTAAGAATCTACTTGAAAGAACGGCTTACCTTCATCATCTTTTTCTTTGATCTCTCTATTGAATCTCTCATTAAATAATTTAGGTTGACGATACGTTAATAGCCCAGCCATACGTGCGATCTCCAAACCTGCTAATCTCTGTTCGCTTCTATAGTTACCACTCTTATACACAGGATCATTTTCGATCGCATGAAGAGCAAGTCTATTAAAAGCCACACCATAATCACTTAAGAAGGGAGTTGCCGCAAAGATAAATACTTTTTCTGAAAAATATGGAAACTGCACAGCCCATTCAAGTGCCTGCATACCGCCGAGTGATCCTCCCATGACCGCAAGAAGTCTCGGGATCCCTAAAATGCTAAGTGCTTGTCGCTGTGCGCGAACCATATCTCTTACCGTTACAAAAGGAAATGACTTTCCATAGTTTTCTCCTGTTTCAGGATTCGTACTTGCTGGACCTGTTGAACCGCTGCATCCCCCGAGCACATTAAATGTAATGACTTGAAACTGGTTTGTGTCGATATATTGATCAGGACCAACTAACCCACGCCACCAACCTGGATCTTCTTCTGATCCGTAAGCATACTGATTTCCAGTTAACGCGTGGCAGAGTAAAACCACGGGACCTTTTGCGTTGCCTGTTTTCTCAAAAGCTAATTCCGCATTGGGGATCACTTTTCCTGACTCTAGAGCAAAGTCACCGATCTTAACCTTCCCTATCTTTCTTGACGCATCAAGCAAGTTTTTGTAATTCACGGGCTTTCAGCTCTCTTCGCAATATTTTTCCGCTGATCTTTGTTTTTGGGAGTTCTTCTACGATCTCAATCTCACGAGGTGCAGCATGTGCAGCTAATTCTCCTCTAACAAAGATACGGATTTCATCCAAAAGCTCTTTACTCTCACTATATCCATCTTTTAAAACGATGAAGGCTTTCACGATCTCTCCTCGTATGGGATCTGGCTTGCCGATTACTCCTGCTTCGGCAACTGCTTTGTGCTCGATCAGTTTGCTTTCAACTTCAAAAGGTCCAATTCGTTCTCCTGAAGAGTTGATCATGTCATCTGAACGTCCTTGGAAAAAGATATAATCATCTTCGTCTTTTATAGCAAGATCACCTGATACATACCACTCGCCCCAGCTAAAATACGAATCATATTTTTCAGCGTTCTGCCAAACTTCTCTCATGATTGCCGGCCATGGTGCTTTGATCGCCAAATGACCTACAGCATAAGGAGGCAGTTCATTCCCTTCTTCATCCAATACCGTCGCGGTTATGCCAGGAAATGCTTTTCCCATAGACCCAGGCTTAATCGGCTCTGTTGGAAGGTTCACAATAAGCTGTGCACCGGTTTCCGTCATCCACCACGTATCATGAATTCTTTTTCCAAGCACGTTCTGTCCCCAATAGATCACTTCGGGATTCAATGGCTCGCCTACACTTAATATGTGGCGAAGCTTAGAGAAATCATAGTGTTCGGGAAGCTCATTCCCTTTTGCCATCAACATACGAAAGGCTGTTGGCGCACTATACCATACGGTCACACCTGTTTTTTGCAGAGTTTCGTACCACGTTTCTGCTTTAAATCGTCCACCGTGCACGACAATGGTAGCTCCGTTTAATAATGGAGCAAAAACGCCATACACCGTTCCTGTCACCCATCCAGGATGCGCCGTGCACCAATACACATCATCTTCTTGAATATCCAAAACCCATCTGCCTGTAAGATATTGCTGAACCAACGCTCGATGAGCATGGATGATCCCTTTAGGTTTTCCAGTAGAACCAGAAGTGTAGTGGATGTTCAGACCATGTTCAGGGTCTACCCACTCTATCTGACTCTCAGTGTTCTCCACACTCTTCAACTCTTTTTGAAGAGAGATTTCCCCGTTTTCTCCTTCACCATCTGTTAAAAAGACCGTATGAAGACTTGGGAGATCTTCTCTTGGTACACGCTGAAACAACTCTTCATCTGTAATCAAGAACGTTCCTTCACAGTCACTGATTCGGTCTCTTACTGCATCCGACATGAATGCCTCAAATAACGGACCCACTATAGCTCCAAGCTTAATGGCAGCTAACATCGCGATATGACAATGATGGTGTTTTGGCAAGAAAACAAAAATAAAATCTCCGCTCTTTACTCCATGCTTTTTTAAAACCGCCGCCCACTGATCTGTCGTTTTCTTTAGTTCTCTATAATTCATTTTTATTTCTTGTGAATCGTCTATATAATGAAGAGCTGTTTTTTCACCTCTTCCTTCTTCAACATGACGATCTACACATTCATAGGCCATATTCGTCTTACCATCACTTCGTCTATTGAATCTTTCGGTAAAAGTTTCCCAAGAAAATGCAGTATTCCTTTGATCTTCTGAAATATTATGTGTTCCTTCGACTGGGTGAATGGTGGCTAGTTTTGTCATTGATGTTCACCTGCTGCTTTCTTTTCAACGTTTAATAGATGTAAGATGTGAGCTTTTTGTTTAGAGAGATAACCGTCTCCACGGGTTCTCGGTCTTTGTTTTTCAATTGAAACTTCGCTATACACTTCACCTGGCTGACCTTTTAAGACAAAGATCCGGTCACATAAATAAAGAGCTTCATCAATATCGTGAGTTATTAAAATCATTGTCGTTTTCTTTTTTTGCCATATGGATAATAGAAGATCTTGAAGCTGCATTTTGGTAAAAGCATCTAACGCACTGAATGGTTCGTCTAGTAATAGAATTTCCGGTTCCGTAATAAGCGCTCTTGCAATTGCTGTACGCTGTGCCATCCCCCCTGATAAATCTTTCGGGTAATGGTTTTCAAAACCCGTTAATCCTACTAGATCTAAATACGTTTTGTATTTTTCCGTGTTTCTCTCCTCTTTTTCAAGCCCGAATGAAATGTTCTTTTTTACAGACAACCACGGCAGAAGGCGAGGTTCCTGAAACATCATACCGATCTGATTATTCGATCCGTTTTCTATTGAAATCGTCCCTTCATACTGTTGATCGAGCCCTGATAACACGCGAAGCAATGTACTTTTTCCACAGCCGCTCGTTCCTAGAACTCCGATTATCTCCCCTTCCTTTACAGAAAGATTGATATCTTGAAACCCGGCCGTGTCATGATTAAACGTACGTTTTAACCGACTCACATTCAGCATTTGTTTCCCCTCCTTCTATCCTTGATTGGTCATACTGTCTTGCCATTTTAGGGAACGATGTTCGACCCATTTTAAAACGGCATCTGTTATCTTTCCTAAGACTGCAAATAGCAAGATGCTTGCAATTACCGTATCCGGTGAGTATGTGTTCTGACCTACCACGAGCAGATAGCCTAGTCCTTCACTTGCTCCCATGAGCTCTGCCGCTACTACGAACATCCACCCAAGTCCTAACCCGCTGCGCATACCTGTAATAAATGAAGGTAATGCAGCTGGCAAAATAATGCGTTTTGTTAGCTGGTAAGGTGTGAGGTGATATATTCTTCCGACCTCAATAAGCTTACGATCCACACCTTGGATTCCTGCTACAATATTTAAATAGACAGGAAAGAATACACCTACTGCGATTAAAGAAATCTTGGAAGGTTCTCCAATTCCCATCCAAAGGATAAAGAGCGGTACCCATGCGAGAGAAGGGATCGATCGAATGGCTTGAAACAATGGGTCTAATAGTCTTTCTGCTGTTTTTGCATAACCTACGATTGCACCGATTACAACCGCCGCTCCCGTTCCAATCGCAAATCCCAAGAATACCCGCGTCAGGGTAACCGAGATATGACCGAACAGTGAACCATCTTGATACATACTGATTATTTTTTCTAAAATAATGGTTGGTGCAGGCAACAGATGTGCGGCGAGAAGTCCTGTTCTAGCGGCGATTTCCCACGCTATTAATAAAATGATAGGCAAGATAGAGCCTATAAGAATCCCTCTTCCTAATTGGAATATGCCTTTAGACGTTGAGAGCTTTTGAGGGGAAGCTCTCTGGGCTACTTTCCACTTATGTGTTTCAGAAATCATCGACACTTCCTCCTCTCTCTCCTTATTGATTGATCACTTTCTCTGCGAACTTCGGGTTGATCAATTTCTTTACCAGATCTTTGATGTTAGTATCTTTTTTGACAATCTCTTCTTTTTGGAGTACTTCGCCTGCAGCCGATATAGCTTTTTCATGCTGTGATCCTGGAACAGGTTCCTCGAAGTTGTTTCGTTGCAGTTGTTTTTTTGCGACATCTTCTTTAATCCCCGCTTCTTCTGATAAAAGTTTTGCTGCTTCCTCTGGATGTTCAATCGTCCATTTTCTAGCTTTTTCGTAAAGTTCAATCACTTGTTCTACTTGCTTCGGATGGTTTTTCGCAAATTCAGAGCGTACGTTCAACGTGCCATACGTATTAAAATCAGGGTTGCGATAAATGTACTTCGCCCCGGATTCAACTTCTGTTCTAGCCATATGTGGATCTAATCCAGCCCAAGCGTCCACTTGCCCTTTTAAAAGTGCGTTCGCTCCATCGGCATGTTGCAGATTTACGATTTGTACGTCTTTTGCAGAAAGGCCGGCATCTGCTAGTGCTCGTAGTAAAAAGATGTGCGGATCCGTACCAAACGTTGCCGCTATCTTTTTACCTTTCAGATCCTTTACATCTTTAATCGTTGATCCATCTGCCGCAACAAGTGCTGTCCATTCTGGCTGAGAATAGATATAAATGGACTCGATCGGAGCACCTTTGTCTTTTGCGATTAAAGCTGCCGCACCAGCTGTGGATCCAAAATCAACGCTATCTGAATTCAAAAACTCGAGCGCTTTGTTACTTCCTTGACTTTGAATCCATTCCACTTCAATGCCTTCTTTTTTGAACGCCTCTTCCGCCCAGCCAAACTTTTTAAGTGCTAGACTTGTTGGAGAATAAAAGGCATAATCTAGTCGAATCTTCTCTGGTTTTTCTCCCTCTTTCGCACCGCTGGAACAGCCTGCTAACACTAAAGCGCCAGCTAAGCTTAATGCCAGGACTGCTTTCTGCCAAATCTTCAACATGTATTTCCCTCCACGTTTATCTCTATTTTGTATGGCTATTTTTTGAGTTACTCCTGAAAGTCGTTGACTTCCGCTCCAGGATGCTCGCTTTCCAATTTCTATTGTTAAAGTTCACACGCATACGTTGAAATGGTTCCTCTTAGTCGTTGCGCTTCTTTATACGTACATCTGTTATGCACAACATCTATTCCGGCTTCTTTCGCGATTCTTGCAGCTTCTGGCGAGATGACACCTTCTTGCAGCCAGAACACTTTGGGCTGTGTGATCGCCGCTTCTTTTGCGAGCTCGATCGCCGCTTCTGGACTTCTAAACACTTGAACCACATCGATCGGAAACGGGATGGATTTTAAATCTGGATATGCTTTTTCATCTAGCACTTCCGTCTCTCTTGGATTAACCGGAACGATCTTATAACCAAGGCGCTGCATTTTTCTGGCTAATCTATGGCTTGGTCTAGCAGGGTTAGAACTGAGTCCTACGATTGCTAGCGTCTTCGGACGTTGAATTTCTTGACCGTTCTCGACTGCTCGATACAGTGCTGATTGCAATGCCCAACGAATGACACCTTCATCGTTAATCGTGATCTCTGCTTTATCCGATCCTATTCCTGTTGCTGTTTGTATCGCACGATCAAGATCATTCGTAAGATCTTTTACGGATTCAAGTCCGATCGATAACCGAATCAGTTCTTCTGTTACGCCTGTTGCTACTAATTCTTCTCCGCTCAACTGCTGATGAGTAGTAGAAGCTGGGTGAATGATCAATGATTTTGCATCCCCAACATTTGCAACGTGTGACCATAATGAAATGTTGTTGATGACCTTACGTCCTGCATCACGCCCACCCTTGATTCCAAAGTTTACGATCGATCCAAAACCATTACTTAAATATTTTTTAGCAAGCTCATGACTTCTGTGCGAAGAAAGACCCGGATATGATACCCAATCTACAGCTGGATGTTTTTCCAGGTATTCTGCTACTTCTTGTGCGTTCTTCGCATGTTTTTCCACTCGTAGATGCAGTGTTTCTAAACCTTTTAAAAGGAGAAATGCATTGTGTGGACTTAAACATGCCCCGAAATCTCTTAACAGCTGTACACGTAATTTTGTCGCGAAAGCTAATGTTCCAAAATCATTTGCGTATCTTAGTCCGTTATAACTGTTATCTGGCTCAGTGAATCCTGGATATTTCTCTGAGTTCCAATTAAAGCGTCCTCCATCCACCACAACACCGCCAATGGCAGTTCCATGTCCGCCGATCCATTTTGTAGCTGAGTGGATTACAATGTCCGCTCCAAAGCTTATTGGCTTTGTTACATATGGTGTTGCAAATGTATTATCGATAATTAGAGGTACACCGTTCTCATGCGCAATATCTGCCACTGCCTCAATATCTAATACGTTAAGGCTGGGGTTCCCGATCGTTTCAGCAAAAAATGCTTTCGTGTTTGGAGTAACCGCTTTTCTGAAATTCTCAGGGTCGTCTGCATCTACAAACTTTACGTTAATCCCGTATTTCGGAAGAGTAGTAGAAAATAGGTTGTAAGTTCCTCCGTATAGATTCGTAGCGGCAATAATTTCGTCTCCTGCGTGTGCGACGTTTAAGATGGCAAGAGCGATAGCTGACATACCAGAAGAAGTAGCAACAGCTGCAACACCATCTTCTAGAAGTGCAACTCTTTTCTCAAAAACATCAACAGTTGGATTTCCGATTCGGCTGTAGATGTTTCCTGGCTCGTCGAGTGCAAATAGGCTTTGTGCATGATCTGTATCGGAAAAAACATAGGAAGTAGTTTGGTAGATAGGTACTGCTCGCGATCCTGTCGTTGGGTCAGGCGCTTGGCCCCCGTGTAAAAGCAATGTTTCAATATCGTATCCATCAAAAGATTTTGTCATTGTATTCGCTCCTTCTTTTTCGTAATTTAAATAAAATCTATAGGAAAACTAGGGATAAAGATTAATGCTTTTCCCTTTTGCTATATTCAATTAAAAAAATGAGATATGTCACTATGTGATGTTTGTGTGTGAAGTATGATAAGGGGAAAAAATAAAAACCCCCTTCCTAAGAAGAGGGTTTTGGTCCTCCTCTTATCTTTCAGATCAAAAAAGATCTGTAGGAATTGGCACCTTTCCAAACCAAATGTGGTTTGTTGGTTGCCGGGCTTCATCGGGCCTAGTCCCTCCGCCTCTCTGGATAAGAGATATTCAATTTATGTTTAATACATTAACGTGCTGATGTTTGTTTTGTTCTTGAATAGGATTATAGAGTATGATGTTTTAGAAAGTCAACCGTTTTTTGAAAAATCATAAAAGTTATACAAAAGAATGAGTGTTCAACTGTCAGCTTTGAATTAAGATTATGCCCATGCTATGCCGGTTATGCTAACTTTGTTCCACTTTTTTCATCAAACCATCGAAACTCTTCGATTTTTTTTACAAGTACCGTTATTCGATTAGCAACTGCTTCTTTCTCTCCGTATCGGATTTTCTGTTCAGACGTTAATTCATCATTCTGAAGTAGCTGCCAATGAGTGACAGTTAAATCAGTAAGTCGGATAAACTCCTCTTGTTTAACTCGACGCTTTACAGCTAGATCTCCATTAGAATAACCTTCTAAAAATCCGTCAGCCAATCTTTTCAATTGATCTTCATACCGATCAAATTCGTGCCGTGCATAACGCGGTGCGTTAAAAAATGTTGGGAACAAGGTGCGATAATTATTAAGAAAATTCCCCGCAAGTGAATCACCACTATATAGGATTGGTAAAGGATCGATCAAACAGACAGTCCCATCTGAATGAAGCAATACGTTCTCTGGAGAAGTATCTTGGTTCGTAAGTACAATCGTATGATTCTCGATCTCTCTATCTTTCATACAGTTTTGAAGGTCAATCAGAGCTGATGGAGAAACGGAACCATCATATGTATGAATAAATTTTTGGAAATCATCTATGTATTCCTTGTTTTCTTCTTTCATAGATTCAGAAACATCTGACTGATATTTCCCTTCAATATATTTTCCGTTCCATGAGAGATAACCGAACCCTTTTAAGCCATGATGTGCAGCATTCATCTTGCGAAAGAACTCACCAAGTTCCGCTCCGATATGAAACACTTCTACAGCCGTCAGTTGATCCATCTTGATGGCTTTTCCCGCATAAGATTCAACGGTAAACGTTCTGTCTTTTTCTACATGATAGTTAAAAAAAGCAGGGCAGATTCCTGGTTTAACTTGGTTAGCTAGCTCATAGTATGCTCTAGTCCCTGCATATTCTGAGTGAATGGCTTCTTCATCAAATTCAACGTTCTTCCCGTAAGCCTCTGTCTTCGGAAAACGAACGACCACAGCATCTCCAGAACGCAGCTGGACAAGATAAGCAAGATGCCAAGCTCCCTCACCTAAATATTGAACCTGAGTCGGATCTTTAAGGTCTTCTAACCCACTTTTTTGCAGTGCATAATCAATCAAGTCAAATGTCTCTTTCATAAGAAGTTCCTCTTTCTAAAATTGAAAATACGTTACATGAAACATATATTCGGTATATGTCGAAAAAAATCCTTTTTTCTTAGGTTTTCTTGTAGGTCTGAAGCCTTATGGAGGGGGAATGAAAGAAGTTCAAGGTGAAATTTTTACGGAGCTGGCAACGATAGGACGCTCGTATTTTTCATATGGCGCTCGTATTTTTCATATGGCGCTCGTCCAGCATGCTTTTCAGGCGCTGGACGAGCTTTTTAAAAGCTTACAGTCATCAATCTACATATGTGACGATTTCTTCTACGGCTTTTCTTGCAAGTTTTTTAGGTTGATCTTGTGGATGTCCCAGTGAAATTACCATATTGATCTGCTTCTTAGAAGGAATTTCTAAAAAGTCGCGAATAGCATCTTGCGCCAACAGAACGGGGCCAGTCATCGGACAAGTGCCAAGTCCACGTGCATGGGCTGCAAGCATCAAGTTTTGAATCGCTAAGCAGCTGCTCTTGATTCCTTCCTCTTCCCAAACGGATTCTTCCGCAAGTTCGATCGGATCAAAGATTTTTTCACGAAACTTGGACTCGTAAGGAGTGGCTAAACAGATGATCAATACCGGTGCTCCAGAGAATGCTGTCGCATACGGACCGAAAGAGCGCGTCAGCAATTTTGCTTCCTTCGTTTTGCCGTTCTCTTCAGCACGTGCTGCCAATTTATGAATAGCATCCCACGTCATCTCTTCAATTTTCTTTACTTTATCTTTATTTCGGATCACGATAAATTCCCACGTTTGTGAATTCGTGTCGCTCGGGGCGTAACGTGCGCAATCCATGATTTCATAAATGTCTTCTTCAGCAACCGCTTGGTCCGTAAACTTTCGGACACTTCTTCTTCCGTGCACGATCTCTTTAAAATCTTCGTATTTCATGATTGTCTCCTCTAGCACATGTATTGGATATTCTATATGTATTATACAAAAGATTGGAACTCTCTACAAAATACGTAAAAGAACAGTGCTTATTTTGCACTGTTCTCTGTTGCTTCTATATCTTTTTTCGTTTTTATTCTTAATCCGATTAGGATGAGTGAAGCTCCCAATAATACACTAACGATATGGATCGGATCCATATTAAGAGACTCCCTTTGAACATTTAACTTCTCTACATACAACCCAAGCAGATAAGTACTGATCAGAACGATTATCCCAGCGGTAATGAGTCCAGCCTTCACATATGGCTTCATGAAAAAACCACCTTTTCCCTTTTACATATAACTTATTCTTAGGAAAAGATAGAATACCTTTATTCTTTAAAAACAAATTTAGCTAACTAATTGGCTTTTGCAAGATTCATCCGTTCTTCAACAAAAGAACGCACTTCCTCTTCAGCTTTTTTCTTGATTACAAATTCTACATATCGTTCACCTGTATGAAACCGAACTAGACCCCAACTCGGATATCCTGGATTCTCTGCTTGAAGTCCCGTGATCCAGTCCACTGAATCGATCTGGTGCCAATCATAAAACTTGGTTGCTGATACAACGCCCCTCTTACCGATCGCCCCTCGCCATATTTGTGTAAAATAAAGCAGTGTGAGAAACACCAATAAACATATCATTAAAACATTGACTGGCATTGAAAGTTTCAACAAACCAAAACCTTGTGTGATAATGACCACAATCATAATCTCATGTGTCCAAAAATTCTTTTGTGTATATTCTCCACTATAAGAAAGTCCATAGACAGGAATTGCTCTTTTTTTGTCTTTCACATTTTTCAAAAGGTAATAAACGGCTGCGATGATTCCTATTACGATTAAGATTCCAAAAAACACATTTAAGAAGAGTTCCATGTTTAAACACCCCGCATATCTTATATACATTAATACGAATAAACAATGGAAAAAGTTTCAAAAAAGTAAAAAGACACCTTTTACAAGGTGCCTTCGAATCTACCTTTATTTTCGTTCAACCATCACTAAGATCTTGCCATCTTGTAAATCCTGCATGTATCTTTCTGCATCACTTTCCGAAACGTCCATGTTTTGAAGAATTTCTTTCATATCCGCTTCATCATGATCAAACATCGCAGCAAAAGGTCCAGCTGCCAAAAGTGGTCCGACCCCTGGTACTCCAAGGCCAGGAACCGCAATCCCTCCGCCGATGCCTGTTAGAAAACCTGCGATTGTGCCATATGTCGCACTGTCTGCATCATCTTCTGTAATCTTTCTTTCGTTTACATGGGTCTCGTCTGCAACATGATCAACCATCTCATCATCTTTCGCAACGATCGAAATATCAGATGGATGATATCCTTTTTCGACCAATGCTTTGATTGCGCCAACCGCTTCTTCTTCTTTCGTATATGTACCGATAATATCTTTTTTCATTTGGTTTCCCTCCAAACGGTTCTTTACAAGTAGGTTCCCCTGTTAAGCATTTTTTAAACAGTACTCAATCTTGTTCAAACCAACCTTTTTTCTTGAACCAAATGGACATGACTGCTCCTAAAAAGACCATAAAACCAAGTACATAGAAGTAACCATTCTTTGTTTGAAGCTCTGGCATGTTTACAAAGTTCATTCCATACAGACCTGCAATGAATGTTAACGGCATGAAGATCGTTGTAATTACGGTTAATGTTTTCATGATATTGTTCATACGGTAAGAGTTAAGAGAGATGTAATTATCACGAATGTCCGATGTCATCTCTCTCGCTGAAGTCATCATATCGGTTAACCTTAGGAGATGATCATATATATCATGAAAATAGGACCTTTCATCCGCATCTAAACCCACTCGTTTTGATTCGAGCATACGATACAGAAGCTCGCGCATAGGCACGACCGTTTTTCTTAATGTTAAGAGATCTCCTCTGATATCAAAGATCAGGTTAATGATTTTAGGTGCTTCATCATCTTCGTTGCTTTCGATGGAAATTACCCGTTCTTCTAATTCATGCATAATGGGAAAATACATATCTACCAGTTTATCCATCAGCTTATGAAGAAGTTCATTTTTACCGAGTTCAGGCGGAATCGTTTCGAGTCCACTTAAATACTTCCATACAAAATCAATCTCTGGAACGTTTGTTTTATGATACGTAACCACACAGTTTTTTGTTGTGAAGATATCAACCTCAGTTGCTTCAAGTGTCTTATTGTCTAGAGCGTGCACCACATAAAACAGGTGATCTTCATAAAATTCAACCTTTGGACGTTGCAAGGCATTCACACAGTCCTCAACAGCAAGAGGATGGAAGTCAAAAAAAGTGCGCAGTAAATTGGTTTCACCAGATGTCGGACAGTCAAAGTCAACCCAGAACCAATCGGGCTTCATTTCATTGATTTGCCGAAACGGTGGATTGATGATTACTTTATGATCGATGATAGCGATTGTACGGACCATGATTACACCTTCTTTCACTTATTATCATTTCCCTAATTTCTTTAACTTTTTTCAATAGTTTGAAACATTTGTTTAAAAATACAGCATTTATCTACAATAATCGATGCTTTTTATTTTGACAATAAAAAAACTACGATCTATTAATGATCAATAAACAGCTTTCTAATTTCCTTAATCTGTTAAAATATAGTGAAGTAAGGTATGGGGGGATTGTTCGTATTGAACAAAAGAATGGTACTATTACTATCTTTTGCTTTTATATTATTGATGTTTTCAAGTGCTGTCATTTATAAATTCGTTCTCGAGAAGAACCGTTACTCATCTGTTTCCATAGTTCCCGAGCATCGCAGCGACCTCCCACTTTACGAGGGATTAGAATTTCAAGACCATCATTATTTAATTAAAGGAAATCATTGGTATGAGATCTATAAATTTTATAGAGATACACTTCCGCATCATGGTTGGAAGCCCGTTTATAAGCAAGCTTTCATAGAAGATTGGGGAGGATTTATGTTGCGATTTCAAAAAAATGATAAAGAACTCCATATTGGTGGTGGTTGGAATCCTTATTCAAACGAAACAGAAACTATTTTTGACCTTAACCCTGTCCAGCATTAATAATACTTATTCGTTTATTGCAGAATCTTATACGTATTTTAAAGATACTTAAAACCCTTAGCCTCAAAGGCCAAGGGTTTTTGCTATGCGTTCTTTTGACTAGCTTCAAGCAGTGGCTCGTACATCATGATGGCATGATTCTCCGTAATATATTCATCATCGATCTGTTTTCTTTGACGGTTAAATACTTTGCGATGAATCAAGTTATGCCTTAAATATCCACCCCAATAAGCAGGCGTGATCCAATGTTCCTTTTCATACACTTCATACGATTGCAGTGGTTCTTGATCTGTCCGCCATTCTCCCACAAGGTGAGTATCCGTTAAATATAAGTGAAGCTGGTAAGGCTGATTCGTCGTGTTCTTAATCTGCAAGTCTAGGTAGTTGTAAGCACAAGTCGCTCCGCTTCCAAACGGCTGTGTACGCTTCGAGTCCGGAAACACATCATAACTGTGTCGGTGACGCTCTGTTACAGAGAGCGGAGTTTGCAGTGTCATCCAATAGATCAAGTTCGAGAGCTGACACAGGCCACCACCCGTTCCCTTCTTAAATTTCCCGTAAAACAAGACCATACCATCAACATACCCTTTTGAGCGTGTTGTCGTCCCAATGCTTTTCCAATACGAAAATGTTTCCCCAGGCTGGATCACGATACCGTTTAATTGTTTGATAGCAATCGAGAGGTTTTTCACTTTATTATGCTGATACCACATCTCTACATCTTTTAATTTTCGAAGAAGAATCGTCTGATGTGAAAAATGAACAAAGGGAAGTTGTTCATTCTTCCTTGATTTAGCGTACGTCTTTTCATCTGTAAACCACTCTATATACCTTCTAAGCATATAATACATTTTTCCTAACGAGATTCGTAATGCCGAACGCCCTTTCGGACGCAGGTCAAAATGGTTCATTTGTTTACTCCTTTTGCTCAATTTCTTTATGGGAAATAAATTGTTTGGGGTCAGACCCCATTTCCCATAATATTCTAATTCTTCATTTGCCATTTATTTTCCTGTGGATCTTGCGTTATAGTGAGGATATTGCATAATAAAAATTCACTTCATAAAGTTTATATTTTATGATGATAGGTAGTTTATAGAGTTGGAGGAATTATCGGATGCTCGACAAATCGTTTTTACAGATGAATACCGTATTTATAAGCATCCTCATCGAGGCACTTCCGTTCGTTCTGATCGGGGTGCTCATCGCTGGTGTCATACAGATGTTTGTCACTGAGGAGATGGTGGCACGTATCATGCCTAAGAATAAGATAGGTGCTGTTTTATTTGGGGCTGTTCTAGGCGCAATCTTTCCGGCGTGTGAGTGCGGAATCGTACCGATCACAAGAAAGCTGATCGAAAAAGGTGTTCCTGTTTTTGCAGCCATACCTTTCATGCTTACAGGTCCGATCATCAACCCTGTCGTTTTATTCTCAACGTATGTTGCGTTCGGAAACAGATGGGAAGTTATGATCTATCGTGGCTCTCTTGCCATGATTGTTGCCGTCTTATTAGGTTTTATTCTTGCCGTTCAATTTAAAAATGTAAAAGTACTTAAGAATGAATTAGATGCTGTTTCCCGCTCACCGTTTAACAACGAGACAGCAGCAACCGTTTCAACGCCAAAGATTTCTTTTTATAACAAACTGAAAGGTACGTTTGTGCATGCTGTAGAAGAATTTTTCTCTGTCGGAAAATACTTAGTGATCGGTGCTTTGATTGCTGCGAGTATGCAGACGTACGTAAAGACATCAACACTTCTAGAAATTGGACAAGGTGAAGTATCATCTTCACTCGTGATGATGGGATTAGCCTTTATACTCTCTCTTTGTTCAGAAGCTGATGCTTTTATCGCTTCTTCATTTCAAAGTACATTTACAATCGGTTCGATCGTTGCGTTCCTTGTCTATGGTCCGATGTTAGATGTGAAGAACGTCCTTATGATGCTAGCTGCTTTTAAGAAAAAGCTCGTTGTTAGTCTTGTTGTATATATCACGATCCTTGTTCTAGTCGGATCTCTATTTCTTTAAAGGGGGTGCATATCTATGATTCGAATCCTGATCTTAATCGGATTTACCTTTTTGTTCATGCATCTGCATGCTACAGGTGATATTAGCAAATATATTAACATGAAATATTCATATATCTCGTTCTCTGCCATATTTATTCTTGGCTTTCTTACGCTCGTTCAGTTCTATATTTATGGAAAGAGTGATGATGGTGAACATGAACATGATGATTCATGCACAGCTGATTGTGGACACGATCATCATAAGAAACCTTCTCGACTAAAAAATGTAACTGTAAACAGCATACTCATTTTCCCGATCATTTCTGGGTTATTCTTCCCTATCGCCTCTCTTGATTCTGAAACCGTAAAAACGAAAGGGTTCCACTTTAAAGGTCTTGAGAACGAAGGCGATTTTGGTGAGCACCAGTTTTTAAAGCCGGATACAAGTGTTTATTATGGAAAAGAAAGCTACAATTCTATCATGGATCAAGAACTAAAGCCCTTTACAAAAGGAAATCAGGTTGTGCTTAACGATAAGAACTATCTAAAAGGCATGGAGAGCATCTATTATAAACCTGGTATTTTTCTCGGAAAAGAGATCCAGTTTAAAGGGTTCACGTACAACGCAGAAGATCAAACCTCAAAATCGAACGAACTCTTTCTTCTACGTTTTGGTATCATTCACTGTATTGCCGATTCTGGCGTTTTTGGCATGATGGTCGAATTCCCAAAAGGCACATCATTTCCTAATGACAAATGGATCGAGATCGAAGGCAGTATAGAAACCCAATATTATCAACCGTTTAAAGCCGACATTCCTTATGTAAAAGTGAAGGACTGGAAAGAAATCGAGAAACCAAAAGAAGAATATGTGTATCGAGGATATTAAAGGAACCGGACACCTTACGTCCGGTTTTTCTTTTTGCTTATATATTTTGCGATCGTATTAAACTCACGATGATTTCGCCGAGCTGTCTTCCAAGTGACAGCCCTTCATCATTATCTACTTTAAAATGAACACCAGCATATAACCTAGACATCGCACACTCTTCCATGAGCAGATGAATGCGATTTCTTTCTTGAGGAAAATAATAGCTTAGAATAGGTTCCGTACAGCCGGCCATAACAGCATGTGCCGAGGGATAACCAGGAAAACTGGGCGTCATCAACACTGTCTTTAAGTTTCGGTCGTATTGACAAGGTCGAGCAACATCCCAAAGATATTTAAAATGCCAGGTGATGACGAAAGCATCATTGATAGCTGCTTGATAAAACGCTAAAAATCTAGCAGCCTTTGTTGAAGCAAGTCCATACGTTTCCATCATCTGAAGAACGATTGGAATGATCTGTTTATTCACCTCTCCTGCAGCCCACATTTGAGCAATACGTATCTGCTCAGGTGTGATCTGCTGCATGACCTGTTGTACAATTTGTAGTTCATTTTCCCAATTGATCGTATTAGGATTCTTTATTCTCCACGTGATTTGATTTCGAAACGGATCCAAGAATGTATTGCCTTCTCTTGCTATAAAAAACATCGGCCAATTACCTGCTTCTGGCGTTACGGGTGTCGGGGGATAACTTTCACCCAGATAAGGTATTTTAGACCACCTCAAATAATTTCTCATCTCATCCCCCCCTGTTTCACGTGATACCCCATGTTATGTGAAGGGACAAAATGATTAGAACAAAGTCATAATCTTAAAAGTGATTCTGTTAAAGAATGATGACATGATCGAACTGCTTTTCACAACCACTGCCTTTACTTTAGAACAACTATAAGGTGTTACCGAATGCGCACCTTTTCATTCATTCCCTCTATTCAATCAGCTCCCCATTTGGTATCATTTTCCTTAAAACATGAGGAGCTGATCATTATGACTTTGCTTAAACAATCGTTTAACTTTGTGGCTGATTCGTATGAAAAGTACCGGCCAACTTATCCACAAGAGCTTTTTGAAGACATTATTCGTTATGCAAACCTTGATGAGGATTATACTCTTTTAGAGGTAGGAAGTGGGACTGGTAAAGCTACAGAAGGTTTTGTTAAAGAAGGCATCTCAACCATCACTTGTATTGAATATGGCGAAAACTTAGCTCAGCTCACTCAGAAAAAGTTTTCATCGTATCCAGACCTTCAAGTAATCCATTCAAGTTTTGAAGATTGGAATCATCCAGAAAAGGTCAAATACAATCTTGTTTTTTCTGGAACAGCTTTTCATTTTATTCCTCATGAGACAGGGTATCGAAAAGCCGCCTCTCTTTTGAAAGATGATGGGGTATTAGCGCTCTTCTGGTTTGTTCATATTCCTTCTTATGAACCCGTATACGTTTCTATACGTAAAGCGTATGCATCCTTTGCTCCTCACTTAGAAGATAGCCATGCTCCCACCCTTGCTGAATTTATTGAGAAACAAAACAAACAAACGCTTGCATCAGGAGCATTTCAAGATTTACATACACTTACATACACATGGAACCAAACTTATACAGCTGAAGAATATGTAGGATTATTAGATACACATTCTGGTCACCAACTATTACCTCCTGAACAAAAAGCATCGCTCTATGAAGAAATAAGAAATGCGATCCTAGCGCAAAATTCAGGTGTGATTACAAAAACACATGCAGTTGCATTATTCTTAGCAAAAAAGAAATAACATTTTCAAAATCTATGAGCATTCCCCTTCAAATGTCCTGTTTTCTCTTTGTATGATCTATTCCTAGGAAAGCTGTACTATTGTTTCGACTATTAAGAGGATATTTATCGATTGAGAGAGAATTATGGAGAAAACCAAGAAGGGAGGAAAAGAAAATGAGTGAAGTGATCATCCGTCATCTTGTGAAACGTCATTTCACAAAGAAAAACATACAAGATCAGCATCTTCAACAGCTGCTTGTACATTTTCTTCTTTCAGCAAGGAAAGATAAACATTAAAAAAGATAAAGATATCGCCATCATATAATTCTTTTATTAAACAAGAGTATCTGATTTTCAGCAGATACTCTTTCTTATTTATGGGTGTTTAATGCTTTCGTTAATATTTTCAGAGCTTGCATGATCGTGTTTCTTTCAAATTCAGAGAGTCCTTCGATATTTTTATTAAGACGTGTACTCAAGATCGTATTTAAATGAGATAACGTATGAATTCCTTTTTCACTTAATAGAAGAAAAGAAATTCTTCTATCACTTGGATTCACGCTTTTTTCAACAAGACCCATTCTTATTAATGATTTCACTTGCCTGCTGAAGGTCGTTATGTCCACCCCAACGTTATCTGCAATGTGTTGCATAGAAGGCTTTGAGTGTTTACTGATCTCATAAAGGATATGACTAAGTGCTAAAGTCAAATCTTCTTCTACCAAACGACAACTGTTCTTTTGCAACGTTTCATATCTTCTACTTAAATTCTGCAGCAGATCTCTGACATCCTCCACAATTAAGCACCACCTTGTTTCCACTATAAGGTATACGCCGAATAATTAAAATATTTTTAAAAAAATAAAGGCTTACTAACATAAACGATGCGCCGCGGTGTGGATGTGGCTGAGTGCGATTCGATAAGAGGGTGTTGTTGTACACAAGTTAAAATAGGTTTTTTTACCTATAAATCTTCAAGGGATATCCTCTTTTTTTGACGTATTCTGTAGATTCGAGAGCGCTTTTAGTATAAAAGACTTAGTCATTTACAAGAAATAAGGTTTAGTTATTATTCTATAGGGGTACCCCATAGTTATAGAGATAAAATTTGTCAATTAAATGTTTGGGGGTATCATTGAATATGTACAGAGTGGAGCAGAAACGCAGCAAATTAGGTATGTGGCTCGAACAGCATAATAAAGATACTGATTGGTTGACCCGAACGTCTGGTATCGAAAGACAAACGATAGAAGAGCTCGCCTACAATCCAAATAAAAATCCAAGAATGATATGTTTACGGAAGATATTATATGCGGTAAAAAAGGTTGATCCTACTACTAAACTTAGTGATTTATGGGATATGAACTAATACAAGCACCTCAGACTAAAATGAGGTGCTTGTTTTTTTATGTTAATCTTTATGCAATAAATCATCTACTTTTGAACGCATAGAACTCACCACTGTTTTTTTGTATTGAACAGCAAGTAACAGCACAATTAGTCGTTTACTTAGAGACAGTTCATAATAACGTGGATTCTCTTTAACGAAACACTTAATGATTGAAAGCGCAGTTGGACTCACTTTATTGAAACGTTTAACTTCCTCCTTTTTTAGAATTCTTAAGCTCTGTAACCAATTCTTTATGTCTGTTGTTCTAGAATGTTCATCGATCATACATAATGCATACTTACTTTTTGTGTGTTTAGTTAAATATTCATAACGATCATTACCGCTAATAATACTGAACCCCGTTTTCTTATCTCTCTTTACTACAAGCATATGCATAGAATCCCACATTCTATTTTTTAGGATCTTCACGTGATCCGTTAATTTCACCGAATAATCCGGCTTAATTTTAGATAGATGAATATATTGAACATTTAACTTCATGCCATATCTCCTCTTTCTTGTGGAACATCGTGTAAGTATTCTATGACAGTAAGTGTGTAAAAGGTGCCTATGGATAATCGTCTAGGTTGGTTTTGAAAGTGGTAGATTTTTGCTCCAGGTTGTTGTTTCCCCTGACAGATGCAGCTACAAGATGAAACAACTTTAAGCCATAATTAAAAAAGCCACTCCCTGCACGTTTTTTTAGTTAACGTAACGAGGAGTGACTATAAAATGTTTTTATGCAGCTCTATTTTTTCGGATGAAATTACGAATATCGCGATTTCCAATAAACTTCTTAGACTGCTCACACCATAGCTTAAACGTTAACGATTTTAAGCTAGTAAGAAGCGTAAGCGTAGGTACATCTTGAAGTCGCGGATCACTTTTATGTGCTTTTTCCAAGTGATAGTTCGGCACACGAGAGTTCAAGTGATGCACATGGTGAAAACCAATGTTCCCTGTAAACCATTGTAATACTTTTGGCAGTTTATAAAACGAGCTTCCTTTAAGAGCAGCTTCAACATAGTTCCATTTTTCGTTATGTTCGAAATACCCATCTTCAAACTGATGCTGAACATAAAATAACCAAACTCCTGAAAAAGTTGCAATATAGAAGATTGGAAGTTCAACTAATAAGAAAGCTTTCCATCCGATCGTAAATCCAACAGCCAATACGATCGTCACTAATGCGATATTCGTTAACCAAACATGCATTTTTTCTTTCTTTGAAGCATTTTTTGCATTAAATCGATAATCGATCAAGAAAATATATAGTGGTCCAATCAAAAAGAGCACGATCGGGTTTCGATATGTTCTGTATTGTAAACGTTTAAACCAAGAAGCTTCTGCGTACTCTTGAAGCGTCATCGTCCATACATCACCTACCCCACGTTTCTCAAGGTTTCCGTTCGTTGCATGGTGTGTTGCATGGCTATTCTTCCACTGTTCATACGAACAAAACGTAAACAGACCTGTAAATATCCCCACGATCTGATTAGCTTTTCTGCTTTTGAAAAATGAATAGTGTGTGCAATCATGAAAGATGATAAATGTTCGGACTAAAAAGCCTGCTGCTGGCACTGCACAGAGCAGTGTCAACCAAAATGATATATTTAAACTCAAATAAGCCAATACCCATAGAATTAAGAATGGTCCTACTGAATTAACTAACTGCCATACACTTGCTGATATACGCGGGCGCTCAAATGGTGCTAATTTTTTCTTCCATTCACGAATGTCGTACTTCGAATGTTCGCTCATTAAATCAGTCTCCTTTAACTTCACATCATCCCTATCTTATCACATATTTTGAATTTAGCACCCACCTATATTTGTCGAATTGTGAACTTATTATATGACTTGGTACTAAAACCACGTAAAAACCGGCCTCTCACAAGGGAGATGGCCGGAAAATAAAATGTAATTTTTTATTTTTTTGCGTTGATGTAAAGTTTGCCTGATGCTCTTTCGCTCGTTTTGTTGCCATAATCATCTGAAGCGATTACTTCAACTACTGCACCTGGTGCTTTAACATTTGTAGTTGCTGTGTAGTAGCCTTCGTAATGACCCTCAGACGTTTCACGCATTGGAAGTTCAGTTGCGTTCGCCACCCCGCCAGCGTTTGTTAGCGGCATATGGATAACGAATACTGCATCCAATCCTGGCGTACTATCGAATTCGATCTTCACAGACTCTCCGCTCTTCAGCTCTTTGTTTGTGTCTGGTTTCAAGTTTTCAACTACTGGAGCTTCAAATTGCGCATAAATGGTTACTGTTTTCGAGTGGCGATCTCCAGCTTTATCAAGCGCAACCACTTTGATCACATTTTCTCCTTCATTTAGAAGCATGCGGTGACTGTAGTTGCCGTCTTCGTCAACTTGCGCTTTTTGTCCGTTAACTTTTACCCAATCAAGATTGGTTTCATCAATTGTTCCTTTTACGGTTACAGATTCACGGTTTGTCTTCATACCATCAGCCGGTGATGTGATACTCACTTTTGGCTTTGTTTGATCCAGCGTCACAGTTACCGGAGCTGATGCATCTGTTGAACCGCTCTCAGTGAAAGCTTTAGCCGTTAAGGTGTTTGCACCCTCTTCTAGCGTAACTTCAGCAGAGAACGTACCTTCGTCTGTCGTTTCAGCAGTAGCTACTTCTTCTCCGTCTCTGTAGATTTCCACCGTAGTGGTTGGAGCTGCATTACCTGTTACTGTTACTTTTTCTTCATTTGTAAACGATCCATCGACTGGAGAAGTAATGGATGGCGCAGTTACTTCATAGTTTACAGTCGCTCTGATCATATAGTTACCTTCTTCTTCTGGAGATTGTGACCATGCCCCACTCAAGCTTTGGAAGCTTCGTCCTGACCACTCTCCATCTTCATCCGTTGCAAGCCCAGGTGTGTTAGGATTTGCAAAGTTTTGGATGTACACCATATAGAAGTCTCCTTCTACCATGATGCCGTGTTGACTTAAGTCAACATGCGTCCACTCACCATTACGTAATGCTGTAGCATCAAACGGCCCAGCTAGTTTTTTACCAGGAGTTCCATCTGGTCCACTCGCATCGTATACGGCTACTTGGAATGCAGTCCCACCTGGTACTGGCCATTCAGTATCCCAGAATCGGAAAAGTCCTCCAGTTACAGCCGCTTTTTCATTTCCATCTGCAAGTGACATCTTTACTGCCCAAGCGTTACCTGCAGCATTCCATGCACGAGCATTCTCAGCTGTACCATCGTCATACCCAATCTCACCTGGGTAACCGATGAAAGGTTTTAACGCGATGTCTTGGTCCGTTGTTTCGCCACCTGTTACGGTAACGGAAACTTCTTCTCCATAATAAGAAGGAGCAAGTACTTTTAGCGTGTATTCGCCTTCATAGGCAGAAATTTCATACGTACCATCTTCATTCGTTTGTACAGGTGCAATTGCAGCATCTTCCATGAGCATCACAATAGCTCCTGCGATCGGTTCTCCTGTCACCTCATTCGTAACCGTACCTGACACGGTTCCTCTTGGGATTTCTTCAAGTGTAAAGTTCGCACGTGCTGTTCCGTCAGCTTCAAGAGTGATTGATTGCGTTTGCGAACGGAAACCATACGCCTCTGCTTGTACAGTATATGTTCCTGCAGCATGCGTTAAGCTATACGAACCATCTTGAGGATTCGTGTAAACAGAACGTCCTGTTTCAAGAACACTAACTTCTGCACGCATCGGAAGTGCTAGTGGAGCCCCCTTACCATCTTTTGAAGGTTCTTTTTCAGAAGAAGGTTTTGCAGGCTTGATTTTAGATGGATCCACTTTTGGTTTTGCTTGTGACATAGGTGCTTTTTCAACTGCTGGCGCACCGCCAAGTTTTGCTTTTTTCGTTGGTGTGATTGGTTGGTCATGCAACTTCACATCATCTAGGTACCAGCCTGCTTTAGGGACTGAACCGTCAGAAGTTACATTGAACGCAACGTAAATGCGTTGACCTGCATATTCACTTAAATCTACTTCACCGTCAATCCAACCACCGGAAGTAGAGTTTACACGAAGCTTTTGTGTCCAGTTTTCCATATCTGTTGAAACGAATACATGTCCATAATCATAGTTACGCTCTAGGTCGTGCCACTGTTTGAACTGAAGGTAAGTGTTGCCTTCAGGAAGGTCAACTGGAGGCATAACAAGTGTCATGTTAGCACTGTTCGCATAGTTTCCACCAAGACTTGAAGCATATACCTTTTCACCAGAGAATGCTGCACCAGGTCCGCTTGTTGGTACACCATGCTCCCAGCTGTTATTTGCTCCAAAAGATGTCCATCCCGTAGGATTTCCTTCAAAATCCTCACTGTATCCTGAAGAGATTCCAGGTAGCAGTGCTACTGTAAAGTTATCTGTTGAAACGGAACTTCCTCCAAAATCAATGGCTGTCCATTTGTAGACAATGGAATCACCCGTTAATGCTGATCCTGGAATAGAAGCGCTGTACGTACCTGATTGATAATCTCCACCTGTACGTTCAGCAGCCACATCTGTCCAGCTTCCGTCTTCGTTCTGATAGCTTAATGCAACAGAAGTGACACTAATGTTATCTGACACTTCCGCTTCAAGATTTAACGGCATCTCTTTGTAAGATTCAGTTGGTCCCTCATGTGTGATGGAAGGAGCTTCACTGTCTTCTCCTTCTTTCGTTACAGTTCCCTCAATTCTTCCTAATCCAGTTACTACTGAGGATACGGCTGTAAATGCATTCACAAGTCCATGTCCATATCCATTGTTCGGAGATTCAGGGAAAGTTGCATCTGTAAGAGGAGTTGCCGAATTTAATAAAATCTCTTCAAGTTCTTCAACAGTCAGACTCGAATCAGCTTGTTTCAATAAAGCAACTACTGCTGAAACGTGTGGTCCTGCCATTGATGTACCATTCCAACCACCTTCATATGCACTTCCAGGAACCGCTGAACGGATATTAACTCCTGGTGCTGAGATCTCAGGTTTTGTTTCGTCATATGGAGAAGGTCCTTGCAGTGAGAAGCTAGCTAAAGTGTTATTGATATCCGTTGCACCAGTTGCAAAGGATTCTGGATAGTTTGCAGGAGTTGCAACTGATCCAGGACCACCTGGATTAAAGATCGTTGTGTTACCTGCAGAGAATTCTGGGAAAATCTCAGCTGAACGCCAAGCCTGTACCATCTCTCTATACCATTCATCAAGTCCTGCTCCGCCACCCCATGAGTTGTTTACAACGTCAGGCGCTTTTTCAGGATGTGGATTACCTTCTGCATCTTTTGGTGCTAAGATCCACTCACCGGCTTCAAGAAGATCGACATCCGTTCCACCTGAAGCGGAGAACGCTTTTACAGCGATCCATTTTGCTCCCGGTGCAACACCGATCTGATTGCCTCCGTTCGGTTCAGCACCTACCATAGTTCCCATCGTATGTGTACCATGCCCATCATCATCATATGGAGCTGTTTGTCCACCGACAGGATCAAACCAGCTAAATTGATGATCAGCTGCATCCGGGTTCTGAGGATCAAATCCGCGATATTTTTCTTTTAGTGCAGGGTGATTCCATTGAACACCTGTATCGATATTGGCAACAACTGTACCAGCTCCATCGATACCCATTCCCCAAACTTCAGGAGCACCTACACGTTCGATATTCCATTCAATAGAAGAAGTATCGTTTTTCGGTTGAACCTGTAGTGATGATTTTGGAAGTTGCTTCTCTGGAAGCTTCACAGAACTTACGGGTTGAATAAGCTGTCTTGTTTCGTTTGGAAGCACTTTTTCAACTTCCGGGAAAGCTGCGATTTCTTCCATTACTTCTTTTGTCGCCGTTACGGCCATTCCGTTAACAACATAAAAAGATTGGATTTTTTCAGCTTTACCTGCTTTTTCTTGTTTTTCTAAGTATTTTTTCGTGTGCTGTTGAGTTTCTAGCGCGTTTGCGCGAAGTGTTGAAACGATCGTTGAACGTTTCATAAGTTTGGTTTGATTAGAAGAGAGTTTTTGAGATTTAGCTTCTTTAGCAGCTTTTTTCGCCACAGCAGCCGTATCTACTTGTTCTTTGAACTTAATGAGGAATGTAACTTTATCCTTCTTGCTGAATTGCTCGTTCAGTTTCTTTGCAACCTTACTCGTCTTACCGTCTAATGCTGCCTCTTTCGCTGAAGTAGAAGCTTTACCTTTTGTAGTAGCAGCATTCGCTTGAGATGGGAACATCATTGGAACAATCATTAAAAAAGCTAAAAATACGGAAAGCCAGCGTACTTTTCTTCGTTTTTTACTCATGTAACTTTTCCCTCCCTGGTCTATTGTTTTTTGGTTGATCTAACCTAGCAAGAATTCTGTCACACCTCCTGTATCTTTTTATGAAAATATAGTAATTCTTTGTTGTTATATAAAGGTTAACGGAAGTACCCTGTAAGATTATGTAATATTTTGTCGCAGAAAGTACTAGTAATTGGAAAATAAACCCTTTGTATGACAGCTAATCTACTAATCCGTGACTTTTGATTAGTCATTTTTTTGTTTCTGTTTATTTTTCCTGGTTTGCAAAACTTCTGACACGGTACATAACTACTTATTTTTGTAATATAAAATAAAGTAAGTGAAAAATGAGGACTCAGTCCCTCTATCGGTGTTAAAAATAAACTAGATTAATTCCAATATTTTCTTTGTTTTTTACAATTGCCATGATATAAGAAGATTCGCCGATTCAATAGTGAGGCATTGTTCCTTTCTTAGATGCAGGTCTTATGTAGGAAAAAATGGTATTTTTTCCTATTAAAATTGTAAACTGTAACTTGAAATATTATGATTTGTAACAATATTTTCATTTCAATCTCTTTGAAAATGTCGTTTTTTGACAAGGGTTCTCACGTAAAGAATTTTGTAGTCAAAAAAAACCTTCCTCTAATCGAGGAAGGCAATGACTATTCTGGCCGTTCTAACGAAAAAGTTTCTCCAAGCTTTACATAGTTCGTTCCTGCTAATCTGCCAACAGGCTTTAGCTTATCAGCATCGATCCTACCATTCTGGTAGAGTTCCTCTGAGATATGATAATGAACAACTCTTCCGATTAATAGATCAGTAGAGGGCTTGTCGGGTGTACCACCAAGTGGAATAATCTGTTCAACCACACATTCCATACGTATCTTGGATTCAGCGATACCTGGAACTCCTACTTTGACCGATTGAGCTTTCGTTAAGTTTGTAAGTTCAACTTCGCTCTCATCCGGCTCAAGGTTGGCAGCGGTTTGATTCACAGCATTAATATACGTTTCGTCTGGAATATGAACTACGAATTCACCTATCTCTTCTGCATTTCGTGACGTATCTTTTTGAATACCATCCTTCCTCCCAACGGATATGGCGATCAGAGGAGGATCGGAAGTTAACGCATTAAAATAGCTGAACGGTGCAGCGTTTAGGACACCACCTGATGATAGAGTGGTAACGAACGCAATCGGTCTAGGAATAATACTCCCGGTTAGAAACTTATAGTTCTCTTTTACGGATAATTCTTGAGGATCGATAGACTTCATTAATTTTCACCCGCTTTACTATTTTTTTAAACTGGTTTCGTTTCTCTTGTAACTCTTTCAATAGAAGATAATGATTCATTTGTGACAATAGGCTTTCTCTATGGTCTAATTGTCTTATATTTTGACTTATTTTTAACAAAGATGACTTATAGCAAGTGTTTGCTGAACCACTCAGCTGCTTCTTCTGCTTCAGCTCTTGATAACTGATGCCCCATGTCATCCCATTTCAGATGTACTTTTGCGCCTGCGTTGTTCAACAATTGCTGCAACTCTTCCGTTTCTTGAGGCGGGCAGATCGGATCGTTTTTCCCTGCACCGATAAAAACAGGTAGTCCATCTAGCTTTGGAAGTTCAATTCCTCGTCTAGGAACCATCGGGTGGTGAAGGATTGCTCCTTTTAATGAATTTTCATAGTGTAAAATTAAACTTCCTGCAATGTTAGCACCGTTCGAATAGCCTACTGCTACTACTTGATCGCGGTTAAAATCATACTTATTTGCTGCTTCTTCAATAAACTCGTAAAGTTCTTTTGTTCGAAAGATTAAATCTTCTTCATCAAATACACCCTCTGATAAACGGCGGAAAAATCTCGGCATGCCGTTTTCAGAAACATTTCCTCTAACACTTAATACAGAAGATTCTGGTGAGATCATTTCTGCTAATGAAAGTAAGTCCTTCTCATTTCCTCCTGTACCGTGTAATAACAGAAGTACCGGCTTGTTTAAATCTGTTCCTTTATTAAATAGATGGATCATCGGTTATCCTCCTTTAAAATTCTTGCTTCGACGGGTTGTAGATGATTTTCAATCTGTTCACGGTGAGGCTCAAGCCATGGTGGAAGCAATAATTTATTACCTAACTCTTCTTCTGGCTCATCGCGAGTAAACCCTGGTGGATCAGTAGCAATCTCAAACAGGATGCCGCCTTCTTCCCTGAAATAAATTGCATTAAAATATTGTCGGTCAATGATTTCTGTTACCTGAAACTTCTTTTGTTTTACATGTTGCTGCCATTGTTCATGTTCTTCATAAGATGAAGCTCGCCAAGCGATGTGGTGAACGGTTCCTACTCCACTCACTCCTCTAGCTTCAGGCGATAGTTTGATATCAATCACATTTCCAATGTCACTTTTTGCATGAAACCGGATGTAATCTCCATCTTGCCCTGCTTTTTCTAACCCCATCACTTCTGTAAGAACTCGCTCAGTCTCCTGTGGAGCTGCTGAAAGAAGTATAGCTCCACCAAATCCTTTAATGGCATGTTGAGGAGTGACCTCGCCAAATGACCATTCGCTATTCTTACCTTCTTGCCTTGCAACAATTTCTAGACGCAATCCATGAGGATCGAGAAATTCTAGATATTCTTCTTGAAAACGAACAGTCTTTTTATACTCTACCGAGAATTTCACAAGTCTTTCTTCCCAAAACGGTAAGGAACCTTCTGGTACAACAAAAGATGTAGTTCCAACTTGACCTGAGCCTACTCTTCCTCTATAAGCATCCGGCCACGGAAAAAACGTCATGATCGTTCCCGGACTTCCTCCTTCATCTCCAAAATAAAGGTGATACGTTCCTGGATCATCAAAGTTTACGGTTTTCTTTACAAGTCTGAGGCCAAGAACACCTGCATAAAAATCTACATTCTCTTGGGGATTGCCAACAATTGCAGTTATGTGGTGAATACCATCCGTGTGCATCGTCATAACCAATACATCCTTTCAGTTGCGTTTAACTTATTTTTTGTAAGTTAAGTATATGATTATCACTTACTTTTGTCAAGTAACTATATTGTGTTGATATGAATGCTTGTAAGTAAGCCATTAACTCGTTTTCATTATGGACTGACAAGAGTTTACTTAAGCCTATACCCCTTCATACTTCTGTGAAACAACGATCAAGAGGGGGTTCCCGACAATCTGTGACAGAAATAAAAATCCACGTGGAATCTGTAGATTCCACGTGGACAAATTTAAATTGTTGTATTTGTTTGGGGTCAGACCCCTTCTTAAAAGTCGAAGTTGTCTGGGTCTGGACCGATGCGACGATCTTCATTTAATGCGTCAATCTTCGCCATATCTTCTAGAGATAGTTCAAAATCAAAGATATCTGCATTCTCTACGATGCGGTGTTGTTTAACAGATTTTGGAATCGTTACGACGCCATTTTGAACATCCCAACGCAGGATGATCTGAGCTACAGATTTTCCGTGTTTCTCTGCTAATTCAACCAATGATGGCTCTTCTAACAATTCACCTTGCATCAGCGGGCTCCATGCTTCGAGTTGGATGTTGTTATCTTTACAGAATAAAAGAAGCTCTTTTTGTGCCAAACGCGGATGGTATTCTACCTGGTTCACCATCGGTTTGATCTCACAGTCTGCCAAGATATCTTCTAAGTGATGCACTTGGAAGTTAGACACACCAATCGCTTTTACTTTTCCGTCCTTGTAAAGCTTTTCGAGTGCACGCCACGTTTCTTTATACTTGCTCTTTACCGGCCAGTGAACGAGATACAAGTCGAGATATTCGAGCCCAAGCTTGTTCATGCTCTCTTCAAAAGCTGCGAGCGTTGACTCATAGCCTTGATCTTTATTCCATACTTTAGTCGTGATGAACAATTCTTCGCGAGGAACACCCGCTTCTTTTATAGCTTGTCCAACACCTTCTTCATTTTTATAGATGGCTGCTGTATCAATACTCTTATATCCCGCTTCAATCGCCCATTTAACAGAATCAATTACTTCTTGTCCTTCTTCAACTTTAAATACACCAAGTCCAAACCATGGCATCTTAACTCCATTGTGTAAGACAGTCGTATCTTGCAATGATTTAATCGTTGTCATCTGTTTAATAGCCTCCCATTATAAAAGCCAAATTTAGTTCCCTAAAAAGATATTGTCACATTCTGCTGTAGAAAGGAAACAATTCGACTTTTAGAAGGGATTTAAATCCTTCTGTGGAAGTAGTATCCAACAAACTATGAAAATGGGGTGTTGGTGTGAAGGACAACCTGATTCAATTTAAGACTAAAAGCGAATCCTCTAAATCTATGCCTGAACAAGAATTTACCCTGATTCAGGAGATACGTGAACTTCTATCAGAGTTTCACTGTAATTATCCACTAGTAACAAAAAAAGCGATCCTACTTCGTATCGATCAACTAACAGATGAACTCATCTTCAATAAAAGATAATTAAAAAGAAAATTGTCTTTGATACACATTCAGCAAAACATCTAACTCTTGACTACACTTAACCGTTTCATTGCTGGTTAAGCCATTGCGGTCTGCAACTTCTACCAGCTTCTCTTTTTTTTCAATTATACATTCCATGAGAAGAGAGTTGTTCCATTCTTTTTTCTCCACGAAAATTCGCTCCTCTTGTGTCATTTTTTATATACCTCTTGCTTATTATGAACGCTTTTTTTATCCTTGAAAATAGATTCACCAAAAGAAGAAGTAATGTTACAAAAGTGGACAATTTTTTCATGTTATATTGTAAGAAATACCTAATATATCCTTCAATATGATCCAACATTCAACCGCATTCGCCTACTTTCTCACGAGTAACACTAGCATTTCCACTCACAAAAAAAGCGTTTTTTTAGTCTCTTTTCTAAAGATTTAATTCTCTAATAAAAGAAAAAAGGATGGGCGACTTCCCATCCTTTTAACCTTTTTTATCATTGTAATAGTTTACAGAGTACATAGCTCCTTCTTCTACCATCTTGTTATCATCAACATCCATCGGATCAGGATGACCTGCTTTATTGATAGGTAGTTGCGTACGATCGATGTGATGAGGTCGAACTCTTCGTTTCATATCCTTAAATTTCATTTTTGTTTTAATACGGTTTGGTTTGAAAGAGAGCCATACTAATGCTCCTGTACCAAGACCAATCAAGGCCCAAGATTGTGTTTTCAATAACTTATTCGTTGTTTTCATTTGAGTTTGAGTGGTAGTTTGCATGAATAACGCCTCCTTGCTTACATTTACCCCATTTTAATACAATCGTAACATCACATTTTCTTTTCAAATATTACATCTGCCTATTTCCTCAAAATCTAAACATTTGTCCATACACGCTTTCAGGAGTTTACATATACTGTATCGAAGTCGAAAGTACACTTATAAGGAGGAGTTTTTAGAATGTATGCAAATTCACCGGTAAATGCTTCACTTGCAAACGCACCAGTATATGGTGGCGGATATAGTTATTGTGGTGGCGGAGGTTATGGCAAGAGTTTTGCGATCATAGTAGTTCTATTTGTCCTTCTCATTATTGTTGGCTGTTCGTGGGCATATAAAGGCAAAGACTGCTAATTTTATATGCAGTAAAAAGAGGTGCGGATTTGACTCCGCGCCTCTTTTTTTATTTACATAAACGGTTTTGCTGTTTTCTTGGGAGATACCGTCCTTACGAAATCAATGAGTCTTGTGCTGATCCACTGACACATTAATGCGAATAGAATAATCTCAATCCCTAGAGTTAACGATGTTCCCAATAATACAAAACTGTTGATAAGAAAAAGGATGGTGCCTGGCTTCTTACCAGTCCATTTAGAAAGAATCAGTGCAACGATATCCATCCCACCTGAAGATGCACCGAATCTAAACAGAATACCTACGCCTGTTCCGAAGATAATCGCTCCGTATACCACATCAACAAGTGTACCGTTATAGGGAATGATCGCATGAGTAGACATCCAATCCACAACGATGGATGTAATTGCTACACAATAGATCGTCCATAATGCTGTTTGTTTGCCGAGCGTCTTTAACGCCAACAGCAATAATCCAAAATTTATCGTCCATAATGTTAAACCTAGCGATACATCGAAAAAATAATCATTTAGTATGGCAATACCTGCTACACCCCCAGAAGGGATATTGTGAGGAAAAAGAAATGCCGCCATAGCTAGTCCTTGCAAAAAAGCTCCAAATGTTAACCACATGATTCGCCGCAAAACAAAAACCCTTTCTCTTTCGTTGATGATTACCTCCTCCATATTAGACCTCTTCACCTGAATTGCAATATGTTTCACAAAATTAAACACATATAAGCGAATGTCTGATCATATCTTTTTAATGATTACTCCTTTTTAGAGGAATAGGGCCCTGTTCATCTCTTTTGCGGGAATAGCACGAAATGTGGGAGCAGCAGAAAGGTGGACAAGAAAATTGACACAATACAGTAAAAGAGAAATCGAAATGCTTGAGCAAAAAGCGCGCGAAGAGCACAAAGAAGCAGAACAAGCACGATCTGTAGTTGGTGATGTTTATATTCAAAAGAAATTTCATGAAAATCGATCAACGGTTCAACCTAAAAAGAACAAATAAAAGAAAGCAGTCGTATGGCTGCTTTCTTTTATTTGTTCTTCTATATTTTTATGATAATGTGCCTGTTCCTAAACTTCGTAATGCATCAACTGCTCCCCTGCTATCTTCTCCAGTTGCAGAAACGCAGCAGACCCCTTGCATGCCATTTAAAAGACTCATACTAAGGTGGCTTTTTGCATTGATTCTTAACGTATTGCATTCAAAAAAGATCTGGCATTGTTCAAACTCATTCGCTTTGACGACCATCTCATGAATCCAAGTTGGTCTGATCTTCTCTTGTACCATAAAGTAAGTTTTCATTGTATGACCCTCTTTCAGTCCTCTTCATTTTTTATTTTACTAGCGAAATGTAAAGAGCGTTTTAACTCCATGTTAGAGTTTTATGGCTTATGCATTCAATTTATGAAGAATCCGAAAAATAATGGTATGAAAAAAGAACTATTTTGCAACATTATGAGTATGACTGAAAAAGGAGTAACATTATGGCTTATTACATAGCATGCGATTATGATGAACCCGATCGTCAAAGTTACAGAGGTATCGTAATCATCGATACATTAACAAACGAGGTTGCACACCGTTTCTTTTCTGGAGACTTTAATCAAGATTTCCAAGAATACAGAAGCTGGTTAGAAGACACAGAACCTTATTATTTCGAAGGTGATAGTTTGTTACATTTCGTTGGTGATCTTCATGATCCCGCATTAGACGAGAACGATGAGTTTTATCACTAGAGGACTTCCCTCATTCAGTAGTATTTGAAGAGACTGTGTAATCATCGTTACTTTTAAGAATAGTGATTTCATTCCAGATTACTCGCCTCCTCTTGTAACCAGCAGAGGCTGCATTCCTAAAAAAAGCAAAATAAAAACACCATTCAAAAAAGTTGGATGGTGTTTTTACCCATTTCTAGTCTTTATTCGTAGAATCAATGATTCGGATAGGATTGCCTGTTGCATCTTGGTAGATAGCATATCTTCCAGGAGGGATCGTGCAAGGTAATTTAACAAAGTTCAGCTTTCCCTCATGTTCATGATAGAAATCATCTACACTATCTACTAAGAATACGCCGCCTGGTCCAAGATCATGTTCATCTTCCTCAATCATCAACTGCACTTCACAATCTTTCATCGACATCCCTAGTACTTGATTACCTTCACGCCAGGCTTCAGTCATGCCAAGACCTTCATAATATTGCTGAGACTCTTGTAAATCTTTTACTGGGTGAAACAAAAACGCGAGCTTCATACCAATACCCCCTCGTAAAAAATTCGTGATCATGTGCTAGATTTATATTCATTTTTACTATTATGTATTCGTTAAATTCCCTCTCTTCTTCTTTATTTCCTGCTCATTTTTATAAAAAGCACTATTTTAGAAAATCTGATTTCGTATGCATGGTTCCTTTCAATATGATTGCTCTTTACTCACTCTAGAAGCTTTCTAAAAAATCTCTAAAGAGCAAGATAAAAGACTGATCTATCTTACACGATGTGTGTAGTATAGGATCAGTCTTAGGAAACTTAATACGAATACGGCGGATATTGGTATGGCGGATAGACAGGATAGATAGGGTACGGTCGTGGTGCTAATGCTAGACCTGCGATGGTTCCAAGTGTTAGTCCTATTAATGCAGGAGCAAAAAAGAAGCGGTTGCTGCTCTCGTCCTGACTCTCTGAACTATACGGTAGAATATACGCCTTACTCTCATCTACATGCTTAAGAACACCATGATATCTTGTGCCACAATGACAATCAATATATACCGATCTGCCTAAATAATTACGGCACAGGTGATACGTTTGGTATGACAAAGGGTAAACCTCCCAGCTTGTTTTTGCCTTCCCTACACCATATGTCCAACCTGTTATTTTGACAGAGACAAGAGTCTACCGTTTTTTATTTTTCTACTTTTGGCTTCAAAACGAGATGCTGCTCCTTCGGCCATTCTTTCTGATCTAGAGCAGTTTCGTGATACTTTCCTGTTGCCCAATCTTCAACCTGATCTTCATACCAAGGGCTCAGTACATGGCCAGATTGACCTGGTCCTACTACATGATAAGATCTCGATGTATCAGACATATCGATTACCATGCGCCAAGCTCCACCGTGTGTAATGCTGCCTGTTTCCCGGTCCCATCCAGCTACACCAACTGTCACTCTACTTCCACCCATACTTTGTGTAGTTGGATTAAATAATAGATGTAATGGTTTGATGGCAGCAAGAGGATGTTCAAATGTTAGCGTATGAAAGTCTCCCCATTCCCATTTCGATGAATCGTCCCCAAATTTTTCTGATAGAAAGGTTATCATTGATTCAAAAGAGCGTTGAGTAACTTTTTCTAACCCGCCATTTTCTCTAATCCATGGGCCGGGATCTCCAGCGTTCGCCTTTCTTATCAGTTCATCCACCACTTGTTCCCTGCCATCAAACATCTTCAGCATCTCTTCGCTGATTTCTTCCTTAAACAACTCATCGCTAAAATGACTCATCCAGATATGAAAAATTAATGGAGCAGCACTATCTTTGGTATCGGTATGGTTCCATTTTTTCAGAAGTGAGATAACTTTCTTTTCCTTATCGTTCAATGGTTTTTTCATTACTTGTTGTATAAAAATCGGCAGCATTTCTTCTGCTTGTTTGTTTTTTTGATCGAACTGCAGAGATTGCATGTCTTTTGCCGTAAGCTTTTCTTTTCCTTCAAGTACTTCTACGATCCGTTGTTGTCTATAAGGTTGAGCAAATGTATCCGAAATATGATAAGGATAAGAATCAGCAGTAACTTTATTGTTGGCAGTTGCAATATATCCTCTTTCAGGGTTTAGACTCGTTGGCAGTTCATCCCACGGGATATATCCTTTCCATTCATATTGATCTGTCCATCCTGGAACAGGAAGTGACGTATATCCCTGTTTACGAATTGGAATCAATCCGTTTGCTTTATAGGCAATCGTTCCATCTGTACTCGCGAAAACAAAATTTTGTGCAGGTGTATGAAACGATTGGAGCGCTTTTTCAAACTGAGTCCAGTTTTTTGAGCGGTTCATCATAATGACAGCTTCAAGCTCTTTTGAAGGTTGAAGAGCTGTCCACTTCAATGAGAGAGCTGTACCTGGTTTATCATGATGTGCAAACTCAGAGATAATGGGTCCGTGTCTTGTGATCACTACTTCGTGATCTATGTCCACTTTGTCCTTTACTTTGATTCTTTCTTTTACTACATCAGCTTTTTCCCAGTTTGCCATGTATTGAAATTCATAAGAGTTCTTTGGGTTTCTTTTCTCAACATATAGTTCTTGAACATCCGGTCCTACATTCGTTACCCCCCATGCGATCGTCTTGTTATGTCCTACAATAATACCCGGTATTCCTGCGAATATTACACCGGAAACTTCATAATCAGGAGCTTTCAGATGGGCCTGATACCAGATAGAAGGTGTACCTAGTGAAAGGTGTGGATCATTGGCAAGAAGCGGCTTACCCGATTTCGTCTTATCGCCCGCAACTACCCAGTTATTACTTCCATTATGATAGTTTGGAATTACCGATCCTGCGAAACTTTTCTCAAAATCAATACCTTCTGTTTGAAGATCCTCTAAAATGGTTGGCGCGTCCTTCGGATATCCTGGAAATAGATCCAAAGCTTTTTCTTTTGAAAACGTTTCTGTTAAATAATATCGAAATGCTTGTCCTTCCCAATGGCCTCCAAGATCGAAAGCCATATATTTACCGATTACGAGGGAATCAACGGGAATCCATTTCTCTGGCTCATACCCAACGAGCAAGAATTCTATAGGTAGCGTATTATCTTTCTTCGCCTGGTCCATATAAGCGTTCACACCATCTGCGTACCATGACAGATATTGTTTCATTTCTGGAGAATACTCATCATAAGAAGCTTCTGCTGCTCTTCTTAAACCTAATGTTCTAAAGAACTTGTCACGAGTGAGTGTTTTCTCCCCAATTACCTCACTAAGCATTCCTGATGCCTGTCTTCTGCTTAAGTCCATCTGAAACATCCTGTCTTGCGCCGTTACAAAACCTTGAGCCATAAATAGGTCTTTCATTGAGTCTGCTTCAATATGGGGAACTCCATCGCTATCTCTGTAAACATCTACCCGTGCTTGAAGTCCAATTAATGGAACAGCCCCATTAATTACAGGCTTGCTTTTTTGAAGCAAAAAATAGGCTGTACCTGCTGCAGCTGCTAGAATCACAACGATAGCGATGCCGATGATCACTAAACTTTTTTTCCAAGTAATTCGTTTAACGGACTTTTTTTTCTGAAGCGTACTCTCCACCTATAGACCCCCTGCCACTACAATCTTCCTAATTACATTCTATAATGTGACGGATTTCCCCTGTAAAAAATTGATAAAAGTAAATGTATTGAAAAACCTTCCTACTTTTCGCCTGATTTCTCTAAATTAAGACAGGATTTTCGTAAAAATGTCGAATACCTCATCAAGCAGTTTATGACATAAATGATAAGGAGAAAGAAGATGGCTAAAATTGTAGTGGATTTTCAACTTAGTCATGGTGAGGAGAAAATTACAGAAGGAAACATCGTGATTGTTAACATCTATCCCAGCAAAGCCAATCTCCACGAACAAGTAAAAAAGCTGATCGCTGACCAATTCAATTGTTCTGCTGCAATCATCGCTATTAAACAAATCAAAATGAACGCATAAGTGTAAACGATATTGTCCACTTAGACAGATAGACAGATGAACCAAATAAAAAAAGAGAATGTATGAATGTGCGTTCACCCACCGCTTTGCCGAAAGCGAGCAGCCATGAAACGAAGTTAAACTGCGTAGTACGATAACACCCTTTAAGAAAAGTTCAAAAAAAAGAGGTGCTTCTCTATAAGAAGCACCTCTATATGTATAGGGGACTTTATTATCTCACCAATTTTTAGATCAAGTAAGTTCCATTAGACGTATATCCCTTGGCCTATGTTCAACCCTTTAATCGGTAAATTAACCGGTGGTTGGACAAGTTATCTAGCTTTTGTCATGCTAAAAATACGTTTTAATGATACTTTCAATCTCATCATCCTTCATTCGGCCTGCAATCCCAGGAGTTTGAGCAAAATATTTTATCGCTTCACCGCAAGATAGACCTATCTGACTAAGTCCCTTTGCAATGGTTATGAGATAAGTTGCTGGTGGTGGATTTAAATCCTGTTCATGCATATCAAGGTTGCAAGTGAAAGTAACCATCGGATATCCTTGATCCTCACCAAGATACACCATGCGGCTATACCAGCCCTGACCAAAGTGAATATATCCTTTTTCAATAACTTCCTCCAAGTCAGCCTCTATCTCTTCACAGCTATTTTCTTGAGCTGTAACATCTAAGAATTGCTCGGCAGTGACCAAGTATTTTCTGCCATACGTCTCGTATGCTTCATTTTTTTCGTGTCCAATAAAAGCCACTCCACCTTCTCCCCATTTCGTCCGCTCTCTTGCAAAATAAAGAGGGTATGGCAAAACAGCTTTACCGTTTTTAAGAGGCTTGGCTGGATTTCTACAGCCTCTTTCCCGTTGAGTAGAACCTTCGGGCTGATCACCAAGAATATAACACAAAAAACGGTGCTCCATTAAATTCGATCCATAGCTTACATACCAAACATATGATGTGTCCAACGATTAATCCTCCTTAAAAATTTTCCTTGAATAATAGTCATGAAATAACTCATTTCTTTATACATTGATATACACAAGGGGGATGAAAAGAATGAAAAGAAAATGCTTACTCTTCGTTTTGTGCCTATTTATATTTCTTTTCGCGATGTTCCTAGCTACACCTGTTGTTTAGATGTATTGGAATTGATTTTTTTATAGGCCTTTTAGTCTACCCCGAAAAAAATGAAAAACAAATGCGATTTATGCGTGAAAATAATATTGGTAAAATAATCCTATTGACCTAAATAGAGTTATTATAAATAGTCTTTCCGATTCTTGTTTCGTTTTATAAATCGGGATAAAATGGTAATCATACAATACTTTTCCTTCTCTAGTTTCTGTACGAGTCTTGCTCCTAATTTGTAAGGAGGGATGGGGATGACAGTATTTGAAGCGATGTCACTCATGATTGGTTTTTCAATGCTTGTTCTTACCATTATCCGCTCCAAAGATGACTCATAAAGACAGAGAGTTTTGTTTCTTATTTATTCTGCCATGCAGATGCATGGCTTATTTTTTCGGATAAAATTATCTAGAAACTAGAAATACCCTATCTATGAATTGTAAAACAAAAACCTTGCTGGAGAAACACTCTCCAAACAAGGTTTTTTAGTTTTAACTTCTATCTACTCTACTTCTTACTTCCTTAGCTAATCTTACGCCTTTTTCACAACAATCTGTCCCTCTGCAACATTTACTGCTAGCTTCTCGACTTCCTCGTCATCTAAAAGAACATCTGCAATTTTATCCTCGATATGTTCTTGAATGATTCGACGAAGTGGTCTTGCTCCGAATGCTGGGTGATAACCTAGTTTAGCAAGCTTCTGTTTTGCAGCTGAAGTTACTGTGATTGAAATATTTTGTTCTTGAAGTTGATCTGAAAGCTCTTGTAGCATCAAATCAACAATTTTCACAAGGTGTTCTTCTTTTAACGACTGAAATTGTACGATGCTATCAAAACGGTTAAGAAATTCTGGTTTGAAATAGCCGCCTAAAGAGTCTAAAATCTGTGTCTCTTTTTCAACCTCTTCTGTGTTAAACCCTAGTTTCTTAGTTTGTTTTACAGCTGAACCTGCATTACTTGTCATGATGATCACCGTATCTTTAAAACTTACTGTACGCCCTTGGCTGTCCGTCAATCTGCCATCTTCCATGATCTGAAGGAACATGTGCTGTACGTCTGGATGAGCTTTTTCGATCTCATCGAGCAGAAGTATGCTATATGGCTTACGGCGGATTTGTTCTGTAAGTTGTCCTGCCTCTTCATGTCCTACATACCCTGGAGGTGAACCGATCAACTTGGATACAGCATGCTTTTCCATATATTCACTCATGTCGAGACGAATCATGCTTTCTTCATCACCAAAGATCTCTTTAGCTAATGTTTTGGTTAATTCTGTTTTACCTACACCCGTTGGTCCTACAAATAAGAAGGAACCGATCGGACGTTTTTTTGTCTTTAATCCTGCACGGCTTCTGCGAATCGCTTTTGCTACCTTTTCTACCGCTTCATCTTGTCCGATTACTTGAGCTGAAAGTTTTGCAGCAAGCTCTTTCATCTTGGATTGTTCATCACTTTGCAGTTTGCGAACTGGAATTCCTGTTTTCTGTTCCACGATATGTTGAATATCTTCTACTTGCACAATCGCTGCCTTTTTATCTTCTTCTTGTGTTTTAAGTTTCTCATCAAGTACTAGTTCTTCTTGTCGAAGCTTAGCTGCAAGTTCGTAGTTTTCATCTGCAGCAGCTTTCTCTTTTTCTTTAACGAGTTCTTCTAACCGCTCTTCAATGGACGATTTCTCAATCGTAATATGTTGAAGGTTGCTTTTTGAACCTGCTTCATCCATAAGATCGATCGCTTTATCGGGCAAGAAACGATCTTGAATATAACGATGTGATAAAGTAACACAAGCTTTTAAAGCTTCTTCTGTAAATTTAACTTGGTGATAGTCTTCATAACGCGAAGCAAGTCCCTTAAGGATCTCAAACGCTTCATCTGTCGTTGGTTCGTTAACGATAACAGGCTGAAAGCGTCGTTCAAGCGCTGCATCTTTTTCGATCTGGCGATATTCTTTAAGTGTTGTAGCACCAACCATCTGAAGTTCACCACGAGCCAGTGCTGGTTTTAAAATGTTTCCTGCATCCATTGAACCTTCAGCAGACCCTGCTCCTACGATCTGATGCACCTCATCTACAAAAAGAATGACGTTCTTCCGTTTTTGAAGTTCTGCAATCAGTTGTTTCATTCTTTCTTCAAACTGACCTCTCACGCCAGTGTCTGCAACGAGTGAAGCAACATCTAACAAATAGACTTCTTTATTCAGAAGTTTTGCTGGTACATTGCCTTCTACGATCTTAGTAGCTAAACCTTCAGCTATTGCAGTTTTCCCTACACCTGGCTCACCGATTAATACCGGGTTATTTTTTGTACGACGATTCAAGATTTCAATCACACGGCGTACTTCCTGATCACGTCCGATGACAGGATCAATGATCCCTGCTTTTGCAGCATCTGTTAAGTTTCGGCCAAATTTATCTAAGAAGCCTCCGCCGCCACGTTTACCTTTTTGAGTTTGTTGATGATGTGGATCGTTCGCTTGGTCTGCAAAAGCTTGACCATTCATCATCTGTTGAAAAATATCATCGAAAGAAGAAAAATTCATGTTCATTCCTCCCCCAGTTGTCATTTCTTGTTTTACTTTATGATAACAATTAGAGCAGAGCACAAATTGTTTCTTTTCTTTATTCATAGAGATACTCATTTGAATCGTAGCAGGATTAACTTCACATTGTTCACAACGCATACTTGTAACCCCCTATAAATTTTTTTAAAAAATTGTATAAATTATTTGCGATTATAACGGTATGACCTTCGCTTCGCAACTTTTATGATTTAAGTGATCTGGGTCTACTTGCTAAAAGTTTGACTTTGACTTTCTTTGACCTTTCACCTTTAATCATATTATACTTTGACCTTTTTTGACTTTCAAGTATTTTGTTTGACTGTTAAAAATAACAAAAAGAGATGAGCTCTTAACCCATCTCTTCCCCAAATCAGTTCCAATTAAAAGTGATTTTTTGTCTGTAATCTTCTGTTTCTCCGGTAGGCGTCAACCATACTTCAAGTGTATAGGCTCCTGGATCAAGATTATTCACTAAAATGTCCTGTTTAAAAACATCCGCTTGTTTCAGTTTTAATGAAGAAAGAACCTGCATGAACATATGATTTTTCGAGTATTGGTAAACAATTTTCCCATTCTTATCTTTGATCACATAATCAAATTTTTGACTAGACGAAAATTGAAAAACCTTCTCTTTTTCTGTTTGATTTTTTAATTCATATCGAAATAGAATACCTTTTGCATTCTGCTGTTCTTGAACATTGATCGTACTTTCAATACTTCCTGCAACGATACCGTTCTGACCATCTTGTCCAGATCGTTCTTCTTTTCCTGCCCCAGGACTTTGTTGTTTCTTTTTATCTTCTTTACCATCACCTATCACCGGTTGCTCTCTCCCTTCGGATTGGTTTTGGCTGTCATTGTCCCCACAGCCTGTAGCGACTATCGAAAAACATAATATGATCAGTATAACACGCCATCTGTTGATCCAACATTTTCTCATCATTCTTCACCTCACTTGTTAGTTTGGGCATATATACGTAATTTCATGTTTAAAAAGGATTTTTAGCTTCGTTCATGTAAAATAGAAATAAACTTATACGTATAGGGAGTGAGTTTCCTTGGAAATGACAAAGTCAGATCTTTTGCTTGAGATGCAGAAAATAACTTCTGAAAAACGTGCCACACAAAATGAAACGATTCTCTGGCAGCATAGCCACGATGAATCTTATCACCACCCTGTTTCTCCTGATGTAGTTGTATACCCGATATCGTCAGAAGAAATTTCTTCTATTCTTAAATTCGCAAATGAAAACATAATTCCTGTCGTGCCTTACGGAGCCGGTTCTAGTCTTGAGGGCCACTGTATACCCGTAAATGGCGGCATCACACTAAACTTTCAAGAAATGAATGAAGTGCTGGAGATTCGTCCAGATGATTTTTTAGTGAGAGTACAGCCTGGCGTCACACGCACTCAGCTAAACCTAGCACTAAAAAAATTCGGATTGTTCTTTCCAGTCGACCCCGGCGCTGATGCTACGATCGGTGGGATGGCAGCTACGAATGCAAGTGGAACAACAAGCGTAAAATATGGAATCATGCGCGACCAAGTACGAAATCTTCAAGTCGTATTAGCGGATGGACAAATTATTCAAACCGGCGGAATGGCTGCTAAATCGTCAGCTGGCTATCACTTGACCTCCATGTTTGTAGGCTCAGAAGGTACTTTAGGGGTATTTACTGAGATCACATTAAAAGTATACGGAATTCCTGAGGCAGTACTTGCAGCTAGGTGTACGTTTCCATCTGTTCAAACGGCAGTTGAAGCTGCAAGTGCAGTTCTTGGCTCTGGGACTGGTATCGCAAGAATGGAGCTGGTTGATGAACGCTCGATCGTCCAAGTGAACCACAATAGTGATACTTCTTATACAGAAGCGCCTACCTTATTTTTAGAGTTTCAAGGAAACCCAGCTAGTGTTACATATGAAGCATCACTCACAAAGGAATTGCTCGAGAGCTTTGGTGGTCTTGAATGGACAGAGGAACGTGATTCTAAGGCTCGCGCTAAACTTTGGGAAGCAAGACACCATTTAGCTTATGCATTTAAACATGGCTATCCAGGAAAATCGATGATGTTTACCGATGTTTGTCTTCCACTCTCCGAATTGTCTGGAGCAATCGTACACGCGAGAGAAACGATGGACGAGGTAGGAGTACCGGGAGCAGTCCTCGGTCATGTAGGTGATGGAAATTTTCATGCCATTTTGATGTATGATAGTTCGATTTTGGAAGAGCGCGAAAAAGCCGATACGGTGAACGCTAGTATAGTGGACTATGCACTTCAAAAAGGCGGCACCTGTACAGGAGAGCATGGTATCGGAATCGGAAAAGCAAAATATTTGGCTAAGGAACATGCTGATACTCTTCCCATCATGTTCGCTATAAAAAAACAATTGGATCCAAAAGACATTTTAAACCCTGGTAAGATCATAATATAGAAATGAAACGAAGAGCTTGTATGAATCGCATTAGAGAGATAACAAACCAAGGAGGCGTTATTTCATGATCGTCGTAACAACTGAGAACATAAAAGGCTATGAGGTGAAGGAAGTAAAAGGCTCTGCTTTTGGAGTCGTTGTACGCGCTCGTGGAATCGGCGGCGACATCATGGCGGGATTACGAGGAATCATGGGCGGTGAGATCAAAGAATATACGAGTATGCTTGAAGATGCGCGAAAGCAAGCAGTTGACCGGATGGTAAAGAATGCTACTGAGATGGGTGGCAACGCCATCATAATGATGCGCTTTGATTCTGGAGAGATGGGCAATAACATGAGCGAGATCGTTGCTTATGGAACGGTTGTCGTCATTGAAAAACAATGAACATCATAAGCATCCTAATCGGCTGGCAAGTTTTGTCTATCCTTTTCTTAATCGTCTTAGCTATCATCTCATGGATGTATTTTGATAAGCGATACAAAAAAAGTGAAACAAAAGTGCCTTCAGGCTATATTTGGACAGATGAAATATCAATTGATCCTACTTCCGGAAAAAGGGAACGCGTTTATTATAATCCGGATACTGGCGATCGGTTTTATAAAAAAGAATAAAGATAAGCTTGTCTTTTTGAGGAATTCTCCTTGAAAGGCAAGCTTATTTTGAGCCTTATGATGTTTATTGTTTTCTTTTGGTGCGGTTGCAAGGTTTTATGATTGGTCCCTGATTTTTATGCTCGGTCACAAGGTTTTATTTTCACACTAATATCTAGATTCCGTATCAAATTAACAAATAAGCCGCCCATTCAAGCTGGGCGGCTTTCATTATGCTTCTTTTCATTTCTACACTTTAAATTTATTAATGGCTTCGTTCATCTCTTCTGCTAGCTGTGAAAGTGCGTTTGATGAAGATGAGATCTCCTCCATGCTTGCTAGCTGTTCTTCTGCAGAAGCAGAAACTTCTTGCGTTGATGAAGCTGCTGTTTCTGCCATCGATGAGATCACGTCGATCGAGCCAACAACATGTTCAGTACTCGCTGTCATCTGCTCTGTTGCGGCTGAGATATCGCTCACTTGGCCAGAAACCTCTGCAACTGTTTCATACAGACTTTTGAACGCTTCTCCTGATTGATAGACGAGTTCTCTGCCGCCATTTACCTCTATCGCACCGTTCTTCATAGCAGAAACGGCTTTTTCAGTTAGCTCCTGTATGCTAGTGATCAGTTGCCCGATCTGGGATGCAGATGCTGAAGATTGCTCTGCTAACTTTCGTACTTCATCAGCAACTACTGCAAAGCCCCTGCCTTGTTCTCCTGCACGAGCTGCTTCGATTGCAGCATTCAGTGCTAAAAGATTTGTCTGACCGGCAATATCCGTAATCACATCAACAATATTCGTAATTTCTTGAGACTGCTCACCAAGATCCTTCACAACTTGAGAGGTACTGTCCATAGAAGTGTGAATCGCATCCATTTGGCCGATCGTCTTTTGTATGGTCTGATTTCCGCCTTCTGCTACCTGCATAGAACGAGCGGATGCTTCAGACATGTTCTTCATACTAACTGCGATCTGTTGAATTCCGGCAGAAAGCTGGTTCATGGCTTCTACGATATCATCTACCGTACGCACTTGTTCTTGAGATCCTCCTGCCACCTCACCTATCGTTGTCGCGATCTGTTCTGTTGCCATACTCGTTTGTTCAGCTGAAGCAGTTAACTCTTCAGAAGATGCTGCCACCTGTTCAGCGGTAGCTCTGACTTGCCTGATTAAAGTTGCAAGGTTTGTACCCATATGGTTGATGCCATCTGCGAGCATACCAATCTCATCTTTATTTTTTACAAAGATCGGATCCATCGTCAAATCACCATCTGCAATGTCATTAAGCATATTGGACATTCTCACAACAGGTCTTGAGATCATAAGCGAGATCGTGTAACCGATTGTAAGTGCAGCCACTACAATAACGATTCCTAAAATCGTGATGAGAGAGACAACGAACTTCTCCTCGTCCGCAACGACGACTCTGCCTTCAGCCATTAGGTTTGCTTGTCTCTTGCCCATCTCTTCTGTTACAGCTCGCATGTCTCTGCCTAACGGAAAAAGAGTGCTTTTTGCATATTCATTTGCTGCTTCCATGTTACTCATTGAGTTTTGCAGCACACGGTCTGATTCCGTTTTGTAATCATTGTTCAAATAATAAATCTTTTCCAGCCTATCTTTATCTGCCTTTAATTTAACGAGTTTCATCGTTTCATTTACGAGTGTATTAATCCTTTCGTTCGCGTCGGTCAACTTTTGTTTGCTGTCGGTCGATTGCTCGAGCAAGTATTCCCTGACACTATTGTTTTGAACAGTCGCTTGAAGTTCAATCTCCTTCGCATTGTTATAGATTACCGTTCTTCTGTCTAATAGTTCACTGTATGTATGTTGCATGTCTTTTAAAAAGTAAAAGAAAACACCGCAAGTTGCAGAAAACAGAACGGCAATTGTTAAAAAAGAACCTACTAGCTTTTTTCTTAACGTTAGTTTCATACGTCACCTCTTATAAATTTCTGTTGCTAAAAATAATTGGACAATTTAGCACAATGATTAGGTGATCATCCTGCTTAGAGACACCTTTTATTAACGAGTCCTTCTTTGAACGAAAACTTCCTGGTGATTGTATGGAATCTGCTTCAATATCAATAACATCAGTTGCAGCTTCCGTTAGAAGCCCTAAGAAATTTTCTTCATTCTGTAAAATAACAATTCTAGTCTGATCTGTGATCTCGGCCTTCCCTTTACCGATCAGCTGTCCAAAATCAATGATCGGAATAACGTTCCCTCTTAAATGAATGATTCCTAATACGTCTGAAGACATCTCTGGCATCGGTGTTATGTCCAGAACGCGCTCGATCGAAGCGACATGTTCGATCGGCAGCCCATATTGTTCAACACCAGCTGTTATTACAACAATCTTTAAAGTTTGAGTGCTAAGTGACATCTCACTTGCTCCTTTTCTAGGTATTTCTTCATTAAACAATAGTCATGAGTTCTCCCTCTTTTTATCGGTTAAGAAATTCAAATGTTTTAGTCTCAAAAATGATAATAAATCTACTAGTCATTTATAGAGTTTCTCGAGTTTATGTCCCAACAAAAAAAACGCCTGAGCAATTTTCTGCTCAGGCGTACTTCTTACTTATCTTTTTAATTCCACGTTCTCTACCGTATTTGGCGGAATGGTTACTTGCACCTCTACAAACTGTTTCGTGCCATATAATTGTGTTTCAACTACTTTGCCGGAAGAAGGTGAATAGCTGCCTTGTTTCATATAGAATGGAACATTTACAGTCAGAGCTTTATTTAAGCGGTTTGTAACTGTAGCTGTTTGGGTAACTTGAGATCCATCGTTTGGCAGCTCAAACTTATTCTCAAATGAAACAACACCAGCTGACGTATTTCCATTTTGATATACCGGCATGGATCTATCTGGCCCTTCGTATACGTATGACCTGAACTCATTTTCAGCTGAATTCTTCTCAAACAAACGATAGCCTACCCATGGTTTAGCTGATAATTCAATAGATGCAGTTGTAGAATACAAAATGCCGTCTTGCTCTGTAATATTATCGACGTGCGTATGTCCATGCAAGGATATATTAACGTTATTCTGCTTCATTACATCAATCAGTTCATGAGACCCTTCACCGTGCCATTGCTGATCGTATTTAATACCGAGTGCCTCACCTTTTATGAGCGTTGTTAAATGCTGCGGATCATGCTTAGCATCGTATTCATTCCAATAATCGTTTACATGCGGATCTGTTGACGGCCATATGTCACGATCACGCCATAACGGATTATGATGAGAAAATAATCCCCTTACTTGTTCAGGTTGTGCACTAACCTTATTATCTGCTAAATCTTTTTTAATCCACTCCATCTGCTCATCACGTATCTGCCCACCCCAAGTAGGAACGGATACGGATCCATGACCTTGTCTGTCAAACTTGTGCCAATCAAAAGAGTTGTATCCAATCATGTGAGCATATGGTCCATAATCAAACGAGAAATACTGGGGACCGAAATATTGTTCCCAATACTTTGCACCATCCGTTAGTGTAGCATCTTGTGCATAATAATCATGGTTCCCTGGGACGATATACACTGGAACATCAAATTGCTTCAGCATGCGATATGTTTCTTCATATTCATAGATATATTCTTTTGGATTCATTTGACCATACATTAAGTCACCGGTCATCACCACAAAATCTGGTTTTAACAAATTAACTTGTTTAATCGTTTTCTGGAGATATAGCCAACGTTTCGTTCGATCTGGGTGCCAGAATCCTGCTTCAGTAATGTTAGCAGGATCTGCTATGTTGCGTGGAGAGCCGACATGAATATCCGTTAGGTGCATAAACTTAAATTCTTTATTGAACTCTTTTACTACCTTAACCGAGTTTGGTTCATCATCTGTGATACGAGTTCCATCACCGGTATAAGTAACTTGCAGATCAAATAACTCTTCTGGAACCTCATCTGGAATTTGTACCGTAACTTCATAAATAGAAGAACTTTCATTCCAATGCGAAGACCCTTTTTGCACATTTTTCACAGGAAGAGTAAATGTTCCATCTACATTTGCTGCATCAGTCGGATTTAATGAGACTTCCCATCCTGCAGGTTCTTTATCTTTTGTATCCACCTTAATCGTTAAATCAGAACCATTCTTCTTAATTGCCGGTGTCGCCATTAGTGGATAGATAATATTATCTATTTTTGGATCCAGTGCTATATTTGGTACTTTATCCAAATAGTTTTCAGAGTTTCCAATACCACCATCTTGTTTGTCATTACCAGATAAGAAGGCATGAGTTTGTCCAGCAGGTATCGTCAAAGCACCCGAGATAATAAGCGCTGTTAGCTTCGTTTTCCAATTCATGTGCTACTCTCCCTTCAAAATAACTTGCATCTTGAAACTAACAGCACAACGTAAATTTAATGTAACAGCACATTAAATATTTTATGAAACAGTTATTTTACTATATCTCTCTCAATCTCTTTCGTGCTTCATTTTCTTCAAACGAACTAAAAACTCGATAATCCTTTTGATCGAGTATTCGGAAGTGTTGACTGATTACATTCTGCTGAAGCCGGTAGCCTTTACGTGAATCTACTTCTTTCCACCAGACAAGTCCACCCCAGGTTTTTTCTTTCGGTATCGCTACATACTCATGAACGACTAGCTCCATAACATCAAGTGGATTTCCCCCTAATGCATGGTTAAGAATGTCTGAGTTTCGAAACAATGCACACATAGCAACGATTACAGTCCAGCTCGCTTTAATTCTTTCTTTTTCGATCTGAACTAGCGTTTTCTTTGAGATACCTAATATATCGGCCATCTTGTCTTGAGTATATCCAAGTTCTGTTCGCACAAGTTTAATCTTGCCTGTTAATAGCTCCACAATTTCGTCTTGTGTCATAATAAGAAATTCTCCTTTTATCCTTTTATCCTTTTAGGAACATTTTACACAAAAAAACTCCTTTCAACAAAATTGAAAGGAGCATCAGCTATACGTATATGGTTCCCAATGAGCAAGATCATAGAGCCCAGAATTAATCCGTGTACTCTCTGCCTCCAACAATAACAACAATTCATTAGGAAGCTCACTATGATGATGGCCAAGGTTCATTTCATCGTTTGGAGATGAGATCAGAACCGTGAACAACTTCTTATTTTCCATGTTCATCCCATGCACATGAATATAATTTAAATCTTTCACTCGATACACAAAAAAGATACGATATTTATTCATCTCTCCCACACTCCCTTAGGAACAGTGTGGTCGGATTTCACACACATTAAACCTTATTTTGATGAAGACGGTGCAGTCGGAAGTTCGATCTCCACCTTCGTTCCTTCGTTCTCAACAGAAGAAAATTGTATAGCTCCACCATGTTCTTCAATGATCTTAAAGCAAACCATCAGGCCTAAACCCGTACCCTTTTCCTTTGTTGTATAAAATGGTTCTCCGAGGGTTTTTAATCGTTCAGCTGGAATACCACATCCTTGATCTTTTAGCTCCAGAAGAACAGAATCGTTGCGAGTTCCAATCTTAATATGAATCTCTCCGTCCTTATCCATACTTTCGATCGCGTTCTTTAATAAATTGATGAAAAGCTGTTTAAGCTGATTTTCCACACCATATACAAGCGGAATGTTATCCGAGATATTTACCCAGATCTGTATGTTTTTCATGATCGCTTGCGTTTCTAGCAATCTTACAACACTATAGATCAGTTCTTGAATGTTCGTATGTTCAAAGCTAACTGCCTGAGGTTTAGCAACAAGCATGAGTTCCCCAACGATGTCGTTGATTCGATTCAGCTCTGACTCCATAATTCTAAGATATTCTAATCGAATCACATCGTCTGCATCTGATAATAGTTTCGTAAACCCTTTTAATGAAGTTAGCGGATTCCGAATCTCATGCGCCACCCCTGCAGCAAGTTCACCGAGAACAGACAGCTTCTCCGATTTTAACATGAGTTCTTCAGTCTGCTTTGCTTTCGTTACATCTCTAGCAAAGGTAACTAGGCTCTCCACATGTCCGTCCTTCGTCATGACTGGTACACCACGGGCCTCTAATAATATCCAATCACCATTTTTATGAACCAGCCTGAATTCTGTCTGGAACGGTTCTTTTTTCACAAGAGCTCTCATGAAAAGATCAGAAAGGCTCTGTAAATCATCAGGGTGAACCATTTCAAGGATAGCCCCTTTAATCTCACCATCTTCATAGCCAAGTACAGGTAAGTGTGAAGGAGATACATATTGTATGATGCCAGATGGATCAATCACAGTAATAAGATCTGTAGAATGTTCTGCGATCAAACGATATTTCGCCTCACTTTCACGTAGAGCACGCTCTACTTTTTTCTGAGAAGTAATATCACGGTATACAATTACGAACCCCATAATTTTACCGTCCATGTCACATATGTTTGAAAAAGATGCAGATACGTCAAAAACGGTTCCGTCTTTGTGTATACGCTGTGTTTCATGAAGCGGAACCGATTGTCCCTGTTTTAAGAGATCAATGATCTCCTTCGATTCACCTTGCAGGTGTGCTGGTGTAATAACAGGATAGTCGTCATTTTCCTCCGAGAAATCCTCTTCAGCCCAGCCGAACATCTGAATGAATGCATCGTTCACCTTGATGACCTCTTGCCTTGTGTTAATAATGAGAATGGCATCTGTTGTTCCTTTTAAAACTGACTCTAATAGATCTAGAGCCACACTCAGCTCTTCTTCCTTCTGTTTATGAGGTGTAATATCACGTCCTGTGATAACCAACACTTGCTGTTTACCATCACTCGTAAAGGTAGGCTGCTTTATGAGCTCGAGCATCACTTTACGACCGCTCTTCATCATAATCTTTTCAGCTGTTTTTATCGGTTTTCTTGTTTCCCATGCTCTCTTATCGGAAAGTCTGCATCTTTCAATTGCTTCGTATGAAAGTCTTGTTTCCAGTTCCTCAAGACTTTTTCCTTTATATTCATCATGGTTGATTCCATAAATATTAAGAGCGAACCGGTTCGCTTCTGCCCAAGTTCCATCCGGATACCTTAAACAAACAAATTCGGGCAGGACATCGATCATTTCTTTTAAAGTGGCAACTGCAGGTAATTCGTCCTGACTTAATACTTTCATTCTATCCACCCTTTTTTACTAAAACTTTCTTAACGTTTATAAATTAAATAAAAGGGTCTAGTTTCCTTTATTTTTTTCAGGAATTCGCACGTCAAATTCGTTTCTTTTTCGCCTAAATATGACAAAAGACGCTTTCCTCGAGGAAAGCGTCTTTCGTATCTGCTGACGATTAAACGGCTTTTACCGCTTCTTTTAGCGATTTACCTGGCTTGAAAGCAGGTACGTTGCTAGCCTGGATCATGATCTCTTCACCAGTAAGAGGATTACGTCCTTTTCTTGCGTTACGGTTCCTTGTTTCAAATGTTCCGAAACCGATAAGCTGCACGCTTTCACCGTTTTTCAAAGCATCTGTAATCGCATCTAGCACTGCATCAACGGCAAGCGCTGATTCTTTTTTGTTCATACTCGTTGCATTTCGAACTGCATCTACTAAATCCATCTTTTTCATTTTGTGTTGCTCCCTTCAAACATTGAATGAACTGCTTGTGTAGCAACATTATTAACGAAAAAAATAGGTTTCATACAAAAAGATACAAAATTCCGAAAAAATATTTATATAGTTTAATAATTCGTTTTTTGATTAGAATCCTTGAATGGTCATTCCACCATCTACAAAAAGTGTTTGGCCGTTCACATAATCAGCTGCTTCACTTGCTAAAAATACCGCAGGTCCCACAAGATCAGGTAGTTCTCCTACTCTTTTTTGCGGAGTAACAGCGAGTATATCTTGTAAATATTTCTCGTTAGCTAAAAGTTTCTCTGTTAATGGTGTCTTAAAATACCATGGTCCGATGCTGTTCACATTAATTCCATACTGTCCCCACTCAAGAGCTAAGTTCTTCGTCATCTGTATAATCGCGGCTTTAGTAGAGGCATAGACTACGCCGGTACGAAGAGCAACATGTCCAGCAACAGAAGAAATTGTAATGATTTTGCCTCCTCCAGCTTGCTTCATTCGTTGACCAGCTTGCTGTGAGAACCAAAAAGCTGAACGAAGGTTCGTGTGCATGATCGTATCCCATTCTTCATCAGATACATCTAAAGCTTTTGATCGGATATTCATTCCAGCATTGTTTACAAGTATATCGACCTCTACCTGCTCTGAATCTAGTGTTTCAAAGATTCCTTTAACCTGATCCTTGTTCGTAACATCCGCTTCAAAAAGGAACGCCTTTGTTCCTGCACTTTCAATCAACTGTGCTGTCTTTTCCAGATCAGAATGTGTTCTAGATACAATGATCACATCCGCACCGGCTTCTGCATATCCAATCGCGATCGCTTGTCCGATCCCTCTTCCAGCACCCGTTACGAGTGCTGTTTTTCCTTTAAGTGAAAATGACGGTAAATACACGTATACGACCTCCTCGATTTAGTTAAAAAGTTCGGGGGAAATGATAAAGTAACGTTCTTGGTTTGTCTCATAAGTATTTATCGTATGAATGCTAATTTGATAGGTAGGCACTTCCATATCCTCTTCCATGTCAGAACCGTCTTCACGTACAACTAGATCAGTAATTTTTTTAATACCTGAATTCTCTATGTTCCACAAAGAGCTGTCCACGCTATCAAACTGTACTTGTTCAAAGTTTGTGAAGCTCAAATAATAGGAATTACCCTTTGGCACCATATTTTTTAAGCCATGCAGATCGAGAGCTTTAAAATAAATGCTAGGAGAAGAAATAAAGTTTTCACGATTTACCATTTCAAGTTCTGCATCCATAATATGTGTACTTATTTGATAATTCCCATCATGCAGCGAAATCCATGCATTCATATCTCGACCATCTCGATAATAAGAAGTTTCATAGTTAAAATGGCGAACTTCTCCATCGCTATTAAAGATGATTTCCACATTGTTTATAGCAAGCTCTCCCTCTGCATGTAGCACTTTCTTTACCTTCTCATATTCATTATAAAAATTCATCTCATACACATTAGTTGCTGCTTTAACATGATGTATTTCTTCATAGAAAGCTGTTACTGAGTGGTTCACAATGCTGCTTGATAAAAAAGATAACACCCCAAGAGAAGCTGCCCACTTTTTTGCATCTTTATTAACGATAAGCTTAGGAAGAAAAAAGAGTACGAAAATCGCAATACCTATAGGCAATACCAATGAATTCATGCGAAACGTAAACGTACTTAACAAAAAGTAACCGATCAGTTTCCACCCAATGTTAGATTCTTCATGATTCGCTTTTTTCATATAGATGAGAATTAATAATATAAGAAAAATACCCGACATACCCCAAGCTAGATACGATTCAAGCTGCATCGTTCTCCCCCTAATTTTTGGATAATAGTATAAGTTTATCAAAAAAATCGTGAAAAAGACGCTTCTATAACAACTGAAAAAAATTTCTCGAAAGTCCACAGAAAGCACAAGAAAAGCACAGCTCATTCGCTGTGCTTTTCTTAAGATTCGACCCATTCTTTTCTTAGCGTAAATAGGTCTTTTAATTCGTCTGTTGATAGTTCCGTAATCCAATTTTCACTCTGAATCACTTTTTCTGAAAGTTCTTTTTTGCTCTCGAGCATCATGTCAATCTTCTCTTCTAATGTGCCAAGCGTAATCATCTTGTGCACCGTCACGAATTTTTTTTGTCCGATACGATGGGCACGATCAGTTGCTTGATTCTCAACAGCTGGATTCCACCATCGATCATAATGAATAACGTGATTGGCTTCGGTTAAGTTGAGACCGGTTCCGCCAGCTTTTAGAGATAAGATAAAGATCGGATGTTCTCCGTCTTGAAAACTTTCAATCATCTGGTCACGTTTTTGCTTGCTTAGACTGCCATGCAAAAAGAGTACGGACCGGCCGAATTTTTTCTCCACATACTTCTTTATTAATTCACCCATAAAGATAAACTGTGTAAAGATCAAGCACCTTTCATCTTTTTCAAGAATGGCATCGATCAACTCAATCGTTTTTGCAAATTTAACAGACTGATCCTCAAGTTTTCCTAGCTTATCATTCTTTGTATAAAGAGCCGGATGATCGCAGATTTGCTTTAATTTGCCTAACATCGCGAGTAATAATCCACGCCTTTGCATACCTGTTACTTTTTCCAACTGCTCAAACGTATCTTGAACAAGTCGCTCATATAGAGAAGCTTGTTCTTTTGATAACGGACAATATTCTTTGATCTCTTGTTTCTCAGGCAGATTAAGCTGTACAGCTGGATCCATCTTCGTCCGTCGCAGCAGGAATGGTTGAACAAGCTGTTTTAATTGCTGTAAACGCAACGTATCATTGTCTTTCTCAACTGGCACTACAAACTTTTTCTGAAACGATGGTTCGCTCCCTAAATATCCTGGGTTTAAAAAGTCGAAGATCGCCCATAGCTCAAGAAGTCTGTTTTCTACAGGAGTTCCCGTTAACGCGATCTTGTGACGTCCGTTCAGCCTGCGGATACTTCTTGATTGTTTTGTATAACTGTTTTTAATGTTCTGTGCCTCATCGAGTACGATCGCTTCCCAATACGTTTCACTCATCTCATTATAATCAAGCTGACATGTCGTATATGAAGTGATAACAACATCGAATTTTTTATACCACTCAGTAAATTGATCTCCTTTTTTCCGGTTCCCTCCGTAATGAAGACCTACTGACAAAGTCGGTGAAAAGTGTTGAAGCTCCTTTTGCCAGTTTCCGATTACAGAAGTAGGACATACGAGTAAAAAAGTACCTTCGTGCTTTTCTTTTTCTTTCACTTTTAAGAAATAGTCAATGGTCTGAACGGTTTTCCCTAGCCCCATATCGTCTGCTAAACAACCACCAAGACCGAATTCCCGGAGAAAATACATCCATGAACTTCCTGTCTTTTGATAGTCCCTTAACGTTCCGATTAAGTTTTCAGCTTTTGGCTCAATGGGTAATGTCTTGATCTCTGTAAGCTGATCCATCCATGCGTTCAATGGTTCATCCCATTCAATGTCAAGCATCGGTCCTTCTAAATCTAATCCTTCAAGACCATCTTCAGCAGGGTTGGTTTCCATGTTGAGCAGATGTTGTTCTAACACATCTTTTAGCTGAATGCCTGTACGATCCACGTTCTTAATAAGATGACGTACTTGTTTCATCCACTCAGGATCGACTCTGTACCATTGACCGTTTCTTCGCACGAGTCTTCTGCTGCCATCAACGAGTTTTCGAAACTCTTCTTCCGTAAGCTCTTCGTCCCCCGTTGACATTCGCCAATCAAATTGCATGATTGCATTTAATCCAAGGAAAGAAGGTGCACCCCCAGATTGTTGCGATTTTGTTTTTACCTTTGCTTTTACTTTCGGTTGAAGTTCCTGAACGGTCTCCCACCATGCTGGAAGGATAACGGTAAGTCCAATCTGTCTTAACAGATCGCTTTTTAGCGTTAAAAAATCCCAAGCTTCTTTTTCGGTTATCTCATTACGTATTTCTTTACGCGTATTTGGTTTTAACCATGAGATTAATTTTGTTACGAGCTCTATATCCGATTCTAACATCTCTTTAAAAGGCTTCCATTCATCTGGGAGAAGTGTGCTCTTTCCAAGATAGGGTACAGCTATTCCATCATCTTTTTCTTGAAGAATGACGTGTAATTTCCAAATATCTTCACTACCTTCACCATCATTAGCAGGTTCAGAGAGTTGAAAAATGATATGAAAGGGCTTAGGATCTTTTCTCCAGCCGATCTTAATCAGCCATTCCTCTTCATTTAAGTGATTTAAGGCGGATATGATCTGTCTAGGTACCCCTTTCATACGATCTCTGTTAAAGTTTGAAGGCAAGTAAGTACTTCCGTCATGTGGCAATGTAGAGAGAGCTTCATTCAACCACGCCGATTCAATTCTCTCTCCATCCGTTCTCCATGCCCATACACCTGTTTTCCATGCTTCGTAATCAGGAGTAACCTTATCTTTTTGCATCAAACGAAAGACATCATTTGCCTCTCTTACAAAAGCCCAAGAATCTTCTTCCCAATTGTTTTCCGCCAGAAAAAAGTCGGGATAACGATTAAAAAGATCAAATGCTTCCCCAGCATCTAAATAAACATTCTGATCATCATCAACATCTAGCATCGTCCCGAAAAATGAAGGCTTATGCCATGTAAATAAAAGAGGTTTCCAGTCGTTTACATGCACTCTTTTCGAATGTTTAGTGGCCCATAAAACCATGTTGCCATGAAGCCATTTCGCGTGTAGCAAAAGATTGCTTGTATCGATCATGAAATAAACTTTCCTTTCCTTAGCTCTTCCTGAAAGGCTCTAAGCCGCCCATAAACTGTAGCAATCTGATTGATATACTGTGAAAAACGTTCTTCTTCTCCAAGTTCAAAATATAAAGTGCGAAGCGTTTTTAAATGTTTAATGGCGGATTGATAAGATTTTCTTGTCCTCTCATTAATAAGCCTATCAATCGCTTGATGATAGATCGGCAGAGCGGATTCTTTTTGAAAGGACACGACCTCTTTTAGATCCTTTCTTTGAATCAACTCTGGTGAGTAGCCCATGATCACTTGCAGTTCCACCCATCTCTCATGCTCACCGATCACCATCAAATATTCACCGTACTCATAGAACGTGATGGGTAAAAATTCAATCAGCATTTCTTCATACTGATCCTCGTCACCTGTATGTTGAGCGTACTTCCAAAAATAGCTTAAGTACTCATGGAAAAACTCTCGAGAATTGGAATGATAATAGTACGTACCAACACCTTCTAAGAAATATGGCTTCAGATCGAGCAGCCATAACAAGAGGCGATCCCATTCTTGTTTGTCTACCAATAACTTCATCCAAACCAGATAATGAACTATGTCTACCTTTTTCTCACACTGAGTTAGTCGTTTGAAAGCAAGTTCTTCATTTCCACTCGCAAAGGCAAAATGAACAAGAGCCAATTCAAGCATTTGAGATGTTTTTCCACTCTCTTTTTCTTCTAGCAGCTGCTTTTCATATTTAGACACCCAAGCTTGTTCAATGTAAAGTAACGACCAGCTGATCTGGAATAGATAAAATAGAAGATGTCCCCACTTGGGTGGAATCTCATAAAGACTCTGAAAGTTTCTTAAACTTTCTTCCACAAGTTTTTTATTCTCTTTTAGTAACTTTTTGCTGTCGATCTGTTTTAATGTAATATACATTTGATCACATAGTTTCTCAACGGTAGCATCAAAGTTCGATTGCATATATGTAGCCACACCATATTGAGCTTCAAAAGAAAACAATCGGAGCAGCGTTTCGATCTGTACGTGATATTTGTATAACAACGCAATATCTTCATCAAAGAATTGCCCTGCATTTAAAAGCGCAGGGTAATAATCTCGGTAAATATGAACAAACGTATAACTCGTATCTTTTCCGTCTACGAGATCTCGAAAGGAGACGGTTTGCAGTTTACGTCTCTCGAAAGTTTCAAACCGTTCTGAAAAATACTCTCGCCATAGTTGAACAGAATGTGTGTTTTGAACTTTTTGCTCAGGCGTTTCATAATGAACTTGAGTTTCGCCCTTATCTTTATGCTCTTCAGTTGGTTTCATTCCGTCTCCCCCCTTTCTTTTTATTACCAATTATAGCAAAATACATCTAGACTCATTCATGTATATCATATCTATTTTAAAGGAAACCGGTGAAATTGACCAAAGATACACATTTAACTCCTAAAACAATTCCAATTTTTACCGATAATTTTAAGTGAAGTGTCTCATAAAGGCTTTTACAAGCATGAAACAAAAGATAAGTTATTTGAAAAGAAGTTCCCTGGAGTTAAGTTTATCTTTAATGATATGCTAGTCAATTGCCATAGAGACTTCTTAGTCGCTACATCCCGAAAGGAAGAACTACTTATGATAGAAAAAAGTATTCAAGAACGAATTCTCCTATTAAGAGAAGAATTATATGTAATCTCAAATCAACTAAACTATGAACTAACACACCCTAAACTGGTCACAATAAGCCAACAGCTCGATCAATTATTAAATCAGTACGCTAATATCCAACAAAAATCATAAAAAGCGGCCTTTATCCAGGTCGTTTTATTATTTTCAGAAGACCTTCCATCTCCTAGGTTCTCAATTCGACATACAACCCCTTCCTTATGTAGTTTTTTGTAACATTATCACTTTTTTAGACGAAACCCTTTTTCTTTTTGTAAATTTATTGCATATTAAGTGAAGACAAAATCTCTCATGAAAGTTGTGAATGAAACATGTTATTGCAATTAATTGAGGAAAAACGTGAAGTATTGTTATGCCTTGGCAAAACCTATTGCTTAACCGCTAAAGAAACAGTAATCTGCAGTCAGGAATTAGATCAATTATTGAATCGCTTAGATGATTTTATTGGTGAACCTAGAGATAATTCATAATATTTGTCTATTTCCTGGGAAATTTGTCGTTTAAGAATCTTCTTCTCTACTTTATCTTATCGCCCATCAAAGATATCTATTAAATTCCATATTTACCTATTATTATATGAAGATAGTAATGTAATCTGTTTGTTATCTTCTCCTAATGAGTTTGTTACATACAATTAGTATAATTGGCAACCGAGGCGTATTTAACCAATTATACATATTAGGAGGAGTTATCATGATAAAAAAATGGGTAATTACAGGGGCTCTAGCGTTAGGATTGCTCGTTTCTGCTCCCGTTAGTGGATTTGCAGCAATGGGGGATCACACTCTCCGACCGGGTACTTGGGACAATGACGTATATGAACTTCAAGGAAAATTAAAAGCGCTAGGATTCTATGATTTTGCTGTTACAACAGGCTATTATGGTCCCGTTACTAAACAAGCCGTAACAGACTATCAACGAGCTAAGAACTTATCAGTAGACGGTATTGCTGGACCTCAAACGTTTAACAGCATTCAAAATAACGTTACAAAAAAGAGTATGACTGTTGCTGCGACTGCCTATACGGCAAGTTGTGAAGGGTGCAGCGGCACAACTTTCAATGGTACAAATCTAAAAGAAATTCCTTATGCAAAAGTAATCGCTGTTGATCCAAACGTTATTCCTATCGGATCTGTTGTTTATGTTCCTGGTTATGGTTATGCTGTGGCTGACGATACCGGTGGTGGAATCAATGGTAAAGAGATCGATGTATTTATGAAAAACTATTCTGATGCCGTTAATTGGGGAAGAAAAAGCGTAAATATTACAATTTTAAACTAAATGAGATGATGACACAGTACCTCATCTATTCTTCGCTCACAGCTTTAAAATAAGCTGTGAGTTTTTTTTATGTTTACATAAATTTCAAAAATATTACATTTTTTATTTTCTAAATATTATAATAATGATAAAGTTAAATTAACATTTTTGAGAGGATGTACATACATGAATATGAAGAATCAGATGATGATTATTAAAAATGCAATAGCTGAAGTGTTAACAGGAAAAGAAGAACTTGTTGAACTAACGATGATATCGATTGTCAATAAAGGTCATTTATTATTAGAAGATGTTCCTGGAACAGGAAAAACTGTGCTTGCTAAAAGTCTTGCTCGATTAATTGGAGGAGAATTTAAAAGAATTCAGTTCACCCCAGATATCCTTCCAGCTGATATCACCGGTATACAGTTCTTTCATCCGAAGCATCAAGAGTTTGAGCTGCGTCCCGGTCCGGTTATGACTAACATCTTATTAGCAGATGAAATTAACCGTGCGACACCTCGAGCTCAATCCAGTCTATTAGAAGTGATGGAAGAAAGACAGGTTACGATTGATGGTGAAACCCTTCCCCTTCCGTCTCCTTTCTTAGTTTTAGCAACACAGAACCCTATTGAATCTCACGGAACATTCCCCCTTCCTGAGGCCCAACTTGATCGTTTTTTTATGAAACTGCCGTCTGGCTTTCCAAACTACGATCAAGAAAAAGAAATGCTTCACATGTATCGTAAAAATAACCCACAAGATTCTTTAGAACCTGTCTTCACTTTAGAAGATTTATTAGTCATGCAAGAAGAAGTAAAGCACATTCATGTTAGTGATAGTGTTGAGAATTATTTACTATCCATCGTTCATGCGACCCGCAGTCATGAATTTATTGAGAATGGTGTGTCTCCTCGTGGCACCCTTGCTTTCATGAGAGCTGCTCAAGGCGCTGCTTATGTACAAGGAAGAACTTTCGTTACTCCAGACGATGTCCAATTCGTAGCACCTTATGTATTAACTCACCGACTCGTATTGACGATGGAAGGGACGATGAGAAAAACGAAAGACCAAGTGTTGAAAGAGATCCTTGAGGCTATTATTGTCCCTGTAGAGTCTGAGGCAGGTAGATAACATGCAATGGAACAGCGAGGTATGGATTAAATCCATCTTTCGGGCCTTAGTTATTTTCAGCCCATTAATACTTCTGATAGGTTTTTATCGTAATATTCCATTTCTGTTTTTATTAGGACTTGCGATCATTTTTTTGTATGGAACGTTATTGCTGCAATCTAGGTCAGCAACAAGGGAGATTGTTTTAGATACTACAAAACAAGTTCATCGTTTGTTTCCTGGTGATACGGATCAGTTCTATGTAAAACTTCTTCATAAGGGAAGATGGCCTTCTTATAGAGGCGAACTCATCTTCACACATCGAGCACCTATATCTGTAACAGGAGATGTTGAGTCGAACAGCACTGCAAAAGGAAGAATTGAAGTTAAACGTCATTTTGCGCTCTATCGTCAAACATCATTTACACAAATAGTTCCGTTTACTGCTACAAGAAGAGGAACAACAAGAATTTCTAATCTGACACTGCAGGTACAAGATCCTCTTTCATTGAGTGGTCAAGCATTGGCTTATAACGGTATATTTCCAACAGAAATTGTCGTTTACCCGAGGCCACTCCCTGTTCAACGCATTGAGCATCTGTTTTCTCAAGGCAGCGGTGAAGCTGTAAGACCTTTTGCTTTATTTGAGAACGTGTCTCTTCCTGCAGGTAACCGAGATTATTCTCCAGGAGATTCTTTTCATAAAATACATTGGAAAGCTACAGCACGCTCAGGCTCGCTTCAAACGAAAGTTTTTGAAAAAACAGTTGTCTATCACTGGACATTTGTTTATACGATACTCCCTGATCATAAAGAGATGAAATCTCTTGAGGATATGGAGAACGAGATCAGTCATTTGGCATACATGTGTCAGTTTGCGGCGGAAAAAGGAATACCTTTTGAAGTATACATTAACTTTAAAGTCCCTGGCCCGATGGGAATGTATCATATACCAACCGGGAGCGGAGCGGTTCACTTAAGCAGTATCCTTGAAGGTTTGGCAAGAATTGATCGTTCCAATGTCATCGTGAAACCTCAGATCATGTGGAATAAGATGGATCGTAATTTTGTTGGTACGAGTCCGTTCGTCATCTTTTTAGGTCATATTCCTACCGATCCGCATTCTCAGATCTTGATTAAGAAATGGTCTAGATCAGGTGGAAGAACCTTTTATGTCGAGCATAACGAAGAACATGCCTTGCTGATGCCATACCTTTCATTGGAGGTCGCTTCATGCTAAAGAAAAATCAGCAGTTTTCTCTTTATGGATTGAACGTAACCTTTGATGCGATGCTAGTTTTTATAATCATGACCATTTTTACAGCGGGGGCAACTTGGCTTGAATTCGTATGGTTCACGTCAAATCTCATTCCAATTATTGCGTTAAGCGGAGCTTTATACCTTTACAAACCGAACTTAAATAAAATCACACTTCTTGCTGTTGTGATCTTATCATCGCTGTTGTTTTGGTATATGACTTCTTCTCTCCTATTATCCATTCTGATCTCAATCGTCCTTATGTGGAGAAGCGCAGAAAATTGGAATGATCCTTTCAAGACAGATCTTGAATTAATTTTTGGTCTTGGTGCCGTTTTAACATTGGTCCTCTCTCTCTTTTTTAAAGATGGCTACACCGTCATCTATGGAGCTATCTGGACACAATTCATGCTCATGTTGCTCATTAAAATGACTCTGCACTATATTAAGAATGATTCTATTCGGATCGTAATGAAGGATTTTGCTGTTCCCTTAACGCTAGTTGGGTTAAGCGGGGTGATCCTTGCTGTATTAGGACCTTTAAAACAACTAATTTATTGGATTCTAGACGGTGTATTCTTCATTTTGTATTATATTTTGGCGGTTCCTCTTTGGAAGTTATTTTCGCTTCTTCCCCCATTAATCCAAACACTTAAACAATTGCTTAAAACGGAAGAAGGCGGAAAGATGAAATTGGGTAATAAGACAGAGGATATAGTAGAACAGCGTCCTGAAACACTTGCGGAATCTCCGATGCTTCTATACACGACCATAGCGCTACTTATCATCATCGTCATATTCTTTCTTTGGAAAAAAAGGAATGTATTCAACAATCAATCCAGCTTATTGCTTAACGGGAACATTTCAGTTCTTGATAGTTCATATGCGAACAGCCAGTTGACCGGCAAGAAAAGATGGCTTCAGTCCAAAGACAGGACTAGGAAGAAATTTTTACAATTCGAAAAAGTAATGGATAAGAAGGGATTCGGAAGAGAGCCTGGTGAATCTGCGGTGAACTGGTTTCTAAGACTTGAACTGTGGGGAAAGGATGCAGATTCTGTTTTAGCTGCTTACGAAAAAGTACGTTACGGTGAAGAGAGCATTTCTGATGAGGAGTACAAACAGTATGTAAGTGCATTGAAAAAATTTGAGAAGTTGGATCACTTGAAGAAGCCGAAATAAGATGGCTTCTTTTTTCTGTTCATACCGCCTCATTTAATATAGACTAATAATATATAATTAGTCGGATTTCTTGCATACAAGGAGGATATTATGACAAAGAAAATATATGTGATTCATGAGAATAGCGAATGGACTGCCCCATTATTCCAACGCTTTGAAGAGCTCGGTCTTCCTTATGAAGATTGGCATATGAGAAAAGGACATATTGACCTGACAGAGGCTCCACCACAAGGTATATTTTATAACCGAATGAGCGCATCGTCTCATACGAGAGGACACAGATATGCACCTGAATATACATCAGCGGTACTAACCTGGCTTGAGAGCTATGGTCGTAAAGTATTTAACGACTCAAGAGCGCTTCAGCTCGAGATCAGTAAAGTGAAACAATACAGCGCATTAAAAGCATTTCATATACCTGTTCCACGAACGATTGCGGCTTACGGAAAAGATGAACTGCTACGCGCTGCAACGAAATTTAACGGCTCTTTCATCACGAAACACAACCGTGCGGGTAAAGGTCTCGGCGTTCAATTGTTCCAAACACAGAATGCACTAGAAGCTTATGTACAATCGGAAAATTTTGATGAATCCATCGACGGAATCACTCTTTTGCAAGATTATATCGAAGCACCAGAACCTTATATCGTGCGCTGCGAATTTATTGGCGGCAAATTTTTATATGCCGTTCAAGTAGATACTTCTGATGGATTCGAACTTTGTCCAGCTGACGCTTGCCAGATCGGTGATCAGTTCTGTCCGATTACAGATCTGCCAGAGAATCTAACACCAAAGTTTAAGATTCTTAAAGACTTTGTTCTTCCAAATCAAGAAAGTTATGAAGCGTTCTTAGATGCAAATGGCATTACATTTGCCGGTATTGAGATCATTACGGACAAGAGTGGAAACGTATATGCGTATGATGTAAACACGAATACGAACTACAACCGTGATGCTGAAGCAGAAGCAAACATATATGGCATGCAGGCGATCGCGGAGTTTTTAAGTAAAGAATTATAAGAAAAAGGTGAGGGTCATCTCAAATATGCCCTCACCTTTTATTAAGTTACTAGGTATGATCTACAACTGTAGGAGTCTGATTTAAACTCTCCCATAGATAATACGTGATATATGTACGCCACGGTGTCCAATCCTGCGCAAGCACCCTTACCTCTTCTTCTGATGGTTGCTCAGTTAGCTTCCAAACTTGACGGATGGCATTTCTTAATCCAATATCTGCAGCAGGCAGTACATCAGTTCTTCCCATACCAAATATTAAAAGACATTCAATCGTCCATTTCCCTATCCCTCTTATAGGCAACAGCGTTTTCATCACTTCTTCATCTGACATACTCCATAAGCTTTCAAAATCAATAGTTCCGTCTGAGATCAGCTTTGCCAGATCGATGATATACTCTGCTTTTCTCTGACTGAATTGAAGCTCGCGAAGGTCTTCATACTTAAGTTTTGAGACAGATGTAGGAGTTGGAAAGACTTGATATGTATTTCCTTCTACCTCCACCTTATCTCCAGCAAACTCAATCAGCCGTTCGGTCAAGGTTCCAGCAAAAGTTAAATTTACTTGTTGACCGATAATAATTTTTACAATGGATTCAAACAAGTCAGTGTCTGTAAGAAGTTTTAATCCTTTAAAACGTTGTAGCACTCCAACCAATTTCTCGTGTTCACAAAAGTGGTCATAAAGAGGTGACAGATCAACTTCAGTTGAAAACAGTTGTTGAATTTTTTTCTTAACTGCATCTTCAGATATTGAACCATTTAAAGGTATTGCCTTACAGTTCAGAACAGGGCTGGTAACAGTTCCGTTCCATACTACTTTTACAAAGCAAGAAGTTTCTTCTATCCTGATTATTTTTTCGTATTCTGTAAATTGTTCATTGAGTTTTAAGACATGAGTTTTCCCTGTAACCGTGAGTCGCTGCATCATCTTTTGAAAATCAAACGGTGGTTTAGGCTCTATTACAAACTTCATACTTATACATCCTTTCTTATGAACGCTCCTTACCTTCCTCATTTCCTTTATCTTTATTTTCATTTTTTAGATATGGATTGTCGTCCAACTGATCGACCGTATGTTTATAGGAATACCCTTTTGTAATGGCAGCCGCAAAAATAATGACGACGAAGATAATGATAACGAGGGTAATTAGGATTGAAATGGTTAATGTGCTCATACAGACTCCTTACCAAAACTGATTTTATTTGTATGATAGCACATTTTCCCATGAAGCAAACTTAGTACTTATCGTGATAGTGCTATGAAAAAAGCAGCTATACCTCTAGTAGGCACAACTGCTTAAAAAGCGTGATCTATTTTTCTTCAAATTTATTATGCATTACAATCCGATTAAAATCGAAACGTTCTGTAGGCTTAGCAGGACCGTCAGCATATCCTAATGTAATCATCATCACAGGAATGAATCGTTCTGGAATTCCAAGAGCAGGCACAATAGCAGCATGATCGAATCCTGTCATCGGGCATGAATCAACACCAACTGCTTTAGCAGCAAGCATGAGCTGCATCGCACCGAGTGATGCATTTTTAAGTGCTTCTCTTTCGCCAATCGCACGTCCTTGTGAATAGGCAGAGTTGATATTTTTCAATAACATATTTCTTGCTTCTTCTGGCGCTTTTTCAAATACTTCTGCAGCTACTTTATCTGCTTCTGTGTCTCCTAAGACTACCACTACAGCTGATGCATCCAGCACATGCTTTTGATTATAAGCAATCGGGAAAAGTTTATCTTTTTGTTCTTGAGAGGTTACTACAATAAAACGCCAGTGCTGCAGATTCCATGCTGATGGAGCTTTCCCAGCCATCTCAAAAATCTGGTGAAGCGTTTCGCTCGGGATTTCTTTATCTTTCTGATACAAACGGACAGAAGATCGTTCTTCCATGACTTTAAATGTTTCGTTCATTTCTTCCACTCCCTATTCCGCATTTCTCTAAAATTCTCTATAAATAAAGAGGTGCCACGTTTCGTTGACACCTCGTTACTATTCCACCAATTATAGTGGGTTATCAGTTGAAGTCAAAACTTATGCATTGCGTTTAGCTAAGACTAATTCTTTAGCTAATTCTGTAGCTCTTTCTCTTGCATCAGCTAAGATTTCTTCTGCACGATCTGGGGCTGCTGCCATACCTTCTGTAAATACATGATGATAATCAGTAATTCCGATGAATGCCATCACACCTTGAAGGTATCCGTTCGTGAACTCAAAAGCTTGAGCAGGACCTTCAGAATACACACCACCACGAGATTGAACGTGCACGGCAGTCTTTCCGCCTAATAAACCAGCTGGGCCGTTCTCCGTATATTTAAATGTCTTACCTGCCATTACTACATTATCGATATACGCTTTAAGCATTGGAGGATAGCTCAAGTTCCACATTGGTGTGTTGAATACATACATGTCTGCTGAAAGGAATTGTTCTAAAATTTCTCCCATACGGCTCGTTTTTTCAACTTGTGATGGAGAAAGCTCTAGTCCTGCAGCTAATTTTCCCCAAGCATCTAAAACATCTGCATCGATGAACGGAATATTCTCTTCATAAAGGTTCACCGTCTCAATTTCTACGTTTTCATTTTGGTTAGAAAGTTCGTTTAAAAAGTGACGCCCTAAGCGAAGTCCGAACGATTGATCCATTGGTTTTGGGTTTGAATTAATATAAAGTACTTTCATTTTTGTTTCTCTCCTTTTATATCTGTTGTAATTAGTGATTAACTTCTCTTTAGTAAGTTGATTCCTTTACATCATAATTCCATAACTTACTTTTGTCAAGCACTAAACTTTTAATTATTATCATAACTTATTTTAGTTAGTTTTCCCATTAAAAAACGCTTTCTAGCTAATAGCCAGAAAGCGATAAGGGGGAGCGAAGATCAGCGTTCCGTCAAAAGGAACTTGTACCTTTATAAAAATTATATTCTTCCAGGCCGTCAAAACATTGCAAACGGTCCCCGATCGTTAAACCAAAGTCAATATAAGCATGGCTTTTTGCTGTTAAAATATTTTTATCCTCTACAATCTGCTTTGATTGATACGTACCATTCAACCAACTGTTTGTTTTAGCAAATTCATCTTCACGTAAAGACACAGTATATGACCTGCCATTCAATATACCGGCTCGTCCTAAAATAACTGCTCCGTTACCAATAGCTGCAATCTTGATATTCTCTCTGTTGAACACTTGCAACAGATGCAGAAGTCTCGGATTTCCTTGTGTGAAAGCTTGTTTTCCTCCAGGAATAATGAGCATCTCATAATCAATAGGACTAATATTCTTCATCTTAATCGTAGGCTGCATCAGTAAACCACATTCACTAGTAACAGTTCCTGGCAACAGCGAGAAAGGCAGCACTTCATACTTTTTACCGATAATAGATAAAGTCGTCATTACTTCAACTTCTCTAAATTGTGGATACAAATAGACAAGTACTTTCTTTTTCAATGGTATTCACCCATTCCTGTTACTTTTCTACCCGTCTTGCAGGGAAGAGGGTGTATAATTATTGTAACAGGATGCCGACTTGCTTTGTATTGGGAAAATTGAAGGAGAACATGTGCTTTCTTTTTAGTAAAATACAAGCAGTTTTCCCAACTTATTAGATAGAATTGATTGGGTATCTATACAATATCTTGTTCAAGTGAGGTTATTTTCTGGTTAGAATGTAGGACTTTACGATTTAAAAATGCGATCGAAAAGGAAACCAGAAACAGAAAACTTACTAACAAGTATGTCTCTCGAACTCCAAATTCCTCTGCAAACCAACCAAGTAATAATATCGCTATTCCAAATGTCCCATACACGAGTGTCCCGTGAGATGCATACACTTTGGCTAGCTGTTTATCTCTATAGGATTCTTGGATCAACGTATTTTGTGACACATCTCTCGCCATCTGAGGAAACCCAAAAACGAATGAAACCAATAAGGCAATCCATGCTGATGAAGTTAAACCGAACCACACGTTAAGCAACATCAAACAAACCGTTGATGCCATAATGACAAAGCCCAGGTATGTTTCCATTTTTTTAGAGAACCGATATACTACAAGACCCGCTACCATCATTCCTGCAAAGAAAGACGCATTGATGTAACCCCACCACGCTTCTCCTTTTCCTATCGCTGTTTCAACATACACGTAAAGAATTGCGGCGATCCAAACTCCATGACCGAAGTTTTCAAGCACATCCATCACTGTTAAAGTCGTCAGTTTTTTTGATTGAAAGATTAGTTGCCAACCTTCTTTCATCGCTATCCACTTCGATTCTTGCGCTTGAACGTTCTCCTTTTCGTTAACCTTTATTCGCATAGTAAGTATGGTTGCAACGACAAATAAGCCAAAAGTTACCCATAGCATATTTTGTTCCCCCCACATCACCAATAGAACACTGCCGAGTGGCCATGATAAAAGCATAGAAGTCTGATTGGCAATACTGATGAAACTGTTTGCTTTTACAAGCTCATCACTTTCTACAAGATCAGGAACCATAGATCTTCTTGCAGGGTTTCCGAGACCTTCAAGAAGAGAAATGATTACGACGAAAATATATAATAGAGTAAATGTTGTAGCCGTATGTATACCATATAAACCGAGTAAACATAAACAGAATAATAACCCTGTTTTAAGGAGCAGCGTATTGATCAGCAAACTTGTTCGTTTGTACTTTTCAATAAATAGAGGGGCTAGAAAACCTGAGACGAGCAAGGACATCGTCTTCGCAAATGGAATTAAAGCCATGTGCAGGACAGATCCCGTTTCATTGTAAACAAGTGTAATCAAACAAATGATATAGAGAATATCTCCTAAGTTCGCTAGCGTCTGTCCGCTCCATAAAAAATGAAAATAGCGATTTGCTTTAATCATAAAAATGCTTCATCCTTTTTCTGGTAATATAAGCCAAACAAAGTGTACCACACGACAGATGATTCCGTCTTTGGCCGTGTTTGAGTAGATGATGAGGGTGTTGATTTAGTGGGGTTTGGGGGTGGAATTTTCGGGAATCGATCATAAATTCCCGGCATCCGAGCATAAATCCTCGGCATCGAGCATAAATTCCCGGCATCGAGCATAAATTCCCGGCATCGAGCATAAATCCTGAGATACGATCATAATTCCCCCCTATCGAGCATAAATCCTCGTGAATCGATCATAAATCCCTAAATCATAGATATACCTCATTGCCGTAGTTAGAAATTCCCTTCAAAACCCTTTCTTCACTTCTCTACTATAAAAAACACTCAAAAAAAGCTGGCCCATATATAGGCCAGCGAACACAATCACATTATTTATGTCCTCTTCCTTTTGTAAGATGGCATGGTACTCCTTTACCCATAGCTCCTGGCTGTGACATGCGTTCCATGTAAGCCAATCCTCTTACGCATTGGGTTTTACAGGCGATGCAAGTTTCACTTGTAACCATCTTTTGTGTGTGCTGGTATTTATTAACCTGACTGTCATATTTATTTTTTGTTGTTTTCTTTGCATTTTTTTTAGCCATGAATGTGCCCTCCCCCTGAATCCTAAACCCAGTGTATGTAGGAAGAGGGGCTTTTGACATACATAAAAATAAAAAAACTACCCTATGTACAGGTAGTCTTCATCATGTGCGATTTCATATTGAATGCTTTGCCGTTCAGCCAATGACATGATGTAGTCACTGTCTGATTTGTCATACGCTAATAAAAACTCGTGCAATGGCATGTTGTATTTGTTCCAGACCACTTCCATCAGCCACTTTTGGCTGATCATAAAATACTCACCATTATAACGATCAACTTTTATGGTATTGCCTACATACATCCATAACACTCCCTTTCAAAGAGGTTAAATATGCATTAGGTCTTACGGTTGTACCTCCATTATATTCCTTTTGTCAGAAAAGTCAAAAAAATAATAGTCTGAATATATAATATACGGGTAGATTTACTACTTGACGCAAATAGTGGCAAAGAAATTGTAACAGTACTTGGGAAGACTAGACATAACAATAAATTGATATAAAATTTATAGTAGAATACGTCTCATGACCTATGACAAATAAACCATAATATGGTAACCTCAATAGGGTGTATTTTAAAACGTGTAAAACCTTTTAAAACGGGAATATGTTATTAAGATGATGATATAGATAAAGGAGTAGTTCGTATTGCGTATTATAAAAGAGAATATTTTAGCATTATGTCTTCTCCTCTCTATCCCTTTACTGAATATTATTTATCAAGTATTAAATCATGGGGAACGCGGGGCGAGGCAACTTATTACAGCAGTGGATCACCAAATCCCATTTGCGGAGATTTTTATTGTACCTTATATCCTTTGGTACGCTTTTATTTTTCTAATGTTTATTTACTTTTGTGTTTATGACAGAGCTATTTATTATCGGACCTTATTAAGTTTTTGTGTTGGAATGCTGGTATGTTATGTGATTTACTTCTTTTTCCAGACCACGGTTCCCCGTCCTGAATTAGTTGAGGGTGGCATACTCACAAAGATGGTTCAGTATGTTTATGGCGCTGACCAACCGTTCAATTGTTTTCCAAGTATTCATGTTTTAAGTAGTTATCTTATGATATTAGGAATTCGCCATAGTAAGATGTGGACGATAAGAAAAGATATCATAGTCTCAACCATCGCTTACAGCATTATTTTGTCGACACTTTTCGTCAAACAGCATGTTGTATTGGATGTAGTTGCTGGGATTTTATTAAGCAGCCTGCTATTTAAATTGTTCTATTATCTTGAGGCTGAAACGGTATTCAGCTTTTTCAAACGAATGTTCAAGACAAAACTTCAAAGCACAGAAAAAAGTTAAAAAAAAGAACTGCTTTTATAAGCGGTTTTTTTTGTGGATTTAACTGGTTCATAACTGTTTTGTATATACAGACATAACTTGGGCTTGAAGGAAATATGAATAACATGGGAAGGAGTGATAATATGAGCGACGATCAATTACATTCGCAGAATCAGAATCGGGCAGACAGCATGCATCAGATGTGTAAGCAGCACATGTATTATCATGTAACGATTAAAACCCGTGACGGGCAAGAAATTGAAGGTATCATTACCGATCTAGACAAGAAAAATGTGTATATGATGGTTCCGCAAAACATGATGCCAGTAGAAGAAGAACAAGAGAGTCCTCAACCTACACAACAGTCTCCAAATCCCCAACAACAATCTCAGCAAGTTCAACAAAGTTCTCAGCAAAATCAACGACAATGGTATGGTAATCCTTATTATAGAAGATATTATCGTCAGATTTTCCCACTAGCATCCTTAGCAGCTTTGTCATTATTCCCTTATTATCCACCTTATCCATATCCTTATTATCCACCCTACCCATACCCTTATTATTAGAAGTCCGCCTGAAACAGACAGGCGGATTTTTTTATGATTTCAATTAGGAAAAAACGGGAAGTGTACATAAGTCATATTAATTAAGGAGGTAATATAATGGCTAACGTTTTGGTTGTATATTATAGTTCTTATGGTCATATTCATGAGATGGCACTAGCAGCATCAGAAGGTGTAAAGCAAGTTGACGGTACCGAAGTTAAAGTTGTAAAAGTTCCTGAATTTGAAGTCACAAAAAAATATATGTCTCAACAAGATGCTTATGTAAAAGCTCAAGAAGCACAGGTTGATATTCCTGAAGTTACACTTGATGATTTAAAATGGGCAGACGGAATAATCTGGGGAATTCCAACACGGTATGGGATGATGCCAGCACAAATCAAACAACTGCTCGATTCTGCGGGCAGTCTTTGGGCGAATGGTGATTTAGAAGGTAAGCCGACGGCCGTAATCACAAGTTCTAATACGATTCATGGCGGGCAAGAATCTACTGCGATCACTTCTTTTGTTCCACTCATGCACTTTGGAATGATTTATGTCGGTCTTCCTTATGGAGAAAATCCAGAACAGATGACATCAGATGGCATCGGTGGTTCACCCTACGCCGCTTCGACTGTAGCTGGAGCAGATGGTAGTCAGCATCCTCAAGATGCAGAAAAAACAATGGCATCTCGTTTAGGAAAACGCGTGGCAAAAGTGGCAAAAGCACTTAAAGGAAATTTATAGTACCTATATAAACAGCCCCTCCATTATGGAGAGGCTGTTTTCACATTACTTTACGTCAAATCCTTGATCTTCAATCGCTTCACGCATTTCGGCATCTGTAACTTTCGAGGAATCCAATTCAACTTCCACTTTTCCTGTTTCTAAGTGGACTACAACGTTTTTCACTCCATTTAGTTCATTCAGGGCATTCGTTACCGCCGCTTTACAATGTCCACACGTCATTCCTTCTACATCTAGTGTTTTTGTTTCCATCATCTTTTCCTCCTAAATATTTTTTAAGTTGATACGTTTTAAACGCAATGCGTTCGTTACAACAGATACAGAGCTAAAAGCCATAGCCGCTCCGGCAACCCATGGTTCGAGCAAACCGAATGCAGCTATCGGAATACCTGCTGTATTGTAAAACAATGCCCAAAATAAGTTTTGTTTAATGTTCCGCATTGTCTTCCGGCTTAATTCTATCGCTTTCGGAATATGATTTAGATCCCCGCCAACAAGCGTAACATCAGCGGCTTCGATCGCTACATCTGTTCCTGTTCCGATTGCCATTCCAATATCAGCTGTCGCGAGTGCTGGAGCATCATTGATCCCATCGCCTACCATCGCTACAGTTTTTCCCTTATCTTGAAGTTCTTTCACAATACGTGCTTTATCTTCAGGTAAGACTTCAGCGAATACCTCTTTAATACCTACTTCTTTTGCGATCGCAAGTGCTGTTCTTTTGTTATCACCTGTTATCATATACACATCAATACCCTGTTCTGTTAAAGCGTTAATCGCATTTTTAGATGTTTCTTTTACCGTATCAGCAACAGCTACAATCAGAACGAGCTCTCCATCTACTGCACAAAGCATAGCTGTTTTTCCTTCGTTCTCATATGCTTCAAGAAGTGCTTCCTGCTCTTTGTATTCTACAGCTTTTTCTTTCATGAGCTTTCTCGTTCCGACGAGTATGGTTTTTCCACTAACTACAGCTTCAATACCATGCCCCGGAATAGCATGAAAGGATTCCGTCTCAATGGATGGTATATGCTGTTTGTTTCCGTACTCAACAATCGCTTCCGCTAAAGGGTGTTCAGAGCTTTTCTCTGCTGAAATCAAATGAGCAAGGAAACCTTCTTTTAACTCTGTGAGATCTGTTACTTCTGGTTTACCTTTTGTAACCGTTCCTGTTTTATCAAGTAGTACAGCATCAATTCTTTGTGCGCCTTCTAGATATTCTCCACCTTTGAACAAGATTCCCTGCTCTGCTCCTTTACCTGTTCCAACCATAATGGATGTGGGTGTTGCTAGACCAAGTGCGCATGGGCAGGCTATTACTAGGATGGCAATGCTGACTTCAAGTGCTTGTGGCAGATTACCTGAATCAACAAGAAAATACCAAGTTACAAAAGCAAGTATGGCGATACCTACTACAATCGGCACGAAAATCCCTGAAATATAGTCTGCCATACGTTGTATGGGTGCTTTTGATCCTTGAGCTTCTTCAACAATCTTTATGATTCCTGCTAGAGCCGTTTCTTTTCCTACTTTTTTGGCTTCCATACGGAGTGTGCCGTTCTTGTTGAGTGTAGCACCAATAATGAAATCACCTTCTGCTTTTTCAACAGGAATCGCTTCACCAGTAATCATACTTTCATCGACGGAAGAATTACCAGAGAGCACGGTGCCATCGACTGGTATTTTTTCACCTGGCTTAATAAGCAGCATATCTCCCACTACCACTTGATCTAAAGGAATCCTCTCTTCCTTTTCATCTCGAATGACAGTAGCTTCTTTCGCCTGCAAATTCAATAGTTTGGAAATCGCCTCAGTTGTTCTGCCTTTTGCGAGAGTCTCGAAATATTTACCGACTAAGATTAAGGTGATTAAAACAGCGCTCGTTTCAAAATACAATTGTGGCATATAGTCTGGATTACCGATCGTTTTAAAGGCTTCAACAACGCTGTAAAAAAAGGCTGCAGAAGTTCCGAGTGCAACAAGAACATCCATGTTCGCACTCTTATTACGAAGCGCTCGAAAAGCACCGATATAAAAAGATCCTCCGATATAAAATTGGACGATAGAAGCGAGAAGAAATTGAAACCAAGGGTTCATGAATAATGACGGCATCAGCAGACCAAAATCCCAAGGCATATGAGCAAACATTGTATATAGAAGTGGAAGAGACAAGATAATAGAAAGAAATAACTTTCTCTTCTTAGCCGTAATCTCTTCTTCCTTCTTCGTCTTTTTCGTTTCACGATCTTGTTGAGTAGACGCATGATACCCAAGCTTCTTTATCTTGTTTAAAACATCGTCTACAGAAACAATAGCAGGATTATATTCTATGGATCCTGTTTCACCCGTTAAGTTAACGGTAGCACTAGAGATACCCTCCATACGGTTTAAGCTTTTTTCTATGCGTGTAGAGCAAGCTGCACAGGTCATGCCCGAAATATCAAGATCGACCTTTTCTTTCGCAACACCGTATCCTAGCTTTTCAATTTTTTGTTCGATCTCTTGAAGGCTGATTATCTCAGCATCAAACGTTACAGAAGCTTTTTCCATGGCTAAGTTGACGTTAACATCGACATGATCCATTTTGTTCAGCACTTTCTCGATTCGAGTTGAACAAGCTGAGCATGTCATGCCCGTGATTCCTAGATTTACTTTCTTTTGGCTCATGGTCTTCACCTTCTTTTATGATTTAGAGAATTGCTTAATGACTCTCATTAATTCTTCTATAGAGTCTTCTCCATCACCAGATTTTATCGCATCAGCCACACAATGCTGAGTGTGACTTTCCATCAATTGAAATCCTACTCTTTTTAATCCGGCGGTCACAGCTGAAATCTGAACAAGAACATCTATGCAATAACGATCATCTTCTATCATTTTTTGAAGACCACGTACTTGGCCCTCGATCTTTTTTAAACGGTTGTTTAAATCTTGTTTATCACTCTCACAGCGATGTGTTTTTTGTTCCATATGGGTCCATCCCTTCGTTTTGGATGCTTATAAGGTTAGTATATACTATACCCCCCTATAGTATCAAATGTTCTGATCAGTTTCTTCTTTCTTTTACAAAAATGTAGATCCCAGCTAACGCTACAACTCCTAAAATGATCTTTCCTTCTGTATTCCATTCGGTTACGTTGTACACTGAATATGCTTCAAGTACCAAAGCTGGTATCTTACCTATTGAACTGGCTACAACAAAAGTCCATGATGAAACAGCCCCGATCGCACTAGCAAATGTAACAAATCCTGAAGGTACAAATGGCAGCAATCGAAGTGAAAGTATCAGGACGAACGCTTCTTTACCTTTCGCTTCTAACAATCTTACCACCCTGGGGTACCCTTTAAGCTTCTCTCTAGAAACTTGTTTAAATCCTTTTCTGTATAGAAGAAAGGCAACCATTGCTCCTAATGCTTCTCCGATAAATGAAATGAATGTTCCGTACCAAAACCCAAAGAATAAAATATTTGCGGCTGTTATAAAAACAGTAGGAACAACACCTAAAATTCCAATTAATAGATTGAGTACGAGTGAAATGATAATCGCCCATTCGCTATACTCTTGGAAAAATTGAATAACGGTTTCTGACATGACATGCGTTCCTCCTAAAAAACCCTAAGTTCATACCCCTTTATGGTACTAAAAAAGCCATGCAGCTGCATGACTTTTTACGTTCACTATTTTCTATTGTGAAGCAGGACAGTAAGACTGTTCAATGTTACAAGAATTGTAGCACCCATGTCAGAAAGGATTGCAATCCAAAGTGTGAGCCATCCCGGAATCGTAAGCAGCAGAGCTAAAAGCTTCAACCCAAGTGATAATCCGATGTTCCACTTGATGATTGTATTTACTTTCCTTGAAACCTGTACAGCATCTGGAAGTTTTCCTAGATGATCTTGCATGAGTACAATATCTGCCGTTTCGATCGCACTATCTGTTCCTTTTCCCATCGCTATACCGAGGTCAGCAGTAGCTAGTGCGGGAGCATCGTTGATTCCATCACCAATCATAGCCACTTTTCCATGCTTCTTTAGTGATCTAACCTTTTCTACTTTATCCTCCGGCAGCAACCCACCTAAGAAAGAAGACACTCCCGTTTTCTTAGCAACTTTCTCTGCAACAATTGGGTGATCACCAGTCAGCATGACCGTTTCTTTTATTCCTTTTTCATGAAGCAGCGAGATAATGTCAGGACTTTCTTTTCTAATTTCATCAGCAATAGCAAACACACCAAGAATTTCAGTATCACTTGCAACAAGGACGATCGTATTACCTTCTTCTTTAAATGAATCGACAACACTTTTTACGTCCTCACTCACTTCTGTACTGCCAATTATTTTTTCGTTTCCTAGCCTATACGTTTTATGATCAACTACTGCTGTAATTCCTTGACCACTAATTGTAGTCATTTCATCTGCTTCTACTTCTTCAGCGCCAACTTCCCGGCACTTTGCTACGACTGCTTTTGCAAGCGGGTGTGAAGATGACTTTTCAATCGCATAAGCTACTTTATAAAAGTCGGGGTGGAACGCTTTCTCTGCCACAACGTGCGGTTCGCCTAGTGTAAGCGTACCTGTTTTATCAAAAGCAATGATATTTATCTTACCGAGCTGTTCAAGATAGGCTCCACCTTTGATTAAGATTCCGTTTCTTGCATTAACTGTAATCCCCGAAAGTATCGCGATCGGCGAGGACAGAATGAGTGCACAAGGACAACCGACGATCAATACCGCAAGACCTTGATAGAACCATTCACCCCACGGTTCATTTAACAAAAGTGGTGGTACTAACATAACTAGTGCTGAAACAACCATGATGATCGGTGTGTAATAGTTTGCAAACCGATTGATAAAAAGCTCTGTTGGCGTTTTGGATTCTTGTGCTTCCTGAACGAGAGCCAGAATTTTAGAAAGCGCCGATTGGTTATAAGTCTTCGAAATTTTAACATGAAGCACACCTTCATTATTGATGCTTCCACCAAATACGGTCTCTCCATCTTCTTTTTCCACTGGAAGTGATTCACCGGTGATCGCTGCTTCGTTTACAGAGCTTTTTCCATAGACAACAACACCATCTGACGGAATCTTTTGACCTGTTTTTACGAGTACTACATCATCCACTGCCAGTTCTTCGATCGAGATGACTTCTGTCTTCCCGTCTCTTAACAGAAGCGCTTCTTTCGGTGCTACCTTTAAAAGAGATTCCATCGAGCGCCGTGCTTTTTCCATTCCGTAAGATTCAAGCAGTTCATTTATGCCAAAAAGGATTGCCACGAGTGCAGCTTCTTTCCACTCTCCGATGGCTACTGCACCAACTAACGCTACTGTCATTAAAGTGTTAATATCAAATTTCAACTTCGTCAGGTTTCGAAGACCTTTTAAAAACGTTGAATAACCAGATGATATCGTCGCAATAGCATAAAATACTATGGAGACATACGTAATATTCAACATATGTTCTGTTATGAGTGCTGCTATGAAGGAAGCAACTGATACATACAACCCGATCATGAGCCAATTAGGTCCTGTATGCTCTCCGTCTGATTCAAAACGTACATTTTCCGTCGAAAGGATAGAACGAACTCTGTCCATATCCATATGTTCATCTAACACAATTTTGCTTGAGTTAAATTGCACTTTCGCTCGCTCTCCACCTGGAAGCTGTTGGATCTGTTCTTCAAGCTTTAAAGCACAATGTCCGCAAGATAAACCCGTGATCTTATGCTCTTTCATTTATGGTCCCTCCTTTCTAGTCGTGTCTCGCATGATGGATGGATTGATGCAGAAGGGTCATCACATGCTCGTCATCTATCGAGTAGAATAGTGTTGTTCCAGCGCGTCTAAATTTAACAAGTCTTAAATTTTTCAAAAAGCGTAACTGATGGGATATCGTTGATTGCATGAGTGATAGTTCTTCAGCAATTTCAGAAACATTGCATTCTCTCTCTCCTAATAGATGCAAAATTCGAATGCGAGTTGGATCTGAAAGTGCTTTAAACGTTTGAGATACGATAAATAGTGTTTCCTCATCGAGGTGTTCATATTTGTTTTGCTGATCAGACATGAAAAACAACTCCCTAAAATTCAGCTTTATTCATTATATGAACATATGCTCATATATGTTACTTAAAGTGTACCTAAAATTTTAAAATTGTGCAAAACAAAAAGAAGCGAGAATTCTCAGCTTCTTTAACTATCGCTTATTTCATGCCTTTTAAATCGCTGTTTTCGGCCATATGTTAGCGAGCGCCACACCCATTCAAGCGGTCCCATGTAATACCTTTCTATCCACCACTTCGAAAAAATAACTTGAATAGAAAAAATAACGCACGCCAAGATCACACCAACGAGTGGTCCAAACCCACCATACAGACCTAAACCATAACTATAAAAGATCGTTGTCGCAATGATCGATTGAGTTAAGTAGTTCGTAAAAGCCATGCGACCGGTAAATTGAAAGTAGTTAAACAAACGTTTACATCTTCCACTTCGATAAAGAAGAACGATGCTGCAGATGTAGAAGATGCTCATCATTGCACCACCAAATTCGTATCCCCATGACATCGCAGTCTCATATCGCCAATCTTCTCCTTTATAAGGAAAGAAAATAACAGCGAATGATTTACTACCAGGACCAAGGATCAATGTTAACAGCCACAGGCTCCATAAGCCTCGGTTCGTGAACGTTCTTTTTTTAGCAGCATAAGCACCGAATAAAAACATCGGCAAAAGTCCTGCTATAAAAAAGAGAAAATAACGGTTCAGATCTCCCCATTCATGAATTCTTTCCTTCATGATCTCAACATAGGTACCATTGCTGTAAATTTGAATGGATTGCGCGATCTCTTGTTCATAAAGCTCGTTTTGAGCACTTTGATAGGTTATCGCCGCGCCACTACTCCAATAATCATACGTTAATGTTGTCATAAATAAACTGTAAACCGTTATTAACAGAAATCCCGTTATGATTAATACTTTCTTATTTAAGCGATAGAAGATCAGCATGAACAAACCTACGATCGCGTACATGATCAAAATGTCACCGTACCAAAAAAACAGAACATGAAGGATTCCAAAGAGAAGCAGAACAAACTGTCGTCTTAGAAACACAGGAACAAACCTCATATTTTTTGCTGATGCTCTTTCTGCCATCAAAACGATACCAAACCCGAATAAAAAGGAAAACATCGTTATAAAGTTTCCTTGAACAAAAAACTCTAACAGCACATTTGTCCAAACGTTATACGGCTCGTCAAAATATTCGTAGCTCAATGCACGGATCGGTGAATCCGGTCCTGAAAATGATTTCATATTTACGAGTAGAATGCCAAAAATGGCGATACCGCGCATAATATCTAACGATTGAATTCTGTCTTGCTCTCCGACTGGTTTCCAATTCATGATGAACCCCGCTTAAAATTTTTTTTCATGATTCCACTCCCTTTGGTTTATTTTACCGCAAATAGGCAAAAAAGTTAGAATATGCGTCATTATTTGCTATTCTATAAAGAACAGATCAAGGATTTGGGAAGGATGAAAGCGGTTTTGAAAAAATATACCTTAACGGTCGTTTCAATTGTCTCTATTGCAGCTACAGTATTATGGCTGTTTGGTCTTGGCTGGACGTTACAAGACCAATTTTCCGCTAATAAAAAAGTTTCACAGCTCAAAGAAAAAACCGAATCAACTTCAACAGAGAAGCAGGGTGGCACCCTGACGATCTTTGCATTAGGGGATTCTCTTACTCGTGGAACCGGTGACGCTGATGGAAAAGGTTATACTGGCTATCTAACTGAGCGCTTAAAAGAAAAAACAGACCAAGAAATTAATCTGCTTAACACTGCCATCAAGGGGGAAACATCTAGAGGTCTTCTTAAGCAGCTTCAACAAAGTGAGATTCAGCGTCAAGCCAAACAAGCAGATGTTATTGTAATGACGATTGGTGGGAATGACCTTTTTCAACAAGGAGCAGCACTAGAGAATCTAGATAATAATGCAATTAACGGTAAAAAACAGATCTATATAAGCAATGTGAAAAAAATCTATACACAGCTCAGAGAACTGAATCCTGAGGCAGTCATCTATCATGTTGGGTTATACAATCCTTTTAGCAATATGCCTGATTCAAAAACAACTTCTTCAATCGTTAGAAACTGGAACTTCCAGTCTGCTGAAACAGCAGCTGGTTTTGATAACATCGTATATGTACCTACCTTTGATCTCTTTCAGCTTCAAGTAGAAAACTATCTCTATACCGATCAATTTCATCCTAACACGGAAGGTTACAAGCTGATTGCTGAACGAGTAGCCTCACTGATCAAATTTGAACAGGAGGAGAACGAATCATGAGTCAAACACCCGCATTAGAAGTAAAGAATCTAACTAAGAAAATTAAGGGCAAGCAGATCATAAAAGGTGTTTCGTTTACACTCGTTCCAGGAGAAGTCTTTGGTTTTCTTGGACCGAACGGTGCTGGAAAAACGACGACGATTCGAATGATCGTTGGTTTGATTTCTCCTACTTCCGGAACAATTAAGATCGGTGGTAAGAATGTACGAACGGAATTTACCGAAGCGATGAGACATCTCGGCTGTATTGTTGAAAACCCTGAACTGTATCCGTACTTAACAGGTTGGGAAAATCTTATACACTTTCAAAAAATGGATTCATCCATCCCTAAAACAAGATTGAATGAAGTCATCGAACTCGTAGGATTACAAAATCGAATTCACGATCGTGTGAGTACCTATTCACTTGGTATGAGACAGCGTTTAGGAATTGCTCAAGCTCTTTTAGGAAAACCGAAAGTACTTATTTTGGACGAGCCGACAAACGGACTCGACCCTGCAGGTATTCGCGAGATGCGTGAATTTATACGACAGTTAGCAAGAGATGAAAACTTAAGCGTTCTTGTATCCTCCCATTTGTTAAGTGAAATTCAGCTGATGTGTGATCGAGTGGCGATCATATCAAAGGGGTCGGTCTTACGCACAGACTCTGTTGATAACCTATTGGCTGAGCAGGAACGTGTGATTTGGCGTGCTGAACCTATTCAAGTCGCTAAAGAGATTCTTTCTATGGAAACAGAAGTTACAGAAGGTCCTGATCATACACTAATCACATTATATAATGAACCATTGCTGCCAGATTGGAACGAAAAACTCGTAAAAGCTGGAGTGAAGGTAAAAGAAATGAGAACTCAGCTTCCTTCTTTAGAAGATCTGTTCTTAGAAGTAACAGGAGGCGAAAGCATTGATTAATCTTGTCCGAAATGAAATGTTAAAGCTTCTAAGGAAAAAACGTTTGTATGTCATCATCTTGATCATCGCGTTCTTAGTTCCTCTTTTTACATATGCTCAGTTTAAAGAGATTCAAGATCAACGTGAGAAGATGGGGAATCAAGATTGGCGAACTACACTGCAGCAAGAGATCACTGACACTCAAAATCGATTAAGCTCAAGCCGCATTCAAGATGAATGGCGTAAATTTCTAAAGATCAGACTATCACAGCAACAGTATTATTTAGAGAACGATATCGATCCACGTGCTCCAGGAGCACCAACATTCATGCGAATATTCGTTGAGAACTCGATCGATCTACTTCTCCCTTTGCTCGTCATGGTCATTGTGGCAGACCTCGTTTCTTCTGAATCAAGCGGAGGAACGATCAAACTTTTACTCACCCGTCCAGTTAAACGATGGCGCATTCTTCTTAGCAAATATTTAGCGATGCTGCTCTCAATCTCATTCATCGTTTTATCAGTAGCCGTTCTATCGTATGGAATATCTGGCGTCGTTTTCGGATATGGCGGATGGAACATGCCTCTATTAACAGGCTTTACGGTTTCTGGAGATGAACTTTTAACTGAAAATGTACACATCGTTCCACAATGGCAATACATTCTGATGGAGTTTGGCCTTGTATGGTATGTTTGTATGATTGTTGGAACGCTCACCTTCATGCTATCCGTACTGTTAAGAAGCACGGCTGCCGTTATGGGAATCATGCTCGCTTCCCTGATCGCAGGAGCCATCCTAGCAAACATGGTATCTTCTTGGGAAAGCGCGAAATATTTCTTTATGGTAAACCTGAACCTTACAAACTATGTGAGTGGAATGGCAACTCCAATCGAAGGGATGTCGTTAGGCTTCTCGATGAGCGTACTAGCCGTCTGGGGAATTGCTGGATTCATCGTCGCCTTCGTAACGTTTTCTAAGAGAGATATCTATTAAAATAGAAAAAGAGAAAGGAAACCGCAAAGTCGGTTTCCTTTTTTATGTGACTTCTTTCTAGTCTATTGAAGGTAATCTGTCCGTTCTAGCAGTTAATCTGTCTGATTGACTCAAGTATTTGTCCGATTCAGATGATAATCTGTCCAATTGAGAATATAATCTAGCCATTCGACACCTTTATCTGCCCAATTGCAACTTGTACTAAATCTTGAAGTGTTTGATCATTTCAGTCAGCGCTTGTGAAGCATCGTTCAATTCTTCAGCCGACTGAGAAACTGTGGATAGTGCCCGCACTTGCTCTTCAGAAGATGCGCTAACTTCTTCACTCGCTGCTGCAGATTGTTCGGCTACTGCTGCGATACTTTGAATGGACGCTACCACTTCCTCTTTATAGTTGTTGATCATTTCTACTTCACTCGTAATCTGTTCGATTGATCTCACCATATCAGCCATCGTACTTGAGATCTCGTTAAAAGCAGACTCTGTGTCTGTTACGGTATGGTTCTGATCGTGAGCAATTCTTTTTGTGTATGCCATCTCCTGTACAGCTCTCTCAGACTCTTCACCAATCCCTGAGATCGTTTTACGTACTTTATCTGCTGCAACAGCCGATTGTTCTGCTAACTTTCGTACTTCATCAGCAACCACCGCAAACCCTCTCCCGCTCTCACCTGCCCTAGCTGCTTCAATGCTTGCGTTTAATGCGAGTAGATTAGTCTGATTCGAGATCTCTGTAATCGATTGAATCACTTGCTCGATCTCTTCTACTTTTACAGCTAGACCAGAAATAACAGATTCAATGTTTTTCAGAACTTGGTTACTTTCACCCGTTTTTTCACGCAACACGTCCATTTGTGAGATTCCTTTTTTATTAGCTGCTTCAGCTAATAAAGACAGTCGGGTCATCTCTTCTGCTTGTTCATTTACTTTTTCAATCTGTAGAGATAAGTCCATCGTTCGACGGTTTGTTTCATCGGCATCTTCCGCTTGTGTAGTAGCTCCAGAAGCGATCTCTCTGACAGCTCTTGAAACTTCTTCACTTGCAGCAATTGTTTCTTCTGACACGGCACTCAAATTAGAAGTAGATTCATTAACCGTTACAACAGAATGACTGACAGATGTTATAAGCCCACGCATGTTTTCCACCATAGCGTTAAAATGATGAGTGAGTGCCCCCACTTCGTCTTTGGATTTAGCTTCAACAGAAACTGTAAGATCGCCTTCTGCTACTCTTTGTACTTGTGCTTGTAATCTAGTAATTGGTTTAGAGATACTTTTTGCCAACATATAAGTTACACCTAATGCCACGATTACTGCGACAGATGTAAAGATAAGTATCATGTTTAAAAGCTCTTCAGCATCTTTTAGCAACTCTTTTTGATCGTAGACGAAACCGAGCTTCCAGTTCGTGTCGGCTATCGTCGTGTAATAGAGTTCTCGGTCTTTATTCTGATAAGTATAGGAAACGTTTCCTTTTTCATTTTTGTATATCTCTTTAATAAATGTCTCTTTACTTAAGTCTTTGCCTTGTTGAGTCGGATGAACGAGTGCCATACCTTTCGGATCAAAAAGCACTGGATATCCTTTGTAGCTGACTTTCGTTTTGTTGATCATGCTCGTTAATCCACCAAGATTTAAGTCAAGACCAACTACACCAAGAACCTCATCTGTTGCAGGGTCTAACACCGGTTTTGTAACCGTTACAACATATTCACCGGAACTAGCATCTTCGTACGGTTCTGTCCACATTATTTTTTCTGGCGTTTGTTTAGCCGTTTGATACCAAGGACGTTCCGTTGGATCAAACCCATCTGGCAGCTCAAGTTTAGGAGTCGTTTTAAACTGTTTTGTCTCTGCACCTATGTATAAGACCGCAACGTTTTTATTAAGATCCAAAAAGTGTTTGAAGTCTTGATCTACTATCGGCCAAACTTCATTCAAACCCTTTGTTTCATTCGTTTTCACTGTTTTTAAATAAGTGATAAGTCTGCTGTCCTGGCTGTATCGATCGATCGTATCTCCATATGATTTCAAATACAGCTCTGTTGACGCTTTAACTTCGCTTGAAAGACTGGTTGCTTGTTCGTTGCTGTTGCTTTCAAGCTGTTGTTTGGTTTGAAAATAAGAAAATAGCGATACAGATAAGAGTGTAATGGCAACTAGAATACTTACAGAAAGCATGATCTTCGTTTGAATTCTTTTAAACATCTGTTTAACCCCCATTTATCATCTAAAACCCCTTACCTACATATCGACATCTAGTTATAAATGATTTAAGAAATAGGTCTAAACAGGTACAAAAGAATTATTTTCATATTGAAACCTTTCAAAACGAGTACTTTTTACCTAATATGAGTTATCATTTCATAAATGAAGTCGTAAAAAAAAACCGCACAAGGCGGCTTTTTTAAGCTTCTTTTTTAGCAAGCACTTTTTCAGATGCTCTCTCCTCGGCGATCTTTCTTTTCTTAAGTGTACCTAATCCTAGCACAAGAAGAACCACAAGAACTTCAAATCCATATTTCACAAATCCATTGTCGAAATATGGAGCCATGAATTTTTCTCCAACGATCATCTTAGAAGCCGTCCATGCAAGGACACCTGCTCCAATTGTAATGATGAACGGATATTTATCAATAACCTTTAGGAACAATGTGCTTCCCCAAACAACAATCGGCACTGAAATCAATAAACCGATTACCACCAGTAAGAAATCACCATGCGCAGCACCTGCAACGGCAAGAACGTTATCAAGTCCCATTACCGCATCAGCAATAATAATTGTCCGAATGGCTGCCCAGAAATTATTTTGAGCTTCAATTTCATGATCTTTTTCTTCGATCATAAGCTTATAAGCGATAACGACAAGAATTAATCCCCCTGCAAGCAGCAAGCCTGGAATCTGCAGCAGCCACACAACCGCAAGCGTAGCTGTTGCACGAATCACAATTGCTCCTACTGTTCCCCAGATTATTACTTTCTTCTGATTTTCCTTCGGCAAGTTTCTAGCTGCCAAGCCGATTACAATTGCGTTATCACCAGCTAATACTAAGTCGATAACAACGATCGCCAATAAGGCCGACCAAAAATCTGGTGTTAAAAAATCCATTCAAAAAATCCTCCCTGTTAAAACATCTGTTGTTTTTTAAAAGCAGTTGATTTCCGTTCCATCCAATCAACTCCCAAAGTAGACAAAGGCATGAAAGCACCTATTTTTTAGAAAAACGTGACAAAAATAAAAAAATGAGTAATTACGCACACTTTATGCCCTGCCAGGCTTATCCATTTCTACATATAATAAGAGCAAAGGGGGTGTTTTTTATGCGTTCATGTTCATGCGGATGTAAAGTTAGATGCCAATCCTGTGTAAATTTTTGTGGTGTTCCTTTATTTTGTCGAGACATTCATCCTTGTTGTTTTCCTTTCATTCAGCCTCAACCTACACCAACAACCTCTCCCTTAATCGTTGTTTGTAGATGCCCTCGTTGCTCAATAGGGCAACGGTAACTTGCTTCAAAATGCATTTAACTTGTAACTTCACATCACTGATACGATTGAGTGAACGTTTTGTTTCAAAAAAAGCGTTCTTTTTTTTTATTAAGGGAATAATGCAGGATAGATTGAAAAGATCCATTTATTGGGGGGGTGTCCTCGTGCGTTGGTTTATGAAACAGTGGTTTCACCGTTTCTTTCAAGATAAAGTATTTGACCTTTCTGCACAGCTAGCTTATTACTTCCTAGTTTCACTGTTTCCTTTTGTTTTTCTCATCTTTACGATCCTTAGCTTTTTGCCTATTTCTTCTGCTTATGTCCTATCACTTTTTCAGTCTATCGCACCAGAAGAAGCATATGCTTTACTAGAGTATAATCTAGTAGCGGTATTGGACGAGCATAGAGGAGATGTATTATCTGTTTCATTAATCATTATGATTTGGTTAGCAACAATCGGGACGCACGCAATCATCCGGGTTTTCAACCAAGCTTACCAGGTTGAAGAAAGTCGACCCTTTATAAAAGAACTCATTTTAGGTATGGTCCTTACGTTCGGTCTTGTGATCGCAGTTATCACTGCTCTCCTTTTGCCGGTCTTTGGAAGGAGCATCGGGATTTACATATTTGAACGAACAGGATTTTCTCATCCCGTCTGGCACATATGGGAAACAGCACGCTATCTTATTGGTTTCTCAGTGCTTCTCTCCATTTTTTCGGCTCTTTACCGTTTTGCTCCAAATGTAAGATTGACGTTCAGAAACGTGTGGCCAGGGGCAATTTTCTCGACAGCAGGCTGGCATCTATTTTCTTATTTATTCTCTTCATACGTTCTTATTTTTGACTACGGACAGATATACGGAAATTTAGGCGCATTATTAACATTAATGGTGTGGTTCTATCTATCTGCGATGATCTTAATCGCTGGCGGACAATTGAACGCGATACTCGCATTAAAGAGGGAATTAAGAAAATAAGAAGATTTTTGAAAACTTCAGTTTCTGTGATTGACATTTTCACATTATCGTAACATCATTGTGTATATATAAAGAATTAACATCTTTTTTTCCGGTCATAATGGATAGTAATGAAAAATTGCTGACCGGCTAAAATTTCGGAGATCGGGGCTGGAAAATGACTGTAAAAAACTTAATCTTATTACTCATTTTGCTTGCCGGAATCGTCATCTTTGTCTTTTACAGTATACCTCTCCTTCTCGCATTGCTTACTGCTATAATGCTAGAACCAGTAGTAAAATTGTTTATTAGACTATTTAAAGGTAGACGATTATTGGCCGTCACTGCTACTTTTATCTTGTATCTTGCGGGACTAGGTATTTTCTCTTACTGGCTCACCACAACACTTGTTATTCAGGTTATCGAGTTTATAACCGTTCTTCCTTCCTATTCTGTTCATCTGTTCGAAGTAGCAGAGAATACGTTTTATGAAATGGAAAACTTTTATGCTAGCTTACCTCCTGAAGTGGTGAGAACGCTTGAAGAGGGATTAGTAGGTTTAAAGGATTATGGTGTTGAAACAGCAAAGAACTTAACTTCGGGTATATTAGGGCTGATCACAGCCATACCAGGCTTGTTGATCTATTTTATTATCTATGTAGTTGCCGTTTTCTTATTTTCACTGGATCTTCCGCGACTGTATGCTGAGTTTCTTAACCTATTTACAACAGCAGCCCGCGAAAAAGTTGAATTGGTCTTTAGTCAACTGTCTAGAGCAACAGTAGGGTTCTTTAGAGCTCAGATCATCTTAAGTGTTGTTACATACGCATTGGCATTGATCGGACTCATGATTTTAGATGTTGAGTATGCTGTTATTCTCGCTCTTTTGATCGTTATTGTTGATATCCTTCCAATCCTCGGAACAGGATCATTCCTTGTCCCATGGGCTGCTTATTCCTTCTTTATCAATAACAATGATCATCTTGCATTCGGACTTCTGATCATGTTTGGAGTCATCACGATCGTTCGAAGAATTATCGAACCGAAAATACTCGGTTCAAGTCTTGGTATATCTGCACTAGCAGCTCTTGTTTCCTTATATATTGGATTCCAGCTTCTAGGCTTTATCGGATTGATCGTCGGTCCTGCTATCGTCATCATCTATGAAGCATTGAGAAGTGCAGGGTTTATCAAAATTAAGATCGATTTCTAACGAAAAACGTGTTTCCTGTAATAGGAAACACGTTTTTTTCTATTTATAGGTTAGAAACACCTGCAATGTTGGGAATTATAAAAAATAAGTAAAAAAAATGAGAAAATCATTCGAATACTTTATAAGGTGAATAATTATTGGAGGAATATCGATGAGTACTGCTACAAAAGAACGCGATTATTATTTCGACAACGCTAAGTTTATTTTAATTTTTCTCGTCGTGTTCGGGCACTTTATTTCCCCGATAAAAAGTCAAAATGAATGGCTTTACACGATTTACAACTTTATATATACCTTTCACATGCCTGCATTTATATTAATAGCAGGATTCTTTACAAAAGGTGTTTGGCGTGATGGCTATCTTCCAAAAATCTTTAAAAAAGTGCTGATTCCTTATCTGGTATTCCAGTTAATCTACAGCTTTTTCTATTATGACTTATACGGTAAAAGTGAAGTGAAACTAGACTTCTTTTCTCCACACTGGACACTTTGGTTCTTATTAAGCATGGTTTTCTGGAACATCCTTTTAAAAGTCTTTGTGAAAATGAAGTATCCGCTCGTACTTGCCATAGGTATAGGAGTGGCAGTAGGTTATATTCATGACATTGGTACATTTTTGAGTCTCCTTCGAACATTTGTCTTTTTCCCTGTTTTCTTGCTTGGACATCTGCTTGAAAAGAGAGACTTCAAAAAGATATTACGTCCGAGAGCCAAAATAGTCTCAGCTGCTTTCTTAGTGGTACTGTTTATTACGTATCATTTTATTTTTCCAAACGGTACAAAAGAATGGCTTCTCTCGTCATCTTCTTACTCAGAAATCTTAGGATACAACGATTGGTATGGTGGTATTGTACGACTTGCTATGTATGGTGTCATGTTTGCGGCAACCTTCAGCTTTTTAGCACTTCTTCCGCGCAGACGAATGTTCTTTACCGAATTTGGAGAGCGCACATTATATATCTATCTGTTGCATGGATTTGTGTTGAAATATTTATTTACAACAGATCTGTTCGCGTCCATTGAGGAAAACGGTGCATACTTTATGCTCCTCTTCCTAGCTGTTATCGTAACGCTATTTTTAGCAAGCAAACCCGTTATCGCACTAGCACAGCCGTTTATTGAGTTGCGATGGTCTAAGCTTAAAAAAATATTAAAACCAAAGTCCTCTCAGCCTAGAGAGAGTTAATTCTTAAGTAAGAAACACCGCAAAGCCGAAATGGCTAGCGGTGTTTTTTCGTTTCAATAAGAATGAAAAAAATAGAAAGAGTGCGTAAGTTACAGTGAATTTTTAGGAACCTTGTTTATAATAATCTTGTTTTGCCTCTGCTAACACTCGCAACGGAAGTTTGTCCGCTAGTTTAAAAGCTTCTTTTTCGTTTAACTCTAATGTCTTAACAAGCTTTTCTATCTTTTCTTCAGATGGAATCATTCTTCCTTTTTCAATATCTGCCATGTATTGAGGAGTAATACTTAATCTTCGAGCAAGCTCTGATTTACTCAAGCCTTTTTGGTTTCTGGACATTTCTATAAACCTACCAAATTCACTCATCCCTTATTCCTCCTTTTCTCTTTGTATAAAACAGCGTGAATTGTATGATGATGTACGCTGCTAGCCGGCTCGTCATGTTGCGGAAATCTAGGGTTGGATCAATCTCCACGATGTCCATCCCTTTAACAGAAGGCTCTTTTGCAAGATACTGAATCCCTTCAATTAACGAGTCACTGTCCAATCCACCTGGACCGATCGCAGGACAACCTGGAGCAAAAGCCTGATCTAAAACATCCATGTCGAGAGAAATATATATGTTATCTGTTGTCTGTTTTAACTGGTCAACTGATTTTTGTAACAAAGAAAGCAATCCGTTTCTTTTTACATCACCCATCGTGTGAACCGTTACTCCATGGTCCTTTGCATAATCATGATAAAGTTTCCCATTTGAAAAATCTCGAATACCAATCTGAACGAGTTGATCGCCTGTAATCACTCCGTTTTCTATGAGCTGGCGAAACGGCGTACCGTTTGATGGACCACCGTCTTCCGTATTACGGAGATCAAAATGTGCATCGAACTGGATGATGCCGACACGTCCTCTCGTTTCTTGAAAAGCTTTGATCGCTGCAGCAGAAACAGAATGATCGCCACCAAGCGTAATTACACATGCTTCGCTATGCTGAGCTCCAATATCTTTTAAGACCGAATGTATTCTGGATTGTGAAGTAAAGAGATCTGTTACATGCATCTCAATATCTCCAAAATCGGTAATGCTGTGATCCCAAAGATCACTTTCTTCTTCAATGCTATAAGTGGAAAACGAATGCATCATCGCACGGACGGTCTGTGGTGTAAGATGTGCACCTGAATGCGAAATCGAAGTCTTCGAGAGAGGAGCACCAGCTATCGCTAGCCCTCTCACTTCATCTCCTGACCAAGGCTTCAAAAGCTGACCTGCCTTTTTTATCCCTCTGTCAGTAAATGGTGCCTCACCTGATTTACGTAGAAAGGGTATAGTTTGCATGAATATCTCCCTTTCCAACTACTAACTTACCGTTCTTCCACACTTTATTAACGTGGTTCACACCATAGTGATATGGAATATACTTATAGTTTGGTACATCCCACAGAACAAGATCTGCTCTTCTTCCTATTTCTAGACTACCTGCAACATCACCGCGTCCAATCGCGAAAGCGGCGTTGACCGTTACAGCGTTCCAAATTTCTTCTGGTGTCATCTTCAGCTTTAATGCAGCGAGTGTCATAATAAACTGCAGATTTTCCGTAGGTGAACTCCCAGGATTAAAATCCGTCGAAAGGGCTACAGCTGCTCCACTCGAAATCATATCCCGTGCTGGAGCGAAATGATCTTTTCCTAAATAGAACGTTGTTCCTGGAAGAAGGACTGCGATCGTATCTGATTCCCCGAGAATACGAACGCCTTCTTTACTCGCTCCAACTAAGTGATCAGCAGAAACTGCTCCGATCTCACAAGCCATCTCCGTTCCACCGAGAGGATCGATTTCATCTGCATGAATCTTTACACCGAATCCTGCTGTTTTTGCTTTTTGAAGAAAAACTTTAGACTGTTCTACCGTAAAAACACCAGTTTCACAGAAAATATCTACAAACTCGGCCAAGCCCTCTTTTGAGATTACGCTCAACAAGGAAAGCATCTCTTCTAAAAAGGCATCTGGTCTTCCTTTATAGTTTTCAGGAATAGCATGAGCTCCTAAAAAAGTAGAAACAACATCGATCGGGTGGGTTTCATTCAGCTGTTTTGCTACTCTTAACTGCTTTAATTCGGTCTCTTTATCCAGACCGTATCCGCTCTTTGCTTCCATAGTCGTAACACCATATGTTAAACACCTGTTTAAATGGAACATTCCCTTTTTATAGAGAGCATCTTCAGCTGTTTCACGGGTTGCTTTAACCGTTGAATGAATTCCTCCGCCTTGAGCTAAAATTTCTAAATAAGGAACACCTTGTTGTTTCAAAGCGAGTTCATGCTCTCGTGATCCCCCAAACACTAAATGTGTATGAGGGTCAACTAAGCCTGGTGATAACAGTTTTCCTTCTGCCTCAATCTTTTCTTTTGCTTGTAACTGAGCCGCTTCTTCCGCAGTTCCTATAAACGCGATCACGCCATCTTTTATACCAACAGCTCCGTTATCGATGAAAGAGAGTTCATTCATCTGTGTACCTCGAAGCGCCGCTCCATTACTTTTTGGAACAATCACCTGTCCAGCAAAAATCAACGTATCTAGCATTCGTCACACCCCTTTTTTAGTTCTCGATCATCGGCAGATCTACGCATTTTTCTTTCGCTGTTTCAATCGCAAGGTCATAACCTGCATCAGCATGCCTTACGATTCCCATTCCGGGATCACTCGTTAGTACACGCTCAAGACGACGAGCAGCTTCTTCTGTTCCATCTGCTACAACGACCATTCCGGCATGAAGAGAATAACCCATCCCAACACCGCCTCCATGGTGCACAGATACCCAGCTTGCACCATTTACCGCATTGATCATCGCGTTTAAAATCGGCCAGTCCGAAACCGCATCACTGCCATCAAGCATTCCTTCTGTTTCACGATTAGGCGATGCAACTGAACCACAATCCAAGTGGTCACGCCCGATTACGATTGGTGCTGACAATTCGCCGCTAGCTACCATTTCGTTAATAATTTTTCCAAACTTCGCACGTTCACCATACCCTAACCAACAGATGCGGGAAGGAAGACCTTGAAACTGTACTTTGTCTTGAGCCATCTTGATCCATTTGCAGAGGTGGTCGTTATCACTAAACTCTCGTAATATCACTTCATCTGTTTTTCTGATATCTTCTGGATCTCCCGATAACGCTACCCATCTAAAAGGTCCTTTTCCTTCACAGAACAGCGGTCGGATAAACGCTGGAACGAACCCTGGAAAATCGAAAGCGTTTGTAACTCCTTCATCAAGCGCAACTTGTCTGATGTTATTTCCGTAATCAAATACAACGGAACCCTTCTTTTGCATCTCAAGCATCGCCTGAACGTGAATCGCCATTGATTGCTTCGATTTTTCGATATATTGCTCAGGATGACGTTTACGAAGTTCTGCTCCTTCTTCCATAGAGAAACCTACTGGTAAATACCCATGCAGGGGGTCATGTGCAGATGTCTGATCCGTAACAAGATCCGGAATCTCTCCCATCTCAATCATCTTTGGTAAAAGCTCAGCAGCGTTTCCTAAAAGACCGATCGATAGTGGCTCACCTTTTGCCGCGTATTCTTTTGCCATGCTTAATGCTTCGTCTAAACTTTTTGTCATCTTATCTAAGTATCTCGTGTCTAAGCGACGTTGGATTCTTGTTTCATCTACATCAATCGCGATCACAACACCATCGTTCATCGTTACTGCTAGAGGTTGTGCCCCACCCATACCTCCAAGACCTGCTGTGAGTGTAATCGTTCCTTTTAATGATCCGTTAAAATGTTTGCGAGCAGCTTCTGCAAATGTCTCGTACGTACCTTGCAGGATGCCTTGTGTGCCGATATAAATCCAGCTTCCTGCTGTCATCTGGCCATACATCATCAGTCCCCTTTTTTCAAGATCACGAAATGTATCCCAATTTGCCCATGCAGGAACAAGATTGGAGTTGGCGAGTAAAACACGTGGAGCATCAGTGTGCGATTTAAATACAGCGACCGGCTTTCCAGATTGCACAAGAAGGGTTTCATCATTCTCTAAACGTTCTAATGTTTCTATGATCTTATGATAAGAGTCCCAGTTACGGGCAGCTTTGCCGATACCACCATAAACGACAAGCTCATCAGGATTCTCAGCCACTTCCCCATCTAAGTTGTTCATCAGCATACGGATTGCCGCTTCTTGAACCCACCCTTTTGCCGATAATTTTGTACCTCTAGCAGCTGATATAGAATGTTTTACGTTTGACATGTAAAAATACCTCCTTTTAATGTGCTAACTTTTGAATTTTTGATCCGATTAAGATGTCATTCCACGATGTATCAAGGATCCATGAAGCAACAGCTTCCATATCTCGGTGGAACATGCGGTCACATTGTATCGTTGGACAAACGATTCTTCCTTGTTCATATACTCTCTTTGTTTTAGGTGCCAATTTTTCTGGACCTCTAAAATCTGCTGCTTGCATCGCACAGATTAACTCGACAGCAAGAACTCGTCTTGCATTCGCAATAATTTGAGCAGCATGCCTAGAAGCGATCGTTCCCATACTCACATGATCTTCTTGATTGGCCGATGAAGGAATCGAATCCACACTTGCAGGATGAGCCAATGTTTTGTTTTCTGAAACGAGTGATGCAGCTGCATATTGCATGATCATTGCACCAGACTCAAGCCCTGGATTCGGACTTAAGAAACCTGGTAAGTCACTTAACTGAGGATTGACCATCCGTTCGATCCTTCGCTCAGAAATATTTGCCCATTCTGCTGCTGCAAGCTTTAAGAAATCCATAGCAAAAGCGATAGGCTGACCATGAAAATTCCCGCCTGATATGATTTTGTTTCCTCCATCAAAAATCAGTGGATTGTCCGTTGCAGCATTCATTTCGATCTCAAGCTTTTCTTTTACATAGCCGAGGACCTGCCACGAGGCACCGTGCACTTGTGGGATGCACCTTAAGGAGTAAGCATCCTGGACCCGGATCTCTCCTTGTTTCGTTGTAAGCTGGCTGCCGTCTAAATATTCTCTTAAACGCTTTGCAACATCTACCTGCTCTTGATAACCTCGAGCAAGATGAACATCCTCATCAAACGCATCTGTTATGCCTCGTAAACTTTCAGTTGTGAGTGCTGCAATCGCATCTGCCATGAGTCCGATACGTTCTGCTTCTATATAGGCAGCAATTCCTTGTGCCGTCATGGCTTGCGTTCCATTTATCAAAGCAAGCCCCTCTTTCGCCGTCAAGACGACAGGTTCAATGCCCGCTCTCTTTAAAGCTTCTTGGCCAGGAATACGTTCTCCTTTGTAATACGCTTCTCCCTCACCTACTAACACAAGTGCTAGGTGAGAAAGCGGAGCAAGATCTCCACTCGCGCCAAGTGATCCTTGTTGAGGAACAACAGGGTGTACACTCTTTTCGACCAACTCTAGCAGCCTTTCAATGACTACAGGTCGGATTCCAGACAAGCCTTTTAGTAATGCGTTCGCCCGCAAAATAAGCATTAGGCGAGAGATCGTCTCTGGAAAAGGATCTCCTATGCCGCACGCATGACTGCGGATCAGATTGATCTGAAGCGTTTCTACATCGTCTCTAGAAATAAAAACATCGCTGAATTTTCCGAAGCCCGTAGTGATTCCGTAAACGACTTTCCCTGCAGCTACGATCTCCTCAACCGCTTTCCGACTGTCTGCTACTTTCTTCATGCTAAGCGGGCAAGCTTCTACGGGTTCGTTATCATGCAGAATCCGCTTGAGCTCTTCCATGGAAAGCGTATTACCTGTTAATGTAATCATCTTCATCCCTCATTTTCTAAGACTCTTTTATTATCGATTTTTACAGACTCGCGGATATACGTTAAAAACTTGCGGAATAACCGCTGAAACTCGCGGGATTATGTTTAAAACTCGCGGAATTATTGCTTATTTTCGTTTTTCCGGTAAATGATTATCCTCTATCTGCCTAAGTTCTGACTCGTCTGATGCCGAATTGCTCGCAAAACCGCGGAAAACAAGCATCCTAGAACGGAAATCAACTACTTTCAAAGACAACAAGTCTCGCTAAAAGGTCCATCCTTCACATACAAAAAGAGCGCACCCGAAAGAAAACTCTTTCGAATACGCCCCCTCATCACTAGTTACTATGGGCACTATTTAAATATGATTGATTCCTAGACCGATCGCCTCATGCTCTAATCCTTTTACAGGAGCACCAATCGTTCCATAGAGAGCGACTGCGATCCAGTCACCTTCTTCTTTCTTCTCATACGGATTACCTCGGACAACGATGAATCGTAGACCTACAGTCCTAAGAACGGTTCCAAGCTGAACCTGTCCTCTTGTCACCCCATGAAAAGCTTCCATGATGGCATGATATAACGAATGTGTTTCACGATAAATCCCGGTTTGAATTATATTTTCACTTTTGGCCGCTGTTTCAATGGCAGCTACTACCTTTTGTGAATCCATTGAACCGGCTTTGCCTACGCAATACTTCCAGCCCAATTTCTCGATTTCTGGCAGATAACTTTCATCTAATACGCCTAACATGGCCATTTTTCCGATCAAACGTTCATTTGATAATGCCATTGCATGAATCACTCTTTCTCTAACGGCTAATAACTATCTCTAGTGTATGCGTTTACAATTTGTCCGTCAATTCCCTTTCAACAACTTATCACAGCAGTTTAGTAAAGAAATTGACACGTATAATCTATCAAACTAGCGGTAAGAATGGTAGTAAGAAAATATAACGGAATGAGGGTTGTTACATGTTAAACGTACAAAAAGAAATTGCACTTGCTTCAATGTCACGCACACCACAGTTCGAGGAAGATGTGAATGACTTTTTTATCGCTTATGACAAAGGACATAACCCGTTACTTCTCTTACCTACTACAAAAGGTTTTCTTCCTGAAGGACAGGTATACGCGATCGCATTTATTAAAAAAGAAAATAATTCATATCAATTTATTCTTTCAGATAAAATTATGCCTTTTTCGATGGATGAGGCGACGCTCATTCATGATCAGCTCGGTTTCTTCTTCGGTCCTGACAATAATATGCTTTCTTCCTTTTTTAAAGGGGATACGTATGGTGCATATGTAATATGGACAAAGCATATGGTCACTCAATTGATCAACGAGACGCTTCAGAATTGGCACAACACATCAGATGATTCACAGCGTGAAAAGCATAAAACGCGTCTCACTATGCTTCTTCAAGCCTAAGTAAAACTAATAAAACTGACTGCTAACTTTCCTCTTTCCAAAGTGCAACAGATTGAGGAACATAACAGTCAGTTTTTTAATTGTGGTGGATCATGTATTAGGCGATGCTTGTTCTTTATTATTTTTCTTAATATGTTTTTTAATAAAAGTCATGATAAATAAAAGCGGAATATAACTTATGGCTAAATAAAAACCAATCTTGTTCGTATAGTTATTGAGCATGTTGATTTTCAGGCGAGTATCTAAATAATAGCAAGCAGCTAAAGTAATCGCTAATAATATAATCAGTGTGATATGCTGTCGAATGTTCAACATAAGTTTGGCCACACGGCTCGAACACCAGATAGCCAGTGTAATATTTGGTAAGATCACAAGACACCACATCGAAACGAAAACAAAATCGAATCGTTCCACAAATGAAACTTGGACGATTTTCACCATAGATAGTGTTGCCCAAATATTTCTAGACAACTGCTCCTCGCTAAAGAAGGCAAACGAAAACAAAGTGACTAACAAGTACATCATAAATGTAAAAAGATTAGCATGATGGGCAAACTTTTGAGAACGCTTTGCATTTTTAATAAACGGATAAAAAACAAGAAGTGTTTCAAAACCAAGATAGCTCAACATCATATTTTTCGTAGCTGACATGTAATCCTTGATACTTTCATCGAATACAGGCAGAAGATTTGAAAAATGAGTGAATTCCAGTGGATACACTAATAAAACGATCAACCCTAATGGAATAACCACCCCTAAAAAGCAGATTCCCGCCACCGTTCGAAAACCGGAAGAAACGACGTAGTACGTTAATACAAGGAACACTGCAGCGATCTTCCATGTACTTAATGTAGGAAACATCCATACTTGTATGACTTCAATATAAGTTCTTAGTACAGTGATCGACCAAAGCAGAAAATAGAGAAGCAAAAATAGGTTGAATAGATTGCCTAGAAAACCGCCAAACAACGTTTTATGTGTGTTCACGATATCTCCATCGCCATTATCAAGTACGTAATAGATCATCCAGATTAAAATATGTACAAAAACAGCAGCGATGATAACCGAAATCCAAGAATCATAACCTGCGTATTTAGCAATGATCCGCTGATACCCAAGAACCCCCACCCCTACTTGTTCAGAATGGATGAGAAAAAAGACAAGAAAAGGAGAAACGAGAAAAGCTTCTTTAATTTTTTGCATAACGGTTTCTCTTCCTCTCTCTTTAAAGTAGCATTGAAATCTTGTTTAGCTTTCCCAAGAGGAAGTCAATTAACCCATAAATAACCAAAAAAGCTAATGCAGAATGAAGGAAATTCCTTCATTGCATTAGCCTCTTTTTTACCCAGTGAACACTTCACCATCTGGATATCTAATATTATCTTTTGTTTGTTTAGCTAGACTGAACGCCAGCGTTAGCGGTCCTAATTTACCGAAAACCATTACCACACAGATTACAATTTTCCCGATGACTGTAAGATCTGGGGTCAGACCCATACTTAATCCAACTGTTCCAAAGGCAGACACGACTTCAAACACGATCACCATGAATGAAGTATCTTTCTGTACATATGTGATAATAAGTAATGCGGCAAAAATGAACAAGATAGATATGGTCGTAATCGCAAGAGCTCTGTAGACCACTGCATTTCGAATGGTTCTTTTCATAACCACTGTATCATCTTTACCTTTTAAGAAAGCTGCAACCGTAAAGATAATAACGACAAACGTTGTCAGCTTAATTCCTCCACCAGTTGAAGTACTCCCCGCTCCAACAAACATCAATAGAATCATTAATAGAGATGTATCTGGATTGATGGCCGTCATATCAATCGAGTTAAATCCTGCTGTTCTCGGTGTTACACCTTGAAAATACGAAGCCCAGAATTGTTCAGCACCTGAAAGCATTCCAATGGTCTTAGGATTATTAAATTCAAATAAGTAGAAGAACAAGATTGCTACAATATTTAAAATCAAAGTAGACAGCAACATCACTCTTGTGTGAAGAGAAAGTTTTTTCCAGCTACGGCTCACCCAAATATCAACCAAAACGGTAAATCCAATTCCCCCTGTTATAAACAGAAACGATATGACGATGTTCACCATCGGATCTCCTACATAACCCATTAGACCGTCAGACCACAATGAGAACCCTGCATTGTTGTATGCTGATATAACATGAAAAATGCTATAGTAGATTCCTTTACTAACACCAAAGTCTGGAACAAGCCTTAGTGATAGAAAAAAGATGGCGATAATCTGGATGCTGATTGAAAATACAAACAGATTTCGAACTAAACGGATTACCCCGCCTATAGAAGGCTGGTTGAGTGCTTCTTGCATCAGAACACGCTGTTTGATGGATATTTTCCTCCCCATCATAATAACGACTAATGAAGCAAAAGACATGACCCCAAGTCCTCCGACTTGGATTAAGAACAAGATGACGATCTCACCAAAGAGGGTGAACGTCGAGCCAGGATCAACAGTGGCTAAGCCTGTTACTGTTGCTGCTGAAGTTGCAATAAAAAAAGCATCAACCCACGATAACGTTTTTTCATGGGCAATAGGAAGCTTTAACAAACACATCCCGACGAAAATAAGAAATAAAAATAGTAACGCTAAAAACTGAGGAGGGTTCAATTTTATTGGGTTGTGCAAAAAACGTTTATGCTTTCTAACATGTAGTGCCAATGCTTACACTTCCTCATCCTCAAATCGGTTTAGATCTTCGTTACGACCGATCACAACAAGTATATCCCCATATTGAAGAGATACATCAGCAATTGGTGAAACGAGTATCTCATCTCCGCGTTTGATTGCCACGATATTACATCCAAAGCGTGCACGAACATCAAGATCTGTTAGCGTCCGATTCACTAACTTATCCGTTACACCAATCTCAACAATACTGTGTTCATGCGATAGCTCAATAAAGTCAATAATCTTTTCAGATGAAATGAGTTGAGCAACGCGAAGCGCCATATCACGCTCTGGGTGGATAATACGGTCTGCTCCTAGCTTTTCCAACACTTTATGATGATAGTCATTCTGTGCTTTTACCCATACTTTTTGAACGCCTGCTTCTTTTAAAAGTAAAGTGGTTAGAATGCTCGCTTGAATGTCTTCCCCGATCGAAACGATAACTTGAGTAAAATTTCGAATCCCTAAAGACTTCATTACATTTTCATCCGTTGAGTTGGCTTGAACGGCTTGTGTAGCTATTGTTGCAAACTCATTTACTCTTTCCATGTCTTTATCTATAGCTAGAACATCATAGCCCATCGTCGCAAATTCTCGACAGATGCTGCCTCCAAAACGTCCTAATCCGATTACTGCAAACTGTTTTTTCATTATGGTCTCCCCTTAAAATCCATGAAGTTTTTGCTTCGTTGTTTTCTAGCCTTACTGGTTAAGAGGTATACAAATTTAAGTTAAAAAACGCAAAAAAAGACCACACAAAAAAGCGGGTCCGGTTTTCCACCAAATTGACCTCTCCAGTGACATGACGCTTACGGGGTTAGCTGTCGGATTAGGGATTGGAGTATCCCTTTTTGCAAATAGAGCAAAATTCACCCCAAAAGATTGGTTCCCCCGTTTTACAGTAGTTTTTCCATAAAAATAACTGTAAATTCAGCGATCTAAAGCCTGCTAAATTTTGAATTACATATACTGTAATCCTCTATCTTTTAAAAGTCAATCCATTTTTTTAGTGTTAACAAATACTTTACATTTTACCTGAAAATTGAAGGATCAATACAACGATTCCTATCATCCACACATAAATGGCAAATCCTTTTAACGTACCAGTTTGAAGGAGTTTAATCATCCACTTTACTGCCACATATCCAAATAGAGCCGATGCTAAAGTACCGATCAATAATGCTGAATAAGAGATAGGAGGATGTCCACCAGTAAATAGATCTTTTGACTGCAATACTACTCCTCCTGCGATAGATGGTATGGATAATAAAAAGGAAAAATAGGCGGCTGCTTTTTTATCGATCTTGCAAAAGAGCGCTGCTGCAATCGTTAGACCCGATCGTGAAATAGCTGGAAGAATCGCTGCACCTTGAAATGTACCGATCACAAGTGCATCCCGTATTGAGATATCTTCAATCCCTTTATATCCATTTCGCTTATAAGAATCAGCCCACCAAAGCAAAAAACCTGTTATCAAGAACTCCCATCCAACCGTGACCCCCGTTTTTGAGATCTCTTCAAAAAAATCTTTAAATGCTAGTCCGATAACAGCGGTTGGAATCGTACCAGCAATAAGCAGAACTCCCGTTTTGCTGAAGGGTCTTTTTATTACTTCTAGAATTTCTCTCCAATAAACCGTCATCACAGCAATAAGTGTTCCTATATGAAGCATGCTATCAAGAAACAATCCGGCTTCTTCTAGCTGAAACACTTGCCTGCCAAGCAACAGATGGCCTGTAGAACTTACAGGTAAAAATTCAGTTACTCCTTGCACAATGCCTAATATTAAGGCCTCAAGCCAATCCATAAAAAAATCCCCCTCACCTAACACGGTCTCGTACAACCTATTCCTGAGGGGGATTTTCTATTCTTGTTTTTTATTGCATTATAACCGATTTCAGACAACCAGCTGAGATTAGAGGACACCTGAGAACAGACGAGCAAACGATTCTTTTGTGCGTTCCCACAAACCTCTTTTGTAAAACTCAACAGGTCTCACTTTTACAGATTCCACCATATCTTCTTCGTATTGCTCTACAAGATCATGGACAGATGCTGTATTCAGCAAGAACACGTTCACTTCAAAGTTAAGGTGAAAACTTCTCATGTCCATATTGGCAGTACCGATCGAAGCGGTATCACCATCAATGATGATTACCTTTTGATGAAGGAATCCTTTTTTGTAGGAATAGATCTCTATTCCCGCACGCAAAAGCTCTGGAAAATAGGAGCGCGTCGCATATTGGGTCAAGAATCCATCGTTGATCTCAGGAACCAATAATCGAACCTGGACTCCTTTTTTTGCTGCCACTCTCAATGCCGTTCGAATCGCTTCATTTGGAACAAAATATGGCGTTGCGATCCATATGGATTTCTCTGCACATGAGATCAAAGAATAGAATAGATCACTCATGATCCCTAGCTGGGTGTCCGGACCACTTGCTACAACATGAACAGTTCCGTCTCCTTCGGCAGGGTATGCGGTTGTAAGGTGATTATCTTCTAAAAGATCTTCTCCACAAACATACTCCCAATCCATTAAGAAGATCGCATGAAGAACTTGAACAGCTTCTCCTTCCATAACCATATGTGTATCGCGCCAGAAACCAATTTCAGGATCTTCTCCTAAATACTCAACACCTACATTCAAGCCTCCGACAAATCCAACCTTTCCATCAATAATGATAATCTTACGATGGTTTCTGAAATTAAGTTTTTGATTGAAAAAGCCATATCGAACAGGTAGGAATGCTTCCACTAAAATTCCTGCTTTTTTCATTCTGTCGATGTCATATTGCTGAAGAGAAAGACTTCCTATTCCATCAAACAAAAATCTAACTTTTACACCTTCATTGGCTTTTTTTATTAAAAGGTCAATAATGTCTTTGCCAAGGCGATCTGAACGAAAGATATAATACTGAATATGTATATACTCCTTGGCTTCTTCTAGTCTTGCAAAGATTTCAGGAAACGTCTCTTGGCCATTCTTTAAAATTTTTGAACTTGTTTTTCTGTTTAATCGCGTTAGGGTAATGTGGTGAGCGTGTGTTGCAAAACACTGCTGATGCCTTTTTAAATCACTAAAGTCTGGTTTTTCTTCTTGTTTCGATACTCGGATCCACTCATCCCTGTCTTTTTTTCTTTTAGATTTGAATAGATGACCTTTTAGATAAAGCTGACCTGAGTACAGATAGAACATATAACCGATAAACGGAAACAGAATCAATACATAAATCCATAGAAGTGTATGTTGAGCTGTTCTGTTCTCAAGCATTAGCGAATAAATCGTATAAAGAATCACTGCGATGTAAAGGAGCCCAAATACCGTTTTGATTACTACATATCCTTCTGCAAAGAAAACGATGTATAAACAGACAAGTAATAATAGTGTGAGGAAAAATTCCCATATTCGTTTCATGCACGTGCTCCTTTTTACCAATCTTCTCTTTCTCTCTTTTATTCCCTTCCCCTTGTAATTAAAACAAGTGTCTTCTCTCTTTTTATACCATTTTTTTATAGGATTTGCAGATTTGACTGCTTCTATGAATAACGTTGCGAGAATACGCTATGGGGTATAGAATCCACAAATTAATCGGAAGAATCCACGAGTTTCGACCCTTAATCAAGAAATTTGATGCTCCAATCCACAAATTTTGCTCATTTATCCGCAAGTCGACAAACCAAGAGTAATTTTCTCAGTTCCCATACGCTGCACAAACGAAAGACTCTAGAGGTTTTATCGTCTCTAGAGTCTTTTTCTATACTAAATTATTCTTTTTTCGCTCCATTTTCTTTCCAATAGTACTCTGCAACAGCATCTGCTACAGCTTCTGCACTTCTATACAGCTCACTCATGTTGTTGTCTACACCACCAAATTCAATTAAAAGCGCATTTTCCGAAAGGTCTTGATTATAGACCCCGTTCCCAGTAGTTTTGTTTTTGCCAATTACCCCACGGCTTAATCCTGGATATTTTTTATTTAGTATCGCATTAATTTCCTCGGCAGCTTTTTGATTTTTTTCATAATTAGGATTAGCTTTTCCAATTACAAAAAGCGTACGTGCGTAAGATTTTCCATCAATTTCAGTCGTTGTGGCTTTTCCTCTTAGGGAATCCCTGTGCAAATCAAAGATTAAATCAATATCTTTGTTGCTCGCCATCGCACTTTGAACCAGTGTTCGTGACATCGGATAGCTCTTTCTATAGTCTGTGTTATTCTTCCTCAAAAGCTCCGTCATGTTTGTCATATCGACGGATGTTCCAATTCCTCTCGCCTCTAATTCCTCACCGAGTTTTTTCCCTACCATCGTGATGTTTACTTTAGAATGAATGGCATGATCAGGATTGGTTACTCCTTTTAAGTGAGGTAAGAACGATTCCCAGCTGTGCGAATGATAGATATAAGCTATTTTTTTTCCGCTCGTTGTTTGACCTGGTGGGTTCTCTGAATCAGATGGATCAGGATCTTCTAACCGCTCGATATCTTGAACTTCCGCTTCCTCACCACTTAATAGAAGTTCCATCGGTGGTGGTGACTCATACGCTAAGTTTGTATAATCCGTTCCTTCCCCAGCAACAATGATTGTTGAATCATAGAGCGCAAAGCCAGGAAGTTCGTTTCCTAACAGACTTCGGATATCACCAGGCTTGATGCTTGTTGTTAATTCAAACAATACACTTGATAAAGCAGGCGGTTCACTTTCTTTTGGAAGCTCTTGCGTGAAATATCGGTTTTCCCAACCTATGAAATAGACAAGTGCTTCTCCAGAAAATTCCGTTAACCACTTATGCATGGTTGATGAACTCAATCGATATTTGTGCTCAAAGGATGTGATAAAGCTAGTGGCAACAACGATAAATAGCATGGCTCCAGCAAGTAATAATGGTAAACGCTTCATATTCAATTGCGGGGTGAACATGTATAGCCCTCCACTTCTGTTAACGTTTCTATCACATCCTATGCAATGAAGAATTTAAATAGAATCCAATCTATGAAAAAATAATAGAGAACTTCTGTACGACTCATTCACTAATACTATTTAAGGCACAAAAAAAAACCAGTTCTTCAACTGGTTTTTGATGTAAGGACGATCTCGTCTGGGTTTGAATGATTTCCGCTAGCAAGCTTTTCATAAATATCGATAAAAATACCTAATTCCTCTGGAGATAAGTGATTTAGATAGCTACTTATTGAATCAACTCTCTCATTTTCAGCCTCTCGTAAAATTTCATGTCCTTCGTCAGTAATCTCTAAATAAACAATACGACGGTCAAGGTCACTACGGTAACGACTTACAAATCCACGCTTGTACAAACGATCCGCACCAACAGTTATCGCACTCGGTTTTACACCCATATAGTCAGCCAATTTTGAAACGGTCCATTTATTTCTGATACACAACGTCTTCAAAAGTACAAACTGTGTTTTCGTTAACTCCTTTTCTATAGCAATCTCCGGGTGTAAACGCTTTGACACAATGTAATGCACTTTCTCCAATCTCTCCACATAGGACTTCAAATCCTTATTCCCCATACTATGAACCTCCAGCCTCTAAGTTGTAATGCGAATATTATACTAACATTATACAAGAATTTTCATAACATTTGAACTATTATTTACAAATAATGTGTAAAAGAGTTGACGACTTGCATATATTTAGGATATATTACATTCAAATAAATTTGAACGTTTCAGGAGTGTTGAACATGAAAGAAATTTATCACATACGCGAAGTTGAGCAGTTAAAGGTTATCTCAGACCCCCTCCGCATCAAAATCCTTTGGGAGATTTTAGAGGAAGCGAAGACGGGAAAGATTTTATCCGATCTATTAGAAGTCCCTGCACCAAAGATTCATTATCATCTAAAAGAACTTGAACGGGTTGGTTTGATAAACGTTGAAAGAACAGAAGAAAAGAATGGCATTATACAAAAGTTCTACAGACCTGTTGCTCATTCATTTTCAATTGCAGAAATATTGCCTGATCAACGGCATGCAGTGAAAGAAGAACTCTCTGATGCACTAAAGGAGAATATATTAGTTTCTCTAGAAAAAACGAAGTCTATGGTGCGCAAATTAGATCCTGAAGTACTAGCTTATACAGATTCTCCTCTTAAATTTGGTTATAGACATGTAAAGCTTTCTTCTGATCAAGTAAAACTGCTACATGACAAAGCAAAAGAAATATCAGACTTAATTTCAGAATTTAAAAAGAATGAGAGTGACGATGGTGAGATCTATCATTACTTTATGCTCTCATTTCCTTTGAAAGAGACACCCTATCCGGAAGAGGAGCTCTAGTAAGATGGCCGAAACAATAGCTGTACACCAGAAAAGTGAAACAGAATCCCTATTCAGAAAGCGTTCTTTTTTATTCATATGGGCGATAACGATTTGTTCTTCTTTTTCAATCGCCATTTTTCAATTTTCACAGAGCTGGTATGTTGTGAAGACTCTAGATAAAGAAGCCTCACTCGGCATTGTATTTATTGCAGCCAACGTTCCTCGTATTTTATTTATGGCTATCGGAGGCGTTCTAGCAGATCGAGTAAGTCGAACGAAAATTTTATTCGTCGCTAACTTTTTAAGAACCATTTTGTTAGTTGGCTTGTTAATCATGCTTGCAACAGGACATCTCTCCCTCCTCTCTTTTATCATTTTCGGTTTGTTTTTTGGAGCACTCGATGCTTTCGTCTGGCCAGCAAACGGATCTCTACTGCCTAATGTTGTCGACCAGTCTCAATTAACACGTGCAAATTCTGTCATTCAGACCACCCAACAAAGCTCACTAATCCTTGGTCCGATGATCGGAGGTCTTCTTGTTGCAAGTAGTGGAGGATACATGCTCTCGTTCGGTGTACCCGCTGTGATGCTGCTACTCGCTGCCATTCTTGCTTATTTGCTAAATGTCCCTGCTACCATTAGTTCGAGCACAGCAAAACCAGGCATGTGGCAATCTATAAAAGAAGGAATTGATGTAGTAAGACAATCTGCTTTTTTAAAGGCGCTCTTTCTTAGTACGATATTTCTTAACGTTTTCGTCATCGGGCCTTTAATGATGGGTTTGCCGATCTTCGTTAAAAACGTGCTCGACGGAAGCGCACTTGAATTTAGCTTTATCGAAGGGGCTATGGCTCTAGGCATGCTCATTAGTTCCGTTATCATAGGTATCCTAAACGTTAAAAAAAGACGTGGTCTGATGGTGACAGTCTCTTTATTCGCCATGAATATTTTCTTTTTCTTATTTAGTCAAAGTTCCAGCCTATATGCTTGTATGTTGACTATTTTCTTGATTGGAATTACGTTCCCCGCAACGAATATTCCACTCATATCAGCAATTCAGTCTTCCGTTGATAAGACCTTGCTAGGAAGATTGATGGGCTTGCTTACCATGGCAAGTATGGGGCTTGCTCCTTTATCACTTGCAGCAACATCCATGTTAATCTCTTATGGCTTTGCTATTGAAAACATTATGTCTGGGGGTGCACTCTCTTTAATTGTTGTTAATCTTTTGATCATGTGGAAACTTCCTGCTTTAAGAAAAATGGAATAGGTGGTGTAGATGATGAAAGTATTACTTATTGGCGGCACTCGTTTTTTAGGAAAACATGTAGCAGATTCTTTTAACAAAAATCATCATGAAGTGACTTTGTTTCATAGAGGGAAAACAGCAAAAGAAGGTGTAACTGAAAACGTTCATGAGATTATCGGTGACAGAGATCTCGATATGTCCTTACTGGAAAATGAATCATGGGACATTGTAGTTGATACGTGTGGTTATTTTCCTAAACAAGTTCACAAATCAGCTGAAGCACTCAACAAAGAAGGAACTTTCTACATTTTTGTTTCGTCCGTATCTGTTTATGAAGATCAGTCCGTTCGAAACATTACGGAGGAAGCGAAAACCGCTAACCTTATTGATCCAAGCATTACTGAGATCGGTGAACATTACGGTGCCCTTAAAGCGGCTTGTGAACAAGAGGTTTTAGAGGTATTCGGTGAGAATGCTTTGATCGTGCGTCCAGGTTTGATTGTTGGCCCCCATGATTACACGGATCGTTTCACGTATTGGCCAGACAGAGGTGTTCGAGGCGGAGAAATCTTAATCCCTGAGATGAAAGATCCGACTGTTCGATTCATTGATGTTCGTGATCTATCAAATTGGATCGTACGGATGGCTGAGAATAAGGAGAACGGGATCTATCAAGCTGTTGGAGGTGTGTATGATTTCAATGAGTTTGTTCAAAAATGTATGCGGAGTCAAGAACACTCGACAATCGTGCCTGTGTCCGAATCCTTCTTGTTAAAGGAGAACGTTGGAGAATGGGTTGAGTTGCCGCTCTGGATCTCAAGTGAAGATTATCGTGGTCTTGATTATGCGGATGATTCCAAAGCGATAAACAAAGGATTGATTTTCCGACCGATAGAAGAAACGATAAAAGATACTGCAGATTGGTCTCAAAGCCGAAACTTAAATCCAGATGACTGGAAAGCAGGCTTACATCCTGATAAAGAAAAGAAGCTTCTAAAAAAATGGAACGAAAGTGTAAAGTTAAGCTAAAGAGAAATAATTTCTTTTATTATTCAAAAATACATGAATGCCCATGGCACTTGTCCATACCATTTGTCTCCTGGGGACATATAGTATGATTGTGAGATACAAAATCTCTCCTGTTGGCAAGAGGCCGGCAGAGCAATTCCCTACCCCCCATTTCTTCATCATGCGTTCGGTTTTCTTTACCATAATCCTTTTTTAAGGATTATGGCTTTTTTTTATAGATAAAAAGGGAGTATATTCAGCTCACTCCCTTTTAACACACAGACTTCTTATCTTGGAAAACGCTTAGGATCATCATTAAAATGGATATATTTCTTTAGATGATCAGGCAGTTCACCTTTTTGAAAAACATGTTGAATATCAGAGAGCGGAATCTCTAATCGTGCCAATGAAGGATATAACGGAAGAATTTCTTTTGGTTCATAAGATTGCTGGTAACTGGTGATCGCTTCATTCGTCTCTTTTTCAACAGATTGACGATACGCATGAATCTCTTGTATCTGTTTGACCATCATCAAGTACTCTGCTTTTAAACGTTCAAGCTGATGTATTTTCTTTTCCATACTATTCTTTGCAGTGTCTAATTCTCTATTGCGTGAGGAATATACGGTTTTCAAATACTCAGACAATCGGTCATCTCGGTTTTCTTTTAATTCATCCAGCTGTTCCATGGCATTTCGTTCTTTCTCCATAGCTAACAAGTATTTATTCTTTACTTCTGTTAAATCATCCATCGTGATTTTTGAGTTTCTTACACCGTATGAATTTAATAACTCTTCATATTCGTTTGAAGACCATTCTTTTTGTTTATGTAGTTGCTGCCACTTTTCTTGAGCGCGAGCAATATCGATATCGTATTCTTTTTTCATTTGCTTAAAATGGTTTAATTCAGGATACATAACAATCTCCCTTCGAGTTTCTACATTCATAGTATTCGGGAGGGATTTTGGTTTAACGTCTCGAAAGTTTAAACAACCGTTTAAATGGGATGCTTGTTTAGGAAGTCTGTAGGTTCTTGAAAGTTATTGATTTCCGTTCCAGGTTGCTCGCTTTCCGGGGGGCGGGCGGTGAGCCCCTCGCCGCTACGCGCCATTGAGGGTCTCACCTGTCCCACTCGTCCCCCAGGAGTCTCGCACCTTACACTACAATCAAATTTTCAATGAAGACTAATAAAAAACGTACTAAGCATCAACATTTTAGTGAGTACTTATGTAGAAAGAAGGAAGATCAATGAAGATTACGGCTATTAGACATTGCAAAGCGGACGGTCAGGAAAGCCTTGCTGCTCTCACTGCTGAAGGGAAGCAGCAAGCTAAGGAATTAGCTACCTTTTTAGAGGGGCAGCTTTATGATTGTGTGGTCTCGAGTCCATTCAAAAGAGCCATCGACACCATTAAACCTTTTGCAGAGTTAAGTGAGCAATCTATAAAGATAGATGAACGATTGGCTGAACGTATTCTTTCTGCTGAAGCTGACCCCAATTGGCGAAGTAATCTAGAACGTACATATATAGATGAACATCTAAAGTTTCCAGGTGGCGAGTCCACATTTGAAGCAAAGCAAAGAATCTCTTCCTTCATTAATGACTTGCAAACTGAATCCTATAAATCCGTCCTGATTGTTACGCATGGAAATCTGCTTAGCTTGATGATTAATTTGTTTGATCCATCATTCGGTTTCAAGGAATGGGAGCTTCTCTCTAATCCTGATGTGTATCTTATTGATGTTTCTCTAAAAGATGTATCCAAGCTGTGGGTGTCTTAAACTGGTACATAATTCCAGACCCCCAACCCTCCTCATAAAATCCCGAAACATGTACACGTAAGATAAATTATTAGGAGGGAAACATCTTATGAAAAAATTAGTAGTAGCATCAGTATTAGGCGCTTCCCTATTCGGCGCAAACGCAGGAATCTCAGAAGCGGCATCTTCATGCCCATTCGCTTCTTTAAATAATAATCAAACTCAACAAGCTCAGGCAGCTCCAGCTCCACAACAGCAACAACAAGCTGCACCAGCACCAGCTCCACAACAAGAGCAAGCAAAAGCTCCAGCTGAAGCAGCACCAAAAGCTGAAGCAGGTGCAGAACTAACTGCACAAGAGAAACAAATGTTAGATCTAGTAAACCAAGAGCGTGAAAAACAAGGATTACCAGCACTTAAAGCTGATCCTGAATTAACAAAAGTTGCTCGCGTTAAAGCAAAAGATATGATCGACAACAACTATTTCGACCACAATTCACCAACTTACGGTTCTCCATTTGATATGATGAAGAAGTTTGGTGTTGAATATAATACAGCTGGTGAGAACCTTGCAGGTAATTCATCTGTAGACGGTGCTCACACTAGCTTAATGAACTCTCAAGGTCACCGTGAGAATATCCTTAAGTCTGAATACACTAGCGTTGGTATCGGTGTAGTAGATGGTGGACAATACGGTAAAATGTTCGTTCAAATGTTTAAAGGATAATAAATATTAAAAAGCTTTCCCACTGCGGGAAAGCTTTTTTCGTTCGTCTAGGTCATTAATGAATGGGAATCGTAATGGTGAACATCGTGCCTTTTCCTTTTTTACTTTTCACATCTAATCTCCCGTTATGATGCTTGATGATGTTTGTGCTTACCATCAAACCTAAGCCTGTACCTTCGTCTTTTGTCGTAAAAAAGGGTTTACCGATCTTCTTCATGACCGTTTCATCCATACCGCATCCATAGTCACGAATTTGAACATGAAGAAAATCTTTATTTCTAGATAACTTCATGTTAATCTCTACACAATCTCCAACAGCAGAAGCTTCGATCGCGTTCTTTAAAAAGTTGATGAACACTTGTTTAAGCTGCATAGGATCACAAAAAACAAGTGGGATCTGATCTTCTAAATCTTTTTTGATCTCGATGTTCTTCATAATAGCTTGTGTGTTCAACAAGTCTACAGTGTCGTTAATAATATCGGTCACACTTGACATCATAAAATTTTGTGAATTGCTTTTAGATAGGACTAAAAACTCCTTGATGATATGTTCAATTCGATCAACCTCAGTAAGGATTATCGTTAAATATTGATCGAATTCATCCGTTTGATTTTGGATGAGTTGAACAAAACCTTTTAAAGAAGTTAAAGGATTGCGTATTTCATGTGCTACGCCTGCTGCAAGCTCTCCCACAACATTTAACGCTTCCGCTTTTAATAATTTTTGTTCTGTAAGCTTCTGATCTGTCACATCTTTTAAAATTGTAACATGTAAGTGATCTACGATATCTTTCTCACAAGAATATTGGATTTCTTTCACCAGACCATCTGGTGTCTTGTAACGGAACTCTCCTTCAATCTTTTTTCCATTCAAAACTTCTTTCCATTTCTTTCGGATTAACTCTTTACCATTTCCTACAAAAAATTGGTCTGCACTGATACCTATGAGTTCTTCTTTAGAAAGTTGTAATAGTTCGCAAGCACGGTCGTTCACTTCGGCAATCTCCATATTTGAACGACATAGAACAATCGCTTCTAGTGCATGATTAAACAACTGTTTAAACTTTTTAAAATTTTGAAATGTTATGCGTTCTTCCTCTCTAATCGATGTTATATAGGATGTTCCCACAACCTCTATAACATCATGATTATTTCCTGTTATAGGATAAAGAGTCGTGCGGATACTTCTGACGCCTAAAAGAATATCTGTTGTTTGGATCGAACCTGAAAATGCTCTTTCTAATGGTTCGGTCCACTCGGCCATTAACTCTTTGTTATATAGGTCATGTAGGTTTGTTCCTGGTGCAGGTTTTATGGACACACCTAGTTCATCAAGCATAGAACCTACAGAATAGGTGTACTTATATTCACCCTCACCATCTCTTCTCAAACCGAAAAAATGGATAGGACAATGACTAAGAGAATGGTGAAAATCGGCAATACGTTTAATTTCGACTTCTTCATATTGCTTGTTCATTAATTAGTCCCCTTTTTATTTACAGAATTTCCTGATCTGTTGCTCGGGCTATTATGAGATTTAACCACTTCATCTTTATTTTCACTAAACTTTTTTATTCGACAAAATTATTGTTTTCCCTATTGGACAACTTTCCCATTTTTTACAATCACCTATACAGGTCTTTTGAAGTGTTTTCCCAAATAAACTAAATCATCTTAAAAAGAAATTAAACAAAAAAGCCTTCTACCAAAATTGGTCAAAGGCTTTAAAACAATAATTACCTATTCATCTTGTTGATTTCATCCTTCATGAAGTCGTAATCCATTGGACCTATATGTGAATTACTGATCATTCCTTCTTCATCGATAAAATAGCTAGTAGGAATCGATACGGCTCTAAACTGTTTTCCTATTGTATTCTTTTCATCTAGAGGAATGGGGAAAGACAGCTCATATTCTTTCACAAACTTGCTTACTTTCTCTGTATTTGTTTCAGAGTACTCCAGATTAACTGCTAAAATTTCAACATCTTTGTTCTTATAATCTCTATAGAACTTCTCCATTTCGGGCATTTCCTCCCTGCATGGCGGACACCATGTAGCCCAAAAGTTCACAATTACTTTTTTTCCACGATAATCCTTTAGATCGACTTGCTTTCCGTCTAGCGTTACTAATGAAAAGGTTGGTGCTGTGCTTCCTTGTTTTAGTCCAGTATTTTCTTCTTCCTTAACTTCAGTTCGTGGTTCTTCCTTCTTATCGATAGCTGTATAAAATGCTAGACCAATCAATCCAGCAAATAGAAGAAGGATCGCGATTGATTTTATTCTCAATATAATTCCTCATTTCCAATTGGTTCACTAAAATTCATTATAGAGGATTTCATACTGCAACTGCAAAGTTCCTCCTACGCTCATAAGTAAAGAGTGACAAGCGTAAAAGCGGGTCATTTGTCCTGAAAATTAGAAAAGACAACAACTTATGTTTAAGTTGTTGTCTCCCGGGTACTTATAAATTAGAGGCCATCACAATCGTGCCAACTGGCTTTTTACTGTTTGGAGTTGGTTCATGCGAGATTGCAACTGCATCCCAATTGTGTTCACCTTCAAATTTCACGGGGAACACCACTGCACCGTTTCCATTTTCGTCTGGTGTGAAAGTGCCAGCTCGATAAGGTTTGTCTCCTTCAATCAGCCAAACCTGATAAGTCTCGGTTCCTTTGACCTGAGTTAGATTATTCGTCTGAACAACAAGGTTCATCGTATCATTCTCTTGTACCATTGATGCTACACCTGTTGAATCTGTCTCTTCAGACGCAAGTTGAACTGTCTTGAACGTTTTGTTGATCTGCTCTTCGATCACCTGTTCATTTTTGTTGTTCTCATTAAATAGATAAGCATTCGTACCAAGTGATAACAATAGACCAGCTGCAAGTAAACCTTGCATCCATGGTTTTGATTTGCGTTGGGTAATAGGAGAAACCTTTGCTGGGAATTCCTCAGTTTTGTTAACAGACTGCTTTTCTTCATGTGTGAAGTTTGAGTGAGAAGCCGTAACATTTGTTAAAATACGTTCTTTCATACCAACCGGAGGTTGTGCCTCTTCTGATAAATATGGAAGATCAGCTGTTAGGTCTTGCCATTCTGCCCATTCTTCTTGACATGCATCGCATTGCTTTAAGTGTTTTTCAAAGGCATCTTTTTCTTTACCTTCTAGCAAGCCATTATAATATTCCAGCAGATTATCGCAAGTTTTCTGTTCCATATTTATCCCTCCTCTCTCGATAGATCTTTTTTAAATGTTTCAGTGCTAAACGAATCCTTCCTTTTACTGTACCGAGAGGAATGTTCTTTCGCTCTGCAATGTCTGATTGTGAATAGCCTTTGAAATAGAACATCTCTACAATATCTTGCTGCTCTTCTGTTAAAGAAGAAACGGCTTCCTTCAGGCTCTCTCTTTCCTCGTTCCATGTAACGGTCTCTTCTACACTCTCAGTTCGTTCGTAATCTATATCTTTTTCTAAAATCTCAACTTCATTTTTTTGCTGCTTTCGTATTAGATCAATACAGGCATTTCGTGTAACGGTTAAAAGCCATGAAGAAAATTTCCCTTTATCCTCTGAATAGAGTCCCTTTTTTCGCCACAGTTTCATAAAAACGTCTTGAACAGCCTCTTCGGCTAACTCTTTTTGCCTCAACATTTTAAATGAAAAAGAAAACAATAGCTTCTCATATCGATCATACAGCATTTCAAGGGCTTCTTTATTTTCTTCTTGAACTTTTAGATAAAGTTCGTAATCAGAAGTTCTACCCATCTTTTGTCTCCTTTACTGCTCACAGAATAAATCTATCATATCAAAATGAGGCAGTATTTGTCTTTTTTTACGATGGATGTATAAAGATAACGTTAAATAAAGCAATTTGGATCACATTTTTTCCAACTTTTATCATTAAGTTTCCCTTTATCTTTCCGATATAAAAGAAAATATAGTTCGAGAAAAAGATACAGAATTTAAAGATAAAGTGAGGAACATCATTATGGATCGCACAACATTAATCGGAGTCATTCTAGGCATATTGGCTGTAGGTGTCGGAATGTTTTTAAAAGGCGCAAGTCCGACAGCCTTATTGAACCCAGCTGCATTGCTTATTATATTTGCCGGAACTGCAGCAGCTATCCTCATCGCATTTCCGTTGAACGAAATCAAAAAGATTCCTGCTCTTTTCAAGATTTTATTTAAGGAACAAAAGCTCATCGATATGAAAGAGCTTGTAACGATTTTTATTGAATGGGCAACCGTCGCTCGTAAAGAAGGATTGCTCGCATTAGAACCTAAAGCTGAAGAAGTGGATGATCCGTTCCTTCAACAAGGAATTAAGATGATCGTGGATGGTCAGCCTCCTGAATTTATTAAAGATGTCTTAATGAAAGACTTAGAAACGATGGAAGAACGTCATGCGAGCAACGCCACGATCTTTACGCAAGCAGGTACATATGCACCGACTCTTGGCGTATTAGGTGCGGTAGTTGGATTGGTTGCAGCACTTGGAAATATGGCCGACATCACCGCTTTAGGTAAAGCGATCTCAGCAGCCTTTATCGCTACTTTATTTGGTATTTTTTCTGGCTACGTACTGTGGCACCCTTTCGCTAACAAGTTAAAACGAAAATCAAAAAAAGAAATCATGATTAAAGAGATCATGATCGAAGGATTGTTATCTATTCAAGACGGAACTTCACCAAAAATTTTAGAAGAAAAATTGTTAACGTATATTCCAACTAGCGAACGTGATCAATACAAAGCAGGTGGTTCTGTTGGCTAAGAAGAAAAAGCATCATGATGAACATGTGGATGAATCTTGGCTCATTCCTTATGCAGACATGCTCACGCTTTTGTTGGCTTTGTTCATCGTATTGTTTGCTATGAGTGAGATTGATGCTCAAAAGTTCAAACAGATGGCAAGTGCTTTTCGAAATGAATTCACTGGCGGAACAGGCGTCATGGAAGAACAAGTACCCATTCCTTCTCCCGACTCTACTCCCATACCTGATGCTCAAAAAGAAGTCATATCTAAGGAAGAAAAAGAACAACTAGAAGCAGCAAAAAAAGAACTTGAACAATTAGAAGAGATGGAGAAAAAGATCAATGCCTATATTGAAACAAACAAACTTGATTCTAGTCTGCAAACAAAGCTGACAGAAAACGGCTTGTTGATCACCATCTTAGATAATGCTCTGTTCGACTCTGGAAGTGCTACAGTTAAGCCTGGATCTATTGAGATCGGGAAAAAACTTTCTGATCTACTCGTGACTACGCCACCACGAGATATTGTTATCGCTGGTCATACGGATAACGTTCCGATCAGCACGGCAAACTTTCAATCGAACTGGGAACTCAGCGCTTTAAGAGGGATCAACTTTATGCGCGTTCTGCTCGAGAATCCTTCATTGAAACCGAACCAAGTCAGTGCAAGCGGTTATGGAGAGTATCGTCCAAAGTCAGAGAATAAAACTCCAGAGGGTCGAGCAAAAAATCGTCGTGTAGAAGTACTGGTCCTGCCAAATGTTAGTTTGAAAGCTGTGCAGTGAACAAGCTAAGAGCATGTGATGGTGCGATATGTGGAGAAGCTAGGAAAAGTAGAGATGGAATATGGGAATCAATCATAAATTTTGAGGAACGATCATAAATCTCGAGAAGCGATCATAAATCCCGAGAATCGATCACAAACACATTTCACTCAACATTTTCTTCACTCCTCATCGAATACATCCACAAAAAACTGGCTCCTTGAAGTGGCATTTCCACTATCAAAGAAGCCAGTTTTTATTTTTATTCCATCCTTTTACTCGTTTTATAACTATCCAAGAAATGAATACGCTCCAGCATGGTCGGATGACCGTATAAAAACCATTTTACAATCTTCGGTGGGTTCACTTCGCTTAAAGAAACGGTCGCGAGTTCTTGGAAAGCCCCTACTGCAGCTTTCGGGTTGTTAGTCATCTGAATCGCATACAGATCAGCGTCACGTTCTGCTTTTCTCGAAACCGCATTCTCGACTGGAGATACAGCAAAGCTTAACAGAGAAAAGATCAATAGCAGTGCGGGAAGTGCCGCTAGATCTCCTATTCCTTTTATACCCCATGACTTTCCGTACTTCTCAACCCATTTTCGATAGATGATATTTCCGAGCCATAATCCTAAGAACGATAGGACAACAGATGAGATCAAGTTCCAATACAGATGGTTCATCACATAATGTCCAATCTCATGGGCCATTACGAACAAGACTTGGTTATCACTCAATTTATTTAGTGTTGTATCCCATAGGACGATTCGCAGGTTCGATCCGATTCCATTAACATAAGCATTTAATGCATTTGTTTTTTCAGACATGTTCACTTCATAAACATTTTCAGCCGGAATGTCAGCTCTTTCTGCTATATCTAAAATTTTTCCTTTTAGCACTTCATCCTGAAGCGGATAGAACTTGTTATACAAGGGATCAATTACAACGGGCTGAATAAAGTACAAGAACAAAGTAAATGGCACGGAAAGCAGCCACGCGTAAAGCCACCATCTTTTTTCGTATTTCTTGATCAACCAGTACATAACAGCGACCATCACAGTTGTTAACAGCCAGTTGATCCAGAAATCTACTAGTCCATCCCTCATCCAGCTGTGGAACGATTGAACGGATATATTGTAACTTTTGGAAACATTGAAACTGTAGTAGCGGAGTGGGAATGTTAACACCCAGCTAGCAAACGAAAGCAACAGCACGTAAAGACCTGTGTGTACAATAGAGAATCTTGTTAACCCGCTGGAAGCTTTTCGGAACCATTTAGATAATCCGAACCCTAGAACAAACAGATAGATCAACCATTCGAGCGGCACAGAAATAAAGTAGATGAAATCTTTGATCCTTGAAAAATCAGTGCTAAGTTCTAGTTCACGGTCAGTCATAAAGACTGCTGGATCCGCAGCAGATCCTTTTAGATCAACAGGCAAGTTTGCGTCTGCTCCTTGAAACAAGTAAAACCACATCAAACCCGCGTATATAGCAAAGCCGATTACAAACCATAACGATTTTTTCAAAGCATGCGCCCCCCTTTATTACCTACTATAAAGTGTAGGGCGATTTGTCCAAATTAGAACAAGCTTTCATAAAATACTTTGAGAATCTTAGAGAGCATTGGCTAACGTTGGAACGACATGAAGGTTTTCATGCTCTACTTCAGTGGAATTAGGCTGAATGTATACCGCTCTTAATCCCATTAAAAGTGCTGGTGCGATTTCATTAATAAAATTATCACCAATCGATACTGCTTCATGTGGCTGTATGCCGTATTCATTCAATATCGACTTTAATTTTTCTTTTGTCTTTAACGGCTTTTCACTCTCCGTATAAAGAGCATGAAACAGGTCATGAAGCTCTAACTCATGTAACAAGCGTTTCACATCTTCTCTTTCACTGTTCGTTAAGAGGACTACCTTTTTCTTCTCTTTTAAACGTTGTAATGCCTGTTTAAGACCTGGTGTTTTCGATAGCTGGAACTGATCGGTTACCATATAATTTTTTGTAGCGTTGTAGCATTCCCACGTATCTGCTTGTTTCAGGCCGAAATGCATAGCTGTAGCATATGGCAGCCACCATCCATCACCAATCGCAATCAATCGTTCGAAGTCATACACAAGTTCCCCTGAGAATTCTGCTCTTACTCTATCCTGTGACCACTCTTCTCCATCAAAGGATGTTACTTTTGTTACTTGCAGTGTCATAGGATCAACCGTAATACTTGCATCATTCTTGATATCATACACTTTACCGATCGCAACGGGATGTGTTCCTTTCTTCATATTTTCATATGTATCCCAAAAAGCTTTCTGTTTCTCATCAGACACTCTTTGTTGTAACAAACGGCAGTAATAATCAAAATGGTCTGTATCTTCATATAACGTTCCGTCCAAGTCAAAAATAAGTAACTTTGCATCATCAATAATCGATTTCACGTCTCATCCCTCCTTCTTTCATTGTAGTAATCCTACTCAAAAAAAGTAAAGAAATGTACGTTGACATAAATTTACTAATCTTGTATGTTATAAGTGTACTATACACAGTAATACACACATATAGTATATAAAGGTGGGATAACATGATATTAAATTTAGATCCCCGAAGCAATACACCTATATGGGAACAAGTCGTTCATCAGATCAAGGAATTGATCTTGCGAGAAATTTTGTTGCCAGAAGAAAAATTGCCTTCGGTACGCGAACTATCAGGAACATTACTGATCAATCCAAATACAGTGAGTAAGGCTTATCAAGAATTAGAGCGCCAAGGGATTATTGAGACCTTGAGAGGCAAAGGCACGTTCGTTTCCGCTTCTATCATACCTAAAGCAGATGATCAGAAGATTATGGAACTGAAACAACAGCTGAAACAGCTATTTATTGAAGCTTCCTATCTAGGTATCGATCACCAAACATTATCAAAGTGGTTGAAAAACTATTCAGAAGAGCTTGGGGGTAAAGACAATCATGCTGAGAGTGAATAATATCAGTAAAACGATAGAAGGGTCTCAAGTGTTAGACCATGTGAACATTACACTTGAACCAGGTACGATTGCAGGTTTGGTCGGAAGAAACGGTGTTGGAAAGTCTACGCTGCTTCGTGTAATCGCAGGGATATTAGATCCAGATGAGGGGCAAGTGCTCTTTAATGATACAAATATTCATCAAAATCCTGAGATCAAACAAAAGATTACGTATGTACCTGACTCAACTGAGATTTTAAAGAGCTATAGCGTTAAAGAGATCGTAAAGCTTTATGATGCGATTTATGAAGATTTTGATATTGTGTACTTCTACTCTCTTCTAGACCGCTTTAAACTTCCTAAGAATAAAAAGATTAGAACATACTCCAAAGGAATGAAGGCGCTGTTCTTAATGATCCTTTCTTTTTCAACGAAATCGGATCTGATCATTTTAGATGAACCAACAAATGGACTTGATCCTATCGTGAAAAGAAATATCTTGCAATTTATTATTGAAGAAGTGAGCGAGCGACAGCTATGCGTCCTCATCTCTACTCATCATCTAGAGGAAGTAGAGAAGATGGCAGATGTTCTTATCATGATTAAAGAAGGACGAATTGAATCCACAACCTCTATCGAGGATGCGAAAACATCGTTCCGTAAAGTTCAAGTTGTTTACAAACACTCTTTGCCTGAAAAGATTGAGCAATTGAACAACGTGAACATCATAAATCAAACAGGACGTGTCTATACATTGATGATCAAAGGTAACATTGACGCGACACTTGAAAAGTTGAATCAGGAGAACCCATTATTACTAGAAGAACTACCTATGACACTCGAAGATATTTTCATTTCAACACTTGGAGGTGAATCACATGTTTCATAAAGCATTGTGGATGAGGAACCAAAAACTTGGAAGCCCTGCTGTTTGGGGAATCTATATTTCGTTGTTTCTGTTTCTGCCGTATTCTTTTTTTGGAAAAGCCCAAACCATGTTAACTCAAAAAAATGATCCTTATGCGGATGCACCTGAAAACTATTTCTTAAACTTTCATTTTACTGGTGCAGATATCGTAGTTTTCTTATTTTTTATCGTAGGATTAGCTGCTCTTCTAGTTGGCAGTGAAAGAACGACTCATGCGACTGACCTAACGTTCTCACTCCCTTTTAAACGTAAAGATATCTTTCTATCAAAATGGATTTTTGGAGTAGGTCATATCATAACAGGTCTGTTAATTAACTTGCTATTATGTATGCTAATTGTAAAGTTTACTATTCTTTCAGAAGTAACAGATGCTGCATTTCTTTTGAAATTCATGTTGGTGGTTATTCCGTTCTCGATCGCTATTTTCTCTTTTAGTCTTTTTATTGGAACGATTGCAGGAAATTTAATTTCTCAACTAGTATTGAGTGGGATCTTTTTATTCTTTCCACTCGGTTTTATATCTCTTATAGTTTCATTTTTAGAATATCACGGGATTTCTATCAATCATAATTCACCATCTACTGTATTATTTAACGATTTGATCAACAGTTTCACACTGCCAATTCCTATTATAGAATTTCGTTATTATATAGATCTCTCAGATAATTCTTTTACTGATTCCTCACATATACCATATGTCATGTTACTGATCCCACTCGCTTATACGATTCTATCCGTAGCTTTTGGAACATGGCTCTTTAGCAGAACAAAGAACGAAAACAACGGTAGATTACTTGTTTTTGAAAAAGGAAGAGGATTCTTCACCTTTGGCGTTGTATTATGCTTTGCTCTAACATTCGGTATGTTAGGTGGCGGTATATTTGGCGACTATGATTCTAGATCACTTATTGGCTATTATCTATCCGCAGCAATAGGTGGCGTTTTAGCATTCTTTATGTTAAAAAAATTGATCCATTTCCGTATGCATTTTGGCAAATAAAGAGAAGAGCGGACAATATGTTCGCTCTTTTTTGTTTGTCTTATTTTACTTTGGGCATCCTGATAACAGCACATATTAAATGAGGGATGACGATGGAAGGAATCTTAATCACGATCTACCGAACAGTTCTAGGCTTTGCCTTTTTATTGATGCTCATGAGATTGCTCGGAAAAAAGCAGCTTGGTGAGCTTACTTTTTTTAACTATGCAACAGGTATCGCAATGGGAAATATCATCGGAGACATGGTCGTTCATAAAGAGATTACGGTTTGGGAAAGTTTGGCGTCTCTGAGCTTCTGGGCGTTGGCCGTGTTCGGCATAGAATTTCTCAATCGCCATTCCCCCCTGCTTACAAAACTAACTAAGAGTCAGCCGACTATCGTTATAAAAAAAGGGCAGATTATGCAAAAAGAGCTTAAACGCATGCAGATGTCTATGGATGACTTATTGATGCTGCTCAGGATCAGTGCGGTCTTTGATATTACTGAGGTAGAATATGCTGTCATGGAGCCTAACGGACAACTCAGTGTGTTAAAGAAGCCGCTCAAAGATTCTGTCACAAAAGAAGATCTAAACATACCGCCAGAAGCTCCGCAATATTTACCGGCTATGTTGATCTCGAACGGAGAAAAAATAGATCAGCCTTTTAAAGAATACAATTTGTCAGATGATTGGTTAGATCAGCAATTGAAGAGTGCGGGTTATCAAGATGTTAAAGAGGTCTTTTTCGCACAGCTGCAAGATGATGGGGAAGTCTTTTTTGTAAAAAAAGAAAAAAGCAGCTGAGATCAATGAACTGCACCCTGTCAAGTAGACAGTGAAAATAATAAAAACCAGCTAAGCGGCTTCAGCTCTATATTCTTTAGGGC